>DATKWK010000001.1:0-3420 GCA_035529595.1 Bathyarchaeia archaeon
AATAATTGCGCAAGGAAACTGAAGTAGAAAAAGTTAGTTCTGCCCCGGTTACCGGATTGCCGCCATTTTTCTGAAGGGTAAAGCTGATGGCGACAATACTAGGAGCAATGTTTCCTCCGGGATAACAAGTAAAACAAGTTAGCGGGCTAATAATGGCCAAATTATCAGCGGTAGTGTCAATTAAAGTATTGGAACCCAATGTTATCCCTGTAGAAGAACAGCTAATTTGAACCGAAACGCCATTACTATCTTCAATAGTTATCGCTGGGGAAGTAGAAGAGGTACAGGTCGAGGTCACTTGTCTGGCGCTTCTAATTTTGTTGGCAAGAACCGAAAGGGCGCTGTCACCAGTTTGTTTTGTTTCAATAATTGCTCTGGTTTTCTGATTATTTCGCAAAACCATGGCAAAAATCTGGGCGGCTGAAGTAATTACAAGAGTAATAAGGCCCGTTACCACCAGCATTTCTATCAAGGTAAAGCCTTTTTTTATTTTTATTAGTTCCATTTGCTTAAAATAGTCACCGCCTGACTTGAGTACAAACGGCTACCTTCTGTCCAGGAAACTGTTACAGTCACAGTTGATAACTCACCGCTAATGTCGCTGTTGTCAAAATCAACGCATCTGGTAAAAATCCCTAGGTTAGGATCATCAGGAGTAGGGCAAACAACATCCCAGTTAAGAGAACTATTTAAACCCTTGGGGCCAGAATAGCTGTTGGTAAAATCTGACCAGGAAAGAGCCTGATCCCTTACTTGTCTTGCTTTTTCTATCCCTTCTTGAGCATATTGGTTAGCCGAAACAATGCTCTGGCTAAAACGGCTATTTCTTACCGAAATAATCGCCGCTGAAAGCAAGGCTACTAAAACCAAAACAACAATAGCTAAGGCAATTAAAACCTCAATTAACATTTGTCCTTTATTGTTTTTGGTATGCTTATAAATTGCTGACATTACCGCTTGGATCAACCTTTAACTCTTCCACACCGTTAACCAAAATAATTACTCCACCTGCTGGTAAATCAGTCTGATTTCCTGAAGAATGGGTAGGAGGATAGAATAAAATCTCGCTTACAATAGGCGAGGTTGCCAAAGTTATTTCTGTCGGGATGCTGATTTGTTTTTCACCAAAAGTTTTTGGGCCAGCACCACAAGCAGCGTAAATTCTTAGAGGGCTAAAATCAAAATACCAGCCGTTTAGAGTGTCAGTAGCAGTATTGCATACGGTCGTATCTTTTTCATTATTTTTGGCTCTGCTGCCAACCATTCTCAGGTACGTTCTTATGTCATCTACTGCTTTCCTTGTTATCCTGTCTCGATTAAAGCTATTGTAAGATGCCAGACCGATGGTCATTAAAATCCCCATAATAGCCATGACAATAATAAGTTCAATTAAAGTAAAAGCGGATTTAGGGTTACTCATTTTTAAGGATTAGTTATACAATACCACGTTGAATCCCCTTGGTGACCGTTGCACTGAGTACATAACTGAGAATTATTGGCTTTTTCTAAAGCTGCCTGAAGCTTATAAGTTGGTTGTCCGGTAGCACTAACAGCGCCGGTACAAACAGCATAACGGTAATAATAAACATCATTATTAACAGAGTCTAGGGGTTTATTACTAAGATAGCTTGTCAGAAGATTTTCCAGCCAGTCACCATCATTACTGATTTCCCATCCAGAAAGTTCGTCAATTCTTAGAGGATACTCATCATTATCAGCCCTATACATCTCTAAGGCTGACCTGATTGATTCCAGATCAGTCTTCCTTTTTCCGTCGCGAGCCGATTTTCTGGCACCCTGATAAGCAGTCAGGGCAAAAGCCATCAAAATACCAATAATGGAAATAACAGTCATTAACTCTATTAAGGTAAAGCCGTCAATTCTTTCCAAAAAAGAAGAACAATTATTATCAACCTTCGTCATATTACCCATTTAATCGGTATTGTATTATAAACTACACGTGGTGCTAGCATTATCGTCAATCGTCTTTCCTGATTTGCCGTTCGAGCAAGTTTCCCACCAACCGCCAGTTTCAAGTGTAGCTCTAAGTTTATAAATTGTGTACGTAGCATCAATATAATATTCATAACGATAGCTGGCAGTATTAATCGGATCATCAATGCGGCTTGTCATATACTCATCAATAATCAGACCTGCTGCATCAAATATCCCCGTCCCTCCGCTTGTATTTGAATCACCGGCCTGGTTGGGATACCGGCCACTATTATCGCCGGCATATCCCTCTATTGCCGCCGCATATTGGCCAATATCTGATTTTCTTTGGGTATCCCGCGCATTTTTTCTGGCTCCACCCATACCCGTCAGAGCCAAAGCCATAAGGATACCGATAATAGAAATCACTACTAAAAGCTCTATCAGGGTAAAGCCAAACTTTTGTTTTTTCATTTAATTACCTCCTTTTAAAAATAAGTTTTAATCCTCACAAACAGCATACTGGATCCCGGAGCCGACACCACATAAAGCTTGCGATTGAGCTATATCTGGATCATCAGCAGTCTCGAGGTTGGCGATAAGATAATAATTTTCAGGGCCGTCCTGTGTATAAACGAAGCCTTGGCTCGAAGCCGGATCAGCCGGAAGTTTTTTCATAAAAACATTTGTTTCCCTGCTCCACTCGCTATCCCAATTACAACTTGTTGCTGCTTCCGGATCATCACCGCAACCGACAATTTTATAGTCACCGTCGTTTAATGGATATTGTCCATATACGTTGTAATACAATTGAAGGGCATTTTTTATTTGATGAAGGGATGATTTCCGCTCCGCATCCCGGGCCTTTTTTTTGCTTCCACTAAAGCTGCTTAATCCAATTAAAGCCATCACCCCTAAGATAACTATTACAATTAAAAGTTCGATTAGGGTAAAACCAAATTTTTTCCCCATAATAAAGCAAATAAAAGACCACCAATTAAAAACGGTCCAAAAGCAATCTTGCTTTTAAGGCCTTTTTTCTTAAGTAAAATCAGTATGACACCGACCAAAGCCCCTGTCAAGAAAGCGAAGCTTAAAGCTGTCAAAATTAGGGGAAAACCTAAAATAAGGCCCATCAGAAAGACCAATTTAACATCACCCAGACCCATACCTTTACCCTTTGTAACTAAAGCTAAAGCAGCAAAAAACAGGCTTGCTAAAATGGCGGCTGAAAAGGAAGAAAAGTCAATCATCCCCGTATAACGATAGTCAATTAAAATCTTTATAAAAGCAAAGATAATTCCGGCAAAAACAGCTGTATCGGGAATTATTTGATACTTTAAATCTGCTACAAAAATTGTAAGGAAACAAACACCTAAAACCAATAAGATTATTAAGCTTAAAAAACTATAAAACCCCTCAAACCGGGAAAAAAACCAAAAGTTACTTTGTATCAAAAAATACGTCCAAACAAACTGAATCCCAGTT
>DATKWK010000002.1:0-4576 GCA_035529595.1 Bathyarchaeia archaeon
ATTACCTCCTCCACTAATGTACCTTTAACCTTAACCAACACAGCTGCGGGAGACTCTTTGCTGGTCAATGATGAAGCAGCTGATACTTCTCCCTTTGTGATTGACCAATTTGGGAATGTGGGGGTGGGGACAACTGCACCAGGAGCCAAGGTAGAAATTGCACAATCAACAACACCAGAATTAAGACTCAATTGGTCTACTAACACTTCTTATGGTCTATTGAGGTTTGTAGAAGGTGCAACTGAAATAGGTACATTTCAGGCAATCGGAACTAATTTTGCTACAGCTGATCGACGGAATGATTTTGAGTTTAATGCAGCTACTGGTGATATTTCTTTCTGGCCAGGCAATGCTCAGTCAGTTACCTTCAAAAGCGGCGGCAACGTCGGCATCGGAGATACTACACCAACCGCAAAACTGGAGGTAGCCGGAAATATCATCGCTACTTCTTTTATTGATAGAGATTCAACTTCCTACTATGTTAATCCTGGCAGTACGGCTTACGCCGGACTTTTTGCCGGTAATGTCGGTATTGGCACAACTGGTCCAGTAAGTTCTCTTATGGTCGCCGGCACCACTGTAGATTCTACGCCAGATACCACTCAAGCTCTTCATATGGGTATATGGAATAATTACGCGGTCATGGAAATGTATGGCACTGCCGGCGCTTTTATTGAGTTTAGCGACACTTCAGGCGCAGATTATGGAGCAGGAATGGGTTATGATGTCTTAGCTGATGATCGTTTAGATTTTTATGGAGCTTCTGCAGGATATGTTTTTGATGGTGGCAATATGCGCATTGACTCAGACGATGCTTCAACCGGCTATGTTCTTTGCACTACAACTCATACTGGCAGTGATGAATGGATTAAATCTTGTGATGCTGCTGGTGATATTGCGGAACATTATAATGGCAACGGTTCTTTAAAACCCGGTGATATTGCCGGTAATTCTGAAACTGAATCAGTATATTTGGAAAAAATTTCCTCAGCTTATAGTCCAAATATGTTAGGAATTATTTCCACCTCTCCAGTAATAAAATTTGGGACCGGAACCGGCGGCGATATACTTTTGGCTTTGACCGGTAGAGTGCCGGTAAAAGTTCTGGCTGCTAATTTAAATGAACCTATTTTGAAAAATGATAAAATCACTTCTTCGCAAGTGTCTGGAATAGGTATGAAAGCCGCTAAAGCTGGACCAACTGTTGCCAAAGCCTTGGAATCAACAGAAAATTGGAATAGCCAAGTTTGCCCTTCTGTTAATTCTATCGAGTCAATTACCTGGCCGGAAGATGATGGCAATAATCCTTTGAAACCATGTTTTAGACTCCCAAATGGCACTTATGTCGGTAAAATTATGGTCTTCCTTAATGTTTCCTGGTATGACCCGGATGTATTCCTTACCTCTGCGGGAGAATTAAAGATTATTGATGAAAACATAAATTCTTCTGACTTTCTTGTTGCTGCTAACAGCACCAGTCAAGTTCAAAATTCAAAAATAAAAATGCAAAATTACAGTGAAAAATTAAAAATTATTAAAGCAGAAACTGGTGAAGTTTTAGAAAGAATCATTACCGGTTCTGACGGAATCTTTGCCCGAGTAAAAACTGGATTTATTGAAAGCACAAATTTTGTGGCTGATACTGTTTTAGCTACAAAAGCAGGGTTTGATATTGTTAAAACTGGCGCTCTCGAAGCAATATCTGCCAAAATAAATGACCTTACTGTCAATAATCTAAAAGTTACCACTAAACTTATCTCTCCTTTAGTGGAAACAGATAATTTAATCGCCAAGGTTATGGAAACGGATTTAATTAAACCTCTAAGTGATCGGGACCTGATTTTACAAATTGAAAATTCTAAAACCGCTAACCAAACTGAAAGCACCCGCTTTAAAATCGTTGATGAAAACCAAAATGAGCTGTTTGCGGTGGATACCAAAGGCAACGCTAGTGTAAGTGGCCAACTGACTGCTGAAAGCGCCACCATTTCCGGAGAACTTACAGCTGACACCGGAAGGTTTAAAAAACTTTATGCGCAGGATATTGACGGCTTGGATGACAAGCTAAAAACAGCTTACGCTGAAGCCAGTCAGAGCGGTGGAATCGTCAATAATTATTATTATGAATCAGCCAGTGCCTCAGAGTCTGATTCCTCTACTTCTGAGTTATCTTTAGGCCTTTCTGAAGACCCGGAAGCCAGCCTTTCTGCTTTAGCAAGCACAATCAGCAATCAGCAATCACCAATCAACAATTATGATTATCTTGATGTTTCTTCCCTTGACGCCGACTCAGGCATATTCAATGAATTTTTAGCTGTCTTGGGTCAGGCAGTGATTACCAACCTTAATATTACCAATATCCTGACTATAAATGATAATATGTCTATCACTAATAATAGTATAGGCACAGTAGGCTGTTCTCCGGTATCCACCGGCAATGAGTCTAATACCCCTTCATGCGACCAATTATATATTCAACCTTCAGGACTGGGAGGTATTAATATGTTAGCCGGTAAATTTGTCATTACTGAAAATGGTGATGTCACCATTAGCGGCAATTTATTTGTCAGTGGCAGTGTCAACAGTGAAACTGTGGCTACTGATGAACTAAAAACCCAAAGTCTTTTTGCCAAACTGCTTAAACCTTTACCAGGTGAAGATTTGGCTGTTCAACTCTCATCTGAAACATCAACTTCAGGAATTCTCAATACGAAATACAAAATTTTAAATACTGAAGGCAGCGAGGTGGCCTCCATTGACGCCTCCGGCAGCGCGGTGTTTAGGAAACTTAATATTGCTACTGCCAATGAAGCAACGATCAGCAGTGAAATCATTGATCAGGTCAACACCAATGCGACCGCCGGTAAAGCTATTTTGCCAGCCTTAAAAACTCAAATAATCATACCCAATCAAAATATAACAAAACAAAGCTTAATATATATTACTCCTACATCAGATACTGATAATAAGGTCTTATATATTAGAAATAAAAAGGATGGCAAGGATGGTTACTTTACGGTCAGCTTGGATAAAGCAGTCCTTTTTGACATTGAATTTAATTGGTGGATCATAAACTGACAAACAGTATGTTTTGTCATTCCGCACTTGATGCGGAATCTATAATCGTCATTCCCGCGAAAGCGGGAATCTATACAGATAAAAACCTATTTTTATAGATTCCCGTTTACACGGGAAAGACCGAAGACGAGGAATTTTTTAGTTGTCACTTGATAAATCGATTAAAAATAGTTTATATTAACCAAGGAGGAAAAATGGAAAATTTTAAACCTGAAGATAAAAATCAAAATAACCTTTTTGTTTGGCTAGTAATGGGGTTAAGTTTTGTCATGCCATTATTCTTCCTTGCTTTGACCACTGATTTTTATATCTTCAACAAAACCGTTCTTTTTCATTTTTGGGTGGCAGTCATGCTTTTAGTTTGGGTGGTGATGATCTTTTTCAAACAGGAAGTAACCCTGCTTAAAAACCCTCTCAATTTACCGGTATTGGGTTTGGTGCTGGTTTTTGTTGTTTCGTCTTTAACCCAAACCCCTAACCGCATGGCCAGCCTCACCGGACCGGGAATGTTGATGGTCAGCCTGGGCTTGCTTTACTTTATCATCAGCAATCATTTTCGGGGCCAAAAACCAGCTTCCCGGGTAATGGTTTGCCTACTTGTAAGCTCGGTTGTTTTGGCCTGGTTAACCATCTTTGCTTATCTTGGCCTTACGGAAAAACTTGATTGGCCTTGGATTAAAACCAAAGCTTGGTCTCCTACAGGTTCACCTTTAATTACCGCTACTTTTATGGCTGTTTTACTACCGGGTACTTTATATTGGGCTTTTAAAACCAAGGAGGTAATGGAAAAGGTGCTGCTTTTTACTGTCTCGCTTTTACAATTAACCGCCCTACTTTTGATAAGTACTTTGTTTATCGGAAAAACAATAAGTTTAAACTACCTTTGGCCAAACTTTGGCTGGCAAATCGCAGTTGAGGGCTTCAAAAGTCTTAGAGTAGCTTTGCTCGGCGTCGGTCCGGGAAATTTTTTGTCTGCTTTTTCCCGGTTTAGACCAGTAGGTTTGAATAGCACCCCAGACTGGGCCATCAAATTTACTGCCAATTCCAACCAGTATCTTAATCTTTTGTCAACCGTAGGTGTTTTGGGTCTGGCTGCTTATCTCTGGCTTTTCTTTATTGCTTTAAAAAGAACAAACTTTAAAGGCCCTTTAATCAACAAAGTTCTTTATATTTGCCTTAGCTCAAGCTTTATTGTCCAGCTTGTCTTTAACGCCAATCTTTTGCTGCTGATGGTTACCTTTATTTTTTTAGCTTTGTTCCAACCGGTAAAATCAGCGGCGGAGGATGGTGTAGAATACCAGTTCCAAGTCAAATCCCAAACAAAAAGTTGGAGCATTTGCGCTGGTATGGCTCTTTTAAGCTTGTTTTTATGTTATTGGCAAGGAAGGATTTGGCTGGCAGACTATTATTTTGGCCAAAGCCTGAAAACAGCCGAAGAAAATAAAGGGGCGGAAACTTACAATCTGCAAATTAAAGCCATCCGCTTTAATCCTTTTGC
>DATKWK010000003.1:0-1293 GCA_035529595.1 Bathyarchaeia archaeon
CATTTGTCAAATTACTGTGGGAAAAAGGCACTGATTTCGAAAAACAAGTCATAAAAGGTTTAGAAATACCCTTTTTAGATTTAAGTTTCTACTCGGGGATTGAAAAAGAAAAACGAACCAGAGAAGCCATGAATCATGGCGTGGAATTCATATACAGCGGTCGAATCAGTGCAGGAAACCTAATCGGCGAATCTGACCTTTTAAGAAGAAGTGGTAGTGGATACATGAGCGGTGATATAAAAAGCGGTTCTGGGTTAGAGGGAGAAAATGATACTTCCGAAGGCAAATTAAAGCCCCACTATGCAGTCCAACTTGCACTTTATACCGATATCCTGGAAAGGCTTGGCATATCGGGAGGTCGAAACCCCTTTATCTGGGATATTCATGGACGAGAAATTGAGTATGATTTAAACTTACCCCAAAGTACACGAAATTCAGAATCTTGGTGGACGAAATATCAAAACTGCCTGGGAACAGCAACCAAAATAGCCAATCATGATTTAAATACATTACCTGCTTATGCCGGAATATGTAAATTATGCCAGTGGAGAACTTATTGTCTCAAATGTTTAAAAAAAGCCAATGATCTAACTTTAATACCGGAATTGGGACGTTCAACAAGAGACCTTATCATGTACCATATAGCTTCGGTTGCTGAATTGGCCCAAGCTGATCTGAACCAATTTCAAAAAGGGAAAAAGACTATTTTTCCCAGAGTGAGTAGAGATACCCTGGAAAAATTTCAGGAAAGGGCAATACTTTTATCAAAAAAAGGCTCCAAGCCCTATTTAAAAAGTCAAATTACCTTGCCGGAAGCACCCACCGAATTATTCTTTGACATTGAAACAGATCCCTTAAGAGATGTCTGTTATCTGCATGGGTTTTTGGAACGCCGCAATAGAGACACTCATACCGAGCGATATGTCGCTTTCTTTTCCGGTCAACCAAATGAGCAGGAAGAAAAACTTGCCTTTAGCCAGGCCTGGGAATTTATTCAAAAATCAATTCCCTGTATAATTTACTATTATTCACCCTACGAAAGAACCCAATGGAGGAAATTGCAAGAAAAATATCCGGATGTTATGTCCGAAGATGACATCGAAAAAATGTTTGATCCCGAGTGTGCAGTAGACCTCTACCATGATGTGGTTAAGAAAAAGACAGAATGGCCAACCAATGATTATTCAATCAAAACTTTAGCTTCCTATTTGGGATTTCGCTGGCGCGACAAAAGTCCATCCGGTGCTGAATCGATTGAATGGTATCATCGGTGGATAGAAACTGGTGAGGTAA
>DATKWK010000004.1:0-1160 GCA_035529595.1 Bathyarchaeia archaeon
TTCTTTAAGTAATCACCGCGTCGCGACAGGGCGGGCCTTGAATCCTTGAATCCTTGAATCCTCTATAATCACCCCTGCTCAATTGGAGATGATACACTTATTTTACCCTAATAAACTACAACTAATCGGGAGATGATCCAAATTTATTATCACACCTTTAAAAAAAACGCAATCTTATCGAGGTTAAGGATTAAGGGGTACGGAGGGTAGATTAACCACAGAGACACGGAGGACACGGAGGAAAAACCTTCCTTTCCCTGATCGGGAGACCCCAGAGGAATAGTCTTCGAATTCCACAGGGCAGGCGACGATCAAGGAAAAAGATCCTCCCGGAGGGAGGGCTAAGGGCAGAGGGCTAAGGGCAGAAGATTAGAAGGTGGGAAGGTGGGGCAAAGGCATGGAGCCCCGGTTAAATAAAAAGAACAAATGAGCTAAAATGCCTAAAATGATCTAAAGTGCCTAAAGTTAAAAAAATAGAGCAGAGGGCAAAGGGCTATTAGGGATTAGGGAATACGCCTAAACCGCAGAATATTGAATAAAAATAACCATTGACCCTTACAGACAAAATAGCCACCCCAGAGGGCCCCGGTTAAATTCGTTTCACTGTTACTTCGTAAATTCAACGGGGTAAACATGGAGCAAAGTTCAAAGGATTTAACCCGAGATCTTATTTGTAAACCTTACCTCGTTGATCGATTCTGGCCACGTAAATGGAATGCTCTTGAAAATTAAGTTCGAAAATGATTCTGAGTTTTCCTTTTCTTATCCTGTAAAACCCCTGCCAATCGCCCTTGAGCTTTTTAACATCCACGGAAACCGATTCGCCTTTCATTTTCTTTAAAAAATTGATTATTTCAGCGACGGTTTCTGACCGCAGGTTTTCCTGCTTTAAGAACTTTTCCGCGTCACGTGAAAAACCTATCTTCCAGTTCATAAATCCACGGTCTCCCGTGATTCGATATTTTTGGTTAGGTCAGGTTTCCCATAACGACGGTTGATATCTTCCTGCTCTTCATCAGTTACCATTGGAAGCCCTTCAAGCCATTTCTTACCCATCTCTTCTTGCATAACCTCACGGACCGCCTTCTTAATTAAAGAAAAAAGATCATCCTTATTTATATCAATGGTTTGCATGGCTCGATCTCCTTGATGCTTATTTA
>DATKWK010000005.1:0-1852 GCA_035529595.1 Bathyarchaeia archaeon
GGAGAATAAGTAACCTTTATCTCTTTTTCGCTTTCATTCCCGGCCTGATCGCGGGCTTTCACAATGATCTTATTTTCTCCTTCTTTAAGTTCAAGGTTAGTAGAGAAAGATCCTTGAGAACCGACCGCCGCCAATCGGCCATTAACAAGGACAGCAGCTTCTTTTTCAGTTGAACCTTCAATTTTTACCTCTTTGTCTTTATCAAAAAATTTATCTCCATCTTGGGGCGAGGATATTTCAAGAATTGGACTTTCCGTATCAAGAGCAATGATGAGTTCTTCGGAAAAATCGCTTTCATTATTTTGGTTGTCAATGACTTTGGCCTTAATTTTATTTTGTCCTTCAGTTAAGGTAAGCCTTTTGATTGTAAAATCACCTTCAGAATCGGCCAAGGTTTCGGTTAAAGGTTGACCGTTGAGGATTATTTTAACTTTTACTTCAGGTTCGGTATAACCTTTAATTGAAATTTGGGCGCTATTAGTTGCTTCAGCGACTGGATAAAAACTTGGCGACTTAGGAACAATTGTGTCGCTTTTTTCTGTCTCCTGATTGTTTTTACCGACTCCGCCAAAAAAGCCAATAATTTTTATTAGGGCTGGGAAGCCAAAAGAGAGAAGAATAATAATCATAAGAATAGTAAGAAAGCCAAAAATAAAAGCCTGGCGGAGGTTTCTTTTTTCTTCCATCATGGTTAATCTGCTTTTTTTTCTTTTATATTTTCGCGAGTAGTCTTTCATCTGGAGCCCGCTGTCAGAGTCGAACTGACTACCTACGGTTTACGATACCGTCGCTCTGCCAATTGAGCTAAGCGGGCACACCTCGCTGCCTTCGGTGTAAGCGGTTGCGCTCGGTGTAAATTGAGCGGGTGATGGGTATCGCACCCACGACCTTCTTTGGCCCGTAAAATTTATTAATATTGAGCGGTCAGCGGGATTCGAACCCGCGTCTCCACCTTGGGAAGGTGATGTTGAACCCCTCAACTATGACCGCAAATTTACGGGTTAAAGTCCCCAGATGTTCTACTACTGAACTACACCCGCTTCATGGGACAAAACCTATGGTTTTTTCCCAACGATTTTCCAAAATAGTTGCTTACAGGGTCTTCACTCCTACCTTACCTGCAAGCAATTTATAATCTTGGCAATATTGCTTCGTACCAAATTTATCACGCAACCATACTACTTTGTCACGCTAAGCGTGACACCCGCATTTCGCTTCCCTCAGCGTAAATCTTACTTACAGTGAGCTTAACGAAATGTTTACTGTAAATTTTTATCCAACTACTTTACCAGTGTAGCACGTGCTCAATTCTTTTGCTTAACTCTTGTTTTATCTTGGAAGCTTTAATTCCTGGCCGACCTCCAAGAAGTCCGGGTAAGCTAAGTTATTAGTCTTGGCAATCTCGGTCCACTTATAACCATCAGCATAAGTCCTGATAGCAATTTTCCAAAGGGAATCTCCTTTTTGAACGACATAGCTATCTCCGGAGATTGATGTTTCAGTTTCCCCTAAAACCGGTTCAGCTTGAGCAATTTCCTCAACCGGTTTACGCAAAGCTACCTTTGGCAATTTTAGCTCTTGGCCGACAGCCAGCAAATTGGGATTTGAAAGATTGTTTTCTTTGGCAATATCAGACCAGTTATAACCGCTTTGGTAAAATTTTTCACTGATTTTCCATAGAGATTCATTTTCTTTTACCTGATATGTTTCTGGAATGGCTTCCAGAATTGCTTGTTCTTCAGGTGTTGCCCAATCTAATTCTTCAAATTCTTCAATAGGTGTTTCTTGAGCTAGTTCTGCTTGATTGCCCTTAAAATAGTTGAAAATTAAAACCCCGACAATGATAATTACT
>DATKWK010000006.1:0-4299 GCA_035529595.1 Bathyarchaeia archaeon
CCTGTTTTGACGCTGATTTCAACGTTTTTCAAACTCAGGCCATGAAGATCCTTGATCCAGCTCTCTTTTACTCTTATCGGAACCAGGGCTGGAGACAATTTTTCAATATGGTGTCCCAAACTCTTCGCCCAATTAAATCCGTCTCCGGTGGAGCCGGTTGACGAATATGACTTGCCGCCCGTGCAAAAAACATAATTTTTTGCTTCAATCTCCTCTTTCCTTTTGTTAGTTTTCACCGTTATCTTTTCAATCTTATGATTTTGGCAGCTGATAGCGATAACCTTCGAACCGCACAATATACTTACCTTGTTTTTTCTTGAATAATCAACCAAGGTTTTCAGCGCGTCTTCCGCCCTGTCGCTCAAGGGAAAAACCCTGTTGCCTCTTTCTATTTTTGTCTTTAAGCCGGATTTTTCAAAGAAATCAATGACTTCTTTGGGTCCGAAGACGAAAAAAGCATGAAAAAGAAATTTTCCGTTCTTTCCGTAATTTTCAACTAATTTTCTCAGATTAAATTCAGCGTTGGTTATATTGCACCTGCCCTTGCCCGTCAGAACAAGTTTCCGGCCCGGTTTCAGGTTCTTTTCTATAAGAATAACTTCAGCGCCAGATTCCGCCGCTTTTCCTGCGGCAAGCAGGCCGGCCGGGCCGCCGCCGATAACAGCTACGTCGAATTTATGTTTTTTATCTCTCATCTTTTAATTCCGCCATTATATCAAAAAGCCGCCTTCTTGGCGATTTTGTTGATAAACCTGGTTAAAATAAGATTTAACTTGGTTTAGTTTGTCGAGAAATCCGGGGTTTATTTTTTACAGATTTGAGTGTCATCTTATAAATAAATCGGCTTGGCGTCCGGAAAGCGGTTTTTCCTTTTTGAGCGCGGTTGGAAGAATAATTTTTCATATTTCCTGTTGTTTTATACTAACGATTTGGGTAAAAATTGTTCTATCTCTTCTGACCGTAATAACCTAACATCGTCGGCAACGCTTGAAAGACCATACGATTGACCCTTAGGAATTCCCACATATTGAACTTTTTTGCCAAAAGCCCGAACTTCCTCAACTGCCGCCACCAGATCCGTATCAGAGCTTACTAAATAAGCAATATCATACTTATTTTCTCTGGCGAATTTAATCATTTCTACGGCCAAACGGACATCAACGCCTTTCTCATGATAAGTTTTATCCGGATGTTTAATCAATTGTCCTAAAGTAATAATAATATTTTGTTGTTGGAGTTTTCCAATAAGTTTTTGCTGGTCGGCGTATAGTTGCTCACTTTTTGAATTATTGCGTTCACGCCTAATAGCTCCGAGATAATACCTAATTTCTAATAACTCGTTTGGTCTAATTAACCACTCAGCAAATTTTCTAAAATCAAAATCAATCAAACTATATTTTCCATCTAACTTAGATGTCAAATCTCTTAATTTAAAATAAAAATTACTGCCGTCAATAAAGATAAATACTTTTTTCATAAAAATAAAAACCGCCGTCCCGGCGAACCGAGAAAGCGGTGAGATTAACTATTTTAAGTATATCAAAACCAGAATCTCTGTCAAGTCCTCTCATTTGCGATTTGTTTGTGTTGAAATTTGCCAAATTTTTATCTATTCTGTTTATTATCGGCATTAATATAGTTATATCAAGGATTGCTTGAATAAAAAAGCTCTTGACCCATTTTTTTTTCTCTATATCAGGCCTTCTTGATATTCTTGCCCACGTACCTTAATCCCGCGGTGATGGAAGGCAGAACCCGTCAAAATTTCCACCTCCGAACCGATTTTTACATTCTCTCTTCTTTGCCCGTTCATAATTTCATTTAGTTAAACTTCAGGCTAAATTTTGGTTATTTTTTTTATATTTTTTCAATAAATTTCAAATAAACTTCTCGAAGAAGCTTTGCGTCATCTAAGGCGTGATGTTTTTTATATTTTGTATAGTCGATACCTATTTTTTTATAAAAATTATTCTCATCTCCGAAATAATAGCTCTCGGGATCTATTCCCAGCATGAACAGTATAGTAGCAAAATCAATCGCAACCAGTTGAAAAGGATTTTCTTTGACACCGACTGATCTATATAATTTCTGCCAATACATTACATCGTCTTGGTTGATATACCCAACTATATATGGTTTTGCGTCGCCAATAAATTGTTTAACTTTCTCTACTGCCTTTTCTCTGTTCATTTTTTCTTGAGTGAGAAAAGGAATTACATTCTCTTTGACCCAGTCACTAACTTCTCCATCGTATTCTAATTCCAAATATAATTCCTCCCCATTAAGCTTAACTAACCCAATAGAAAGAATCTCTCCTTTATTGGGGTCTAAACTTGAGAATTCTGTATCTAAAAATATAATATTTTCGGAAAACGGTTTCATTATTCTCTTATTTTAACAAAAAAAGTCGTTTTTGGCGACTTTTTCGACACTATAACTCTGCTGCGAGAGTTGGAAAATGTTAGAAATTGTTTAATGGCGAATTCATTAGCATCTGCTTGCAATTAATACTTTCAAGTGACTTTACGTACTCCTGGCGATTGTGGAGCTTAAAACATCATCGTATACAAAATTTTGAAGAAAATAAGAATTATCGACAATTATTTATATTTATAAAAAAGGGGGTTCGGACTCCCAAAGGAATCAGAACCCCATAGCAATAGCTTTAACGCCGATATCTTTTCGGTACTGCATGTTCTTGAACTTTATATAGCGAATCGCTTCATACGCTCGATCAAGTGCCTCCCGGAGAGTTTTACCAATGGCCGTTACTCCAAGCACTCGCCCGCTGGAAGTCCGAAGCTGTTCGCTATACATTGTACCAGCATGGAATACAACAACACCTGAAACTTTTTCTGCTTCACCGATACCGAATATCGGAATCTTTTTCCTGTACTTTCCTGGATATCCGCCAGAGGCAAGAACGACACATACGGCAAAACCAGAATGCCATTCAATTGTTAGTTCGGCGAGCTTACCATCAACGCATGCCTCCAAAACATCAAATAAATCAGTTTTGAGGAGTCGCATGTAGCTTTGTGTTTCAGGATCGCCAAACCTCGCATTGAATTCGAGCACTTTTAAACCTGTCGGTGTCATTTTCAATCCAGGATATAAACAACCAGTAAAAGTTCTCCCGCGTTCGGCAAGCACATCTAATGTTGACTTAACAACCTGCTGTCTTATGTTTTGTAACATTTCAGTAGTAACCCACGGCACAGGAGCGATTGTCCCCATTCCTCCAGTATTCTTACCTTTATCGCCATCACCAATTGGTTTGTGATCTTGCGCTGTCGGTAAAAGAATCGATGTTTTGCCATCACAGAAAGCGTGGATTGAGACTTCTTGCCCGTCCAGAAATTCCTCAATTATGACTTCATTACCAGCTTCTTTGTGGACACGCTTAAGCATAATTTCTGCCAAAGCTTCTTCTGCTTCAGTAAGCGTTTTGCATGGGTATGCTCCTTTGCCAAGCGCTAACCCACTTGCTTTTATAACAACTGGCGTACCATGTCTGCGGATATAATCTAACGCTCTGTCATGTTTTCGAAAGATTCGAAATGACGCAGTGGGGATGATTTGGTCGCGCATTAGCCGTTTTGCAAATACCTTAGACCATTCAATCTTTGCCGCGTCACGAGTCGGCCCAAAAATCCGCAAACCTCTGGATCGAAAGACATCGACTATGCCCAGCGCAAGCGGATCGTCTGAACCCACCACTGTTAAATCAATACTGTTCTTCTTGGCGAACCGAACAAGACCCCTAATGTCCGTGGCTTCAATGGCGACGTTCTCCGCCACATTGCGAGTACCACCGTTTCCAGGTGCAACATATAACTTATCAATGCGGGACGATTGAGCGAGTTTCCACGCAAGCGCATGTTCTCTTCCGCCATTACCGATAATTAAAATCTTACCATTCATATTTATATCCCCTTTCTTTATTATTAAAAGAACAATCTATATTTCTAGCAATACCTAAATTATATTAAATAAAATACTCTTATCTGTAAACTCTTATCAGCTTTTGTTCTTATTCTCTCCTAAAAAATCTATCAGGGACTTACTATTTTCAACGTTAACTTGAATTTCAATCTTAATATTATCCATAAATTTATTTTTCGATCTTAAACATTTCGCCGTGACCAGGAATAATATAATCTGCAATCTTTAAAAGTTTCTTTCTGCTTTCTCTTAATTCTTCCTTATTTTTCATATATGGATCTTGGTGTATCATCAGGTTTTCTTTATCAATTTTTTGTTCTTCGTCATCTACCCACCAGAAGACATCACCGGCAA
>DATKWK010000007.1:0-8143 GCA_035529595.1 Bathyarchaeia archaeon
TCTCTTTGCTGGTACCATTGACCACGTCCGCATTTACAACACTGCTTTATCTCAAACTACTATTCAACAGAATATGTTTAAACAGATAGATCCGGGTACTTCAGGGTTGGTTGCTTATTGGCGGTTTAATGAAAATACCGGCACCACTGCTTATGATGAGACAACCAATAATAATGATGGTACTCTCGGTGGTGGTACAGCTTCTTACCGGCCAACTTGGACCACCGGCTTTATTCCTGATGCCTACAACGAAGCCGAAGGCGTTTATACGGTTGACGCTTCAGGAAGTCAGATACAAGTTGATATTGATGGTGGTAGCGATACTTCAACGACTTTAAATGGCGGCCTGACGGCAGGTTCAACAACAGTTACGGTAGCCTCAACCACTGGTTTCCCCGCATCAGGAGTAGCTTATATTGAAGGAGATAAGTTCTCCTATACTGGCACTACTTCTACCACGTTCACCGGAGTTCCTTCATCAGGAGAATTATCAGTTGTGGGTTATCCTGGTATTACTTTTGTTCAAGCCACCAGCGTTTATTCGTCGGGCAGTCTGACTCTGAACGGAGTGGCGGCTGGGAATTTACTGGTGGCCTTTGTTTCTGGTTCTACCACCTGTGCCTCAACAACTATATCGGATGATAAGAGTAATAGTTGGAATTCATTAACCAATCGTACTGGGGATGCTGGCTCTGCTCGAATATTTTATGCCCTGAATGTGGCTTCGGGGAATACGATAATCAGTGTGACAAACCCTCCTGGCGACGCCGGATGGTCAGTCCATGAATATTCGGGCATCGCGACAACAAGCGCTTTCGATACTGAAAATTCTAATTTTGCGAATGCGACAAATTTTAGTTCAGGCAATGTTATAACCTCTCAAGCGGATGAACTTTTAGTTTCAATTGCCATGAACGAAACCAATCCATCGGTAATTACGTGGACA
Source organism: Bathyarchaeia archaeon (assembly GCA_035529595.1). Classification (GTDB taxonomy): domain Bacteria; phylum Patescibacteriota; class Microgenomatia; order PFEM01; family JAFGMK01; genus DATKWK01. The sequence continues at coordinate 947 of DATKWK010000007.1, forward strand.
GGGAGTTTTGATGAAAGGACAGAACAAAGTACTCATGTACACGGTACCGCTGATAGGATTGTTACTTCTACGGGTACGTATGCGGCAACGGGAAGTTGGGATGCAAGTTGTTATTATGGTTGTTTGATTGCGGCTTTTAAGGCGGCAATGCCGGTTGTTTCCTCAATGAATCGTCACAAGCCTAATTTTAAAATTCGCAACTACCGCCAAAACAGCAAACCTTCTTCAGTGACTATGGAAGGAGCAAGTTTAGTTGAAGGCACAAATTACAATGTTGACTACAAACCCGTCTCCGATGCCTATTTTGCCGATGAGCTGACTTGGTATTCGACTTTAGAAAGTTCAGCGGCGGTAACCAGTCCAGATATTGGGACAGGAGCTAGTAATACAGGAGCTACTTATATTGTTGGGAAATATGGCAATGGAGCCTACTTTGATGCCGGGGCTGATAATCTTTACTGGACCATGAGTAGCGATTTAAATACTTCAAAAGGGGCGATTGAGTTTTGGTATAAGCCAAATAGTGCTTCCAATGATAATGCGGAAAAGCGATTCTTTGAGGCTTGGAATACCAGCGATTGGACAGACTATATTAGGTTTGTAAAATCTACCAATAATTATCTTTACTTTACAATTTACGATGGCACGACTACTTTTCAAACTTCTCTTCCAGACACTAGTTACTCTTGGTCGGCTGGTGATTGGGTTCATCTCAAAGTTGATTGGGATGAAGATGCGGTTGTGGCAGACCAAATGAGAATCTTTATTAATGGTGTTGAACCGAACCCTCATAACGATGATACTGATAATTATTCTGATGCTAGTTTGCTTGTTCACGATTTTTATATTTCGGGAGATACTGATGCCCGCGATGCGGACGGAATTATTGACGAATTTAGAATCTATGGTGGGGAACAGGATAATCCTGATAAGCTGGCCGAAGGCGGCGATACGGCTGACACCGACGAATATCTTTTTGACGAAGAGAATGATTATATTTTGGATTTTGATCCGGTTGATGCCGATGCTACGGAAAGAGGAGAATATCTTTTCTTGGGTGCCGACACAATGTTTGCGGGGGTTAATGTTGATTTAGCTACTAATGGCGCCAGCAGCGGCAGTTTGAATCTTGTTTGGGAATACTGGAATGGGACTTCCTGGGCCGATTTGGAGAGCATCTCCGGCTTTACTGATGGTTCGAGTAACCTCACCACTGATGGAGCGATTTACTGGGATGCCAATCCCACCAACTGGCGGCCTTATTCAGTCAATGGCTCAACTGATCTTTACTATATTCGTGCCTCTTTAAAGGATGACTCCGGAACTTATACCACTGATCCGGTGGAAAACTTTATCAAAACCGACATTTTAATCTTGCAGTATCTCGGCAACATCACATCAGATAACCAGACTCTGGTGGTGGTACCGGAAAAACTTCTGCTTTGGCTTTTGCTGGCACCGGTATTGCCTTTGGTAATCAGAAAGAAAAGCAAGAACAAGAAGAAATCAGTTTAGCGGTTTAAGAAGCGATTGAAATAATGCGGATATTGCAGGGATGGGAGGCTAAAAACCTAAGTTATTCTTAAGATAACTCTTAATGAGATAATAAGGAATAAAGAAAATTTTGGTTCTACCAACTCTTTCTTCGGCTTTTAATTCCAGATTAATAATCAAAGCCTTTTGAGGCTGATATTTGTTAAGGAAACTTCTGAAGGATCGGCTAATTTTGGTTTTTTTAAGCTTTCCAAATTTCACTTCTATAGGAATCTGTTCTTTTACAAAATCAACGACAAAATCTACTTCGGCTCCTTCTTTAGTTCGCCAAAACCTTATTTGGGCATTGCCTAGCTTTAAATTTTCCCAGAGATTAAGAAAGACGAAGTTTTGAAAAAGCAGGCCAGCATCTTGGCGATTAGTTATTTCCTGGCCGAACAGGTTTAAGGCAAAATTTCGTAGGCAAAGGTCAGTAAAATAATAAGTCGGTGATTTAGTTATCTCTTTGCGAATATTTTTAAAATAAGGAGCCACTTTTTTGATGATGAAAGTTTTCTCGGCATACCAAAGATAGTTTTTGACTGTTTGAACCGAAATGCCTAAGGTTGATGAGAGTTCGCTGAAGTTAGTCAAACTGCCGGATTGAGAAGCGATAATTTTTATGAGATTACTAAAAGCCTCGGTTTTGACAACGCCTAAAAGGGCAATGTCTCTTTCCAAATAGCTGCGATAGATTTCATCAATAGTTCTTTCTTTTTCCAAAAGAGTTTCTGCCAAAACTACTTTTGGATAACCGCCGAATTTAAGGTATTGTTCCAATAATCTTTGAGCTTGGATTTTATCAATCGTCAAAAATTCTTCAAACTTGTTTTCGTATTGGTAATTAGTTTTATGATTAATAAATTCTTCAAAAGATAAGGTTTTTAACTCAAAAATTCTCTTTCTGCCTATTAAAGACTCATGGATTTTTTCTTTAAGTTCAATACTGCCGGAGCCGGAAACAATAAGTTTATAAGGAAGACCCATGTCATAAATGCCTTTCAAAAAGAGTCCGGCATTTTCTTTTCTTTGGATTTCATCTAAGAAGACAAAACCGCCTTGATAACCAAGTTCTAATTGGATTTTGTCGATCAAAGTTGTTTGGGAAGCAAAAAACTGTCGATCAGATTCAATGTCTAGGTTTAAAAAAAGAGTTTTTTTTCCCTTTTTTTCCAAGTAATTCTTTAAAAAGAACATGAGGGTCGTTTTACCGCTTTGGCGAGGACCGATAATCAAAGAAATTTCCTTTTTACTTAAGTGATCCCGAAGTTCTTTCAAAAGTTTTCTTTTAATCACACTTTCATTTTAGTCCGATTTATTCAAAAGTCAAGATTCATTTTTATCGGTATAAATAAACAATTAAATATTAGTCGCTTTGTCGATAATACCAACAGTTTGATTCAGTCGAAGCAGTTTACTTTAAGTGTAATACCAAAAGGCAAAGGTTTCTATGATAAGTGTTGGCATTTTTATTGTTTGCTCCAATAATACTCATCTTTCTGCGGCAGGGGAAAAAGAAAAGAAGAAGGTGTCGCTAGCCAACACCATTTGGGCCAGGGCCGGAAAAACTTTGGCTCTTGTTTATCTTTGGGGCTTGACAATTAACTTGTTTCGAATATCATAGAAATGAGCGAGTGTTTTTATGAAGAAAATCGAAATCACCTGGCGAGAGCTTTTATTTCAAGCGATTGAAAAAGGGAATCGTCAATTTACCCAAAAAGAGCTGGCGGAAAAATTTGGTTTTTCAACCAGTACCATCTTTCAAGCCCTAAAAGTTCCCCGAAAGATGGGAGCAGTTCGAGTTACTGGCCGATTCTTTGTTTTAGAGTATCCGGAAAAGCTTTTGTATCACTGGGCAAGCACAAGAGATTTAAAAAAAGACATTCTTTTTACTGGAAAGGTAAAATTGCCGGTTTTGGAAATTGAGGGGAGAATGCCTCCAGAAGTTGTTTTTGGCGGTTTTTCCGCTGCCCGGTTGATTTTAAAAGAGCCCCCAGCCGACTATGACAAAATCTATGTTTATACTTCAAAACCGGAGGCAATTAAAAAAAGATTTGAGCTTGAAAAAGCCTTACCTGCCAGTAGGCAGGGGAACGAAAACTTAATTGTTTTAAAGACCGACCCATTCTTAGGTAATTATGGGCAAATTACCACACTTGGTCAAACTTTTGTTGATCTCTGGAGCTTGCCGGAATGGTATGCCAAGGAATTTACCAAGAGTTTAAAGGAGAGGATTGATGCGAGATTTTTATCATAATCTTATTACCCAAAAAAGCTGGCAGTCTTTAAAAGATTTACAGAAAAATTATCAATTTATTTTGATTGGTGATTGGGCGGTATTTTTATATACCGAAACTTTAAAATCAAAAGATATTGATTTGGTAATGGAATACGGGGGGCTGGAGAGACTGAGAGAAGAGTTTGAGGTTTTCAAAAACGAACGCTTAAAGAAATATGAGGCAAGAAAGGAAGAAGCAGAAATTGATATTTATGTTCCTTTTTATTCAAATCCCGGGTTGCCGGCGGAGGATTTAAGAAAATTCCCTGTTTTTTTAAAGGGATTCAAAACAGTCGAGAAAGAAATTTTAGCTATTTTAAAACAGAAAGCCCTGATGGCGAGAACTAATAGTCCGAAAGGAAGAAAAGACCTAGCTGATTTAGTTAGTCTTTTTTCTCTTGATGATTTTGATTGGCAAAAATACCAGAAAATTATCTTGGAAAATAAATTAGGAAACTTTCTGGTGACTATAAGGGAGATCATAAGGAAAACGAGAGAATTGAACGAGATTGGGTTAAATGTTCACCGGTTTGCCAGATTTAAGAAAAAAATTCTCCCTGCTTTATAAGAGGGAGAAAAAGCGTAAGTGAACTGTAATATAACCTCTCAATTTCCCTAGAAAAATTGAAACGGAAATTGAAAAAGAATTTTCCAGCCAGCAGGCACTGGTTGTTACTGGCATGCGCCGGGTAGGAAAGACTATTATCTTACTTCGCCGTTTTTTAAAATATCTTCAGGATTATTACAAGCCAAAGTTAAAATTTATTCTTTTCGTCTCGTCTTCTTTGAAGATTAAAAAGAAATTTACCGATCGTTTGTCTGGCAGAGTCTATCCGTTTATTGTTTTGCCTTTGGATTTTGAAGAGTGGGCGTTGCTTTAAGAAAAGAACCTTTAGTGATAGAAGAAGACCTGGTTGGGATTTACTCTCTTTATGTCAAGCGGGATATTAAGGAATTTGGCGGATACATGCCGGACAGGAAGTTGATTTTATCTGGATGTAGGCAGAAAAGAGCTTTTCGATTGAAGTTAAATACCGGCATTTTACTAAGCCAGTTTTGCCCAAAGGAATAAGACAATTTATCAGAAAATATTTTTCTGAATAGGGAATAGTAATCACTAAGAGTTTTGAGAGCCAAGAAATCTTTAAGAAGACGAAAGTAATTTTTTGACCGGTTTATAAGCTGGCTGGTCTATTTTAATTCCTGTCGAGTAGGGGTTCCCTTTATTCTTGGATTTTTTGTTCGTTAGCTCCTACTTAGTGTTTCTTCAGCGGCTCGTTCTTCAGTAATTTTTTTCCGCTTATTCTCCGGTTATCAGATTTAATTTTAGTGATATAATATTTTTTTGATTCTTTATTAGCTTTGTTGCCATTGAACATAAAAGAAAATCTGCATAAATAATTGTTTTAGCCTCTAACTAACATATTAAGTTATCTTTTGATATATATGTCTTACCGGTTAAAATTAAATCCTGACTATTTCTGATCTGTTTAGATAAAGATATCGTTTCATTCTATTCTAACAGATAAATCATGCTTGACACATTTGCCCATATTTCATAGGCTGTTATTATTAAGCTCAGTACCCATTAAATGTTACACTAGTTTATGCCTGAATCTGCCCATCCGTCTGAGTCTTCGCCTAAAGCGAATTTATGTCGGTTCCACCTCAGCCCAAAGCAAAAAGTAAAAATAGTAAAAAAAGTTTTGCATAATAGATTATCGGTTAGCAGTGTTTGCCGGGATTGGGGAATATCAAGACAATCTTTTTACCGCTGGTTAAGAAGTTACCAATCAAGCCAGCCAAAACAACGAATATTAGCCTTAGAGAATAAAAACTGTCAAGGAGAAGACCATTGGCGAAGAATATCAGCTAATAAAGAACGTCAATTATTAGAACTAGTTTCTGCCAAACCCAAATGGTCGGTTCATCAGTTAGCGAAAAGATTTCCCTCTCTCAGTCATCATGGAATACAGAGCGTACTAGAGAGATATGGAATGAGCACGATAAGTAAGCGATTGAATTATGCAAAAAATTATCAAAGTAAACAGGAATCGTCAATAAATAGGAAATTGAGAGTAATTAGGGACTATGAAAAAGGCAAATCAGTAAGTCGCATTTGCTTAGCCAACAATATTTCCAGGCAGACCTTTTATAGATGGTATCAATGTTACCGAAAAAAACCTGACCAAGCTTATTTGGTTTTGAAGTCAAGACGGTCTAAGGGAGATAATCACTGGAAGAAAGTAGGTTCGGAAATAGAGGATAAGGTTTTGAATTTAGTGGTTAGGAATCCGGATTTTTCTTCCCACCGGATTGCTTCAGTTTTATCCGATATCGGTAACCACGGTGTTCAAAATGTCTTGAAAAGACATGGACTTAATACTTTTAACCTTCGTTTAGCCTATTCTTCTGCCCATCAGCCGGCTGTCACTCCCGCCCTTGGGGTGCTTGACAGCCTCAGGAAGCTTTTCGGCAGGATACCGGCTATCTCCGCCATCCCGCCCCCGGCCTTGGAATATCGCTTCAAACGCTTCCAGTCTTTGTTTGGGGTTTTCTTTCTTTTCTTTCTCTCTCTGACCGCCACCAGCTACCTGGTTTTTGCCTGGCTTGACCTGCTGGCCCGGGCCGGCAGTTTCTCCACCCAGATCGGCCTGGTTCTGGCGACTGTTTCCCTGGCTGTCGGTTCCTTCTTCTTCCTCTACTCGATGAAGTACTACCTGTCTTTGGCCCTGGTCTTATCCTTCTCGAGGGAATCCAGAGAGGGGAGTTCGGAGTCGGAAGAAAAGAAACTGAAGTCAGGCCAGCCCGGCTTTCTCTCTCTTCTCTCCCGGATCTTTGGCATCAGGATTTCCCTGGGAGAGAGAAACAATGGATCAGCCCAACCGGTAACCGCTTCAGGGATACTTGGCGGCCAGAGAGTAATTGATTCCCGAAGAAGACTCGGTCTGGAGCCGGATCTCTCCCAGGTAACTCTTCAAAGGTTTCCCTTCGTTTCCCTCCACCTGCCGATGTACAACGAGAAGCGGGTGGCCGAAAGGCTGCTCAAGGCCTGTTCCCAGATTGACTATCCTTCTTTTGAGATTATTGTCGTTGATGACTCTACTGACGAAACCACCGCCATCGTCAAGCAGTTTGCCGACCAATGGAACTCAAAGTTGAAAGCTCAAAACTCAAAACCACATTTCAAAAATCAAAACCGTCAAACTATTAATAATAATAGCAGTAATAGTAGTAAACCTCTAATCAAGCTCATCCACCGGGATAACCGCCAAGGCTTCAAGGGCGGTGCCCTCAGGGAAGCTCTCAAAGCCACCCACCCCCAGGCTGAGTTCATTGTCGTCTTTGATGCCGACTTTGTTCCCTACCCGGACACTATCCAACAG
>DATKWK010000008.1:0-1288 GCA_035529595.1 Bathyarchaeia archaeon
ATGATTCAAAAAGCGGATGCTTTTAGGTGCGCCGATTACCAGGATATCCTGGAACAAAATCAAGTGATGGAAGTAAGCGGAAAAAATGCAAAAAAATATGACCAAGAACCCGCCCTGGATAATCTGAGGAGGCTGCAAGAAAGATATGAGTAATCATCCCCCCAAAGAATTAATTGATCAGAAAGCTCGGGATAAAATTATTAAAGAAATAAACCGTAATATTTTAGTCGAAGCAAGCGCTGGGTCCGGGAAGACTTCCAGCCTGATTCACCGCATGGCTGCTCTGCTTAAATCGGGAAAATTCAAGGTGGATGAAATGACCGCCATTACCTTTACCAGAAAAGCGGCTATTGAGTTAAAAGAAAGATTCCAACAAAAAATTGAAGACAGCTTTCGGGAAACAGAAGACGAAAAAGAAAAAGCTTATTTAAGGAAAGCTCTTTATAATCTGGAACAGTGCTATCTGGGGACTATTCATTCTTTTTGCGCCCGTCTGTTAAGGGAAAGGCCGATCGAAGCCGGACTTGATCCGGAATTTACCGAACTTGATGACCTTGATGATACTTTGTTGAAAGAAGAAGCCTGGGAAAGATATCTGCTTAATCTTAAAATAGATGAATCTCCTTCTCTGATACATCTGGAAGAATTGGGCATAAAACCCTCCGAACTTGCGGATTGTTACAAAACGGTATGCACTTATCCGGAGGTTAAGCCCTCTTTTCCGGTATTACCAAAACCGAATATAAAAGAAGCTCTCAAAGAGATTATTTCTTTTAGTGATGAAGCCAGCCAATATATTCCGGATGAAGAACCGAAAATGGGTTATGACAAATTACAGGAAGCAGTCTTAAGCGTAAAAAGGATGAAGGGTTTTTATGATTACATTAAAGAAGATTATAATAAGATAAAATTGTTGGAAAATTTTTCCAACTCAGAAAAAGTTACTCTAAACCGATGGACTTCCCAGGAAAAGGCAAAAGAGTACAGAGATTCCATTGTTTTAAAACTTCAGGAAAAAGTTATTACTCCGATCCTGCAGCAATGGCGGGAATACTGTTATGCCGATACCATTAGATTCGTTTTGCCGGCGGTAGAATATTATCACGAATTGCGCCAGAAGGTTTCGATGCTTAATTTTCAGGATTTACTCTTAAAGACCTCTCGCCTATTAAGGGATTACCCCGAGGTACGCCAATATTTTCAGCAAAAATATAAATGCCTGCTGGTAGATGAATTTCAGGATACCGACCCTATTCAGGCAGAAATAATCTTTTATCTTACCGGCCAG
>DATKWK010000009.1:0-1469 GCA_035529595.1 Bathyarchaeia archaeon
ATTTAAATTGGGCAAGTAACTGGAAGGCAAACTGGAGAAGGGCGGTAACACCGGCGGCGACCGCAGTACCGACCTTTTTTATAATTTCCCGGCCTTCTTTGGAAAAAATAATGACGGCGGCGGTTTGTAAAACTCCTCCTATTGCAGCCAAAGCTGTAGCGACACCGCCGGTAGCGGCGCCGGCAACGGCAGCTACGCCCCAGCCTAAAAGTTTAGTCCCTAAAGCTTTAAACAACCCCTTACTGGCATGAGCCAAAAGCCAAGAGCCGGCTTTTTTGGCAATCCAACGGCCAGCACCTTTAATACCGGCTTTTACCCAATAACTTGGTTTTAGTTTGGGAAGGAATTTGACAAAACGGTTAAGTCGGCTATGGTTTTTAAGGAAATTACTCCAGCCAACTTTGGTTTTATAGGCAGGAGCAATAAACCAGCCGAAACGAGTTCCTTTAAGATGCTCTTTAAAACCAGCAATTGGTTTAGTGAACCGATGAATATTAGCCAGAGTTTCTTCTTTAAGAAAATCGTAAGCATAAAACATCGGCCTTAGGGGATTAATCTTACCTGCAGTTTCAAAAAGTTTATATTTGGCTTGGTTCAGTCTTGCCTGGAAGCTGAAAAGCCGTTGATTGAAACCATGAGGATTTTTGATTATATCCTCGACCTTCCCCAGGTTAAGTGCCAGCTGATTGAGTTTTAAAATCCTGGGATCAGTAGGTAAAATTCCTTTTTTTACTTGCCAAAGACCGAAAAGACTCTGGCCGTTTTGCAAACCAGCAATAAGATTTCCGACTGCTTGAGGGTTATAAGCCAAAGCAGCTTTTAAAGTAAAAATATCTAAACCTGTTTTTTCTGCCAGCCGTCTTAGCCTGGATTTTTGAAATTTACTGTCGCGAAAAAGCAAGGAGACGGTAAAACCGGGAATTAGTTTGGGATCAGTGAGTAAGGCTTGAAAAGTAGTTAATCCTCCTATCGGTTGGAATTTTGTATTCAGAGAAGGTTGCGAATTGACATACTGATAGGTAGTTTGGCCAATATTTTGGCTTATTGCTTGGCTCTGTGCTTCTATTCCAGCCCGATTTCTTCTCTGCCGAACGCTTGTAAAGTGACTAAGTGAGCTTTGGATTTCCGCTTCCAGCTGAGACTGAAATACTGCCGAATCTGGTGCTGCCAGTTTTTCATCAGCAAACGGTTGAGAGAGACGACTGATTTTTCTAACTGCTTCCTGATGAAGCCTTTTCTGGTCAGGAGTTTGGCCGAGAGCCAAAAGACCTTGGCCAAGATTCTCTTCAAAAATAGCCACCATTTCCTCATGATCAGGACTGGCTGCCATTTGTAGTGGCTCAAGTGTTTCCGCAATACTGTTGTTGGCTTGAATGACGGTTTGACTGTTTCTTTGTAAAGTATCGGCCAGTTGTTTTTCCATTCGCTCCCGGACTCTTCGGTTTGGGGTAAGGCAGGCAGCCGCATAT
>DATKWK010000010.1:0-8948 GCA_035529595.1 Bathyarchaeia archaeon
AGCCTTTTCCCGTTAATCACATAGAAAGTGTTTGTTACCATAATCTTTAAGATAACTCAATAGAGGACTAAATTCAAGAGAGCTAATTAACAATATAACTACTGTCTTATAAATGAGAACCTATAGTACATATTATATACATATTGCCATTTTCGGACAAAAGTTGTAAAATAAGCTTGTTTTTACTAATTTTAAAAAAGTTATGATTTAAATACCAACTTAGGCTGAACAAGCTAAAGTTGGTTTTTTGAAAAAAAATGAGCGGGGAAGTACCTAAAGGTAGGCCTATTTCCAGAAGAGAGTTTTTAAGGATAGCTGCACTTGCAGCTGCAGGAGCAGCATTGGCAGGGTGTGCCCCTAAATCTCCTGGACCAGAAGCGCCAACACAAGTTCCAGCAACAGAAACTTCACCAAAAGAGCAACCCACAGTTGGATCAACAGAGGTTCCGGTAGCTACAGAAACACTTCAACCAGATTTAAACATATTTGCTACCCCAGGAGAGGTATTTGCCGGTGGAGGTGAGTCTGGCGCACCTTTGTCAATTTTAAGAGTTCCTGAATATCTGGTAAGCCAGGCTCTGGGAGCAACACAAGACTTACCTCCAGGAACAAATACAATAGAGTTTTTTGTAGATCCGGCGGGACAAACGATTTCTATAGAACCAAGCCAAGGGTCTCAACAGGTTGGCACTTTTCCTAGAGAATTTGGTATCAACGGCGCAGAATTTGTTTGGGATGCAACCAAAGGTTGTTATGAAACTGCTGATGGTCAACAAGCAACAATTGACCTGACATTTACCAATCCTGAAGGTTTTAGTTTTCCCAGCGGTGTTTTAGCAAAACTTAGCGGTAGTAATGAAGCAGGCGAATCCTTTGAAGAATGGCGGGTTATTTTGCTTGATGCTCAAGACACAAGCGGAGACGGAAGTGTTGACAGTGTTGAGAGGGCCTGGTGCGGTGAGATCTCGCATAATCCTGAGGTACGGCCTGCTATATTAGACAGAGTGGCCTATCGTGAATTTGTTACAGCCAATGTCATGGGATTTGAATTTTTGGGAGAACTTGTTACCGGACAATCGCTGGTTGATAGAGAAAGTTGGGCTAAAATAAAAAGAGTGACTTTGGTTGGTGCTGATGCCAGGCAAAGATTTGCTGAATTAGTAATGCTGGCCCAGTTTAAAGGTTGGCAAGAAGATAAGATAGAAAGTAGAAAAGATGTTACCTTTGATCAGTATATGGAAAAAATCGTACGGGGAGACGATGATGTGAGTTATGAGGTTATGGCAATTAACCCTCAAATCAGCGCGGAGCCTCAAAAAACAAAAATTGATCCAAGAGCGCAAACAGAGGTTATTTTTACTGACAGATCGCTGCCTATTAAATATGCTCGTCAAAACACAGCTAATGAAATAAGTTATGGTATAGCAGTAGATGCTAAAGGTAAAACGCATATTTTATGCAGACTAGCATCCGAAGACCAAGGCGACTTTCAAGAACATCTTTCTAAATATCCACAACAAGATATGGTAGATTACTATTTTTCTTTTAGGCCATCAGACCAATTATTAATGGCGTTAGAAATGCTTGGTACAAGTAATGATTTTCAAATGTACGGTAATCATGATGCAGAGAGCCAGGCGAAAACTCCTGGTATAGGAACAGAACCTGATATGGAAAAGTTTGTTTCAGACTATTATTCTAAGGGAGATGAGAATTGTTGGACTGGTATTATACGGGTAGAGGCAGATTTGGAAAGTTCTTCAAGCCAATAATAATATGGCAGTTATGTTTTTGGCAAGGATTTTGTAATTTTTCTTAAGTTAACTCCTTGACTTTTTTCATATATTTAAGTTTAATTGAATTAATGCTGCCAAAAAAGCTTTTGGTTGGTTTATTAGTTTTACTAGGGTTAGGTGTTTCCGGTTTTATTTTCTTTTTTCAGGGAAAGAGGTTTTTTTCCCGTTTGTTTCCTGGTGCAGGACAAACCCAGCAAGTAGTTTTGGCTTCTGATTATCCCGGTTATCAGCTTGAATGGGAAAATCAACAATTTTTTCTTACTAAGTTAGATGTTTTTGGTTTTTGGAAAGCAAATAGCCCAACCAAAGAAAAATCCCTTAAAAAAACAACTTTTAAAAAACTGGTCATTAATTTGACCGACAAACAGCAAACTTTTGATAAAATTAAGACATCAGGTTTCCAAGGGCCAATCAGAACCTTAGGCGCTTCTTATGAGGATAATTACCAGACTTTGGTTTTGAATGTTCATATTTCTCCGGAATTGGTAACATCGTTGTCTCAAGAAGAAATGAATCTTTTACTAGGAATCGGCGTTTTAAGAGGCGCTTATATTTTTAGCCGTGAGGGACCAACGCAACAGACTCATTTAGATTTTCTTTCAACCCTAGAGCAAGATTTAGGTAGCAAAAATAAAATTTTTATTAAAGCTTTGAAAAAGAGCTCTTTTAACCTTCTTAAGGCTTTAACAGCAGTTTTTTCGCCACCGCCGGCTTTAGGAGCTTGCCAGGGAAATTATTAGCAAGAGGCAACACCCGGTGTTGACAAGTATTTAGATAATTTCAGAGCCTTATCTGCAACTTGTCATTAGAATATTGGTGGATTAATGCATTTAAAAGAGTCTGGTAAGGGACTTTATTTCTTTGGGCCTTTGCTTTTACTTTAAGTAAATCTTCCTGATTAACTCTGATAGTTATTCGTTTTGATTTTTTTAACTGGCGGTAATTTGCAACCGCTTCCTCAAACATCTTTTTAATAGCTTTCAGACTAGATTCTTCAATGAATTCGTTGTTTTCAAGAGCCTTTTCTACTACTTCTTCCTCTTTATCGAGCTTTAAAGTATTTAACGTTTTATTTTTAATCATATTTTTTACTTTCTTAAATATCTTCCAGTTAGCGTTCTGCTTGGATAGACTGTTTTAAGAAAGAGTACCTCCTTTTTTTTATCAACAATATATCGTACGGCCCAGGCGTAATTTTTTATTTTTACTACTAATATTCTTTGTCCCGGATATTTTTTTTGATTACGATGTCTTAGGTCGGCTAATATTTTTCCTTTCATTATTGCCTGAATTACGTCTTCAAAACAAACACCTCTTGTTTCTTTGAGCAAAATATTTTTTTCCTCACTAAATTTCACTCGTGGTTTCATTTAAGACTTTTGTCATCTTGGGAGAACCCGTCTGCTAGCGGAAACCGATAGGGGATCTTACAGAGATTCTATCGCTAACGCTCCAGAATGACGTGTAACTGTGAAAGTCATCTTGTATTGTTATATTGATTTTAAAATAGTGTGCATCTTTTGTTAATACTTAGAAAATGAAAACTCCGCGGTCTAAAGACCGCGGTTCCTTCAAGGTCTTAGTTTTCATCCCGTACCGAGAAAACATTGCCCCAGTTCATCTTAGAGCTAAAGCCGCGGAATTTTCTCTGGTGCGGGAGAAAAATATAGATGATAAAATCCCCATCCTATAGTACATATTATATACATATTGCAATTTGGAGATAAAAGTTGTAGAATAAGCTTGTTTTTACTAATTTTAAAAAAGTTATGATTTAAATACCAACTTAGGTTAAAAAAGCTAAAGTTGGTTTTTGTAAAAAAATGAGCGAACATCCAAGTAAACTATCAAGAAGAGAGTTTTTAAGATTATCTGCGATCACAGCTGCAGGAGCAGCGCTGGCAGCGTGTGTCCCTACTCCTCCTGAACAAAAAGCGCCAACACAAGTTTTACCAACAGAAGTTCCACCAACAACTCTACCAGAAGTGCCAACAGGCGCTCCGATAGAGACTCCGGTTCCTACAGAAGCGCCTCCAGCTTTAAACATATTTGCTACCTCAGGAGAGGTATTTGCCGCCGGAGGCGAGTCTGCTGAACCCATCTCAATTGTACGAGTTCCTGAATATCTGGTAAAACAGGCCCTGGGAGCAACAGAGAAATTACCTCCAGGAACAAATACAATAGAGTTTTTTGTAAATCCGGCTGGAGAAGTTCTCTCTATAAGCCCTAGCGAAGGTCCTCAACAGGTGGGCACTTTTCCCAGAGAATTTGATAGCAACGGAAAAGCATTTGTTTGGGACTGGGAAAAAGGCTTGTATGAAGCTGCTGACGGCGAGCAAGCGGAATTTGACCCAACTTTTGAAAATCCCAACGGCTATATTTTTCCCTGCGGTGTTTTGGCAAAAGTTAGCGGAACCGATGAATCAGGCCAGCGTTCTGAAGATTGGCGGATGATTTTGCTGGATACCCAAGATACAGATGGAGATGGGAACATTGACAGTATTAAGAGTGCCTGGTGCGGCACAGAGTCACATAATCCGGAAGTAAGGGCTGTAAGACCTTCTTTACTAGATGAAGTGGCTTACAGGGAAACGGTGGAAGGAGTTGAGATTAATGGCTTTCAGGTTCCCGAAATCTCCATTGTTACCGGAAAAACGTTTATTGAAAGACCACATTGGTTTCCGGCTGACCGAGTGATTTTAGATCGAGCAAATTATCCTGATGCTGAACAGAGGTTAGCTGCGTTAGTAATGCAGACTGAGTGGCATGCTTGGATAAGTGATGATATGGAAAACAGAAAAGGAGTTTCGTTTGAAGAATTTATGGGTCGTTTAGTAAATGGTGACGACATGACTTATAAGATTATGGTAATCAGGCCCGAGGTTAGCGTTTCAGAACCCCAAGAAACGCCAATTGATCCAAAAACCACAAAGATTGAGTTTAGCTTTATTAACGGGAGTAAACCTATATATACTGGTAATGCTGGAGTTGAAGAAATAAGTTATGGTTTGATACTTTATAATGGAGTTTTACATTTTCAAATCAACTGGCCTGGGCCAATCGAAGATACAGTTAGGGGCGATCTTAGAGATTGTCAAGGTGATCCTGCTCAGATAAAAGAGGTGATAGATCTTCATACCTCTCAAAACCCGTCAGTCCAATTGACAGCCATAGAAATATTGGCTTTTAGCAATGCATTTCAGCAACGAGGTTTTAGGGCTGGAACCGGGGAAACACCATCAACATCCAACTTTCCTGATTTGGCGGCTAGAGTTTCCAGATATTGGGAAACTGGTGATGAAAGCTGTTGGGATGGTATTATAAGAGTAGTACCTAAAGAGTGGTTTGATATGGTTGGGCATTTTAATTGAAAATAGGAATAATTTTAAGGAAGTAATCTTTATAGGTAATGATTTTGTAACTTTTTTTAGATAACTCCTTGACTTTTTTCATATACTTGAGTTTAATTTAACTAATGCGTTCAAGAAAGCTTTTGGTTAGGTTTTTGGCTTTACTAGGTTTAATTGTCTTTGGGATTATTTTTATCCCGCACCAGAGAAAACTCCGCGGCTTTAGCCCGGAGATGAACTGGGGCAATGTTTTCTCGGTACGGGATGAAAACTACACGTTGAAGAAACCGCGGTCTAAAGACCGCGGAGTTTTCATTAAAGCCTTAAAAAAGAGCTCGTTTGATCTTTTCAAGGTTTTTAAAACATCCTTTTTGCCAAAGTCTGCTTTAGCAGCTTGCCAGGGAAATTATTGGTGCGGAGTGTGGATGAGATATCTTAGTTGTCCAGATGGCAGTGCGTGTACTCATGAGGAAGAAAGATGTTTTCCTACAGGTACCTGTGCTTATGGCGACCAGTCATGCGAAGATGCCGGGCCGAAAACCTGCAGTGTTTTTGGGGAATTTTATTGTAATAACAATTGTCCTTGCGAGCCCGGTGAGTGCTGTGTCGGCAGCGGTTGCAATGTTCCCGGGGATGTACCGCTGCCTTCTACGGCGCCGCCGCCGCCAGCCGGATGCGCAGGGATTTGTTGTGCTGACAGCACTTGCGAAACACCTTTGGGTGGAGCAGGCGATACTGCCTGCGCTGCGGCCAACCCGGCTGCTCCCAGATGTTGTACTTCTTGCTCCACTTCTAGCGACGATGTTAGCTGTTCTCCTCCTTCTGGTAGATCTTTGGTTTATTTTTATCACGATAAAGATAGAAGCAGAGAAATTACTGATGCCACTGAAGCGGTTTTGCCTTTTGACCCCAGTCAAATAAACATGACAATTACGGTTCCTACTGTAGAAACAGAAACTCGTAGTCCTAGCTACAATGGAGTGCCTGTGTGCGGAACAGCTGACGGTAACCGGACCTGGCAATACTCAAGAACATGTGGTGTTCCTTGTCCGGGGAATTGTCAGGGGCTTACCCCAACCGGAGGCTGTGGGATAAATTGTCCTGCTGACCCGGTAAATCCAAAATGCGGCTGCGAAAGTACAATGAGCACATTCCTTAGAGGAGTGGAAAAAACGCTGTTTGCTGGTTTTTCTGACGGAGCAAGACTTAAAAATTGTTCCGGTTCTGATTGTTGTTACGGCACTTTTAGCAAGAACGTTAATTATTCTGTCACTCTGCCTGGAGGATATGAGATTACTTCTATCAGGTCCAGCAGTAATCAGGAGGTGTATTTTAGTGGCACTAGCTTTACTTTGCAATTGACATGCACGAGTTGCGCTGGAACTCTTGATGCTTGGCAAACCAGACCTATAAAAATAGGCATCGTTAGGGCAAATGTAAATCCTGAAGTTTTATCTTTTTCTTCTTCTGCCGGACAAACATGTAAAGGAACAGGCCAGGAAATAACATTTAATACCCGTTTCGGAGATATTGATGAGCCGGCAAACAACTTAGTACAAAACGGTAGTTTTGAAAATGGGACAACTGATTGGATTTTGCAAGGCGGCGGGACTAAACAGACTGTTACTGACACTGTTTTCGGTACTTATGCTTTTTACATTATTGGTGGTACAGGCGCGACCGCATCTGGAAGAGTAATTCAGTGGTTAACAATTGGGAATAATACAGCCTACACGTTATCCTTATCATCTAAGGGAACAGTTTCCGTTAATGCTCATGAATGGTGTTTGGGAGTAGAAGTAGCAGACAATCAATTTGTAAAGGGCTATGCTTTTCCTTTGACTACTGCTTATACGAGTAAAAGATGGCAATTTACTTCTGGTACTTGCGCCGCTGACCAAACCCATTCTGTAGCTATTTTTATTGATGTTAACAATCCCAGTCAATATGCTACCGTAGACGGTGTTTTACTTGAACAAGGGACTACTCAGGGAATTTTTACTGATATTAATATTATGCAGTTAAATTTGGAAGCGGAGACTGACGCTAATTACAGCAATGAGCTTTGGCCAATAAGAGCCATGTTTGCCAGAAGACGTACTGGTTATAATAATGATATTTTCCAGGTTACCTCCGGAGGTACTGAGCCATGGTTAACAGGTAATGTGCTTTTTGATAGTGTCACTCAAAGATGGTATTTGGCCAGCAATATTACTTTGGCCGGCCAGGCGGTTTTATTGGGAGGAGCTAGCCCAATTAAGACTTACTTTACTCTTAACAATCAAACAATAAATATTGTTTTTACAATCAGATTTGAGGCGAATTTTCCCCTAAGAACTTATAATGCTACTATTTACACCAGAGACTTGTGGAATTTGGAAGATGAAGCACCGGAAAGAACACCAAGTAATTTACTTCAGATTAACGGCGGGCCGGTGCCGGATAATCTCTGGGATTTCCACAGGATGGGAAACTTCACTGTTAATAGTTGTACGGGGACTATTACCGGTAATATTCGGCAGAATACTGATTGTACTACTTGCCCTGCCACCATTGTTCCAACCGATTCTACGTGGGCAGTAACCTGCACAGGAGATGGTATTGATGGAAGTATAGGCGAACCTCCTCCTCTTCCTTTTGCCCCGGCTAGACAACCCACCAACGGAAGTTATATTTGCCAAACTGAAGACCGTACTAGTACTGTTTTACCTTTTGGTGATTACACAATTACTTTTACGCCTTCAACCGCTCCAGTCAAAATACAAAATTGCACACCTCCTGTTTCTTATACACTAAATCTAAATTCTAGCAGCGCAACTGCCAATTTTTACCAATGTCCCCCGCAGGATCCTTGGTGGCAGACTGTTAGCGGCAACATTCATAGCGACGGTCAGGTAATCGACGCGGTACCGAATAACCAGTGGCTGATGACCGGCATCCCGGCTATTCTTTCTTATGGCAGTTTTGGGACGGGTCTTCAGGATAGTATAAGAAGCATTGATCCGCTGTACGCTCAGTCAGGGTATGATGCGGATATTTATAATTATTTATGGTGGGATCGTCATTTACAAGATGAAGAGAAGATAGAAGCCCCCAATTTTTTAACCGAG
The DNA here is from genome assembly GCA_035529595.1 of Bathyarchaeia archaeon. Lineage (GTDB taxonomy): Bacteria > Patescibacteriota > Microgenomatia > PFEM01 > JAFGMK01 > DATKWK01. Next base: position 8,257 of record DATKWK010000010.1, read on the forward strand.
ATTGCTGATGATGGAGTTTACACCGTTGATAGCAGCAATCAGATAACGGGGGCTGCCGATAATGGAGTTAAGATAGTTATTCTGCATGATGGTGACCTTACTCTTACTGGTGATATCGAGGTAGATCCGGGAAGCTTTTTGATGGTGGTATCGAGCGGGAAAATAACCATTAGCCCTAGCGTTACTAGCATCCAGGGAATCTTTATTGCCGATGAAATTGAATTTGCGACCGTTGGCGGTATTCCGTATGATTCGCTATTAGAAGCGCAAGGTACCTTTATTGGCTGGAATGGCATAAGTATCTTAAGAGATATCGGTCCTATTCAAAGTGTCACCAACCCATCAGTTGTTTTCACTTACCGTCCTGACCTTGTGGTTAATGCTCCTGAGTTTATCCAGCGTATCTTTTATACTTGGGAACAAAAACCAGGCTAAACAGGATGAATATCTTTTTACTCGTTCTCATTATTTTTAGTTTCTACAACCAGGATTTTAAGAAAATATTTTGGCTGGCTTTTTTAAGTGGCGTTCTAATTGATCTTGTTTTAGGCGATAAAGTTGGTTTTTCCAGCCTCATTTTTTTAAGCATTTGTTTTTTAGTTTTTCTTTACCGAGACAAATTTTCTTCTTCCCATCTTTTGTTCCAACTAGCCTTTGTTATTTTGGCAAACTGCTTTTTAGACTTAATAATT
>DATKWK010000011.1:0-4867 GCA_035529595.1 Bathyarchaeia archaeon
TCGAATTGAATCTAATGAATTTCCAAAATTTGTATAAAAAAAGGAGACCCAATGTACAAAACAGTAAAACTTATAAACGGCCAGGAAGTGCAGCTTACTGGCCGTACTAAGAACGATTTAATAGAAATCATTGACGGACCATTTACTGGACCATTTTTCAAACATACAATCTGGATTTCGGTTGATGAAATCAAGGAAGGAGATTGAAAATGGAAGAATTAATTAAAAAGTGGGAAAAACGCATAAAGCATTATGAAAAATTAGTCAAAGCTGCAACAAATAACTATACAATCGAACGGCTATTATCTGCAATAGACACCTTTAATACCTGCATTGATGAACTGGAACACATATCTGTCTGTTACCATAACAATCAACGGTTCGAAGGGGCCAAGTGTGCTTTTTGTGGAAAAAGAGTAAGTTTTGACCATGAAACTGAAAAACGCACTTGTTGTGATCCAGACCTGCCGGTCTTCCTGGGAGGTCCGGAAAAATAAAAAGGAGGGATATAAATGAACCCATGGATTTTTTGGCCAGAAGTCGCAATTCTCGTTGTCATACTATATGGAGTCATCTTATTGATAGACTCCATTATTCAAGCAGGAGCTGGCAAGAGCAAGCTCTGGTTTCGACAAGACATTACTGACAATTTCTCATATCCAGACGAATGCTGGATTTGCGATCGAACCGATTGTGTTGATTGCCCGGTATTGGAAAAGGAGGAAAAATGAAACTCCGATCAAATCTTTATTCTATCGCCAGATTGATTGGCGATATTACATCAATCTTTAATGGTCGTATTTTACAAAGGATTTTTAACAAGGGGCTGGGCAGAGCGCTTGGCCGATTGTTCATCAGAAAATAATCATTTACATTTATATTTCAATATAGTATAATGGAGTAAATCATGAAAAAGAGACCACATTTGATAGAGGCCCATGTAATGAAAGATTCGACCGATATATTTTGCAGCGAATGTCTTTCAATGATTTATGGTTATGATGAGACTCCTTGCCCGGTCTGTGGAGCAAAGATCGATGTAAACATTATCAAAGAAATCAGTTACAGTGACTTCAAGGAACGGTATAGAAATCTTAGATATGCAGAAATAGCAGGGAGCCATTAAGCCCTGTGCGTTGAGAGCGGAATGAGGACCCGCTCTCAGGTTGGCAAAAACTTATAACAGAAGGAGAAGTGAAATGGCCCATGAACTTTATGAAATTGACGGAGAATATTCCATGGCGTATCTTGAAGGAACTTCACCACCATGGCATGGCCTGGGGCAGACCGTCCCGGCCGATTCAAACCTTGAAATTTGGGCAGAAAAAAGTCACCTCAACTACAATATTTGGCAGGCCGGAATGACCTATTTCAGACCGGACAACGGGGAAATAGCGCTGGTGCCAAATAAACGGATCCTTTTAAGAGATGACAACTTTTCTTATCTTTCCACGGTCTCAGACAAATACCACGTCGTCCAACCGAAGGAAGTTTTAAAATTCTTTTCTGATCTTGTAAAGACCGCCGATTTTGAGTTAGTGACCGCGGGCTCTTTATTTAATGGTCAAAAATATTGGGCCATGGCAAAGATAAATGAGAGCTTTAAATTGATGGGAGTCGACCCGATCGAGGGTTATCTTCTTTTGACAACTTCATGTGATGGAAGCCTGGCGAACACCGGTATGTTTACTTCAACGAGAGTGGTCTGTAACAATACTCTATCGTTTGCCATAGCCGCGGGAGAGTCTGGAGCATCTGAGAAGTATATAAAATTTCCGCACACTTCAGAGTTTGATCCAGCCGAGATGAAAACGGCACTTGGACTTAGTAAAGATTCATTTGGAAATTTTATCGATAACACTAAAAAATTGGCCAAAGTGAAGATTTCTTTAAAAGAAGCCTTTGAATTTTTCTTAACAATTTATGGGGCGGACAAAAAAGAAGATGCCGAGCCCGCCAAGACCGAAAATGAGGCCCTCGCTGAAGCGGCCGAAGGAGTCGATCTTGAGAAAGTACCAATGAACAATGTTATAAAACTGGCCGATTTATTTGAGAACGGGGAAGGACAGAATTTGAAATCGGCCAAAGGCACCCTCTGGGGAGCGGTCAATGCCGTGACAGAATTTTATGACCATCATGCTGGTAACAGAACAATGGACAGTAGAATAAATTCAGCTTTCTTTGGAAAAGGGAGCCGAATTAAAGAGGTTGCTTTTAATAATGCTTTGAAGTTGGCGGCATAAGAAAGGGGGTGAGACGGTGTACTCACAATGCCAGCTTATTGGAAGAGAAAGATCATGGCTTATGAACGAAGATTTTAATTCAACAATTCTGGACGAAATGGAAATATCTTTCGAACCGGAAAAACCAAAAATGAAGGAGTTAAAAATGTCAAGTTATCTATTGAATATGGACGATGACAGTGTCGTTGGTAGATTTGAATCAGAAATCCCGGCCAACGAAGTCGGTAGAACTTCAAAATTTACTTACCTGGTCATCAACGAGGATTCTGGTCTCGGTCAATTAACGGTACCCCATTTAAATAAGCTTCGAAAAAACCTGGGGATGAAGCAAGAAGCCAAAAAAGAGGACGCTTTAAACGGAGTCTGGGACGCCATGGAGCTGGTCGAATTCAAAGAACCCGTAAAAGTTCCACCGAAGAAAAAAGCCAAGGGCGAGAAAAGGGGCCCGAACCGGAGAGAGAAGATCCTGGAACTTTTCAAAGAGAACGACGGTGTTATCTCAAAAGAACAAATCGCCGAGAGACTCGGGATCAAAAATCCGGCAGCCTGTATGACCGGGCTTGGAAACGCCGCAAAAACAAAGAGCCCGGTTATTACCATTTGGGATAAAGAAACCAAGACATATAAGCTCACCGGCCACGACAAAGACTAATGAAGATCATCTTCGAAGGCCCTGATGGCAGTGGGAAAACTACTGCCATCAATTATATTCAAAAAATGACCTCCTGGGACAAGGTTGTCTCAGGGGGTCCATTGTTGTGTAGAGATGATTTGAAAAAAAGAGTAGTCTCTTTTATAAAATTATCCGAAGATAAAAATTTTTTAATGGACAGATTTCCAATTATCAGTGAGCGGATATACCAGAGAGTGTTCGATCGAAAAGAGATTATAAAAGACCCTGAATATTTAGAACTTGGGGAGTTGCTTCTCAGCAACTCTCTGACGATATTTTGCAGTGCAAATAATATAAAGTATTATGATTCAAAGTTCGATGGCGACCATCAAATAAGCCAGGGACAATTTACTTACAGGAAAAAGATAGTTCTTGGATATGAAAAATATTTTAAAGATTTTAAATACAAATTGATCAATTTTGATTTTACAAAAACCCCTTTAAACAAACTCTACCTGGAGATCATTAATGAATGTAAATGATATAGATGAAGTCAAAGAAGTAAAAAACAAACTGGCGTTTATTTTTAATAAACAAAAAGAGCTTATGGAGAAGTACCATGACATCGAGATATCAAATGGGATTGGTTATTACCTGGTCAAGGATATTCCATTTGATATCAACAACAAAAAATGGCAGTACTTGATAAAAGATTTTGCCTGGAGGGTCACAGAGGAAATGGCGGAGTGCCTGGAGTGCGATTTAATAGATAATTTAATACATGCTCAAGAGGAGGCCTCAGACGCCCTGCACTTTCTTGTAGAACTTATGATCAATGTTGGTATTGACCATAAGTATTTTGGGTCTGACCCCTGGACGGAGTATTTCAAGAGAGGACCAGGGTCTGTTGATCCGGCTTTAAATTTAATCATTGATCTTGGGCTGGCCATGAATTGTTTAAAACAAAAACCCTGGAAACAGACTCACTTTGAAACAGACACCGAAAAATTTAGATATCATTTGACAAGAGTTTTTGGATGGTGGGTAGCGTTTGTTTCTACTGAACTTTCAATGACATCTAATGAGGCCTTCCAAATGTACTTTAAAAAAAGCGAGGTAAACAAGTTCAGACAACGGAGCAACTACTAATGGAAAAAGCAAGAATCAGGATTAATGGTTTTTCTATTCATTTGCACAAACAAAATATCAATTCCGTTACAACTGATTTATTACTTTTAATTGATCTGTTTTCTTCTGATGAAGCCATGAGAGAAAATATCGAGGGAATTTTAAAAATAATGGAAGAGTACAAACCTGCATTGAGTAAAAAAAGAAAGATCATCAAAAAAATAAAACGGCGGGAGACTCTTATAAAATTTTATTTTGATTTGATCTTATCACTTTCTCAAATGAGCACTCTTCGAGGATTCTCTTGTATTTGTAAAGCCGAATTGGGAAGAAGCAATTATGACCCTGAAAAATATAGAATGACAGAGGAGAAATAATGAAACCAACCGCGGCCGGATTTTTATCAGGAGTAGGATCAATGTTGATCGGAGCAAAGTTAGCCGGGTTTAAAGTTCTCTATAATATAGAGGACAGAAAAAGTATGCTACCAGAAAGCTTTGAGATGAACTTTGACGGAGCAAAATTTTATAGAAGTATAGAAGAAAGACCCCCAGGCAAAATCGATCTACTGATGGGGCATCCGCCCTGTGGAAATTTCTCTTCAATGACTAATTCTACTAAAAAATCAATCAAAGATTTTGCTGGAAGAAGAAAGGACCCCGGTAAAATACCCAACTTCGTTGAAGCTGTTAAAATTATTAAGCCCAGGTACTTTGTTATGGAAAACCTGATAAAATCCACGCAGGCTTTCCCCTTCTCAGAATACCAAAGAAATTTAGCTAATGACTATGATTTATCTATAAATGAGATCCACAACTGGGATTATGGTAATTCTCAAAAATTTAAGAAAAGATTATTTGTTATTGGCTCATTAAAAGACGAG
>DATKWK010000012.1:0-1503 GCA_035529595.1 Bathyarchaeia archaeon
TCTAGGGTCTTTTCGTCTTGCTGCGGGTACCCAGCGTCTTCGCTGGACACGCATTTTCACCGAGCTCCTCGTTGAGACAGTTCCCCAGTCGTTATACCTTTCATGCACGTCGGAAATTACCCGACAAGGAATTACGCTCAATTTTGTTACTAACATCTAGAAAATCAGTCTAGAAGTCGAATAAACATTTCTGTTTATTTCTGCATATCGCTATGCAGTTCGGACTATATCTTCTCCAAAATAATATTGGAGTTCGACGTATAGTCTCTGAGGATTCTTAAAATCGCTTTTTTCTATGATTCATTTTACTGATAAGAGTAAGTATTTTCTTTCTCCCTTTTTCAGTTAAATGTTCTTTTTTTATCATTGATTTTATGACTTTTTTAAAAATCAAAAAATCATTTTGCTTATACGTTTGGAGTTGATATTTTTCAAAAAATGGAATTATTTTCTGATCTAAGTCGTATAAAGAACGCACACAATAACGATATAAATTTTCATTATGATTATCATATCGCCGGTTGATAAAAATATTCCCGCAATCAAAGAAAATCTTAATTTTTTTTAATGCGGTTAAACTTTTTTCACCTTGTGTAATTACAAATTCAGGAAAAATTTGTTTCCCAAATTTAGTAGTCTTGTTCTTTATTACGGCAATTGAAAAACATCCTTCACCATCAGTAAAGCCTAAAATCCAATAAGCAATTTTAAGTCTTTCCTGCTGATTGTCTGCGCCAAAAACTTTTTTACTTGATATATTATAACCCATATTTCTATGGTCATATTATACCATAGTAGTCTTGGATACACCAGATTTTCCAGCATTTAGTCGAATTTTACTAAAGCTAGCATTTTCTAACCTTAGAACGATTATAGTTATCGCTGTCATTGACCAGGGCTTCAAGCACTTAGCTATTCCGATAAATCGAAATAACCGACGCTCTTAACCTTCTGGCATCGGACAGGCATCAGCCCCTATACATCACCTTACGGTTTCGCAGGGACCTGTGTTTTTGGTAAACAGTCGCCAGGGAAACTTTCACTGCGCCCTACCTAAACTTTGAAAGCAAAATTTAGGCAGGAAGGGCTTATCCCGAAGTTACGCCCGCTTTTTTGCCGAGTTCCTTAACGAGGAATCACTCGTTCTCCTGAGGCTACTCGCCTCACCCACCTGTGTCGGTTTATGGTACGGATTCCATTTTCCTAACCTTAGAGATTTTTCTTGGAAGTGCGCTCGATCAACTTATTAAGGAAAAACCTTAATTCGCTTCTACCCTGAAAGTTGTCCCGATAAATCGGGACCATGTGCCGGATTTGCCTGACACACACTCTCGGTCGAAGACACCAGGCCACTAAGATGCTCGATCTACTACACTCCGTCATCCCATCGAAAAAAATGGAAGGGCCGGAATATTAACCGGCTGTCCATCGGCTGCAGCTTTCGCCATTGCCTTAGGACCGCCTAACCTTTGGCTGATTGTCATTGCCAAAGAAACCTTGGGT
>DATKWK010000013.1:0-1662 GCA_035529595.1 Bathyarchaeia archaeon
ATCGGGTCTAACAAGCTCGAATGATTGGCTACAATAATAAAAGGGCCGTCCTGGGGAATATTTTGTTGGCCGGTTACTTTTTGTCGAAAGATTAATTTAAAAATAATCCAACAAATACACTTGGCAATAATATAAAACAAAATAATCTACCCCATTATTTATCTCGGACCTGTTCCAAAATCCAATCGCTTATTATTTTTAATGCCACCGGTGAAATTGTTTCTTCAATCTTTGCATATTCTGAGGGCGCTCCGGTTTGTGCAGTTTGAAAAAGATGATTAAGGCCGGGTAATTCTTTGACAGTAAATTTTTCGTTGCCTCCAGTAACGAGGGCGGCTTCAATTTCACTTAGATTCTCTTTTGGTGGTACCTGGAGGTCTTTTTCTCCAATTATAGCCAGTACCGGACACCTTACCTTACTCAAAGTTGGTTTAGGATCATAAGTCAGGAAAAACTTAAACCAGGGAGATAATAAGCTCTGAAGTTGGGCTTTAAGGTAAACTTCCGGATCACCTATTGCTTCTTTTTCTTCCTCGTTTAACTCCGCCCAGTCAGCCATAAACATCTGACGAAGTTTCTCTTCAATAATTTTATCGTCCTTTTCTTCTTTAATAAGTGTAAATATCTTTTCATCAAATTGACGGTTTTTAGTAATATCTTCTTCGCTAACCCCCATCGCCCTGGAAATTAAAGCACCCTGCAAATATAAAATTTCTTCCCCGGTTAATCCTGATCCGGCCATTAATATAATAAAAGCTACATCCGATGATTTTACAGCAACCATCGGAGCAATCAAACCACCTTCGCTGTGACCGATAAGACCGATCTGCTCAGGATTAATTTCCTTTCGAGTCTTGAGATATTTTATCCCTGTTAATACATCAGATGCAAAATCTTCGCTGGTAGCCTGAGAAAAGTCCCCTGTAGATTCTCCTACGCCCCGATCATCTACCCTGAGAACTGCAATACCCTTACGGGTCAGGTAGTCTGCCAATACCAGAAAAGGATAATGACCAAATATAGTTTCATTACGGTCTTGCGGTCCGGAACCGGTAATTAATAAAACTGACGGGAAAGAACCCTTTCCGGATGGCAAAGTCAAAGTTCCTGCAAATGTAATTCCTGCTTCCTTATTATCATATTTTACTTCTTCTTCAAAATAAGGATAAGGTTTTTTTGGCTCCTGAGGCCTGACAATTTCCACTGCCTTGTCGGTCCGATTGACTGTAAGAGGGAAAACACCTCCTGACTGTTTCCACTCCCCTTCAATAACTAAAAAATCTGCACTGACTTTCCCTTCAAAGACGCCTCCCGCAGATTTTACTTCCAGACGTAAAGTGTTATCTTTGAAAACAACTTCTTCTATAGGTATACCGATTGCTCCCTGATCAGGACTATCCAGAGTTGCAGTCAGAGTGCCATCCGGATTCTTGGAAATATTGAAGACAATCTTAAGTTCTGCCCCGGGAACTTTTAATTTTCCCTCCCAGATACCCTCTATGTTTATTTTAGAAATATCTTGCTGTTGGGCGAATCCTGTCATATTAACACTACATACCGTTATCAAAGCAAGACAAATTAAACTACCAGATATAATTTTATGAATCCTTTTCACAACATTTTTCTCCTTTTTTATTTCTTAAAAATTAGTAATCCGCAATA
>DATKWK010000014.1:0-10895 GCA_035529595.1 Bathyarchaeia archaeon
TTTTTTAAACTTTTCCGGCAAATAATGAGGAAAAGCATCCATTGGATCCATGTCATTGAAAACCCAAGTGTAGTCAACCTTTTTTCCTTTTTCTTTTAAAGCTTTGAAAATAAGGTCATGGACAATCACTCCCCTTAAAGCGCCGACATGAATCCTGCCTGAGGGCGTTTTCATATCGTCTACGTGGTAGGGCCGATATTTACCTGATTTAATTATCTCGCTTGCAAATCTGTCTGGCCAAAACATAAAACCTGCTCCTATTTTCCAATTTTAGCACAATTGGAAAAACTCTGGGCATAAAAAAACCCGCCTAGCGGCGGGTTTGTTTTTTAATCTATTTTTTAATCTATTTCCGTTACTTCGTAAATAACCTTGCCTGCCGGCGCTTCGATTTCCACTTTGTCACCCTTCCTTTTACCAAGCAAAGCTTTGCCTAAAGGTGAACTGTGGGAAATTTTTTTATTAAGAGGGTCTGCTTCCCATTCACCGACAACATCAAAATCACGAGTTTCACCATTGGCTTTGACGGTCACTTTACAGCCTAAAGAAACCTCACGGCACTCTTTTTTCTTTTTAGGGCGGATTATTCTGGCTTTAGACACTATTTTTTCCAGTTCTTCAATTCTGCCTTCAACAATGGAAAGCTCTTCACGGGCACTGGTATATTCGGCATTTTCCGTTAAATCACCCATACTGCGCGCTTCAGCTACCCTTTTGACTACTCTGGGCCGTTTTTTATCTTGAAGGTCTTGCAACTCTTTTTTTAAAGCTCGAAGGCCTTCTTTGGTTAAGTAAACATTTTTATCGACTATCATCTTTACTCCGAATTAGATTAAAAAAAAGACCGCTCCTGCGGTAAAGAACGAAACTTATTTTATGAAATAGCAAAAGATTTGTCAATACATAAAAAATGTGTAGGAATCAATTAGTGTTAGAAGAATTTGTTAAAAAAAGGTTATAATAATTTTATAGCCCTTCTAAGTCGACCTCTTGCAAGGTTACACCCCACAAACCTCCACTAAATCTTCTTATATCACCAAGAGCACATTCTTCGGTAATCCATGTACCGCTATAGTTTACCGGCCCAAGACAAACAGTACAACGACCATATTTATCCTGCCCAAGTTCACTAACCTGATATTCTTCAGCAAAAGTTACTTTACCTATATCTAATTGACTCTGCAGGTAATCTTTTGCAGTCTGAGCGTCTGAACCACCTCCCAGAGCATATAATGCCATTTCACGAATAACTGTAGCTTCTGCAGGAGTGCTTACTGTCAGTTTTAAATTATATTGTTTTTTAGACATAAATTTCTAGTAGTATTTATTATGGGATATTTTATTGGTGTCTTTCTTTTTTGTCAAGAGGAAAAAAGTAGATTAAGGCTTAAAAAAAACAAAATCCAGGAAAATCAGGTATAATAACAAGAGTAAAGATTAAAGCGTAAAAATTAAAAGGCCCCATCGTTCCCGGTAGGCTTTCAGCCTAGCGGGATCCCGGTCAGGCTAACGCCTGCCGGGACTAGTACCTTAAAAGTAGAACAAAGTTTACTTCACAGATAGAATAAAGGAAATGCTGAGGCCCCATCGTCTAGTGGTTCGGACACTACCCTCTCAAGGTAGAAACACCGGTTCGACTCCGGTTGGGGTCACTAAACTTAAGCCACAAAACGTTAAATATTGCCTGCTCTTTTATTTGACTAATAATCGGGGAAATAAACTGTATGAGAGAAGAAATTAAAGCTATGATCGCATTTATACCTGGTCGGCACGCAGAAGAATTAGTAATCATGGCCGGAACTGCCGAGAGTTCGGTGACAACCACAGTGGGAACTGTAACTCCCGATGGTATGACTTTAGATGAAAGCAGACTTAATTTAGTAAAAATAGCACCTCAAACTATTGTTGAGGCTCTTCAATCTGTGACTTCACTTTAAATCCAAAAGTATGCTATTTATTAAATTTGTTCCAAAGGAAAATCAGCTGGTCCAAGGTTATCGGTAATTATAGCAATACCCTAAAAAGCGGCTAATATCACCAAGATTTTGATTTTTTAAACTCCCACTTGAAAAACCTTATAGTTTTTTGTATAATACGAAAAATTAAAGGAATTTTTAGTTTTTAATAAAAATTAAAATAAAATGACATCAGGACAAGAACCAAAAAATATCAAAACACTACAAGCTGCAGCCGACGCTCTAGTAGAAGCAATTGCAGCGACGACAGGTGTTCCTCAACAAGTAAGGGATTTAGGATTCGAACAAGCAGTTAGAACTCTTGCTGCATTAACACCTGAGGTTGATTTTAGAGAAGTAGTTGGCCGAATTGAAGGAAATCCAAGACTATATACAGAATACCCAGCAGCCGGTGTAGATGATGAGGATGCAGCATATCGAGCTGCAGAACTGCAACAGGCACTTATCGCAAAGGGAGTACTTTAATAAAAACTTCTTCTTAATACATCTTACAGTTTGCCATAATAAACTCACTTGTAATACTCGTTCGTTTCCAAGGTATTGAGTAATTGCGAAAATATCCCATAGTGTTGACAAAAATAAGGCGTTATGATATATTTTAAGCATAAAAATAAGATAAGAAGGGCAGAAAAAACGAGCATGTTTTCGCCTGCTCGTTTTTTTTAAAATAAAGGCAAAATTGCCAAAATAAACGTTCTTTGGCAGTAAAGACTCGGTCGGAAAGAAAGCCCTTCGTTTCCGACCGGATCCTTGCTGTCAAAATTCTTTTAAGGCCTTTAAGCGGTCTTATAAAGAAAAAACAGCAATTAGCACTTTAACAACTTGAAAATAACTTTTTCAAGTTAAACTTAAGTTGTTTTGACCAGGTTTTGCTTTCTTTTTGCGAAAGATTAAAGCCTTGTTAAAAACAAATCAAAACAACTGGTTTCTTGAATAAGGCTACAAAATTACTATTTTTAAACTTACCAGTGAAAAGGGGTAAATTAGATGTGAAAAATGGTCCACCGTGAATTTAATTGTTTTTCCTCCTAAAAAGGTTAAGGGTTTAGTTACCGGCAGTCCGGTAAAGAATAGAAATAAGTTACAGGTTGTAAGTTACAAGTAAAAAAGTGTTTCTATTTTTTATTGGACTGCTGGTTTCTTAATAACCGATTTTCTGGCGGAGTGGGCCGCCGGAAACACATTTACACATATCGCACAGGAGGAAACGAAAATGGACGCTAGGAAGCGCGTCGTCCTATCGATTTTCCTGGGGTGCGCGTTGGCCCTAGGTCTCGCAGCCTGGCTTGATAGCCAGGCATTAGCAGAGTCGCCTCTCTTGGGGACCGTTGTCCTGATCGACTCGTCCGGGAGCCGAACATTGACGGAAACCAGAAGAGCGCTTCTGTTCGCTGCTGATATGGGGGACTTCTATCGGTCTGGGGAAGTTCTGGGGGGATTACATTATAACGGAAGCATCGTCACCATCACTCTCCCTACTGCACCGAGTCAAGCAGCGATTGAGTTCAGACGGGTAGCTCAAACCATCATCCCCGGCGGCGCAACTCTTTGTCTACCTGCCCTCGATGAAGCGATCCGTATGTTCGATGGCTGGGTCGGAAGTCGCAGTTTCGTCTTCATCGGCGATGGCAACTGCGACGACTGGCAATCTACCTGTGATCGTTTGCGAGAACTGACAGAACAAGGATACGCATTCTCCTTATATGTACAAAACCAGACCGGAACTGCAAATATAGTCGAATGCGTGTCTAAGTACTACAGTCCGCTGGAGCCGCCGCCTGGACCTGACGACGTCGTGGAGGACCTCAGGGACCTCCAGCCGGATGTTTCTGTATCGCTCTCGGCCGAGCCCGATCCGGTCGCGGCTGGTGAGGTTTTAACCTACACCGTTGGCCTGACCAACACCGGTGGGGTAACCGACACCTTCCACATCACCCTGACCCTGCCGGCTCAGGTTAACCCGACTGGGAGTCGTACCTGGACGATCACGGACCTGCCGCCAACCGCAACGTGGCAAACGCTAGTCACTGCCGCTGTTGTCCCCGAGTTCGTCGGCCAAACCACCGCAAACTTACGTGCCGACGGGCGGAAGGACTCCTGGGACGAAATCTCGGTCACCACGACAGTCAGGACCTGTATCCCAGTGGAACAAATCAGGGTTATCAAGGAAAACCAGGTGATCCCGATTGCAGTCCTGCAGGAATTTCCACCTCCCTGGTGGAAGTACTTTCTCAGGGCCGAAATAACTCCAACTACGGCGAGCCCATACTTTCTCACCTGGACCCCGGTCCCGTCTGCCACATACGGGGACGGCCATCGGGTTTTCTATGTGGCCCACCTCTATCCTGGGGATCTTTTCTCGGTCTCGGTGACCGCGGTGAACACCTGCTCACAGGTGACCGCGATCTACAGCGAGGTGGTCCCACCAGTGCTCGAGATCACCAAAAGTGCACCACCCACCGTTGCCTGGGGTGCCTCAATCCAGTACTCGTTGGCTGTTACGATCAACAATGAGTACGGGGCAGGGTGTTTGTACGTCCGTGACATCCTACCAGAGGGATTGGTTTTCCAGGGTTGCGATGCCTGCACTTACGACGGGGCGACCAGAGAAGTCGGTTGGGACTGGCACGGGTTAAACCCGGAGCACAGTCACGTGTTCCAGATCTCCAGCCGCGCCGTGCATCAAGGAGTGGTGGTCAACAAGGTGTACTCGGCTACATTCGTGCTTCATTACGTCAGACCTGGAGAACAACAGACTTTCATCGCCACCGGAGGACCGGTCACGACGACGGTGCTCCCGCCTATGACCCAGATTTTCCTCCCTGTCAGCTTCCGGAACTACACACTTCCACTAACCGTGGAGGCACCGGACTTAGTGGTCCAAAATGTCGTTATCGCAACTAACGACATTTACATCACAGTAGCGAACGTCGGAACAGAGCGCGTCGGGCCAGGAACCTTTGTGCACCTCTATGTTGATCCCAACCCGATACCGACAGTAAACCAGAGATGGTGGGATATCGGGTCCCAGGGGGCCTTCTGGATAATGGCGAATTCGCTAGAACCAAAAGGCCTAAGTGTTACCTTGCATTTCTGGGACCCCAGCTATCAGCCGGGGGAACTTTACTCCCATGTGGATTTCCCGCTTGCCAGCGGAACCAAAATCTACGTGCAGGTAGATGCATGGTGGTGGGAGGGAACTCATGGCCGTTGGCTCGAATCCAACGAGAACAACAACGTCTATGGGCCCGTCTACGCTCCGTAGCCAAGAAACCAGTAAGTAAGTAAGCCTGAGAAAGGCTGGTATGACTCTCCCCACAGAGAGTTCCTAAACGATACCAGCCTTCCTCCTTTTTTTATAAAATCAATCTTCTTTATCTTCTTAAAAATATTTTTTCCCAAAACATATTTAAAAATACAATTCTTTTTTATATAATTAATAAAAAGTGGTTACTGATTTTTGGTAGAAATCTATGCCTGAAGATATTCAATCAGTGTTAGCAGGAGGTGATCAAAGCAAATCAGAAATGAATCCAGCTAGAGTTTTAGCTGATGATGAATTATTAAGGGATATAAGAGCACAAGAAGGATTGGACCCAACCGCCGCAGTTTTAGCAGTGAATGGTAAATACGTCGGACCTGTAAGTATAAGGCCACCCATAAGGTTTGGTCCTAAGTGGTGGGCAGGATAAGCGTGCTAGTGAAATTGAAACAGGGAAAAACTAAATTTACCCAATTAAAAGAGTGAAGGTGGTTAAACACCAGGTTTCTATTCTAATCCTGCAAGCGCTCTGGTCATGTCTTCAATTAGTTCAAGGGGTACTTGGCCGGCTTCTAATTTTACTCTTAAACTCCTTGCAACTATATCAGGTGGTAGGCTACCAAGAGGATCAGAAGGTTGTTCTACATCTCCCAAGAAGGGCCAGAGATTTCCTTGAAAAATTCTTTGCAGTGTAACTAGAGCTTCCCCTATTTTACTCATAAGTAGGTATTTTACCACAACACCGGATTTCCTGAAATAGGCGGGGTAGGGTATTTATTTCAGAATACTTCTGTATTAAAAAATATTTATAGATCCTGAAACCCTCCAAAGGCGGGCAGGCAAGTTCAGGATGACCCCTCGAGCGACTCGGGGTAAACTAGCAGAAATCCCAAATTCGGATATTTATATAGATTCCCATTTCCATGGGAACGACAAGACGGATCCTGAAACAAGTTCAGGATGACTGTGGGCGTTGTTGCAGAATGACGGAAGACATCTCAAGGATAATGAATTATAAACCGGGATTTAATATTATCCTTTCACTACCTCTAATTCTAAATTATCCTCATTTACCGTAAATCTGAATTCCACGGGAAAATCAAAGGTGTTTTCGATGTATAAGTTTTGGTTTTGGGAATTTAAACCTGTTTTACTGTATCTTATGGAAGTACCGTACTCGTCGGGAATTCCGGGAATCTCTCTAAATTGATGGTTTACTTTTGCCTGTACTTTTAAACCAGCTTTGCTGGCAGCCCAGTTTATGAGGGAAGCCAGATGACAAACGCCGTCACCGCTAATAGTTCCCGGAGATTGGTAACCTTCGGAGCTTGAAAATTTAGTATTTAAAGTAATTACTTTTTTAAGTTTAAATTCTTCCGAGAAATTTTCATGAAAAGCAAAGACTTGTCCAGGCTCAAGAATAAAACCATATTTAATACCAGTTTCGTCAAGAGGTGACCCTGCCTCGCCGGCAGGCAGGCGTTCCTGGATCGGAAGGAGGAAATCCAGGAGAGGAGAAAAAGAAAGGGCAAGAAGGATGTTGTGCTTAAAGATTTGATTGACATAAGGGTTTTGATCCCGCTCAGTTAAATCCAACTTGCGGACCGCTAAAATTTCTTCTTTTTTCTCTTCTGTTACCAAAGGTTGGTTCTCCACCAATAAATCATCAGGAACAGGTGAGATAAGACCTTTTTGATCTTTGAATCCAAACTGAAAAAATGTCAGTAAACCAAATAATGCTTGGAACATGAAAGTTTATCCGAATAAAAAAACCTGCCTTTTTGGGCAGGTCTGGTTAAACAAAAGACTTGCTTATTGTATCACAAGCTTGTTATACTTTATATTATGGCATTCGACGAACTGGTTGTTTCCTTTTTTGTTGATGAAGTCGTCGGTGGTTTTTTTATTAATGTACCTCCCGGTCATGTAGCTTGTTTGTATGATCGTGGCCGTGGCGTCCTTCATAAAGTCTGGGGGCCGGGCTTACATGTTAAAATTCCCTTTTGGCAAATTGCCAAACTTTTCAATGCCCAAATTCTTGAATATACCATTACCGAAGGTTTTGACCTCAGCCAAAAAGAATCACTGGGAGATAAAGCAATTAATGCCACTACTCAAGACAACAAACTCCTCCAAATTGAAGGCTCGATTCTTTTTAAAATAAACAAAGCTAAGGTTCCTGACATTTGGGAAAATATTGGTGAAAACTTTATCTCCAAGGTAATCAGGCCTGTTTCCCGAAGCCGGATCCGCGCTGTTATTTCTGAAGTTACTGCCAACCAGTTTACCGCTTACCGAACCGAAGTAGAAAAAAAGGTAAAGGAAGAACTCAATAATATTTTCAATGATAAAGGCATAAACTGCGAAGGGTTTTTACTTTCTGAAGTAAAGCTCTTGGATGATTCCTCAACTCTTCGGGATGATAAAGTGCTTCTTAAAGAAGAAAACCCTCGTTGAAACTCTAAGGCTCATTTTGTCCTTCTAGGTGGAATTTTTGTTTAAAAAACCAAAATTAAGAACTCACTTTTTATTTCAGGAGTCCTTAATTTTTGACTTTAACCCGTTGATTATCGAGTAACGCTAATATTAGATACTGTTTCTGCTCTCGGAGCAGCGACGGTTACTCTCCCTGCCGAGGTAACACAAACATCGTAACAAGTATCGGCCGCATTACAAGCGGTGTGCGGATCAAACGGCACCTCAGCAATGTAGGAAGCAACTAAATCTGTAGTTAAATCAACAGCACCCGTACCAGTACCAACATCACTGTAGGTTGGACAGGTACTAATACCTAAAGCGGTAACATCACCATCATGGTCAATCTGAAATTGGTTTATGGCATTTAGCAAAGCGTTGGTGTCTGCCCTACGCTTGGCGTCTCTTGCCATTTGATATTGTCTTCCGGGATTAACCGCCACTAAAACAATTCCCATTAAAATTACCAAAATGGCAATAACAACCAAAAGTTCAATTAAAGTAAAACCTTTTCTGTTAAATTTCAAGTCTTTTCACCTCCAATCTTAGACAATCTTTTCAATTTTTGTCTTAATATAAGCATAGTCAGAACCTAAAGGCTTTGTCAAGGGTTAACGCAGCTGAACTTGTCTTAATAAGTTCAAGAAACGGTCAACCTCTAAATTAGTTTCGTATTGGGCTAAAATCTCCGGATCAGTTTTTTTAATCTTATTCAACTCACCAATAAGGAAACGGGAACTTAAAACCGCTAAAAAAATTATCATTAAAAGATCCAGAATTAAAATGGCAAAAAAAGCTTTTTGATATTTCATTTTAAAAATTGGGGTCAATATAACATCTTAAAATTAAAGTAACGCTATTTTCTCCTTCTATTCCTACCGGGCTTTGAATATTCATTTTTTCCACGGTTATCACCTGAGGCATTTTTTCCAAGTCTTTAATGAACTCCACTATTTTATAATAAGTTCCTTTTATGGTCACGTTAAAAACAAGGCTTTTAACCCCTCCATTTTCGGACTGAATTGACTGTTGGCCAAAACTAATTTTGGCCGCAATCCCCGAGCTACTGGCTTCACTTTCTATTTGATCAATTAAATCAACTATTTTTGCCCTGTCCGGCAAGGCTTGATTTAAAACATCCATACCCTCCTCAACTTTATCGTAATCCTGTTGTAATTGAGCCAAGCTCTCGTCTTTCCTTTCATAGGCTTTTAATTTATGCTTGGCTTCCACCAATAAATCTGTTTTGGCGGTAATCAGCTTACTTAAGTAAAACAAACTCCCTAACTGAAAAAGGATGAAAAGAAACAGTATCATCCAGTCTTTTTGCAATTTCATATTTTTTACCCGCCTAAGATTTTAATTTAATAACTGCTCTAAAATTAAGATTGGTTACCTCTTCAAAACTGGACAAAGGAATCGTCACTTGGCCAAATTGTGTCAAGTATTTTTCCAAAGCCAGCACCTCTTGCCGCGAACTGGCCGTGCCTCTGATTTCCATAGTTTTCCCCTTGGTATCAAAAGTGAAATCAGTAATCAAAATGCCGGCCGGAATATTAGCAGCAAAATCTAAAAGCAGGCTAGATATTTCTTTCCTCCTCCCAAGTACCTCTTCCAAAGACACTAGTTTTTGATTCAGGTTGGCCGCCTGTCTTTCCAGCCGGATCTGATGAGGAGTAACAATAACCTTCTCCCAACCGGAAAGGCCAGCCTTAGTTTTTTCTAACTCAAAAAACATTGACGAAAATACCCCCACATAAAGAGCCATAAAACCCCAAAAAACCAGACTGGTAATCTTTAAAACATCTTTTACTTTATCTCTAAAATTAAAAGATTCCCTCTCTTGCCTAACGGTATCCGGGATTAGAGTTATCTCTCTTTTTTGGCCACCGGCCGGCCTGGATAAAAAAGCTAAACCGCAAAGCGGAATAAGTTTTGATAAATAGTCCTGGGGAAATGTAGTCGGTAAAATCATGGGCAAGGCTAGTTTTTTTACCTCAACCCCGAAATATTCTTTTATACTTTGTTTTAATACCAGTTCGTTTTCTGTTTGTCCCGCCAAAAAAACATTGACTATTTTTCTTTCCTTGCCAAAATTTGCTTGCCAAAAATTGGCTGTTTGCTTCAACTCAGCCAATAATTCCTCACCCTTTTTTTCTAGTGAAGAAAAGCTAAAGGTAGTCGCCAGAAGAACCAATCTATCCTGGCTGAAACAAATCACTCCCCTTTGACCATTAAGGTAAACTATTAAGCTTGGATTAGAAGAAATTAAACCGGCTAATCGGGCCAAAGAACTGGATTCCGACTCAAACCCCAGCGGAAAAACATTGATTATTTTAAAAGTACTAAAGTAGGAATTAATTATTTCTTTTTTAACGGCCACCACGTTGGCTTCAATTTCTTCATTGCCATCCTCCCTTATTTGCCAGTCCAAATACATCTCGTCCGGGAGATGAGGTAAAAAGTCTTTTATCTTGAAATAAATAGCTGGCTCTATTTCTTCTTCTTTAACCCGAGGAAGCTTGAGGAATTTAGAAAAAACTAACTCATCCGGCAGATTAACAAAACAAAAATTGGTGGTAATTTTTTTGGGCTTTGAGCTGGCTCTAAGCTGAGTAATCATCTGGGCCAGAAGCTTTGGCTGACTCACCACTCCCTGCCTTGAAATATCTAAAGGCAACTTAGCCGTTCCAAAAGATTCTATTTTAAAACCTTCTTCCACGAAACTTCCACTCATCAATTGAAGCGAACCGTTAGTTAAAGAAAGGAAAAATGGTAAATTTTTTGGGCCAGGCATTGTCTTTTAAAGTTCCCTACGAGCACTGACGCTGACGCTTTCATCTTCTAATACGTCTAATTCTATTTGGAAATGGCGGATCTTGTTCGCTACTCTTCCCCAAACATCAACTAACCCGCCATCTTCCTGCAGGTTTAACTCCATTTTACAATCAAAATCCGTAATTTGTAAACATCTTGAAGTCCAATCAGGGTAAGGGTTTAAAAAAACACGCTCGCGAATGAAACGCAAGATTACCTCGTCGACTAGGCTTCCGGTGGCCTGATATGCTCTTTGAGATTGAAGCTGAGCTAAATTCATCCGGCTATTAATAATGGCCACTACCGTTCCCGCCATTAGCACAATCAAAACAATGGCGGTTACTGCCAAAATAGAAACCAAGGCC
>DATKWK010000015.1:0-2705 GCA_035529595.1 Bathyarchaeia archaeon
AATTGAAGGTTTTAATGGAGAAATTAAGTATTTTGTGGTTACTGAGACAACGGTACTTAGTCCAGATCAAACTTATGTTTTAGGACCGTCGGACGATACGCGTTTAACAATCTATACCTGTTACGGCTTTCTGGATCAAAACAGGTTCGTGGTGACAGCCAAGCCGCTTAAAATTTAATGATTAAGCTCTTATATTAGATCCTGAAACCCTCCAAAGGCGGGCAGGCAAGTTCAGGATGACGGTAAACGTCAGTTCAGAGCCTGCCCCGAATTCATTTCGGGGATGACGAAGGGAGTCAACTTCAGGAGGGAATAACAGCCTTCTTATTTATCTGCCAATGCGAGATAAACATCCCTAGAAAGTCAAAACCAATATCCATTAATTTGCAGTGACGTCCGGGAACAAACTTCTGGTGATATTCGTCGGACAACGCGTAGCAGAGAGCAAAAAGCAAAGCGAAAAGAGTAAAATTAATTTTTACTTTTGAATTTCCAATTCTGAATTCTAAATTCTGAATTCTAAACTTCTTTGTCAAGGCTCGATACATCAGGTAATATAAAATTCCAAACTCAATCATGTGAGCTGTTTTTTTAAGGATAAAGTCCCACCAAATGATTTTTGTTGTCGTTATAGTGGGGATTGACGAAAGAGTAAAAATAACTGCACACCAAATAGCTACCGGACTCCATAAAACAAAAAAATTCTTCGGCCATGTACTCGGTCGCATAATAGCGAAAGTATAGCATAATCTTTTGTGGTTGAAAATGTCAACCTGAGACTAGCTATTTTAACTATGTAAAGTCTGCAATGTAAAGGCCGGGCCTTGACAAATACGCCTGTTATTTGAAGCCGATGTAAAGGCCGGGCCTTTACATATCGCCTTACATGTTAATGGTTTTTTAGCTTGTCAATCAAGTTTGTCAGTTGGGGTTTGAGAAGAGGAAAGGCGGAAATCAGCAGTAAAACAAGGCCTATCAGACTGATAATTAAAGGCAACTTTACTTTTCCGGTTGAGTTGGTTTCACTTTTTGTTTCTTCAGCTGATTTAGTGGCTTCATCACTGCTTTCAGTAGCACCAAAAACCTCACCGGTAAAATCCTTGGCCTCGTTGGTTGCTTCGCTGATTTCTTTTTGGGCTTGAGAGCTGGTCTTAACAACGGGTTGCACTGAAGGAGAAGAAAAGACTACTGGTGCTAAACTGGGTAAGGGCGAAGGCGATGTTTTAGGTGAGGGTGACGGAGAAGGTTTGGGGCTGGGAGATGGAGAAGGAGAAGGAGAGGGCGGCGGCGCTGAATTTACTGCACCTTTAGTAGCTGAACTTAACTGAAACCAACTATCTCCACCATCAGGATAACGACCAAGAGAAATATCTTTTTCCACTTTAAACGTATATTGATATTGATTAATCAGTTCACCACCGCTAGAAAATAAAACTACATAATCACCATCATTATTTAAAAAAGATTTAAATTCTAAGTAAGGATAATTTGGATTGCTAATATTTAAACTGGTAAGTGCCTGTTTTTTACTGGTTCCTGAATCGTCTGTAAAAGAAGTATCGTCATCTAACCAATAATCTTTTAAATCTATGTTATCCGGATTATAAAACTCCACCCATTCGGTATCAGCATTTGGTAGGATTTCATTAATCACTACATTTGAAGCGAAGCAAGGAGAGGAAAAAAGAAAGCAGAAGATAACTAAAAAAATAGCGGAGTAAAATCCGCTAATGTATTCTTTCAAATTAAACCTCCGAGGATGGCTAACGCCAACCTCGGAGGTTATCTTAGGTTTTCTAATAGTAGTTGACATTTTATTTGTCAAGGCCCGGCCTTTACATTGAACAAAAATAACAGGCGTAATTGTCAAGGCCCGGCCTTTACATTAGTAGTAATTAACATGGAGGTAGTAGGTGTCGGTTTTGTCCTGTTGTTCGAGCTTGACATAGCGTAGGGTGCCGCCGCCGCAAGCAATACTTCCCCGATAAAGAATACCGGATTTTACTGCTTTAACCGATAAATCACCGGAAACCATATCAATTCCCGAATGAGGCTTGCCGCCATAAGCTCCCGAACGGGCATAAGCTGTCATTCCGTAGCCTTGAGTAATGCTAATTGGGTCATTCAACGGCCATGGCCAAGAACCGGAAAAACCAAAAGGAGAATCCGAACCATACCAACCATCCAAATCCCAGTTAACACCTTTCGACTGTAGATACGAGGTAGGGTTTACATTAGCGCCACCGACCGCCACCTCAAAATGGAGGTGAGTACCGGTTGAACAGGCGGAAGAACCGGAAATAATGGTAGCAATCTTTTGACCTTCATTGGTATCGCCTACTTTTGTTTCCTCACCATAACCAGCCATAATAGACTGGATCGCTTCCATTTCTGCCCGGGCTGAAACCAGCAACTGCTGGAATTTCTGTTCGTCGTTGCGGGTAATTTCCAAAAGTTCCTGTTTGCTTTGTTTTTGCTGGGCTAAAGAGGATTTCTGAACTTCCAATTGCTCTTTTAACGCTTTTTCTTCCTGCTGCTTTTTTTCTTTAAGCTGTTTTTGCGTATCATAAGTCATCTTTGACTTTTGCATTTGGAAAAGCAGGTCCCGATCATACTGTTGAATAATCTGCAAATATTTTATCCGCGATAAAAAATCAGAAAATCCGCTAGAGGTAACCAGGAAATAAAAAGGATTAACTTTGCTT
>DATKWK010000016.1:0-1388 GCA_035529595.1 Bathyarchaeia archaeon
AGTCAACGGCTGCTATGGCCTCCCGGTAGGGAGCAAAGCCTTTTTCATAATCAGGCTGTGCGATATAGACGCCCTCGGCAAACCGGCCAGGCCCTTTTTTCAGGGTCTTTTCCTTCCACTTGCCGGTGCCTGCTTTTTCGACACCTTTAGTGAAAAGATCCTTAGCCGCTGCAGCGTCAATACCAGCCTTCCAGTTGTCCTTGGCTGCCTTCGTCTCCTCTGCCCAGTCCCTCTTTGGAGACTGAACACCGAGCTTATAATCCTCCGCTCTCTGAGGAGTAACTCGTCCCCACTTCTCGCCAATAGCCGACAAAGATTTTATCTCTGCCATAATGTGGCCTCCTTTCGTATAAAAAATTAATATTTAGGGTATTCTTTTTTTGAATACCTGTTATTCAATATATGAATACCCTGTAAAATCACCTATACATCTACATTTCCCGAATGTCAATAAAAAAGTGTGGTAAATTTACCACACTTGACAAATAGAAATATTATTTGAGATAAAGGAATTCTATCCAAAACACTATAACAGGGAGATGGGGTTTGCTAACCATCCAAAAAGCTCACCCATTATTACTCACTCTCGTAAAAATCCAGAGAAAATACAATAAGGATTATTCATGGCCATCTCAGCTAAAGCTGATGGAATTGATGGATATACGGCAGAATATACGGAAGTCCCGGGCCACACTCAATCGCTGGCTACGTGTTATCCAGGACGATAAATATCTTATCCGCCGGCGCCGGATTAAAAAAGATCCGCGCTATGGCTTAATGTTTAAGTCGACGCTCTATAAAATCACCATCAAGGGCCTACGCCTGCTATCTCGGTTTGGTGTCGATGTGAGTAAAGAAATCGCTCAATATGAAAAGTGGCTTGAAGAAATTAATCTTGATTTGAAAAATGAGCGAATAAAAAAGGAGACCGTACGCGCGGATCGCGCTGACCGCCATAAGGAGTTTATGGCCGATATTGCCGAAAAGCTACGAAAAAACTTCGTGGCGCCATGAAATAAAAAGCCGTGTCTCACTTTTAATGACACACGGCGTCTAATCAGCATTTGCGGGCGTTTTACTTGAGATTTTCTAAGCTGTCTCCTATCCTGTCAAGACAGATAAGGGCTTGAGAAAATATATCCCTAATATCAAGCGCTATTTCCAGTTTTAAAAGCTCAATCTTGCGCTCAAAAGGCGGTGAATCATAGGTAATTTTAATACCTTGAGCACCTGCATATAAAATATCATCCTTTGTTCTCATCTTTCTTTACCTCCTCCCATTCTTTTTGTAGATCAGATAAGATAGGAAAAATTCTGTTGCCCAATTTTTGCCAAACAGTTAAAAGGTTGGTGTAATTGTCCCATCGGGAACCCTTTCTGGCCTCCTT
>DATKWK010000017.1:0-385351 GCA_035529595.1 Bathyarchaeia archaeon
CAACAATACCTATCGTATCTCCCTTATTAAGTTTCGGAGGTTTCAAAACATTTATCATTACCTTTATTATAGCTCAATATTAAATAAGGTCAGAGTAGAAGATATCGGAATACTAAAAAATGAAGCTAAAAACACTTGCTCCCCCTAAAGGACTTATTCTGCAACCAGAAGATTGAGTTTGATTATAGTTTGGATGATGTTAAATCATTCTATGCAAGCCTGAGACTTCAAGAGAAAGATAATTTTAATTCTCAACCAAGGACTGACCAGCACCTCTGGCAAAATAATTAAGGTTTGTTGTAAACTATGATTATGGAAGAAAGTAATGAATTAAATAATACAGGGACTAGTACGCCCGGAGACATCCGAACTCAATCGACTATCCGCCAGCCTTCCCCATCTCAAGAATCTAACCAGCCACTAACAACAGCACCTCTGGAGGAAAAAGAACCTAAGAAAAGAACTAACCGCTCCCTTGTAATCCTTTTTATCATTCTTCCTGTAATAGTTATCACCATTTTCAACATCCGCTACTATCGATCAAAAGAAAAAAACGTTAAAGAATTAGAAATCTCTCCGACTCCAATAATCCCCTCCCTAATTATCACCCCAAGCCCTATCCTTACCTCACCATCTGTAGTGCCAACCGAAGATTGGCAAACATACGACAATCCTGAAGAGGGAATTACTTTTCTATATCCGCCAAATTACCGGCTAATTGAACCAGGTCGTTCAGTCGTCAGAGTAGGTGATGGAACCAGCTTTTTTGGTATCGAGCTAGTCCAAAAAAAATGCTCCGACATCAACCTATGTCCAACCATCAGCTTTAGAGAGAGTGAAAGAACTGATCCTGAAAAAGACTCCAAAACTGCCTTAACTGAAATTAAAAACTTATTAATAGAAACTGACAAGGAAATTGAAAAAGTTCGCGACGAAATGCTTGCTCAGTTACCAGCTGAACAAAAAGCGCAATATGAAAAAGAAATACCAAGGAGAGAATCGATTAAAGAATCTAAAATCGGGGATTTTGACGTCATTATTGCCGAGAACTACTTCGGCTCTACTACTACCTTTGTTTATCAAACGATATATTATTTTTACTCCTCCGGCTCTATTTATGAACTTTCAGCCTATTTTAGTATTAACGAGTCCCAAACGGTACTGCCTCAACCCCTATCTGATGGTCAAGAAGAAAAAGAACTTTTACCGCTAATTTTTTCGACTATTAAATTCTCCAATTAAAAAAGGCGGCTCTCAAACAGACTTGGTTTTATTAATTTCTGTTATACTGGAACCCAACTAGTTCGAGGATCGTAACACTAATATAACCACGCAATTGACTTGTATTATCAAGGCTTTCTCTGACTTTAGGCTGGTAGCTCAAATCAGGGAAGAAATAGAAAAAGTTAGGGATTAAAGATTTTCTGAAAACATGCAGTACTGACACCGAATCCATAGTCTCGACATTGAGCATAAAAATATAGTCCAATTAAGAGCAACGCTCCTATCAAAATAATAATCTTTGAAATCTTAGAAAGGTGAAATAGGTAGTAAATTTGGTAGTTTGGATTATTCCTTTTGGGAATCAAATATTACCACCTCCAAGGTGGATTTCTTCTTGCACCTCGGGAAAGAAGGTTAGAAGCTTGTCCCATCTGGCTCGAACGATGGTATGATTTCCGACGAGTTAACTGGGCAACTGAGCTGGAATATCCTGAATTTACAACCAAGGAAGTGAATAGATTCCTGAACTTCCCAGATTAACCTTTAATCTCTTTTGGACTTCCACCTGGAAGGTGTAATAGGTTGACACCTTCCAACAAATCGAAAGATTTAGGTTATATTAAGTACAAACTGGCTCCCCATCGTGGAGGAAGTTAGAAATGGTTTGGTATTAAATGCCCATAATATAAATACTTAACACGGCTAAAACAAGCCCTATTATTTTTGTTACAGTTAATCTTTCGCCAAAAAATAGCAGGCCAATTATTACCGAAAAAAGGATAGTTGAAATCGATAAAAGAGGTAGGCCAAGGCTAATAGGCGCCTTCTTCTAATACATAAGGAAATAGAGAAGGCTGCCAAAGGCACTAAAGACCCCTGCCAAACAAGCAAGTTTTACCTCCTTTGAAGTTATAGTAATCTCTTGGCCAACTGTTTTAAAAACAAAAACTAACCCGAGGGTGATTATAGCCAAGGCAACAGAAAGGGAAATTGAACCGATTAAAGCGTGGAGATAACTACTGCTTAGTTTAAGAAAAGCATTGTAAATTGCAAAGAAAAAACCCACCGTTATTCCAAATAGTAACCAACTCATGCTTTTATTATACCGAACCAAGGCAGGTCACAAAACTGGGTTCCTTGGGACTGGTTCACCGAATGGGAGGATTTTCAGACACTATTACAATTACATGTTAATATTTAAGAATGGATGACCCCAAAGTAACAAAAGGACAAATACAAGTAGCCCCAAAAATAAACTTCTCACTTCCCGTGGCCAAAGAATCCTTAGGATTGACAAGCGAAATAACCAACGAAGTAAAAAACCAAACTGGTACCGAGTTTATTAGAAGTGCTGACCCGGCAGATAGTTTCTACCCCAGAATGACACTACTTGCTTTAACAGATATTCGAGCTGATTTATACCCCAACTCTCTCATACCTCTGTTGTTTACCTCAGGGCAAGTTATACAAAGGCCAGAAGCACAAATAGCGGGATTTGCTAGAACTAATTCAGGTCTTATGCTACTAAATTTAGATCTGCCTCTCCAAATAATGCAAGAGCGTGAAAGACTAGCTCAACAACTAATCCCTTTTCGAATTGGTACCGCTCCTAGTAAACATGGTGATCCCCATTTTGATGACCCCTTACACTTGACCATTGGAACTCATGTTACACCCGAGCAGTGTGAGGTTCTCATACAAGAGTTATTGGGAAAATATGCAAACATACCGATCAAATTTGAACCTTTAGAGATGTACTCAAATGATGACTGGTCAACAAACCATCCTTTAGAAATAGTAAAGTTTTGATACCTATAGATTTGGTTTGAGCCCTGTTAGCCCTTATTATAGTAAGATAAATTTCTCGAGGCTAACTACAAGTGCTCCCCACGGCATACAGACTTCGAGACTGGATTGTTGAGAATATAGATCAGTTTTTAAACCCTAATCAACCACTTAACTTTGTATACCTAAAAGCTTCCAATTGAATAAATATACTTTTATAATCAGAACAACTATGAAAAGTGTGGAAAAACAAATCATTTCGAAACATTTCATAAAAAGGATTGGATTAAATCAAGATCAACTGATCAAGGTGGTTAGACAAATCTCTGATGCTTATAATTTGGGGGGTATTCGTTTAATGCGCGGAATCGAAGAAGGATACGAGGACGTTAATATTGAATTACGAACTGATAAAGACCGTTATGTGTTGAAACTGTTAGTTAATTATCTGACTAAGCAAGCAAGGTCGCGTGAAGAAGCCAAGTATTACGTTTATGTTATGGACCAATTTGCCAAAGGAGGGATCCGTGTCCCTCGCTTGTATACCTCCAAGGAAGGTAAAAATTTATATGAATTATCTTTTGGAAAAGATAATAAAATATTGCGGGTGATCGTGATGGAATTTTTTGAAGGAAAACATTTTTTTGAGATAACACCTACTCTAGAAGATATGCAAAATATTTCACTAATACTTGGTGATCTACATTCTTTAGATTTTCCACTTCAAGAAAATGTTTATGATGACCCTTGGCAACCACAATTTTTACATAAACATTTTAAAGTCCATTCTAAGATATTTCCGTTAAAAGAGAGGCAAATTTTTGAGGAAATGGTAGAAAAGGTTAGATTGTTAAAGCTGGGCAAATATAATAAAACCCCGACACATGGTGATATTATGCGCAATAACGTAATGAAAAACACGGATGGTGAATATTGTTTACTTGATTTTGGAGTGGTAACAAAAAATTATTGGATTATCGATCTCGCATTGTTTCTGGCAGGATTCTGTTTAGATCCCAAGCTTGACACAGACACAAATCAAAAAACCTACGATGAGGTGACTGATTCATACGCTAGGCACCGGTTAGTTGATGTTGATTTTAAAGATGACTTGCATTTATTAACCAGCGCATCGTATGGTGCGTTTTATTTGGCTGCCACTATTGAGAAAGAAGTTGAAAGGAATCTTTCAGCTGAAAATAAATATTGGATTAATCTTGGCCGTAAAGGCATTCAAATGATGAAGAGTTTGAATTGATATTCAACCTAGTTCGAGCTCCCCCTAAAGAACTTGTTCTGCAACCAAGAAATAGAGTTTGACTTTAATCTGGATGATATTAAACTGTTTTACACAAGTCTAAAACTTCAAGAGGGAAGTAATTTCGATTCTACTAGCTCCCCCTCTTTATAAACAAGGTTCGAACTAATTTTGTTGGCTCTCTACTACAGACTTAAGTTTTTTAAGCACATCTAAGGTAAATGGTTCTTCTAATTCCCCTTTATCTACCCATTCGTAGTATTCAAGCTCTGAAGTGTTTTTGTTTATGGACTTAAATGTATATCTGCAATGATAGACTTGGTCTTTTGAAACCCATTCGACAAATTTGTTTTCTTTAATGGCAGTTACTACAACTTCAGAGAGTTTACCGTTCTTATCCTGAAGTTTGTAAATAGTTCCTATACGAACTGGCCACTCGTTTGTTTCTTCCTTTACTACCGAGCTTATCCAGCGGGTTGAATTTGGAGGGGTAATAGCAAAAGTGAAGACTTCATGGGCAGGTTTGTTTATTCGAATAGTTAATCTGTTTTCATTCACTGAAAGAATTATACCAAACAAAAAAAGCCCATTAAACTAGGCTTTTCTATTCCTAGCTCCCCATCGTGGACGAAGTTCGAACTAGCTTTTCCATTCTCGTTTGAGAAAACTATAGACAATATTACTAAGGAAGCGGTTGTTGACAAACTCAAACTCCCTAACTACACCTTCTTTGACAAAGTTTAATCTTTTAGTGATAGCGAGGCTTCTGGTATTTTTTGTCGCTATTTCAATACCTATCCTATTTAAGTTTAGTTCTTGAAAAGAATAATCGATTAACGCCTTGACCGAGGCAGTCATTATTCCTTTGCCTTGATAGTTGGAATCAAGCCAGTAGCCGATACTGGCTCGACGATTAGCTTTACTTAGCCCATACAGACCAAGACAACCCACCAACTTACCTTTCCCAATTCTAAACCAGTATCCTTTTTTTGCTCTTTTAAGGAATCAGTAATAAATTTCTTAGAATCTGCCACCTTTTTAACACCCGGCACCCAAGGTAACCATGGTTGGAGATATTTCCTATTTTTATCAACTAATCGAAAAAGATCGGCTGCCCATTCAGGCTTCCAAGAACGAAGCTTAATATCTTTACTCACATTTATAATTACACTCTTCACAGGTTTATTTTATCAAACCTCCTCTCTGAATAAAAGTTCTCGTTGGAAACCAAAAAGCCCAATAAACTGAGTTTCTGAGGTTAGCTCCCCCTAAAGGACTTATTCCGCAACCGACAGATTAAGATAAATATTGATTTAAATGAACTGAAGAATCTTTTTGAAGCCTTTAAGCTGCCACAATTGAAACTAGCTCCCCCTCATGGATGAAGTTAGAGCCTCAATGATACACTTAATTATAAATGGTTGAAAACGAGCTTGGTAAAAATAATGATTTTCCTCCTGCGAATAGTTCTTTTAAAACAAATCAAATTGAAGTTATACCAATTCCTCCAAAGAAAAAAGTAAAAACATTGTTAGTCATTAGTCTTTCAATCCTTCTAGTAATTTTATTGGGAATAACTACCTACATTGCTTTCCAGAATTATCAACTCAGCAGACAGATTGAACCGTTGCCTTCGCCAACCGTTCCTACTCCTACAAGAATTACTACCTCCACTCTTCTACCAAGTCCAAGTCCTGCAAAAGTCGTTATCCCAACCGCTCCTCTTACGACGACACCAATTGTCAAACCTAAGTCAATAGGGCCATTTGAAATACAAATCATAGGCGATGATGACTGTGTTGCCAAAACAAATCAAGCTCTTAATCTCTTAGAAAAAAAAGCAGATTCTCACTATGAAGTTGTTATTAGATATATCGGGGCAATTGAGTGTGTGGAGTCTGGGTCTGGTATGTTTGTCTGGCAAGACCCTCCACTATTTAAAGCAGGAAAGATAACTATTAATGAGGGAACAATCTGGTACGCCGGAACAATTGCTCACGATTCTTGTCATTCAAAACAATACCATGACTATTTGCTTAGCAATTCACCTGGCTCTGTTCCTTCAGAAATTTATCAAGGAAGAACAGCTGAATCTCAATGTCTAGATGTACAACATGATGCGTTGACCAAGATTGGAGCCAACCAGAGCTACATAGATTATATTAAAAA
Source organism: Bathyarchaeia archaeon (assembly GCA_035529595.1). GTDB lineage: Bacteria > Patescibacteriota > Microgenomatia > PFEM01 > JAFGMK01 > DATKWK01. Next base: position 6,437 of record DATKWK010000017.1, read on the forward strand.
TGTAATTGAAACAGAATACTGGGATGTAGATTATGGAGAAAGATGGTGGTAAGCTTTTTTATAAAAAACCATTAAACTAGGCTTCTGAAGCTGGCTCCCCTAAAGGACTTATTCATTAACCGAAAGATTGAATTTGACTTAAGTTTAACCGAGCTGCAAATCTTCGCTTCCTCACTCAATCTACCAACCGTTTACGAACCACAAACCAAATTAGCTTTTACCTAGCCCTGTGCCTTAACAATAATATCTTTTAAAACTTGCTTTGCCTTTCTTCCCTGTAAAAACCTAGTCGGAGGAACACCAAAAACTTTCACTTTAGGATGAAGACCGGATTTCGCCTCTAATTCACCCGCCAAAGCCCCTCTAAGGCTATAACCGGATGCTTCTTTGGTTACTACTCCATTATATGCATCTTTTTGAAAAGCAATAATAACTCCTCCGTCAGGCATAAAGTTTTCAACTATCCTTCTAATCCGTTTTTGTTCTTCATTTTCGATAAGCCTTATAGCCTTCCTGCCAAATAATTTGCAAAGACCATTAACGCCTGACCAAGAAGGTTCACTTGGAGCACTAGGCATAGAGAAATAAACAACCATCGCTAGTCGAAACGGGGAATTATAGTCTAAATCGAAAAACCTTTTTTTGATTACCTTACTCGAATCAAACAAACTACCGGCAACAACAGGTAACGGATCGACCCAGTTCAAAAGCGAAACTTCTCGAAAGATTCTCCAGATTCTATGTTCTCTCCCCTTGCCTTCATAGGAAAAATACATTCTAGCAACGACCGAATGAGAGGCGGGGTTTCCAAAAAGCAGTAAAACCGGCAAACGACTATCCTTTTTTGTCGGTACCCAGGACTCTGAAAGATAACTTAGATTTTCCTCATTCCGCTTAAAAACATCGGAATTATGCCTATCCGACTTATAAAATTCCACCCATTTCTTCTCAAATTGCTTTCTTGACCGCCTATCTGGATAAAGAGAGACAAGACCAAGGGTAAACTCTTCTAACCCTAATCCTCTTGGTTTACAAGATAAAATTATTTTTCCCACTAATCGTATTCTAACAAAATCAAAAAAAGGTTAAAAGAGCTTGAGAGGGTACGATTGGCTTATGATGAATTTCGGGGATACTTTATCAATCATCCTGGACGATAGAACCCGCCCAACCCTCGGAAATGTATCGAGACTCACAAAAAGTTGAAGCAAGCGGAGGTTAATTTTCTCAAAACCATCGGAAAGAAATATATGACTTTCGCACCTAAAAAGTAAAACAGGTTAACACCTGGAAAAATACTGGCTCTACCCAATGGGCAAGGTCAGAACTAGCCTTGCGTTCTGGTATAATCAAAATGTCGTGCAAATCTTTATAAAATTTATCTTCATAGTAATATATATTCTTCATCTGCCAGCCCTCCTCATAGCCTATTTTAATCATTATCTGGCTAGATTCGTGTCTATTAATATTCCCGGGGCTTACAAAATCGAAATTATTACAACATGGTTCACTTATTTGTTTATTCTTTTAGCTATCGTATTTAAAAAATCACTACCCCCGAGGAAAAAATTATTTTTTGCCCTTTTCTTTCTTGCCTACATCCTATTAATGATTATTATGGTTGAGAAATATATTGCCTCCCCTCTCAATCTTACTCAGTCAATTCCCATTTTCGTACCAATGCCAACAAATTAGAAAAGCCCATTAAACTGGGCTTTTCTTTCTTTTGCTCCACAAATGGGACGAATACCGAAGAACAGACTGGATTACTTACCTTGAATATCCTGAGTTTACAACTAAGGAAGTAAACAAGTTTCTTCAGATTGCCTCTTAAGGCATACTCACTAGCAAGATTTGTTCCTCTACCCGTTTGGGTCGAAAAAAGATCTTCTTTAGATTAAAATAGAGTCATGGGTAAGTTAATAACTATCGATGATTGGTATCAATTAGATTTCAAGCTAGACAAACCTCCCAAAGCAATCATGAAGAGTATTGCTCAGCTTATAGACAAACTAAAAGCAAAGAAACTCGCTGATAAGTGGTTCTATTTATTTGAAGGTAAGACTTTACGCCTCCGATTTCATTCAAATGACCCAGATAGATTAAACAAAACAATAAATAAAATCGCACAGAAACTTGGATTAACTCCTGACCCAGAACACCCGTTTGAACCTTACTCTGAAGGCAACGATATGTTCGCCAGCCCAGAAATGGTAGAAACCTTTGCCAATATCATGGCTGAATTGTCAAAGCTAACCATCAAGAGGGTGAACGATAAAAAAGTCTTCGGGAATTACAGATTGGTGGAAAGGCTCTCTCATTGTATTTTTAACAATGTTTACGGATCAGATACAGAAAAATACTTCTTGCTCAAAAAAATGGGGGTAGATTTTCAATCTCAAGACAATCCAGAGCAAACCGTTACTGATGATAATCAGCAATATACATTGACTCAACCCATTAAAATTAGCATTCCCCAAATAAAAATACCAAAGAAATCATGACAAAAAAGTTAGCCATCCTATCAAAGAAAGTATTTAGAAGCCTGGGAGAACTCTTTTCTAGTCCAGAGATTTCAGCACTGTGCCAAGCTCACCCTATCACTGCAGGGATCTCCACTTACTTCGGCGGAACTTACCAGCAAGAGCAGTTTGATAATATGGTCACTTTTATTCACCTGCTTCATTCAAGGCTAAGAAGTGTCGAGGAAGGTAAAGTTGACAAAGAATTTCTTAACTCGAAAGACGGTAAAAGGATTATCGGCAAAATCTTCAAAAGTATATCCCGTGACAACAGAATTGAAAAAATTACGGCAATGTCAAACCTAACGGTCAATCTTTATACTAAGTCAAAACTAGCCGTTGACGAAAAAGAGATCTATGTCGACATTCTAGACAACCTTAATATCCTACAACTTTCAATCCTCCAAAATGCAATTCTTAAAATAAAAGCACGAACAGGCAATCAGCGCCGAGGGTTTGGCTGGGAGAAAATGCAAAAAGAATATGAAGCAAAAGGAGTCACTGCCGCCCTGCTTCTTCAATCAATAAGAACCCTAGAAAGTAATGGTTTAGTTAACAAGAACACTGCTCAACTTCAAGAACAAGATCAAACGCATTTTGTGACAGTCTTTGGAGAGCAGTTCCACGCATTTATCTCAGACCCAGAAAGTCAAAACAGGCAAACTCTATAAAACTTTAGAAGCTAAGGGTTGCCTTTTTACCAAAAATTGTTCCAAAAGTTTTCTGTTTATAATCAGAGTGTTCATCATATCCTCCATAAGAGGGGTAGTATCGGTTAACTCTTCAGCTAAAAATCCTCCAGTTTTTTCTTTCCCCGACAGGAAGCCCGAATGCAAAAAGGCTGACCTCAAATCACCGTAAAGCCTTTTGACCATTTTTGTTGCCTGATCAAGATTTTTACCCGTTAACAGTTCGTTAATTAAATCAACTACAGCTTGTTTTTCCCCTTTTATTTGATGGTTTATTTTTTTCTTACATACTGGGCAAACGGGATGACCACTACAAAATACGGGATTACTTGCTAACTGATTTATTGATGATAAGAACAAGGTCATGTAGAGAGTATATTTCAAATGAGGATTTGGTATCTCCATCAATTCTGATGCCCAAACAAAAGTATTTAAGGCATTGTCAAACCTTTCAAAATCCTTTTCCTTCAGTTTTTTCAGCAATTCTACACAGGCTTGAACTCTAAAAATGTGATTACTTTCTGGCGCAGTCCCACTGTAGCTCCGCCCAGGATCATAGAAATTGGGACTTCTAAAGTGTTTAAAAACGCTTTCAACATCTTTTACTTTGTCTCGTGAGATTGAGACGAATCGTGTCGGCAATCCTGTTTCCAAATAAACTAGGTTTAATAATCGTTTAAGATTGACAAAAGTATTCTGTTCATCCAGCTCCTTTGAAAGTTCAAGGTAAATATAAACTACTCCCAAATCACGAAGCCCCACATCATTCTTACCCGCAAAGACCATCATCTTGTTTTGATCAGAGTGTGGTAATGGCTTTAACTCATAATAAGGATTCTCGTTATTGTAAATGTTTACTGGTAACTTGAACAAATATTGCCATGTTACTGCTGATTTTTTCATCAATTTAACCCCCCTTTTCTATTAACTTGACCTGCCAATCCTCAAGCATCTTGTCCGAAGGATCGTCCCAATTAAACATTAAAAATAACTCTCTAATTATATCTTTGGCAACTTCTTTGAAGGAGGCTGTGAGTTCTATTGTTGGTATTATTTTTTCAATTAAGATTGGTTCCTCCACGCAAATATAATCTCTGCGTAGAAGACCAGGTTGCCCAGACCCCAACTTTCTATTTTTAGACCCAAAAATTGTTAGCTTAAAATTAAGCAAGTCTACCTGAAGAGATTCTGTATATAATCGCTTCATAAACAAGCAAAATTCAGTGATTGAATATAATCGACTAACGAAGTAAAGAACTTTTTGGTCGTGCTCTGTAAAACCCATGAGATCCTCTCCTAATATTTCAGACCAAACAAACAAGCCACTTTTATAAATTCTCCAGACTTCTCTATGGGGAACTCTGTCACTAATGGTTACAGATTGCTTGCCTTTGTTGAAATTTGTGAAGTTTCCATGGGAATCAATGTAGGGAAAATCCCATCCTCTTAATCTAACTTTACTATTTTCAATCAACTTGCCAGCTTCAAGTTGATTTTTAATGAGGTCATTTCTATATTCATTTGGATGGATGACCAACTCCCATCGTCCAAAATTCTCGTTATTTTTTAAATTATTTTTGATAAATTCCAAAGAATCTTTTATCTCTTTACTATACTGGTCTTTCTTGGCAGATCTTCTTGTATTTATAGGCACACCCTTAACAATTTTTTGAATAACTTCGAATATTTCTTCACTCTTTTTTGTTATTCCTACCCCCAGAATTTTACGCATTTCATCAGCGCTGCTTATTTCTTCACTAGTGCATTTCTGGGTTCTAATATATACAGCACCCTTTCTTAACAATTGCTTATTTTTTGTCGAATTTGTAAATTTTTTACAAACAATAGGTACTTCTGTGAACTCAGGAACATCAATAACAACTGTTTTTTTGCCATCAACCCTTCTTTTATAGACACTGCAGTTAAAAACTGGATCTGCATATTTATGCAATAGCTCATTTATCGGAGTGGAGTCAAAGGAATCATACTCTTTATCTGAAAGTCCAATATGCTCATACGTTTTATCTTTTACGCCTATAACTAACTTTCCTCCATCATTGATGTTAGCCATCGCCATTATGTCTTTGGTGATTTCAAGTCTGAGATCTTTATTTTGTTTGCCCCAAACAAAACCTTCCTTGAAATCCTTATTTGGTGTTTCAGTTTTCTCTTCAATAAGAGCTTTGATATCTTCTTTTGTAAGTGACATGATAGATATTTGTTTTAACCTTCGTTGCCTACTTGATTATTCGTCTTACAAATGTTTATAATTACTTATACCAAAAAGGCTTATGAAAAACAATGATTTCCTGACCGTAGAACAAGTAGCAGATAGGCTCCAGGTTCACTGGCAGACAGTTCTTAACTACATTAAAAGTGGCAAGTTAAAAGCCTTGAAATTAGGCAAGGGATATCGAATTTCTCAAAAGGCGCTAGACAAGTTTATAAAAGAAAACTCTGCCCGCCGTGGGAGCAAAAAATAACGAAGATTAAAAATTAAAAAACATGATCAATCTTTACCAAAAATTAAAATTAGAAACCTTTGAATGGAGGAAACAAGATTACCCCTGCGATTACCCAATTATCTCAACCATTCTGAAGCATAACCAGGATAGTTTTTTGAGAAAAGCTCAGCTAGAAGCCCTAGAAACTTACTGGTATCTTCGGCTAGTAAAAAACACTCCCAAGATCTTTGACCTTTATCAAAAGTATTATGAAGGCGAAGACCTCTTGGAAGCGCTTGGTATCAGGCTTTCCGAAGAGGATTGGAAAAAAATAGCACTAGGCAAGGGTGGTTTAGATTCGATAATTGACAAAGTTAGAGAAGATAATGCTTTTGTAAAAAAATACAAACTCCAGGGTTTGCGGGAAACTCTGAACCTAAACTACCCCAGCTACATCCTCGCCCTGGCAATGGGAGCAGGCAAAACCATTCTTATTGCCTCAATCATTGCCACTGAGTTTGCCATGGCGCTGGAATACAACGAGGAAAACGGCTTTGTTAAAAATGCCCTGGTGTTTGCTCCAGGAAAGACAATCTTGGGGGCATTACGAGAAATCTCAGAAACTCCCTATGACAAGATACTCCCAAAGCGCTTTTACAAATCTTTCATCACCAATGTTAAGTTCACTTATACCAGAGATGGAGAAAAAGACATCCCAGTTATCAGGGGCAGTAGTTTTAATGTTATTGTCACCAATACAGAAAAAATAAGACTGCAGAAATCAAGAATCCTTAAATCTTATCTTGGCACGCAACTTAATCTAATGGACGAAGATTACGCTAAACAACTTATTGCCAATCAACGGCTACAATCAATTATCTCTCTTCCCCATTTAGCTGTCTTCTCAGACGAAGCTCATCATACCTACGGACAAAAGCTAGAAAAAGACCTAAAAAGAGTTCGCCAAACAATCAACTACATCAATAGAAAAACAAACTTGATGGTGGTGGTAAACACCACAGGCACTCCTTATTACAAACGCCAGCTTCTAAGAGATGTTGTTTGTTGGTATGGACTCTCTCAAGGAATCGAAGATGGCATCCTCAAGGATGTTAAAAATAACATCATGGCATATGACGAAGTCACAGATAAAGATTTTATTGTTGATGTAGTCAAAGACTTCTTTGAAAACTACAAGAAAGTTAAAACCGATGACGGCAGCAAGGCAAGGCTGGCTATCTACTTTCCTCAAAGAAAGGACTTGGAAAAAAGCAAGCCAGTCGTAGAACAAACCCTCGTATCACTTGGAATTGACCCTTCAGTAATCCTTTCTGTCCATCACAAATCAGATTCAGAAACTAAAGACCTATTTGATAATCGGGTTAATGACCCCAAACTGTCATACAGGGTCTTTTTACTGGTTAACAAAGGCACTGAGGGTTGGAATTGTCCTTCCTTGTTTGCCACTGCTCTGGCAAGGAAATTAAAGTCGAGCAATAACTTTGTTTTACAAGCAGCCAGTCGCTGCTTGCGCCAAGTTCCTAACAATACTAAAAAAGCCAAGATTTACTTATCAGGAGATAATGTTTCAGCCCTCGACAAACAACTTCAAGAAACCTATGGAGAGAGCCTGGATGACATCAGTCGGGCAGAAACAGATGTTTTGTCACTTAATGTCACTCTAAGAAAGATAAACATTGAACCTCTGGTGATCAAAAAAGTCATTCAAAAGTTTGTGCCAAGAGAAGAAAAGAAAAAGGAGGGATTAAAGCTAAGCAAACCTAAAGTCAAAGAGATTAAAAAACAAACAAAAATTCTTTACGATCTGTCCAAAGGGCAAAGTAAACGGGTTTTAATTGAGGTCGGGCAAGAAGAATTATCATCTCAGCAAAAGATCGTTGATTTATACACCGCAGCCGTTATGTTGGCGCAAGCCTACAGATTAGACTCTTTGAGGCTCTTTAAGCTGCTTTCAGGGCTTTATGCGGGCAATGATATGTCTGTGGCAGAGTTTGAACTAATTAGGGAGCAGTTGGAGGGACAAGTGGTCAATTACAAGGTAGTCACTGAAACTGTTGAGGAAGCGCTGGCTTTAGTCAAAGAAAAAGGGTTTGAAAAAGAAGAACAAGGCGGCAAATCAGTCTTAGTAACAACTATTCGGATCAAACGAGACAAGTTGGAAGATTACATTTTATCCCTGGATGACTATAAGAAAAAGGCAGGGCAAATGCCCTTATTTGGTTTTCACTACACCCCTTACAATTTCGACTCTGAAGATGAAAGGGTTTTCTTTGAACGGATGATGGACAAGCTAGGAGAAGACCCTGATGATGTTGAAGACATTTATTACACTGGTGCTTTGACGGACAGGGAGAAAACTGATTTTGTTTTTCAATACAAAGATGAAAAAGGAGAATGGCACAACTATACCCCAGACTTTTTAATTCGGAAGAAAAATGGCAAGTCACTTATTGTTGAGGTCAAAGGAAAACCTTACCGCAACGAAGAAGCTGAGAAGGAAATGAGAAAGCTGGAAAAAATCAACCCTGACAGGTTGAAATACGAGCTTCTCTTGCTTGAAGAAGGAGAGTCGATTTTTGGGAAGGTAGCTCCTGTGGTTAATTGGATTTATAATTCAAAGAAAGGATAATAAACATGGCAGATAAAAAGAAGAAAAAAATAAACAAAACTCTTTCTGACAAGATAAAAATTAAGGCTAAAATAAGTAAGATAAAGATTGAAACACCAAAAGGCAGACCGCTTCTAAAATGGGTAGGAAAAGCCCCTTTAGACTATGTTGAAGGTCATCCAACCCAATTGATTGAGTATTACTCCCCCGATAAAAAACAAAAGGTATTAAAAGTTCCCGAATATACTGCGCTTGAAAAGAACTGGCACAACCTCCTTTTTCATGGAGACAATAAAGAAGTATTAGCCACCCTTCTTGAGCTTGGCTTTAGGGGAAAAGTCAACCTCATCTACATTGATCCCCCATTTGCCAGCAATAAAGATTATATGCGCAAAGTTGAACTTAGAGGGCTAAAGGATTTGGGCAAGATTGAGGAAGGAAGCGAGTCAATCATTCAACAGACGATGTATGAGGATATTTGGAAAAGAGACGAGTATTTTCAATTTATGTATGAGCGGTTGATTTTGCTAAAAGAATTGCTGGCAGAAACAGGGAGTATTTATGTCCACTTAGATTATCGCATGGTTCATTACCTTAAGGTACTAATGGACGAAGTTTTTGGAGAGGAGAATTTTAGAAACGAAGTCGTATGGTGCTACACAGGGCCTTCAAGACAAACAAAGGATTTTCCTGACAAGCACGATGTTATTTTGAGATATTCAAAGTCAGGAGAATATATTTTTAACACTGAAGCTATTCGTGTGCCTTACAAAAAATCCACTTTGGCTACGGGGAAAACTACTCTAACTGGCCGAGCGGATGATAAGCGCTTAAAGGAGTTAGACGAAAGAGGAAAGTTGCCTGAAGATTGGTGGGTGGATGTGGCAACAATAGGATATGTTCATAGTGAAATAACAGGTTTTGCTACCCAAAAACCAATAGCTCTTCTTGAGCGGGTAATAAAGGCTTCATCTAACCCCAACGATTTAGTTTTAGATTGCTTTATTGGATCGGGAACTACCGCTGTTGCAACTCAAAAGTTAGGTAGGCGTTGGATTGGGGTGGATATCAATAAGGGAGCAATCCAGCTGACCAGCAAGAGAATTCAAAAGACAATTAAAGATCAGGGTAAAAATGAGAAATATCCTACCTTTGCTATTTACAAAGTAAACAATTACGATTTGAAGATTTTACATACCGAGGCTAAAGAACTTGCAATCCAGCAATATGGTATCACTTCAACAAAAACTGACCCATTCTTTGACGGTATTAGAGACACTAACGAACTGGTAAAAATTATCGATTTTAACCACCCTCTTACCCTACTAGATCTTCAACTTATTGTTGATGAATTAAATAAACGACCCGATGAGGATAGAAATGTGATAGTTATCTGTTTAGGGAGAGAAACAAAAGTTGATGCCTGGATTGAAGAATGGAATAAAAAGCAGCCCTATAAAGACACTAGAACCAAGCAAAGAATCAAGCAGTTTATTGTCTTTGACCTGAAAGACAAAAACTTTGTCAGCTACGAGCCTTCTAAGGCAGAAGTCGAGATTGAAAGGAAGGATGAAAATAAAGTTAAGATTAAAATCAAGTCTTTTATCTCTCCCACTATCATCAAGCGCTTAGAGCTTGAACCAGGGCTTTTGAGAAAGAAAATACCAGATTTTAGATCAATGATTGATGTAGTCTTGATTGACACCGACCATGGTGGAGAAGCATTTAGGATTGCCTATTCAGATGTGCCAGAAAAAAACAACGAGCTAGTTAAGGGCAAATACGAACTTGAAATACCAAAAAAGAAAACAAAAGTGGCAGTCAAAATCATTGACATGTTAGGAGAAGAAGTTCTGGTTACAAAAGAGGTCTAGGTTCATCCTTGACCTTGTTTATAGATTTAGACTGCCCTTAATTGGGTAGTTTTGTTTTAGAGAATAAAAATATGAGAATTAACATTCAAGATCAGATCGTTAAGTGGGCATCAAAAAAGTTATCGAAATGGCAACAAGACGCCCTTAGACGAGTTATCGAACAAGAATCTGTTTCTAATAAGGACATCAAAGAGTTATTGGTTTTGTGTAAGAAAGAAAATGACATTGAAGTTAAAGGAGACAGTAAAATTCAACCAAAACTTTTGAAAGTAAACTCCTTAAAAAAAGGGCAGAACGGTAATTATCCAGAGGTTTCGTTACTTGCGATTAAAAATGCTGTAGATGTAAATGCCCTAGCTCCTGGTCAAAATCTAACCTTTAATCCTAAAGGATTGATTGTAATCTACGGAGATACTGGGGCAGGTAAAACAGGATATTGTCGAGTGATAAAGGCTGTGACCAGGGCAAGAGCGCAAAATGGAGTGATTCTTAGAAACTATACTTCTGATGGTCAGAGCCAACAAACAGCCCTTATAGAGTATTCTGTAGATGGAAAAGACAAGAGCTTTAGTTGGATGCCTACATGTAGCCCTCCACCAGAATTAGCAAATGTTAGTTTTTTTGACTCGTCATGCGCAAGTGTGTATGTGGAAAAAGAAACGGATGTGGCATATCGTCCATATAGTCTCGATATTCTCGATAAGTTAGTTAGTATAACGGATGAAGTTAAGACTAAATTACAGGAGGAGATTGCCCGACTTCAACAGGGAGCAGATATTCCATTTGAAGATTTCAAGGAAGGAACGGAAGTATACGGGTTAATAAGTAATCTCGGACAAGAAGATATAAAGGCTGAAGATATCGAGAAACTATCCAACTTGAAATCTAAAGATTTGAAAAGGAAGGAATTTTTGAGCCAAAATCTTTCAGAAAATGACCCAATAAAAATTAGACAGAAGATCGTTTCAATATCCAATGAAGCAAAGAAGATAGAAAATCTAAGAAACCACATAAAAAGTTTGAGAGAAGATTTAAGCAGCGAAGCGGTTGCAGAAAGTTTATCACTAAGAGATAGTCTTAATACAGTTTCCAAAGCCGCTCAAGTTGCAGCAAAAGATACTTTCTCGAATACACTCCCTGGCACAGGAGGTGGCGTATGGCAAACACTTTGGGAATCTGCAAGACGGTATTCTCAAGTTGTTTACAAGGATAAAAAGTTTCCTGTTATTGATAATAAAGCTAAATGCTTATTATGCCAACAAGAGCTGGACAAAAATTCGAAAAAGAGACTACGGTCTTTTGAAGACTTTATAAAGAACGATTTATCACAAAGAGAACTTCAACTGAAAAATAGGTTTACTGGGATTGTTGACTACTTCGAATCTATTCAAGCATCTGATAAATACTACGATTCTATCGTTGAAAGCATAGGTGATGAAAAACTAAGGAAAGAAATAAAAGATCTACTTGAAGATATAAATCAATTACAGAAAGATATTGTTGCTGCACTTAAATCGAATAAAAAAATAAGCTCAAGTGATATACTGCCAATCTTTGAGAGTAGGCTTAGTGATTACTTGAAAGAGTTAGAAGCCCAAATTGAATCACTTGAAGATATTTTGAAGAAAGATAGAAGTAAATTGGAAAGCGAATTGAGAGAACTAGAAGACCGTTGTGTTCTCGCAAAGAAAAAAGACGGTCTATTAAAGCTACATAAAAAACTGTGTTTGATAAACAAAATTAGGGCTTGTGAAGAAAAGATAAATACAGCCTCCATCTCTAAGAAAAACGGAAAGCTAACACAAAAACTTATTACAGAACAGCTTATAAAAACCTTTAAGGACGAATTAAGTAAATTAAACCTTCATTCTATAAAAATAGAGCTTAAACAAATTAAAAACGAAAAAGGAGTGTCTTATTTTAGAGTTTTAATTCACCATCCAAAAGGGCAAGAAATCAATGTGGGAAAAATTGCAAGTAAGGGGGAGCATAGGACAATAGCTCTGGCTGGTTTTTTGACTGAATTGTCGACTGCTGAGCATAAATCAACCATAGTTCTAGATGACCCCATTTCATCAGTTGACCACTCAAGAAGGACAAGTATCGCTCTCAGATTGATTCAAGAAGCAAAAAGTAGACAGGTTGTCATTTTCACTCACGATTTGGTTTTTTTGTTCTTGCTTGAGAGATATTGCAGGGATCTTAGTATCCCGATAAGCACCTGCAGGCTAGAAGGTGAAGATAAAGGTAAAGGGGTGGTTTATTCTGGCAAAAGAGGAAAACCATGGATTGCGATGGCGGTCAATGACAGAATTTCTTTTCTGAAGGATAGGTTGGTGGAGGCTCGAAAAAAGAAAAAACAAAGTGAAGAAGAATATGACTTGGAAGCCAGAAATGTTTATGGTTTACTTCGAGACACATGGGAACGAGCGGTTGAAGAAGTATTGCTTTACGGAGTAATACAGCGTTTCCAAGAAGGGGTGGAAACAAAAAAACTAAGGCACTTGACCGACATATCCCAAGAAGACTACGAGACTATTTATTCAAACATGGAAAAATGTTCTCGCTTCAAACATGATCAATCAATATCTGTTAATGTGCCAATTCCTGACCCAGATGAACTTGAAAAAGATATAATTGTTCTAGAAGATTGGGTAAAAATTCTTAGAAAAGATCGAGGAAGAAATTAAAAGTAACTACCATGAACCAAGATTTAATTCAGAAGATCATCTCAGAAAAAGCAAACGATCGTTGGTGGCTAGAATCTGAAAAGAAGGTAATTGGAAAATATGGGCAAATGTTCAACCCTGCCAACCTGGATCAACTCACTAAAGAAGATTTCAAATCGTTTTTGTTAATTAAAAACAATCTCCATTGGGAAGGAATACACCGACAGAGCAACCTTGTAACCTCAGATATGGAAGCTCTTAAAAGATGCCTGAAGAGTCTTCTTGACGAAAAGATTCCTATAAGAGAAAGGTTGAAGCGGGTTTTTAATGTTAAAGGGAGAGGAGAATATGTTATCAAAGGATTGGGCAAGGCTGTAATTACCCCAATTCTTCTGGTGGTTTATCCAACTAAGTATGGTGTTTGGAATAGCAGAAGCGAGACAGCGTTGAAGAAATTGAACCTATTTCCAAACTTTCTTCGCAAAGATTCCTTTGCAGACAAATATCTGAAAGTAAATGATGTCATATTGGACTTAGCTCAGAAGTATAACATCACCCTGTGGCAACTGGATGGAATTTTTGGAGAGATCTCAGGTAGTAGCCCGTTTGGATCAACTCAAAGTGAGGAAGAGATTGTTGAGAAAGAAGTTCAAGAGCATGGAGTTGTAGATTTGGCTAATTTTGGAATGGAAAGCCATTTAGAAGATTTTTTAATAGCCAACTGGAATAAAACTATCTTTGGCAAGAAATATGAACTGATCTATGACGAAGGCGATCTTGCCAGCCAGCAGTATCAAACAGCTGTTGGGCAGATAGACATTCTCGCTAAAGCAAAAAACGGGGAGGACTTCTTGGTAATTGAGTTGAAGAAAGGAAGAACTTCAGACGCTGTTGTTGGACAAATACTGCGTTATATTGCCTGGGTAAGAGAAAACATTGCTGATGGGAAAGCAGTTAAAGGAGCAGTTGTTGTTCTAGATTTGGATGAAAAATTAAGGTATGCCCTAAAAGAACTGAAGGATGTTGTTTTATACACCTACCAAGTTAATTTCAAGCTGACGAAGGAGGAGATATGAGACGGAGAGTAGTAAGTGAATGCGCTGCTGATGACTGTTCAGCTGCCAGTCCTAGGGTTTATGACATATCCTTATCTTCTTTACCGAAGAAGATTCAAGAGAAAATTAAACAGAAACAAATAAAAGGTAAACTTCGACGGTGTTCTTATTGTGGAACAATATGGGCAGAAGATTTTGATGTGCGGGGAATGAGAACGGTAAAGCAGAAGATTGGGACAAGGAAGCTAGGAAGCGACGAGATGATCTGGTTCATTTAACTGAATCCACTCCGTCAGCCCCTGTATTGACTTCTGTGGGGCTTTTCAACCTCAAGTGACCATATACCAACCTGAGTTAGCTTTGGGAGAGATTTGCGAAGGTCAATGACCAGTTTACCCACCTACAGCTTTTATCCAGCCTTATCTGCCTTGAGTAAATTCTCTTCCATCGGGAGTAACGCATTTTCTCGGTTCACCAGTTCGTTGAGAGTATTGTTCTGATGAAAGTTGTCCTCTTGCTTCAACACAATCTTCATATGTTTCTACCCATTTGAATCTGTCATTTACTGAAGGGGTAAGATCACCTCCAGGAAGAAGCTCAGGATAAAACATACCAGGGCAACCATGGCTGCAATCATCAAACCTACCTTTGTTTAGAAGGACATCTGCCAACTCCCAAGCATCCATTGTTTGAGAAATCTCATAAGTAGTTTGGGTGTCAATGGTGTTGTTGCCAGCCTTAATTGCTCCCTCTTGCCCAGGGGTGGCATCTTCGGCATGCTCAAGGGCATATTTGAAGACATCTTCGTCTTTAATGAAACCGTAGTAGTAAAGATTACTGACCACGCCCATTAAAGTAGCTTCCTTGCCGATACGATATTGAATCGTGGGGGCTTCTTGTCTTGGTGCTTCAAACTTATCTTGGCGAGACTTAGTAAAATAAACGGCAACACCTGCCAATAGAATCAGAGAAACAACGATTAGGGGGATAATTAGTAATTTTTTCTTCATTTTCATATTAATTTTTCACCTCCTCTCGTTAAGAATTAGCCTTAACTTACTAGAGGTCTTGGATGTTAGCTTCCTTTGGGGGAGATTGTCAAATCCAACAAAAAGCTCCCCGCCAGCGATAGCCTTTCGGCTACCCATACCCCTTTCGGGATATGACCGATCAAGGTGCTCTGACGAGGAGCTTCCTACCTTGATCGGTTTTCTCTGCCATGCCCAAAGGGGTTTAGGCAGTTAAATTGTCAATTTTACGGCTTACCTTTGTTGTTTACCAAATCCATAATGTCTTCTTTTCGATAGCGTCGGTCTTTTCTTTGACCAAAACGAACCGCCACTAAAATCCCTTTTCTATCCCATTGACGCAGTGTATTAGGGTGAACTTTCAAGATTTTACTGGCTTCCTTAAGAGTGAGTAACTCTGGTATTTGCTGCTTCATAATTGAGATTTATCTTATCATTTGATAACATTAGTCTACAATAACAACTTAGTTATTGCAATATATTAAGATGAAAATGAAACTACCTAAAGTCGTCCTGGGCATTGTTAAGATTATCCACGAAAAGTCGGAGATCTCTCCCAAAAAAGACAAGATCATTATCATCTCTCTATGGGATTTTAGAGACGAAAAAAAAGATACTATTCCGAAAGATGACCTTAGAAAGGTATTAAGGCTGCTTGAAGAAGAAAGACTCCTGAGGCTAACATTCACTGAGCACTTAAACAGACCAGGAAGAAAGGCTGTTGATAAGGTCGAATTTGAAATCAACCGTGAGTTATTTAGTAAATTCTATAAAGAACATAGAAAAGATTTAATCCCGCTGCATTCAACTGAAGATACTCATAAGAATGAAAAAGCAACTATAACTCCTTTCTGCGAAACAAAGAAAAATTGGGGATATCTTAAGTTCGATAAGTTCTCAGAAAGAATAAAAATAGGGGGCAAAGATACAAGACACTTTAGATTACTACAATGCTTACTAGAACCACTCGGCGTAACCAAAACAATCGAGGCTGTTTTTGAGGCGATCAGGAAACCACAAGACAAGGATGACTCACTTTTATCTAGCTGGGATACTAAGAAAACAAGAAAGGTTAATTTCATTGAGTATGCCATCAAGGAACTTCAAAAAGGCAACAAACTAAAAGGCAAAATAAGGTTTCAATTCTTCGACAACAAAACCAAAATCAAAGCAGAACTTCTAGATTAAAGAGGAACAAAGAGTAATTTTTTCAAAACAGCTGGTTAAGGTTTAGAGTAACTCCTAAAAAACACCTCCCTATCGGGATAATTTCACTACCATTTTCCCTAAATTCACTCTTATTCCCTCTCGTCTAATTTATACGAGAGGGAGTTTTATTATGAAGACAAATCAATCTTTAAGAGAAAATAAAGATGAAAACTATACGACAAAAAAGTTTTTACACCACTCAAGATCTGTCCCTGGCAGCAGCTATATCTCTTCTGTTCCCTATCGAAACAATCGATAAAACTAATCCCAGAAAAGCAACATTTGTTTTCAAACAGTCCAAGAACCTAGAAGGAATGGTGGATTCCTATTGGAGAGACGAGTTGAAAGTCAACCCAAGGGCTTATTTTGACAAACTTAGAAGTATTAAGTCTCGTTTATATGCAGGCAGATAACTATGGCAATAAGCAACGAACTACTAAAAGAATTAAAACAAATCTTAGAGGAGGATTACCATCTGAAGTTAACCCTTCGGGAAGTAACAGAGATTGGCACAGCCTTACTTGGATTTTTTGAAAGTTTATTAAAAATTGAGGCAAAAAAATAACTATGGCAAAAGCACGGATGCTACATACAAAAATCTCAGTATCTATCCAGGTGAACAGACTAACTTTACCAGCAAGACTTTTATTTAGCTGGATGATCCCTCATGCAGATGATGAAGGGAGATTGAAAGGTGATCCTGAGTATATCAAGGCAACAGTAACCCCTATGACTAGATGGTCGTTTAAGAAGATAGGAGAATACCTCAACGAAATAAAGGATAAGGGGTTGATTTATTACTGGCAAGAAAATGGTGAATGGTTTATCGAGTTCATAAAATGGAATGAACATCAAACGATAAGAAAAGATAGGTTCATACGCTCTAATTTACCCTCATATTCAAAGAAAAATGACAACCAAGTGGCAGACACTTGCCAACCAACCGACAACCAAGAGACTACACAAGCGAATAGAATTAAATCTAATCCAATAGAATCTAATAAAAGCGAGTTTAATGAAACCAACGCTGATAAAAATTCCTTTAAGAGAAAATACCAGATAATCAACCCTAAAAACTTCAACCCCAATTCCGAAGGTAAAACGGCAGCCTTGGAAGCCTGGAAGAAACTAGAACCAGCCAACCCCTGCACTTTCAAGACAACCTATCTCAACGCTCTTCGTAAAGGTTTACCAACTAACATGTTTTACCAGTTTGTCAGCGAAATTCAACAAGACAAATCAGTTAAAAAACCTGGTGCAGTTTTTAACAAGAAAGTGAAGGATTATCTCGATAAAACAAAACTATGAAAAAACAAAACCTGCCAGTAAAAACAAATAACAAACAAAGTGCAAAGTCAATTGAAGAATATAAAACAGAGATTAAAAACCTTCTTAGCACCTCTGTCTATGGTTTAGAAGCACAACTAGACCAATTCGTTAAGGGTCATCACACCCCAAAGGAGGCAACTAAAAAAGTTAGTGAACTACTACCTCTTTTTAATTTGGACAACTGTCATAGTTTCCGAGAACTTGTTCCTGATTGGAATAGAGGAAGGGCTACTGAGTTTGCTCTTCAACTTTATAAGGAATATAACTGCCAAACTGCTTCAGAAAAAGCCTTAGCTCAAACGACCGTAATTGCTTTCGAACATATACTGGATTACTCACGAAGACTCCATAAACTTCTGAGTGGCACAGGTAGTCTTAAAGTCATGAATGAGAAAACCTATCCTCTTTTTTTGAAACGGATACAAATCATAGGTTTGGAACTAGATCGAGCCAACAGACAATTCTTAACCGCTCTACAAACTCTCAAGCAAATAAAAACTCCACGGCTTGAAGTAAAGGTTAAAAGTAAAACAGCGTTCGTTGCCCAGAATCAGCAGTTTAATGTCGGGAACAAGTGCACTGGAAGAAAGGAGGAGAATCAAAATGAAAACATTGAAGCCTAATAATTTCGGAACAAAAATGCTAGTTGAAAACTGCCAACAGGTTCGCATTGAAACCTTGTTAAAGGCATGCCGTAGAAAGTTCAAAAAGATGATTCTTCAAAGCGAAATCGAAGCGATGGGCATGCCTATCGGGTTAACCACTTCTAGGACTCACTATAATGGCATCCGTTTTTGGTTTGAATGCCCGCTTTGCCATGCCAGAGTTGGTGTTATTTACCAACATCCATTAAGCAGAAAAATAGGCTGCCGAAAATGCCTTGGATTGGACTATCGAAAAAGAAGATATAAAGGAATGATTGAAGAAAAACTAGCATGATAACATACCTTTACTTGACATTACTTAATAGTTCATTTATGTTGTGTGTTGCCAGAAAATGACAATTACTATGAAAAGCATACTATTCTGCCGAGTCAGCAGCAAAGAACAAGAAGAAACAGGCTACTCCTTGCCCGCTCAAGAGAAGCTACTAACCAACTATGCCAGCAAAAACGGCACACAAATAGCCAAAGTCTTCGCCGTCTCCGAATCAGCCAGTGGCAAAGCCCAGCGTGATCTCTTCCAAAAAATGATGATTTATTTGAAAAAGAAGAAGATAAAGATACTTATCTGCGAAAAAGCAGACAGGCTTACCCGCAACTTTAAGGACGCAGTCATGATTTATCAGTGGCTTGATGAAGACGAACAGCGTCAAGTTCACCTGGTCAAAGACTCGCTTATTCTCCATAAAAACTCCCGCTCCCAAGAGAAACTTAATTGGGACATCCGCATTGTCTTTGCCAAAAACTACATTGATAACCTCTCCGAAGAAGTCAAAAAAGGGCAAAAAGAGAAAGTTGCCCAGGGATGGTTGCCCACCAAGCCTCCTCCAGGCTACAAAACCATTGGTGAAAGAGGGCACAAAATCCATGTCATTGACGAGGAAGTTGCCCCACTTATTAGAAAAATGTTTGAACTCTATGCCACTGGCAACTACTCTCTCAAGAAACTTACTAAAGTAATGCTGGAGGCGGGTTTGCGCTCCTCTAAAGGCAATAAAGTCTGTAAGAGCCGTATCCACATACTCTTACAAGACCCCTTCTACATTGGCAAAATGCACTGGAACGGCATAATATACGAAGGTAAACAAAACCCCTTGATTTCCAAAGAGCTTTTTGAGAAAGTCCAGAGAATAATGAAAAGTAAAACCACGCCCAAATACACTAAGCATTTTTATCTATTCCAGAAACTTGTCCATTGTGCCGAGTGCAAAGGCACAATCACCTGGGAAAATCAAAAGGGCTTAGTCTACGGGCATTGTAATCATTATCGAGGCTGCACCCAAAAAACATGGGTAAAGGAAGATCAGGTTGAAGAACAGCTTTTGAACGGCTTTAAGAACTTAGAGATCAAAAATCCTCGTATTACCGAGTGGGTCAAAAAGGCTCTCAAAGAAAGCCATCAAGATGAAATTGTCTATCACCAATCCAGTGTAGATGAGCTTAACCAACAGTATAAACAGGTTCAGAAGCGCTTAGACAGGCTCTATGACGACAAACTGGACGAAAGGATCACTAAAGCCTTTTATGACCGTAAGTTCCAGCAATACACTAAAGAGAAAAACGAAGTCACCGATGCCATTCAAAAACACTCCAAAGCCAATACCGAATTTTATAACCTGGGCATTAGCCTTTATGAACTCTCCCAAAAAGCCAAAGATATCTACCTGAGAGCCAAGAAGAAGGGGCTTCAAGAAGAACAAAGAAAACTCATCATGCTGGTGTTTGATAATATGAAACTTGACGAGGGTAAACTAAGTTACGGCTATACCAGGGCATTTAGAATCCTTGCCCAGGCAGTAGAAGCAACTAACAGTTCGAAAATGCAAAAAATGGGCAAAATTAAAGATAGGATATTCGAACCTAGCGAAAAGACCGAAATATCAAACAAAAAGGACACTTTGTTGTCTCAGCGTCCAATCTGGCTCCCCAGTTCGCTGACTATTCCCAAAATATTCTTTGATAAAGCTATTATTTCGCAGTTAAAGAATCAGTTAGAGCTATTAGCGGAAGTGCTGGCTAACAAGCCAGTCAGCCCTGATTATGCCCTGGAGGTGATAAATTATGGACCTAAGTAATCTCTACGAGCTTAGAACACGAGGAAAACGCTATATAACCCAGCGAAAGCTATCCGAGCTTTCCAGTTACACTCAACCTTATATTTCTCTAATTGAAACAGGCAAGGTTAAACCATCAAAAAGATGTAAAAAGACCATCATAGAAACTCTTTCAGTGTTAAAAGGTGGCCCAACCTAACAATAACTACCCCTTTGCAGTCGGTAATTCAAACTTTGCCCCAAAAAGAATATAATACAAGTTATGATAACGCTTACATTTGGTGATTTCGTAGTTCTTTTTTTAATGAACTTAGTTCTTGCAGCTATAGTCGCTTACGTTGTTAATTATGCAAAACGGAAGGCAGAATTATCCGCAGAAGAAAGTAGTGAAGCTAGAAAGCATCTTAAAGAAGTAATTAGAGGAGCTATTGCTGAGACAAGGGACGTTTTAACTGAATTACGAGTACACGAATTTAAGATTCCGACAGGAAAAAGAAGACTCTCAAGAATGAACTCATTAGTTGAGAAACTTAGCCTAGCTGACTTCGAACTAGGCACTAAAGTGTGGGGGTTGGTACTTGCTCCAACATTAATGAACATCTCTGGTAGAGCAAACAATAGGGGTGAACTTAATCCAGAAGCAGTGAAATATGAAATAGAAATGAAAAGGAAATGCTTCAAAGACTTAGAATGGGCATTACAACGGTGTGCAGAGCTGGAGAAGAATCCTATTGTGGAGAAATAATCGATAATTTACCCTCCAATACTTTGACCTTGTTTATTTTTATCTATTTTATAAAATTCCCGATTTAAATACTCTAGCTTCTTACCATTTTTTCTTAATCGCTGTCTATCGTAGGGTCGGTAGTCATACATCCAACCATTGGTCCAGTATAACCGCTTGCCCCACTGGCTCTTGATGTAGTCGTGTTCGCACCCGCATACGAACGAATGGGCAAACCATCAATCAAGGCACTGTAGTTCCCCTTCATCTGCTCAATCTTTTTCATCGCAGAATCCATTCTCTTTTGGTAGTTTGATTCTGTTATTTTAGCCTTGAATTGTTCGAGGGAACTAAGGAAATCGTTAACCAAAGTATCGACATCTAAAATAGCACCTATCGTTGATTCTTTGTAAATAGCTGGTCTATTTCCCTCTCTGCTAATCGCTCCCCTGGCAAAATATTCATGAGCTAGGCCATTCCTAAAAATATCCCTCAATATTTCAATAGGATACTCGCTTGGCCTTTCAAAACATTGTGTTATATATGTCCCTGCATTTTCAGCAAATCCTCTATCTTCTCCTAGAAGAAATCCGCCCAAATACTCCATATAGGCTAGCACACATAGGGCAAGAGGAAAGTTAATATTCCCAACTTCGCCGCTACGAGCAGGAATGGCCGTAGTCATCCTTTCCAGGTCATTCTTAATCCAACCAAAGACTATTTTGTCTAAAAATATATTTAAATCCATAATTTTGTAGTAAATTTAAGGCCAATCCTTTTCTGAAAATTATCTTCATTGTTCATATTTAACAATTTTCTTAGAAAAAATGACTTTGTAGTTTTATGAGCTCATCACATTTGTATTCTTCACAATCTCTGCAATTTTTAATCCCCTTCTTGAAACCACATTGCCTTATTTTGCATTGACAACAATATAAATATATCGGTCCATCAGATAAACAACCCTTGCAATTAATGTCTTCAGGTTTAACGAGAGGACGGTTACGCCCATCAGTCCTATATCTTTCCGTCCACTCTTTAGCCGTCTCCTCTCTTAATTTATCATCATTATTTTGGGTAGCTATAAATGCTGCACAAGAACCGCAATCTAGCCCACACATGGCAACATTCTTTTTATTTTTTCTCATTTTAGTTGTTTCTCCCAATTTTTAACCAATTTTAATATTTCATCTTCGAAATCTAGAATGTAAGTTAGGTTAATCTGCCTGTTGTTCTGTTTATTAACTTCATTTATGTCGGTCTTGCCCTCGTAATATTCTTTTGAAACCATGTCATCCGTTTTCTTACAACCATACACAATCTTGGATATTCCAGCCCAATTAGCTACGCTAAAACACATTAAGCAGGGCTGAAGGGAAGCGTAAAGTGTAGCTCCACTTAAATCCACTGTCTTGAGCCTTCTACATGCTTCCCTTATAGAAGCAGTTTCTGCGTGGCTTGTCGGGTCGCTAAGTTTAAACCCCAAACTCACTCCTTTAGAGATTATTTTTCCATTTTTGACTATTACAGCACCAGCAGGAAACCCGCCCTGCTTAACAGACTCCCTCGCTTGTTCAACAACAATGTTTAGAAATTTTTTATCTTTAAACTTCATCTTTCTATAAACCTAGAGTCTTAATTACCTCAGCAATTTCCAAGCCACAACTTTTAGCGATTGTAATAACTAACTTGACCAATTCTGTGGCCGTTTTAACCGTAGGTAAAGCCTTTTTAACTTTTTCGAGGAAACTTTTCTCTTTTTTCCCAAGTTTAGAACCATAAAGTCTCTTGTCTAATGTACTTTGAAATTCCATCAACATTGCTACCTGAACCGATTGGGCTTGTTGTTGACTCTGACTTACCACCACTCCAGGAGTCCCGCTAAAAGGAGATTGTTCATCTTTGAAGTATTTAGCGTGAAGATTCATTATCAGACCGTTTAACTTACTTCTGTACTCGGTATTCAAAACATATTGACTATCGCCATCGGGAATCGGGGTTAATCTAAATCTGGTGTAATCATTTTTGGTAATGTTAACCAGTTCATCAAGGCAGCGATTGAACTGTTCCCATAAAGGTCTATCACGTAAATAAGACACTTCCTTTATTGTGGGAGCTTGAGATAAATATCCCTGTAATTCTTCATAAATCGGCCTGACATTTTCTTTCATCTACCCGCCCTTTCTTGAATAATTTTTTCGAGTGTCTTAAAGTCTCCTTCATTAACAAGGTGAAATCTCACTTTTCCATCATAAGCTCTTTCTAAAATTGAATCCTCCTTCGTTAAGCCCTGCTTTAATGCCTTTTTCTCTTTTGGTGTTACTTCTTTAAGCTCTGCAAAGACCCAATTTTGGGCAAAATAGTACCAAACGGCTGTTTTACCGTTAACCTTAATATAGTGGTCTGAGCCAGCTCCCCCTTTGACTACTGCTACTCTGCCATCAACAAAGGTCTCTTTAGTCCAATTAGGTATGCCTCTAACCATCTTTTTTACGAAAGGACTCTTAACCCTCTCGATTATTTCTTTATCCGTTTCAGCGGTACTCTTTTTGACTCCTGTTGCACTAATCATTTTTAGAATAGCTGCTAACCATTCTAAAGCTGCCTCACCTTCTTTTTTAATAAAGGGTGCAATCTCACCTCTACCATGCTTGACGGCATTGCGGTACTCTTTTAGACTCAGAAATCTTTTTTCCACTTCATATTTTGACCTGAAGATTGATTGAAAAGTGTCCCAGTTCAAAAGAATAATCTTGGAATAATCCATAATGTCGCAGAAATCTAGCCAATCACGGGGAGAAAGGTCAGTTATTACTTTGGGGGGGTTCTTTTTAAGGTGTTCGCCAACTCTATTTCTAACAACGCCAACAATATCGCTAGGGATTAATGTTTTCCAATAATTTACATCTTTAGCTATCAGCTTCACGCCAATCAAATCTCTTAGCTGGTTCTCGGTCTTATCAATTGCCCTGTTAACATCATCGACCACCACCTGACCAATTTTTGACCCTGTAGCAACCGTTATTTCCTCAAGCATTAAAGCGGCCCTGGAAGCCAAAAAAGAGGTGAAATCACCTTTTTTAATGGAATCGTCATAGCGAATCAAGTGAGTTTTAAGCGTGTCTTCAAAGTCTGGGTTTTCAGAAGCGTAGTCCTCGAAATATTTACTTGGCTTCTTGTTAGAAATTTCCTTGTTTAATTCGGCTGGTAAGAAGCAAAAATTAGGAAGTGAATGGACCATTACCATCGGGTAATGATTCTGAATAATGGATTTAGGAAAGATATGGTGTTTCTCTGAGCTGTTGAAATCGGAAAAATAGGCATCACGCAAGGGTAAAAGGGAGTTATTCTTGAAATGTCTGGGGTTCTTTTTGACAAGCAAACACAAAACACCATTCTTGACGGCTGATTTGCGAGTCATCCTAATTTTCATCAGGGATTCAATGTCTGGATTAAGAGGATATTTAATAGCTACCTCTTTTCTGTCAGCAATTTTATCCATCAATTTTCTATCCTCGGTCATTAAGGTTAAGGTTGAAGCGGCGTATCTTTCTGAAAAAGTGGTTTGCCAGAACCATTGTGACAGAAGCTCCACTTGTTTCTGGTCTAGGCTTCTTGCCTTGTTCTTATAAAACAAATAGGCAATCACAGCGATTAAACTTCGGTAAGGAAGAAGAAGGGAGTTAACAACGCCAAAATTGCTACAAGCGTAATCTATTGCCAAGCCAAGCGACTCCAGGCAAGTTTTCCAGTAATTTTTAACATCTTCTACCCGAAGCTGAAGCTGAACAACCCGAGTACAAGAACCCTTAGCAATCAAGGAAAGAGCTTGGATATAAACTTCATTGTGGATTTCGCCAAACTCTTTGGTTTTGAGTTTCTCGTTTTCTTTTTTAACTGCGACTCTTAAATCAAACTCAGGTGTCCAAGTACTTGCTGAGATTAAATCAAAAAGGTTTAATTTCTGCCCACCTTGATTGATTCGTTCAAAAATATCACAAACTTCATCCAATTCTTTATCATGAACATCAATGGCAGAAAATGGATAGTTGTTAAATCGCTGGTAGCATTCATTGAACGCCTTCTTCCGCTCAACGGTTAACCCTTCGTAAACGTCAAACCTGTCATTAGAGAGCAAATCAGAAATAGAAACATATCTTTGATTATCAGGATTTCGGTCAACAAACACCTTTTCATCCAAATCAAAGCAAATCTTTTTATAATTCCGATTGTAAAGGGTCAATCCCTTGACAGTTACATATAGAGAAGTGAGCCTCTGCTGTCCGTCTAAAATAAAAGTTATTTTTTCGTACTTATCAGGCTTGGGAAGATTAAGTTCGGCAATATCTCTGTAGAAGTCATAATATTTGCGAGGAGCGTCCCAAAAAAAGAAAGAGCCAATCGGATACTCAAGATAAATGCTTTCTAAAAGTTTCATCACTCTAGGCTTGTCCCAAACGAACTCTCTTTGAAACTGGGGAATGCGAAGAACACCTTTTTCAATCTCACGAATAATATCCGCCAACTTATAATCACTTTTTATTTTTATCTTTTGTATTTCCATTTTTATTCTCCAATCATAAACTTCTCGGGTACTCCAAATAAAGACCGATGGTTGATGGTGAAAGTTTAATCATTATCACTATTTCTCAATAAATATCTTCTTTCTCTTTTAAGAAATGCTTCTTTTCCGCCCTCGAGGACATCACAAATGTGTTCTTTAATACCTTCTTCCTCAATCGCCCCACAGATGATGTTCTCAGTAACATCATCTTTATCATCATCTTTCAGAACAATCACCAATTCGGCATCGGCAAGAACTACAAGGTTTGGGTCACGAGTACAAATAATCATTTGTCTTGATTCTTTTTTATCCTTTATAGTAGGAATCAAGCGTTCAATTAAAAATTTCGTATCTATGTGGTCCTCTGGCTGGTCAATAATGAGAGGGCCTCTGCCTGAACTTAGGATTAACTCTAAAACTGTTCCGCACCTTTCACCAAAAGATAAAGACTCAAGGGGTTTATTTTTGTACTTAATTCTGTTAAGACCTTCAACACAAAACTCTTGAAGTCTTAATGACATTTCATCCCTAAGACTGGCTGTTTCTTTTCTACAAAATATCCCATTAAAAAATTTCGACTGCTCGCCCTTGGGTAATTTTTCATTCTTTAAACAATCCTTTAATGCCTTAAACAGTTTGTCTCGTGAAGAATACTTGGCAACCAATTGATTCTTAAAGTACTCCACTTGGAATTTCTCTAATCCTACAATTCTAACTTCTATCTGTTCCTTCCATGCATAATAAGCCTTCGAAAACTGCTCTATTACCCAATTAATCACTTTTTCCATGTCAATCTCGTAACTAGCACGAATTTCAGAAGAAGAAAACTTTTGATTAAAGGCGTCAACATTCTGCTGGTTAGATTTCTCCCATTTTTGAAAAAGTCTGTTCAACTTTTTACAACTTTCTTTGTGTTCACCCCTATTTCTTTTACATTGGGTAATTTGTCCCCCCACTTTTTGAAGACTAGAAATAAGTTTTGTCCGCCTTTTTTCTATCGACTTAACTTCAGCCTCTGAAATATCAATTCCTTGAGAAGCACAATATTGCCTGTAATTCTTTCCAGCTTTAACTAGGTCCTTAGACAATTTCTTGCACTCTTTAGAGTTAGTAATCTTTTTAAGAACCTGTATTATTTCTTCATCAGTCTTATCAAATCTATCAACTAAATCGGATAATAAATTTAACTTGCCTTTAAGGCTAGGAATTAATTCGGCAATGTCTTTAGTATCAACAACAAAATATTCTTTTAACTCACTCTTATAGACAGTTAACTTTCCAGACAACCAAGATAGGCTTTCTTTGAACGAATCAATTTTTTGCTTATTTTGCGAGAGTTCTCGAAAATTATTAAATAGTTTTATAAACTCTTTGGAGTTAAATTTTTTCAGTAATAAATCAATCTCTTCTGCCTCCTTTTGAATATCATCTTTCTGTCTTGATAATTGGTAAATTCTCAGATAGTCCTGCCTTTTGTTCTTAATTTCTTTCCTTGTCTTTTCAATTTCCTCCCATAATTCTTTTAAATTAGCATCTTCAAATTTCTGATAAACTAATGATGAGACTTCATTTTTGTCTCTAGCAATTTTTTCTACTTTCCCTTGCGACCAATAGTCAACAGAAATTGCCGTGGCCTTATTATTGGCTTCCTCAATGCCATCTACTTCCTCTTGCAAAGACTTTTTAATCTCATAAACATCCTCTCCTGTCTTGACGCTCAATACCACGTTAATACCAGGACACTCTTGCTGAAGCGACTCAATAATCGAAGGCTCTTTGCCTCCAATAACCGTAGTGGTGTGTTTTCCGTAGACAAAAGAAATAAGTTCAACTAGGGTACTTTTTCCAACACCCCTGGGGCCAATGACTGCAGTTAAGTTAGGGTTAAAAGGAACATGCTCACTTAATTGGCTAAAACAGTATTTATTTTCGGCTTCACTATCCTGTTCGCTCAAAGAAAATTTTGAAATCCGAAAATGAACGTATTGAGGGCAATTTTTTCCATACCAAACCCGTTTCTCTGGTTCATAAATAATCTGTTTTAAACCGCTAAAAGTAGGCCTCGCCTTAATCCAACAATATTTTCTTCCAATTTCGTCAAGAGAATGAGCGTCAGAAGTAACAACGCCCGCCTTTTGCCCGCCCGTTAGCCTTAATACGTCTTCGTGTTTTAAAGACTTTTCTTTTGTCTCAGCACTGCTAATTTCGAAGAAATCAACTTCTTTATGAACATTGACCTTTAACTGAGAACCTTTGACTGAGTTTAATGAATCCAGTCCTTTGTGTTTATCATAATGTAAATAAATTAAGCCCCCATTATTTTTAATAATTTTATACGCCTCTCGTAAATCAACATACGCATGTTCTAGCCCCTCTTTGAAATACTCGCCATCGGTCTTTCCTTCCTTTAGCCTCGACTTCCCAAGTTTTATTAGAGCACTTCTACTTATTCCTTCGCCTTTTTTCTCACAAAGAGGAAGTTGGTTTAAAACATTTTCCTTGATTTCACTGATGTCTATGTCTTCTGGAAACAAAGCCACTGCATGAATCGGAGAATCACCCTTATCTATTCGAAATTCAAATCCAGGCAATATAGTAATTTCCTCATCGACTGCAAGAATCCTAATTGCATCAACAAGCTCAACCGACCAATGGTCCGTAATAGCAGCTAATTGTATTTTT
This sequence comes from Bathyarchaeia archaeon, assembly GCA_035529595.1. GTDB lineage: Bacteria > Patescibacteriota > Microgenomatia > PFEM01 > JAFGMK01 > DATKWK01. The sequence goes on from DATKWK010000017.1 coordinate 34,571, forward strand.
TCTTGTTTTATTTTCTCTACTATCTGCCTTGGGGTTATTGCTTTATTTTTATAGTCATAAGAGGCAGGAGTATGAATCTGTAAATCGCACTTTGTCCAAGTGGAACCAATCGTTCCAGGCTGAGAATCACTCATGAAACTAATTCTCCTTTCATTGCCTTATTAAGCGTGCTTTCAAAAAGTTCATTTAGTAAAGTCTCTTTCATAAAAAGACTACTAATGTAATCTAAAAGTTGTTCTGCTTTCACTATTATTTTTTTCTGTTTATCTAACAAAGGTAAGGTTATTTCAATCTCCTTTATCCTATTAGCGTTGAACTGGGGCTGCCCCGAACCAGTTACCAACTTCCTAGCCTGTTTCCAGTATTTTTCAGTTCTGGTAAACAACCAAATAAACAAGGGTATTGCTAAATCAGGATTAAATTTAACTCTTATCAGGAATGAAGCAAACACTGATGGTTTATCATAGTCGAATAATAAAAATTTTCCATAAGTTGCACCCGTACGAGCCACAAGCAAATCGTCATTGCTAAGAACATAGGATTTAGCTGTTCTCTCATTGACTTGCACAAATCTTTTATCATGGTTTCTTAGTTTCCCCGACTCATTAATATCGGTGATTCTTATTAATCTATAGTTACCTTTGTTCTTGCCTTCAGCTGTTAATCCATACTGAAATTCTGCAATATCACCAAACTTACTAAATTTTGCACTATTATTTTGGACGAGCTGGCCAGTTATGAAAGAATCAAATAATTCTTCTGCCTTCTCAATTTCTTGCTGGTTTAGTTCTTGGAGTTTTCGAATCGCATCCAGTCGCTCAACAATTTTGTGTTGAATCTCGAGAGAAGGAAAAGAAATTTTAATCTTTTTTAGGGCCGTAGTGCTTAATTCTTTAAAAGTGGTTCCATAAGATACCCTTTCTAGTCTTCTTTTATTCGCCAACAGCCAATAGGCAAGAAACCATGAGCCTAACTCCTTTTTGGGTGTAATTCCTTTTATGCCTTGGTTGTAGCCCGAAGCTGTTGAAGTAATCGCTACATTTCCAATTGTTGCTCTAGTCGATAAAAGAATACAATTCTTGTCGACTATTTTGGTATATTTTTTAGCTTCCTCGCTAATTTGTCTTTCACTGTCTTCTAAAACAGAAACTGTTCCTGAAGTTATTTCGGAAGGAGTAAACCATGGGACGTCGCCATTGAAATATTGAGGCTGACTAGTTGGTGGAGTACCTCCGCCGTTGACCTCAACTAAATTGTCCAATTTTTTTGTTTGCCAATTATTTTTCATTTCAGTAATCTATATACCTCCGCTAATAAAACATCTAAATCATTAGAGAAATCTATTTGGCTATGGCCTGGAAGTACCTCTTTTTTTCTTACTTGTGTATGCAAGAAACTGTCAGCAATCTTTCTAGAGGAATTTTCCAGGTGCTTCATTTGTTCCCTAAAGCTCTTTGTCCCTCGATAATTATTAGCAATTTCAGAAAAAGACCTAGTATTAAAGATTGGAGGAATGTGGTCAAGAATAGACCGCACTACCATGGCCACAGAGTAATAACAATTATTCTCGTAGGCTGTATTCAGCTCCTCACAAAGTCTAATAAGCCTAATTAAGTCGAAAACATCACTTTTAACACTCTTTAACTCTTTTATCCTAGACTCACTCACATAGGATACGGTTCGTGTTTTGAGAACTTTTTTAGGTAGAACTAAAAAAGAGTGTAATTTCTTCTTTAAATCTCTCTTAACCGCTAAGGCATCAATTGACCGTCGAATAATATCAATTTTTTCTTCTTCGTTAAGCTCAGAATCTGCAACTGTCATCACCCAACTATAAGTCAATGCCGACCTTGCAGATGTTATTGCTTCGTTTGGATAATCTTTACACTTTAAATCAGTCAAAGAGTAAAAAATACGATTTATCTCATTAATTGTGCTATCGTACTTTATGCCTTCACCAAATTGCGTAGCAAGAAATTTGTAATTCATATTAAGGCCTTATCTATCCTTTTTAATAAATTCAAGAAATTTTTCCCCAAATTCAGTCAAAGGTCCGAAAAATGTTCCACCATATCTACCATTTTTGACGGAAATTAAACCATAATTCCCCAGTCTTGCTAATTTGTCTTCTAAATCAATTTCATCTTCTCTTTTTTGGAGATAACCTGCCTCTTTAACATCTCTAATACTAATGCCCCTGCTTCCATCGACATTAATCTTAGCTTCAGGATTCTCTTTTTTTTGTCTCTTAAGGGTGGCCCGAAGAATTCCGTCATATTTTTCATTAAGCCAAGCTAACCTATGTAGCTCATCAAAAGTAATCGAATTAATCGTCAGAATAATCTTGGAGTGATAATCAAAGGAGGGATAAATATCTTTATGAAGTTGGGAAATATAATTATAGTAGAGTCGTCTTTTTCTTCTGGATTCTTCCTGCAAAACATTCAGCAAAATTTTATGGAGAATGTCTTTAGCTTTATCGTCTCTTTGGATTAGCTCTAATAACTTTTTGGCTCCAACTTCATTTTTAACTTCCTTAATCCTGTCACCTCTCCATTTATCAACTAGAGACCAAATCCCTGATGCTGCTGCCGTACCAATGCCAACAAAGGGAGAAAATACAGAAATTACCGCCCCTGCAACAGGAAGACCTAATTCCTTAACAACATCCTTGGCTTTATCTTTTTTATTCTTGTTATTCTTGCTCATCTGATAAATCCCTTAACTTTCTTTAATTGTTGCTGAACCTTTTTATTAATTTCCTCAACCTCTTTGAATATCTCTTTTGGTTCTCGATATTCAGTCTCATCATCTTCAATGGGTTTGTAAGCTGAAGCTGAAAGAATGTAGTCATTTTCATCAATCTGTTTTCTGGTAGCGTACCAACTCCTGTCTGATTCGGGTTTGTCTTTCCATTTTTCAATTAAATCAGGCAAATCATTTTTATCTGGAGTTGGCCTCCTTTGAGTAGATAGTTGGAAACCGTCAAAACGCACTTCATAAAACCAAACTTTTTCCGTTTTCTTGCCGTCGTTATTGAAAAAAAGAACACTTGTTTTAACGCCTGAATAAGGCTGGAAAACACCGCCTGGCAAAGAAACTACAGCTACAAGGTTTCTTTTGTCCATTAGGTAACGCCTAATTTCTTTTGAAGCCCTATTTCTATTAAAAAGAATACCTTCGTTAACAATCACCCCAGCCCTACCACTTTTTCTTAAAGCATCAATCATTAAGCCTAAAAAGAGAGTGGTTGTATCGTTGGCCTGAACTGGGAGATATTTTCTGATTCTTTCTTTATTTACACTGCCTGCAAAAGGAGGATTAGTAACGACAACGTCAAATTCTCTGTCTTCCCATTCATCAGGACTGCCAGCAATAGAATCCCTTCTTAACACTTGCGATTTCTCAAGACCATGCAAGATAAGATTCATAGTGGCGATTCTGACCATGGCCGCATCAACATCGAAACCATAAAAAGTACCAGTTTGTAAAAATTGCCATTGAGAAGGTGTTAACTTATCACCTGGTCCTTTTTTGACTTTTTGTCCACTGCCATTTCCTAGTTCTTCAATATTCTTCTTGTCAGAATTGTTTAGTTTTATCCATTCATAGACTCCTAAAAGGAAGCCTGCAGTGCCACAGGCAGGGTCTAGCAATGTTTCACCAATCTGGGGGTTAACCAGCTGAACAACGGTTCTGATAATATGCCTTGGTGTTCTGAATTGGCCTGCTTTGCCTGAAGTAGCTATTTGGTTTAAAAGGTATTCATAAAGGTCACCCTTAACATCAGCATCTAGTTCAATAAAAGAAATCTCACGCAGCTTGTCAATCACATCTCTTAAAACAACTCCGTCTGGAATCTGAAATCGGGCTCCTGAAAAGAAACTTCTAACCGTTTCATCAGTGCCAGGCAAATTGGCCATAAAGGGGAAAACTTCATCTCGGACAAATTTATACATTTCGGTATTATCAGGAATATGAGTCCATTGGCTCCAACGGTACTTTTCATTCTCTTTATCAAAGATTGATTTATAGCCATTCTTACTGCCCATCAGCTTTGTTTCTTTCACTTTTTCGTTGTCCCATTCCTCAAGCATTTTTAGGAAAAAGAGATACGATATTTGTTCAATGTAAGTAATGGGGTTTGTTAACCCTGCGGCCCAAAGTTTATTGCAAATTTGGTCGATGACAGATTTAAGTTCCTGTTTAGTTGTTCTACTCATTGGAATACTCCTTGTTGCAAATCATCAACTACCTGCTTTAAGCCTTCATCTCCAAACACTTTTAAGGCGTACTGTAAACCGCCGTATTGAGAAATTGGTGGCCTATTGAAGTCAGCAATATCAGCCTTGCTCCCTGCAAGATATTGATTCTTCAGCATTCTTAAAACTCTGGCCTGCTCTGGAGCAAAATTCTTTTGAATAATCCAAGCATCGAAGGCCTTGCTGACTCTTTCTTCTTTAGTTGGGAATTTGTGCATTCCAAGGGAAGATTTGATGAAATCTAATAAGTTGGCAGTTGGTTGGCCATAGGCATCTCTTAAATTGGCTTCATTGAAAAAGTATTCTGGGTGATTTAAAAGTTGGGCTAATTCTTGAAGTTCTTCATCTGTTATCTCCTTGCCTTGTTTAACCTTGGCCACAATCTCATTTGAATCAACAAGAGTGCTCACTTCTTCAGCAAACTTATCTTTATACTCTCGAGCATCAACTTTTTCTCCTTCTGGCCCAAACTCAATAAATTTACGCTCCATCCATTCATCTGGAGCCTGTCCTTTGGGTACAGTTACAAACTCTCTTTTGGGCATCTTCAGTTCTTCTTCTTGTAGTAAATCTTCTTCCACTTTCTCCTCTTTTAGCTCCCTGGTAGCTGATTCCTTTTGTTCAAATGGGTCATAACCTTCATCGTTAAAATATTTAGCATTACCAACGAAGTCATAAATCATAAAAGAAGTTTTACCGATTTCTGGGCAGAGTCGTGAACCCCTACCTCGCATTTGTTGGTAAAAAATTGGTGAGAGGGTTGGCCGACACATCATCAAATTTTCAATAGCTGGGTAGTCGAAACCTGTGTCTAACATGGCCACCGAAACCGCAATCACGGGCAAAGGTTCCTTTTTAAAACGTTTAATAGCTCTTTGTGGGTCGAAGGTGTCGGTGGTTATCATCTCAGCATACTTTCCCTTATATTCTGGATAAGCCTGGTTGAAGAATCTGGTTAGTTGAGCGGCGTGTTTCTTGGTGACAGCAAATACAATTGTTTTCCTGGGATGGTCGCTTCCTTTCTTTTCTTCTTGCTCTTTGAATTCTTGGACAAAGAGCATATTTCTGTCTTCAACTGTAATTACTCTTTCTAAATCTTGCGGCTGATAATCTTCGCCTTGCCATTTAATTCCTTCTAGAGAAATCTTCGAACGGGCATGATAAACCTTGTAGCCAGCTAAATAGCCATCATTTATCGCTTGTCTAATGCCGTAAATAAAAGTGGGCTTACCTCGTCTGGTTGATGGGTTCCAACAGTCAAAAAATTTATAAGTGTTGCGGTCAATAAAATTGGCTGGAGTAGCGGTTAAACCAACATGAATAGCATCAAAATGAAGAAGAAGCGGACGATACATGCTGTAAATTGAACGATGACACTCATCAGTCACTACTAAATCAAAATAGCCACTAGTAAAAGAGTCAACTTGTGATTGAATCGTTGGTAAAGTACCAATCACTATCTGGCCTTCTTTGCTTCTTTTACCGCCGTATAAAACAATTGAGGGGTATTCAGAAAGATAATCATCAAAAGTTTCCTTGGCTTGGTTGGCAAGCTCGATTCGGTCGACTAGAAATAAAACTCGCTCAACAAGACCTGCCTGAAATAATCGCTTCATTTGCATGGCAATCACTAGCGTTTTCCCTGTCCCTGTAGCCATTTCTATTAACATCCGTCGTTTATTTTCTTCTATTCCTTTATCCATTGTTCTTAATGAATCTTTTTGGTAAGGCCTGACAGTGATTTCTTTGCCTCTAAAAAAGAATTTATCGGGAATGGGAATAGCGGAAAGCGGCTTGCGATATTTTCTTAAAGTGGAAATTCTTTCTAAATCATATCTGGAAAAAAAGGAGTCAACCAGACGAGCATCTGCCTGAGCGTAATCCCAAAAATAGGTGTCTTCGCCATTAGAAAGGAAAATAAAAGGAGCTTGAAGTTCCTTAGCATAATTCTCTGCCTGTTCTTTGGCAGAATACGGGTCCTTGTTGAATCTTTTTGTTTCTACGACCGCTAACGACCTTCCTCGAGCGTCCAAAAGAAGATAATCGGCCCTACCGTCTTTAGTAGCTTCTTCGGTAGTAACCTGAGTTTTATCTTCAATATCCCAGCCTGCCTCTTTAAGCAAGCGGTCAACAATGATTCTGGAATCCGTCTCTTTCGAGGCAGATTTAGCATTAGCCATTCTTTTATTTCTTTTTATTTCTTTTGTCTTTCAATATAACTCTCGATGTCTTCGGGCCTGTATCTTCTATCACCGACGCCACGCCTGGAGCCAATTCTGACAGCCTTTAAACGGTCTTCGTTATCCAATCGCCTTAGAGTTGCGGGACTAACATTTAAAATGTCAGCTGCTTGTTTTAAGGTCAACAATTTTCTAATTTTTTTGGTCATAGCTAATTGAACTTAATTATATCTTATTACTTACTGTTTTAGAAGTTGAAGATTCCAAAAGTATAATTATTATTGTACTTTCATTTTGTACAAAAATATTACTCACCCTGCCTTAAATTTTATCTCAAAATTGATGCATTATGAGGTGAATTTTTCTAGTTGACAGCCTCAATTCATTTTCTTAAAATTTAGTTAATCTTGAGTCTTGGTATTTGCCAAGGAGTAACAAGAAATTGTGAAGTTCAACTCAAATTAGGGTTGGACTTTTTTTGTTTAAGCAGAAGTCGTAGTGCACCATTGTGTGAGAGGCTAAAGAAGCCAAGGTCTAGTTGTAGGTGAAGTTTAACCCCACTTCACTCTACCAACGGGGCCTCACGGGGAGTCGGCAACAAATACGACGTTAAATAAAGGTGTGAGGATGGTTGGCTGTTGACGTGTGACGAAGTCCAAAGTGTGCACGGGAATGACAACAGAAAAATGTGTCGGGATAAAGAGTTACGCACTATGCTCTCCCACCTTCTAGCTCAATGGAGACTAGTTTGGAGGCGATAGTTGGCTTAAACGCTCTGAGAGAAAACAGGTTAAAGCGTTGAAAACATTCTTATTTTCTGTTTCTATGCTCTAAATTCCAAAGTGTGCAGTAAGGGCAACTCTCGGAAGGCAGTAAACGCTACCGAAATTCAGAAGTAATCTCCAAGTCAATTAATTTGGCACTTTTATGCTCAAATTACTTTATCTATGAAACAAGTCTTCTACTTTAACCTTAAATTTCCTAGATATTCTCATTAAGAGCTTTAAAGATGGGCTCTCTCGACCTTGTTCTATGAAGCCCATATAAACTCTGGAAATACCTAGCTGGTGAGCTAGTTCTTCTTGGGTTAAATTATTTTGCTTCCTTAACTTTTGCACCTTTTTCCCTAAGGTTCTTAGTGTTTCTTTACTTGTTTTAGGCATACATCCATATTGTTGTATGCCGTCGTTTTAAACTCCACTAAGTATAACTAAGCATTTGGCCTTGAAAAAGGCTTGATTTCTTCTCTTAGATATAGTATGATTTCCTAGAAGATTTAAAATAAAAGAGATAAAACGAAATGAAAAAAATATTTGTAGTTTGCTTCTCTATAATCCTATTAATATTTGCCTCGCAACATTTCACTAAACCTGCCGAAGCCTTTTCGTTTAGATACTCACGAAACATATTTTTCCCCTATCGACAAGAAGTCCTTAAAATGATTAATAAGGCGATTGAGCCCATACAGGCTCTAATTGATAGTCTTACCAGTAGGACAGATGATTTAGAAGATAAAGTGGCAGATTTAGAAGAAAGGCTAAAAGGACTGGAAGAAATTGCCCACTGCCCACCAGGGATGGTTCCTGAAATCCGTTTTGAGGGTGATTTAGGTCCTCTTAAATGCAGGCTCGTTGATAATCCTCAACCCACGATTGAACCACAACCAACTTCTAGTCCAGAAGCCTTTCAAGTAAGCTGTGGCGTTCCAGAAGGTTCTAGTAGCTCGAGCGAGTTTACCATTTCTGCCAACAAACCACTCAAATCCTGTCTGTACACTACCAGTCCGATAGATAACTCTGAGCCAGAAACATCAGTTAGCATAACTCCAAACGATAATATTTGTTCTTTCACAGAAAATAACTGCGACAGACAAATATGGGTAGGAATGGAATCATTTGATAACGAAAACCAAGAATGTCTCTACGAAGCGGTTGCATGTAACCCCTAAAGAAGAAATAAGTTTCATTTTCCTTAAAAAAATTATTATCCAAGCTATTAATCTTGAAAATGAAGACTAATAAATATAGAGGTCTGATTAGTGAATTTGCCTGCTAAATAGGAATATTTTAAGAGCTAACGCTTAACAGCTGGTCCAGAACATTGCTCTCCATTTCCTTGAAATTTGGCCTTTTAAGTCTGAGCCACCTCTTTTTACTACCTGGGACAACATAATAATCGAGCTCGCTTCGCTTTAAATAACGCCAGATAGTGGTCCGACTTACCCCTTTCTTTTTGGCGTATTCTGATATACCGACAAGTCTAATTTTTGCCATAATTTGAAGTTCGATTGATGTTAATTAAACTTATTGTTATTTTACCAGCTAAATACGGAAAATAGCCATTATAAACAGGGTAAGTTTCGAGACAGTTAGGGCCTATGAGAACTAGCGAACTTTTGTTTGATTGTCTTATTTCTGTAACTTCGGTACCCCCCAGGGCTATTTATTTCAACCCTCTTTGAAGTAGTTTTGGCACGGTTAAAACACACTATTTGCAAGCCAAAACTTCTTTCTTTTCTAAGTCGATAGAGAAAACTAACTCAACTGGTATCGAAATTGGCATAGTCTGACATCTTGACTATTCAGCCTGTTTGTATGAAAATATGTAATTAGGGGTAATTAAATACAATATAAAAGGCTGTCATTATGCTCAATTCAATCTTCAAAGTTTCTTTAAAAAGTTCCCTTATCACTTTTTTTATAATCCTCACTCCTTTTTTTATTCCCCTCTACTCTTTATTAGTTGTTATCTTTGTTGTCGTTAAACTCATCAGAATAGCAAACCATCAACTCATTGAAGAACCACGTCGAATAGCAGAGGTCTTGTGTCCAACTGAAGAAATTAATCCCGCCAAAAGACCTCAAAGGACACCCGACAAACTCACCTTTTATAAAGACTGTCTGATTGAATCTTTCGTTAAGGAAAAGGCTTACCGAATTTTAACTCCTCAAAGTGCTGATTTAGGCATAAGTTTTAAAAATTTAAACGAAGCAAAAAGGGAAATAAGTCTTGTTAGATAGGGCAAAATTACTATTGCACTTGAGGCTAAAATGTGTTATAAAACATTTAATAAGACCTTCGGGTCGACAGAAATAAAAAGAAACAGAAATAAGAGGATAAAGCCATTCGGCGAGGCCTCTTTTTTTATTGGGAGAAAACTAATGAAAGACATTGAAGCAAAGCTAAACCAGGCAGCCACCTTATTAGCAGAAGTGATGCTAAGCCAGTTGGGCTTTAATTTCATTCCAAAAGTTAGGATTGAACTTAGTTATATTTTCCAGATAAAAATAATCTTGACTGGAAGCCCTTATGAAATTCCGTTTAATTACTACGAGAAACTTAGTTTTACCAGAAAGGAGGGATTTAATGAACCCATCTACACAGCCTATGCCATCTAAAAAATGCTTGATTTATACTCGTGTCTCGACCGATGAGCAAGTGCGGGAGGGCATGTCTCTTGACGTTCAAAAAAGAGTTTGTTCTAAATGGGCCAAAGATAATGGCTATCAGATAGTCGGTATTTATACAGACGAGGGCAAGAGTGCCACAACGACCAAGGGCAGACATGGCCTTGAAGATTTAATTATTCACTGCCAAAAAGAGCACATTGACATCGTACTTGTGCTGGACACGGACCGATTGGCCAGAAACCCATTTAGCCATTATTCAATCAAGGAAGAACTAAGAAAGGTTCATACCGAAATTATATCTGTCAGCCAACCAATGATTGATAATTCTCCTGAAGGCAATCTGGTTGATGGCATTATGGCTAATGTCAACGCTTTCCAGAGCCAATTAACAGGCCGAAAGGTAAGAAAGAGTCTTGAGAAGAAGTGCCAGGACGGCTGGTGGCCAGGATGGGCAAAGTTAGGCTATTTGAATCACAATAAGGGAACAGCGGACAATCCAGAAAAAATAATCATTGTTGACCCAGAAAGAAGCCCGTTAATTACTTTATTTTTCAAACTTTATTCGACAGGCAACTTCTCTATCGACAGTTTAGTTGATTTGATGTACGAAAAGGGCCTGAGGTCCAAAAATGGCAAGAAAGTATCCAGAAGCATTCTTTATAATGTCCTCCATGACCCGTTTTATTTTGGCAAGATTGAATTCAAAAGTAGAACCTACCAAGGAAAACATCCTCACCTAACCACTTCTGCCATTTTTAAAACTTGTCAAAGAATTTCTAGCCTGCATAATCAAAACGCCTGCCGAAGACGGAAATATCGCTGGTTGCTTAACGGCTTTGCTTATTGCTCGGTTTGCAGGAAAAGGATTTATGCTGAATGGCACAAGCCAAAGGTCAAGGCTTATTATCATTGTTCCAAGCGAAACGGTGATTGTCGGCAGCCCTATATTGAAATGAATCATTTGGAGAAAAAGATAGAATTAGAGTTTAAGAAATTACAACTTTCTCAAGAATTCAGCCAAAGAATCGTTGACAAAGCCAAAGAATTAGTCAAAAAGTCAAGAGAAAATATTGAAGAAGATAAGCAGGCCCTAAGAAACGCCATCAACCAGCTTGAGATTAAAAGAAATCGGCTTGAAGACGAGCTACTTGACCGCACTATCAGCAAAGAGGCCTTTAAACGCAAGCACACTGAGTTAGAAGGCCAGATTAAGAGCTTACAGGAACAAATCCATGATATTGAAACCAACCAGCGAATTGATATTGACGTTATTTCTCGGGTAATGGATATGGCCTCTAATATCTACGAGACCTACAAGAAGTCTAATTTCGATGCTAAGAGAATTTACTTGGGAATCTTCTTTGAAAAGTTTGAAATCAAAAATAAAAAGGTAGCGAAAGCAATTCCAACGCCACTCTTTGCAAGCCTAATTGAGCACGGCTATTGTAGAGTAACGCCTAACTGGCTCCCCGGACTGGACTCGAACCAGTAACCCTTCGCTTAACAGGCGAATGCTCTGCCAATTGAGCTACCGGGGAATATTAATGTACTGCACAATTTTACCAAACTTGGGAAGTTATTCCAAATTCAAGAAATAGCTATCCTTGCCAAAACTGTTTCGATTTGGCGATAGAGATCTTCGGGAGCAGAATTATTAATCAACTGAAAATCAGCGGCCTTAAGACAAACAGTAATATTCCTGCCCTCACTGTATTTATCCCGCTCTTCATTTTTTAAAAAAGCCGGCCAGGTCGTTGGGTCTCCTGCCCGGTCGCGGGCTATCATTCGCTGAAAACGAAGTCGGGGCTTGGCTGAAACACTCACCAGCCAAAAACCGGGTTGCTCTTTTAAAAATTCGACTTCCTCAATTCCCCGGATACTATCAATCACCGCTTTTTTTCTTTTGGCAGAGACTATCTTTTGCCAAACTCTCTGGGCCAACACCGTTGGTCCGAGCCGCTGGCGCAGATCACCGGCCACCCGCTGAAGCGAATCACGGGTAATCGGTTCCTTTGCCGGCGCAAGGCAAACCAACAAAGCCAAGAATTGTTCTGATAGTCATGATTATTCCAAATAGTCTTGCAGCTTCTTTCTCCTCGAGGGGTGCTTCAACTTCCGCAGGGCTTTAGCCTCAATCTGCCGGATCCGTTCACGAGTCACGCCAAACTCCCGACCAACCTCCTCTAAAGTCATCGGCCGGGAACCATTGAGGCCAAAACGCATCTTTAAAACCTTTGCCTCACGATCCGATAAAGTCTTTAAAACCTCGTTAACGTTTTCTTTTAAAAGTTGTTTTGAGGCCGAATCATAGGGAGACGGCTGAGAAGTATCCTGAATAAAATCTCCCAAGAGCGAGTCCTGGTCATCCCCAACCGGCTTTTCCAGCGAAGTCGTATTTTGGGCGATTTTAAAGATTTCCCTGACCCGGTCAGGATCCAATTCCAGTTCATCGCCGATTTCCTCAGGGCTCGGTTCCCGTCCCAGCTGTTGCATTAATTTCCGGGAAATCCGAATTACTTTATTAATTGTTTCCACCATGTGGACCGGAATCCGAATAGTTCTTGCCTGATCGGCTATTGCCCGCGTGATTGCCTGCCGGATCCACCAGGTAGCATAGGTAGAAAATTTATAACCTCGCCGCCAGTCGTATTTTTCCACCGCCCGCATCAACCCTTGATTCCCTTCTTGGATCAGATCCAAGAAGCCCATTCCCCTACCGACGTATTTTTTGGCAATCGAGACCACTAAACGTAAATTTGATTGAACCAGTTTCTTTCGAGCCGCATCGGAACCTTTCTCGATCCGCTGGGCTAATTTCACTTCTTCTACGGCGGTCAAAAGAGAAATCCGGCCAATTTCCTTAAGATACATTCTTACCGGATCAGTGATTGTCTTGTCCTTCAAAGTCGCCAAAACCTCAAGCTCTTTCGTTAAGGCCGAAGCCGCCTTTTCGTCCTCAACCATTTCCTCCTTTGTCACCGTTTCAAAAACATCCACTTCGGCTTTCAAAAGATGATCGTAGAGATTGTCAAGTTCCTCGATCCGATCTTCGGCATCGGGAAAAAGAACCAAAATTTCATCCTGGGTCACAAAACCCTGCTTTTTCCCCTTCTTTATAAGGGCGGTTACATTAACTTTCTTTTTGCGGCTGACTTTTGTTGGCATAATTGGATAATAAATCAGATAATAATCTTCTCCTACTCTTATTTTATCAAATCTCACCTAATTTAGTTGAAAGGTCACGAAACTCCTCATTCAATCGGGCTAACTTTTTTCTTATTTCAGAGTCGTCTTCAGCTGTCCGATCTCTTTTTTGTTTTTCAATTTCTTTTATCTCCCGGGTAAGCTGACCGAACCTTTGCTTAATTTTAACCCTTTCGATCTCTTTAATCATCTTCTTTATTTCCGATTCCATTTTCTCTTTCTCATCAGTCCAATCGCCTAGATCATAAAGGTAAAGTTGATTAAAAATCTCCAGCAACTCTGGCGGAAGCATCTTCGCCAACCGGTCACTTTTAAGAGTTTTGAATTTTTTAAGATAAACGCCGATAGTTTCCATTATCTGGGAAAGGGCTGGAGTGACGATCAGGTTTTTCAATACCCGCTTGGTTAGAAATTTCCATTTTCCGCTTTGCAAACAAAGAGCTAACAGATATTCCTCTAAAACCTGCAACCGGTTCTTATCGGCCGGCGGAAAGACAGCCGCTGTTATTGCTTGGCGGGTAGGTTTCTGGCTGAATCTTTCAATTTCTTTAATAATTACTTCTTCCCCCACTCCAAGCCGGGCCGCTAATAAACCAATATAATGGCCGCGGACGATATTGTCAGAAATTTTGACTAGCACCGGAATAAACTCTTGGCCAATTTTCCTTTTTCCCTCGGCCGATCTGGCGTCAAAACGACTTAAGGCCGAGCTCAAGAAATAATCATAGATAGGAACAGCCTCGGCCACCAGCTGGCGCCAGAGTACCGGATCTTTTTGGGCAACTTCATCTGGGTCTTTTCCGCCTTTAATTTGGACTACTTTAATGGAAAATCCCAAATTATCAGCTAATTCAATTCCTCTTCTGGCCGCCGCATCGCCTGCCACGTCGCCATCCAAAGCCAGGATCAAATTCTGGCTATAGCGCTTGAGTAAAACCAGCTGTTCTTCGGTCAAGGCCGAACCTTTAATCGCCAATACATTTCGAACGCCAGTTTGATATGAAGAGATTGCGTCCAGTTCTCCTTCAACTAAAACTACCACGGCCGTTTTTTTAATCTCTGACCGAGTCAACCAGAGGTCATACAACAACCGGCTTTTATGGTAGAGCCGTGTTTCCGGCGAATTGACATATTTTGCCTCCTTGGCTTCTTTTTCCAAGACACGACCGGCAAAACCGCAGGTATTTCCTTGGTGGTCTCGAAGAGGAAACATTAGCCGGTTCCGGAAGCGGTCATAAAACCCCGAACGCCCGCCCCTGATAATCAGACCGACCGCTTCTAAATCGCTGGAGCGGTAATTTTTTTTCTTGACCAAATATTTCTGGACACCGTCCCACATATTAGGAGAGTAACCTAATTTAAAAAGACTAATCGACTCCTGAGAGATACCCCGCCCTAGAATATAATCCAAAGCCTTTTTTCCTGCCGGGTGCTTAGTCAGCAAATAATGATAAAATTCGGCAGCCAGGTGGTTGATTTCATAAAAAAGCTGCTTCTGTTGCTCGCCTTGTGAACTTCTGAAAGGCTTAAGTTCAACCCCAACCCTTTTTGCCAACAAGCGAACCGCCTCCCCGAAATCCATTCCCTCAATTTCCGTCAAGAAATGGAAGGCATCGCCGCCTTTGGCGCAACCGAAACATTTCCAAATCTGTCTTTCCGGGGAAACAATAAAAGAAGGCTGGGCTTCCGAATGAAACGGACAGAGGGCTTTAAAATTACGGCCGGCCTTTTTCAAAGTGACATATTCACCGACCAGGTCTACGAGATTGACTTTCTGCCTTATTTCATCCAGTTGATCCATCTTCTGTCCTTTACAAACCTATCGGTTGTTCCTTAAATATTATTCAAACCAGACGATCTTAACTTATCTATATTCTGGTAAAAGGGGAATTTTAAAGGCTGGCCGTCGGCTAATTTTTCCTACCAACATATCCTTTGGTTTCGGTGTCAATGGTAATTACATCACCTTCCCGGATAAAAAGGGGTACTTTTACGACGATGCCGGTTTCCAGCTTCGCAGATTTCGTTGCCGCCGTGACCGTGTTTCCCTTATCTGAAACTTCGGCTTCGATAACTTTAAAAGACATCTTCGTCGGAAAATTAATCCCGATTACCTCATTTTCATAAATGACGAGCTGATATTCCAAGCCTTCCTTAATTAAACCCTGGCTGTCCTCAACCAGTTTTTCTGCTACTTGGTATTGTTCGTAACTGCGGGGATCCATAAAAACGAACCGGTTTTCGTCTTTATATAAATATTGGGCCATTAGATAATCAACGGCAGTTTCCTCTATCATTTCGTCTGTTTTTATGACTTCGTGCAAAACATTACCGTTTTTCAAATTTTTTAACTTCAGCCGGACAATTGCCGAACCCTTCCCGGGACTGTAAAACTCTTTATCCGCTACCAAAACCGGTTCGTCGTGCCATTTGAGGTAAATACCTTTAGTGATACTCCCTGCCTTTATCATAGCGCTATTTTACCATTTATCGGGTAATCATTTAAGAAGCGAAGATTTCCTCCCCGGAGAAAAGCAGCACCTCGTCGATCGAGATTTGGTCGGTAAAAACCATGACTAAACGGTCAATCCCTAAGGCGACTCCGCTACAGGGCGGCAGGCCAGACCTTAGGGCAGCGACAAAATCCCAATCTGGCGGGCAATCGATTTTACCCATCTTCTTTCTTAAGCTTATTTCCTCTTCAAACCGGCTTTTTTGTTCTTCAGGGTCGGTTAATTCGGTGTATGCATCAGCCAGCTCGATACCAAAAAGAAAAAGTTCAAACCTTTCTTTTACCCGTGAGTCCGTTTGGCTGGTTTTGGCAAGCGGCGCAAATTGGGAGGGAAAATTGTAAAGAAGAGCCGGTTTTTTATAGCCTAGGTTCGGCTCAACTTCCTTAAGTAAAATCAGCTCGAAGATAATAGACCAATCGTCATCATCTTTTATCCGGTAGCCTTTTTTTAAAGCCGTATTCCTAAACTTTTTCTCATCAAATAATTCATCTTCAGCCATACCGGCAAAGCGCGAAAAAGCCTCAATTACGGATAATTTTTCAAACGGCTTGGAGATATCGACAACCTGTCCCTGATATTCCAGCTTGGCTTTACCGTGATTAAGAAAACGGATTAATTCCTCGCAGTCTGCCATAGTCTCACCATAATCGGTATTGATCCGGTACCACTCAAGCAAAGTAAATTCCGGATTATGGAAATGGCCGCCGATATCGGTATTGCGGAAACTTTTGGTAATTTCAAAAATATTTCCCGAACCGGCAGCCAGCAGCTTCTTGTGCCACATTTCCGGCGAAGTTGTCAAAAAAGCCAGCCTTTTACGGCCCATTTTATCCAACAGTTCGGTTTGAAAATACTCAAGATAGGATTCCGGGATCAGTCTTGGGGTTAAAACCGGGGTCTGGACTTCCAGAAAATGCCTCCTTTTAAAGAATCGCCGAGTTCGATCAATAATCCGGCTACGCACTTGGAACCTTTGCCACAGACCAGGATTTGCTTTCAGTTTTTGCCAATCCATTTTCCCCCTTTTTTCCGCAAATTAACCGCAAATTTAACGCAATGTTTATTTGATACGGCAATTAATATTATAAAAAGTCCTGCACCAATTATTACTCATCGCAACCTTTAAGAAACATCTTTCTGTTTTATAAAAATACAAACCAATGCTTGTCCGTAGTTTCGCAAAACCGGCAGAGTGCAAAAAAAACTGTCAATCCGGTGGATCAGGTTATTACTAAACCAAAACCGGGGGACACCAAAAGCGTGAAGCGGTGGGAATAAGGTACTTGCCCGCGATTTTTCAAGCCTAAAGCCGCAACTTTCGACAATAGAAATCCATCTTTTTAAAGGGTAGCTTTGATTGTGAGCGTCAGGATTCCAACCTGAAGTCAGAATTTTTTTCTTTTCTTGCTTTAAGATAACGCATTTGACCTTGGAGACAAGATTAAGGAATTTGTCATGCATCGCTGGAAAAGTAACCAGCAATCTTCCTTTCCTTTTCAATAATCTGTTGGCTTCAAAGCACAATTTTCCCGGATTCTGTACGTGTTCAATGATGTCTATGGCAATCGCTTTATCAAAGGAGTTGCTCGGCAAAGGTATATTTTCAACATTGGCACAGATAGTTTGGTAATTCTTGACTCCATAAATTTTCATCACTTCTTTTGATTCCGCCAGCTTTTTTTTATTAATATCGACGCCGATCATTTCCCGATATTGCCCGGCATAGGCAATTGCCTGGGGACCTTTACCACAGCCGAGATTGATGACTCTGTCGCTTGGCTCAAAGGAGAAAAATTCTGGATAGACTCTGGCTGATAAAAGTTTGCCTTCCATAAAACCAGACCTACTATTTCTTCTAAGCTTACCTACCGATTCGGGCTTAACACTTTAGCGGCTGTAATTATCTTCAGACTGTCAACGGAATTATAAAATTTAATCTTCGGAATATCATTTAAACTAATCCACTCCGGTTTATCGGCATATTTTCTTTCGTCCTGATCAAAATATTTTTTTGAAATTCTACCACCTGTAATTTCACATAAGTAATGTATTAGAATCGAATGAACGTATTTCCCGACAAAGGGAAGCTTAAAAAAAGAATTTTCGCAGGAAATAACCTGGATTACCTCCACAGTCAGACCTGTTTCTTCCTTCACCTCCCTTTTAAGAGCATCCTTAATTGTTTCGCCCAAATCGACACCGCCACCGGGAAAATCATAGCCATCCCATTGTTTTGACAAAAGCACCTGATTATCTTTAATTATTACCCCATAGACTGACGGTCTGAAAGTTAATCTATCAACTGAAACCCGATATTTTTTCCCTTTAATGTCCTCGCAAATAACCTTTTTACTTTTGATATTCATAGACTTTAAAAATTTCTATTTCTTTGTCTGAACAAAATATTTAATCATTAGAGAATCGTCTTTTATTGTATCAACCGAAAACAAATTGTTCAATTTACCCTCAAATTGTTTTCTGGTCGGAAGATTGAGTCTTGGTCTTCCCAGATACGATTCTAATTTTATCATCGTCTGTATCTGAGGGTGTTTTAGACTTGGCATATCAACTACCATCCGTCCGCCCGGTTTCAACACTCGATGTAACTCAAAAAGAGCTTTTTTGATATAACCAAGATCATAATATTCTAAAACACCGATTATTGCGGCGATGTCAAAAAAATTATCAGTAAAGGGTAACCTAGCGACATCAGCAGCAAACAATCCGCCAATTTCGACATCTTTTCCCTTTAACCACTTTCTGGTTGCCCGAACCAGTTTTGGACTGATATCGATTCCGTAATAATCAGATGGCCATTTATAGAGGGCATAATTGACTAAGTTTACACCTGCTCCAACATCTAAAAATTTCATTCCCGGCTTCGGATTTAAATACTTCTTGATATCCGGTGCGCCACTGTTACAACTATGTTTTGTCTGTTGGAATTTTTTGAACTCTAGTGAGTTTTTGAATTCTTCCGGTAGTAAATCTAAATCACTAATCTCTTTTTGATAACGATCAACCGTCTGATCATAAGCTTTTTTAATTAAATCTAGTTGTTTGATAGTATTTTCCCTTTTTTTATCCTTATAGTAATCAATCCTCATTTTTATCAGTCTTGGTAGTTCTTTTTTACCGTAGTCTGTGATAAATAAGGGACCTCTCTTTTTCTTAACCCCTTTTATATATCTTCTGTTTGATTCAAAATCAAATGTCGGTTTTATCAAGCTGGTGTCTAAACCACCCAGGGTATCAGCTTCCATCAAAATTAACTCGTCAAGATCCTTAAGTGCTTTGAGATTATCGTGCACCAACACCAAATGCGCACATCTTTTTTTCTGCCTTTCAGTTAAGAAAGAAAATAATTTATCCTCAAGTAATTTCGATATTTTTTTCGCTCCAAGTCTCATATGCTCGCTTTTAGCCTGCTGAACATCGTCCATTTTAAGTATCTGGCCATCCCTGAACAAACCAAAATATCCCCAGTCGTGAGCATAAGCAGCAATCAAGAGAACGATTTTATCAACCTCAATCTGGGGTGAACCTTGAATTATTTCTTTTATCTTGGTTACAACAGCAAGTGTATGTGGCCTGTCAAAGTTTGGTCTACTTTTTTCTAATTCAGGTAAGATTTTTGCCTGAAGATATTCTTCAACTCTCTCTATTCGTTTTGATTCATTGTTGAGCATAATAGCTTTAGAGTTGACCAAAAAATAAAAGTTAAACTTTCCGTATTAGCAAGGCAATTTTGTATTATTTTAACCGGGTATATCTACCGAGCTCTGTTCCTCTTATTTGAGATCTATTACGCGACCAAAAAAATAACAATCTTCTCCGTACCACTGTTTTTTTAACAGAAATGACTCTTTAAAACCCAGCTTCTGATAAAAACCTTTTGCTTGATATCTACTTAAACTCCAACACCAGAGTTTCAGAATCTTGTCCTGCTTGCATTTCTTTACTGCGAATTCAATTAACGCCCGGCCTCCACCTTTTTCCTTTGAAACAAGCAAATATATTTCATAACTTTGATCTTCTTGCCTTAAAATTAATGTTCCAATTATTTGCTTATTTTGGATTGCAATATAGCATTGCTTTTTATTTATATACTGATCAATGTCTTTGGGGTTTGAAAAAAAGTAGTTCTCAGTATCGAGAATTTTTAATAATTTCGATACTTTCTGGCAATTGTTCTTTTGAGCTAATTGAACTTTTACTGCTATCATCCTGTTTATCCCAGAGCGACTAGAAGCCCTCCGACGACAATCAAAGCGGCGCCGATGCCGGCTTTCAGAGAAATCTTTTCGCCCAGTATCAGAAAAGCCAGTACTAGGGCAAATACAATACTAAGCCTATCGATCGGTACAACCTGAGAGACTTTAGCATTTTTGAGGGCGATAAAATAAAATAACCAGGACAAGGCGCCAACAATTCCACTCAGCACAATATAGGTCAACGCCTTGCTATTTGTAAGTATTGAGTTCACCTCATCTAATTTTCCCTGAAACAGAGTCAATCCGATTAAAAATAAAGCCATAACCACAGCGCGGATTGCAGTCGCCGTATTGGTGTCAATTCCTTCTAACCCGATTTTTCCAAAAACCGCTACCAAGGCGGCCGTTAACGCTGATAATAAAGCAAAAACAATCCAGGCAAAATCCATCGATATTTTGTTTATTAACTACTCGGTTATTTTAGTATAATCCCTTTTACTCGGTGGTTATCCCGTCAAATTCAGCTTCGTTAACCTCCGCTTCTTGTTTAGTCAGCCTGATGATTCCGTCCTTGTGATGGGCCGGAGAATAAATCGTGTAGAGCTTTAATTCTTCCGAACTGGAAGTATTGATGATATTGTGCTGGGCGCCGGCCGGCACAACAATCGCCACCCCGTCACCGACCTGGTATTCATTACCGTCAATCAAACATTTACCTTGACCTTTTTCGAAACGGAAAAATTGGTCGTTATCCGGATGAACTTCCATTCCGATTTCCTCTCCCGGCCGGAGATTCATCAAAACTAGTTGACTATGCTTGCCGGTATAAAGCACCCGACGGAAATTGTTATTAGCTAGGGTTTGTTTTTCAATATCACCTCTGAATCCTTTCATACTATCACCTCCTTTTTTAGATTATATTTTTTATAACCCAAATAGCAAACAGCTAAACCGACAAAAACGGTTAATTAATAATGTTTGCCTTAACCTGCAAACTTATTCAATAAATATTCTATAAAAAACTTCATCCTTGTTTTGGCAAATGAATTTTACTTTCGGCATAGTGTTCTTACTGAAATGTTCACTACATTCAACCGAATTAAAACCTTTTTCGTTGCAGAAATCAATCTTGATCTTTTCAATACTTGAATCACAATTAGGTTCAACTGAATCACATTTTGATCGGATTTTGTCTTCTAAATCTATACTTGGCCCAGCTAAATACTTATCACATAAACAACGAGCGATTTCCATTTCGGCATTGTATTTATTGAAGTCAGTTGTTATACAATGCCCGAAAGTTACATACTGACATAAGGTTCTTGAAAATAAATATTTATGATAACTAGCAATGCAACCATGCTCTTCAATCCGGGATGAGACAGGTAATCCGTTAAAACTTGCGAAAATCAGTACGAAGATAAATAGAATTATTGAGAGTGTAATTGTCCGTTTTTTATTCATGACTCAATACTTTACTTAGCAATGCCGGCAGGTGCTTCGCTGTAACCATATTTTATCATTTTATTTTACCTATAATGAAATGTCCTCATGCCCATTTTCTTTGCCGTTAATATACACTCTTTACTATCTTCTATAAAAAATATCTCTGATGGCTTGACTTTAACTTTTCGGATAAAGATTTTATATAAATTTTTATCAGGCTTTGTATAACCATAAAAACTAGAGGTAATGAAACCTTTAAAATACTGTTTCAGATGATATTTTTTTACTCTATAGATCATCCATTCCCGGGGTTCGTCATTTAAGGTATAACAATCATATTTTTTATAAACCGCTTTAAGAAAATCAAACATTGGCAGATTGATTGCAACCGAGCTACGATAAAATTTTTTACATTGTTCGAGAGAAACATGGTATTTATTTATTAATGGTGCCCAAAAATCCTTCTCGCTTATCTTTCCCTGATGAAAGATTTCGTAGTTTCGTGCGAGAAGCTTGTTAACGTCCTCATAGTTGAGTTTATATTGTTTGGCAATTGAACGGTAAGTTATTCCTTCGGGATCATTTTTGAAAAGCACTCCTCCTAAATCAAAAGCGATTACTTTCGTCTCTTTAGGTATGAATTTAATTAATTTCATGCTTAAAATTATAACCTCCTTATGGCGAGAATCTTGTTTTTTACCTCTTTTGAAATCAGCTGTCAAGCCCTGTACCAGACGGTACAGGGCGAATCAAGCTCCGCTTTTACCAGTTTGGCGGTGGGTGTGGGATTCGAACCCACGATAGCCTTTCAGCCATACACGCTCTCCAAGCGTGCGCACTAGTCCACTATGCGAACCCACCTTTTCAATTTTTTATCAATCTAAAACAAGCGAAGCCGTTTATTTCCTTCCTCCGATATCTTTTTTGCTTTTTCCAAAATTTCTTTCTCTGAGTCAAAGGTTAACTTAGCTTTTGCCCGGTCAAAAGTCAACCAAAGAACTTTTTCCACTTCGTTCGAATCAGGACCGGTTTTCGTATCCTTTACCCACCTCATTAAATAAAAAACAATTTCCTTGACTACTCTCTGTTTCTGATCGTTATAGAAAAAAATCGTAATTTTATCAATCTTTTCAAGAGCCTCTACTTCCACCCCACCTTCTTCTCCGGTCTCCCTGATCGCCGCCTGAAGGCTGGTTTCTCCCGGATCAATCCAGCCTTTCGGAAGCTGCCACCTTCCTTTTCGCCAAGGTTCAGTTTCGGTTGCTTTTGGCTGATAAACTAACCAGAGATATTGATTACTGTCATTTTTGTAGACAACACCGCCGGCTGAGTATTCACGTTTAGCTTTTTCCTTCTTCTGTCCTTCCAATTTCAAACCGGGTGTTATTTTTTTATTTTTCATTAAGTGCGCCTGGGAGGAATCGAACCTCTAGCCTTCTGCTCCGGAGGCAGACGCTCTTTCCATTGAGCTACAGGCGCGAGAATTAAAGGATACGAACTCCAAATTGTTTGAGCTTCTCGGCCAGTAAACAGAGAGGCAAACCGATGACATTATAGTAATCCCCTTCGATCCTTTCAACGATCAATGCCCCCAAGCCTTGAATAGCAAAAGCACCGGCTTTTCCGATCGGCTCTCCGCTCTTAACATAATTATCGACTTCTGCTTCCGTCAGTTTACGAATATAAACTTTTGTTTCCGCCAAATCAGAAACCGTTTTACCGCTTTCTGTATCAATAATGGTAAAGCCGGTAATTACCGACAAAGTTCTTCCCCCGATTTTTTCAAGCATTTTCTTTGCTTCCACCGCCGTATCCGGCTTGCCTAATAACTGTTTTCCTAAGATGATAAAAGTATCGGCACCAATGATTAATCCGGTTTTGTGATTCTTGGCAACTGCTTTTGCTTTTCCCAGTGATAGTAATCTAGCAAGCTTCCGTGGACTAATATCTCTTATCATTTCCTCTTGGTAGTTACTGGCTTCTGTCTTAAACTTCAAACCAAGTTTTTTTAAAATTTCTTTTCGTCTGGGTGAGGCAGAAGCAAGGATAATAGGTTTCATATTTTAGACTGATGATATTATATTATTGCCGTCTAAGTTTGAACCTAGCTTTAAAATGCCTTAAAGGCAAATCGCGCCCATAGACGACATCAACGGGTGGGATTTTATCTCTTTCCTTGTATAAATTCTTGACCGCTTCAACCACCGAATCCAAATCTTGTTTCTCATAACGGAGCCGGGGAACCGCAAACCTGACAAAGTTAACTTCAGGAAATGTCTCTTTTCCGGTTTCTTGATCATACGAACCAAAAGCAAAATAGCCCAGTTCACAAGCTCGATGGCCATAAGCCGCTAACAGAACGGCAGTAAAGGCAATCCCACCAAAATCATCAGGCTTCATTTTGGTGCCGGCAAAAAATCTGTTTACATCCAAATAAACTGCGTGGCCGCCAATCGGGGTTAGCACCGGTACACCCTGTTGCCGCATACCTTCGCCGAACTCTCGAATCTGATTGATCCGATAATCAAGATATTTTTCCCCAACGACCGTCCTTAATCCGACTGATAAAGTCATAATATCCCGTCCTGAAAGCCCGCCGTAGGTGGGGTGGCCTTCTTTAATAATTTGATAATTCATCAAGGCATCGGGAAGCCGTGGATATTTTTTAACAAACAATCCACCGTCCTTCAGAAAGATCCCTCCGCCCATATTGGCCAACCCGTCTTTTTTAAAACTTATCGTAAAACCATCAACCTGGGAAAACATCTCCTGAACAATTTCACTGATCTTCTTATTTTTATAACCCCGTTCAAATTTCTTAACAAACCAGGCATTCTCAGCAAAACGGCAGGCATCAAAAAACAAAGGAATTCCGAATCTATGCGAGAGCTCGGAAACCGTTTTGATATTTTCCATTGAAACCGGCTGGCCACCGCCCTTATTATTGGTAATCGTCAAATAAACGAGTGGTATTTTATGGCGCATCTTTTTCAAAAGCCTTCCAAATTTGACTAGGTTCATATTACCCTTAAAATGCGAACTGGAATTCTGGTCTAATAACTCGGAAGAAAAAAGACTTAGGGCTTGTATCTTGTTAGTTTCAATATTGGCCTCGGTCGTATCAAAATGCCCATTACTGGGAATGGCCAGGCCTGTCCCAAGTCTGCCTAAGGCAGTGAAAAGAGCATCTTCGCTCGGCCTGCCTTGATGAAAAATAAAAGCGTTCGGCCGATTGGCCGTGGGGTGGTTAAAAAACATCTCGCCAAAGGTTTCTTTGATCTGTTTCATCAGTAAAAAATAACCTTTGTTTGAGCCATAAGCCTCGTCGCCTAAATGAAGAGCTGCCCATTGCTCATTCGTCATTGTGGTTGTGCCCGAATCTGATAAAAAATCACCACCGGTAATCATCTCCGAAGGAAAAAAGAAGACATTCGAACCAACCGCTTCAAGCATTTTTGCCCGGTCCTTAGCCGAGTAAATACCTTTAAATTCCACCGAATGATTAAAGTACGGTCTGGCTTTGACCGTCAGTTTTTCTTCAGGTAAGAAAGTATCAATCACGGTAGTCAGCTGCATTTCCCTCCTTTAAAAATTTATTACCAGGCGGCGAACCATTAACGCTGTCAGAACCTATTTCCTACATATCCCCCGGTCTGTATCTATGCCAGTTAAGAATAAGGGTACTTACATTGATATCCTGGGAAACATTCTTTAAACCATTGGGGTGGTTTTCCACAAACTTGACCAGGTAAAGCGTATTTTAACAAAACATACCCCATTATTAATAAAAACATTAATACAATAACAAAGAATAATTTCTTCATAATTTAATCAAATTTGATTCTGCGGAGAGGGCGGGATTCGAACTCGCGTGGGAATTACTTCCCCCAAGCTTTTCGAGAGCTGGCCGTTAAACCACTCCGGCACCTCTCCATTCGTCAAAAACAAATACTAATCTCGATTGATTATTTACATCAATTTGTAGTGCGCCTGAGAGGATTCGAACCTCTGACCTTCTCCTCCGCAGGGAGACGCTCTTATCCCCTGAGCTACAGGCGCGCAATTTATCCTTATTCTATCACGCACGACTCAATCTTTCCAAAGAAAGATATCCCCTCGATTATAAATAGAGATATAAAAAATATCATCGCCAACTTCCGATCAAACGTAATAGCCTTTTTTTTCAATTTTTGAGCTTATAAAACGGGGTAAAAAAAATTAGTCAAAATTAGCTGCATTTAGCAAACTATCTCTATAAGAATTATTGTGAAGAGGGTTTTTCAAGAGGAATTTTCGTCGATAACCAATTAGTCGCTTTCTCAAGCCAACTTAGTTTAACTTCCTCATAATTTAAAAAGCGGGAAAGAAGCCGATTTATCTCTTCTTCTTTTTGCATACCTAAAAGAAGAATTAAGGTACCGGGAAACTGAAAGGGAGTCCTGATATTGAGAACTTTTTCTCCCCATTGCTCGCCGAACCAAAAGATTCCTAATTCATCCCAGCTGTAATTTTTACCGCTTGTGGAGATCCCCTTGTTAGTAATCTGATGTTCAGTTTCTTCAGGTGGAACGGTGGAAAGAATATAAACAAAAAATAAAAGCGCAATAATGGCAATGATTAGAAACCATTCCTTCAAAAAAAACAGAATAACGCCGAAGAGAAAGGCAATTGCTACGGCAGTAGAGTAAAATTCCTTATTTCTTTTTTTAAAGGGTCTGACCGGCGCTTTCCAAGTTAAAAGCAATTCTCTTTTGACCCCTCTTTCTGTCTCAATCTTTTCCTTTTTAAGAGTTGTGACTGAAGCTCTCTTTTCAGCCGCCATATCAGCCCTCCTTGATTTAGTGTAAACAATAATTTTTAAAAAGGCAAGCAGGAGTTTTTCCCGACCCTGAGGATTAAAGTCAAACTTCGTAAAACACCAGCGGAAGGGGCGAGATTCGAACTCGCGAGTCCCTTACAGGACACTGGTTCTCAAGACCAGCGCATTAAACCGCTCTGCCACCCTTCCAAAAATAGAGTTTATTTTCCCAATATTTTCTCTAAGAAACGGTCAGCTCCTTCCCTATGCAAACTTTGACGTATCTTAAAATACCGGGGGCTAAAATTGCGGAGGAGGTGGGATTCGAACCCACGTGAGCCTTTCAGCTCATCGGTTTAGCAAACCGACGCAATGGACCAAACTATGCGACTCCTCCAATAAATTAATTATAGCAAACCTATATTTACCTAGCCATTGTCATCCCCCAAACTCTAACAGCTTTAGTCTTTTTGAGAACCCGGGCACACTCTTTAATAGTTGAACCAGTTGTCCAAACGTCATCAAATAAGATAAATTTTGAATTGGGAATTCTAAGTTTTAAAATCGGGTTGATCTTAAAAGCCCCCCGAATATTAGCATACCGGTCTTTTATCTCTCTAATCTCTGCTTGCGGCTGGGTATATTTACGCCGTATCAAGACTTGACCATTAAATCTTAAATTCAACATCCCGGCTATTTTCTCCCCCAAAATTTGTGCTTGATTAAAACCGCGCCATCTTTCTCTTCGGAAATAAAGCGGAACCGGTGTTAAAATCCAACTACCGTCAAATTTGGGGAAAAATCTGCCTTGGCCTTCCCGAAAATGCTTGATTATCAGGTTAACCATTTCTTCAGCCAAATCAGTAATGAATCTGTACTTTAGTTTTTTAATCGCCTGCTGGATCATTCCTTCATATTTAAAAACAGTCACCAAACCGTCAAGAGAAAATACCCCTCGACATTGCGTGTGGATGGCACCATAAATCGAAGACCGAAAACAAAAAGGACAAACCGAAGCCTTAGGTGGCTTAACTGACGGAAGACAACCAGAACAAAAATATCGACCAACTTTGTTGCAGCCTAAACACCGACGAGGAAAAGGAAAATCCAACCAACCCATCGATTCATCTTATCACCAAATTGCCCCACCGATTAGGCAAGGCAATTTCCAGGTGGAGACGCCCGGATTTGAACCGGGGTCCGAAATTACTTTTTAACAACTTCTACAAGCTTAGTCGACCTTTAATTTTCGCTTCAATCTGATCCAGCCGACGGGAATATTGAAGCTAAGGCTATTTAAGACTTGGTTCCGCCAGTTTAGCCAAACCGGCGGGATTGTATCCTGGCTTCATTCATGCCCGCCAGATTCCACCAGGAAAGAACCTTGCGGACAGCATCAATGCCCTGAGCTAGGCATATACGTAAGCATACGCACCACTATCGGCATATCCGCGATCAACATTCTTGTTGACATTTATCTATTGATCCTGTTTTAACACTTAGAATCAAAGTGTGCTTGCTGTTGTTAAAGAGCAGATTCCGTCGAAACCTTTCGTCCCCAAGATAACCTAATTTTATATGAAAAGGGCCAAAAAATCAATATTTTCACTTTTTTAACTCTCTTTTGACTTCCCTTTGCAAGTCTCTTCTTCTGATCGTCTCCCTTTTATCCCATCTCTTCTTGCCTTTTGCCAAAGCGATTTCCAGCTTAATCCTTCCTTTCTTGGTGTAACAACTCACCGGTACCAGAGTTAAATTCTTAGCTTCCATTTTCTTGGCCAAACTTAAGATCTCTTTCTTATGTAACAGGAGCCGACGACTTTTTTTTGAATCGTAATCTTGATCACCGGCATATTTATAGGGCGGTATATGGGCATTAACCAGATAAGCGCCATCGTCAGTGAGACGGACAAAACTCTCCTCCATCTTGATTTTGTTTTCTTTAACAGACTTCACTTCAGCTCCAGTCAAAACAATACCGGCTTCGATTCTTTCAAAGAGCTGGTAATCGTAGTTAGCCCGACGGTTATAGACCTTCATGAATTTAACTTTAAGTTCTTTTCGTAAAAAACTGTGATTGCCTATTAATCATTGTTTAATCTTTATCTCGTATATTTTGCTCCCCCCGAGAAGCCAAACTTTACTCATCTTTTCTGAAACAACAAAATCGTCAATGAGCATTTGCGAAGACCAAATATACTGACAGCGATATTCACCATTTTTACTCAGAACAACAATTCGCCGGTTATCCTGATCCAAAATATAAAGATTTTCTTGATCCATATCGGTATAAATGCGCCCTATTGAAGAAAAAGGTTTATCTAAACCGGCAATTCCGAAAGGATCGGTAAAACCTTGGGTGAACTTTAGGATTTTTCCTCCTTGTTTGTAGATCCAAACCGAACCGTTTATCGACATCGAAACCGAACCGGCAAGATCATCCTGGTTACCTTTTGCCCAAGATTGCTTAGCACCAAAACCGCCCTCAATAACCGGATACCGAAAAAGGCCGGCATTCTTTGAATCAAGCAGGTAAAGATTACCAAAATATGCCCTAAGATCCACTACTTCTCCCCATGTTTGGTCCCATTCGACAATAACCCGAGGTTGATCATCATTAATGACTTGTTCGATTATGCCTTTTTTTGTCAAGACAAATATTTTATCGTCCGAAACTGCCAACTGAGATGCTCCCTCGAAACTGTCTCCACCGGCCAGTATCTTACCTTTCTTATTCTCGGTTCCAATCCCATAGACTGCTTTATTCTCATCCAACACAATCAAATTATCTCCTAATAAAGCCAATTCTTTGCCCATACCTCCTTCTTTAACTATCTCTAAGTCAAAAAAAAGAGGTAAATCTGCTAAATTATATTCTCTTAAAAGTAACTTCATTGTTTCTTCAATTTGTTTTTTTAACCCGGATATTGTTTGATTATCTTTTTCTTCCGGCTTAAAGCCGCCTGCCAATTCCCAAGCTTCGGATAACAATTGACGGGACCGGATGGGATTAAGTTCAACGAGATTTTTTCCTTCATTGATTTTCGATTCGATCTCTGCTAAAAGCGTTCTGATTTCAGTTTTATGCTGTAAAGTCCTTTTTTGTCTTACTCCAAAAACAATACTGGCAGCCAAAAGTAAAATTGAGATAACGCCAATGCGCAAAAAAGGCAAAGACCTCTTTTTCCGTTCCTCAGGAGAAATTCTACCCAAGTATATCTGCCCGCCTCTGATCCTTTTTGAAAATAAGGCCCGAACAGTCTTTACGGAAATTACTAATTTTGTTTTCAAATTAGCCAAAGCCGTGAGTTTTTTAGGCTTCGAAGAAGGTTTTTCGGTTTCTTTTTTATCGATAACTGGCGATTTCTGCCCAGTGAGAAAAGGTTCTTTAAAATGGTCAGAAGCTTCATTCGTTGTTAACTTAATCTGGGCGATAACACCGACCGCAGCGCTCGAATCTTTTTTACCGTAAACAATTGGCGCTAAGGATTCGGCTACCTCCTCGACACCGCTACCTGATAAGGCTGCTTTGATCACCCCTTCGGCAACGTTTAACCAAAAATCACTGCTGGCTAATAATAGGAAATCTCCTTCTTGTAAATAACCGCTAGAAGAGTTTAGTTCTCCCGATCTTCCCCGACAAACTACGGAAAGTAAGTCACCTCGCCCTAACATTGCTTTACCTGCGCCGTAAATTACTAAATAAACCAATTCTTCCCAAAAGACGGCGACGGCTATTTCCACCGTAAAGCCATCGGTAATTTCCCTGGCTACTTTTAAAACAGACTTTTTAAGGTGTTCTAAAATCCCGTCCTCAACTTCCCCATAATATTCCTCATGGAGACGGGCGATTATCTCTCGGCCATAGAGAACCATTTCTTTATCCCGGTTATCTCCAGTTATCTTTTTCCCCAGAGAGATAGCTGCCAATAGCTGACCGCGCTTCTTGATTTTTATTTCCTCATCGGGAAGAAAACTATGGACTTGAGACCAAGAGAAACCAGTTGAAGTTCCGACAATTTTACCGATCTCGATTTGGTATCGATTCATCTTAAAGTTAAAGTAAAATCATAGCAAGCAAGAAAACAATAATAGTAGCCAAAAAATACAGCCAGGCAATCGTTTTTAACGGACCTTGGGATTTGCCATTCAGAGATCGTCCCATTAAACCTACCTGCCTAACGATCATCACGGAAAACCCAATATAAAAGAAAAGGCCAATTAAAATCGCAATTTTAACCAGATTCCAAACTTGCAGACGGAGACCGGTCAGCTGGTTAATTAACTGGGTAAAAAAACTCTCAGGCATTATTTTTATCTCGCCCTTCCCTCTAATTTTTCAATTTCTTCTTCGCTAATTAATTCGCGCAATATTTTAGCAACCCGACCCGGATCGGGAACATTGTAAAATTCAAAACGGGCTTGTTCGGCCGCTGTCTGAATAAAAACGTCACCAAAATTAAAAAGATTTCTTAAGAACCCGCCGACCCTATAAGTCACATCTTGAATATCTTCGGTTTTGGCATCGGATATTTCTTTATAAATCAAACCATAAAAATCAAAATCGATAATCCGTTCATCAGTAATAATGAAGACGTTGAAAAACCAACCCAAAAAATGCTGAAAAATAAATCCTCCTAAGAATAAGTACCAAAGTAGAATAGCCATTACCTTAAATCTTAGGGGAAGAAAACCAAAAGGCAAGAGAATAAGCAAAAATCCGGGTAAAACCGTAAGCAGTACACTAAGAGCAACCCAACCGATATTAGTTATCCAGTGATTCCGGAGAATAAGAATGATCTCTTCGTCTTTTTCCTGAGTTTCAAAACTCCAATTTTTAGGCGCACTAATAAAAGCTGAGAGAGGATGAGCGACCCTGTCTCTCTTTATCCTCTCAAGCTCACTTTCCGGTGACGGATTCGGTAAAACCTGAGCATTGCGATTATCTGGAGAAGCAATAAAAACATCAGGCATATTGTTTCAGGCTAATTATAAACTCTAATTTCTAAATTTTATCACTTTTTCTCAATATTAAACAAAGGACTACGAATAGCAATATAGCCTGGGGCGCGCAGATTAAAAGCCTGTTTATATTCCGACCCGGAAATAGTAACCGATCCTTTATTGGTATTTACAACCAGCGAATTCGTCTCGCCATTATTTCCATAATTGATCGTGACCGAAGAAACAGCCGTAAAAGCTCCACCTAGACTGCCGGCTTTATTCTTAAGCTCTTCTAGCGTATAAGGGTTTCCGTCAACTCCACCGATCGGGCATTGGTTAATCGTTACCGGCAAAATTCGCTCATCATTACCCACATCTCTTAAAACCTGCCAGGCATTTAAAATATCAGCCATCTCTTCACTCGTCAACCAAGGATGGGAACGGTTACATTTAGCTGAATCAGCGGGATAATTTTGGGTAAACCAGCCACTGTAAAACCAAGGCGATCCGGCCTTGCTTTCCCAGCTTCTCGAAGCAAAACCTGGCCCGCCTTGGCCATCAACCGTATCCCAACTTGAGGTCGTTAAATAACCACCGGCGGTCGATGAATAAAAGGTGGTAACACCTTCGATTACTTGTCCCCGAGTCGCCTCAACTGCCTGCCGCCACTGGGCCGGCGGATTATCCGCTTTACCTTTATTAAAAACTTGACAGGATTGACTGGTGCAAATCGATCTCCCTTCAGCCTTATAACGATAAGCATAACTTCTGGCGGCAATTGCCTGGGCTTTTAAGGCCTCCGGATGCCAGCTTGAAGGCATCTCGGCAATACCGAAAAGATAATAATTTTCAAAATCCAGGGCACCGTAGCCATCAATCAGAATCGTCCCGCCGGTATCTTTACCAACCGCTGTCTGATTATAGTAATGTCTGAGAATATCGTCAGTACTTTGACCGGCTTCGGCCCGGCCTTTAGCTCCGTATTGGCTCATGCCTTTCCGGTGTGTCCAAGCGCCGAAAGAAAAGGCGGCAAACCAATCGCCACCGCCCGGATCGCAATAGGCCGGACTTCCCGGCGGCCCGCTGCAGGGAATGTTACTGATAGGAACCTCGCCGACACTGGTGGTAAACGTTCCTGACCTGGCGGCCAATAAAGATTGCTGCTTAGCCGTCAATTGGGCAATCTTACCTTTGATGGCCCCGAGATAATTTTCGGTTTTTTCAACTTCTTCTCCCAAAAATTGAGTCGCCTTATCAACTTCAATCCGTGTCTTGGCCAACCAAGCCTTATTGTTTTCTAACTTATCTCTATCACTATGAAGCTGTACCAGATTTTGAGAAATCTTAATGATTGCCTCCTTGTCTTCGTTAGTGGCCGCTTGGCGATAAGAAAGCTCGCGCGTCAATTGAGAAGCGGTGGTCGACGAAAGCAGTAAAAACAGCGGAGAGTATTGGCTGCTGCGTTTGTAGTAACTACGCACCCGGAGGTTAAAAACTTCTTCCTGATGTTGTAAAACCGTTTCTCTTTCGACAATATCCGATGCCAGCCTGTCTATCTCAGTCTCAGCTACCTGCATCATTCTTTTAAGATCCTCAAGGCGAGCTTTTAAACCGGCTAGTTTTTCTTTGTTCTTTTCATTAGCAACATCATAAAGTCCCCAAATCTCGCCGCATTCTTCTTTCTTGCGCTGGCATTCCTCAATCGTCTCACAGCTAGCATCATCGCAAGTCGCGGCAAAAACAGAATCATTATTAAAATTACTGGTAAATAAAATACTGAAAACTGAGATAACCAAACCTAGAAAAAGCAGTATCTTTAGAGGTTTCATTCTTAAGTAAAAGTATACCATTAGGCTATTCAACGCACAACTTACAAAATCTATTAATCGACTCTTGCTTAGCAGATTATCATTATGCTAGACTGGAGAAAATGAAACTGACTGTTCAAATTGCACTCATAATCACCATTCTTGGCGGTCTATTTTTAACTAATCCGAAAGGAACAATCGCCGCTTCCTGTACCGCCAAACATTTTTGTTTTGGATCTTCAGTATTTGGCTACGAATACTGCTGGTGTTCAATTCAAGAGAAATGCGGGGAGGGATATAAAGAAGTAACTGATGAAGACACTTGTAATTGTACCTGTAAATCTTTATCAGAACCGGATGAACCGGCTGACTCGGGAACCTGCAAGGTCCAGATGATAGGAGCCTGCGTCGTGATACCCCCGGGCTGTCCAAAGGGACTAACAGCAGTCTATGACGAAAGCTGTACAACTTGCGATTGCAAAAAACCCTCAGCGGGCAATTGTACCGCGGTAGGTCTTGGTCCCATCTGTTTTGTTTTAGCTCCACACGGTTGTGCTTATGACCAAGAACCAGTTACCAGCACTAACGGATTAACTTGCGATTGTACCTGTCAACCGGTGAGCGCTGAAGGCGATAAAGGCGGTGTTTTCTGCGACGATCGGGGATACTATGTCAATACCGCTTTTGGTTGCCTGCCGACCGATGCTAAAAGATTCGCAAGCTGGATAGTCAGCCGATTGATGATTATTGGTGGCGGAGTCGCTTTCCTATTAATGCTCTACGGTGCTTTCCAAATCATCACTTCTTCAGGGCATCCTGAAGGTATCCAGGCTGGAAAAGAACTCTTCACGGCTGCCATTAGTGGTCTTCTGTTGATAATCTTTGCAATTTATATCCTGAGGTTAGTTGGGGTCCAGATTTTGGGTATTCCCGGACTGTAAAATGAAAATCGCCAGTTTGCCTACCTATAATGATATTGACGCAGGAAATTTTAAATTACAAGTAAGTTTGGGAGAACTTATCTCCACCATTATTCCCTATACCTACGCTCTGGCTGGCTTAGGACTTTTTTTTTATTTGATTATCGGCGGCTTTAAACTTTTAACCAGTGGCGGTGACCCGAAAAAAGCGGCCGCCGCCCGACAAATACTAACCAACGCAATTTTCGGTTTCCTGATCGTAATCGCCTCTTATTGGGTCTTTCAAATTGTCGGAGTGATCTTTAAGATTGATGTCTTCTCCTAACAAACACTTCAAGTAGCCTAAAAATTTATTTAGTCTGGTAAACGAAAAACTTACCGCCGCCAAATCTTCTCTCGCGCTTTTGATAAGAAGCAACTGCCTTATCAAACTCAAACTGGCTAAAATCAGGCCAAAGAACCGGTGAGAAATAAAACTCGGCGTAAACGGACTGCCAGGGCAAGAATCCCGACAGGCGCATCTCACCGCCGGTTCTGATAATTAGATCGGGATCAGGCAAATCGGCCGTATCAAGATAAGAGGAAAAAAATTCTTCCGTGATCTTACTGACAGGAATCCGATCTTTAACTAATTTCTTGACTGCCCGGAGAATTTCCGGGCGGCCACCGTAATTTAACGCAAAGGTAACCGTAATTTTATCATTCCTGTGAGTCTCTTTAATTCCATTTAAAAATTTTTTGATAATATCTTTGGGGAACTTTGAAATATCACCCAAAAAATTAAGCCGGATTCCTTTTTGGTGGAGCTTTTTAATCTTGCGGGACAGAATCTGGCGGAAGACTTGCATCAAACCTTTAATTTCCGCTTTGTCCCGTTTCCAGTTTTCCGTCGAAAAGGCCCAAAAAGTAATAAACCTGACCCCTAACTCAACCGCCCGATCAATGATCGGTTCGATCGCTTCTTCAGCGGCCACCCGGTGGCCGTCAACCGGACCTAGGCCTCTTTTTGCCGCCCAGCGCCGGTTACCATCCATAATAATGGCGACATGAACAGGTATCTTACCCTGGTTAAGAGAAATATTTTTCATATAGATACGCATTCACCTTTTAACTATTTTACCAATTATTTTCAAAAAGACAAAGTAATTTTTCAGTTTATTATTGTTCCTTTTACTTCCTGGCCTAAAATCGCTCTTTTCAAGTTTCCCGGAACTTTCCCATTAACAATTAATGTTTTAATTCCCGATTTAGCTAATTTTAAAGCTGTCTCAACCTTATGCAGCATTCCACCGGTAACATCAATTCCCGCTGAGGCGCCAAAACACCGTTTTAGCCGACTAAACTGACCGGGCAGAATGGCAGAAATGGTTTGCCCTTTCCGGTTATATACCCCAGCGGTAATTCCTGCATAAATCACCTTTTCCACCTTAAATTTATCTTTTAACCTTGTTGCTAAATGATTAAGAATCGTTTCTGTCGACAAAATACTGCAGCCCATTTCCAGA
Source organism: Bathyarchaeia archaeon (assembly GCA_035529595.1). Lineage (GTDB taxonomy): Bacteria > Patescibacteriota > Microgenomatia > PFEM01 > JAFGMK01 > DATKWK01. The sequence goes on from DATKWK010000017.1 coordinate 69,775, forward strand.
TCCAAACCCACGTCCCCATAGACAATCGGTAACATTCCAAAGTCCAATGTTCTTAAAAGTGGGCACAAAAAAGAATCTTCAATTTGTCCATTACTGGCAATCATGAAGCTTGATGGGCTAAAAGAGATAGCATTCTCGCCTTTTTGTAAGAACGCTCTGACAATAATCCGGTTAAGTCTTGCTGCTGCATCCTGGACTTCGGCAATTCCCCGAAAACTGCTTTTTCCAATCACGCCTTCGTTGGTTTTAAACTTAAGCGCGGGTACATGCGGAAAAGAACCGCCGCCATGACCGATAATCAGTAATTTTTTTGACCGTTGTTTAGTCTGACAAATCTCCCCGGCAAGACGTTTGATCACCAAACTCTTTTCGGTAAAAGGCTTACTTTTATCAGTAATCAGGCTGCCACCAAGTTTAATCAAAATCAATTTATGCATATCATGACATTATCGAACTCAGAAAATATGATTATGAGCTAATCTCGTTCCCTTGCAAGGTCGATTAATAATCGTAAATAATACCTGACTTAACTTTTTCAATCGTCTATTTACTTCCTGGTAATCTTTTTTCTGACAAATTACATGAACATTAGGACCGGCGTCGATCGTAAAGTAAGCAAATAGTCCTTTTTTGCGCCACTGTCGCAAGACCTGAATAATTTCTATTGTCCCCTGATTCCAGTAAAATATTGGCGGGCGCGAAGTCATGGCCACTATATGCATCGAAATTGCTTCCTCCTCAATTGCTTCTCCTGATGTCTGAAAATTCTTACTCAAAATTGCCTGTTTTACCCGTTTGATCCGGCTCGGAAGTTCCTTAAGCCGCGCCCGATAATAAGGACTGATGGCTGCCAATTGGTGGCCGGTGCGGGAAGAAAATTCCTTAATCCCGGTATCAACTACGGCAACGATATCGACCAGATCCCACCATTTTTCATCTTTCAACTGGTAGGCATAACAGGTTTCTGAATCCTTCCCTTTCTGCCAATAAGCAAAACCGTCAATAATTGAACGGCAAGCTGATCCGGAACCGGCCAGACGGGTTAATATCGACAGTTCTTTTTTTGATAAGTTTAAACTCAAGGCAGCAGTTGCCGCCACAGTCAGAGCCGAGAAAGCCGAACCAGAAGCAGCAATTCCGGCATCGGAAGGAAAGGAATTATGAGAAACAACCTTAACGGGAAAATGGATATTAGCCATTTTTCTTATTCGGTTAACTTGGGCCAGTACCTTCTCTAAATGGCTACCTTCGGCAGTCTTTTCTTTCTGACCGAAAAACTTAATTTTAACAAGGTCTTTTTCAAAATTAGGCGAGAATTCAACCGTTGTCGTAGTCAGGCACTTATCCATCGTCATGGAAATACTGTCGTTGTTGGGTAAAACTAAGTCCTTATGCCACCAACCCCAATATTTAATAAAGGCGATTGTCGCCGGCGAGATAACTGTCGCTTTGTATTCTTTTCCCATTTAACTTCAAATTAAGTTTTAATCCATAGCAACCCAATTCCAAGAACGAACCTTTCCTAAAAACTCCAAATCTTCCGGCCGTCCAACTTCCTCAGCCGCTGCACACATACCTTCAATTTGATGCAGAATACAAATCGCGGCCGATTTTCCGACTAACCTGACACTACTTACTAGGCTGTCAGGATTCGCTTCTTCCCTGCCATTACGACCAGATGGATAGAGAACCGTTATCTCAACCAAACCCAGTTCATTGGCCCGGCTATCAACAATCGTCTGGTAGACGGCATAAAGCTCGAAGGCATACCGAAGCGGAGTTACTACTCTGCCTCTGGGAATAAACGGCCGCGATACTGGCACTTTCCGTCCGTTTCCCTCTTTTACTTCATCAAGAAGAAGACGGGGTAATATCCCATTCGGGCTTGATTCCAGACATCCCTGAACCTGATCACTGCCTCCTGTGATAGACAGATAATCCGAATAACCGAGAGCATGCGCCACTACTTCCCACTCTGGCGTAACTTCGAATTCCAGATCCACAGCCCTAACTGCCTCTTCGCAAGCTTCCAGTAACCCTGGCGGTGCTGTGACCGGATTCGGCTTAATAGGACGAATCCGCGATCCCGTCTGGTACCTCAGTCGCATATCGCCATTCTCTTGATACACCACTGTCATAATCGCTGCCGCAAGGCCAGGTGGCATCGTCATGGCTTCCTTCATTATTTAAATTACCCCTTAGGGAATTTATTAACCCGTCTTAAATACTTGATTACCCAATAAAAGTAATAAATAGTTAAAACGAATAACAAAAAACCAGAAAGCAAAAATAACCTTATACCCAAAGTAGAAGCCAGCCCCATCGGCCGGACTAAAAGCCAAATTATAAGACTGAAACTGAGAAGCAAAAACCAAAGGTTAAAAGGTAATCCGAAAACTAAAAAAGCTTGGGAAAGATCTTTTCTGGAAAGAATCTTGGCAGTCGTTATTTCCGGATGAATTATCATTCCTAAAATGTTTTTCAAAAAAAAATAGGCTTCTTTAAAGCCCACTAATAAGACCAACTCTTTTAAGAAAGAAATCTCTTTTTTAACCTCCCCGGTCGATATTGACATAGATACGAGCGAAGGCTTTCCTCGCCCGGGTCAACCTTGATTCGATCGCTTTTTCCGTTTCTCCGAACTTTTGGGCAATTTCCCGAACAGAAAACCCCTGCATATACTTTAGTCGCAATATACGAGCATATCCTTCGGCCAAAAGCCGTAAAACTTTTAATACCTTTCTCTTTAATTCTTTCTCTTCCAGGTCTGCCTCCGGACCCAGAGCTTTACTGACAAAGATTTCCAAAGAAGGGAAAAGAGAAAAAACGACCGTCTTAATTTTCTTCTTCCGGTAAAAATCGGCGATCTCATGTTTGGCAATACCGCAAATCCACGTCAGCCAGGAAGATCTACCGGAATAAAAAGGCAAGGCTTCAAAAGCAGAAATAAAGGTTTCCTGCAGAATCTCCTCAGCATCCTCCAAACTCTGAACCCGCGATAAAATATAGTTTAATATCCGCTTGTGATAACGACGATAAATCAATCCCTGTGCTTTCTTATTACCCCGAATTGCTTTTTCGATCATCCTCGACCGAATATTTAATATCTGAAACTTGAAGCTTTGACTCATTTCTCCCTGTTAATCATATAATCCGCAAGGCTCGAATAAATTTCACTCAAATTTGAATCAGAAGTTAATTCCGGAATTGCTCTTTTACCTTTAATAACTAAATCGCAGGCCAACTTTTGACAATAATCAACCGCTCCTGAATTTCTAATAATTATTCTCACTTTTTCAATTCCTTCTTCAGTCAAATTTTTGTCTCCTAAAGCTTTTTCAAGTATCTTTTTTTCATTTCCGTTTAATACTTCCAGAGCTTTGGCAACAATCAATGTTTTTTTACCTTCCCGCAGATCCGAACTAGCTGACTTGCCGGTTATTTTTTCGTCACCAAAAAGCCCAAGAAAATCATCTCTTAATTGAAAGGCAATACCAACCGGAAAACCATATTTTTCAGCTGCTTTAATTTTTTCTTGGCTGGCGCTTGCTAAACTAATTCCAACTACAAGAGGCATAATCAAAGTATAATAAGCAGTTTTTAATTTCCGGATCTTAATTACTTCATTCCAAGCAAAACCAGGAACTAAATCATAGGTAATATCTAAAAATTCACCGAAACCTGTTTTAATCAAGTGATCCGATAAAAGAGAGATCGCTGTCATTTTGCGCTTGGCCGGAAAATCCGATTCGGAAATTAATCGGTGGCCTAGCCAACAACCAATATCACCCAATACAAAAGCCATTCCACCTGACCACCTCTTCGGATCGCTTTTCTTAAAGCGTTCCCGATGGATCTGCTCGTACTGTTTATGAACTGTTGGCCTGCCATAACGCATCAAGTCGTTATCAATCCAATCATCATGAATTAACAAAAAAGAGTGTATTATTTGCACGGCAACCGAAGGAGCAATAATCGCTGATCGATTTTTTCCACCGGCTGATTTGTATCCGAGACAAACCAGAGCACCCCGAAGCATTTTTCCGCCTTTAGCAAATTTTTCATAAATTCCGACTGCCTCCGCACAAAGAGGTGACACTTTAGCGGCTTTTCTTTTTTCCTGCTGGAAAAATTTGTCCAAAAAGACGTCCGCTGCTTGCCGGTAACGAGCCAGGTAAGTTTTAATATCCACGGTCTCTTAGTATAACGAAATGCCGGCTGAGTTGCAAAAACATCCCGGCATTTGCTATCATGAGATTGGTCAATCGTTTTCATAAATGTAATTGATAACTAAGAGAAATGACAAATATTGCCTTTGCTTTCGATATCGGAACCGCCTTCAACGCCCCGTTTAATTCAGTGGGCGAATTAATCTCGATCCTTTTACCGAATATTTATATTCTCGCCGGCGTCCTGCTTTTATTCCTCTTGATCGGGGGCGGATTTGGGGTTATATTGAGTGCAGGCAAAGGAGCCAAAGAAGGGGTTGGTCAAGGAAGCAAGGCGATTACGACGGCCATAATCGGTTTCTTAATCATAATCGGCTCTTACTGGATTATCCAAATTATCAGCGTCGTAACCGGTCTGAATATCCTTGATCCCGGTCTATAAAGCTTATAAAAAAATGGTCAAACACCTGTTAGCCAACGACTCAATCGGCACCGTCACTAATCCTTGGGAAACCCTAAACCCGGCATATACTGGCACCAGCGGCGAAGGATTGGTCACCTTATTAAACAACATCCTGAAATTAGCTGTTGTTGTCGCCGGCATCTTTTCATTCATTAATCTGATCGTCGCCGGCTACGGTTTTATGTCGGCCGCCGGTAACCCGGAAAAAATTACTGAAGCCTGGAGCAGAATTTGGCAATCACTGGTTGGTTTACTGATTGTCGCCAGTTCGTTTGTCCTGGCCGCCCTTTTTGGCTATCTGGTCTTTGGCGATCCGACAGCGATTATTTCACCTAAAATTTACGGACCGTCCTAAAATGAACCAAAAATTACTGGCTACTTCATTGGGCAGTTTTCAAGGCTTCGGTAAAATCGGTACCGATTTTCTGGCTGACCCGGTTGCTTCTTTAGAGAAAATAATCTCTTTAGTAATCGGTATAATGACTATCGGAGCCGGTATCTATTTCATATTTCTGTTAATTATCGCCGCTTACGGATGGATGAGCGCCGGCGGCGATAAACAAAAAATGCAAAAAGCCCAGGACAGCTTTACTCAGGCTATCATTGGCTTAGTAGTGGTTGTTGCCGCTTATGCTATCGCCTCGGTTGTCGGTTTCATGCTGGGCGTTAACATCTTAAATCCGTCAGAACTGTTAGGAAATATATGGTCAACCTCAACTTAGAAAAAATGTTCAAGCCGGCTTACGCGCAAATTACCAACCCGGCTATCGGTGAGGCCGGAAGCGGTGAAGGAGCTCAGATTTTAAGCCGCCTTATCTCAATAATTCTGAGTGCTCTGCTAATTATGGGTGTAATCTTCTTTATGACCAATTTCATCCTTGGGGCATACCGGTGGATAAGCGGAGGCCATGACAAAAGCTATATCCAGGAAGCAAGAGACAGGGTTTCCCATGCGATTATCGGCCTGGTGATCCTTTTCTCCGTTTTTGCTATAATCAGATTGATCGGGGATATCTTTGGTCTTAATTTGATGAAACTTTCAATTCCGACAATTTCTGATGTAGGAGGAATTTGAAATTACCGGTTAGAAGTTATTAAACTATTCCTTAGAACTATATCCTTAATAAGGAAATACTGAAAGGGGGTGAGAAGATGAAAAAAATAGTCAAAACTACAGTCGCCTTAGGTTTAAGCGTTTTGCCTTTGATAACCTCAGTATCTATGGCTATGGCACAAGACCCTCTTACAGGACCGTTTAATCTTGCCCCTGGTGAAGGATGGGAAAATCTATCCAAAATCAGTGTTGCCAGCATGGTAAAAGGACTGCTTTCTTTAGCGATGGTCCTGGCAGCCCTTGTCGCTTTTGGTTTCTTGCTCTATGGAGGTATTCTTTGGATTACTTCAGGCGGAGACAAAAGCAAGACGGAAACTGCCCGCAATACAATCACCGCTGCCTTAGTCGGATTGGTAATCGTATTCGGCAGCTTTGCAATCATCCAATTAGTCCAGATAGCCTTTGGGGTCAGCATTCTTAAGCTTAATTTCGAATCGTTTAAGTTCTATTCAGGTAGTTAACGTGGAAATATTCAAGTTCCAGACAGCTAAAGCATGGGTACCAAAGCCACAAAGCTACCTTTCATCTCGCAATTAAGAGATGAAGGGTGGCTTTTGGCCATAGGGAATTAATAAATAGTCTAGAAAAATGAAACAATACAAAGGACTGATTCTAAAACTAATTGTGACTGGTTGGTGTTTGCTGACTTTCTTCCCTTTTTCTGCAGCTTTAGCTCAGGATTGGTCGACTCCGCCTGACCAGCCGGCAGATTTGAAGGATATTGAGGTCGTCTTTGCCAGAATTATCGGGGTTGCCATTCCTTTAGCCGGATTCGCCGGCCTGATTATGTTGATTATCGGCGGCTTCCAATATCTTACCGCCGGCGAAGACCCAAAGGCAGTCGAACAAGCATCCAAGTCCCTTACTTCGGTCTTTACCGGGTTAGTGCTCTTAATCAGCGCCTGGATAATTCTTAAAGCAATCCAAACAATTACCGGGATAAATGTAACCATTTTTAAGATTTCGCCCTAGCTTAGATCATGTTGAAATAAAACGTCCTATAAGGTAAAATAACGTATATGGCTAATAAAAAAGTAAAATTATCGAAAAAACTAGGGGGGCTAGTCGTACTTTGGTTCTTGGCTGGTTTATTGGCAACCAAACCCTGCTTCGCCCAAAATGGCTCGGGAGCCTTATTCGGCTTTAATATTCACCATTTGGCAAAAATGGAAGAACAGGATATTAGCTCAATCTTACAGAAGCTCTCGACCGATTGTTCCACCAAAATAGTACGGATTTGGGGATACGAGACAGGAATTGACGCTTATGTCAGCCTGGAAAAAGTACTTCGGAATGCTCCGGAAGATGTTAAATTTATAGTTGCCTTAGAAGACTTTGCCCCAATTATTGAAGATCCGGTAAACTGGTATCAGGAGGCTGCCCGGCCCGGATCAAATTACTATCGGCATGTCCAGCGGATGCTGGAACGCTACGGCAAGAATCCTCAGATTCTGGTTTGGGAACTGGCTAACGAACCTTCCTGCGGTGGTTATTATGATGCTTGCTTGCCTAATTTTTTAAATTGGGTGGAGAAGATTTCCAATCTGATTGACGGTTATACGGACGCCTATATTTCCCCCGGTCTGATCGGAATTCCCCAGTTCTCCGAGTACGATTATGAGCGGATTTCCAACACCGGCAGCATTAATGCTAATTCCTGCCATTTTTATAGCAGTTATTCAGATAATGTCGTTAGTTGCCAATGGGCTTTTGATCACAAAGGCCGGGTTGAGTTTATCTATGCCGGTGAGGCCGGCTACGAAGGCGAGTTCGACTGTTCCGGCGGCGGCTGTACTACTAAACACTGTGAGAACTGCTGTGAACGGCCTATCCTTGAAAAACGAGCCAAAAAAGCGCTTGCCGACTATGAAACATTGTCAAAAATGGGTTTTGATGCTTTCTTAATCTGGCAATTTTCACCCTTAGGCAGAGCTTGCGACAACTTTTCGGTCTTTCCGGGCGACCCCCTCTGTCCGGGAATTCTAAATATCGCCCCGGACGAATTGACTCTGCCCCCGAATCGAAAAACCGAATGGGCCGATTCGGTTCCGGGAAGGAATATCCCCTGCCGGCCGCTGGTCGTCTCCCAACAGCAATGGGCTAGTGATACCACCAAAGGCGCCAACTATTTTAACCCATATTTTTTTAATACTGATCCGCTGGCTGCGGATTCCCTGAGCGGTTTTCCTTTTGATTATTCGCCCTGGCGGCCGTTTCCCGGCGATGCCGGCCGGGCTTTTTACGACACCAAGGGCAATATTATCAACCAACCGCACAACGAAGACGACCAGGATGTCTGTTACGATTTGGAAAAGCTGGAAAAAGAAAAGCAGATCACCAGCTACTGCAATCCTTCCCCGCAAATCACCGATTACATTCAATGGTTCCCTGACGAATCGGCTTTGGAAAAAACCGTAAGAGTCCTGGGCTATTACCGGCCTTTTTGGACCGACTCGCCGGCTCCGGAATATAAAACCACCCAGATTCCCTTCTTGGGCAACAGCTTAACCGCCTCACGGGAATACACCGACAACGCCCAAAGGATGTCTCTTTTTGTAAACGATTTTCTGCGGGGAACGGTTTACTGGGACCAAACTGAAGTCGAAGAAAGAGACCCGCGGATTGCCCCGGAAAGCGGGCCGATCAGAAAACTGTTGCCTAAAAACCGGCAGATAAATAATGAGTATATTGATGCTTATATCGGCTGCCGTCTCTTTAAAGACCCTGATCAGTGTGGTTATCCGCTGCTGCATGAAGATGCCATCCACGACTATGCTGTTCTGTGGACGACCGGAGACGCCGGTATTATCAAGACCGGCAATTTTACCGATCTGCCTGACCATCGAGAAATAAAAAAGTCTTCTGCCGTCCCCAATCCATGGCGGTTAAGCGCCTGGTTTTGCGGGTTGCCTGGTATCGCCCGACCACTTAAATATACTAATCTTTGTCCGGAAGACGATTACAGCGGCGAAGGCATCTACTGGATCAGAAGTCAGGAAGGTTATCCCTATTTTCCGCTGACCTCCCGAGAAGACGTCCCGGCAGTGGTTGATGTCGGTTTTGACGGCGTCTGGGATCCAAACGACCCAAGATTAAGTGAAATACCGCCCGGGAAACCTTTCCCCGTCGGCTATCAGATGAAAATGGAAGATTATTACGCTGTCATTGAAGACGGCTACTGGGAAGATTCCAATGGCGACGGAATTATGGAATATAATAAATGGGGTGGGATTTACCATATCGACAAGGGCGCCAATTCACCCGACAGCGATCCACCTCTGCCAATGTACGAATTCCACTTTGTCGATCTGGTTTTTATTCCCCATATAGCTGAAGCCCGCGAACTGGGAGAATGGGCTGGTTTAACGTTAACCCCCTATACAATGATGAAAAAAGATTTGCCTGATTTTTGGGAAAAAGACCGGAGCGTTCATCAACTTAATCTGGTCACCAGCCGTACCTGCGAGATCAATGATATTGCCCGCGGCGGACCGGGTGATGCCCTGGCAGTCGACTGGCGGCATAGTTTCCGCTATGTTGATTATCCTACCGACCCCTGGAACATCGGCAATGAAGGTGAAAGACAACTTAGGATACTGCGCGAAGAAAAAGCGATACCAGACCCCCTTCATGACTGGTGGTGTAAAGCCGATCCCAGCGAATGGCCGGATCGGGAAACCACGCCGATTGAATCCAATAAAGGCTGGGTAGTGACCAAAATTCCTTATCTGGAACAAGTCGCCAAAAGACTCATCGGCCAAGCCGGGGTTTTTAAAACCTTAATGCCTTATAGTTTCAACGAGGAAGTCGAAGACTTGATTACAGAAGTTGGCAGAGGCAGCGTCTATCCTTGGGAACTGCCCGGTTACGGACCGGCCCAACACAGTTACAACAACGGCTTAGCCCCGGAAGGGGTTAAGGAACATTGGGGCTGCTGTAATTATCCAGGTGACAAGTGTGATGGTATGGATTATCCCCAGGCAGATTGTCCCGATTACTGCAAATGGAATTCTGAAGCTGGACTTTGTATAGTACCGGGAACTAAAGTAGATTGTATCGCCCCCTGCAACTGCGATTATTGCAGTAAAGATAACTGCGGACCGGTATCCAAGGACGGATCGGATATCCGCGGTTGGGGAACTGCCAATAATGAAGATGCCCGTTTCTATTATCCTTATATCGGAACGATTGATATTTTCCGGCAATACTTTATGAATGCCGTTCTCCCCTCTGAGCTATCGACTTTATAAAGTAAAAATCGCCTCTTGCATTGTCAAAAAAAACCTGTTACTCTAAAAATCAATGAACCTGAAAAGAATCGTTAAAAGCAAAAAAATACTAATCTTTTTACTGGCCTCTTTTTTGCTAGTCCCCCTTTTCACTAACCTGATTCTGGCTTATGACTCGACACCGGATGAAGATGATGTCCCCTATATTAAGCAGGTCTGGTTACCGGCGGTTAAATCTTCGGAAATGAACTTGGAAAGCTTCGTCTACGAAACAATTAAAGCAATTCCCCCGTCTCTTATCAGTATGATTTTAACCAATAAGAGGTGGGCTGACAGCTGGATAATCAAAGGAGATGTTACTCCCTATAAAATTCCCAAACCCTCCGAAGCTGGTATCTTGCAGTCTCTTTTGGGCTTTATCACCTATCTCTATGCCCAACCGCCGGCTTCAGGATTAAACTACATTGCTTACGTCCGCCAGAATCTCGGATTAGCCCCGGCCTATGCTCAAGGCAGTTACGGCTACCAAAGCTTGTCTCCGGTCATTCCGATGTGGACGGCCTTTCGTAATATAACGTACGCCTTATTTGCCATTTTGCTGGTCGTCGCCGGATTTCTGGTGATGTTCCGAATCAAGACCGATCCCCGGACGGTAATTACTGTTCAAGCCGCCATTCCTAAAGTAATTATGGCCTTGCTTTTGGTTACTTTTTCCTATGCCATTGCCGGTTTTGTGATGGACTTAACCTACGTAATTCTATTTGCCGCTCTTGGACTCTTCCGGGGAGCCGGCTTAATCGGCGGTGAAGTCTTGGGGGTAGATGTCATTAAGAAGGCGCTTACCGAGTGGAACGCGGCCTGGTTTGGTTTCATGGTCCTGATTTTTAGTACCGGTGGGCTTTTTAACGGCATTAACAATATTGTTTCCGGTTTCCTGACACCGCCGGTCATCCCCAGCATTCCATTAATCAGTGACACCTTAAGATATGTTGTCGGAATTGCTCCTTCAGCCTTGGTTTTGCTGATTATTCTGGTTGTGATTATCTTTGTCCTTTTTAAGATTTCTTTTCTACTTATTAAAAGCTACATCAGTATCATTCTGGCAGTCCTGATCGCTCCTTTCCAAATTATGCTAAGTTCTCTGCCGGGAGTAAACGGGTTTGGTTCTTGGCTAAAAAACCTGGTGGCGCATGCGGCAGTTTTCCCGATCGTCGGCATTATGTTCCTGGTGGCGGCGATTCTCATGGGACCGACAATCGGGATTCAGATTGGTCCGGTGGGCATTTCGTTTGACCCTTTTGACCGGACTAAAAGCGGTTTTAGTACCCCAGTTGCTCCGCCACCGCTTTTGGGCGACAATCTTTCCAAGCCCGGCTCGATCGAAACTTTAATCGGCCTGGGAATTATCTTTTATATCCCCAGCATCTGCAGCCGATTACAGGAAGCGCTCCGACGCCCGCTTGGTCTTGAATCGGCGATTTCGATGGTCGGTTTTCAGAAGTCGTTTGTCGGCGGTGCTCTTTACGGATCAGCCCAGAAAAAAGCTGGGGATGCTGCTACTACGTTTCTAGGCAGTGTTCCAGGTAGGATCGCTGGTAAGGTCAAAGAAGAAAAAGGTAAGAAAGCTGTTTCTCCTACAGACCAAAGCCTTGCGCCGTCAACCCAGCAAACAGCTCATCACCCAGGTTGGCAACTACCGAGCCATAGACCGGCATCCGGCGGTGGCGCCCAGTTAGCTAAAGGTCAACAGGTTAGTCCGGCACCAACCGCGGGCCAGGCTGCAACCCCGAAGAAAACTCCAAGAGTAAGATAGGATGTCAAACAAAGACTTTAAAAAGAAGAAAAAGAAGCTTAAAGTAAGTCCGCAAGTTAAAGCGAGTTTACCCGCTTGGCAAATCTCAACCAAAAAGAAAGAAGACAACCTCAGGTTATGGAAAAAAACTCCCTACATTAGATAGAAGACTTTTTCTAATTCAAATATTAAAACTTACCATCTTGGCGGTTTTTCCGGGCCAAATATTTCCCTAAATAATTGATGTCCGATACTGAAACCTAACTCCTTAGCAAACTGACTTAACCGGAAAGCATGGCCTGGCGTAATTAAACCGTCTGCTAACAGTGCGGGCACTAACGGTGCTCGTTCCCGAGTTAAGCCAAAGGTTGTCCTCAACTCCATCGTTTCAACTATCTCTGAAGCTGGCACTAACGCTTTTGAAAACGGCTGAGCCATGGCATCCTTCCGCCACGGTGAAACCTGAACTAGGACATTCGCCGTCAGGATAGCTACATGATCCTGATAGGCTTGAATGTTCGCTTCATTGGATAATCCCCGCGTCCAAGCGCAAACGTCCATCAAATTTCGCAGAGCGCCGACCGCGCCATCAACTACTGCTACCGGATCAGTTAATTTCCTCGGATCAATTTGGCCGGTAGCCATTTCCATAAAAGTCATTGCCTGTATCCATAAGAAGTTCATATATAAACCATTATAAAATGTCTCCGATAACTGTCCAAACGGTATTGTCTTCCAACTGCCCCCGACAGTGAAATGTTCCAGAGGGATATCCGGCATCCCTTCTAGGCCGATTTTATCAATCGACTGCTGATGCTCCCAAGCCTCCTCTTCCGAACCAGTTAAGGCTAATCCCCGTTCTTTTTTACTCCTTGCTTGAGCTACTAAAGCTCTTAAGTCCCCATCCTCGTTCCATCTTTGCCTAATGTCATCTATTCTGCTTTTGATTTCAAGAATCATAGCCTCATCTGGAGCTAGTGGTTGTCCGCTGACCTTTTTAGCAGTAATATCCCGAAGAGCCGTATCTAATTTTGAGCCCTGAATAGGACAAGTTGTCAGCACGTCAGCCACAATCTCGCCGATCAAGGGGTCTTTAGGATCGACGGTTAAAGGATAGCGGCGATCTACAAGTTCACCAGTGACTCCAATTTCCAATAAACGTAAAAGCTTTTCTTGAGTAAGTCCTTTAGGTGTTCTTGACCGTTGTAGGGCTTTTTCTCTGGCCGCTTTTCCTGCCCGCTGATAAAGCCTTTTAAACTGAGCAATATCGGCAAGTTCTTTCAAGGCCGGCTCACCTTGTTTTTGATAGCTTTTTAACAAAGCCGAAGCTCCTCGCCCTCTGATATTCCAATTTGCCAGTAACGGCCTGACCGCATCCGCTCCTGCACGATGGTATATCGCTCTGAGTCTGCTTTCGGATTCCTTAATGCCAACTTTTTCAGCAACTACTGTAACTCTAGCCCGGTTATACGCTTTTATTAAATCACGTGCCTGACTCTCATGTACTCCCCCCGGTTTTTTTCCGCCCGCCATCAATCTGGCAACTCCAATTTCTCCCCCCAGCCTATATGCTTCGATCGCTTTTTCTGTATTTAAATGCCAATTTCTTAGTCTAATTAAATTCGCCACAGCCTGCTGGCCTGCCTGATCGCACTTCTCTGTCAATTCAGCCGGAAGAAAGAAAATACAAGCAGGATTTTTCACCTTAGCATCAACCTTAGCATTACTGACGAAGCGATATGTGGCTGAAATAAATATCTTATCGAGATAGGCACCAATATGCCAGGATCTATGGACATCTTCAACCGCGAACCGAAAAAGAGCCACCCTGGCTTTTCTGGCCATCTCAACCGCAAAAGGACTTCTGACGACTTGACCGATGCCTTCGACGAACCTATTCATTAACGAGGCCGACGTGTAGGCATCATCCAAAGACGGCATATCATGCGGTAAACGATCTAGCATTTTGTCAACTAAGTTGCGTCTATTTGCCCGTTCTTCATCGCTTATACCCGGCTCATCCGGTTGTACGGCTCCCTCTAAGGCGACCCGGTATGCCTGGTTAGCCGCGCCGAGCCCTTCCTGGGCAAAAGAAGACCAACTGATAGATCTCATTGCCGGTGAAGCCAAAACATCCCAAATGTGGTAGGCGCCCTCAAAAGGCTGGCTATACTCCGGGTTTGCGTAAACTTCGCCATCTTCGTCCGTTTTTGCAATTTCTGCTATAAACAGCTCATCCCAAAAGGCCATCATGGTTAAATGTTCCGGTTCGATTGTCGTACATCGAATTCTTGGAACAGATTCACCATAACCAAGTAATAAACCAACCTTTTCTCCGGCAGTACCGCTGCCCAAAGCGATTCTCATCTCCAAATAACGGTCGGTAAAGGCGATTACCGCTCGAGATAGCATTCTTACTCTTTCTTTAAAGGATCGCTCAATTCCCATAATCGATTTCCATTCACCAACTTCGTCAGGAATCATAGCCATCCATTCTTGGATGTCCTGGACTAATGTATTATTTACCTCAAAATAACTAGGCTGTTCGGTTCTAATTAAAGTATCCAGACGGCGATAAAACCCATCCAACCAGTAATTAGGACCTTTTTCTTTCGTTTCTGTCGATTTAGCCGCTTCATTTTCTTTCTTTATCTGATCTTTTAAAATGCCGCATAAAGCTTCCATCACCCGGTGCTGACGGGTGTGTTCAAGGATATCTTTATCCAATCTTTCAATCTCATGTCTGTTACCCGCTGCTTGTACCTTGGCATAGCTAATAAATCGCCTCATTTGATCCCGCCAAGCCCGTTCCCGATCCATCAGATCCTCGATCTTGTCAAGAGTAAGATCTCCGTCACGACGCAACTCAACCGTCTCGATCACTAAATCAATCGGCGGCACTAACATTCCTGTTCCTGGAACTCTCTCTCTTGGTCCAAAACCCTCATTCAAATCAGTCAGAGTCAAGACCTCAACATCGGCTTCAGGAATAAAAACCTGCCAGACCAAACAATTCAGGTTTTTTTCTAAAGCGGCGACTGCCTCTATAGTCCTCTCAGGGAATCTTTTAACCCGCTCTTTAAGACTCCTGATATCGCGAAGCCAGGCTGCCAATGAGGCCGCACTGACCCGATCAACTCCTTCTATTTCATTAATTTCTCTTTGAACCTGACCTAAAAAATCAAGAATTAAATCACGATCTCTGGGGTCTCCAACTAGATGAAGATTAACTGGCACAACTCCGTGCTGAAGCATTGAAACAATATCCGGGGGCAAACCTTCAGGATGACTCGCATCAACCCTGCCTAAATTATACTGCTGCCTGATTCTCTCCAACCCATAAGAAATAAATTCTTCCGGTGGCGACCAGTCTCCAGACTCCGGAGAAGTCGGCCCTTCACTATCTGGAGGAGGAGGCGTCTCCGGCGGCTGTCCACCCTGAGGAGATTGAGGAGGATTTTCAACAAATTCACCCTCTATTTCCTCGATTCTACCGTTAGCACCCTCATCACTGGAAGCATCATTTTCTTGAACAACGCGCCATCTATTTTGTTCGTTACTCATAAATTCGTTGAATTAATAAGCAGCCTTATTTTACCATATCATGTCTGCTGAAGCTATCGTCGATACAATAATACAAAGCCGAAAGTAGCATCTGCTAAAATTGATTTTTCCGGTTGCCAACCTTCAAAAGTAAAACCGTAAGAAATAATCCGGGTACCGGGTTTCAATTCCTGCCAGAATTTTTCTTTTAGAAGCTGATTAGTTGATTGAAGTAAGAACACACAGACAATGTCGGTAGCCGACAGATTAACATTAAAAAAATTATCATGGATAATTTCAGCATTTTTGCCAAGCCGCAGTAACCGAATCCACAGTCGGGAATAAAAAACCCGCAAAGAATTTATTTCAATACCATAAGCTCGAGCTCCTTTTAAAGCAGCAGCGATTACCAGTCGCCCATCACCCGAACCTAAGTCGTAAAAAATCTCGCCTTTTTTAATATCAGCCAGTTTCATTACCGCTTTAATCACTTCCGGATCCATAGCAACATAAGGAGCGCCAAAACGGGCAAAAGACAAGTTGTACAAAAACCAAAAAACAAGAATAAGAATTCCCAGAATAAAACCAAGCTGCATGATTTTATTCTAACACAAGTTTCGCAGTTGTCTGTCATTCTGAAGCATCAGCAGTAGAATCTCTTTTTTACTTTGAGATCCTATCGGGTCGAAGGTTCTACCCTCCGGGATGACAAATAGAGAGAAAACAAGCGAAATCACTCCTGCCTGCCCGCAATCGCTACGCTCAAGCGTTGGCAGACGGGCAAGGTGACAGGTTGAAAGATTCGAATCCTAAACTTTCGACTTCTAAAAAAGTTACTTGGATAACGGATTCAAACCTGAAAAAAGTAGAAGGACGCGAGGCATCCTCCTCGGAGTGTGGGATTGAGTGTAGATACGGCAACGGAATCGGAGTTGAGAGCCAACCGTGATTATGATAGAGTGATTACATCAGAGTAAGTAATAAGCCGTCTATTCATTCATGGAACAACACCCGATCCCGCAACAGATTTCAAGTTATCAATTCCGCCTGATCGGCGATATGACCCTCAAACAGTTTTCTCAACTGGCCGGCGGGGTAGTTATCGCCATACTCATTTATTCTCTGCCGATCCTTTCAGTCATTAAATGGTTTCTGGTTATTTTTTTTGTATTTTTAGGCTTTGCCTTAGCCTTTCTGCCTCTTGAAGACCGGCCTTTGGATAAATGGATCACTGCTTTTATCAGATCTATCTACTCCCCGACTCAATATATTTGGCAAAAAACAAAGAAAATACCCGACTTCCTCCAGGAAATAACTACCAAATCAAAAAAAGCGGCAGAAAATATTCCCCAGATCGAAACAACCAGGCCTAATCTCGAGGAATATTTTGAAACTTTTTCGCCTCGCCGGCCGGAATCAAAGATTGAAAAAGAAGAACAATTAGCCTTGGAGAAAATGAATTCTCTTTTCCAGGCTACCAAATTACCAACGGATTTTATTCCGGAAACCAGACAGATTGAACCTGAAGAACAAACGATGCCGCAAATTAAAGTCAGGCCGCATAAATTAAGAATTCCCCCTTCCGAGGCGGTTGTCCTAAAAATCGGTATCATTCCTAACCCCGTAAGAAAACCTAAGAAAAGCAGTGTTTCAACGATCACTCCTACGCCTAAGATCAGGATGCCTCCTTTCAAAAGACAATCAACCAAGACAGCGGTCGAGGCCGTAACCTCAACTGACTTACCGATTCCTGATACTCCAAGACAACCAAACGTTATCGTTGGCATGATTCTGGATCACAACGGGAAAATAGTGGAAAGAGCGATTGCCGAAATCAGGGATAAAGACGGCATCCCGGTTAGAGCTCTCAGGAGCAACCGTCTGGGCCAGTTTCAAATCGTGAACCCCTTGCCTGACGGCGCCTATGAAATCGAGATTGAAAAGGAAGGTTTTGAATTTGATATAATTAAATTAAATCTGACCGGGGAGGTTGTCGCCCCGATTGAAATTCGAGCCAAATGAACTCAACCCAAACTATCATAACACCGATCAAATCAAGTACGCAGAAATTTTTGGAGATCGAAGATATTAAGGATGGAATCATCATGCTAATGGGTGGCAGTTGTCTTTTAGTGCTTACGACCACGGCAGTTAATTTTGGTCTTCTTTCGGAACAAGAGCAGGATACGGCTATTTATGCTTACGGTTCTTTGCTTAATTCGTTGACATTTTCGATTCAAATTCTGATTCGTTCAAAAAGAAAGGATATTTCTTCCTACCTTAAATTACTTGAAGCGCAAGAAAAAAAAATTACAGGGGCTCTATTAAAAGAGCAAATCCAAAGGTACCGAAAATTTATTCAAGAAACGGTTCAGGTAAACAATGTTTTAGAGAAAAAATTCTATATCATCATTCCGATGTCTTTTCTGGAATTGGGTGTCAGCAAAACCGTCGGCTCCAAAATTAAAAAGACAGGCAATCTCCCCTATCCCAAGGAATATATTATTGAAAAGGCAAAAACTAACCTTTATCCAAAACGGGATCACCTTTTCCGCTTGTTTAATCGTTTAGGTTTAAGATCAAGACAATTGAATACACAAGAATTAGTTAGGCTTTTTTTTGAAATCTACAACCCCGGCCAACAGGGACAAATATTAAGTATGCCTGCTGATTACCAAACTCCGATAGTTAAACCGGCAACAGATTTTATGGAAACAAATTTACCGGAAGAAATCGAAATAGAAACACCTACAGAACCGGCAACGGATCTTCCTTCTCAACCGGAAGAGGCGGGCGCTACGGAGGAGGCAGCCAATCAGATGCAAGCGAATCCGTCCCCAGTAAACTCTCAAAATAATGAGACAATAACCGGAAATGAAGAAACCTCGCCTCAAGACGAAATCGATCAATTAGTCAAGAAAGAAACTCCAGCCAGCAACCCCCAGCAAACCAATAATGAAGGTCAACCTTCCTCTCAAAACTTTAAGAACAAATTTAAGGCGATATTTGAATCAAAGCAAAAAAATCAATTATGAAACTACCGCTATCTTTACCATTACCGTTTCTTAAACGTAAAGACAAGGAACAAGCCAAGCAAACAGAAGGGCAACCGGAGAAAAAACCAAGCGAACTGCTGGCTGAAGGAATGGTTTCGATTCAGGATATCATTGCGCCTTCGGCAATCGAGGTTGATTTTGACCAGCTTAAAATTGGCAACACTTATTTCAGAACTCTTTTTATTTCCGGCTATCCCCGCTACGTTTCCGCTAATTGGCTGGCTCCCCTGATCAACTTTGATCACTCGCTCGATGTGTCAATGTTCATCTATCCGATCGAAGGACGTTCTATTCTTGATGACTTAAGAAGAAAAATTGCCGAGATGGAGGCAGAAATCCAGACTGATCTTGAGCGCGGCCGGGTCGTTGATCCAAGCACTCAAGCTAAATTGGAAGATGCCCGGTCACTTCAAGAAGAATTAGTGAAAGGAATCGAGCGTTTTTTTCAATTCAGTCTTTACGTTACCATCCCCGCCCCGTCAATCGAAGAGCTAAATCATATCTCCAAACAGATCGAGTCAACCTTAGGATCACTTTTAATTATTCCGAAACATGCTACTTTGCAAATGGAGGAGGGCTTTAAAACCACCATCCCCATTTGCACCGATAAGTTAATGATTACCCGCAACATGGATACGACTTCTTTGGCGACAACTTTTCCTTTTACTTCGTCGGAATTAACCGCCAACGAAGGCATTCTTTTCGGCATCAATGAACATAACGATTCCTTAATTATCTTCGACCGATTCACCTTGGAAAACGCTAACTCGGTTGTCTTTGCCAAATCCGGTGCCGGCAAATCGTATCTTGTTAAGTTAGAAGCCCTTCGGTCACTGATGTTCGGCACAGAAATTATTATTATTGATCCTGAAGCCGAATACCAAACTCTCAGCGAAGCAGTCGGTGGCCAATATATCGGTTTTGGTTTCGGCAGCTATGCGAAAATCAACCCTTTTGACCTTTCTACCGTTTATGCCGAAGAGGAAAACGAATTAAACCAGAAACTGCTTTCTCTTCATTCGCTTTTTAAAGTAATTATGGGGGTGTTAAACCCTTCGGAAGAAGCGACTTTAGACCGGGCTCTGGTCCTGGCTTATAAAATGAAAGGCATCACACCGGATCCGGCCACTCAGAAAAACGAACCCCCCCTGATGGAAGATTTATATAAAGCCTTAACCGGTATGGAGGAACCGGAAGCCAGATCTTTGGCCGATCGGATCGAAAAATTTGTCAAAGGTTCCTTTCGCGGCATATTTGACCAACATTCAAATGTTGATATTCAAAATTCCTTTACTGTCTTTTCCTTAAGGGATCTTGAAGACACCCTGCGCCCGATAGCGATGTTTATCCTGCTTGATTATATTTGGACAAGAATCAGAAGAGAAATGAAAAGAAGGATCCTGATTGTCGACGAAGCCTGGTACATGATGAGGTATCCCGATTCAGCCAATTTTCTGCGCTCAATTGCCAAAAGAGCCCGTAAATATTATTTGGGTGTAACCACCATTACCCAGGATGTCGAAGATTTTTTCACTACCGAATACGGCAAAGAGATTGTCTCCAACTCGTCAATGCAAATCCTGATGAAACAATCCTCGGTCGCCATTGACCGGCTAGCCGAGGTTTTTTATCTCTCCGAAGGGGAGAAAAATTTACTTCTGGCAGCTGATGTCGGCGAAGGCCTTTTCTTTGCCGGTACCAACCACGTTGCTATCCGGGTGGTCGCCTCACCTGAAGAACATAAATTAATCACTTCAAAACCTGAGGAATTAATGAGAATGGCAGAAGAAAAAAGACGCAAGATTGAAGCCGCCAAAAGAGCCGGTATCGGTCCAATCCCTGCTGAACAAGAAGTTACAGAACAAGAAATCAGTGACAGCACTGAAATCAGGCCGGAGGCAGAAAGAGTTTCACCGGCCGAAGTAGCCTCGATTACCGCCAGACCAAAATAAAGCTGTCTACTCTATTGTCACTTGGTTAAAAACTTGCTATAGTAAAGCTGATGGCAACGCAGAGTGTACAATCTACAGGAAGATACGTCAGAGGCCCATCTGACATCCGTTTCAGAGTACCAATTCGCATTTCCCCAACCATTATCAGGCTGACTAAAGATATCAGACCGAAAACTAGCAAACTGCTGTACGGCCTAGCCCGAAAAGACACATTACGCCGGCTTTCACAAATCCATCCCGAAGCAAGACCCGAAGTAATTAGAACTCAAATTAAAGAGGCAGCCAGAGTCAACGGCATTACTTTCACTTATACGCAAACTCAAATAATCCAGCAAGAAATCCGATCACCACACCGTCGTTCAGTTGAGCTTCCCCACTCCGTTAAAGCAAAAATTGAGACTGAAAAAGCCAAAATTGTTTATCCTAAAATCAGCCCCGTTGTTGTCCAATTAAGAAGCCTTTCACCAACCGGCCGCATTGCCAGAGGCATTGAAAAATCGATCGCCTCGCTTTCTGAAGAGCAGAGACAGAGATTAGAGCCTTGTTATCTCCATCCGGCTTTCCAGATGATGGCCAATGGTATTTTTGAATCCGACTTCGAAAATACCATCCAAGAACTTAGAAAAATCGTTCAAGACCCAGCCACAAGCCAATCAGACACTCGTCAGGTCAATCAAGTGATTGAACAATATCAGGACATTCAAACCCAACTGGCCGCGTTCAGACAATATCACCGAGCGACTGCCCAAGCTTTAGAGAATGTTTGGGAACCAGCCCGCCAGGCAGGTCTAGTAGACACCAAAAAAGTTGCCGAAAAACTGAATTTACCTCATCTGGAAAACATCGAGATCGTCCCCAAAACAGTAGACGCAGCAAAACTCAAGGTAAGAAATTTCCTTGGTCAAAAAGTAGCCGAACCCTTAGGTTTGGTTAGGGCAGGGATAGTCAAAGAAGTTAAGCTCGGAGCCGGCAAATCTACTTATCGGTTGGCAATTAAAGATGCCGTTAAAGCTGTTGGGAAAAAAGCTTTTATCCGCTTTGCCCAAACTGCGGGCGGACGAGCGTTAATTACCTTTTTCCAAAGTTCGGTCAAACCACTACTGGTAGAACTGGGTAAAAAAGCAGTCTTTCTAGCCGCCAAAATCGGAGCCAAAATTGCGGCTAAATTCGGGTTAGAGATCTCTGCCGCCGTCTTAACGGCGATAATTCCCGCCGGTGTTACTCAAATTGCCGGAATCTTAATGCTGGTATATGGAATATATGATACTGTCCTCAGCCTGATAGAAGCCATTCCGGTCATCGGTAGGCCACTCGCTCTACTACTTGATCTTTCTAATCCTCTCGGTTGGGCAAGAAGATTATTTAAGGTTGCCACCGGATTTTTGACTTTCCGCTATCTCCGGGAAGGATTAAAAGAGGGCGGTTTCAAAGGGACTGTCAAGGTAGTTATTAATGTTCTCCCTCTAGTCTTACTCGCCGGTATCTTTCTGCCTATATTGCTGCCTTTAATTGCTATACCGCTCCTGGTTATCGGCGGACTCTTTCTTGCCAGCCGTCTCGGAGTTACGGCCATCAGAACGGCGGGCTCATTAGCCGCCTTACCCGGTATCATCATCGGAGGTATCGCTACCCTTTTACTGACACCGATTGGTTGGGTTACCCTATTCTCCGCTAGTTTTCTCATGACTTTTATTTATATTTTCTTGGGGCTGGTTTTATTGACTGTCATCATTGTCGTCATGCTTGCCGGCGGAGCGTTCATGGTCAATCCGGCTAAATTAGAAACCGAAAGCCCAAGAGATTTCGATCTTCCTTATTCAAGGTATATTAAAGTTGATAAAACTGCCCAACCCAGTTCATATACAGAAGAGCAATTAACCCAAATTTGGGATGTCTCTGGAAGTAAAGCAGGAGTTGATTATACTCTGACTATTACAGCCCAAGAAAAGGATATTACTGTTACTGCAATTGAAGAAACATTTAACTCTTACCCAGAAGGAGTCCCAACTCCCTCTTCCTCGATTAACATAACCTTACCCTTAGAAATTAGAGTCGATACACCCTTCACTTATACGTATAGAAAGGAGTTTGGTAAAGAATATAAGGACTCTTCCGTTATTAATAAGATTATAGTCACTGCTAATGTTGCTGACGGCCCAACTGGAGAACAATCAGGTGCCAGTGCCAGTGTTACGTTTGGTAATGCACCGACTCTTTGTTTTGTTTTCGATGAGAACTGGAACGAAACTGATAAAGCCTTAGAAATAAGTGCAATTAACTATCTTTCTCAATGGCCAAACTGGGTTAATTTAGTATGCACAGATATTGGAAGCATTACTTTAAAAAGGAGTTATGCGTCAGTTACTTATGGAGGTTATAAAGAATCTAACTATGCTATTCGTATTTATGATTTAGGTCTTGGTAGTTTCGCAAATACAATTTATACTTTAGCCCATGAGTGTGGCCATATGATCGAGGACCGAAATTCACCATACCTGATGGACCGCTTTATGACCCAAGGTATCGATACCGAACAAAAAGACGGTAACTTTTGTAGCTATTGTTATGGATTTACTTCAAGAGAAAATTTTGCTGAAATGATTGGTGTTTTCCCGGTTTATGAAATGAGAAGATTTACTGATTGTTGTCCCAATGGCGCTCTTGATCATTGCGAATATAAGGCAAGCTTTCAATGCACAATTGATTACCCGAATGATTTTCCTAACTATTACAATTTTGTTACTAGCGAAATTTATCAGCCCTAATTATGAAAAGCTTAATTTTAAAAATCAAATTTCTGATTAAAAAATATTGGATCTTTATTCTGCTTCTATTAATTATCGGCATTTTAGTATCTATTACTTCTAGACCTAAAAAAGAAACTTATCAAGAGGTCGTCCCTCCTTCTCCTACTCAAGAAGCAGAGCCCACTATCATTCCTTTCTGGCAAGAATTCGAACCTGAAAAGACGTCCGAAACTGAGATCAAAAACAAAGTAGGCACGCCTCTAAAAGAATACGAAAAAGAGGGCCAGAAAATTCTGGAATACCCTTCGGATTACGAATACTATCCAAATAAAATTTACCTAAAAGATGACAAGTTGCAATTAGTAAAAGAGCTTGTTAGTTATCAAAGAAATATTAAACTTGAATCTTTCATAAAAAAATATGGAAACCCTTCACTTATTATGTATGAAGAAAATCTCAACCAAGGATATCCAATAAATATCTTTCTAGATAATGGTATCGCTGTTGCTGCTCATATAGCTGATGGAAGTGTTTTAGAAATCTGGTATTTTAAACCAATGTCAAGATCTGACTTCATACAAACTATCGGTAAGAGTTTGACTACTAGACCTGTAGAGAAATTTTAGAAAAATCCTTTTATTTACTCCTGTACTCTTACCGGCATGATGATATGGAGAAAAGTTTCATCTTTCTCGGACCGGAAAACGCCAGGGCTTAACGAATCGCTTATTGTCAACTGAAAGGTTTCACTGCCGACGATACTCAGGAAATCAAGAAGATAACGGGAATTGAAAGCAATTTTTTCTTCTCCACCCTCTACTTTTGTTTTTACGACACTCTTATTTTCTCCTATTTGGGCCGTATTAGCGCTCACTTCAATCCCCTCTTTATCCAACTTAAAGCGAACAATATTAGCACTATCCCGGGCAAAAATAGCGGCAATCTTAATTATCCGAGTAAATTCATCAGTATCAATTACCGTCTTAATTTTCCCTTCCGCAGGAATAATTTTTTCAAACTCGGGATATTTACCTTCGATCAAACGGGTGATAATTTCCACATCACCAGTTTGAAAGATTAATTGGTTGGAATCGGCAGATAGATAAAATTTTATTTCCTTATTTTCTTCAGCGGTGATTCGAGCTGCTTCCTGAAGAGTCCGGGCCGGAACAATTAAGCCTTTAGATAAATCATGCTCCGGACTCAATTTAAAAGTTTTTGGGAAATTTTTCAAACTCAACCGATAACCATCGGTGGCCACCAAACTCAATTTACTATCTTTAAAAATAAAATAGATACCGGTTAAAACCGGACGAGTTTCATCAGAGGCAGCGGCAAACGCAACCTGAGAAATTGCTTTAGTAAAATCCGCCGGCTCAATAGTCAAGGCTGGTTGTCCTTGAACTGAAGGTATTTTGGGAAACTCTGTCGCCGCTAAACCATTAAAACTAGCCCGTGAACTTTCCGTCATTAATTCTAAAGTATTATCCTTCGCCTCCAAATCTATTTTTCCAGCCGGCAATGAAGAAACAAATTCAGTTAAAATCTTTGCCGGAATAGAAATTGACCCTTCTCTGGAAATTTTTGCGCCAATCCATAGATTAATGCCTGTTTCCAGGTCAGTGGAAGAGATTTTTAATCTTCCCTGGTCGGTCTTGAATAGAATGTGAGCTAAAACCGGCAGTTGGGGACGGTTAGCGACTGCTTTAAGAGCAATTGAAAGACCCCGATTTAGATTTTCCTTTAAAACCGTCAATTTCATAAGTAGATTAATTCTAAACAAATAATGGTTCTATTACTACTACCAATACTATATTATCTATTTAATATAGTATTAGTTTTAGTATGCGATCTGGAAAAGTGTATTGTAAGTTCATTTCTTGCTTAGAAATCAGTGGAAAAGCCTAAAAAAATAAGGTAATTAGCGAAATTATTATTCTTCAACTTATAGTTTAAATATCCGGATTTTCGTTTTTTTCTTAAAAACCGGCCTTTTCTCTGTTCATATCCTTGTGGATAAGATCTTGATCCGTGTGAATAACTTAGGTTTAGTCTCATTGCTTAAATAAATTGTTCCTAAGGGACATAATTTCGTGCCGGATATCTTGATTAGTAGTAAAAAGACGTTCCATTTTGTCGGTTGCATGCATGATCGTGGTATGGTCCCGGTTACCGAAAATTTCCCCGGTCTTCATTAGAGGTAATCCTAAGTCTTTCCGAATTAGATACATAGCCATGTGGCGGGCTTTAACTAGCGACGCTTTACGGCTGGTACCGATTAAATCGTTGGTTTTAAATCCAGTTGATTTGCTTACTATTGACAGAACCTGTTGAGCGGTTATTTTTTTTATTTTATCTATCTTTTTTAAACCGAAAAATTTTCGTACAAAATCCAAGCCAATTTCTGTTTTAACTGCTTCGGCTTGAGCAAGAATTTGAGTCAAGATTCCTTCCAGCTCGCGGGCGTTTGATTCGACTTGATTTGCGATGAAATCTAAAACTTCCTCGTTGACCTGTTTTTCTCTTTGCTGACATTTTTGTTTTAAGATTGCCATTCTCATTTCATAATCTGGTTGTTGAACGTCGACCGTTAAGCCGCCTAAGAAGCGGGAAATTAACCGCTCTTCGATTTTAGCGATCTCTTCAGGGCGTCTGTCGGCGGTCAGGACTACTTGCTTGCCGTTCATATATAAAGCGTTGAAAGTATGGAAAAATTCCTCCTGAGAATACTCTTTGCCGGCGATGAATTGAATATCGTCAATTAACAAAACATCAACTTCGCGGTATTTTTTTTTAAAACTCTGGATCGTTTTATTTTGAAGACTGCTAATTAAATTATTCGTAAAGGTTTCCGCTGGGGCATAGATGATCTTAAAACTGGGGAATTGATTAGTGATAGCATGGCCGA
Organism: Bathyarchaeia archaeon; assembly: GCA_035529595.1. Taxonomy (GTDB): domain Bacteria; phylum Patescibacteriota; class Microgenomatia; order PFEM01; family JAFGMK01; genus DATKWK01. Next base: position 95,748 of record DATKWK010000017.1, read on the forward strand.
TTGCTTGCATCAGGTGGGTTTTGCCAACGCCCACTCCTCCATAGATAAAGAAAGGGTTGTAAGCCTTGCCCGGTTTGGTGACAATTCCTTGGGCAGCCGCATGAGCCAGGTTGTTGGCGCTTCCGACGACGAATGTTTCAAAGGTAAAGCGGGGATTTAATCCCTGGCTGTTTTTATCTGTATTTTTGGGGGTTTGTTTAAAAAGAGGTACCGGTAGGCTGGCTCTTGATTTGACAGGCGATTGTTTAATTAAAAAAACGAGATCAGATTTCTTGCCGGTTACTTGATCAATTATTTCCTTGATTTGGCCAAAGTAACGGTTCTCAATCGCGTCCCGTATAAAAGAGGAAGGGCAGGCAATTTCCGCAATTTGATGATCTGAGTCGATCTCCTTTAAATTGTCGATAAAAGTCTTAGGAAACCAAGTCGAGAAATTTGCCGGCGACAGGTTAATTTTTAAAGTTTCAATGACAGTTTGCCAAAGTATAACTTTATCCATAAGATACTCCTGGTGAAGACAAAGGAGGGCAGCGGTTATCCAGAATCATTTAAACAACTTTTCCACAAAAGGTCAAGGGTGGAAAAAGGCCATAGTTGCAAAGACTCAAGGTGACAAAGTATAATAAGTATCACCAAGCGGATAAATTTTTAAAATATCTTTATGACTAAGCGAACTTATCAGCCAAGTGTTACTAAAAGAAAGAGAACTCATGGGTTTCGGATCAGAATGCGCACCGAAGACGGTCGGGAAGTATTAAAACGAAGAAGGTTAAAGAACCGCCGAAAAATTGCTCTCTAAACAGTATCGTGCTAATCCAGCTGAAATTGTTTTAGCCAGGGAAGAAGGTAAATTATTCCCTGGCCCTCTTTTTAGTCTTTTAATTTTTAACTTGAATGATAATCGATTTTCATGTTTTGCTTTTATCGTTTCGAGTAAAATCGCCAAAAAAGCAGTAAAGAGAAATCGGCTAAAGAGAACTCTAAGAGACATAGTTTTCAATCTCTTGTCAGAGACTAAGAAAGGGAAAATAATTTTGTTTTTAGCCAAAAAAAAAATTTTAGATAGAGATATAAAGACGCTGGGAAAAGAAGTAAGGGAAATGTATATGAAAGCTGGAGTAGTCTCAAAATGATCAAAAGTATCGTCTTGAGGACGATTCGTCTTTACCAGCGATCTCCTTTCTTTCATTCCCGGCTTTTTAAGATCCCTTTTCTAACTGGCGATATTTGTCGCTTTCAGCCCAGCTGTTCGCAATATGCGTATCAAGCAATCGAAAAATATGGTATATTAAGGGGCAGTTTATTGACTCTTGGAAGGATTTTTAGGTGTCATCCCTGGTCTAAGGGGGGACAGGATCCTATATAATTTAAAACTTTTTATGTGGCACACGCTTTTATACCAGCCTTTACTTAACGGTTTAATATTTTTTTACCGGATTTTAGGAAACCTCGGTTTAGCGATTATTCTGATGACGTTCTTGCTCCGGGTTGTCTTATTTCCCTTAACCCTGCCGACTTTAAAAGCGGCTCAGAAAATAAAGAAGTTAACGCCGGAAATCGAAAAACTTAAGAAAAAATACGGGAAGGATAAAAAAGGTTTTGCGAAGGCTCAACTGGAGCTTTACCGGCGCGAAGGGGCAAATCCGGCTGCCGGTTGTTTACCTCAAATTGTTCAACTGCTAGTTTTAGTGGCTTTTTTTCAGGCTTTTAATCAAGTTTTAAGAGCCGACGGTGATATTATTGCTAAACTTAATTCTGTTTTGTATTCTTCTTTAAAGTTACCGGCGGCAGCTCAAATTGAAACCCGTTTTTTATATCTTGATTTAACTAAACCTGATTTTTTTATTCTCGGTAAGTTAAAATTGCCGGGATTTTTCCTGTTGGGAGCAGCGATTACTCAGTTTTTGTCTTCTAAACTAATGGCTCCGAGTGTCTCTAAATCCAAAAGAATTGCTTCCCAGACTCCGGGTGAATTTGATGACGTTGCTGTGGCAATGCAAAAACAGTCCTTGTATTTAATGCCGATAATGACTATTATGTTCGGCTTGACTTTTCCTGCCGGTTTAGTTCTTTATTGGTTGATTTTTTCTTTGACGACTCTTATCCAACAGTTATGGTTAAATAAATCCGAGAATGGCTAGTAAAGCAGACTCCAAAAAATCAAAGCGAATTATTAAGGAATCAATTCAAGGGATAATCGATAATCTGGAAATTGAGGCGGTAATTAAACTTAAAGAGGATGAAAAAGGAGTTAAAGTGACGATTGAAACTCCTGAAGCCGGATACCTTATCGGCCGTCACGGAGAAACTTTAAATGCGTTGCAATATTTGCTGAAAGTGATTGTTTATAACCAAACAGGCGAATTTCCTCCGTTGGAAATAGATATTGCCGATTATCGCCGTAACCGGGAAAAAATCCTGCAGTCCATGGTTGCCTCCGCCGCCAAGCGCGTTAAGCTTACGGGTAAACCGGTTGCCTTATCGCCAATGTCTTCTTACGAGAGAAGAATTACCCATCTGATAATTACTTTAGAAAAAGACGTTTTTTCCGAATCTGAAGGAGAGGGAGACGAACGGAAAGTGGTGGTTAAACCAAAGACCGGAAAGACCGGCTAGTTATGCTCCATAAATTAAAGATTGGAAAACTTCTTAAATCAGCTCATCTTCTTTTCTTTCGTCTGGTAATCCTAACCCTGCCGGTTCAGTTGGGAAAACATTTCTGGCCGAAGTTTTCTTTAGTCTGGGGTCTTCGTATTGATTATCTATCTCCGACTTTATTTGTGACGGACATTCTAATTCTGGCTGTATTAATCTCCTGGGGGATTGAGAAATTAAGGATCAAGAAAATTAAACGTTTTCAAGCCTTACTTAAACATTTACCTGCACTGATTTGTATCAGTGTATTATTGATCGGAAATTATCTGGCAGCTGATAACAAGCCAGTTTTTTTTTACCAGTCAGCCAAGATTCTGGAATTTATTCTGTTAACTCTATATGTTGCTAAAAATCCAAGCTCCTTTAAGATTATTTCTGATTTTATATTTATTCCCGTAGTCTACAGTACTCTTATTGGCCTAGGACAGCTTTGCAAACAAGGTTCATTGGGGGGAGTTTTTTGGTGGTTAGGGGAACGGACCTTTAATCTATCTACTCCAGGAATTGCCAAAACCAGCTTGGATGGTAGACTTTTTTTGCGTCCTTATGCAACTTTTCCTCATCCTAATATTTTAGCAAGTTTTTTGCTGGTAGGTTTGATAATTATTTTTTCTCGACTAAGCAAAAAAAACGCTTTCCCAGTCTTTTTTTTGGCGATAACGACTATTTTTCTGTCTTTTTCCCATGTTAACTGGTTAGCAGGATTGATGATAATATTGTGTTATTTATATAAAAAATATCGGCGGCAGAAAAAATATTTTATTTTATACCTGTTCTTGATAATGCTAGTAATTATCTTCACTTTTTGGAAATATCCCGTTGATAGTTATTCATTATCCCGGCGTCTCGGCCTTGCTCAATCGGCTTTTTCAATGATTAAATCCCATCTTTTTTTTGGAGTTGGTTTGGGAAACTTTATTGTTCAGCTGCCCTTTTTTTGGCAGGTTAACGAAGGTAGCCGTTTTTTTCAACCGGTCCATAATATCTTTTTATTAGTGGCTGCCGAAACCGGCCTAATAGGCTTGGGTCTTTTTATTCAGATTTTATGGTTGGCAGTTAAACGAACTTACCGGATAAAAAATCGGCTGGTGTTTTTCTCCTTATTGGTTATTATTTTTACCGGCCTTTTTGATCATTATTGGTGGACATTACAACAGAGCCAGCTTTTGTTTGCCATCATGATGGGGCTGGCATGGTCTAAAAGTTAATATGCTACAATAATTTCGTTATTATGTAAGAGTTTTGCTTACTTACATCCTTGGGAGATAGCTTTAAGACACCCCCGGAGGTAGAAGGAATTAGAATTATGGATCTATCTAGAAGAGTTACCTTAAATACCTTGATTCAAATTGTCGGTCGCGGAGGGGTAATATTAATCTCACTTTTTACTACTGCCATACTTACCCGGAGCTTAGGTCAAACCGGCTACGGTTCGTTTAGTATGATTAATATGTCGGTAGTAATTTTTTTTTCTTTAGCCGATTGGGGAACTAATCTGGTTGCCGTTCGCGAATCGGCTAAAACTACTGGAAATTTAGGTCAAATTTATGGAAACTGCCTTCTTTTAAGGACAATAATGGCTCTGTTAGGAATGTTTCTTTATGCTTTTTTTGTTGTTGTAAACTTTCGCTTCGCCGATTTTCGGAGGGAAGCCTTGATTGCCTCGCTGATAATTATCTTTTTTTCTTTAAAAACATCGGCTCAAATAGTTTTCCATTCTAAACTGAAGCTTTACCTAGTTACCTTGATTGATTTAGTAGCCGCTTTATTGTTTTTGTTTTCACTTATTCTCTTTAAAGGTAATTCATCACTTACTTTAAAATATATTGTTATTTTTTTAAATTTATCGAGCGGGTTAGCCGCTCTTCTGGCTTTGTTTCTATCTCAAAGATTAATGAAGGCCAATTTTAAGATCGATTTTGGTTTAATAAAATATCTGGTTAGAGAATCATTGCCAATGGGAGCCCTGTTGACTACCTTTGCGGTTTATAACCGTATCGATACGTTTATTCTCCAGGCAGTTAGTGGCGAAGCGGCTGTCGGTCTATATAGCTTAGCTTATAAGATTCATGACAACTTAATTTTAGGAGCCGCCTATTTGATGAATGCCTTTTTTCCGGTAATTGCCAATTTTACCGAGCTGAAAGTTGACGGCATTGATCTTAAAAGAATTCTGCAAAAAGCCTTTGATCTTTTGCTAGCGATGGCAATTCCGATGACGATTTTATTTTTCATTTTGTCTCCCGTCATTATCAGGCTACTGGGCGGAGAAGAATTTATGCTATCGAGTAAAATTTTGCGGGTGCTTATTTTTGCGACGATGATCGCTTATCTTAATCATTTAACCGGCTATTCATTATTAGCTTTGGGTGAACAACGGACCCATCTTAAGTTTTGTCTGGTGACTTTAGCCGTTAATGTCTGTTTGAACTGTTTATTGATTCCTAAATTTTCTTATATGGGAGCAGCTTTTGTTACCGTCTTGACAGAAGGCCTGATATTTGGTTTAACTTTTACCTATCTTAAGAGAAAAATCAATACCCGATTCAGTCTTACCGGATTTCCCAAAACTGTTTGGCAGTTAATCATTCACAAAGGGAAAATATTTTAGTTAACAGTTGTTTTAATGATCGATTATAAGATTTATACCGATGGGGGTGCTCGTGGTAATCCGGGGCCGGCCGGAATCGGTTTTGTAATCTTTGACTCTCAAGGGAAAGTGATTGTCAAGGCCGGCAAGTTTATTGGCAAAGCAACTAATAACATGGCTGAATATTTGGCGGTCGTAGAATCCCTTAAATGGTTAAAAAAGCAAGTTCTGGACTATACAAATATTCCGTCCGTACGAATTAATATTTACTGCGACTCGATGTTAATCGTCAATCAACTGAATGGAATTTATAAAATTAAAAATATCCAATTAAAACACCAAGTAATAAAAATTAGAGTCCTCGAAAATGCTATGGCTGTAAAAGTGTTATATCACTATATCCCTCGTGAAAAAAATATAATTGCCGATCAATTAGTTAACTGTGCGATAAAAAAAGCTCAAAATTAGACCTTGAAAAATGTCCCCAACATCGAGTAATTTGTTTTCCCGTTGTTTTATTCCCGAATAAATACTGCCAAAATAACCAATATTATTTTAATCCGATTTAATTGTTTGAACATGAAAACGGAGATTTCGTTTCTTGAAACCCGGTTATAGTTGGGCTATTATTAGATAGTTATGCAATTTATGGTTACGAGAAAAATCAGCCATTTATTGCAGAAAATATTTATCTTGAATTAGTTATAATGTAAGCTGCCCAATGACTTTTGCGGAGAATAAACAATCGTCTTCGATCACTTCTAAACCGGTTGCTCTGGTTGCCGGTGGAGCCGGTTTTATCGGTTCTTTTCTCTGCCAAAGCTTGTTACTTCAAGGATGCCGAGTTTTTGCTTTTGATAATCTAATCACCGGGACGAAGGATAATTTAAAAGGTTGTCTTGGTCATCCGGACTTTCGTTTCATTGAGCACAATCTTCGTGAACCGGTTGTAGAAATCGATCGGGCAGATTATGTATTTCATTTAGCCGGTATGGAGGGAAATCGAAGATATCCTTTAAAACACCTATTGGTAAATTCGGAAGGCACAAAAAATTTGTTGGATTTTGCTCTAAAAAGTGAAGCCAAATTTTTATTAGGTTCTTCAGTTAATGTTTTTTCCAGTGCAGTTATCACTAAAAGTTTAAAAAACTTGCTCGGTGATGATATCCTGATTTTAAATCATAGCGAAGCCAAACGGTTTGCAGAAGAGCTAACCTTAGATTACTTTAAGAATGGTTTAAATGCTCGGGTTGTTCGCTTAGGTTGGATCTACGGTCCTCGGATGAACCTTCATTCGGATCGGGAAATTATAGAAGTTTTCAGAAGTGTAATTGAGACAAATCTGATTAATATTCCCGGTAGTGGTGATCAGGAAATTTACCCGACGTTTATTTCGGATATTATCTATGGGTTAACCAAGGCGATGTTTACAATGCAAACCAACGGCGAAATTTTTACGCTTACCGGACCGGAAAAGATCGCCTTTTTTGATCTGGCTCAAAAGCTTAAAAAATATTCAGTCAAAGAATTAAAAATCAATTTTATTTCTGAGAGAGAAGAGAAAGTTGAACTTGATCAATCGGTAAGTGCCAGTCAAAAAAAACTTGGCTGGAAACCAAGGGTGAAAGTTGATGAAGGAATTAAACGGACAATTGATTATTTCTCACCGGCAATTTCTTCGGCGACTACGATTGCGACAACCGGTGCTGAAACAGCAAATAGAGACTTAAGAACAGGTGAACAATCGGAGGAACCGGCTAAAAAGACGGAAGAGATGGAAGTCTCATTAAAGCCACGTCTGCCTAAAATCAGATTCCGGCTGAAAATTGTCTCTCTGATGATTATTTTATTTGCAAGTTGTGTTTTGGTTATTCTTCCTTTCCTGCCCCCTCTTTATCATTCTTTCTTTGGAATCCGCGGCTTGAAGAATATTTATCAAGATTTCAGTCAGGACAAGTTGGATTCTTTGGGAGATTATGCTTTTGATTCGCTGGGAAGTTTTCAGAAAGCAAACCAACAATGGGTAAGGGTAGATGAAATATTGGCAGTAGTGGGCTTGCGCCAAATCACAGCTTCTCTTGAGGGCATGAGCCTACTTGGAGAGAGAATTGCTAAAACCGCCGTTTACGCGGTTAAATTGATGGAGAAGGCCGAGAAAATAAATGAAGTCATTTTGAAAAACGAAACCGGAGACTTATCTCAATTATCTTCCGAAACAAAGGTGGCTCTCGAGATTACTTGGCGCGAACTTTCTTTTTTGGAAAGCGAGTTAGAAAAGAACGAATATCTTTTTAATCAATTTAAGTTATTTAACTTTTCGCCGGTGTTGACAAATATCAGAAAGATTCTTCCTCAAGGAAGGGATATGTTGAATGATTTGAATTCTCTGCTAAATATCTTGCCCGATATTGCCGGATACAACGCGAATAAGACTTATCTTGTGTTATTGCAAAATAATATGGAACTTCGGGCCACCGGAGGCTTTATCGGTTCTTTTGTCTTGGTAAATTTTCAACAGGGACATTTAAAAGAGTTTGAAGTTTTTGACGTTTATACTGCTGACGGGCAACTTAAAGGCCACGTCGAACCGCCTAAACCGATTAAAGAATATTTAAAAGAAGGGGGTTGGTATTTGAGAGACTCTAACTGGGATGCAAATTATCCGACTTCGGCAATTCGAGCTGAATGGTTTTTGGAAAAAACTCTTAATCGTAAAGTTGATGGGGTAGTGGCGGTCAATCTAAACTTAGCTTATAAATTGCTTGAGTCCATCGGGCCAATAGAACTGACTGATTTGAACGAAAAGATTGAAGCTGGAAATTTTTTTGTAAAAGCCGAAAGATATGCTGAAGTCGGCTTTTTCCCGGGATCGACCCAAAAACGTGACTTTTTAGGTAGTTTATCACGAACCTTAATTGAAAAAATCAGATCAGGCTCTCGCCGTGAGATGCTTAAGTTGGGTCAAGCAATTTATTCCTCGCTTGAAGAAAAAGATGTTCTGATTTATTTAAATGACGCCAGGCAGATGGAGACAATTAACTTTCTTGGCTGGGAGGGATCACTTCGACAGCTCTCCTGTCCAAATTCGTTGACACCCTGCGTTAAAGATTACTTGATGGTGGTGGAAAGCAATTTAGGAGTTAACAAAGCTAACTTCTATTTAAAGAGAAGTTTAAGCCTGCAAAATCAAATAGATCGAGAAGGGGTAATTATTGACGTCTTAAAAATTGATTATCTAAATATGAGTCCGGAAAATTCGCCGTTGGGTGGTGATTATAAAAACTATTTTCGAGTGTTTCTTCCTCTCGGCTCTAGTCTAATTTCAGTCAAAATCGATGGAGTAGCTCTTCCCGACGAAAAGGTTGATTTAGGTATCAGCGCTGAAAAAACATTCTTTGGTCTTCTATTGGAGATTCCGGTCGGTCAGAAAAAAAACCTGGAGATTTGTTACCAATTGCCATTTATGGTTGAAAAAGGCGAGGAGGTTGATTATCTTTTTTTCTGGCAAAAACAATCCGGCGCAGATCCAAGCCGCTTGAGTTTGAACATGATCTTGCCAACCGGATCCTCGATAATTCAAGCGATTCCCAAACCGGCAAGAATAAGCGATGGTGTCTGGTTTGAACAAAAACTTGATCGGGATCTCCTTTTTCAGACCAGGATCAAACTTTAAGCCCGACTTTTTTTCAAGATAATTTGCGATTACCGAAATAATAATTAGAAATTTTCCCTCGAACATTGATTGATAAGGCCAAAAATCTGCGCTTTTTTCATTCAACAATTTCTTGTTTTGGTCGTTGACCAAACAGGATTTTTTATATAGAATAAGCAGCTAATATGATAAAGCAAAAACTTGAAGTTAAAAAAAGAAACACTTTTGGCCGGAAGGTTAAAAAGCTTCGTCAGGAAGGTATAATACCGGCAAATATTTATGGTAAAAAAACAAAATCTCAGGCGGTTCAATTGGAACTGACAAAATTTCTTCCTGTATATCACGGGGTAGGCGAAACCGGCTTGATCGATATTTTGATTACCGGCGAAAAAAGCACTCGTCCTGTTCTGATTCATAATATTCAATTCGATCCGGTGACTGATCACCCGATCCATATTGATTTCCGTCAAGTTTCTTTAACAGAAAAGGTTAAAACCGAAATACCGATCGAATTGGTGGGCGAGTCGCGGGCAGTTGAACAAAAATTAGGAATACTGGTCAGACTTTTAGACCAAGTTGAAGTAGAAGCATTGCCGGCTGATTTACCGGAAAAGATTGAGGTTGATATTTCATCGCTTGAGAAAGTTAATGATATGGTTAAAATCAGCCAGATAAAGCTTGCCGAAAAAAAGATAAAAATCTTAACCGATGCTTCAACGCTACTGGCTAAAATTGAACCGCCGGTTGAGGCCGAAAAAGAAGAAGAAGCTGTTGTAGAAGAAGCAGTCGTCGAGAAAGAGGAGGCTGAAGTGGAGGCGCCAACAGAAGCAACCGCTCCAAAAGAGGTAGAAGCAGAGAAAGAAAAAGACCAGAAAAAGGGAAAAGACCGGAAAAAGTGATAAAGGCCAAAAACTCTCCCGGTTTCTAACTCAGTTAAGCAAGCTTTTTTCCAATTCTTTGATAACCGGGTAGTTTGGCGATAGTGCTTTAGCCTTGTTTAAATTTTCGCGGGCCTTTTCGTATTGACCAAGTTTAAGGTAAAAAAAAGATAACTGAAGATAGCCGTCCCGGTAATCTGGATATTGCCCGATAGTTTTTTCCCAATTTTTAATCTGTTTTTTAATCTCACCGGGGTCTTTTTGGCGTTTTTCTTCCCAGAGAAGAGCCAATGCTTGAAGCAGCTCATTGGGCCATTTTGAAGTTTTGAGACTTTGTATCTTTGTAAGTTCCCTTTCTGCTTCTTTAAACTGATTGTTTTTCAGATAGATTTCGGCTAGTTCTAAACGGGCTTGAACGTCATTTGGCTGAATAATTATTTTATCTCTGACGCGCTGAAAATGATTTTTAGGCAGGCAAGCAATATAAAAAATCAAGACGGTAATGAAAAGGCCGGTAAAAAGCAAGAAAAACTTATGGAGCCATTTTTGGGTTCCCGGCCAAGAGGTGAAGAATAATCTGCTATCCTTCTTTGGATTCTTTTTCTTAGTCTTTTTTATTCTTAATTTTCTTTTGGCCATTTCGAGATAACTAAAGGTTGATCATATAGACGGGGTATTTTTGACCAGATGTCCTCGGTAACGAAAGGCATAAAAGGATGGAGAAGTTTAAGACAGTTAAGGTAGACATAGCGCAGAACCGAAATGGCGGCTATATCATTATTTCTGATTCTTTCTTTGGCAGATTCCAGGTATTGATCGGCAAAACGGTGCCAGAGGAAATGATAGAGCTTTTCCGCTGCCAGATCAAAACGATATTTCTCGATTTGATCGGTAACTGATTTGATTAATTGATTTAAATCTTTGATTATTTTTTTGTCTTCTTTTGTTTGGCCTTTTAATTGAGACGAGTAAGAGGGGACATGTTCGTATTTTTTCGGTAGGTAACTGATGATAAAACGGCCGATGTTCCAAACCTTATTGGTAAAATTACGCATCGCTCTTACTTTATCATCGCCGACACAAAAATCACTTCCGGGCGAGGTGCCAAAAACCAGTGCCATTCGCAGGGCATCGGCGCCGTATTTTTCAACCATTTCGATCGGGTTAACGATATTACCCCGGCTTTTGCTCATTTTTTGGCCTTTTTCGTCAACCACCCGGCAATGCATGTGAGCAACCCGAAAGGGGATTTTACCAGTTCGATATAGGCCAAACATAACCATCCGCGAAACCCAGAAGAAAAGAATGTCCCACATCGTGTCCAAAACCGAAGTCGGGTAGAAATAAGTAAAATCTTGACTGTCAGGGAAACCCAGAGTTGTCAGCGGCCATTGGCCGGAAGAAAACCAGGTATCAAAGGTGTCGGTCTCCTGCAAGATTTTTTTACCCTGGCATTTCGGGCAAGATTTGTATTCAAGTTGATAGGTGGCATCTTTAGGGGCGGTTAGGGTTTGCAATCCGGCCTCAATTTCTTCAAAAGCGTGTTTTTGTTTCAATAATTTATAAGAGGCACTCATGATTTTATTGGATTTTGTGATAAAGGAAATGATAATTTCCGGATTGCAGTCGAGACAGTACCAAGCAGGAATTCGCGGGCCCCAGACAATTTGGCGGCTAATGTTCCAATCCTTGATATTTTCCAGCCATTGCAAATAAAGTTTCTTAAACCGGGCCGGCACAATTTTTAACTTTCCCTCTTTGACTACTTTAATTGCCGGCTTGGCCAACGGCTCAATTTTGACGTACCATTGGGGGATCAGCATCGGTTCGATGATATTCTTGCAGCGGTAACAGGTACCGACTCGGTGGGTATAGTTTTGGTCAACTTTAACCAGATCGCCTTTTTTTTCTAATTCACCAACTACTTTTTTTCTTGCTTCGGTAATGGTTAGTCCGGCAAAGCGGCTAGCGTTCTGGTTAAGCTTTCCGTTAAGGTCGATTACTTTTATGATTTGCAGCTGATGTCTTTGGGCGATATCAAAGTCGTTAGGATCGTGAGCCGGAGTTACTTTGACTACTCCGGTACCAAAATCAGGATCAATAAGATTATCGGCAATCACCTTCATCTTTCTTGGGCCGATCAGCGATTGGTAAGTAAATTTTTGGCCAATCCATTTCCGATAGCGGGCATCATGGGGATTGACGGCAACTGCCGTATCACCGAATTTTGTTTCCGGCCGAACCGTTGCCAGGGTAAAAGGGCCGTATTTCAAATAATAGAGCGGATCTTTTCTTTCCTTATAAACTACCTCCAATTCCGAAAAAGCAGTTCCGCAGTGAGTACAGTAATTGACAATTCTTTCGTCACGGTAAATCAATCCGTCCTGGTGGAGTTTGTTGAAGGTATTCATTACCGTTTTCAAAATATCGGGATCAAGAGTATATCTTTCTCGCGTCCAGTCCAGACTGAAGCCGAGTTGTTTCATTTGAGTTTTAGCAACTCCCCGGTTTTTTTCAACAAAGTTATTAATCATATTGAAAAGTGTTTTCCGGTCAAAGTCAAAACGGCTTTTTCCTCTAGTTGCCAACCTCTTTTCAAAGACATATTGGGTTTCAATACCTGCATGGTCAGTGCCGGGTAGAAACAATGTCGGTTCTTGTAGCATTCGATGGTAGCGGCAAAGAATATCTTCGACTACAAAAAGCGCATGGCCCATATGGAGTGGGTCATTAGCGTTAGGCGGCGGTAAAAGGATTGTAAATGGTTGCTTCTTTTCTCGGCTAGAGGCCGGCCGTTCTTTGGGCGGTATTTTAGGAGTAAAATAACTGCCTTTTTCCCAAAGAGAATAGATTTTGCTTTCTGTCTTTTGATGGTTATATTGTTTATCCATTTTCGGTTAAAGGCTGATTGTCTACCGGACTGATTTTATGTTTAAGTTTAATGAGTACGGTTTTTGCATAGTTTAAAACTATTGCCCATAAACAATCAAATTCCATTAAAATTCCTTTAAGACCCCATTTGTCAATTTTCCAAGGATGGCCGACACCCATCAGGGTAAGGTTCTTGAAAGGTTGATTATTTTCCAGAAAATAATTAGTAATAGTTTGAACCGCGCCATATTTTGACTTTTTTAAATCCCTCACTTTTAAAAAATCTTTTTTCCAAAGAACCCGTTGGCCGCCTAAAGACTGAATAAATTGGCTGTCATTTTTCTGATTTGCGGCGTGCCTGCGGTACCATCGGAAACGATTTAATAAACTTAGTTTTTCCTGGATACCGATTGTCATTTGAGTTTGTTTTTTAATAACCGGAAAGATGAGTTGTTGGAGATGCTCTTCCTTCAGGCCAACTAAATCGGCATCACAAAGCAGAATTAAAGGGTTCTTTGCTTCTCTTGCTCCTCGCCAATAAGAATAGCCGATGCCGAAGTTTTTCCGGTTAACCACAAGTTTAATACTTGAGAATTTTCTTACTTGTTGGGTAGTTCTATCGGTCGAAGCGTTGTCAACTACAATAACTTCATCAATGAGTGGTGATTTGGTAACTACCTTTAGAACACGAATAATATTTTTTTCTTCGTTATAGGCAGGTATGATAGCTGTAATTTTTATTTTCTGCATCTATCTATAAAAAAACCCTTCAGTTGAAGGGCGATTTCAAAATAAACCAAGGAGATTTTTCCGCTGACGTCAGTTCCGGAATTTTATCTGCCGACAACTTATTCAATTGATATTTAGCAGACAGCGCTTTTTTAGATTTGTCCTGATTCTATCATCTTTAATTGGAGGATGCAATCTATTTTTTGATTTTTTCCCAGTTTTTTTAAAAAAAGAATCTGCCGGAAAAAAAGCGCCGAAGTTGTTTCATAGCGGTGATGAAATCTCGAATTTCCTTACTGAAATCGACAAACCAGTGACTCGGGTAGGGGATAAAAGGTGGTTTCGGAAGAGGCGGGATGATTGAGGTTGGTGTCGGTGAAGTTGGCGATGAAGGTGTCGGCGTCAAGGCAGGAATAATAGTTGGCGAAGGAATGGGGAAAGAAGTTGGTGTTAATGTCGGAGTTGGGGTAGAAGAGGGGGCGGAGGTTGGAATTGGATTAGGTGTTGGGGTGGAGGTAACAGTCGGGATAGCGAAATTCGGCTCGCCGGGGGTACCCCAGTCGCCGTTGCCATAGGGAGTGGTTGAAGTCGTCCAGTTACTACCCAAACTATTATCGAAATCTGGGTTCAAGAGAGCCATCGAGACACCATCGGGATCCGGAAAAGTCAGGCCATCATCATAGTTTATTTGATCAATTAATACCGTTTCAGATTCATCGGTCCAAATGATGATTTCATCATCACTATTTCCTAAATCAAATCCTGAGTAGATATAGTCGGTCTCGTATCCGCCATTCAGGCTGATATCAGAGTTTCGGCCCAAAACAAAATAAGCCCCTGGAGAAATTAAAATCGGATTATCGCCAGTAATAATAAAATCATCACTACCACTGTCTTTAATCTTGATTCCTTTAAGATCAAAGGTTTCTTCGGTACTATTATATATTTCAAACCATTCTCCGTTAGCATCACTTACCATTTTCGGATTTTTCATGATTTCATTGATGACTAAGTCACCGGGAATAATCGCTTGAATCGGGAAAGGAATGAGAAGAAAAAGAAGAAGGCTAAAAATTATTCTTGCCAACAACTTCATTAGCCCTACAATAGTACCTGATGCTTGCCTTCGTCAAGGATATTTTTTCAAGGTTGAGATTAAATACTATTCGTCATCCACAGAAAAACTTGTTAGAATAAAATAGTGGTATTTAATTTAGAACGAAGAAGCCGTAATTTTCTTTGTTTCTTACTAATCTTGTCTTTTTTACTGTCTCTTTATTTTTGGACAAAACCGGCCTTTAAAAGCCGGGGAACCGTTAAGATTTGGGACCGTAATGGAATTCTTCTTTGGCAATCGGCTGGCAGCTTAGGCCAAATGATTCCCATTAATTATAGTCAGATTCCACCCGACTTGATAAATGCTACTTTGGCTTCAGAAGATATCAGTTTTTGGGAAAATCCCGGTTTTGATCTCCGGGGTTTACTTAGAGCAGCTTATTTAAATTTAAAGCGAGGAGAAGTTGTTTCCGGCGGCAGTACCATCACTCAGCAGTTGGTTAGGGCGGTGGTGATTTCACCGGGGAAAAAAGCGTCGCGAACCATAATAAGAAAAGCTCGCGAGATATTAATGGCCCTGCATCTGACTTTGACGTCTTCAAAGAAAAATATTCTTACTGCCTATCTCAATCAAATGTATTATGGTCACTTGGCTTATGGAGTCGAGGCGGCCAGTCAGGTTTACTTTAATAAAAGCGCTACCCAGCTATCTTTAGCTGAAGCGGCTTTTTTGGCCGGAATTGTTGCCTCGCCTCAACAATATGATCCATTTATTTTTCCCGATAAAGCAAGTGAAAGAAAGAATCAGGTTTTGTCTTTAATGGAAAAACATAAGCTAGTTGAATCAGAGAGAGTTAAATTAGCTGAAAAAGAGAAATTGGATTTTAAGACGTCCCAATTTGAAATTAAAGCGCCTCATTTTGTCGAGTATGTCGACAGCGAAATGGAAAACATGGGTGTTGTCCAGCCGGGAGTAAATGTCGTTACGACTCTTGATTATCATCTTTATTCATTAGCCTTAGAGATTGCCAGCCAAAAAGTTGGCCAGCTTAAAGCAAAGCATGACATAACTAATGCGGCTTTAATTTTATTAGAAAACGAGAGTCGGGAAGTATTAGTCATGTTGGGAGGAATTGACTATTTTGATAATGAGATTGCCGGTCGGGTTAATCTAAGCTTAGCCCCGAGGCAGCCCGGATCGGCTTTAAAGCCGATCACCTACGCGGCTGCCTTTGTCAAAGCCGAAACGCCGGCGAGTCTGATTTTTGATGTTCCCCGGGTCTATTTAACTAAGAAAGGCGAAGGTTTCACACCCCATAATTATGACGGACGTTATCGCGGTTTGGTTCTGGCCCGGGAAGCGCTGGCCAGTTCCTATAATTTACCAGCGGTAGAGATGCTTTCGCGAATCAGTTTGGAGAGTTTTCTACAGACGGCTCATGATTTGGGCATTACGACGCTAAATCAAATTGATCGTTATGATTTGGCAATCACCTTAGGCGGAGGAGAGGTGCGGCTCTTGGATTTAACCAATGCTTATGCTTCTCTGGCCCGAGGCGGCAAGTTTGCCCCGCCCAATCTGATAAAAAAGATAACCAGCGATTCAGGCCGACTTTTATTCGAGAGTGACAAAGTCGAAGAAACACTGTCTTTAGGAGAAAAAAGCGAACAAATAGCCTATCTGATTACCGATATTCTTTCAGATTCGAAGGCAAGAATTCCCAGTTTTGGTGAGAAAAATCTCCTGAACCTTTCCCGACCGGCAGCCGTTAAAACCGGAACGACGACCGATTGGCATGATAATTGGACTGTCGGCTATACATCTGAATATACGGTTGGAGTTTGGGTGGGTAATGCCGATAATCACCCGATGAGGGAGTTAACCGGCGTAACCGGAGCCGCTCCGATCTGGCACGACTTCTTGGAGGAATTCTTAAAGGATAAACCTCGATCGGAGTTTATAAAACCAGAAGGATTACTAAGCTTGGAAGTGTGCCGACTTGATGGCCGATTACCGGATGGAATCTGTGATACTCGGGAGGAAATTTTTATCGCTGGTAATGAACCTAAAGAAAAATCCCGGCTATATCGGAAGGTAAGGCTTGACCGGCGAAACAGATTACTGGCCGGTGATGATTGTCCCAATAACATCGTTGAAGAAAAATTAATGATCGATTATCCGGCCGAAGTTTACAGTTGGGCGCTCGTGAATAACCTGGAGGTTATCCCGGCAGAGTATTCGCCTTTATGTCAATATCAAGCCGGAAAAGAAGGTAATCTTTGGCTGGAAATAATTTCACCTCTGAACGGAACCGTATACGAAAACTCTTCTCCGACATCAGTTAGTGAAGCGGTAGTTTTTGAATGCCGGTTTTCACCCCAAATTCGGACAGTTGAGTGGTATTTAGATGATCAACTATTGTCCCGAAGCGAAAAAGCGCCATTTTCTTTTAACTGGCAGCCGATTTCAGGCAGACATTCTCTTTATGCTCTTGGGTTATCAAATGGGGCTGGAAAAATAGAATCCAATCGTGTTAAATTCGAGGTGGTGAACTTTCATGGAGAATAATTTACCCTCAGCCGATCAGGAAGAAAGACAGCTTCCTTTATGGAAGCGGTCATTTAAGAATTTCCTTATTTCAAGACGCGCCAAAATTTTGTTTCGTTTTCTAGTTATTTTAGCGTTTTTAGTCTTTATCTCTTCAACCCTTTTAACTCTTAACCGTTCTTTGCTTGCTTTCCAATTATTCGGGTTTGCCAGTCGTGAATCTTGGAATGCTTTTTCCAAGCTGGTTTTAAGTCTTGATTGTCTGTTAATGGTTATAGTTCTTTTTTTAATTCCACGGAGCGATTCCCTGCGACCGGTTATTATCCGCCAGCTTAAGGAGAAGATCAGTAGATGGGGATTATTTTTTAGATCAAAAGCCGTTTTTTTCAGAGACTGGTTACTTAAATTCAAAAGAGCTTCATCTAGAGACAAATGGTTGATGAGCCGGAAATACCTGTTTTTTCTGATTCTCGTGCTGGTTTTGCTGGAGACTGTTCCTTACTTTTTTCCACCCCGGATCGTTAAAACTTTTCCGGCCGACGGAGCCAGAGAAACTCCTTTAGATGCCATAATCGAAGTTGTTTTTGACCGGCCGATGCAGCAGAAACTGACAGAAAGGGGCCTCAAGATCTCACCGGATGTTTCCGGAGTCGTAAGCTGGCAAGGTAATACGCTGGTCTTTGAACCAAAGCAGCCTTTTGGCCGGGGGCAGGTTTATCAAGTAAGTTTTGAAAAAGCCCCGCGGTCTTCTTTTTTGATTCCCTTGCTAGGGAAAAGAATATTTTCCTTTGAAACCGCCGGTAATCCTAAAGTGATCTTGGCCTCGCCTCTTTTCGAAGCGCTGGAAGAAAAAACGCCGATTACTGTTATGTTTGACCGGGCGATGGTGCCGTTAACGACAGCCACCGGGAGCGCGGTTTTGGCTTCGTCCCTGGTGATCGAGCCGACAGTTGTTGGAGAAGGACGTTGGTTGGGAACCTCTGCTTACCAGTATCGGCCGCAAAATCCGTATCCGAAAGCAACTGATTTTAAAGTCACCGTCTTGGCGGGACTCGAGTCTCAGGACGGGGGAGTAATGAGCCAGGAATATTCTTGGACATTTTCCAGTGAACGGCCAAAAATTCTGGCTGTATCGCCTCAACCGGGATATAATTTCGCTTCGCCAACAGCTTCGATTGCCGCCTATTTTAGCCAGCTACCCGAGCCTGATTCAGCCAAGGATAAATTTCTGGTTCGGAATAAAGAAGGAAAACTGATTAACGGCTCGCTGCAGGTTAAGGATAACTGGCTGGGTTTTTACCCTAATTCTTTACTTGATCGGGAAGAAAGATATGAGGTTGAAATTCTTCCCGGAATCGAGGGTCAAGAAGGGCCTAATGGTCTGGAAAGCAGATACGCTTGGGGTTTTATGACAGCGGCTTTACCGGCAGTGACCGGCAGCGATCCTGCCAGTGGGGCCCAAAATGTCAGTCAAGAACACCTGATTTTGGTTTTCTTTAAAACCCCGATGAGGCAAGATTCATTTACCGGTCATATTCATCTTTCGCCTCAGCCGGAAAAAGAACCGACTTTTTATTTTTCCTCTTATCAGGATAACCGTCTCCAAATCAATACTTATCTTAAACGGTCGACTACCTATACTGTTACGATTGATAGTGAAGTTACTGATCAATATAATGTTCCCCTTGGTAGTCCTTTCCGGTTCCAATTTACTACCGGAGATTATCCGCCTTCGATTAGTATTGTCCCTTCAGGTACCTATTTTGCCGCTTTTAATCAGGAAATTGTTCCCCGTTTAGTAACCAAAGTAGTCAACCAAAAGGAAGTTGACTACTCTCTTTATAAGCTTTCCCGGGAGCAGTTTTTAGATTTGTACCGGCGACGCTCCGATGGTAACCGAGGCCCGTCTTATTATACTTGGCAGGATTACGATCCGAGATCTTTGGAAGAAGTTAATCGTTGGGCAGAGAACTTTGAGATTGAAAAAAATGTACCGGTTCACGTAATTACCAAAGTAACGGATCGTAATGGCCAAAATCTGACTCCGGGTTTTTACTTTCTTGATGCTTCATTTGGAGACAGTGCAAATCTATCGGGTAATTTAATAACCGGAGTTCAGGCAGCTGGTCCCGGGCCTGCCCATGATAACCTGGTGATGATTGTTTCCCGGTTGACGATCCTAGCCAAAAAAAGCGATAACCAGATTTTTGCCTGGGTAGTTGATCAGAGCACCGGCCAACCGGTCGCAGGAGTAAAAATCGAATTAACCGATCAGTGGGGCAGTCTTTTAACTGAGGGAACCACCAATCAGGATGGGGTTTTTCAAAAAGAAGTTGATCTTTACCAAAAAGACAATCTGTTTTTGTTCGGTCAAAAAGAAAACGATCTGGTAGTTCTTTCAACCGCCTGGGATAGCGGTATCGAGCGCTACGATTTCGGCTTGCCTTATCATTATTCCTCCAGTGAAGCTAAAGATTGGCAGGTTAAGAAAGATTACAAAATTTACTTAACCATTGATCGGCCAATTTACCGTCCGGGACAGACGGTCTATTTTAAGGGCTTAATTAGGGAGGATAATGATGGTCTGTATCAAAAACTTTCCCAAGAAGAAAAAATTAACTTCAAGATCGTTGATAGTCGGCAACGGACTGTTTTCGATCGCCAGTTACCGCTTAATGGCTACGGTGGCTTTTCTGACCAATTTGAAATTAGTTCGCAGGCTAATTTAGGCTATTACCAGACTGAGGTTAATTTTGCCGGTAATAGCTTTAGCCAGCAATTTCAGGTCGAAGAATACCGCCGTCCCGATTTTTTGGTTACTACCAAGCCGCAAAAAGAAAATTATGTAAGCGGTGAAGTCGCTAAAATCGATGTTCAAGCCCGCTATTATTTTGGCGCCCCTATGGGGGGACGAAAAGTTACCTGGAGCGCGGCGACTCAGGATTATGACTTTCGTTGGGATAAAGATTATCGCTTTGAGTTTGGTGACCCCGAGTCTTATTGGTCACAACCCTGGTGGTATTATTCTTCATCTGACTATTATTTTGGTGAAGAATTGACTCAGGGTAAAGGGGAGACTGACTCTTCCGGCAACCTGACTGTTAGTATCCCTTTAGATCTTTCCCAGAAAAAAACTTCCCAGAAGATTAAAATCGAGGCAACCGTCTCGGATGAGAGTAACCAGGTGATCGCCGGTTCGGATGATTTTCTGGCTCACAAAGGTAGTCTTTACCTTGGTCTTCGGCCCCAGTCTTACACTAATCGGATGGATAAAGAAGTCCAGGTAGAAGTAGTGATAGTCGATTCCCAAGGAAAAGAAAAAAGCGATGTTCCGGTGACGGTTGAGTTTTATAAGCGGACTTGGAATAGTGTTAAGGAAAAAAATCCTGATGATGGTCAGTTTTATTGGGTAAGTAAACCTAAGGATAACTTGGTTGCAACTCAAGAGGCGGTTACCGGCTCAACCGGTCGGACTGGGGCGGCTTTTACCCCGGGAGAGGGTGGCAGCTATCGGGTAGTCGGCAAAACCAATGATAGTTCGGGTAACTTGATTCAAAGCGCGACTTTCCTATGGGTTTCCGGGTATGGTTTTTCACCAATCAGAGAAAACCATGATCGAATTGTCTTGGTTACCGACAAAGATGAATATCTGGTCGGTGAAAAACCGCAAGTTTTTGTCGCTTCGCCTTTTGATCAGGCGAAAGCCTTGGTAACTGTTGAACGGGCCTGGGTACTGGATTATAAGATTGCTGATATTTCTTCAGATAATTCGCTTTTGGAGATTGAAGCCAAGCCCAGGTTTTCTCCCAATAGTTTTGTTTCCGTCGCCTTAATCAAGGGTGGACGGGAAGTAAAAGATCCACCCCAATTTAAGATCGGTTACCGCGAAATCCGAATTACTGATCAGAGCCAAAAAGTTGAAGTTACTATAGAAACCGACAAAGCCAAATACCTGCCTCGGGATAAAATTAAGGCTAAATTAAAAACCCGGAATGCCTTGGGCTATCCGGTGAAAACCGAACTGGCGGTTGCCTTGGTAGACAGGGCGGTTTGGGATTTATCCGGAGTTGAGCTGGCCGATATTTACGAGACTTTTTATCAACCCCGTAATTTGGAAGTAACCAATTCTCAGCTTTTAACTATTTCTCTTGATCGGATTAATGCCAATATTAACCTGGGGAGTAAAGGCGGGAGCGGCGGCGGCTGTTTTCTGCCGGAGACGCAAATCCTGGTCAGAGGCGGTTCTTCAAAAAGAATTGACGAAATTCAGGTGGGTGACATAATTCTAACCCGTGAGGATATTGAATCAACCAGGTTGGTTGAGGCGCGAGTCGAAAAGGTTTTTGTTCATCAGGTTAACGAATATTTATTGGTTAATGGAAATCTGAGAGTAACCCCGGTTCACCGTCTGTTTGTGAATAATCGGTGGCAGATTGCCGGCGATTTAAAAGTCGGGGATAAACTGGTGGATTATACTGGACAGGCGGTTGAGGTTTTCTCGATCGAGGAAAAGTATGGTTCCTTTAAGGTTTATAACCTGCAAATTGCCGATTACCGAACTTATTTTGCCAATGGTTTTTGGGTTCACAACCAAAAAGGAAACGGTTTTGAAACGGCCAGAACTGACTTTCCGGCGACCGCTTATTGGAATCCTCACCTGGAAACTAACGACCAGGGAGAGGTCGAAATTGAAGTTGATTTGCCGGATAATTTGACCACCTGGCGATTGTCGGCAGTGGCGGTTTCCCAAGAAACAGCGGTCGGGTCCGCTGTTCATGAAATTCTAGCTACTAAAGAAGTCTTGATTCGGCCGCTGATGCCGCGGTTTGTAAGCAGCGGTGATCAGCCTGATTTAGGGGTGATTGTCGTTAATACCAGTGATCAAAACCAAGAGGTGACGGTTAAACTTGAAGGCGAAGGTTTCACCATCGTGGCTAAAAGAGATCAACAGCAAGTAGTCGGGGTTGGCGGGCAGCAGAAATTTTCCTGGCCGGTTACGGTTACCGCTAAAGATAAAGTCAAGGTTCGATTAAGCGCCGAGGGTAACAGTCAGCAGTTTCAAGATCGGGTTGAACTTGAGCTGCCGGTAGTTAGTTTCAGTACCCCTGAGGTAACGGCGACTTCCGGTGAAGCGGCGGACGTGGCTCAAGAGAAGATTTTTCTTCCGGCTGAGGTCGATCAGACTCAGGGGGCGCTCTCCGTTTCTTTATCGCCTTCGCTTTCAGCCGGCGCCCAGCAGGGGTTTTCCTACCTGAAGTCTTTTCCTTATGAATGTGCCGAACAAATCGCCAGCCGACTGTTATCAGCCAGTCTTATTTCTCAAGCGATGTCCCAGGCGCAAACAGATAAAGCCGGCAATCTGACCCGCCAACAACTGGAAGCAGTTGCCAGTGTGGCCGTCCAGAAGCTTAATAATAGTCAACATCCTGATGGCGGCTGGGGTTGGTGGATCGAATCAGAAACTGATCCCTTTATCAGCGCTTATGTTTTACAGGCGCTTTGGCAAGCCAACCAAAGTAAGTTTGTTGTTGATCAGTCGACGATTGAGAAAACAGCTAACTATCTTCAAGGTCAACTGGCAAGTAGTAGTTCCTACCGATTAACTCTTGATGTCCGGGCTTTTGTCCTTCATGTTCTCAATCTGACCGGCTTTAAAAACGAAAGTTATCTGACGTCTCTTTATGAAAAACGGTACCAGTTAAACTTGGCCGGCCGGGCTTATCTGGCGATGGCCATGCAGGGGACTAATCTTTCCCAGGAGCAAAAAAGAATCTTAGGCGATTTGGTTAGTTTGGTTAAAAAAACCTCAACCGGCAGCCATTGGGAGGAACCAACCCCTGCCTATTATTTAATGGGCAGCAACAATACCACCACGGCGGTGATTTTAGAAATGTTGACGATGGTTGATCCTAAGAATCCTTTAATTGATGAGGTGGTTCGTTATTTGATGGCTAACAGGTACGAGGGTCATTGGCGCTGTACCCGGGAAACGGCGACAATTATTTTAGGCTTAATGAAACAGTTCTTAACTGCCGGCGAAGGAAAAATAGATTATGAATATGACGTTACTCTAAATCAAGAAAAAATCTTGTCCGGTAAATTTACCAAGGAAAATCTCTTTGATCTGGTAGAAAAAGAGCTCACGATTGGGGAGCTTAAAATCGGTGAAGATAATCCTTTCCAAATCGGTAAAAGCGGTCAGGGGAAACTTTATTACAATTTGGACTTGTCTTATTTCTTGCCTTTTGAAAAGATTGACGCCCTGGAGCGGGGGATGGTGATTGTCCGGGAGCTGGTCGATAGCCGGGGAAAAGTGCTGAATCAGGAAAAAGTGTCAGCCGGCCAGGACTACTGGGTTCGGCTTACTGTCGTTGCTCCGCAAGAAAGCCATTACGTGATTATTGAAGATAAATTGCCGGCCGGGTTTGAATCGGTCAATGAAAGTCTCAAGACGACGAATATTTTAAATGTCGACCGGCCGCCGTTTAAAGAGGAAGCCAACCGTTTCTGGTATTTTAATCACCAGGAGCTGCGTGATGACCGGACGGTTTTGTTTGCCGATTGGCTGCCCCAGGGAGTTTATGAATACAGCTATCGGGTCCGGGCGACTTTACCGGGCCGCTACCACTATCCGCCGGCTCAAGTCTACCAGATGTATTTTCCCGATGTCTTCGGCCACTCTTCAGGCGACTGGCTGGTAATCGAATAATCTATTATTGTGTTAGCTTCAGGAGGAGATTTCACTCTTTGCAAGCTCTTTGCCGGTGAATGATTCGGTAAATAATAATTTTCTTGCTTTTATCGAGTTCGTAAATAATTCGATAAGGCCAGGCACGAAGTGACCAAAGACCCTTTAATTTGCCGAGTAATGGTTTACCTGAAAAAGGCTCAGATTGGAGTATTTTTAATTTTTTGATGACTTTTCTTTGTTCTGCTTTGGCAAGATGAGCGAAGTCGTTTTCAGCTTTTTCGGAAAGAATAATTGTCGGCATTAGATATTATAGCTGGTATTTTTTCTCAAGTTTCTTAAGAGTAATATACTTTCCTTTTCTGATTTGCCTCCTGGCTTCTTTAATGGATTTTAAAGCATCAGGAATAGAAAGAACCTCCGCAGTTTCTTCAAGAGATTCAAGTTCTTCAAGACTCATAACTACCGCCTTGGGCTTTCCGGAAACGGCAACCACAAACCTTTTTAGTTTCTTTTCTACCTGGCTAATAAAGGTTGGTAAATTGGATCTGAAATTAGATATTGCCACTGTTTCCATTGTCTGTAATGTACGATATTTTGTACAAATTGTCAAGGATTAAATTCTTTACGGACCAAACTTTTGGTTGAAAATATAAAATACCGCTGTACCGTACCTGTTCCACATTAGGGGTGGAACTTTATTGTCAGTAAAGTAAATTTGACAAAAGCCGTTTTGTATTGTATTGTCATTTACAATGAAAGACGCCGCTAAACCTAAACCGGTTAAATTTGATTGGAATGAAGGCAATAAAGAAAAAAATTGGCACAAACACCGGGTTGATTTTCGGGAATGCGAACAGGTTTTTTTTAATCAGCCGTTAAAAATTTTTTATGATAAAAAGCACTCGCAAAAAGAACCAAGAT
This sequence comes from Bathyarchaeia archaeon, assembly GCA_035529595.1. Classification (GTDB taxonomy): domain Bacteria; phylum Patescibacteriota; class Microgenomatia; order PFEM01; family JAFGMK01; genus DATKWK01. The sequence continues at coordinate 120,339 of DATKWK010000017.1, forward strand.
TTGTCGCTTTCGGGAAAACCGATAAAAACAGAAAACTGATGATAGTTTTTACTCTCAGAGTAAACAGAATTAGAATTATTTCGGCCAGAAACCAAAGCCGAAAAGAAGGGAAAATCTATGAGCAAAAGCAAAAAAATTAAATCAATTCCCAGATTTGAGAACGAAGATCAGGAAAGGGAATTTTGGGCGAAACATGACGTCACCGATTATCTTGATCAATTCGAACCGATAGAGTTTGATTTATCGGAATTAAAACCTTCAACGAAGTCGGTAACCATCAGATTGCCTGAGTCTCTTTTGGCCGCCTTAAAAAGTCTAGCTCACCGGAAAGATATTCCTTACCAGTCGTTAATGAAGGTTTTTCTGGCAGAAAGAGTTAAGCAAGAATTCCGCTAAAACAACACCCATCACGAATTAATCTTCAGCCGTAGCCAGAAATCCATTCCTTTTCTGAAAAAAGACTTGGTAAGTTGACTTGTTTTTTTATCTGAAAGAAAGATTAGATGTCAACCTTTCAAGAAATAATAAATACCGGCGTGTCGTATTTGTTCCACATCGGGACGGAAATTGTCTGAGAGTTCTATTTACTTGATCGGGTAATTGTGATTTGAAAAAACTTTGCTATAATAAGCATCAAGGAGAAAAGATGAATAAACGGATCGAAATCAACCCCCAAGTTTTAGTCGGAAAGCCGGTTATTAAAGGAACCAGAATTCCGGTCTATCTGATTTTAAATCTTTTAGCTCATGGCTACGACTTCAAACGGATTATCAAGGCCTATCCGATTTTGACCAAGGCCGATATTCGGGCGGCGCTTGAATACAGCGAAAAGAGACTTAAAAGAGAAAAGGTTTTCCCTTTAAGTTTTAAACCAGTTTCAGGATGATCAAATTTCTTCTTGATGCCAATCTCTCTGTTGAAACAGCCCAATTTTTAAGAGACCGGAAATTCAATGTTAAAAGTCTTCTGGAAGAGAATTTAGGCCAAATTTCTGATCAGGAAGTAGCTAAGATTGCTTGTAAAGAAGGTCGAATTATTATTACTCACGATCTTGATTTTGGGGAAATTTACCACTTCAAGGAAGAAGAAAAGCTAGGTATTTTAATCCTCAGGCTGAAAGACCAAACAGTTGAAGCCGTTAATAAAATCTTAGGTGAATTTCTTAAAAATAAGATAATTCAAAAACAAAAACTTGATCACTCTTTGATAATTCTTGCTGAAAATTCATATCGAACCTACAAGTCCTGATAGTAGTATCGCTTTCAGCCTCAATACCGGAGCGGAAGAGACTTAAAAAAATAAAACAACACCCATCACGAATTAATCTCTAGCCGTAGCTATAAATTAACCCGCTCCGGGTGTTGAGTCTTGTATCCCCTCAGGGTAATTCCTGCCGCAGTTGGCAAGTTTTACCCGTCGGGGAGAAGGTCAGTTAGGGTGGGCAGGGACACCAGTCAGGAAAACTGGTGCCGTAGGTGTCTTCCAGTTCCACGCTGGCCAGATCGGCTTGGGTTGGGCTCGATGCGGTGTGGAAGAACAGCACTGGCGCCCAGGCCTGGGGGTCGACCACCGTCCAGTGGACATGGAAGTCCACAGCGTCTGCCGGCCTCACGTCCCGGTACCACCCAGACATCATTTGATACTGGAATGGTTGGGATCCGTGAGGGACTTCATCTATCCGTGCCCCTTCCCCGGCTGCGAACCAGACCCTCGTCCAGAGACCGCTCCAGGGGCCCTCTTCCATTCGAACCGTCAACTTGCCGCCGGTTTCGGAGCCAGACAGCTCTAGATAGTTGGCATTGTCCTGCCAGAAGACCCTCCAGACTAATGTGTCGCTCCAAGCGGAGGGCGGACCGTCGTCCCACTCACCACGGACCCGAAACCAGAAAGTGCCGAACGGTCGGATTAGGTCGACCCAGTTGTGTCCAACGAACTGGATTTCCTGCCACGTCTGGCCCTCATCCACCGACTCCTGGAGGCGGAAGTAGTCGAAGATCTCCTCAGTGCTAGGGTCGTAGTACTGCCAGAAAAGGGATACTTCAGTGGAGCCATTGACATCGTTCCACCACTCCGGCCGCCAGGGGAAGTTCTTTCCCATGAGGGGGAAATAGAGAGTGGTGACTGGCGTAAAGGTGATAGGCGCGGTGGCGATGGCCACGGGTGTCTCTGATTCGGGCTCCTCTTTGGGACGGACGATCCAGCCTCGCTCAGGATTAACCGCTTCCCATCCTTCGGGAACGGATGGCGGAGTCGGTTCTTGAGCCGAGGCGTGGGTGCCGCAGAACGCGATGATCACCAGCCCCAGCGGGATGGCGATCGCGGCAACGATGTTGAGCCATTTTTTCTTGTTCATGTGTCTCTCCTGAAGTGGGTTATGTGGCTGACGCTTTCCGGCCAAGCGATTCCTCTTGGAGAATGGGTGACTAGTCCTTTCCTGATCTTTCCTAAGGATCAAGAAAACGAAATCTCCAAGCTGCCGGAAGCAGAAAGGGTAATATTTAATTAAAAGCCAAAACTGCGACTCACCTCGGAGGAGCCAAGGTCGTTGCCTTGTCACCGTCCGAGGTGTTTGGGCGCTTTCTTAAAAAGTGCAAAGTTGGAAATTACTCCCTCTGTTTCCGGTAGCTTCAAAGATTTTTCTCCAAGAAACCCTAGTTAACTGACCATGTCAAAGTGCTTCTTGCCGAAAAGAGCCCTTTTCCGGCTGCTTTAATAGCCGGTCAAGATGATCTTAACCGCAAGGAAAGAGGGAAATGATTATTCTGTCTTTCCTTATGGTTAAGGCAATCAAAAACAAACCCGGTTTTAGAGGTTTATCTTTTGATCTCTAAAACAGCCTTATTATAGTTCAAACAAAGCCAAATTACAAGTACTATAGGGTTTTTGAAAACAGCTTTACAATTTATGATATGATATTCTCTAGAATAGAAATTCATTTTTTGCTATGGATCAAAAAATAAAACCTGAGAAACCATCCATCAAAGTCGCTGTTCCTGACGTCTTTAAAGCCGGTGTTCATTCCAACGTAGTTTCCGTGACCTCCACCAGTGATAATGAGGTTATTTTCGATTTTATATTTTCCAATCCCCAAGAAAAGGAAAACGAGATGCGGGTTGGGGTTTTGGTTTCAAGAGTAGTTTTGCCGACGTCTGTCGCCAATCGTTTATTATCAATTCTTAAAAAACATTTAAAAAAATCTCAAGTTGAGTAATATTTATGACCGCTGTTTCTTATTTCAACATCCAACTTCCAAATTTAAAATTTCATGATCAAACAAGCGATTTTGGTTTAATTATTCAATCAGGTTTTACGCCACCCCAGAAAGAAACCAAAGATTTATTCGCTCTTATTGAGCATTTAGATATTATTCAAGAATCCCGTGAGTTGATAAAAAAAGGTCAATTTATCACCTGGAAAGATTTTGTTAAAAAGAATGAGTCTTAAAAATGAAGAAAAAACCTATCGAATTATTCTTCCCAGTAAAGGTCGAGGTTTAAAGGAGATAAAAAGGCTTTATAAAAGAAGAGAGAGACAAGTAGAAAAGGCGATTAAAAAACTTCAAAAGTTTCCCACAAACATTAGCCAAAAAGGAATTGAAAAACTGAAAAACCCCATTTTTGGCCAATATTCAATTCGAGTCGCTGCTGGTGATAGGATATTTTATGATGTTAATAGTCAAACCGGAGAAGTTTATATTTTACGGGCAGGCAAGCACGATATTTACAAGCGATTATAGATTGATCCTCAAAAGATCGGTGTAAATCGGGCCTTGGGGAGTCAGTTGGCTTTTAATCAAAGCGACTTGGTTGATTTGAAACGACCATTTTCCCGGCAGTTGGAACTGGCTTAAAAACCGGCCGAACTCCTTTTTTTGCCCTGGCTTTATTTTTCGCAAACGGGCGATAGTTAGATGCGGGATAAAGGGTTTTGAATCAAAAGGAATTTTTTCCTGATTAAGTTTTTCTCTTATTTGGCTATTGATCAGATTTATTTTTTCAATTTCTCCGGTCAAGCCGATCCAAATGATTTTGGGGAAATCCGGGTTGGGAAAGGCGCCTAACGGGGTTAGTTTAAGTTCAATTGAACTATTCACCTCAGAGGAGTCATGGTTTCTCCGCCGACTGGCGGATTCAGCCTGACACCTACGAGGTGTTAGGGTATTTTTCATAAGCTTGGCAGTTAGCTCCGCTTGTTCAGGGCTGATATCGGCAAAAAAAATCAGGGTCAAATGCAGATTTTGTCTTTTAACCCAGGTTGCCTTTACTCCTTTCTGCCGGAGCTGATTCTGGATTTTCTCGAGCCGGTCTTTAATTTTTTCCGGGATTTCTAAAGCAATAAAAGCTCTCATGACAGCTAAACTTAAATTTCAAAGATAAAAACTCAAAACCACAACTCAAAACCGAAAATTTTTTAAAGTTTATAAAATTTTAGATGTGGATTTAACATTTGCGTTTTGATTTTTTAGATTAGTCCGGCTTAGTGCCTACCAGGTAGATTGCCTGCCAGGGCCGGTAGTTTGAATAGAAAGTCCTTTCCTGCAAAACCTGGCCGTCTCGGGTGACTTTCCAATCAAAAGCCGCTTTTGCCCCCCAGGCCGGCCAATCGATTTGTTTGGTCGTGCCGACTGGCAGATTGGGATCATCCTGATAAAGAGCCGGCGGCGGAGAGGTTTGCCCCCAGATTCTGGTTTTACCTATTTCTGCCTTTCGACCATCCGGCGTTCCGTAAAGCTCAAAAGTCAATTTCTGAGCCTTTAGGTCAACTTTGGTTTGGACAAGAAGATGAGTTGGCAGATCGTTTTCAAATACGAGGTTCGCAGTCGGATCATAGACAGTGGCATCCAAGCCGACTTGCGAGTTTTGTTCATAATAGGAAACCCGATAAGCATGGGCATGGCGTTCAATAATCGGCAGGCCGGCATTTAGAGCCGCCCGGAAAAGGGTGGTAGATACTTGGCAAACACCGCCGCCGTCTCCCAGAACTGTTCTGCCTGATCTGATAATGTAGGCCTTTTGGTAACCGGTTGTTTCGGAAACCTCGCCTAATGATTGGTTAAAAGAAAAAGCTTCTTGAGGCTTAATAAGAATTCCGTTTAAGCGCGATGAGGCCAACTTGATATTATGGATTCGGGAGGCAATAGAGCCTTTAAACCAAGATTCACCCCTACCGATCATTTCTCTTATTCCCAGATTATTGGCATCAGCGGTGGTAATCATCGGTTCAGTAGAGACTACCGGTAAAGTTAAAGTTTGATCTCCGGCTAATTCATTTAAAGAGTTAACAATCATTTCTACCGTTGCCAACTGATTAAGCCTTTGGCCGTTTTTGGCCGGCCGGAATTCAACCACCCGGCCGTTTTCAAACTGAAAAGCGGCATCTTCCGGAGTCTGGTCAATCGAAGCCGCCAATTGCCCGACGTATTCAGAAATTTTAAACCGGTCGAAGCCGTTACTGGAAAAGAGGAAATTTACCAATTCTTCTTCTTCAAGACTCCAGCTTTTATTTTCCCAGACCAAAGTCAGTCTTTCCCCCAATAATTTTTCGGCTTGCTTAGTGATTCTGGTCACCTCTTCTTCAATCAAAGAAGGTGAAATAGTCAATAGGGGAAGACTGACGGGATTAGCATCAAGCTTTTCTAACTTTTCCATTAAGAGAGAAAATAGAAGACGCGTATTTAGCTGTTTTCCCGGTTCTCCCGGGTGAATGACAATGCGGGAGGTTTGACTGGCTTCTTTAACGACTTCGATGGAAGGCTCAACTGCCGGTATATAGAGTTCGGCTGCCAGACTGGCAACCTTTTCGTCCAAATAATCTTTATCAAAACTATATTCTAGCTGAAGGTTAATCCCATTTTTTGCTGCTGCTATTTTTTGCCGGGTATTCTGCCAAATATTGCCGGTCCGGCCAAATAGGTAAGCTTTTTTTATACTTTCATCGGTTTGATATTCCAGTTTTAAGTCATTCCAACCGATTGTCCAGGATTGTTGATCGGCAGTCAGAAGGAGGCCCTTATGCTTGTTGCGGAGGGCTTTTATAAGCGTCTCAATTATTTTGTTTGCTTCTTGCCGACTTAAATTACCGATTGGTTGGCCAATCAGCGTAATGCCCGGATATATTTTTCCTTGATAAATCAGTTGGTAAGAGGCAAAAACAATCAGCGCTAAGACTAGAACTACGGCCGGAAAAAAAAGAGAATATCGCCAATAACTTTTAAGCTTCTTTTTCATTCTCATAAGAATCGTGACTATGCTTGCAATTTAACTCTACCCTTTGTATGATAACATTAGAATCTAATTTTAAATCGTTAATTTTCTATTTTCAATTTCTTCTATGGCTGCCCAAGATAATCAGAACAAGCAGGATATTTTTTCGCAGGCAGCGGGTAGTACACAACCTGCTTCCGGAAAAGAGCCGAATTCTTCCCCTGCCGGCGGGTCGCGGTCATCTCAACCGCTGCCGTCTCCACCTTCAGATAAGCCGGCCCTAACGGTTGAGGAGCTATATGCTCCTTCGGGAACAAAACCGGTTTCTTCAAAACCCATGGTGTCGGTTTTTGCTCCTCCAAAACTGGCAGCCGTGTCTGCCGGCAATCTTTCTGCCGCTGGTTCCCAGTCGCTGGTGGCTGCGGCAGCAAAACCAAAGTCTCTGTCTGCCGATTTTTCAGATTCTAAACCGGTTTCAGTGACCGGTAAGCCGGCACCCAGTTTGAGCACTGCGGCTGTTATTGCTTCAAAGGCAGCGGAAGATTCCAGGCCCGGCCCGGTCAATCCGGCCCAAAGGCCTAAAGTGCCAACGCCGTCCTCAACAAAGATACCGGTCGGAAAACCTTTCCAGCCTGTACCGCCAAAGCCTGAACCTGCTTTCAAGGTAGAAGAACTTTATGCGCCGTCAGAACCAAAAAAAGACGTATTAAAACCAGCGCCGTTTTCGATTCCGGCGGCTCCGGCAAAACTTCAATCGGTGCCGGTGCCGGCGCCGGAAAGAAAAGACGCAATTTTCTCTGGCGTAAAATCAACTGAAGAAGAAAAGGCTAAGATTGAGTTTCCGGTAAGAGAGACTTTTTCTGTTCCTTCCGTGAAAGAAGTAACCGGGCAAAGACAGATGAATCCTCCGCCTGTTCCTCCTGGTGCAGTTAGGCCGGAACTACCGGTCCCTGCTGTCGTTCCAGTACCAAAGCCAGTCGGCGGCTTATCATCCGAAAAACCCCCCCTGATTCCTTCCCAACCCAAGAAATTACCGACGGCTAATATCTTCAAGGTTTTACTTATTTTTTTGGCGGTGGTAATTTTAGCCGGCGGCGGTTACTTGATATTCAAAACCTTCGGTAAGAAAAAGCCGGATGGAGAGGAAACTTTAGTTTACTGGGGATTATGGGAAGACGTCGATATTCTCGAGACAGTAACCAAGGATTGGGAAAAAGATCATCCGCAGGTAAAAATTAATTATCTCCGCCAGGCTAAAGAAGAATATCGTGAACGACTGCAGTCGGCTTTAGCCAGAAATGAGGGGCCGGATATCTTCCGTTTTCACAATACCTGGCTACCGATGTTGAAAGATGAATTGTCACCGATGCCCGCCAACATTATGACTACGGCTCAATTCGAAGAAACTTTTTACCCGGTAGCTGTTTCTGATTTAAAAATTGGCACCTCGATCTATGGCGTTCCTTTAGAGATTGATACCTTAGCTTTGTTTTATAATGAAGATATTTTCAGAGCGGCCGGTAAAAATCCGCCTACTAATTGGGATGAATTGCGAAGGTTGGCGTCCGAACTGACCGTCCGGGATTCCGGCGGACAGGTACAAATTGCCGGTGCAGCCATGGGAGTAACCAGCAATATTGACCACTGGTCGGATATTCTTGGCTTGATGATGCTTCAAAACGGCGTTGATCTGGCCAAACCGCGGGGGAAGCTAGCTGAAGATGCGTTACTTTTTTATAGTTACATTAATAAAAGAGATCGAGTATGGAATACTAACTTGCCTAATTCAACCTTGGCTTTTGCCAGCGGTAAAGTGGCAATGTACTTCGGCTTTTCTTGGGATATATTTGAAATCGAGCGAGTTAACAAGGAGCTGAAATATAAGATTGTCCCCGTACCCCAGCTTCCGGAAAGAGAGCCGGTTGCTTGGGCTTCCTATTGGGTGGAAGGAGTTTCCCGGAGGAGTAAAAAACAAGAACAAGCTTGGGAATTTTTAAAATATCTATCGAGCGAGGAGACAATGATTAAACTTTACAAAGCTCAATCTGATCGTCGTCTTTTCGGGGAACCGTATTCACGAAAGAACTTATCTTCCCAATTAAGTAACGATCCCTTAGTCGGTCCTTTTATTAATCAGGCGATTTTTGCCAAAAGTTGGTATCTCTGTTCACGAACCTTTGATAACGGCATTAATGAAATGATAATTAAGTATTTTGAAGATGCGGTTAATACTACTGGCGACACCGGGACTTCGGCCGGCGATACCCTTCAAACCGTTGCTAAGGGTGTGAGTCAAGTTTTGTCTCGTTACCGCGTCTCCGCCCAGTAATTTCGCCTTCTCTGCTATTATTAACTTAATGGATATTCTTGCTGAAAATATCTTAAAGTCCGTTTCTTATGCTGATATTTTCGATTTTCCCTTAACTGCAGAAGAAATTACCCGTTACTTAATTTCTTCGACTAAGTTCAACCGGCAGGAAGTTGAGTTTACGGCTGGTAGTCTTTATCCTGGTCTTTTAGGAATCCATAAAGGGTATTTTTTTTTGAAAAATCGAAAATTAATCATTTCCGGGCGGCTGAGAAGGCAAGAATTTAGTCAGAGAAAATTGGCTCTTGGTCGAAAACTAGCCTGTCTCTTAAGAATTGTACCTTGGATTCAGGCGGTTTTGCTTACCGGTAATGTTGCTTGGAAAAATGCGGATTCGGGAGATGACATTGATTGGTTGATTATTACTGATAAAAATCGGCTTTGGTTGAGTCGGCTTTTCGCGGTTTTGATTTTACAGCTTTTAGGTATCAGGCGGCGGCCAGAGGATAAAGAAGTAAATAACAAAATTTGTCTTAACTTGTTTTTGACTAAGGATAATTTAGTGGTTCCCGAAAGCAAACAGGATCTTTTTACCGCCCATGAGATTTTACAGGCCAAACCCCTGTGGCAAAGACAACAAGTTTATCTTGACTTCATTCGGGTCAATGCCTGGGCCCAGAAATATCTGGCTAACGCTTATTCCAATATAGTCTGTCGACAAAGCAGATCAAGCCTAAAGAGCAGAAACAGTCTTTGTTTTAAGGTGTCAGGTGAGTTCTTCCGGCCGTTAAGTAAGATTGGCGGTTGGTTACTGGATTACGCAGAGCAGATAGTTTTTAATTGGCAAAAAAAATATATGAGCGGTCGGAGAACAATTGAAACCGTTGAAGTAAGCCGAGCATTTTTCCATCCGGCAAACATTCGAAATTGGGTAATGGCTGAATACCGGAAAAGATTAATAACCTTAAAATTAGTAAGAGTTTAGACTCTTACTGCTGATAGCCTTAAGACAGCTTCGGGTGTCTAATATTTTATATTACACCCTGGAGTGTAGAATCTGAATTTTTGGCTTTCAGGTTTTGGTTATGATATTATGGATGGTTAATGTCAAAGTTAGCAGTAAAACAACTACCGGCTGGTTTCTGGATCCGCCTTCTGGCGATTTTGATTGACGCTCTGGTAATTGCCACCGGTCAGCGAATGTGCCGCTTGATTTTGCAGCCGCCCTGGCGGGAAGTCTTTTCTTCGGTTTTATCTTTGGCTTATACACCCGTGATGCTTTATTATTATCAAGCGACGCTTGGTAAGCTGGCGCTTGATTTAAAAGTAGTTTCTGTCGATGGCAAAAAACTGGGGATTTTTCAAGTACTGCTGCGGGAATGGATCGGTAAATTCATTTCCGCTATTGTTCTGGGTTTGGGATTTTTATGGGTAGCTTTTGATAAGGATAAACGTGGCTGGCATGATAAACTGGCGGGAACAAAAGTCGTTAAAACATAAGTTTGTCGAGATTTTGTAATTGGCGGTTTGTAATTTCTCCTTGGAGTTCGGTACTGGTCGAAACTAGATAGGATCGATCTTTTTCCATTTGATTCAGATAATTGAATTGCGGAATTAAAAATGACAAAATGGTTTTTATTATGAATTCCTGGCTTTATTCACTGGTCGCAGTCTCTCTTATCAGTCTGATTTCCATGGTCGGTGTTTTTACTTTGGCGATAAGCCGAAAAGTTTTGGAAAAGATAATTCTTTTTTTGGTGGCTTTTGCTGCCGGTGGTCTTCTGGGCGATGTTTTTATTCATCTAATTCCCAATCTTGGGCAGGAATCCGGTTTTAGTCTTTTTGTTTCCGGTTTGATTTTGGCCGGATTTCTGGTCTTTTTTGCCTTTGAAAAATTTTTAAACTGGCGCCATTGTCATGAGGTGGATTGCCGGAAGCATCAACAGAATCTTGGTACGATGAACTTAGTTGCTGATGGTTTGCACAATTTCATTGACGGTGCTATGATTGCTGCCAGTTTCCTGGTTTCCCCGGCAGTCGGTATCGCCACCAGTCTGGCTGTGATCCTTCATGAAATACCGCAGGAAATCGGTGATTTTGCGGTTTTGATTCATTCCGGTTTTACCAGAAGAAAAGCCCTTTTTTATAATCTTCTTTCTGCTTTGACTGCTTTTTTGGGGGCAATCTTGGTTTTATTCACTCAGCAAACCGGAAAAATCTCCCAGTTTCTCCTACCTTTAACCGCCGGCAGTTTTTTATACATTGCAGCCGCGGATTTGATTCCTCAATTGCATCAGGAACGAGAACTTAAAAGATCCGCTTTCCAGTTTATTGGATTGTTGTTGGGGATGGCGGTAATGGTACTTTTATTGCTGCTTGAATAAAACAATGTTCAAGTGAAAAAGGATCGGCGATGCGATTAGGTAAAGCCCTTTTTGTTTATTTCTTGATTTTTATTTGCCTTTTTTTGGCCGGCGTTTACGTTTTTGGCAGAAATTATCTTAAGCGGTTAGAGAGAAAGAGTGCTCAGGTTATTTTGCCCTTCCCGGCAGCTACGCCGACAACCCGGCCACCGCCGACGGAAATCTCGCTCGTTGTTACCGGTGACGTCATGCTGGCACGGTCGGTGACGACAAAAATGCGCGCCCTTGATAATTTTGCTTATCCTTTTACCGAAACCGCCGCTGTCTTAAAGGAAGCTGACTTGACTTTAATTAATCTTGAGTCGCCCTTTGGCAGTAATTGTTCTTCAACCGATACCGGAATGGTTTTTTGTGCTGACCAGCAGGCGATTGAGGGATTAATTAAAGCCGGAGTCGATTTGGTGTCTCTGGCTAATAACCATGTGCTGGATCAAGGCGAGGCGGGATTAAGCGAAACAATCCAATTGATTAAACAAAACTTCATGACCCCTGTCGGCTTGAGAGATCCGGCCTTTTTGGAAGTCAACGGAGTGAAACTGGTTTTCTTGGCTTATAATGCCGTCAATCCACAGTCAACCCTGGTGTCTTGGGCGGATCCGGCTGTAATTGAGTCGGAGATAAAACGGTTTAGCCGAGAGGCTGATGTTTTAGTCGTTTATTTCCACTGGGGCCAGGAATATGCCGAAACCCCCAGAAGCGGCAGCGGTAGCCCTTTTGATCCGAAGAAACTGGCTCATCAGGCGATTGATGCCGGCGCCGATCTGGTTTTAGGCAGCCATCCTCATGTTGTTTGGGACAACGAGTGGTATAACGGTAAACTAATTGTCTATTCGTTGGGAAACTTTGTTTTCGACCAAAGTTGGAGCCAGGAAACCCAAAAAGGGACTCTCGGAAAATTTATCCTAGATCAGGAGGGTCTGGTCTCGGCTGATTTTTTGCCCGTGGAAATCATCAACTATCAACCGGTATTTACCGATAATTCTTCGAGTTAATCTGGAAACTTCTTGCCTTTCCTCTTGACAAACGGTTTTTCCTTTTTTAAAATAGCAATCGTTATCACGGAGTGATAATAAATTATTTTTAACCAGTTAAATAAGTTTATATATTAAGGAGGAAATATTATGACAAAGCTAAAGCTTAAGCCCACAGCTGGATATGCCTTGATCGAGCCGGTTCAGGTTGATAAAAAGACTCCTTCAGGCATTGTTCTTCCCGATACCCATGATGAAAAGAGCCAAAAAGGCAAAGTCATTGCGATTGGCGCGCCCTCAATGACAGATTCCGGAAAGTCGATTAAACCCGAGTTTAAAGTCGGTGACACCGTCATTTATAAAAAATGGGGCGGTGACGAATTTAAATTGGGAATTTCCGGTGACGAATATATCTTTGTTAAATTTGAAGACGTTCTTGCTGTTATGAATTAAAAAAGGAGGAATTAATATGGCTAAGCAACTTAAATACAAAGAACAAGCGAGAGTTTCTCTTGTTAAAGGCGTTAATAAATTAACTCAGGCAGTCGTAACTACCCTCGGTCCTAAGGGGCGAAATGTTGCGCTTGATAAAAAGTGGGGCGCACCCTCGGTTACCCATGACGGAGTAACTGTCGCCAAGGAAGTCGAGCTGGAAGATCCATTTGAGAATATGGGCGCTCAGTTAGTTAAAGAAGCGGCCGAGAAGACTTCTGATATGGCCGGCGATGGAACAACTTCGGCTACCGTTCTTGCCTCGGCGATGGTTAATGCCGGCATGGACGAAATCGGGCGGGGTGCTGATCCGATGGCGATTAGAAAAGAGTTAGAGAGCGGTGTAAAGAAAGTTTTGGACCAAATTAAAAAAGTGGCCGTGGAGGTTAAAAAAGATCAGGAGATCGAACAGGTTGCCAATATCGCTGCTCAAGACCAAGAGATTGGGGCCAAAATTGCCGAGGCCTTAAAAAAAGTCGGTTCTGACGGAGTCGTGACTGTTGAAGAAGGTAAAGGCCTTGAATTAACGATTGACTACAAAGAAGGGATGGAGTTTGATAAGGGCTTTATCTCTCCCTACTTTGTGACTAATCCTGACACGATGGAGGCTAATTTTGAGGATGCCTATATCCTAATGACCGATAAAAAGATTTCCTCGATCCAAGACCTACTGCCCTTTTTAGAAAAGCTAGTCAAAGTAAGCAAGACTTTGGTTATTATTGCTGAGGAGGTTGAAGGCGAGGCTTTAGCGACTTTAGTGGTTAATAAGCTTCGGGGAACTTTTAACGTTTTAGCAGTTGAGGCTCCCGGTTTTGGCGATCGGCGGAAAGCGATGCTTGAGGATATCGCGGTTTTAACCGGCGGTACAGTGATTTCCGAGGATACCGGCCGGAAACTTGAGGATACCCAAATTGAAGATCTTGGCCGGGCAGAAAGGGTGACCGCTGATAAAGATAAGTGTATTGTTGTCGGCGGTAAGGGAAATAAAAGGGCGATAGAAAGCCGAATTAAACAGGTCAGATCGGAGATTGAGCGGACAACCTCAGAGTTTGATAAGGAAAAGCTTGAAGAAAGGTTGGCCAAACTTTCCGGTGGCGTTGCGGTAATTGAAGTCGGTGCGGCCAGCGAAACCGAGATGAAGGAAAAACAGGCTCGGGTGAAGAACGCGGTAGCGGCGACCAAAGCGGCAATTGAAGAAGGAATTGTTGCCGGCGGAGGCGTGGCCCTGCTTCGGGCTCGAGAGGCGTTAGTAGCAGAAAGAGCAGAAGTTAAAACCGGCAAAACAGAGATGGCTTGGAGAGAGCACGGCACTACCGGTTGGAAAATTCTTTATGAGGCCTTGGCCGCTCCGGCACGGGGAATATTGACTAATGCGACGCCTAATTGGAGCGAAATTTATCAGAAAGTTCTTTGGGGAAATGGCGTACCTGAGGCCAAAAAACTGGACTCATACGGATATGATGTGATTAAGAGTAGGTACGGTGATATGTTTGATTTCGGTGTCATTGATCCGGTTAAGGTGGTCCGTTTGGCGCTTCAGAATGCAGTCAGCGTTGCCGCTATGATCCTGACTACCGAGGCCTTGGTGACTGACCTTCCGGAGGAGGAGAAAAAAGAAACTCCCAGAATGCCCGGAGCAGGGATGGAGATGTAATTGACAGATTGAAAATCAAAAAAGCCCCGAAAATTCGGGGCTTTTTTGATAGATAAAGAAATTATATTTCAAGTTAAATCCCTTTTTACCAATGTCAAAATAAAACCAGAAAGCATAATATTTTACAAAGGAGGTAAAAGATGGCTAAAATAACCGATGGGCAAGAAAAGCCTGGTTCGGCAGTCAAAATTACGGTTCTCGGAGATGTTAAGATTCTTTATTCCGACTCCGTAATCATCCATACTAACCGGTTTGGTCTAGTTTTTGATTTTGCTCAACCGGTGGGTCCGCGGCAACAGAATGTCGTCTCCCGAATCGGTATGAGTCGGGAACACGCTCGTGTTTTTGCTCAGATTTTGGTCCGACAGTTGGAAAAAGACCAAAATAAGCCGAGTAAGACCGTCATTCACTGATAGATTTTATTTTAGGTGATTATTTTACTAGTTTTCTTATTGATTAGTGAAGGAGTTTTTATTTCAAAAGACTCATGGGATTGATTTTTTCACCATTCTGCCAAACTTCCAGATGAAGATGAGGACCGGTTGTCCAGCCGCTCATACCGACAGTACCCAATATTGTTTTTGATTCAACTTCTTGGTTTTCTGAAACCCGAATGTTTTCCAAGTGAGCATAGAGTGATTTGATTCCGGAGTCATGATTAATAATTAAATGATTGCCGTAGCCGGCAGTAGAGTAGATCACCGATTCTACGGTACCCCTCATTAAGGGATAAATTAAACTGCCTTTTTTTCCTTTTAAATCAATTGCCCGGTGAAGAGGATGATATCCTTGGCTGATTTGCAATGGAGAAAGAGGCGCCTTGATCGATTCTTCGGTCGTGACTTTAATATTTCCGTTGGCATCATAGATGATTGTTTCAGCGTCTGCTGCAAAATTAAAGGCCGATATTGGTTTACTGACATTGCCAAGAAAGAATAGGGCTAAGGCCAGGTTAAGACCAACAAATTCTTTGATTTTTTTAAGCTCTAAGATTCTTCTGAAGACGCGACTGATCTTATTACCTTTAAAGCGTTTATCACAATAAACTCTTTTAAGATAAAAATAGAAATTATGACTACGGGTAAAGAGAGTCTTTTTTGGACGACCCTTTTTCTTACCGAGTTTGACTTGCAGTTCGTTTCTGCCAAAAGAAAAATGAAAGTTGATCATCATAAAACGGGCAATAAAAAAATCTGAGCCTTTTGGCTCAGACTACCAATAGTATATCACAAAAAGTCAAAATTGAGCAAAAATGGAAGTAATCTCAGGATGAGATTTTAGTGGAACTTGTCTGTTTGACTGACTAGGAAATGACGACTGATTTGGTAAAAACTGACAGATTTAACTTGAGGCCTGGGCGGGAATCGCACCCGCGTACGCGGTTTTGCAGACCGCTCCCTGGCTACTCGGGCACCAGGCCGGATAGTTTATTTTACTAATAATTTACCTTATAGTAAAGATAGGGTCTTGAAGGGACAAATCCGAGGTTTGGAAAATATTTTTTCCAGGCTATGTTATACTGAATAAAGCGCTATTTAAAATTTTTTATGCCCAAAATTTCCTGTAAATATTTATTCTTGGCTGTCATTTTATTTTTACTTTGCATTAGCTTAGTCTGCAGATTGATTTCAATGAGATTAAGATTTTTAGGTTGTGGGCCAAGTCTAGTCGTTGCTCGAGTAATCGATCAGGAATTAAGCTGTCAGTCTTGTCCTACCAGTCCCAGATCCGGCAAGATCAATACTTTTAAGAAGCTGTACTCGATTAAGGGTTCGTTCGACAGAATTTTCCGAATTACCAGCGCCAGTTATACTTTTGAAATGAATAAATTATATCTTATTTCGGCCTACCCGGTAAAAGAAGGCGAGGTGGTACCTCCAGAATACACGACTCCTTGGGAAGACGCGATTGTTGTTAGACTGAACGGATTTTTTGACCCGAGAATAGTCTATTATTACTTTTTAGCTTGGTTTGGTAAGTCTATATTAAATGTCGGGGCTTATTTTTTTGTTATATTTTTAATAATTTTTGATCATTTCCTTCCGGAATCAGTTTCGGGATTTTTGGCTCTTTTGAGTATCCTAATTCTTGCCATTTTTATTTTGTATGCTCTTTATCAATTAATTAAGATTTTTTTTATTAAAATCAGGAAAAAACCTAATCCAGATTCTAAGTGACATGTTTTTGGGCGCGTTTCAAGCTGAGGTAAAGCAATTTTCACTCTTAAGAAAGAAATTTTAAAAAATTATCTTCGCTCATCACACCTCCGAGGAGTCCGTTCGGACACTTCGCAGGAGTAATTTCGCTTATTTTCTTTCTAAAGTCTGAACAGATACGAGGTAAAAGGTGTCGTTGACAGGCGAGTGGAAATATTTTAAAGTTTGAACAATGAGGAAATTTCTTAAATTTTTGCTTCTTGGTATCTTATTTTTTCCCGCTCAAGTTTTGGCTGATGGGATGATTATTTCGCCGTCGGCTTACCGGGTGTTTGAAACCGGGCAAAAAGCCGTGGTCTGGTTTGCCAATAATGAAGAGATTTTAATTCTTTCGACTAATTTTGAAGGTGATGCGGCTGATTTCGGTTGGATCATTCCTGTTCCAGCCCGGCCGGAGGTAGAAAAGGGCAGTGATGAGATTTTTACTGCCTTGGTTGAACTCACCGAACCGGAATATAAAATTCAGCCGCAGCTCTTAGAAAAAGGTTTCGGTACTCTAGAGTCACCGGGAGCGGAAAAAGTTACCGTGGTTGAAACTAAAAAAGTAGATATTTATGATGTGAGCGTCGTGACTTCCAGCGAAAGTGAAGCCTTAGCCGAATGGTTTGCTGAAAATAACTACCCTTATCCGGTTTCCCAAGCCTATATTCTAAATGAATATATTAATAATAAATGGTTTTTTGTGGCGGCCAAAATTAATACCGAGAATCTGGGAGCGAACGTTCAGGGACAATTACACACCGGTCACGCTACACCACTGTTGATAAAATTTGAAACCAAAAAAATTGTTTATCCGCTGAAAATTTCTTCAGTAACTGGTGATTTTTACCAGACCGATATTGTTTATCAGGAAGGCTTTAATGATTCAGTCAACAACTGGGAAACTTATGGCGGGACGTTTGAATTCGATAGGACAGATGCTTATGAGGGACAAACTTCTTTGCAGATTGTTACTAATCAGGAAGAAACACCGGTTGAGAGCGGATATCTTTTAGGCGGTCTAGAGAAAGACAAAAACTATGTTTTTTCTGCATATCTTAAGGCAGGAAAAAAAAGCTCTGGTGCGGTATATCTTAGTGTTAGTCAAAATGGCTTAGACGAAAAATCCGCCTCGTTTGTCTTAGGTGATAACTGGAAAAGGTTAATTATGGCCTTTACTGCTCAGGCTAAATCCCATCGTTTGAAGATCATTGGTAAAGATTTTATTAAGGGAGAAACTTTTAATATCGATGCCATCCAAGTAGAGGTGGGGACCAAAGCGACTCCCTTTGAGGATATAAAGCAGGGAAAAATACAGCCGCCCTTTTTTGTCTTAGAAGAAGAGGAGATTCCAGTGAGGAGGATGCTTCCTTCATTATCCTATCCTTATCCGTCAAACGAGATGATAGAAGTACTTTTATATGTTTTTGATTTCAAAAAGAAAGTCGAAATCCCCGGTTTTACCGCGGAATACGCTGGTTGGGTTCAGCCGAAACAGATCGAGGATTTGGCCTTAGACACAGTCGGTGATCCTTTGTTGTCCGCAAAAAGAAAAATGTATCTGACTAAACTAAGACGGGTGATGAGACAGGATGAAATGACCAGTGATCTTTACCCTCGTTACGCGGATCGTAACCAAGCTATCGGTCAAGGTAGCTCGATCTCAATTGATCCATTTATGGTAGTCTTTGTTTTTGCTATTCCGCTTCTTTTGGAAATCATTTTTGCGGTTTGGTTATTTGGGCGGAGGAAGGAACCCTAGTATGGCCACCTTAATACCCACTCCTGTCTCGATTATTATTCAGTTACTTATTATTCTCCTTTTTTTTATTTTTTTAGGATCAGTCGTTCTTGGATTGGGACGGGTTTGTGCCAAAAGAGCGGAGAATAAGACTCAAAAAAAACCCCAAAAGTGGTTTTTTTTGGTTGTCAGTTTTTTCTTCAGTACGATTCTTTACCTGGCTATTGCTGATCTGGCGCGGATTATCTTTCGGTATCAACTGGCCGTTAATGATTGGTCTTTTTACCCGTATGATCAATTAATTAAAAAGATTTCGGCGCGGATGGTAGTGATTTTACTTGATTTCCCCGTTTTTGCCTGGGTTTGGTATCAGGCTACCGTCAAGACTGCTGATAAGACTCAAGAAAAAAGTGAGCTTATGGCTCGCAGTTGTTTCTTGCGGCTTGAGCTGTTTGTTTTCGGATCGGTTCTCTTTATTTTACTGGGAACTTGCCTTTATAATTTTTTCAACTGGATTTTAGGAGTTGGTGAAATCAATTGGACAAGTTTCAGTGGCCCCTTCAGTTATGCCATTGTGACTCTGTCATATTCTGTTTTTAAATTAACCGCTTATTTTTCTGCCGGCAAGAGATTGAAACTCCTTTAGAGATCGAAACTTGATTGTCAGTTTGTCATTTTTTTTAAGTTATGGTATCATAGTCAACAATGAAGAAGGGATTGATTTTAGCTGGTGTTACCCTGATTATTATTGGTGTAGTCGGTTACTTGGTATTTGCTAAAGTTTTCGTTAAACCCGGTAAGGCGGCTCTCCAAATTGCTTCTACTCCCGATACAAAAGTCTTTTTAAATGATGAGGAATCGGGGATAACTCCTTATTTCAACGATAAGCTTGAGGCGAGTGAATATACGGTTAAGTTAGTTCCTCAGAACGGAGAAGATCTGATTAACTGGGAAGGAAAAGTGAGTCTGGTTCCAAATATCGTCACCTCAATTACCTATCAATTGGGAACCAGTGAAGACTTGTCTTCGGGTGAGATTCTATCTTTGGAAAAGATTACTGATTCTAAGGCCTCTGCTTTGGCAGTCGTCTCTCAGCCCGATGAAGCGTTGGTTAAAATCAATGGGGAGTCAAAGGGATTTGCGCCCGTTCTGGTTGACGGTTTACCGTCGGGTGAGTATCAAATTACGATTTCTGCGCCTGGTTTTGTAGAAAAGACGATTTCGGCTCAGACGGTCTCCGGATATAAATTGACGCTTTCTATCAAACTGGCTCGCGAAGAATTAGGTGATGTTGCCGAGGCAACCGAAAGCGCTGAAGAAGAAACAGAGGAGGAAAAAGAAACCGAAAATACGGAAGAGGAAGAGACAGAAGTGTCGCCGACGCCGATTTCTTTGGAAAAGCCATATGTAAAAATCCGCTCCACACCGACTGGTTGGTTAAGGGTCAGAATGGGGCCAAATACTTCGGCGACCGAAGCAGCCAAAGTTAATCCCGGTGAGGCCTTCCCTTATCTCGACGAGGAAGAAAACGGCTGGTATAAGATTGAATACGAGAAGGGTGAGGAAGGTTGGGTATCAGGAGTTTATGCTGAGTTAGTAAAGTAGTTGTGCTTTCTGATAAGACTTCTTCTTAATCTTTAAACTGGATTGACAATAGCATTTGTTTAGCGACTTCATGTTGTGATGGTGTGTATATCATCCCGCTTAATTGTAGCTTGGGAACTATTTCATTTTCGATAGCTTCACCTTTTTTTACTTGATCAAAGTAGACGCCAATAATATCTGGGTATACCTGCGGCTCGATCAACTTAGCCTGTCTTTTACCAATTGTCGGGTATGATACGTTATGAGAGTCTTCATAGCCTTTTAACGAATTAGAATAACTGCCGTAATCGTAAGATAACGAAAAATCCGGACATATTATTTCGCCAACCGAAGAATCGATTCCTTGTATTGGCCGGTGGTAACAAAATGCCGGTGACAACATAGAGAAACTTCTTTCTATAGAAATATCTGTTCTTTGCCAAGACTCCAGTGGCTCATAGCTATACAGTTCAAGCGGTACAGGTGTAGATGTTGTTGTTGGTAACGTGACATGATCGAGGGGTAATGACGGAATTAAGCAGGCTCTGTTTTCACAGCCATTTTCGCAAAGTATTATTGTTCTATTCACCCAAATTTCGCCATTGGTATTGGTATGGCATTGTCCTTCCCAAACTGCAGTATTATCTTGGATGCACTCATCATTAACAATAATTTGTCTGCCCTCTAATCCGTAATATGTAACCGATCCGGGGAGATATTGTTCATGCTTAAAATTGTAAATATCGTTATCGATGCAAATATCTTGCTTATAAAGTAGAATATCAAAGTTTAACTTCTTGATTTTAGTCTGTTGCCATAAGCAGGTTGCGCTTATTGCCATAATTAGGCTAATTAAAACGCCGGATAAAATAACTAATTGCCTAACCTTTGGTTTCACTTTTAGATTAATTCTAAAATTTTTTGAGTAACGTCACTACTGATGATAGTAGTTGTTTAATTAATCTTTTTCAAGATTAGTAACTTTTTTAAGACTCTGGGGATTTCGTCGCATAGGTCTGAGGTGTTGAAATAAATTCCTACTTTCTTTTTCAAAGAGTCGCCGGCTAGGCCATTAATATACGCACCAGCGCAGGCAGCCAAGAAAAGATCGTTTTCGCAGGCAAGTGATGCCACCAGTCCAGCTAAAACATCACCAGTCCCTCCTTTAGTCATTCCTTCATTACCGGTGATATTGTATTTCCACTCGGTAGGCGAGGTAATGATATCGATTGGGCCTTTAAGTAAAATGACGCAGCCGTATTGCTTTGAATATTTTTGGACCAGCTTGGCTCTTCTTTTATTTTTTTGATAATTGAAACTGGCGCTTTTGTGGTTATTCTGAGTTGATTTTAGAATTTCTATCTCCTCTTTGGCAGGATTGAAAAGATTGACAAACTCACCCAAATGAGGAGTAATAACTTGCTTTTGATTCAAAGCCCTTTTATTAATAGTCTGAAGGCTGCAAGCGTCAATTATCCAGCACTGGTTAGGATGTTGAGCTAGAAGTTGCTCGGTTAAGTTCTTGGTAGTGGCGTTTTTTTCAAGACCCGGTCCGATAAGAACAGCTTCTGACTTCTTAAGATAAGCATGAACCTGATTTTTAGGAACGGCAATAAAGTCAAAGAGTAACGCTTTGTGGGCAATCTTTAAATTTTCAGGAATTGAGCAGTAATAGACAAGATCAACGATTCGCGAAGCTATTTTAACTGCCCAAAGCGAGGCGCCATGGAAAAGACGAGAGCCGCCAATAATCAGTAATTTTCCGTTTTCTCCCTTATACGACTGTTTAGCTGGTTTATAGAGAGCTTTTATATCGCCAACATCGACGCGCTGAGCGAGTTCTTCTGAAATATATTTGCTTTTATCCCAATCCATAAATAATGAAAATCAGCAAGAATCCCCAAATCAAGACGCTAGTCAGAAGCGGTTTATCAGAAAGAAGAACTCTTTCCGGCGCCTCGGCTTTGCCTCCTTCATAAATGATTTTTGTGTAGCGCATGATTCCAAAAATAACAATCGGAATTGTGATCATCAACCACTTATTGGTTCCTGCCAGAGTCAGAGGTATTTTGGCAAAAATACCGGCTAGGGAAGGAAATTTATAAGTAATTAAAGGTGGAGGTTCAAAAAAGGTAAAGAGAGCATAAGATATCCAAGTTGAGGTAGAAAACATAGCCAAATAGTTATCTAGAATTTCTTCGCAGTAGTGAGTCAAAGTTTCGCGGTGCTTGCGGGCAATTGTCTTACTTAGGACAGTTAACTCGGCACGCCGTTTGCCAACGGCTAAAAAAAGAGATAAGGAAATTACGCAAAGGAGAAACCAAACTGACATGTGAACGCCCAACGCAAAGGCACCGGCATAGACTCGTAACACAAAACCACTGGCAATAGTGATTACATCAATAATAACGACCTTTTTAAGATAAAAGGTATAAAAAAACTGGGTAATCAAGTAAATTAGACAGGTGGAAAAAAAGAAAAAATTATTAAGGAGGGCTAAATATAAAGCGATAAAGGCGATTAGGATGGCGGAAAAAAGGGCGGCCGGGACACTTAGTTGGCCAGCCGCAATCGGCCGTTTGCTTTTATAAGGATGAATTTGGTCTGAAGGCAGGTCGATAACATCGTTAAAGATATAAACAGCAGCGGTAAGAAGAGAAAAAGCGATTAGGCAATAAATGATGGTGATAATTTCGGGTAAGAGAAACAGGTTACCTGAAAAAATTAAAGGAGCCAAGAGAGCAAGGTTTTTTAATGATTGTCTAGGCCTTGCCGACTTGACCAGGTTAATAAGAAACGAAGCCATAAAAGAATGCCTCCGATAATAATAACCAACATAATGATTGTATAAAATTTTTGCTGGCTATTCAAATATAGAGCGATTGTTCCCAATAGAGCCGTTGAGAGCCAATAAAAGTAGGCCGTTTTTCTTTTACTCCAGCCCAAGTCAAGAAGTCGGTGATGAAGATGGCCACGGTCAGCCCAGACTGGGGAGTGACCAGAGAGAATTCTTCGGATAATGGTATAGAATGCATCAATCATCGGGATACCGAGGACCACGATCGCGGTACCTACTTTTGTAGTTGACAAAATCGCCAGCACCGCTAGCATGAAGCCGGCTAAGGTTCCTCCTCCATAACCGGGCATAATTTTTTGTGGATAAAAGTTAAATGGTAAAAAACCTAAGTAGGCCCCGGCGGTAATCGAAGCTAAGATTGCTACTGGCCATTGAGTTATGTCAGCGGAAAAGCGAAAAGATAAAAGAGCAACTGTTAAAGCAGCGATGGTGACTACTCCCGGCAATTGCCCGTCAAATCCTTTGGCCCAATTGACAATATTGGTAAGCCAGACAATCCAGATTAAAGCCAGAATGTCTGCCATAATCCAGATACTGCGTCTTTCTCCGAAGAGTGAAAAACTAATCTGCAGTTGATCAAGGCGGATTACATTAGATCTAAGCGGGTTATTGATAAAAGCGATACCTATTCCTGAAGCGACCACCATACCGGCGGCTAAAAAACAGGTAACTACCCGCAAGTAAGGATTTAGATCCAGTCGATCATCCAGCAGGCCAACAAAAGTCAAAATTGTTGCCCCGCTGATAATTCCCGTAATATGTTTATCGAGAGGCAGGAGGACCACCGTGGTTAGAATAAGACTTAAATAAATCGGTAAACCTCCGGCGCGAGGTATGATTCCTTGGTGGGTATGGGCCGGATGTTTTCTTCTCTTTTTATCAGTAACTAAGTTGAATTTCCTGGCCAGATAAATTGCTGGTGGTGTAGCCAGAAAACTAATTAGGGCTGAAAAGAGAAGGGGCTTGAAAATCAGTTTTAAAAATAAGGACTCGCTAATCATTTTTTAGGTTATTAAGCTGGTTATTTTGTAGGCAGCGATAGAACAAAGAAGGGTAACTATCAATGCTGTTGCTGCCAGAACCCGCCTGATTAAAATATCTTTTTTGAGCGTAAAAATTGCCAGGAAAGTATTTAAGGTAAGGATTCCAAAAGAAAAAGCTGGTAAAAGCCAGAGTTCTAATGGAGAAGCAAGCTGTTTTTCTCCCCAGGGTCGACTGTAAAAAAGAGGTATTTGGGGGGGTAATCGATTCCAGCTATAAAAGATCAGTAGGGAGGTTAAAATGATCAAGCAAAGAGATGCCAGCGAAGAAAACCAGACAAAAGAATCATCTCTTAATAACGCTAGTTCCTTTTTATTAATGGGGATTTTTAAGAGCCTTCTCTGATTCATTTGAGGCTTATTATAACATTCCTCTTTCAGTTATCTTTGTGAATCCCGATGATAAATTTCAATCTCTCCGAAAGTTTCAATTAAGGAGTAGTTTTGGTGAAGGAAATAAAAAAGTTTGCCTAAGGATTCTTTTTCGTTTTTAAAAACAACAAAAAGACGAGGTGGTTTGAGAGAAAGAGCGGCAAGTGTCTTTATGAAATCCTTATCAAAATCTTTAATGTGGTAGGCGGCAGCATAGCGGCCGACAGGCAATCTTTCCGCTAAAGGGTAAAGGCAAGTCTGGTCTCCCCAGACGAAAATCTTCTCGTTTGGAGCAGAATGAGTCTTGATGAAGTTAGCAGTTTGGTAAAGGCTTAAGATCTGGTTACTCCAGAATGTAGAATACTCTTCATGGCTTTTTATGCCTATCAGATACTGATAGAAATTTTGGTAATAGGGCCAGACTGGGTAACGGTAATAATCGAAGTGGGTGAAAATTAAACTCAAGATTAGGACAAAAATGATTGGAATTAGTTTGAGTGCTCTATATGAAGAAAAAAGTAAGCCTAGCGAAAGACAAAATGCCGGCAGAGCTTGATATAAGTAGTGGGGGTAAGGACGAGAAGAAAGCAGGGCGGCAAAAATATTAAGAAAAAACCAACCAATGATCAGGTTAAATGTTGTCGAAGAGGGTTTTTTTCTTCTTAAAACAAACAGGGAAATGACAACTGAGAGTACGAGTAGCGCCCTTAGGGGCAGAGAGAAAGGTAGCGGAGAAGTTTTAATCACGCTCGGCGTCCAGGAAGAAAGATAGGGAATATTTTGGGCAAAAGCGGCATTAAAATAATCGCTCCCGGCGCCTTTAAGGCTGTAATATATTATACTTGAGGCAATTGGTGCCAAAAAACCAAAAACCAAAGACCAAAACTCTGGCTTGGTAAAAGAGATAATGATTTTTCTAAAGCTTTCTTTTTGAAGTACAAAGAAAACGATTATCGCTGTGACAAAGTCAAAGACTGCCGGTACTTTAAAAAGAGTTGAGAGGGAAAAAAGGCAGCCGGCAAAGAAAAAACCCGATTTTAAATTTTTTTTACGCAGCAGTATTAAAAAACCGGCAATCGAGGTATAAATCAGGAAATTTTCGGCGTTGGCAATTGTTCCTTCGAATAAGGGAATTGGTGCCAAGATCGAAAAAGCCAAAATAGAGATTCTGACCGATCTTTTTTCTTTAGGAAAAAGTTTTTGGGCTAAGTTGTGAAAAAAGAAAAAACCTACCCCTGTCCAAAGAAAGTAAAGCAGTCGGTAAGTCTTGAAATTACCGGCGATTGCCGCTATTAGATAAAGAAGCGGTGGTTTGTTGTCATGAATATCGCGGTAAAAAACTAAACCTTTCCGAAGGGCTTGCCCTAGGGTTAGATAGACACCTTCGTCGCCATAAACAAGGGGTTCAAATAGCGAGGGGAGACGCAAGAGCAGAAAAATAATAAAACTGAGATAAAGATAGTTTTCTTTTTGAGAGAGGATAGCTTTAAATTTCGCGCTTTTCATTTATAGGGAACGAAACTAGTAAGTCTTTAATAATCTTAAACATATTAACTCAGTTTAGCAGATACGGACAAATTTACTCAAGAGGGCAATATCTTTTAATTAGACTTTCTCTGTTACCCGATATTCCAGGTACTTTCCGAGCATTAATCGCGTTTGGGCATCAAGTCCCGGTAAGGCGGTAAAGAAAAAACCGGCTATCGGCATAAGAATAAACTCTAAAGGGATTAACCAGACTCGCCAGCGAGGAAATTCTTTGGGACGCGGTGGTCGTTGTTTGGCATCGATAATTAAAATTATCACCATAAAAATTAGCGTAAAACTGAGTATGGTCGAGGAAAGTCTGGGTAGCGTGTAACCCATAATAGTTCTTGAAAAACGGCGGTTAAAGATCGATGGCAGCGTAATGCCTAAAGTAATAAAAAACCAGTTCACGGGCCATAGAAAGTGATCTTCGACAATTCTTACAACACGGATGGTTTTGTTCCAAAAAGAAACACCTGGCGTTAAGAAGTAATTCTTAATAATGTAAGGATCATCGGAAACTCCCCAAGCCCATCTTTTAAACTGTTCGTATTGGTTCTTGAAGGTTTTTAAAAAAGTGGTTGATTCGGCAGCGTCCACTTGTAGGGGGAGGAAAATCGGCTCGACTTCAACTTGGCCCTTAAATTTGTAAAAACACTTAAAAAAAATTCGGTAGTCTTCCGGAATGATATCAGGATCCCAATAACCGACCTGGTCAATCATTTTTAAAGAAGTGGAGTAATTTTGGAAATTAACTAATCGATCAGTCCGCGTTAAAACGGCCATATTCCAAATCCCACCAATAGTATTGGCGACTCGGGAAAGAGCCGGTAACCGCCAGAAATTATTGTAGTATTGAATGGCCGGCTGCCAAAAGCGGCGATAGCGGTGAGGGTTATCTAAAAAGGCATAAGCCAGATAAGAAAAGTGCTTCGGGTGATATTTATGATCGGCGTCACAGCTACTGATGGTTAGGTAATTAATATCCATGCCTCGCCTGTTGACCAACTCTTGTTTGGCCCAACGGGCGGCATAATTCTCGTTGGAGGCCTTCCCGATTATTTCTCCAGAAGCCAGTTTATGGACGGTGATAAAAAAATTGCCAAATTTTTTTCCACAGTCTTTTTCTAAAATTTTGGCGTTTTGTTGGCCTAGTTCAGCTCTTGCTTCAGTAGCAATAACCACGGTGATTTGTTTGAGGGGAAAGTCTTGCTCAGCCAAGGCTTTCAGATTTCGGCGGAGGATATGAAGCGGCTCATTGACGGTAACGATGATAATTAGGTGGTGAACTCTTCGCCAATCTTCAAAAAACTTGACTTCGCCCAGCCAGTCCATTTTTTTGGCAGCCTCAATTCTTAAATGAGCCAAAATTCCGGTAATTGCAATACTAACTGATTTGTAGAGCCAGAAAATGTCATATGCCAGAACTGTGTAAGCAACAGTAGTGGGAATAAGAAAACCGCCGATTAGTAAAAAAAGGATCATCGAATAAGCTACTACTCCCGGGAGAATTTCTAGAGCTCGATGAATTTTTCTGTCGTGGTCAACAATAAATTTTCTGATTTTACCCATATTTCTTCAGTAATTTCCTGACGGTATTCCATCAATAACGGTTTTTTTCTTTTAAACAGCCGTACCAAAATTCGGCTCCCCAGAGAATGGTTTTAAAACCGATACTGTTTAATTTATTAAAGTAATTTATTATATCATCAGGTTGACAAGACCGATTAGCTTTAGGGTTATAAATATTTACTAAATCATTAGTTTTTAAATATTGAAGAGATTTTGTGCATTCTGAGTTGTTTGACGAGCAACCTCTTTTAAAGGAATATTTTTAAGCCTGCTTAAATATTCGGCGATAATTTTGATATTTTTCGGTTCGTTTCTTTGGTTTCGGAATGGCACCGGAGAAAGAAAAGGACAATCAGTTTCCAGAATAATCTTATCAAAGGGGATTTGGCAGAAGATATTTTGCAAGCCTGGATCATAGGTCAAATTGCCATTGGTCCCAAAATAAAAACCCAGTTGGGTAACTTTACTGATTCTCTTCTTGCCGGCCGAATAGCAGTGAAAGACTCCCTGTAGTAAGTTTTCGGTTGTTGATTGAGGGTTATTAGTGAACGATTCAATAAGTTGGACCGTTTCCATAAATGCTTTTCGGGTATGGATTATTAAAGGAAGCTTTAAATCTTGAGCGATTTTTATTTGTTGCTGGAAAAGAAATATTTGCTCTTTCCGGGTTCGGTCTTTTTCTCCGGGAGGCGCCGGAGAAAAATCCAGGCCGCACTCGCCCACGGCGACCACTTCTTGGTATGCGGCTAATTTTGCCAGCCGATCAGTTTGTTCTTTTAAAGGTTGGCTGTTTTCCGGATCGGTTTGTTGAGGGTGAATGCCTACCGCTGCATAAATAACACCTGGGTATTTCTTGGCCAAAGTAATTGCTTTTTCCGAATCATCAAGATTACTACCGACACAGATTATTTTGGTTACCTTATTTTCCAATGACCGCTTAATAATCTGATCAATATCTTTAGCATATTCAGAAAAATTTAAATGTGCGTGAGTATCAACAAGCATAAATTTAAACTATTTAATCCGGGGGAATAATGGTTTTTTGAATGTAATTTTTGTTCCCGGTTTAAGATTTGTCCAGCTGTCTTTATTAAGAGGATTTACAGCCAGTAGTTTATTAATTCCTAGTCTATCGGCAATTTCCAGGGATGTTTCTGGCAGAAATGGATAAATCTGCCAGGCAACTTGATGAAGACTGTCCAAAAGACCATAAATAACCCAGTTAAACTTCTTTTTGTCTTTTTTAGCCAGTTCCCAAGGTCTGTTTTCATCAATATATCTGTCTGCTTCGCTGATAAATTTCCAGATTGACTCCAACGCCTCGTTGAATCGGTATTGGGGCAAGAGTTTATCAATATCCTGCCAAGATTTTTTCCAATTATAGATTTTTTGGTTGGCCCTTAATGGATGAGAGTCGGGGTTTAGATCTATTTGAGGGACTTGGTGGCCACAGTTTTTCTCGACTAGAGCAAGAACCCGAGCTAGCAAGTTACCTAACCCGTTAGCCAGATCGGCATTATAGAGTTGTTCAAAGCGCGAATAAGAAAAGTCGCCATCATGATAAGGCGGAATTTCTCTTAAAAGGTAGTAGCGGACGGCATCAGTCCCATATTTTTCAACCACTTCGAAGGGCGATATCACATTACCTAGAGATTTACTCATCTTTTGTCCCTCCACAGTGATGTATCCATGAACAAAGATTTCCTTGGGAATAGGCAAGTGAGCGCTTTGAAGCATCGCCGGCCAATAAATCGAATGAAACCGATTGACTCCTTTGCCAATGACGTGAAGATCAGCCGGCCAGTATTTTCTAAATAGGGGTCCATTGTCGGCATAATCAAGGGCGGTGATATAGTTAGAGAGGGCATCAACCCAAACATACATTACTTGAGCCGGATCACCGGGAACCGGAACCCCCCAGCCTTTAGTTCTTTTGCTTGGTCGGGAGATACTGAAATCTTTAAGGCCCCTTTCTATAAAAGCCAGTGTTTCATTTTTGCGGATACCAGGAACAATTTCAAGTTCATCTCTTTCAATTAAACTTTTAAGCCATTTTTCGTATCGGGACAATCGGAAGAAATAGTTTCCCTCTTCAATGATTTCCAGTTTGTCTTTGGGGTGTTCAGGACAGAAACCACCGACTAGGTCCTCGGGCTCATAGAATGCTTCGCAGCCCACGCAGTAAAGCCCACGGTATTTTTTTTTATAGACATCGCTTTTTTTGAAATTTCTCCAAAGTTTTTGAGCGCCGGCAAAATGCCGTTTTTCAGTTGTTCGAATGAAATCATTAAAAGATAGATTAAGAAGCTTTTTTAGTTTATAGAAAAGTTGAGCGTTTTGGTCAACAAAAGTAGTAACAGGGACGCCGGCTTTTTCTGCTGCCTGGACGTTTTTTTGAGCATTTTCGTCCGTTCCCGTGAGAAAGAAGACATCTTCTCCCATTAGCCTATGATAGCGGGCGATGGCATCGGTTTCGACAACTTCCTGAGCAAAACCAATATGCGGAGCGGCATTAACGTAGGGAATGGCCGTTGTAACATAAAATTTTTTGTCCATAAGACTATTTTAAACGAAAAAACCTCCTTTTTAAAGGAGGCTGGCTTTTCTAATTTCTGATTTTTTAATCTGACTACTAGCCTCCTCGCCTTCTAGATAGGCATCATGATTCTTGTCAATACGGAGGTTAGAGATTTTACCATTGGTGCCATTTTAGCAAATTATGCCTTAATTGACAACATTTTTTTTATCTTCCTTGTCCAGCGGTCAGCCCACTCGTCAGCTTCAATTTTTTTTAAACCGATTTTGAAACCTCTTCCTTTTTTAATTTGGTCAGCGACCACCGAAATTGTCGCGCTGGAGATCTTCAGGGTATCTTTAATTTCCCGGTAATTTTTGCCTTTATTTAATAGGTAAGCTGTTCCAAGGCGCTTAGTTACTACCGAAATTTCTGTTTCAGTAAGGAGGTCTTTTAGAAAAACTTCGACTTCTTGGGGATTCTTGATATCGGCTATAGTTTGATAAAAAAGCTCGCCGATCTTTTTTTCTAATTTCTTGTTAATTTTCTTTTTGGAAACTTGCATAATAAAAACCCATTCTAAATCAGAATGGGCAGGTAATCAAAATTTAATTAATTAAAGCATATCTTGCTTGGGATGTCAATTAAGTTTTTAAAGAAGAGAAGAAATTAGCGGCGGGAAAAGTAAATTTCTATACTGAAAAAAGAAGCGGTTAGAAAAATCAGACTAAGAACACTGGTCAGTTTAAACTGTCTGAGGAGTAAGAAAATAATCGTGAATACCGAAATCAGCAGCCCTCGTCGGCTATTGCCAAGAAGAAGTGCGAGAGTTAAGAAATTAGCTAGAAAGAAAGAAATGTAAAAGATTAAAAAGGCAAGGAAACCACTGGGCGCGACTTTTAAAAAAACCAGTAACCATGCCGTCCAGGATAGTAGGGTGATCAATAAAGCCGGCAAAAAATTCTTTCTCTTTCTGGTGCTCTTTTTCATCTGATCCTAAAATTAGTAGTGTTATAATTAATAATAGCAGATTCCAACTTGGATTTAATGTTAAACGAAATATATATACTAATTGTTGCCTTCTTGGTTATTTTAGCCCTGGTACTTTGGTTTATTAATTGGCGATTGAAGCAGATTAATAAAGAGGGCCAGGTCGATGAAAAGCTTTTAAGGGTAATCGAAACCCTGCAGAAAGGGACTTCTGATCTGCAAAAAGGCCTTCAAGACCAGAGTCGACACATTTCCGACACCCTCCAGAGCTCAACCAAAACCTTAAATGAGAGATTAGATAACGCCGCTCGCTATATTTCTCAGGTGGCTAAAGAAGTCGGGCAAATGAGCGAAATTGGCCGGTCAATGAAGGATTTGCAGGAATTTTTAAAAAGTCCAAAATTAAGAGGTAATATCGGGGAAGAAGTCTTAAAAGATTTGATCAGCCAAATGTTTCCCAAAAATAGTTTTTACTTGCAATATGGCTTTAAAAGCGGAGAGAAAGTCGATGCGGCTTTAAGAACCGAGGCCGGTCTGTTGCCGATTGACTCGAAATTTCCGATGGAGAACTTCCAAAGAATGGTCAAGGCACAAACTGAAGAAGAAAGAAACAAAATCAGAAAAACCTTTATCGCTGACGTCAAAAAACATCTTAAAAATGTTGCCGGTAAATATATACTTCCGGGAGAAGGAACCATGGATTTTGCCTTAATGTATATCCCTTCGGAGTCAGTTTATTATGAAATTGTCAACCTGCCTGAACTGACTGAATTTGCCCGGCAATTGCGGGTTTATCCGGTTTCACCGACAACTCTTTATGCCTCATTACGGATGATTCTTTTATCTTTTGAAGGGAAGAAGATTGAGGTTCGCTCGCGGCAAGTCTTCCAGCTTCTCAGAGCAATCCAAAGAGACTACCAGAA
This sequence comes from Bathyarchaeia archaeon, assembly GCA_035529595.1. GTDB lineage: Bacteria > Patescibacteriota > Microgenomatia > PFEM01 > JAFGMK01 > DATKWK01. Next base: position 151,706 of record DATKWK010000017.1, read on the forward strand.
GACCGAGGGCGTCTTGTCTGTTTTGGGTAAGCATATCAGTAATACCTACAACCAAATGGCTAAGGTAACGCAAGCCTTTTCGCTGTTAGGTCAAAAACTTACCTCTACTCAAACCCTGGAAGCAGGAGAGGAAAAAACGGATGAAACCGGCGATATTAAACAAGATTCTAGCCTCCACCAGCAGGCATAATTTTTCAACCTCCAGTTTGATGGTAAAATGATTTCGATGTTAAGTCAAGATAAAAAAACTTTAAATCGGGAACAAAAAGATGCGGTGCGCTATGGCAGGGGTCCGCTCCTGGTTATCGCCGGTGCCGGAACCGGCAAAACCACTGTTATTGTCGAAAGAATCAGGTATTTGATCACTAAGAGAAATATCAAGCCTGCAGAAATTTTGGCGCTGACTTTTACTGATAAAGCTGCTCGGGAAATGGAAGAAAGGGTTGATCAAGTGCTTCCCTACGGTTATGTTGACATGTGGATTTCTACCTTTCATGCCTTTTGCGACCGAATTTTAAGAGATGAGTCAATCCATATTGGCTTGGATCCGGGTTACAAACTGATGGGTCAAGCAGAGGCGATTCAGTTTTTGATTAAAAACCTTTTTAAGCTGGATCTTGATTATTTTCGGCCACTGGGTAATCCGACTAAATTTATCCACGGTTTAATTGGCCACTTTTCCCGATTGAAAGATGAAGACGTATCGCCCAGTGAATACCTTCGCTGGGCTCAAGCTCAAAACTCAAAAATCAAAACTCAAAATTCTACAGAAAAAAAACAGGAAGCGGAAAAGTACTTAGAGCTGGCAAAAGCTTACCAAAAATATGAAGAATTTAAAATTAAAGAGGGTTTAATGGATTTTGGCGATTTGATTACCAATGTTTTGAGATTGTTCCGGAATCGGAAGAATGTTTTAACTCAGTACCAGAAGAAGTTTAAATATATTCTGGTGGATGAATTCCAGGACACTAATATTGCCCAAAATGAATTAGTGATGCTTTTAGCTGGCCAAAAAGCCAATTTAACAGTTGTCGCTGACGATGATCAATCAATTTACAAGTGGCGCGGCGCTGCCGTCTCTAATGTTTTACAGCTTAGAAAAAATTATCCCCAGATGAAGGTAATTACTTTGACGTGTAATTACCGTTCGACACAGAAAATTCTTAATCATGCTTACCGGTTAATTCAATATAATAATCCTGATCGATTGGAGGTTAAAGAAAAAATTAATAAACATCTTGAAGCTATCCGGCAGGAAAAAGGTAATCCGGTCGAGCTTATCTTTACCAACCGGGTTGAGGAAGAAGCTGATAGGGTGGCAGAAACAATAAAAAGTTTAAAGCTGAAAAATGAGAGCTATTCCTGGCAGGATTTTGCGATTTTAGTTCGGGCTAATAATCACGCCGAGCCGTTTATCCGGGCTTTGGTCCGGTTGGGGATTCCTTATCAGTTTTTGGGTCCGGGGCAACTTTTTCGATGCGAGGAGGTAAAAGATTTAATTGCTTATTTGAAACTGCTTTATAACTTTGAAGATAATGTCGCTGCTTATCGGCTGCTGTCGATGGCTGTTTTTAATCTTTCCGCCCGAGATTTGGCGGCAATTGTTAATTTTAGCCGCAAGATGAATTTGTCTTTGTTTGAAGCCTGCGAAAAGATAGAAGAAATTCTTGTTTCTGCTGAAACTAAAGACAAAATAAGAAATTTTGTCGGGATGGTTTATCGCCACTTAAAGTTGGTCAGTAAAAAAACGGCCGGTCAAATTGCCTATTATTTCTTGGAAGACAGCGGCCTCTTAAAAAGGTTATCCGATTATAAGACGGTCGAGGAAGAGAATAAGGCACAGAATATAGCCAAGTTTTTTGACCGCTTGAAAACTTATGAATCTGACCATGAAGATGCTTCGATTCAAGCAGTCGTTGACTGGATAAATTTATCTTTGGAGTTGGGTGAGTCGCCGCTTGCCAATAACTTCGACTGGAGCCAAGAGGACCGGGTAAATCTCTTAACGGTTCACTCAAGTAAAGGCTTAGAATTTCCGGTTGTTTTCCTGGTCAACCTAGTCTCAGCCCGATTTCCGACTTATAAGCGGCAGGAACAAATTCCCTTACCGGAAGAATTGATCAAAGAGACGTTGCCTGAGGGCGATTATCATCTTCAGGAAGAGCGTCGGCTTTTCTATGTCGGGATGACCCGGGCTAAAGATTATTTATTTCTGGCGGCGGCTAAATACTACGGCGAGGGAAAGAGAGAAAAAAAAGTCTCTCCTTTCGTCTTTGAATCACTGGGTGAGGATGTGGCGCAGAAGATAATCAGTCAAAGAACCCCGATTGAGGACTTGCGGCAATTAAGTATTCTTGATTTCGCCCCTCAATCTGAACTTAAGCAACAACTTGATAGCCGATCCGGCAGACAAGAAATAACTTATTTGTCATTTTCGCAAATTGAGACTTTTGACACTTGCCCTTTGCAATACCGCTACCGCTATATTCAGCGGATTCCGATTCCATCTTCGGGAGCACAAAGTTTCGGTAACAGTATCCATAACACCTTACGAAAGTTTTATCAAAAGATCAAAGAGGGTCAAAAACCTTCTCCAAAAAAGTTGATTAGTTTGCTGGATAAGAATTGGTCTTCGGTTGGATATCTGAGTAAAGCTCATGAGAGACGAATGAAAAATCACGGGAAGCGGCTGCTGGCTGATTTTTACCAGAAGGGTTTTAATCCCCAAGATAAAATTAAAGACTTGGAGCGGTTGTTTAAGATTAAACTCGTGTCCGATTTTAGCGTCGGGGGAAAGATTGACCGGATTGATGAAGTGACCGGCGGCATTGAGATATACGATTATAAAACCGGTAAGGTTTGGGATCAGCAGAAAGTTGATGCCTCCTTACAAATGACTCTTTATACGCTGGCAGTCGTCAGTCATCAATCAAGTCTTTTTGCCAATATAGAACCTGAAAATATAACTTTGTCATTTTATTTTTTGGAGACCGGCGAGAAAAAAACCACCCGTCGGAATAGAGAAAGTCTCCAAAAAGCACGGAAGGAAATACTGGCGAAAAGGAAAGAGATCGGGTCATCTGATTTTCCTCCTACTCCCGGATTATGGTGTGATTTTTGCGATTTTAAACTGATCTGTGAAGCCTGGAGTTAGTCAAGGGATTCAGGTCTAATCTGAATATGCTGAAAATTTCTAGAAGATTAAATAAAAAAGCCCTGATTCTTTCTTTGATTCTGGATGGATTTTTGATATTATTTGCCAGCCAGTGTCTTTCTCTCGGTTTCGTCTTAGACTGTTACGGTCCGGGCTGCAATCGCCAATGGTGCGATCATTGGGCCTTCCTACTCTTTGATTTCTATCTGGTCATTTACATATTATTAACTGTCATGTTTATAGAATTACCGGGTGGTGAATTGCTTGGTCTGCTGGTTTGTTTGGTGATAATTCTCCCAGCCAACTACTTAGTTTCCCTTTTAATTATCAAATTAGTAAATCTTACTTTTAGTAGATTTAGGTTGTTATTGGCCAAACGGGGTGACAAATTACGAAAATTACTGCCCAAAAAGTAAGTTTTTCCTATAACATCCCGGGTAACCGATTTCTTTACCGCCGAAAGATTTTTTAAAGTGGGAGAATCCAAGCCAGGACTTTTGGGGAAATCGTAGATCAAAGATACCTTCAAAGTCAAAATTCCGGCAGCCTTTATTTTTGGCGATTTTAATTGCTTCCCAAACCAGACCGTATTGGGCCAGGAGCCGGCGGCCTTTTTTGGAAGTAAAAGCATAAAAATAATAAGCGGTTTGGCCGGCCAGAAGAATAATCGTTCCGGCAATGATATTCGATTGTTTGTTTTGATAAGCAGCCAAGAAGATTGCCTTTTCCGAAAAGGAAGATTTCAGAGATCCGATGGTTTTAAAAGCAGGAATAATCAGCTGCCAGCCGGCGGCTTTTTTCCAGGAGCGGTAAAAACTTAATATTTCATCATCTTGACTGCAAATTAAGGTTTTAAGATCAGGTTTTTGCCGGAGTTTTTTTAAGACTAACCGGGTATCCTTTTTCAACTGACGAGTAAGTTTATAGTCACTTTGGTTTAGATCAAGAACAACTGTTTTAGTCGGTAAAAAAGGTGATTTGGAAATTTTATAACCGTATTTTTTATAGAGACTGGTTTCTGGTTCTTGGTCAAGATCAGGTTCGATATAGGCAAAAAGCGCTCGGTATTTACGGCTGATTTTTCCGATTGTTTCAGGAGAAGGTAAATGTTTCGGCCGTTGAAGCTTCAGGATGGAAAAAGGGGTGAGGGGGATCTTGCGGATAAATACCTGGACTCCTTCTGTCTTTTCCACCTGCCAGCCGATTTTTTCTAAATAAACAGCGTAGTTTGGGGATTGTCTTAGGTCAAGGGGGTTGGAAATCATCGGGATAAATTTGCCCTTTCTTTATTTCTAAAGTAACCTATGCTTAGGAAATAATAGCATGGTTTGGATGTTACGCCAAAACTAGCATTAAACGAAGTCGATTCGCCTAAAAAAGAATTATCGGAGAAATTTGTACAGTAATAAGCTAATATGAATTGCCCATTCTGCGATCCTAAAGTAATTGAGAAGCAATCCTTGTATGAAACTGAAAACATTCGGATTATTTATAATATTTGTCCAGCAAATAAAGGCCAGTGTTTAGTTGTGCCTAAAAGGCATGTTTTAAACATTCGCGAATTGACAAAAGATGAGTTGGTAGACTTAATTTTCTCAATTCAGCTGGTTTCTTTAAGGTACGATCAGTATTTTAAACCTGCTGGCTTCAATTATGGCTTCAATGAGGGCAGATATGCCGGACAGATGGTAGATCATTTCCACTTTCACATTATGCCTCGTGTCGATGGTGATAAAAATCGATTGCCTGAACATCACCTTTTCCATAGAGACCCCAAAACTAGGCGAAACCTAACATTCGAAGAAATAGAGCCTTTTGTTACCGAGCTTAAAAAACTATTTCGTTAAATCTACGGACAATTCATCTGCGTTTTTTCACACCCGATGTGGTTTTCTCCTTATATGTAGTTCACTTACTTGTATTACTTTACCCAAATTGTTTACTTCGCTTTGTTGTTAAGGTAATACCACAAAGTTCGTTTAGAACTTTGTATGTACTGGGGCGTTATAAGATATGAATTATTGCTATTTAGATTTTTCAGCAAACTTTTTGTGAAATAAAAAGTAGAAGAGGGGCGCCAGAAACGGAACTATAGATATTTATCTTTTTAAAGCAAATCTCTAGGTTGAAAATAAATAACTGAAGCAGCTATAAACATAAAACAACCCATAACGAAAAACATTAAATCAAAACTATTTAAGGTTACCAGAAAACCTCCCATTAAGGCTCCAAGACCAGTTATAAAACTGGCCATCATTTCCCAACTTCCCCAACCAGACGCTGCTTTACCTTTACTTAGGTGATTAGAATAAAGACCATCGTATGCTGGACTACCAATAGCACTGGCAACAGCTAAAATAAGTTGAATAGACAATAAATGAACAAACGAAGAAACAAAAATATAACCGATATAGGCAAGTCCGGTTAGTATATAGCCGATTACCATGGCAATTTCTGGTTCTTTCATTAAATCTTCTTTTTTTCCAAAAAAGTACATTAAAATACCAGTTGCAAAGGCATATAGAGCAACTGCATATCCTGCCTCTAATATTCCTCCTCCAATATCTTCAATAAAGATTGCATAAATTGGGCTAAACATCATTGCTGCAATCTTGCTAAAAGCGCCTGCTACTAGCATTATCTTTAAAGCCTTATTCATGTCAGTATCAGTTTATCATAATTTATTAAAATATTAATTTTTACAGTACAGAAATTTACCATCAAGCTCTCTTTCTTCGCTGAAAATTTATAATATTACCCCACACCCGATGTGGTTTTCTTTTAGAACATCTTCACTTTCATGTCATTCCTCGCTATCAAGATGATGGGCTGTCCAGCATTCACTTGTTTCATAGAGGTCCTGAAACTAAAGATAAGTTAAATCTCTCTAATGGAGAACTGCGACCTATTGTAGAAGAATTTAAAAAGCTGTTTCGAAAATAATGCAGTGAGTTATACTCTGCGCTCCTGTTAGTCGCTTGCCGCGCTGCGCTTTCACAAAAATGCTAATTTTGAAATTTTAGTATTTTTGTTCAGGTCATCTAACACGGTATATCTAGCTCGCTTGTTGCACTCGCTCGACCCGAATTAGCCAATGTTGTAAAATAGAAGACAAATGAGTTTTTTTGATTTTCTAGTTTCTGGTTCTGTATTCCTAAGCCTTTTAGCGCTAATTTTTTATGGTTCTGTGTGGTTGCTAAAAGAAAGCACCAAAAAGTTATTAGAGAAAGAACTTGAGAAGCATAAAAATAATCTGTCCAAAGAGCTAGAAGTTTACAAAAAAGAAATTGATCTTAGCTATCGACATCAGTTAAGTCTTCAAGATAGAAGCAGAAAGCTTTTTGAAGAGTTTTCAAACTCACTAGAGGAAATTTACAAAACGAAAGGGGATGAATTATCACTCAGGTTAAACAAGCTCTTTGGACTTTTGGCCCTTTACGCACCTGACAAAGTTTATAGGGTCTTGAGAAAATCCTTGGACGGGAAGGCACTACCTAATGAAGTAAAGCCTCCGATATATTTTGCTTTAAGAAAATCACTTTTTGGTGCCAAGTCAAAGCTAAAAGAGGGCGATTTGATTAAACATATTAAGGCTAAAAGATTAATGCTAAAAGATAGATACTTATTAAGTAGACATTGGCTAACTTCAGATATACCGATAAGATTTTTCCACACCCGATGTGGTTTTCTCAATACCGATGTATAGTATCTGCGCCACATCGGCTGTGGAGACGCTTAAGTTCGGCTAACATACAATTTATTGCACTATGACACAAAAAATTCGAATATACACTAGTTAGGCGATATATTACTTAAGAAATTATCGAGATGTTAATGTAAAGATGAGGAAAAAGCTTGCTGTAGCAATTCTTATGTTAATAATTGCAACTCTTTTATTCCTACTGTATATGCGATTTGGAGAGGAATTGTATATTAAATACAGATATCCGGATCCTGAATCGTATTGGCATGATTACGACGTGCATTACCAGTTTTGCAATTCTAAAGGATATGAGCGATGTCAACCATCAATTATTTGCAAGCAGGAGATGTCGGATTGCCTCTCAGGGTGTATCCGGTCTTGCCTGCCAAAACAAGATAATACGTTTGGACTGAAATAGCATTTTTTATAATACATCGCCTAATACGGGCTATACGGTCCTTCGACTCTACTCCGGACCCAAATCCTAGTAGAATTAGGATCGGGACTTTTTATAGCCCGAAACGTTAAATGAAATAGAAAAAATTTATTATCTGAGTAATTTATGAAAATCACGAAGCTAGAAAAGGTCTACTATTTTACTACAGACTTAGTTCTTATTGTTATAGTGCTAATTGGGATTATAGTCAGCTTAATTTCAATAAACAGAAAGGTATCAACGCTTTCTTTCGACTTAGCCAGACATATTCATCTGCCGGCATCTCCGACTCCAAAGCCAGATGTTAGGTTCAATCCAATGAATTGGAAAAAATATACGAGCAAGTTATATGGCATTACTCTAAGGTACCCTCGTGATGTCGAATTTACAGCCTCGCCTCTGTTTGACAAAGAATTTTTAAGCGTAAAAAACGAAAATGGCTATATGACTCTTCAGTCGGGGTGTCGACTGAGCCAGTTCCCAAACTTTGAAGATCGTGTTTCAGTAGGTGGGATTATGGTTGACAGGTTTTGGTTTTTAAAATCAGGGAGACATAATATATACAAAGCTGAAGTGGTGATTAAGGAATCACCGAATATTGATAAAAAGGAGTGTATTGATATTTCAATGGGATTAAAACCAGAAAAAGAGGAGGAAACGAGACAGTTATTTGACTTTATTCTGAACCTTATAGAATACAGGAAGGTAAAGTAAGGAGAATATTTTCTACATCACATAAGAGCGTGTATGCGGTTCAGTCACACCGCTGCGCTGTGTTGCAAAATTCTTATTCATTAACTTTTTTAAATTAAATGAAAAAAATTGCCGCCGTGATTTTGGAAAATAATCGCGGTGAAATTCTTCTACCATAAAAGATTCTACTGGATCGGTCTATAAGGACAGGCCTGATTTTAGACGGAGCAGTTTCCAACGGAGATTTTCTGCCAGGCGCGCCAAATAGTAAAGCTGAGGGTTAATTACCAAGTCATAAGTGCCTAGAAATTCAACAATTTGGCCGCCGAAGCCGGTTTTAAACCGGTGCCAGCCAAACCAAGGGTCTTTCGGGTCGGGGCTAGGTCCGAGGCTTCCCCAGAGATCGAAACTTTTACAGCCGTTTCTTTTACCAAACCTGATTGCTTCCCACATCATGGTATAAGCGGGCATCACTTCTTGATGCTCACGTGAAGAAGCTCCGTATGGGTAGTAAAGTACGTTATTGAAAACAAATAACACCCAAGCCACGAGAACTTTTTTTTGGTATTTAGCCAAGAATAAACGGGCAATTCCGGCCGGATTTAAAATTTTCCACATCTTACGGTGATATTCGGAGCTGTGGGCATAAAACTTTTGCCTTTGGGTCGTTTCATTCATAAGCTTAAGGTAAGTTTCAAAAGCAGCCGGAGAATTGTCTTCAATTATTTCGACACCTTTCTTTTGCGCCAGGCGGATGTTGTAGCGGGTTTTTTCTTTCATAGCATCCAAGAGTTTTTCTTCCGTTTGTTCAAGGTCAATCTTAAAGGTGTAACGGGTAAACAGTGGCCGTCCCGGTCGGCAGCCATGGGCGGTTAGAAAATCCTTAATCGGTTGATACTTTTTTTCTGCGTTTCCCGGAATTTCCCGAACCGGTGAACCGACATTTGGTTCCAATCTGATAAAAATCGCTTTTTGTTTTTCGCCCAGGCTTTTAAGCGAAGAAAGCATTGTTCCGTCCGGCATTGGGCCTTTGGGAAAGTAAATCACATTAAGATTTAGTTGAGGGATCGGTAAGGGGTGAATTGTTAATTGATAGGCGTTTTTAATTTTTTTTTCCTCAAAGGCACCCAGACGAACGACTTTGACTCCGGTTGTTTTTCTGAATTCTCCCCACTCCCAAGATTGGAGAGGATGGGTTACAATTTCATTAAATTGCTCCTTTTCTTCGCTGTAAACTTCTCGAACGATCATGGTTAATTAATTTAATAAGTTGTACTTATATTGTATCAGAGACGAAGTCGTCTTCCGGTGAGTCAACTAAATCAACAGGAATGTCTTTAATAAAACGGGAAACAGGGTTATTTAGCCGTTGGCCAAAGTAAAGTCGGCGATGAGCGTAGGTTAAGTACAGCCTTTCTTTGGCTCTAGTGATACCGACATAGTAAAGCCGCCTTTCCTCTTCCAAACCTTCCTTATCAAGAAGACTTCGTGAATGGGGGAAAAGTCCTTCTTCCATTCCGAGGATAAAAACAACCGGAAACTCAGTCCCTTTGGCGGCATGCATAGTCATCAGCGTTAAGCCTTTTGATGAAATAGGCTGAGACTTGTTTTTAGGGAGACTTTCTTTTTGAATTAAGGCAACATTTTCCAAGAAGTCATTTAAGTTTGGAAATTGGGTCGCCACCGAACGGAGTTCCTGAATATTTTCGATTCGGCTTAAATCCTCCTCTCTTTGGCGATCATAAGATTCCAGGTAGCTGACGGCTGCCAAAATTTTATCAAGGATTTGAATTGTGACCAGCTCTGACATCTTAAGTTGCTTTACCAGCTCTTGAAACTTTTCCAACCTTTTTTTTCCTAATTTTTCGATTCTTTGATGGGATATCAGATCGGCAGGATTGGCCAGAAGTCTTAAATAAGCTAAACAGTCTTTAATTTCCTTTCTTTCGTAAAAACGGGTGCCGCCGACTAGGACATAAGGAAGGCCGCTGCGAAGAAGAGTTTCTTCGATGACCCTTGATTGGGCATTAGTTCGGTAAAGAATGGCAAATTGGTCGAAAGATCGATTGCCGTCAAGAGTCAGTGATTGAATAGTATTGACTGTAAAGAGAGCTTCATCCAGCTCGTCTGCTGCATGGTAGAGCGTGATTTTCTCTCCTTCTCTCTTTTCAGTCCATAGTTTTAAAATGGGGTGTGAGGTGTTTTTTTTGATCACTTCATTGGCTGCCTGAAGGATTGTCTTGGTTGAACGGTAATTTTGTTCAAAGTTGATAATTTTTAAGTCCGTATAATCTGAACGGAGGTTAAGGATGTTGCGATAATTAGCTCCCCGCCACGAATAGATTGATTGGCTGGCATCTCCGACAACACAAAGCCGGCGATATTTTTTGCTCAGAAGTTTAGTCAGCCGGTATTGGGCGCGATTAGTATCCTGGTATTCGTCAACTAAAAGGTAGTGGAATTTATCCTGATAGAAGGTTAATACTTTCTTTTCAGTTTCCAAAAGCCTGACTGCTTCTAGCAACAGATCATCGAAATCAAGGGCATTATATTCTCTAAGCATTTTTTGATAGATGACAAAAATTCCGGCGACGGTTTTTTGAAATGGCCCACGAACATACTGCTGATACTCGCTGGGTGTAATGAGTTCGTTTTTTGCCTGAGAGATAGTAGCCAAAACTGAGGCAGGATTGAATTTTTTGGGAGAGATATCTAATTTAACCATGGCTTGTTTCACTGTTTGTAACTGGTCTTGTTCGTCAAAGATGCTAAAGCCGGCCGGTAAGCCGAGATATTTACCCTCTTTTCTTAGAAGGCGGGCACAGAAGGAATGAAAGGTACCGGTCCATGGAAGGGTAGATATTGAAGAATCCGTTCCCGGGCCAAGTAAGGCTTTGATTCGTTTCTTCATTTCTTCAGCCGCTTTGTTAGTAAAAGTTACCAGGAGTATCTTATCGGGATCGACACCTGTTGCCTTAATTAAGTAAACAACTTTGTAAATAAGGGCACGTGTTTTACCGGAACCGGCTCCAGCTAATATAAGCAGCGGTCCTTGGTTATAGACAACTGCCTCTTGTTGGTGAGGATTAAGTTGGGATAGAATACCGTCAAGATTTGACATCGGTTAATCTTAGCATTCTTATGGTAAAGAAAAAAGACAAATTCTTAAGTAAGGTAAGAAGAAAATTATCAAGAAATATCTATCTATTTCGTTTTCTGTTTTTTTCTCTAATAGGCGGTGCCGTAATATTTGCCTTAAATTTCATACTGCCGACTTCGTTGCGTCTAGTCAGGAGCTTATTTAAAGAGCCCCTGCTTTTAGCTTCTCATTCTTTTGAAGACTTAAGGTCTACAGACGGCCGAATCAATATTTTGTTTCTAGGAGCCGGGGGTAGTAATCATCAAGGTGCTGATTTAACCGATTCCATAATATTTGTTTCGCTTGGGTTAGAGAATCAAGATATTTTAATGCTTTCTTTGCCTCGGGATATATGGATTCCTTCAATGAGGGCCAAGATTAATACTGCCTATCATTACGGTGAGAAAAAAAGACCGGGCGGTGGTTTGGTTTTGGCAAAATCGGCGGTCAGTGAAATCTTGGACCAGCCGGTCCATTACGCGGTTTTGGTAAATTTCCAGGGATTTATAAAGGCGATTGATCTTCTGGGAGGGGTGGATATCGAAGTCGAGCGGAGTTTTGATGATTATAAATACCCGATTCCGGGTATGGAAAATGCCCAGCCGGAAGAGTTGCGTTTCGAGCAGCTGCATTTTGATGTCGGTTGGCAGCACTTGGATGGCGACAGGGCGTTAAAATATGCGCGTTCCCGTTACGCTGATGGTGAAGAAGGAACCGATTTTGCCCGTTCAAAAAGACAACAAAAATTGATTCTGGCCTTGATGAAAAAAGTCTTTTCTTCTAAAACCTTCTTGAGTCCTCAGCGGATTTTCGAACTGGGCAAAATTTTAAAAGAATATCTTGATACTGATCTTTACCAGGAAGACTATCTCTCGTTCCTTGAACTGGCTCTCAGATTTAGACAAGGAGAAATTAGGTCAGCGATACTGGATGGGATAACTGGAGTCGAAGAAGGCTATTTAATTAATCCACCCCAGAGTGAAAAGTATGATCAGCAGTGGGTTTTGGTTCCCAGAACCGGCGACTGGCAGGAAATCCAAAAATACGTTGTTTCCTTGATAGAAAAAAAAGATAAATGAAGCCTGTAAGATTACTTCAATAACTTTAAATCTGGTAGATTTCGTAAATTTTAGTATTGCCCGAGCTAAAGATTACCTTCCCAAGAGAACTAAGGACTTCTTCACTTAAGTCAGGATAAGCTTCTTTTTCCAAAGTGCCGACGAAAATATATCTGACTTGATATTTTTGCAGTAGTTCTTTGACTTCTTCCAGATTTTGAGAAGTGTAGATTTTTTTCACCTCTTCGGTTCTGGCGGCGGAAATATCGAAGGTTCCCCGCCACAGCCACTCGTGAACACGCCAGCCTAAGATAGTTGGCAGACCGGTATTGGCACTAACCCGGGCGTAGTCAGTATAGCTTTCTCCAACAGCTTCAACGATAACCGGGTCGTCCTTCACATTTTCATTAAGCCAGGTAATCGCCTGATAGTCGTTCGGGTAGGTAGCGGAGAGATATTTCGTACCGTCCAGACCGCGAGAGGTTTTTAGATCGCCGTAGTAAGATCTGATAGCAAACCGGGGATAGGATATAATTACCGCTGCTCCGGCGGCAAATAAAAAGAAGAAAGCTTTTTTAAATCCTTTATTCGCCGAGCCGGTTAAGATTCTGACGAAAATATAACCGCTTAATAAGTAAAATACAACAAAGGCTTGATAAGTAAGCTTAAACATGGTATTGGCTCGCTGGTGGTTATGAGCGTAGATATCTTTAACGCGCAAGATTTCGGGAAAAGCAATTAAAAGCCAGGAGACGATAATCAGTGTCAGAACCAAATAATCCGCCGGCTCAACCTTTTTATTTTTTCTGATTAGGGCAACGAAACAGATGGAATTAAAAAGAGGAAAACCCCAAAGAAATAAGAGCATCCATGGTGGTGAGTGAAAGTCTACCAGGGCAATTCCCTGAGCAATATTTTTAAAATTTAGGTGAAACGGTAAACTGGCAATAATACTGACCAGCACTAACCAAGAACAGAAACCGACAGTATCTATCCAGACTTTTTCCCGTTTGCCGGTCAAGTAATTAAAAGACAATATCGCTGCCCCGGCATAGAGGAGATAGATAGGATAATCCCAGGCATTAGTCATAAAGGCAATCCCTAACATAAGGGCTAAAAAAGTAAGTAAGGGTAGCTGGTTTAAAGTTGTGTTGATAGTACTGGTAATCAGCGATAAATAAGGAATTTGCCCCAGTTCATCTTTCAGAACAGAAACGATCTTTTTGCCGATTTTTTGCAATTTTTCTCCAGCTTTAGCCGGTTGTTTATTTTCTTCGCTAAATTGATAGAGGCGCTGGAGTAGAGTAATAATTAAGGCAATCATCAAAAGAGCAGTCGGAAGATTAAGGAAATGTCCATGCAGATCAGAAACTACTAAGCTGTAGCTGGGAAATTCGTGGATAGTGTTATCGGCAGCGCCGAATTTGTCGACAATAAATCTGGTAGCGTCGGGATACCAATAGGTCTTAAGGGTTTTTTCCGTAAACCAGTGATAAAGAATCTGCCAATTACCGCCGAAGGTAAGCATGAAAGCGGAAAGCAGGCCGCCTATTAATAAGGGCAAGTGGGTTTTTTTCTTTCCCTGGGACCATTTAATTAAGTTCGAGGTAATCGAGAAACCAGCTGAAAGAGCTTGACCACAGATAGTCGCCAGCATGAGATTATAGGTAATGGCTGAAGCAATTCCGGAAATCCGGGTTAAAAGGGCGGTTTGGTAGTGGCCGAAGTAATAGTAATTGATGGAATTACCGGCTAACCACATATCATTGGGAGGAAAGAAGCGGCTTCGTAGAATGGCATTAACAAATCCAAAGTCCATGAATTTTTCCAGACCATTAATGTCAGGTTGAAAAGACCGGATGTGAGCCCAGAAGAAAAGACCGAAAACAAAGAGACATTCTTCAAAAATAATTACTCGCCAACCCTTAATAAATTCTACTAAAAGCTGTTTCCGGCGTTTGATTAAATAGAGATTTAAAAGAATAATTAATGCGATTGAGAGGGAGATTGAAATTCGGGTGAAAGGCAATAGCTTTAAAATTGCCAATAACCAAACTAAATAAGAAACAAGTACCAGGGAGATAATTTTGGCAAAAGCATATCCCCGATCGTAAAATTTAACAAACAGTGTCCAAGTTAAAGGAAGGTTGATTAAACCGAGGACAAAGATTATCAACCACCAATAAAAAGTCGGATTAAGCATTTAAGAATATCCCCTTTTTTACTTTACTACATCACAATTTTAATTTAAAGAAAACCGATGAATATTTAAGATTCGCTCTTTATCAATTATAATAACAAAAAGTGACAGTTCAAACTACTGGTACAGATAGCCTCAAGACAATGGGGTGAGATCACCAACAGATACTGACGTAAGTCATGCAGGCTGGCTTGGCGTTACGGGCGGGAAGACACCCCGAGGATGGAAGGATTTTGAACTATTACAGCAAAAACAGGAGCTTTGAAAAAATGAAGCAGCAGAAAAAAATACGCCTCGGTTTTGATCTAGATGGAATAATTGTTGATAAACCTCCGTTAGTTCCAAAAAAAATGATCGAAAGGTTGTTTAAGGGGTCTAAAGAAAGTCTTTCCTATCGTTTTCCCAAGTCCAAACTAGAACAATTCATCCGTAAGCTTTCCCACTTTTATCTTTTCCGGCCGGCTATTAGAAGAAATATCGTTTTAATTAGAAATCTTAAGCAACTCAAGAACTACCAGGTTTTCCTTATTTCCTCTCGTTATTCTTTTTTAGCTAAAGAGACAAAATTATGGCTGAAAAAAAGAAGAATAGCAAATATTTTTAAAGAGATTTATCTCAATACTGAAAACGAGGCGCCGCATCTTTTTAAAGAAAAAATGATCAATAAGTTGAGAATTAACTATTTTTTTGAAGATGACCATGACATCGTCAATTATTTAAGAAAGAAGCTGCAAAAAACAGAAGTTCTTTTAGTTGGTCAAAACAGTGAGGGCATGATTGAAAAGTACATCCGTATCCCAAAGTTAAGAATGCTATTCCTCTTAACCTATTATTACCCTTATTGGACAGGTTTGACTGCTTATGCCCAAAGAACAGCCGAAGGCTTAGTTGCCAGAGATCATCAAGTTACTGTTTTAACTTCCCGTCATCAGAAAGAATTGCCTTTTTGGGAGACTTTCCGCCACGTAAAGATAATCAGGCTTAAACCTCTTTTTAGAGTTAGTCGCTCGTTTTTTATTCCTTCGCTTCTTCCGAAGCTGTGGCGTCAATTGAATGAAATTGATGTGCTGATTATCTATTTACCTTTTGCCGAAGTTTTACCTGCTGTAATTTTAGCCAAAATTAGAAGAAAAAAAGTATTTTTGATTCATAACGGTGATTTGCTTCTCCCCCGAGGGTTTTTGAATCGTATTATTGAGAAAACCTATCTTTGGCTGACCAAAATAGCTATCCCCCTGGCTGATAAAACAGTTGTTCAAACTTGGGACTTCGCCTCTCACTCTCCACTTTTGTCTAAAGTTAAACCAAAACTAATTCAAATTTATCCTCCTGCAGAAATCTTAAAACCCAATCCTCAGGATGTGGCTAATTGGCAAAAAGAATTAAATCTTAAAGATAAAAAAGTCATTGGTCTTGTTGGCCGTTTCGTTAAAGAGAAGGGTTTTGACTATTTATTTAAGGCTATACCTTTGATTCTGAAAACTTTTCCCCAGGCGGTTATTCTTTTTGCTGGACCGCGGCAAATGGCTTATGAAAATTTTTATCGAGAATGTATTCCTTATATAAAAAAATATCGGGATAAAGTGATTTTTACAGGCTTGATTCTTGATCGTCAGAAAATGGCTAACTTCTATAAGCTTTTAGATGTTTTTGTTATTTCTTCGCGCCAAGATTGTTTTCCAGCTACTCAGGTTGAAGCTATGATTTGTCAAGTACCTGTTGTTGCTACCAACATTCCTGGAACAAGAGAGGCCATTAAAAAAACAGGCATGGGTCTTTTAGTAAAACCGAACTCTCCCAAAGCTCTCGCTAAAGGAATAATTAAGGTTCTTAGAAATCCCACAAAATATATTAAACCGATAAGTAAAAATGAAATTTTTGATTCCCAAGAAGCCATAGTTAAATACGAAAGGCTATTTCGGGATGATTAGTAACAAATTCTTTTTTTCCAAAATCAGTCTTTTAGCTATAGCTATAATTTGTTGCTCTGTTTCTATATTTATTTACGCTTCAGATAATAAGTTGGTTTTTTACCGGTTAACTTTCTTTCTTTGGATAGCTAGCCTTCTTCTGATATTTTTTTTTGTTGTCTTTTCTTCTCACCGTCAGTCTATTTCCTATAAAAAGTCCCCAAAAGAGGTCCTTTTTCTCTTTATCTTGATTCTTTTTTCTGGCTTTATTAGGTTTTATCGACTCACTGAAATTCCTCTTCTTAGTGGCGATGAAGTTCGAGATGCTGGTTTTTTACCAGAAGCTTTTTTAAGAGGGGAGATAAAAGATCTTTTCGGTCACGGAATTTACGGGATTCCCAATCTCTTTTTTGCTCTAGCCTCAATTCCTCATCTTTTATTTGGCCATTCAGTTTTGTCAATTAGATTCTTTGCGGCTTTCTTTGGTGTTCTAGCAGTAGTTTTGACCTATTTTCTAGGTAAAGAACTTTTTAATTCCCAAGTTGGTAAAATTGCTTCTATCTTAATGGTTACCTATCATGTTCATGTTCATTTTAGTCGCAGTGAATTTATCAATAATTTAGATTCCTTTTGGGCTCCCCTAGTGGCAATTTTGCTTTTGAAAACGTTTAGCAATCCATCTGCTTCTCTAATCTTTGGCCTCTTTTTAGGACTGGGCTTTCATCTTTATCAAGGAATTAGAGCCTTTTTGATTTACTCATTCATCTATTTTATATTTTGGACTGTTAATAATTGCTACCGGAACACTAGACGGTTTTTGGTTAGATTCGGTTATTTATTATCCGGAATAATTTTAGGTTTAGGACCTTCAGTTGTGGTTATTCTGAAGAGACCTAAGGAATTCTTTAATACAGGCACTGCTGGAGGGTTACTACCATTTCAGATAGGGATCCAAGATTTTCTGTCGGTTTTTCCTGAGCGTCTTTTGAATTCTTTTGGTGCGCTAATTCGTTATCCTATTGATTTTCATTATCGTTATGGCGGTCCCTTTTTAGAAGCCCCTCTTAACTTATTTTTTTTGGTCGGTTTTCTTGTTTGCTTCCAGAAGCTGTCAAAGAAAGAATATAACTTCATAATTTTTTGGCTTTTCTTTGTAATTCTTATTAATAGTACTTTTCTTAGAGGTATGAATTTTACCCATCGGCTTCTCAGTCTGGTTCCAGCCATTATGCTTACAGTTTCTTTGGGAATAATCCGCTTTGCGACTTTCTTTAATAAGCAACCCAGGCTCTATCGGGTGTTCTTGGTTTTAGTAATGGTAATTTCTCTTTTTTATAACCTGAAAAGATATTTTTACGACTTGGTTTGGAGAAATGCCTACGATTCCAATACTAAAGTGAGTACCACTGCTGGTTTTTTCACTGCTGAATTACCTGCTCAAACAAAGATATTTTTTTTAAACTCTCCTCGAATGAGCTGGGAAAGTTGTCCTAGCTGGAAATATCTTGCGCCTCACGCCTATATAGAGGATTTGACAGAAGAAAATTTTACCTCGGTTTTAGCCTCTTTGTCACCAGACAGTCGTCTGGTATTTATCGCCCTCCCTGAAAGGATTAATGATCTAGAAAAGATAGAGAAACTTTGGCCGCTGGGGATTAAGAAAAAAAAGTCGTATGGAGGAGAATTGCTTTTTGTCAGCTACAAGCTTAATTGATTTGGCGAACCAAAGATTTTTAAAGTTAGTAAACTATTGATAATACTCTGATAAGCTTCACAGGGTGTCCAGCAATTAGGACAGTATCCGGCCTTAATTAATTTTCGGGTTTTTAAAATTTCTTGTTTTCTTTTTGTAGAGAACCTTTTTAAATCTAGATTAAAGTCTCGAATGTTACCAAGAATTCTATTCCACATAAAGCAGGGTGTAATATTTCCCTTTGCGTCGATTGCTATCGAGCTTTCTAAAGCAATACAAGTCAATGGTTGTATCCGTGGTTTCCGGTAAAATTCGGAAATCCGTTCCAGATATATTCTTTCGACAAGATCAATAACTGAGCTTATTTTCAAATTTTTTTTGATTATGTCGATGACCCTGTTTAGGGTTTTACTGTCGTGATTAAGTCCGGTAAAACTCTTGTTGTCTTCTAGATTTTGATATAAATAACCTTTATGGGCAATTGTCACTGTTATTTTATGTCCTTCAGTAGTCAGTTTTCTAAAAAAACTTTCCAAATATTTTAAGTTATATTTAGAAATAGTTGTTTCAAGATTCACTGCTAAGCGAGGTTCCTTTCCAGAAAGAGCTAGGATATTTTGATAAGTCGACCAGGTTTTCTTGTAAGCTCCAGAAATTCCGCGTATTTTGTCATGGATTTTTTCGGGGCCGTCGAGAGAAAAATTAATAAAGAGATTAGCTAAAGGTAAGCTTAGGATTTCCTGAACCTTTTTAATTACCGTATCTTGCAGTAAACCATTAGTGGGAATGCTGATCAGAGAGAGGGAAGGAAGATTTTGCAATGCAATATTACAGATTTCAACTAAATCTTTCCTTAAAAAAGGTTCGCCACCGGAAAGGCTTAGCCAAACAAAGGATTTTGGAGCACTGATAAATATCTTCTCGATTTCACGAAGACTGAGATCTTTTTTTTGCAGATTAGAGTTGCTGTTGTATCCACGCCAAACATTACAAGTTTTACAGCGGGAATTACAGGCAGAAGTAACGGCGAAATTTAATTTATAGGGATGTTTCTTTAGTTTGGAAACAATGATCGACCTAATAATTCCTGTTTTTTTTCTCATTGTTTTCTGGCAAAGATTATTACTTTCGGGTGGTCGTAAACCGTAAAAGATTCATCAGCATCCTGGTCCGGAAAACAAAAAAGCGGTTTTCCCACAGGTGGAAAGCAGGGATAAGAAACAAATTCAGCTACCCTTATAAAATCTAGTTTTTCCTCAAATAATTCTTGATAGTATTTACTAGTTTGCGGATATATCTCCGGCAGTTTCGGTATTGAGCCTGATAATCGGTTGGAAGATAGAATAAGATAATCTGTCTTCTCAAGTATTTTATTAATCTCTTTCCATTTTTCTTGATTTTCTTGATTGTAGAGAGGTAGTTGCTCTCCTTTATAGATACTGGCAGGGTTTCCCTTAAATGAAATTGGTAACCAATCGTCCCAATGTTCACCGGCTAAGAATGAGTCCGCGGGAATATTTTTATAGATCCAGTAAGAGGCAGTTATTCTCGAATGAGGGTGTAGATAGATCGACAAGAAAGAAAGGGGATAAATTAATACCAAGATTCCCAAAATCCATCGCCAAATAATTAGCTTCGAAGTGTTCCTTTGAAAAAAAGCTGCTGTCAGAATAGCTAAAAAAGGATAAATAGGGTAGAAATAACGCATTCCTTTAGCGAACTGAATTCCCTGATAAAAGAATGTTCCGGTAACGAAGGTTACTGTTAAAAAAAGGTTTATGTCGCTTGTTCCAATCAGTTTCATCGATTTTTTTTGAACCAATTTTTTTATCTTTTTTACTATCCTAAGAGATTGTTCAATCAGGGCTAAAATAGCCAGCACTCCAAGGGGCAATCCTAAACCTCTGAGGATCAGATTTTTGAGGGGGAAAATAATCGGCTTAGTTTTGATCCACTGAATTGCAGGAGGAAAAAGTGACTCCGGTCGGTTAAAAGAAGCAAGTTCTTTTAGATTATTAATGAACTGCTGATTCAGCGATAGGTCAAAAAAATTTCTGGAAGAAAATATTCGAGGATCGCCGATTCTTAAGAATAAATAGGTAAAGATAATAAAGATCAGTATAGAACTGGTAGCTTGAAGTGGTTTTCTTTCTTTAATAAGCATAAATATTAGTCCTAAGAGGATTGTTGCTATACCAAAGATAGCCGTAACTTTGGAGGCTAGCGCCAGTCCGATTACGACACCCATTAAGGCGGAAATGATAGCGTTGTTTTTGGGATGATTGATGAGATGAAATAAAAGATAAAGTCCGAGAGTATTGCCAAAAACCAAAAAAGGTTCAACCGCAAAAAAATGGGCTAGTTGGATCGGTAGAACGCTTATGGCATAAAAAAATAAGGCCCAGAGGGCAATTTTGTTTCTTTGTCTGTCTTTTTCAAAAAGTTCACGACTGACAAAGAAAACCAGAATGAGAACAGCTGTTTCAAGCAGGGCGGAAATTGCCCGGCCAACTATAGTGAAGCGGTTGTAATCAGCCAGCTTAAAGGATTCAGCAACCAGTTTGACAAAATTTAAAGGAAAGGTGCCGTAAACAAAGAAGTTATAATTATTGTTGTAGGGATTTAGAGAAGAGATAGACGGATCTAAATAATCACTAAAGCTTGCCGGAAATTTTATTTGCACGCCTACCATTGTTAAAAAGCGTTCGTCCGGATGTAAATGCTGGTTCTCGTCCCAATTAAGGTTAAGGGTCCTAATCGATAAACCAAGAAGAAGAATAATAATGAAAGTCAGTTTCTCTTTACCGTTCATAATGGTCTCCGAAATTTCAATTATTTTATAAAATTAATATTTAGGCAGAGATTAAGTAAATCCTTATATTTCTTTTCTGAGTAGAAGAGGGTTTTTTTATATAGCCGGATAACCGGGTGGTCAAAAACCGACCAGGTTTCTTCGGCTAATTCGTCAGGAATTTCCCATTTCCAGTCGTACATATCAATTGATGGGTAGGAGGTAAATTCTTTAATTTTAGCATATCCTAACCGGTCGGAAAAAAGAAGTCGGTAGTAACAAGCTACTTTCGGGTATTGGCCAGCCGGATGGTCGGCAAAAATTCGCCTTGAGGGAATTAAAAGATACTGACTGTCGGCTAAAGTGTCAAACAGCTTATCAAAGAGAACTTTTTCCTGGTCAAGATTGTAAAAATCAAGATTAACAACGCGGAAATTCCCCTTCAGGGGAATATCAACCACGTTGCCACCCTCACTTAAGATTTTGCTTTCCGGAGGAAGATTATCTCTCATCCATTCCGAGGCTGTAATTCTAATATCCGGTTGAAGATAAATTGAAAAAAAAGCCAGACCGTAGATAAAGCTGACGGTAATTAGCAAGATAATAAATGCATTTCGGAAAATTATAATTTTTTTGGATTGATATCGTGCAGAGTCGCTTTGCTGCCTAAATTTAACTTGAATCCTATTCTCAAAAAATTCAATTATTTCCAAGGAGAATATAACAAAAAAGGGTAATAGGGGCGTGACAAATCTGGTCCATTTGGCAAATATCAGGCCGCTGGTAGTAAAATAACTTGCAAAAGCCCAGATTAAAAGAATCTTTTCCGGTTGTTTTCTGATCCTTTTCCGGATGATGTTTATCAGGGTTAGAAATAACCCAAGAAGACCGGTGATTTCCATAAATGGATTGAGACTAAAAGGAAAGATCTGAACAAGTTGAAAGATAACTGGCTGGGTATTAATAAATTGGCGGGTATAAAAAACCGGGATTTTGCCACGAGCGACGTTAATTTCATACTGAGCGACACGCCAAAACTCGGAAAAATCAAGCACCTGGTATGGTGAAGTGAGAAAAGAAACCAAAAAAGCCCCCAGCAGAGATATGCTTAATAAGAGAAAAAGCTTTTTCTGCCGCCAAATTTTCTTTAAGGAGAAATTTGCCTCAAGTAAAGCGATAAAAGGGAAACTAAAAAAGACTAAAGCATTAAGCTTAGTGGAAAGCCCGATCCCCAAGATGATGGCTAAGAATAAAAATATTTTTTTATTGGGTGTTTTTTTAAGCAGTTCAAGCGAATGGTAAAGAGTGGTAAAAAAAAGCAGAGTCAGGACTGATTCAGTTGTTCCGAAATGGCTTGCCTGGATTAATCCCGGGATAAAACTGGTCAGAATGGCAGCTAAAAGCCCGTATTGTTTATTAAAAACCCTTTGACCGATCAGATAAACTACCCAAATAGTTAATGTCGAGGCAAACGCTGCCCATAGACGAAGGCTGCTGATTGCTTCCGGGAAAGACACCGGACTTAAGGAAAAGTGATTGATCAAATTCGGTAGTTGTTTGGTCAGATAAACCCAATAAATTGGAAAATGCCCATAGGCAAAAAAATGAGGATGAAAATCCGGCGGTTTGAGTTGGCTGATGCTGCTGGCAATGTTATTCTCATCCGGGTGAAAAAATAAACCCTCGCCCCAATCTAGGCGATAGAAGCGAAAAAAAGCACCTAAAAGAAGCGTCACAAATAGAGCTGTCTTGTGAAATCTGTCTTTTTTACTCATTCTTATGCTTAACTTTCTTTATTTTCCTTTAAAACAAGGCCGGCAATTTTTCTGCCCAACTCGATCGAGTAGTTTAATCCCCGATCCCACGGATAAATTTGTTGGAGATTTGCCAAATAAACATTCGGAATTGGCGTTACGTGATCGGGGATCATTTCAGCGTAGTTAACTGAAACAACCGGTTGAGCGCATAAACTTTTATGGCAAATAATATCGATAATATCAGTATCAAACTTAAATTCAGGGTTAATTCTCTTTAAGAAAGGCAAAAATTCCTTCAAAATCAGTTTTTTTTCCATTTTAAAATAACGATGATTTTGAGGATAATAACCGCCGACATAGAGAAGACGGTGATTACCATAAAATTGAGTGCCAATAAAATTAGTATGTTCATCAACAAAAACAAAAGGGAATTCCCGTTCGTTGATATTAAGCCAGTAACTACCATCCCGCAAAAAGCTTTTTTTAAGAATCAGCAGTAAGTTAAGAGCACCGACCAGGTGTAATTTTTTAAGAGCTCTTCGGTAATTGTTCGGCAAGTCATTGGTGATTTTCAAAAATATATCGGTTGGACAAGTAACGATTACCTTGTCAAAATTGCGGGCAATGTTATCAAGGCTGGTGACCTCGGTGTTTAATATAACCCTGCCCCCATTACTTTTGATGTGATTGATTAATTCATTAAGTAAAATATTGAATCCGCCTCTTAAATATCCGAGTTTTATGCTTCTTTTCTTAATTCTTGCCCATAACCAACTCATAGAAATTTTACTGGCATCACAGCCAAATTTACTTTTAAGAAGCGGCTGCCAGAGTAATTCCGAAACTCTTTTTCCATAATAGCGCTCAGTCCAGGTAAAAGCAGTCTGTTTTTCCAGTTTTTGCCAGGAGGAAGTAGCTTTCAAATGAAAAGTACTCGATCCAATCCGGGCTTTCTCTGTCCAGGAAAAAATAGGAGCCTTAAGGATGGAAAAGGGGGAGTCGAATTGAAAAAGCCGTTCTCTAAGATAAATTGAAGTTTTTGGTCTGACAAAGAAAAGTCTATCGTTTAGTTTAAGCTCACCGATTAGTTTACAAGCCTCATGATCCGAAGTAAAAAGATGGTGCGGAAAGTATTCAAGCGGCCAATTCCAATTCTTATATTGATAACTGGCAGCCAATCCACCGGCAAATTTTTCCTTTTCAAAAACCGTGACTTTCTGATTCCGTTGCGACAGATATAGTCCGGCGGTTAGTCCGCAAATGCCAGCACCGATAATGGCAATTTCCATAAGATTATTTTAATTCAGAGAAGTAATTTTTTAAATAGGGAGGAGTAATCCGAACAGAAGGATGAAAAGACCGGCGACGATAAAAACGCTGGTTTCAATTGCGCCCCCAGCCTTGGGTAGTTCGCTGATTGACGTCGGTGTTGGACTCAAGGTAGGTTTTGGAGTTGAAGTCGGCCCCGGAGTTGGAGTCGGTGTTGACGACGGTTGTCCGGTTGGGGTTGGAGTCTGGGTACTGGTGGGTGTCGGAGTAGGACTCGGGCAAACACAATCTTCCTCTCTTGGGCAGTCCGAGCTAACGCAGCGTTTTGAAGTATCGTTGGCGCTCGGTTTCTGACAGACTAGAGTATCCGGGCAATCAGAATCACTATCACAGGTATCCCAGCATTCGGGTATTGGCGTCGGAGTTGGAGTCGGTGTTTGAGAAACTGGCGGCGTCGGAGTTGGAGTCGGTGTTGGTGTCGGGATATCAAATTCTAAAATACATTCAGGAGCTACCGCCCCCGGTTGACTTTCCGGTTGTGTGGGCGCTACCGGCCTTTTTCCTACTTGGTAAAGTTTCCAGGCAGTAACAACAGCAGCAACTCCCAAAACTAAAGTCAGACAAATAAGTGCCGCTAGATACCAATTTTTCTTTAGATTCATATATTTATCCTAGAGCCAGCCTAATGATGAATGATGGACTTCGGCTTCCACTCGGAAATGATAAGTTGCCGTCGGAATCGTGTAACTAATATAATAAATGGTCTCGTTGCCGATTGTTCTCTGTTCAGCCGTCGTTAGCCATTCACCACCATTGATCCTGAACCGGGCACCATCGATATTTCCCTGGCTAAAAGAGGCGCTAACGCCAAAATAAATTATCTCTCCAGCTTGAAGGGAAGAATAATTGGTGATTGCTTCCCATTCCTCGTTATAGGCATGGATCCAATCACAACTGGCCGAGGGAGTCGGAGTCGGGGTCGGTGTCGGGACCCCAGTTGGGGTAGGAGTTGGAGTAATGGTTGCAGTTTCGCCACACCACTCTACTTTGACAATTGCTAGATGAGAACCCGGAGAACTAGTGTCTCCGGTAAAATTAACAGTTACTGATAATTCGTTTTCGGTAAAGGATCCATGAACAGAGCCGCAACAAAATGTCTGGCCTTCCAGTTCTTCGTTTCCAAAATCGGGACAATTGACAGTACCTAAAGGCGTCACTAATTCGTGGACTTCATTGCTCTGAAATTGGTTTGGGTCGCCGCTCCACTGCCAAGAATTGTGGATAACAACATGGGTAGCATTTTCTGGCCTGGTAAAGGTATGCTGGAAAGATGGTTTTTGCGGTTGCCAAACTTCAGTGCTCCAGGTTTCATCATCAATTAATGGCTTACCGATTATTGTTTCGCAGTCAGGACATTCCCCCTGAGCCGGAGTCGGTGTTGGTGTCGGAACCCCAGTTGGGGTAGGAGTTGGAGTCGGCACCGACGTGGGAGTCGGAGTTGTCGTCGGACAATTGAAAACTTGGTATCGTCCCGAAGCATTGGGATTACCGTTTTGATAAACTTCCCATTCTACCCAATCTTCGCTTACCAGAGGGAAATCGTAAGAAAAATAGTCGGAATACTGACAAGTACTCTCAGTAGTAGTAAATTCTTGTTCTTGCCATTCAGTAGTGCCTTCTTTACGAACTTTCCCCAGCCACGTACCTATGTCGCAAACATATATTCTCCAGCTATAACAGTCGCCTTCATTATGGCAGGCAGCCGTTCTAATATCTTGACGTTCCCTGATAAAAAAAAGAGTAGCAACCAGGGAGCCGGCAGTGAGTCCCATTCCGAGAAAAAGTCCTAATTTCTTTAAATTTAAGCGCCTTTTTTCATTCGGTACAATCGCCTTTGTCTCCGCCACTGGCTCACTGAGTTTGTCTGGATCCTGTGGGTTAACTTGGCTTTGATTATTCTGATTTTCCATTCTATTTTTTAACAATCTCTATAAATGAACCGCAAGCAACAAGAATTAGACCCATTATGAGACTAACTAATGTTGGAGTCAAGACCCCAGGTTTTATCTCCATAGCTGAAGGAGTAGTTGTTGGAGATGGGCTAAGGGCACCAGTTGGCTTTGTGGTCGGGGCAGGCGGAGTAGCAGTTGGACTAATGCTTGGGGTTGGCATCCCTGTTGGGCTAATAGTTACTGTCGGTTCAACGGCAGCGGGAGTTGGTGTTAATGCGGGTTGGCTGGTAGGACTAGCGGACGGTGTCGCGGTAAAAGCGGGCAGGTCACTCTCATCGGCTGCCAGAACAATAAATTGATGAGAAATCTCATGTTTTTTTCCCTGATCATCAATGTAGTTTAAAGTAATTTTATGCTCGCCCGGTTCCAAGTTATTCGTTATCGACCAATTCCAATCTCCCCATTCGTTGGGAATTGTTTTTCCGGTAAATAAGGGCGACTCAACTTGGATGGTAATTTCTTCGCCTGCCGGGCCTTTACCCAAAAATTCCGGTTTTTGAGTAGAGACAGCTTCGCCCGGTTTTGGATTAAGAATAATTAAGGAGTATGAAGGGGTGGAAACTGGGAGGTCTTCAAGAGAAAATCCGGAATCAGAAAGGCTGTCTTCTTCCGCTGACTTCGCTACAGTCTTTTGGCGAAAATCTAAGCTTTCTCCAAGAGTAATTGGGGGTACCGGACTGTTATTGCTCGTTGTTGTCACGGCGCTGGCCGTAAGATCTTTTCCCTGAACAAAGATTTCGA
Source organism: Bathyarchaeia archaeon (assembly GCA_035529595.1). Taxonomy (GTDB): domain Bacteria; phylum Patescibacteriota; class Microgenomatia; order PFEM01; family JAFGMK01; genus DATKWK01. Next base: position 178,262 of record DATKWK010000017.1, read on the forward strand.
TTGCCGATGCTTCGGAATCGTAGGAAACAAAACTTGAAAGATCCTCACTTCTGGCTAAATTTAAAGGAATAGCCCAGTTTCCGGAGGAGCTAACTAAGGAAGACTGCAACGATGAATTTGCCATGTTTAAATAGACAATAGCCTCCTCAGCGGGTTGACCGTTAATGTCGAGAATTATCCCGTAAGCCAAATCATTGGCAAGTTCCGCTTGCTTAATTTCCGGGGCGGTAGTCGTCTGATATGGAATGCCATTATCATCGTATTTTTGGGAATCGCAGTAGACTTCAAAGTAATAAGTGACCGCCGGGTCAAGACCGGTAATATTAATATAATGTACGAGATAGGCTTCTTCCTTTTCTGACTCTGTATTTCTTTCGTCTGGCCATTGCTGGTCAAATGAATTAGGCGCTTTCCCTATCTTGATCCAGCCGATTGTCGGCTTGGCAGTAACCCAGGAGACAACAAATGAGTTACTGCTAATATTACTAATTTTTAGTTGATTAGGATTATTTTCCGCTTTTGCTTTTAGGAATATATTTTGGCTTCTTTTGATAAAGAAGACGCTGATTCCCAGGCCAATCAGTATGATAATTAGGCCGATTAGAGTAGGGATTTTCTTGTTTTGTCGGGATTCCATAGGTCGATAAACATTTCCCGGTTATTGAATTAGTAGACTTAATAAAAAGATACTTTATTCTCTTGTTGCAGATCCTGTCGATTGTTTTACTTCTTCCTCTATCTTTTCTTCTGTTTCTTCCGCTTCAAGTTGCGGTACGGCCTGTTTTATTTCTTCTAGAGAAATTTGCCTTTTTCCTGACAATAAGTCAATAACTTCTATATCCAACTTAGGATTAAGAGGATTAAGTTGTTGGCGAACATCTAGTTTTACCTTTGTCTCAGTATAAGCACGATAGATATCAAAACCAGCCCAGACTAATACTGTGATTAAGGTAATGATCGCTAAGTTTAGTGTCTCTTGACTAATCCTTTTCTTTTTCATTTTCAGATAAAGGTAGATAAAAAGTCTCTAATTCTAGCTTCGTACTTAATATTTTTGCAGATGATGCCCTTTTTCCTTTTTGGATAGATAGATTGTTTACATTAATTATTCGTCTTAATTTTAAGAGAGATTCTAAAAACTTTTGCATATCTTCATAATTCCCGTTAAGTGAAAGCGTAGCCTTAAAAGTCGGATAAGGATTTTTTTCTCGCAGAACTTTCTCTTTAACATTTTGGCCTTTTTCTTGTAAAACAGCGTCTCGGCTTTGGGCGGAAGAGAATTCGAGATTATTTTCTTTAGCGATCACCTCAAGTTGGCCAAAGAAGACTGCCGGTTCGGAAGCTGGTGGTAAAGCTTCATCAATGAGAGACAACTTCGGTTTTAAAGAAGAGTATTCTTTTTGAGCAAGTGATAGATCTTTGATTTTCCCATCTAATTTATTGGTAATTTCTTTTTGATCTTTTATCTCTTTACTTAACGAAGCAATCGTTACTGTAGTGGGCTTGATCGCGAAGAGGGCAAAAAATGAAGTTGTCACTAGCGAAAGAATAAGACTAGTGTAAATTTTTACCTGTTTTTTTTGGTAAAAATCGGCAACTTTATTTAAATAGTTGGAATAAAGGCTATTTCCTGGTCTGAACATTTAGGTTAGAATTTAACATTACTTCTAATGAGAAACTGATTTCCATTTCCGGTTCTTTAGAGATGTTTTCTATCTTGATTTCCGTGAAATAGGGTGACTGTTTAAGATTGTTAATTAAAGTCGCTATTCCCGACTCAGATAATGACATCCCTTCAATTGCCAGTTTGTCTTTGTTAATTTCGAGATTGTCCAAAGTTACGTTTAAGGGAACCAGGCGAGCGAAGTTAGTCAAGGCCATACTGGGATCATTTATCATACCAGTTAATTCTTTAATAACTTTAAGGTTTTTTTGGGTTAAACGAAATTCTTTTTCGAATTGCTGGGATGACCTTATTCGTGCTTGTTTAATTTCAATCTCCTCGTAGAGATCAGAGAGATCCCGATCGAGTTTGAACCGGGAGATAAAAGCGATAATCACGATCAGTTCCGTAGTAACAACGATATAACGGCCAACAGTTAAAGCCCATTTGATTAACCTGCCAGTTGGTTTTTTTTCCCAATCTTCTTGGGGTAAAAGATTGATTTCTTTCTTGAGGGCAGCCATTGAACAATAAAAAGTGATTGTTAAACTGATTTCTAGAATACAATAAAGAAGCGGCTGATTGCAATAGAGAGGAATAATATTTTGGATCAACCAGTTTTTTTCTTCCTCTTCGGGGGAGATTTTTTGGCCAAGCTGGCTTTATTGATTAGCTTAGTTAGCCTGGATTTTAGACGGGCAGCCTTGTTTTTATGAATGACCCCTTTTTTAGCCGCCCGATCAATAATCCGGCTTGCGTCAGCCTGTATAGACAGGTTGGGTTGCTTGAGGGTTGACTTCAAAACCTTCTTTAATTTATTGCGGATCAAAAGGTTCTTTAACTTTTTCCTTCGGTCGCGGCGAAGGGCTTTCTTGGCTGATTTAGTGATTGGCATATTTTACCGACTTAATTTTTTTAACTAAACTTAGATATTACTTTCTTGCAGCTTTTAATTATAGCAGATATAATACACGCCAGGCAATCGTTAGTTTGTCTTCTGAAGGATGGTTGAACATTTTTTTAAAAATAATTCGCGAATTTTGACTCGTCCTCAAAAAAGTATTATCTCTGCGGCGACAATTATTATGGTGATGGTAGCTGCTTCGCGTTTTCTTGGGTTACTAAGGAACCGAATTTTGGCTTATTATTTTTCCGCCGAATTACTCTCAGTTTATTTTGCTGCTTTTCGCCTTCCCGAAATTGTCTTTGAAGTTTTAGTTTTTGGTACCTTAGCTTCTGCTTTTATTCCTATTTTTACCACCTATCTTACCTCAGACAAAAAAGAAGCATGGCGTGTGGCTTCCATCAGTATTAATATTGCCTTTCTGATCTTCCTTTTTTTTGCCGTTTTGATTTTTTTCTTGGCCAAACCTCTTTATCAAGTCATAGTTCCCGGTTTTTCGCCGGCTCAACTGGCGAAAACGATCGTTCTGGCCCGTATTCTTATACTTGCCCAAGGTTTTTTCCTTTTAAGTTATTTTTCAACGGCAATCCTTGAATCATTGAAGAGATTCTTAGTTCCAGCAATTGCCCCTCTCTTTTATAATTTAGGGATAATTTTAGGCACCGTTTTTTTGACGGGAAAACTTGATATTTTAGCTCCTGCTGTTGGCGCGGTTATCGGGGCCTTGATGCATTTCTTGGTTCAATTGCCTTTAGTTTTTCATTTAGGATTTAGGCCACAATGGCAGCTAAACTTCCGTCATCCGGGCGTAAAGAAAATAGCCGGTTTAGCTTTTCCCCGAATGGCAGAACTTTCTTTCATGCAAATCGGCAAGAGTTTGGAGCTTTTTCTCGCTACGATTATTGGTCCGGCAGCTTATACTTACTTAACATTTGCCAACGCCCTGCAATTGCTCCCCGTGAGTCTTTTTGGAATTAGTATTGCTAAGGCTTCGTTACCAAATCTTTCCTATCAGACCAAGCAGCCTCAAGAATTTAAAACGACATTCGTTTCTTCTTTTAATCAAATATTGTATTTGACTTTTCCCTGTGCCGTCTTTTTGGCGGTACTCCGAATTCCTGCCGTTCGGCTTTTTTTTGGTGCACCTCGATTTGATTGGCCGGCGACCATCCAGACCAGTTTTGCTTTGAGTGCCTTCTGTTTAGGCATCGTTCCTCAATCTTTAGTTCTTCTTCTGAACCGTACTTTTTATGCTTTGCATGACACTTTAACGCCAATGGTGGTATCTATTTTGAGTCTTCTTCTTAATGCTTTCTTAGGATTAGTGCTGGTTCTTGTTTATAAATTTCCTGTTTGGGGACTGGCTTTTTCATCTTCTTTAGCGTCTATTTTCCAGATGGCTGTTCTCTTATTTTTTATTCATAAAAAAAGAATCTCTTTTTCTAAAAAGGAATTCTTATTGCCATTTCTTAAAATTGCCAGCGCCTCATTTCTTTCAGGAGGAATAATGTATATTGTCCTTAGGATTTTAGACCGATCGGCTTGGGATAAAAGCCTCTCTTTCTTGGGAAAGTTTGGGTTAGTCTTGCCAATTTCTCTTAATTTCTTCGTTTTAGATACACGCTATACCCTTAACCTAATAGTAGTGACATTTATGGTTGGTATCCTGGGAATGGTGGTCTATCTATTACTTTCTTGGTTACTTAAGATTAAGGAGTTTTACGTTCTTCTAAAATTATTTAGCGTAATAGAAAAGTTCGGTTTATTTCCCCCGCGCTTCCTCAAAAAAAGAGAATCGATTACTATTGACGGTTCTTCCCGTATAGAATAAAGCTTTCAGATAATGATGGAAAAGACAATCAGAAACTTCTGCATTATTGCCCATATTAATCATGGGAAATCAACCTTAGCAGACCGTCTTTTAGAAATGACAGGGAGTGTCAGTCAGATGGAGATGCGGGAACAGTTCTTGGATTCTAACCCTATCGAAAGAGAAAGAGGGATAACGATTAAACTGGCTCCGGTAAGAATGAAGTATCAGTTAGCAACTTTTAATTTAATTGATACTCCTGGCCACGTTGATTTTTCCTATGAAGTATCGCGTTCTCTTGCTGCCTGTGAAGGGGCAATTTTAGTGGTTGACGCCGTTAGCGGGATTCAGGCTCAGACTCTGGCCAACTTTTCATTAGCCCAAAGACAAGGTTTAGTGATCATTCCGGTGATAAACAAAATTGACTTAGAAATTGCTCAGCCGGATAAGGTAAGCGATCAGTTAGTTAATGTTCTTGGTTTTCGGAAAGAAGAGATTATTTTTATTTCTGCTAAAATCGGAAAGAATATCGAACAGGTTTTAAAGGCGATTTTGGAACGTATCCCTCCGCCGTCCGGAGAGGTTGATAAACCATTGAAGGCTTTGGTTTTTAATGCGACTTATGACCTGTATAAAGGAGTATTAGTCTGGCTTCGCTTAATTGACGGTAAAATAACCCAGCAATTTATCAAAGATAAGCTGAAGATTAAATTTTTAGGTACGGGCGCAGTCAGTAGTATCCTGGAGATTGGTTATTTCCTGCCGAAAATGTTACCGGCAAGTACAATTTCGGCCGGTGAAGTCGGGTATCTCGCTACTGGTCTAAAAGATATCTCTCTCTGCCGGGTTGGTGATACGGTCACATTTTTAAGAGAAAACAAGGTAGAATCTTTGCCCGGTTATCAGGAAGCGAAACCGATGGTTTTTGCCGGTCTCTTCCCGATTGAGGGAGATAGTTTTTTACTTTTAAAGGACAGTTTAGAAAAATTGAAACTTTCGGATGCGGCTTTAAGTTTTACTCCGGAAATATCTCAAGGAATGGGTAAAGGTTTTCGTTGTGGTTTTTTGGGGTTGCTTCATGCTGAAATTGTTCAAGAAAGACTTGAAAGAGAATTTAACGTTAACTTAGTGATGACCCCGCCGACGGTAGAATACCAAATTGAGAAAAAAAATGGTCAGCTGGTAAAAATTCTTAAAGCGGCCGATTTTCCCGATCCAGCCCAAATCGATAAAGTTTACGAACCCTATGTCGTGGCTGCCATTTTCACCCCGATCGATTTTTTGGGTCCAGTTATTTCACTTTGTAAAGAAAAGAGAGCAACGTTAGTTAACCAAGAATATTTTGGCAATCAAGTGAAGTTGACTTTTAGAATGCCTTTAGCAGAGATGGTGATTGATTTTTATGATCAGATTAAAAATCTTTCCTCGGGTTTTGCCTCTTTAGATTGGGTGGAAGAAGGCTTTAAGCAAGTAGAGGCTGTTCGGATAGATATTCTCCTTAACGGACAAAGGGTGGATGCTTTTTCCCAGATTATTCCACGACCCAATGTCCAAATAGTCAGCAGAAACCTGGTAGAGAAGTTAAAGAATTTAATTCCAAGACAGTTATTTGAAGTAATTATCCAAGCGACGTTAGGAGGTAAGATTATTGCTCGTGAAAGAATCGCTCCATTCCGAAAAGACGTTACCGCCAAGCTTTACGGCGGCGACCGGACGAGGAGAATGAAACTATTAGAGAAACAAAAAAAGGGCAAGAAAAGGATGAAGCAGATCGGTAAGATTGCTATTCCCCAGAAAGTATTTACAGAAGTCTTTAAAAAGTAGATTTTTTATAAACTTAATTTCCCTACTACTACTGATTAAAAAGGAGAAACGATATTTATCTTAACGTAAAAGATATAAAGGATTATAATTGCCAGGATAATTCCTATCGCTCGGTGGATTGTCTCTCCAGCCTCAGTCGAAGCCATTGAAAGCAGGGAATTAGCAATGATGTTAAGAAGTGAAGCTCCTTTCGACTCGATTTCTGATTGGTATATTCTATGATAGAGATTTTGCCAAACACTCGGTTTAAAAATAAGTAATAGTGAGATTGGTAGAAGAATCAGAATCATTAAAACATAAGCATAGCGCAGTAGCATTATCTGCTATGATAGCATGGGCTTTATCGCCAAATCTAGAGTAGAAAGCCCTTGACAACCTTTAGCAGTCATGCTAGATTACTGCTAAAAGCCTGTTATTTCCGGTAAGTCTGCCTATCCCAATAAGGAGGTTTTATGAGCCAGCTTTCGGATCGACAAAGGGAGGTCTTAAGAGCCGTTATTGAAGAGTATATCCAGACCGCTCAGCCCGTGGGTAGCGAGAACCTTGAGAAGAAATATTCCTTTGGTGTTTCTCCGGCAACTATTCGGAATGAGATGGCCAACCTGACTAAGGAAGGATACTTAAATCAACCTCACACATCAGCTGGTCGGGTTCCAACGTCGATGGGGCTTAAATTTTATATCAACGAATTAATGGAGGAGAAGAAAATGTCAGTTGCCGAGGAAGTCGCGGCCAAAGAGAGGATTTGGGATTGGCGACACGACTTTTCTCGCCTAGTCCGTGAAGCGACTAAGTCTCTGGCAGGACAGGCTCGCGGTCTGGCAATTTCTGCCACCGACGAGGGAGATGTTTACCATGCCGGTTATTCCTATATTCTAGATGTGCCGGAATTTTACGATATTGATGTGACTAAAACTGTTCTCTCGATGCTTGACGAGCTAGATAAATTGCAGGCTCTATTTGAAAAGTCATTTTCTGAAGATCCCGTAAAAGTTCTTTTGGGAGATGAGCTAGGGTATGAATATTTGCAGCCGTGCGGAATGGTTTTTACCCGTTTTGAGACTCCGCGGCATAAGGGATCATTGGGCATAATCGGCCCCTCCCGGTTTGATTTTGCCCGGATCATTCCTATCGTCAGATACCATGGCGAATTAATTAGTAGTATCTTAAGTCAATGGTAAAGATGGGTATCAAAAAAAGGGAAGAAAACAAAAATCTCGAGCAGCGGGTAGTGGTTCTAGAAGAGAAACTCAAGCGAGCTCTGGCTGACTATGATAATTTAGGAAAGAGAGTTCTGGCTGAAAAACAGCAATTTATCAAATTTGCCAAAGCCGAAGTTTTGGATAAATTCATCGCTGTTTTGGATGATTTGGAAAGGGCGGAAGCCTATCTTAAGAATGAGGGTTTGTCTTTAGCAACAGCCCAATTCCGGGCTGTTTTAAATAGCGAAGGAGTGAAGTGCATCGAGGTAAAGGGAAAGGTTTTTGATCCCGAAAAGATGGATTGTGTCACTATGGTGGAGGGTCCAAAGAACCGAGTTGTCAACGTGGTTCAAAAAGGCTATCTTTTAAATGACAAAGTGATCAGGCCGGTCAAGGTGGAAGTGGGCAGAGGGAAAACGAATTAAAAAAAGGATTAAAAATTAATAAAATTGGAGGTTATCTGTGAGTAAAATTATCGGTATCGATCTGGGAACTACTTATTCCTGTGTTGCTGTCATGGAAGGGGGGAAGCCTAAAGTGATCCCGACTGCCGAAGGCGAAAATCTTCTTCCTTCTGTGGTTGAGCCGGTTAAAGGCTTAGTTGGCCGTGTGGCTAAACGACAGCTGATTCTAAATCCCGAAAACACGATTTATTCAATCAAGCGGCTAATGGGGCGGCGATTCGATGATCCGATGGTCAAGAAAGCCAAGGAAATGATTCCCTACGAGGTTAAGGCAGGGAAAGATAATATGGCGGTAGTCGTAGTTGGGGGGAAAGAGTATACTGCCCAAGAAATTTCCGCGCGTATTTTACAGAAAGCTAAAACGGACGCCGAAGCTTATCTTGGTGAAAAGGTCGAAAAAGCAGTTATTACGGTTCCTGCTTATTTCGATGATTCCCAACGTCAGGCGACCAAACAGGCTGGTGAGATTGCCGGTCTAAAAGTAGAGCGGATTATTAACGAACCAACAGCGGCCTCGCTGGCTTATGGTTTGGATAAAAAGAAGAATGAGACAATTGCTGTTTACGATTTAGGAGGAGGAACTTTTGATATTTCAATTCTGGAGATAGGTGAAGGGGTTTTTGAAGTTAAAGCGACTAATGGTGATACTTTCTTAGGTGGTGATGATTTTGACCAAAAAATCATTGACTGGATTGCCGAAGAGTTCAAAAGAGAACACGGAATTGATCTTCGTAAGGATCGGCAGGCTCTCCAACGGATAAGAGATGCGGCAGAGAAAGCTAAAATCGAGCTTTCTTCAGCTATGGAAACGGAAATCAATCAGCCTTTTATCACCCAGGGAAAAGACAGTAATCCGCTTCATTTGACCATGAAATTAACACGGGCTAAGCTTGAAGAATTAGTTGATGATCTGATTCAAAAGACAATTAAGCCGGTTGAGGCTTGTTTAAAGGACGCCAAACTTAAGACTACTGATATTAATGAGGTAGTTCTGGTTGGTGGACAAACCCGAATGCCCAAAGTCCAGCAAGTGGTTAAAGATTTTTTTGGCAAGGAGCCTAATAAAAGTGTTAATCCGGATGAGGTGGTCGGTGTCGGGGCGGCAATTCAGGGTGGGGTTCTGGGAGGTGAGGTTTCGGATATCTTGCTTTTGGATGTCACCCCCTTAACTTTAGGAGTTGAAACCTTAGGTGGGGTAAGAACTCTCTTAATTGAGCGCAATACTACCGTTCCCACGTCGAAGTCGCAAATTTTTTCGACTGCGGCTGATAATCAGAACCAAGTTGAGATTAATGTTTTGCAGGGCGAACGGCCAATGGCAGTTGACGATAAGTCTTTAGGCCGGTTTGTTCTTGACGGAATTCCACCGGCGCCGCGAGGTATTCCTCAAATTGAGGTAACCTTCGATATCGATAGTAATGGCATATTAAATGTTTCTGCTAAAGATAAGGCAACCGGAAAGGAACAAAAAATTACGATTAAAAATGCAACTCAGTTGGGCGAGGAAGAAATTGACAAAATGAAAAGGGAGGCTGATAAGTATGCCGAAGAGGATAAAGCCAAAAAAGAGATGGTTGATGTCCGTAACCAAGCCGATGCCTTGGTCTTTTCGGCTGAGAAAACCTTGAAGGATGCTGGCGATAAAGTTAAAAAAGAAGACAAAGAGAAAGTAGAAATAGAGATTAAAAAGGTAAAAGAAGTTCTCGGGAAAACCGATTCCAAGAAAGAAGAGATTGAAGCAGCAAGCAGCAAGCTTTCCGAAGAATTGCAGAAAGTGGGCGCCGCTATGTATGCCAGTCAGCAGCAAGCTGCCGCTACCCCACCTTCAGGTGAGGAGAAAAAGGGAGAGAATAAAAAAGAAGACAAGAAAGAGGAGAAATCTAAAGATAAAGATAAGGCAGAAGAGGGAGAGGTGGTCGAGTAACCGACTATTAGTTGTCAGTTTAATTAGTCAGCCCGTTTTCTTACGGGCTGATTTAGTCTCGAAGAAGAAGATCAAGCAGCCGACAGTGTCAAAAAATGTTAGAATATCTCAATATTTTATTTTATCATCATGGCTACCAAAAGGGATTATTACGATGTCTTAGGGGTGAGTAAAGGCGTTACCGTCAATGAAATCAAAAAAGCTTACCGGAGTTTAGCCCTAAAGTGGCATCCGGACCGGAATAAATCGTCTGAGGCAGAGGAAAAGTTTAAGGAGATTAATGAAGCCTACGAGGTCTTGTCAGATCCTAAGAAGAAAGAAACTTACGACCAGTTTGGCCATGCCGCCTTTTCGCCCGGAGGGGGTTTTGCCGAGCAATGGCCCGGTGGAGCTACGGCCAGGACTTATCGGAGTGGACCATTTTCCTATACTTATTCAACCGGAGGGTCGGGCTTTGAAGATTTATTCGGCGGCTTTTCCGATCCGTTTGAAATTTTTGAGTCTTTTTTCGGCGGAGCTTCACCTTTTGGCAGGAGACAAAGGATTCCCCGTTATGGTTTGACTTTATCTTTTATGGAAGCCGCCCAAGGTTGCGAAAAAGAGGTGGTTATTGAAGGAGAAAGGCGAAAGATTAAGATTCCTCCAGGCGTCGATGATGGTACCCGAATCCGTTTTGGCGATTTTTATATTTCGGTTGATGTCCAACCGGATGAAACCTTTAAAAGAGACGGAAATGACATTTTAATCGATCAGGAGATCTCCTTATCGACGGCGGTTCTGGGTGGTACAATCGACATACCAACTATTGACGGTTCGGTGAAAATAAAAGTCCGTCCCGGTACCCAATCAGGGACAATGGTCCGCTTGCGCAACCGCGGTATTCCTTATCTCCGCAGCCGGGCCCGAGGCGATCAATACGCGCGTCTGGTGGTAAAGATTCCTGAGAAACTTTCCCGCAGGCAAAGAGAATTGATTGAAGAATTTGAAAGAAGTTAACTTTATTCCTTTGCTGGCAGATATCAAATAGATTTAGTATCAGGTATCAATAATTTCGTATGGGCAGGACAGGAAGGGAAATCGAATTTGGATATTTTCGTCCCGGTGGTTTAGAAGCCACAGTTGAACAGGTAACCATAAATAATGGGCAGACAGTCGGGATTTTTAGAGAGCTTAAAATTGATTTCTTAAGATCTCTCCATCAAGGTAGAGACAAAATTGAATTGTGGCCGAAAAATGGGATAAGGCGCGATGAAGTTATTCAGCCTCCGTTCTCGACCGGTTTAGGGATAGATGCCTTCGCCAGCGACGGAGAGATCTTCTTAACGCTTCCAGATGGTGAGAGGTTTATAATAGATAAACGACCGGATGCCAGAGATGGAGGGTTTCCCAGGCGTCTTTCTGAGGGATTAAGGTCGGCTCTTCTTCTGATGGAAGATGATTTTGCTGATTCAAGAAGAACATTGAACGAAAGAAAATATCAGGCGATCGGCAAGAAAGTTTTAAATCGCCAATTTGGGTTTAACTCTATTGAGGCTGAATATTGGGCAAGAAAACTGCTTGAGATGGATCCTTCGTTTGACCGAATTTTCCCCCACTGGGTCTCCGTTTCTATTTTGGCAGCGGCAAAATTTGCTGGTAATTATCGATTCTCCAGGCCTAAATTTGCTACGATCGAACCGGCACCAATAACTCTTCGGGAATTCGGTTTGGATAAAGCCGGCCTTTTAAGGTTTAGGCAAAAGACGCCACCGGTACTAACCGGAACTGCGGCTATTTTTTTAGGCAATTTCGGCTCTGTCTTATATCCGTCTGATAGACCTGAGTATCTGATGCTAAGGCGTAATCATGGGAGAATGCTTGGAAATAAATACGTTTTTCCGGGAGGTAGGACTGATAATCTTCTCGAGATTACGGCTTGGCAAGAATTAAGGGAAGAAATGCCTTTTTTAATCGATACTGATGACTGTGAAAAGTTTAGGATAGAAATTCTTGGAGTTGATTTTTTAGCGGTAGTTGACCAAACGTTAATCAACCAGGAAGGTCAATTAAGGAGGTCGTTGGATTATACTTTTGCCTTTTGGGTTAGTAATTCTAATGAAACTGCATTAAGAGGAATAGCTGGTGATGACCAGGGTGAATGGTTACCGGTAAAACTTGATCCAGATTCTGTAACCGTCAGTGATTCGGTAATAAAAAAGAATCTGTCTCCGATTGCCGCTATTGCCCTGAGGGCAGCCACAAAAATCCAGAACCCCAGGACTTTTTAGTCATCTAAATTGATATAACCTATCTAGGAGATTAAAAATATCGAACATGCAGTGAATGCTATTCTAAGGCCGGATTTTCTCCAGTATCAATTTCGCGGGAGGAATTAGTTCTTATTATTTACTTACCTAATTGAAAAGAATAGAGGAGTTCTTTACAAGTTCCGTACTCTCCAGTCCTGAAAACGCCGATTCTATCGAAACAGATGATCTTTCTGGAAAACTTAATATTCTTTTTCAAGGTCGTTGCTTTTTCGGGATCTGAAAATCGAGTTATAGTTAAGTGAGGATGGTAAAGATTTAGTACGTCCGGATAACCGAAATTTCTGATATTTTCACTTTGTTTTCGATCTAGACTATTGATATATCTCTTATCTTGATACTTATCTCTGAGATGATTTTCTCTTAACGGATTCATTTTTTCGACTGTCTCCCTGTGAATTTTTTCTACCGGAGTAGTCTTTTTAAGTTCGAACCAGATGTATCCGTCGTTTGACCGAACTTCGGTAAACTTTGAGATAACTTTTTTACTATTCCCTGTTATTTTTTTGAGGAATCCAATAATTTTTATTAAATTTGTCTTTGGATATTCTGGTGAGTAGATGGTTACGTGAGGATGATAATTTAGACCATCGAGAGTAAAATATGTCAACTCTTTTCTTCCTAATTTTTGACTTAAACTGATAGAATAATCAATGGTTTTCTGATCAGGCAAAAAAGCAATATTTAATCTTATGTATTTGATCATCTTTCTTTCTTTATTTTTAACCTGATTTTTACCCATCTCCAACTTATCCACAAAGATGCGGCTATTGCTATTAAACTGGCCCAGAAACCAAACGTTGCCCCTTTTAGAACATATTTTGATGCGCCATAGACAAATAAAATATGAAAACAGTAAATTGCTAATGTCTCTTGGCCAAGAAGACTTGCCTGCCTGATTAAATCGATCTTTCTCAATTGGTTTTCAACGATTATTAACTGGGATAAAATAGCGATGATCAGAAAGGTATTAAAGATAACCAGGGCTACTGACGGTTGCCAGAAGCCGGCGATTAAATATCTCGAATCAAAAATAATGTAGGGATTAAAATTGACTGCTGAAAGAAAAACAAAAACGCCGGCTAGCGACACTAAGAAAAGGTTTTTGAAATTCTTTACTGCTTTATCTTTGTCTAGCCATATTAAATAGGCATCGCCGATCAAGATTCCGCTTAAGAAATAGGAGATGCTTGGTAAAAGGGGGAAATTGTAAACATTCAAAAAGGGAACTACGATTCCTTTCAGCCTGAGGGCAAGATCAATCATTAAAGTAAGGTAGTTTAAGAAAATAAGTATAATAATTCGTGTTTTTCGAGAAAAAAGAAACAGTATTGAACCAGCAATCAAACCAGTACCGATCAACTGGAGGATACCTGAAGTGGCAATAGTATTTATCTTAGCCAAATTATATTCATAAAAAAACAAGAGATAGCTAAGGAAAATTAACCAAATGCCTTTTTTAAACTTTTTCCACAACCAATCGGTTTTTCCCCTGTGAGTATGCTTATTAAAAGAAAGAGCGAGACAGAAACCCGATAAAAATAAAAAAATTGCCGAAGAAAGTGCGGTTAGGTTAATTATGTCTACCGCCAGTCTAGTAAAAACCGCGCCCATAAAGACGTGAGTATCGAAATTATAAAAAAGTTTAAGTCCGTGATCCCAAAACATCAGAATAATCGCCCAGAATCGCAAAAAGTCAATCGATAATAGTCTTTTTTTAGCCATTTATTTATCAAGTTTATCATGTTTGACGTAGTCTATGTTCTAATTGACGCCTATAAGAGAAGGTGGTAGAATTAGATAAACTTGGGAAGAGTCTTAAAGGTGGGAGAACCCACCTTATTTTGTAAGGGACTGCTTAGGGCATAAAGAGTATAATAAGTAAAGACTGGATCGATTACTATATACTAATCAGGAGTATCAAGAATGGCGATTTTAAAAGCCCGAACCGAATTTGCGCTAGCTTTAAATCAAGTCTGCCACGAGCGGGGGATCGAGCCTGAAGTAGTAATTAAAACTATCGAAGAAGCGGTTTTGGCCGCCTTCAGAAAAGATTTCGGCCTGGAAGAAGGAAAGGAATACCGGGTTGAGATTGATGCAGATACCGGAGAAACAAAAATTTTTTCCTGGCCTGAAGCTAAAGATAAAGAAAAAAAAGAAATCACTCCGCCAGGTTTTGGTCGGATCGCGGCTCAGGTAGCAAAACAAGTCATTTTACAGAAGATACGCGAAGCCGAAAAAAACGCGATTCTTGGTGAATATGAAAAAAGAATTGGAACGTTGGCCAATGGTATGGTTCTGCGCTTCGACGGTATTAACATTATAGTCGAAATTGGTAAAACGGAGGCGGTAATGCCGCCTGAAGAACAAGTTAGGGGAATTCGCTACCGGCTTAATCAACGATTAACTCTTTTTATCAAGGAAATAAGAGAAACTGCCAAGGGTAAGAGAGTCGTTGTTTCCCGAGCCGATAAGGGTTTGATCGAAGGGCTTTTTCGGCGCGAAGTACCTGAGGTAGCTTCTGGTGCGGTTGAAATAAAGGCAATTGCGCGCGAGCCAGGCGGAAGGAGTAAAGTAGCGGTAGTTTCAACCCAAGCAGGAGTTGATCCCGTTGGCTCCTGCGTTGGTCAAAAAGGCGTTCGCGTGCAGGCGGTCATTAATGAACTTAATGGGGAGAAAATCGACATTATTCCTTTCAGCGACGATATCGGGAAATTTATTGCTGCCGCTCTATCTCCGGCAGAGAATGTAAAAATGGAAGTCGACGGGAAGAAAAAGGAAGCTAGGGCTAGCGTGTCCGACGACCAGCTTTCACTAGCGATTGGGAAAGAAGGGCAAAACGTACGGTTAGCGGCCAAATTAACCGGCTATAAAATCGATATTAAAGGAGCAAAAAAGTTAAACACCCAAGAAGAGAAAGTCAAAGAGAAGATTACTTCTGAAATTCAGGATCTGGGTTTGCCTAAGAGGATCATTACGTCTCTTATAGTGGCAGGCATAACTACGATTAACGACCTAAAGAAGAAATCTAGAAAACAGTTGAGTCAGATCAAAGGGATTGGTCCTAAAGCTCTGGGCGAAATAAAGAAAGCCTTAGAGGCTAAAAAATAATCAAGTTTAGATTTTTTAAAACTGTAACTTAAAAATTGTTTCTTGTCCGTGTTTTCAAAAAAAACTTACCAAAAAACTTTTTATGGTAAAAACGAAAGCAAAAATAAAATTTACTTCTCGTCCTCCGGTTGTGAGTATTCTCGGGCATATTGACCATGGCAAGACTACACTTCTTGACAATATCCGAAAATCTAAGCTAGCCTCTGCTGAAGCAGGAGGGATTACTCAGGATATTGGTGCTTATCAGATCGAGTACAAAGGAAGAAAAATTACCTTCATTGATACCCCTGGCCATGCGGCTTTTGCAAAGATGAGAGCCCGCGGGGCTGAGGTAACTGATCTGGCAATTTTAGTAATCGCTGCTGATGAGGGTGTTAAACCACAAACACGTGAGTCTTTGAAGTTCATCCAACAGGCTCAAATACCTTTTATTGTTGCTGCCAATAAAATTGACCTTCCTGCGAGTAGTATCGAGAAAGTCAGCCAGGATTTGGCTAAAGAAGGCATTTTAGTTGAAAAAAAAGGAGGGGAGGTAGTTTTGGTCCCAGTTTCTGCTAAGACGGGAGAGGGAGTGGAGGATCTTTTGGAAATGATTTTACTGATTACCGATATGCAGGATATTAAAAGTGACCCTGAGGCACAGTTTAAAGGGATAATAATTGAATCAAAATTGGAACGTTTGCGAGGGCCCCTGGCGACAATTCTTGTTAAGGAAGGGACTCTTTCCATAACTGACTTTATTTGGACCGAAGGAGCCTGCGCAAAAGTAAAAGCAATGTATGACGAAACTGGCCAGCGAGTGACTAAGGCTTTTCCCAGTAAGCCAGTTTCGGTTTTAGGTTTTGATTCAGTTCCGCCTGTCGGAGCAACGGTAATTCGCGTCGCCGGAAAAATCAAATCACCGCAGTTGCCTAGGCAAAAGATAGCACAATCTACAGAAAAAACTGAGGAAGAAGAGCATAAAAAAGTAAAGCTGGTTTTAAAGGCAGATACCCAAGGTACCCTTGAGGCGATTAGGATGAACCTTTCTTCGGAAGTTGAATTGATTCATCAAGGGGTCGGTGATATTAATGAAGGTGATATCTTTCTTACCCAAACTGCTGGCGCTTCTTTAGTCGGTTTCAGTGTCCGTATTCCTCCAAGGATAAAAAAATTGGCTAGCGTAGAGAAAGTACCGATTAAAATATACAAAATTATTTATGAACTTTTAAAAGACATCGACAGGAAGGTACTTAAGATTTTGGAACCTACCATTGATGAAGAAATTTTGGGAGAAGCAGAAGTCATCAAAGAATTTTTGATTAATGACAAAAAGATTGCCGGTTGCCGCGTTTTAAAAGGCCGAATTGTTCGGGGTGATCAGTTGCATTTAAGACGGAACGAGAAGATTTTGGATGGTTGTCGTGTTAATTCTCTTCATAAAGGAAAGTCAGAAGTTGAGAAAGCTGTTGCCAATGATGTTTTTGGTATGGGATTTTCACCCCAGCTTGACTTTACCGTCGGCGATGTGCTAGTATCATTCCGCAAGCTGCCCCAGAAAGAATGAATCGACTACCCGAATTTGATCCTATCATTCAGATCATTTCCCAGGCAAAAGGTGGAGTAATTTTTCTCCCCGAAAATCCATCTCTTGATCCGACGGCTGCTTCTTTATCTTTATTCTTGTCGCTTGAAAAGTCCGGAAAAAATTTCGGCTTAGTGTGTTCGACTCCAATGACTGTTGGTTTATCCAAACTGGTGGGGGTTAATAAAATATCTGGTAAAATTGGCGGGAGAAGTTTAGTGATCTCGTTTGATTATTTGGAGAACGCAATTGATAAGGTCAGTTACAATATTGAAAATAAGAAATTCAACCTAGTAGTTCAGCCGAAGACAGGGTTTCCTCCTCTTTCAATCCAGAATGTAAACTACTCCTATAGTGGTGATTTAGAGGTGGTTGTTGTTATCGGTAGTGATTCTTTAGATAATTTAGGGCCAATATATCGGCAGGAGAAGAAAGTGTTTGAGCAAACTCAAATAATTAATATTGATATTAATTCCACTAATACCCGTTTCGGTAAAGTTAATGCTATTTTTTCTGACGCCAGTTCTTATTCGGAGATTATGGCTGCCTTATTGCAGTCCGCTAACTATCCTGTTGATCAAGATATTGCCAGTAATCTTTTGTTTGGAATCCAGGGAGCTACAGGAAATTTTACTGCTGCCAAAACGACCGCTGAAGCTTTCGAAGCAGTTGCCTTTTGCCTCCGTTCGGGAGCGCGCCGGCAAGCCCTCCTGGCTCGCCAAAATGCCTCTTCTTTTAGAAAGCCTTCGCCGGTTCCGCTTAGTCCAATGACTAAAGACGAATCGGCTGCCCGTCCACCCCAAATCTCTCAGATAACAGATCAGGTTGCCGGTGCAAATACGGATATGTCCGCCACCGATAAAAAAATGCCGAAAAGTCCTTCAGCTGACTGGTATGGTCCAAAAGTTTTTCGCGGTTCCCAACGCGTCTGACCCTTTTTTAGATTTTTGGCTTCTTGTTTTAAGAATTTATTATTGTTATAATAACAAATGTTATTGGGTTTGACTGATAATATCGGTTACTTAATTAATTTTTCAGTAAAATAGAAGATGGCTCTTGCTACCGATGAGAAACTAAAAATCATTAAACAGTTTGCGACTGTAAAGGGTGACACTGGTTCACCGGAAGTTCAGGTTGCTCTTTTAACTGCTAAGGTCAAAAAGCTTTCAGGTCATCTAAAGGAACACAAAAAAGACATCCACTCACGCCGGGGATTACTTTCGATGATTTCCAAGAGAAGAAGACTTTTAAGCTACCTTCTCAAGGAAGATAAAAAGAGGTCGACTAATCGGTATAAAGATATTATCACTCAATTGGAACTATCCAAATAATTTGTTGTTAGGAGGTAAAATTTGGCTTACTCAAAAATCCATAAGATTTCTGAAGAAATTAAGATCGGTGACAAAATATTAAAACTCGAGACTGGTTATCTGGCTCAACAGGCAAATGCGGCAGTTTTGGCAAGGCTGGGCGATACCATGGTTTTAGCGACGGTTGTTTCAGCTCCTTCTCAGGAAGATTTAGATTACTTTCCTCTTGGCGTTGAGTATATCGAGAGGCTCTATGCTGGTGGAAGAATTAAGGGGTCCCGGTGGGTTAAGAGGGAGGGACGACCTTCGGATGAGGCGACTCTGACCGCTCGTTTAGTAGACCGTTCCGTTCGTCCGCTTTTCCCTAAAGGATATAGTTGCCGTGTCCAGGTGATAATAACCGTTCTTTCGGTTGATGCGGAAACCAGTCCTGATATTCCCGCAGCTTGTGCGACTAGTGCGGCTCTGGCAATTTCCAATGTTCCTTGGGAAGGGCCAATCGGCACAATCAGACTAGGTTATGTACCTAAGAATGGGCGGGAAGACTTCATTATTAACCCCACTTATCAAGATTTGGAATATTCAGAAATAGACTTAGTCCTTTCCGGAACCAAAGAGGCCGTTATCATGATGGAAGGCAAATTTCGTGAAATTCCGGAAAAAACCCTTATTGATTCTCTTGATTTTGCTACAAAGGAAATCAGAAAACTGGTTGAAAGTATTGAAAAATTCAGAAAAAAAGCCGGCAAGAGAAAACAATCTTTTGAGCCGTTGAAAGTCAATTGGGATCTGGTTGAACAAATCGAAAAAAAAGCTGGTCATGAAATTGAAGAAAGCGTTACTAAATCAGCTTTTTGTGAAGATAATGCTGTTCCTCTTGGAGAGATAACTACAGCGCTTCTCGAAAGTTTCCCTGAGGTCGAGAAAAGTCAGATGAGGTTGGCTTTAGAAGAGGTCGTGAAAAAGCTGGTTAGGATTAAGGTTATAAAAAAAGGCAAGAGAATTGATGGCCGGGGGCCAAAAGATATCCGGCCTTTGGAGATTGAAGTCGGCGTTTTACCCCGGACTCATGGTTCGGCGATGTTTAAGCGAGGTAATACTCAGGCGTTAACCGTAGCTACCTTAGGTTCTCCTTCATTGGAGCAGTTAATAGAGGGAATGGAAGGCGAGGAAACCAAAAGGTATATCCATCATTATTACATGCCGCCTTTTTCGGTCGGGGAAACAGGCAGATTAGGTTGGCCTTCCCGGAGAGAAATTGGTCACGGATCGTTGGCAGAGCAAGCTTTAGAACCAGTAATTCCCGGAGAAGAGAAGTTCCCCTACACGATAAGAGTCGTTTCTGAAATCATGTCTTCAAACGGTTCGACTTCGATGGCTTCGGTTTGTGGATCAACTCTTTCATTGATGGACGCCGGCGTACCGATCAAGGCGCCTGTTGCCGGTATAGCCATGGGGTTAATCAGCGACGGTAAGAAGCATATTATTCTGTCTGATATTTTAGGCCAAGAAGATTTCCAGGGTGATATGGATTTTAAGATAGCGGGAACGAGAACTGGAATTACTGCGATCCAAATGGATGTTAAAAATGCAGTGATTCCGCTTAAGGTTCTCGGTGAAGCGTTCAAACAGGCAAAAGAAGGACGAATCCATATTTTAAATGAAATGATCAAAGTGATGCCAGTTTCTCGTGATCAGGTTTCAAAATTTGCGCCCAAAATTGAAGTACTTCATATTCCTGTGGAAAAGATTGGCGATATTATCGGACCGGGTGGGCGGATGATTAGGAAAATTATTAGCGAGACCGGCGCGGCAATTGATGTCGAAGATGATGGTTCTGTTAACGTTTCTTCGCCGGATAAAAGCGCGGTTGATAAAGCGGTAGCCATAATTAACGGAATTACCCGTGAGGTTAAAGTAGATGACGAATACGAAGGAATAGTAAAAAGAATACAGCCTTTTGGAGCTTTTGTAGAAATCGTGCCAGGTAAAGAAGGCTTGGTTCATGTGTCCCAGATGTCGATGGATTATGTTAAAGATCCCGCCGATATTGTTAAAATTGGCCAAAAAGTTAAAGTGCGCGTTCGGGAAGTCGATGAATCTAAACGAATCAATCTGACAATGTTACCTAAAGGACAGATAAAACCAATGAGGGAAAGCCGACCCCGGTCGCGGTTTGATAAACCAAGTTTTTCTTCCTCAACTGCGCGTTCACGATTTTCACCATCATCAAGAAGGTGATAATTGAATTTCTCTGACTCTGTTACTCAATGTAACTACTCAGATTCTTTGACACAATCCCGTCATTCCGTGCTTGACACGGAATCTATATAGATCCTGAATCAAGTTCAGGATGACAAAGTGTGTCAGTAAATCTGAACCCTTACTACTCAATAAGATTCTTGTAGGAACTGTAGTCTTTGTGGTAATCTTAGGGTTAATTATTTTCTTAAGAAATGATTATGGCCCAAGAGACAGAAGTCTTAGAAGAGATTGTTAAGCTGCAGGATAAGGTCAATTCAGTCACCCTTCCCCCGGAGCTCAAGGAGAGGATACTTTTAATGGTTAAGAGATTGGGCCGGATGATTAAATATGGCGGCTATTCAACGGAATATGAACGAACCGCTTATTATATCGAATGGATAACTTCTTTGCCTTGGGTGAAGAGAAGCGAAGACGCCCTTGATCTTACGAATGCGGAAAAGATTCTTAATAAGAACCATTATGGTTTGCAAGAAGTTAAAGACCGGATTTTGGAATACCTGGCCGTCTTAGCTCTCAGGGTTAAAAAAGGAAAAAAAATCGGTTCGGAGGCAGGCGAAGGAATCTTAAAGTTTATGAGAGCGCCGATTATTGCTTTGGTAGGTTTAGTGGGAACAGGGAAAACTACTCTTGCCTACTCAATTGCCGAAGCTATGGGAAGAGAATTTGCCCGGGTTCCTTTCGGAGGAATGGGTAGTGCTCTTGATTTGCGGGGCCAATCGCGAGTTCATCCCGACGCTGAGGTAGGCCTTATTATCAAGGCAATCAAACGATGTGGTAGTAAGAATCCGGTTATTCTTCTTGATGAAATTGACCGGGTGGGTGACGAGGCGAGGGCGGATATTATGGGTGTTTTGGTCGAGTTGTTGGACCCGGAGCAAAACATGGCTTTTCGCGACCACTTTATCGACTACCCTTTCGATCTTTCTGAAGTTCTTTTCATTGCTACTTGTAATAACACCGCCAATATTGCTACGGCGGTAATGGACCGGATTGAACCAATCCGCATGCCTTCTTATACAGATCAAGAAAAAATTACCATCGGCCGGGACTTTATTCTTCCGAAAGTCTTAAAAGAAAGCGGTCTTGAAGAAGAAAATTTGATTATTGATGAAGATGTCTGGCCCAAAATTGTGAGGCCGCTTGGTTACGATGCCGGCATCCGGACCCTTGGCCGGACAATCAACGGTGTTTGTCGTAAGATTGCCCGCACGATAGTTGAAGGTAAAGAAACTCGGTTTCACATCACTAACGAAAATGTTAAGCAATTCCTCCCCAGCTGGTAGAAGTCAGTATTAATCATGAATCTGAAAAGAATTATTAAAGCTGTGCAACGATTCGATAAACAAGAAAGAGAGAAGGATAACTCTCCACCGTTAATTCTTCAGCAAATCCTTATTGATAAAACTAAGAAGCTTTGCCAAAAGGCGGGAGCGGATGAAAATATAGCCTTGATTGGCGCCTATCTAATGGATATTAAAGTTGGTCAGGCTCTCAGGGAAGGTCGGATTCAGGATCATATAAATATGAGCTTACAGGCTGGGAGAGACTTCTTGGGGAAATTCAATCTGCCCGAACAGCTCGTAAAAAAGATAGAGAATATTATCGAAGCTCATCACGCGTCTGTTCCCTATGAAAGTCTTGAAGCTGAAATTGTCGCTAATGCCGATTGCTTTAAATTCCTTCACCCTCGGGGAGCAATTTTTTTCTTGACAGACTTGGGTAGAAGGAAGATGGAGTTTGATCAAGTCCTTGATTATTTTGAAACTAAAATAGAGGAAAAAAATAAAATTATTTCTCTTGATGTTTGTAAACATGAGGCAGAAAGATATTACCGAATGCTCAAGAACCTGGTTAGTTCTTCAAGAAAACTGGTTTAGTTATGAATACTTGGGTTGTTTGTCTAACTATAATCAAACGAAAAGTAGACTATGGTTGTGCGACAACAGGATAAAAAAGAAGAACTAGACAATATTGCGCAGCAGATTAATAAATGTAACCAGTGCCGTCTCTATAGGCAAGCTTTGCGTGCTGTTCCTGGGAGCGGTGATCCTGATGCTAAAATCATATTTATTGGCGAGGGGCCGGGTTATCATGAAGACCAGCAGGGATTGCCGTTTGTTGGCGCAGCCGGTAAATTGCTTGACCGCCTATTACAAATGATTGATCTGGCTCGAGACGCGGTTTGGATTGGCAATGTAGTTAAACATCGACCACCGGAAAACCGCGAGCCTCTCCCGGAAGAAATTGAAGCTTGTCAGCCTTTTCTGAATGAACAGATAAAGATTATTGATCCTGAAATTATTGTCACTTTAGGTCGTTTTTCCCTGGAAAAATTTTTACCCGGGGAGAAAATTTCCCGTATTCATGGTCAAGCCAGGTATGTCGAATTTGCCGGTAAAAAGAGGATTATTATCCCTATGTATCATCCGGCGGCTGCCCTAAGAAACGGTTTAATTATGGAGCAGATCAAAAAAGATTTCAAAAAGATTCCTCAGTTTTTATCCGGTCGAGAAGATACGCCTCAGTTAGAAGAAATAAACGAGCCGGAGGAGAAACAGATGAAGTTATTTTGAGGCACGACTACTCCATTTCTTTTCAGAATTAAGCTAAAGTATTGTATAATGTTGTTAAGCTTTAACAGCTTCTAATTTAGTTAATAGTTATAGATGGGAAAACGGAGAAAGAAAAAATCGTTAATTGTCTCAGGCAAGTCGAGCCGGGGACGGCGCCGTAAACCTTTCAGGCTCAAACTTAAAAGAGAGACTGTTTATACTTTTTCATCAGTAATTCTATTCGTAATTGCCGGTATCATTATTTTGTCTTTTTCCCGCCAGGGAATTCTCTTAGCTAAACTTTTTGATTCTTTAACTAATCTCTTAGGTTGGGGGATTATTTTTGTGCCCTTCTTCTTTTTAAGTGCTGGCCTGATGCTTTCCCGCCTTAAATGGCAAGTTACCAGACCTAATGTCTTTGTTGGAACAGCACTTTTGCTATTTTCTTTCATTTCTTTAACTAAATCAGGTAGAGTCGGTTTCACTATTTGGGATCGCTTAGCTTTTCTAGTTACCGATCTTGGGGCTTTGTTGATATTCTCGGGTTTAATAACGATTAGTTTTGTCGTAACTTTTAACACCTCCCTTGAAGAAATTTTTGTATTTTTTGCTAATTTTCTTTTGACAACGAGGAAAATTTTTCGAGCAATGCAAAAAGTTAAAAAACCTAAATATATTCTTTCTAAACCAACCGCCTCATATGAGGATCAGAAAATCAGGATAAAAGAAGCAGGAATAGGAAAAAAAGAGGAAAAGAAAGGAGAAGCTCTAGTTTCTGAACTGGTGGCTTCATTTCCGACTCAGGGAAAATTGTGGAAATATCCTTCACTTTCTCTTCTTGAGGATACTGTCGGTGGGAAAGCGGACCGTGGCGATATTAAACAAAATGCCGACATTATTGAAAAGACTCTTGAATCATTTGGGATTTCGGCTCGCGTGGTTGAGGTTAATCTTGGACCAGCGGTTACTCAGTATGCTCTGGAGATTGCTTTAGGGACAAAGCTATCGAAAATTACTTCACTGGCTAATGACTTAGCTTTGGCTTTGGCCGCATCAACTGGTCAAATAAGAATCGAAGCTCCCATCCCCGGCCGTTCCTTGGTAGGTGTTGAGGTACCAAATCATGTTCCCGAATTCGTCTCCTTGAAAAAGATGCTGATATCCAATGAGATGAAGTCAGCTAAATCGAAACTAACAGTCGGCTTGGGCCTTGATGTTTCCGGCAAGCCGAAGGTTGCCGATATCGGCCGAATGCCTCATGTTTTGATTGCCGGAGCTACCGGCAGCGGTAAGTCGGTTTGCATCAACTCTTTCATTACCGGAATCCTTTTCCGGGCTTCTCCTGATGAAGTTAAGTTTATTCTTGTTGATCCGAAACGGGTAGAACTTACCCAATATAATGGGATTCCTCACCTTTTGACACCGGTGATTTTTGAGCCTGATAAGGTGCTTTCTGCTTTAAAGTGGGCGATTAGTGAAATGGATCGGCGTTACAAGCTTTTCGCCGAAGTCGGCGTTAGAAACGTTGATAGCTACAATGAACTTTCCGGCCTGACGATTCTTCCCTATATTATTATTTTCATTGATGAATTGGCTGATATTATGTTGTTTGCTCCGGCGGAAGTTGAAGATACGATTTGTCGGATTGCCCAAATGGCACGGGCTACCGGAATTCATCTGGTAATTTCTACTCAAAGGCCATCAGTGGACGTAATTACCGGTCTGATTAAGGCCAATATCCCCTGCCGGGTTGCCTTTAATGTTTCTTCACAAGTTGATTCGCGGGTGATTATCGATACCCCGGGAGCGGAAAAGCTTTTAGGTAAGGGTGACATGCTTTATATCCCTCCCGATCAGGCAAAACCTTCAAGGATCCAGGGAACGTTTGTGTCTGATACTGAGATCCAGAGACTGATCGGCTTTTTAAGAGAATCCGGCGTTGCTCCTGTTTATACCGAAGAGGTGACTCGTATTCAATCTCTTAAGAGTGGTATAGGTGCGGATTTTGATCAAGAAGAAAAAGACGATCTGTTTGAAGAAGCAGTCAGAGTAGTTTGTCGTTTTGAAAGAGCTTCTGCCTCGTTACTACAGCGTCGTTTAAAGGTTGGTTACGCCAGGGCTGCCCGGATTTTAGACCAACTTGAAAAAGCCGGCATCATTGGTCCGGGCGAAGGGGCTAAACCGAGGGATATTTTGGTCCGCAGTCCCGAAGAATATTTATCTTCCCAAGAGGGCGAATCATAAATCCAAAATCTTGTTATATTGCTCTGTTTGGTCGATGTTTTGGGAGAGCTTAATCACTTTTATTTGACATGTTCTATGAAAACTGTCGGCAGGATTCTTTTTGAGGCTAGAAAGAGAAAAGGGATTAAATTGAAGATTGTGGCTGAGGCGACCAAAATCAGGCCGCGATTCCTGAAAGCGATAGAGACAAATGACTTTGCTAAACTCCCTTCATCTTTGGCTGCCCACGGGTTTATAAAGAATTATGCTGATTTCTTGGGAGTACCGCCCAAGTTTGCTCTTGCCGTCTTTCGTCGCGATTTTGCTTCTGATGAAAAAGGTAAAATCGTCCCTCGAGGTTTAGTTAAACCTCTGGATAGTCCTAAATTTTTTACTTCTCCTCGGGTTGGTCTTTATTTGGTAACGGTGGTATTTATTGTAGGAATTCTTTTCTACCTGCTTTTCCAATATTCTTCTTTGATTCGCGGTCCTTTTCTTGAAGTTGACAGTCCCGAGAAGCAAGCCGAAGTCTTGACTGACCCTGTCGGAGTTGCGGGCCGAACTGAACCCGATGCAACGGTAAAGGTTAATGGTGGATTAATTAATGTTTTTCCTGACGGTCACTTTTATACCACTGTCTCTTTACGAATCGGCAAAAATCTGATCGTTATTGAAGCGGCCAATAAGATGGGGAAAATAAAAAGAGTCGTTAGAGAGGTTTTTCAGGAGCTGCCTACTCCGAGCTGAACTTTTTGTTTCGGTTTATAAAATCGTGGTTGACAGTTTTTCTGCCGTATATCAAAATAGATTAAGTTTTTAACAAGGAGGAGGTGTCAATGATTGACTTTACGCAAGCAATTCTCGTTATGGTGGTTACTACGATTACCGTTCTTTTAATCGTGGTCGGGATTCAGGTTTACAATA
Source organism: Bathyarchaeia archaeon (assembly GCA_035529595.1). Lineage (GTDB taxonomy): Bacteria > Patescibacteriota > Microgenomatia > PFEM01 > JAFGMK01 > DATKWK01. The sequence goes on from DATKWK010000017.1 coordinate 204,308, forward strand.
TCTTGAAAGAGTTTCAAGAGACAATCAAGAGAGCCAATAAAATTCTTGATGATATCGGAACAGTTTCCGAATCGATCGCCAAACCGATTTCCTCGGCCGCAGATATTTTAACCGGCGCTACCGGAATTACCGGTCTTTTAGGTTGGCTGGTGAGTCGGAAAAAGAAAGAAAAGGGGAAAAAAGATGAATGAAAAAGAACGCGGGAACGGTTTTTTTTCCAGTTTTATTTTAGGTGCTCTGGTCGGGGCTGTTCTAGTTTTTTTATTTGGCACTGATGAGGGTAAAAAAATAAAGGATCAGTTAGCTCAGAAAGGCAAGGAATTAGTTGACGATCTACCGGAAATGATTAGCGATCTTGAGAAACAAGGCCAAGAATTTGTCGAAAATACGGGAGATGTCAGGAGGAAATTGGAAGCTAAGGCCAGAGAACTGTCGCCGAAGGTTAAAAAAGAAGTCGAAAAATCGCTTTCGAATATTGAGGAGGCCCAAGGAAAAGGCCATACAATAACGGCAGCCTTCCGTAAGCATTTCTTTACCCGGAGAGGAAAGAGATTAGGGTGATATCGTTTTTGTTTGAGATAAGCGCTTCTGATTGCCAGCCTCGGAAGATTCTTCTATAATAGATACGATGACTAAAGCTGGGGATTTAAGAGAAAAATACTTGTCTTTTTTTGAAAAAAGAGGCCACACGCGGATTCCTTCAAGTTCGCTAGTTCCGGAAAACGACCCGACTACCCTTTTTACCGGTTCAGGAATGCAGTCCTTGATGCCTTATCTTTTAGGTGAAAAGCATCCCTTGGGTACCCGCTTGACCAATAGTCAGCTTTGCTTTCGGGCCCAGGATATTGAAGAAGTCGGCGACAACCGGCACACGACTTTTTTCGAGATGTTAGGCAACTGGTCGCTTGGCGATTACTATAAAAAGGATCAATTAACTTGGTTTTTTGAGTTTTTAACCAAAGAAGCCGGTCTTGATTCGCAAAGGCTTTATGTATCTGTTTTTGATGGCAATTGGGAATACAAAGTTTTTTGTAACGATAAGTATCAACCGTTAGCGCCTGATTTGGAATCGATTAAAATTTGGGGCGATTTATTTGGAATAAAGAAGTATCAAACCGCTAAAAACGGTTTTGATCCGAAGGTTAAAATTTACTGTTACGGTGTTGATAAAAATTGGTGGTCAAGGGCAGGAACGCCGTCCGAAATGCCGGCCGGAGAAATCGGCGGGCCGGATTCTGAGGTTTTTTACGACTTCGGCGCTGAACTAAAGCTACACGAGAATTCACCCTATGCCGACCAAGTTTGTCACCTTAACTGTAATTGCGGACGTTTTTTGGAAATCGGCAACTCGGTCTTCATGGAATATCGAAAGACGAGCACTGGTGTTTTAACTGGACTGCCGAAAAGAAATGTTGACTTCGGTGGCGGTTTGGAGCGGATTTTGGCGGCCGAGCATAATCAGCCGGATATTTTCAAGACCGAACTTTTCTGGCCGATGATTAGCGAAATTGTCAGAGTTTCCGGTAGGAAGTATCAAAATAACGAAGCGGCAATGCGGGTAGTGGTTGATCATTTAAAAGCAGCCATCTTCATGGCAGAACAGAATCTTGAACCCAGTAACAAAGGTCAGGGTTATGTAATGCGTCGGTTGATCAGAAGGTCAGTGGTTAAAATGATGACAATCGGAATCGCGCCCTTAAAAATAATTCTTCCGATGTCCAATTTAATTAAAGAGATTTATGGAGATTCATATTTCCATAAGCAACCTCGTGAACTGCAAGTGATAATTAGTGATGAAATTGATGATTTTTTAAAAAACATTAGTAAGTGGGCTAAAGCCTTAAAAGGACCGATTGACGGGAAAATTCTTTTCGATTTGTATCAGAGCTGTGGGGTTCCCTTAGAAATTTCTCAGGAATTACTTAAACAATGGAATCGAGAGATTCCTAAGCAGGAGATGTTGGAGTTTGAAAAATTAAAAAAAGAGCATCAAGAAAAATCTCGCACGGCTGCCGAATGTATATTTAAAGGTGGTTTAGCTGACCATTCTGAGGCAGTTACTAGGCTTCATACTGTGACTCACCTTCTTCATCAAGCATTGCGAGATGTTTTAGGTAGTCACATTAGGCAAGTAGGTAGTAATATTACCGCTCAACGGCTGAGATTTGATTTTTCACATTCGGAGAAGTTAACTGAGAAACAAATTAAAAAAGTTGAGGAGATTATTAACGAAAAGATTGATAAAAATTTACCAGTTGTGCCAAAAACAATGACCCTGAAAGAAGCCAAGAAACAAGGAGCCTTGGCTTTCTTTACCCAGAAGTACAGTGAAAAAGTGAAAGTGTATTCTATCGGTAATTACTCTTGTGAAGTTTGTGGCGGTCCGCATGTGGCGAACACAAGCGAGATTGGTCGTGTTAAAATAAGGAAACAAGAAAGTATCGGTGCCGGTCGTCGGCGCTTCTATGCAGTTATTGAGTGCCTGCCAAATGGATCCTAGGGAAATCTTTAAAAAAGTCCAGAAACAGGAAGATAAAAAGGAATTCTCATTTGCCTTAGAGATTGGTTATGGAGTGGTTAAAGGCGCAATTTGGGCGATTGACCAGGGAAAAGCCAAGGTTTTTTCGGTAAGCGAAGTATTTGATTGGCAGAAGGAGAGTAGTCTTATTGAGGCAGCCGATAAATGCCTTTCAGGCGCAATTGAAAAGGCGGCCATTCTGGAAGAAGAACCGAAAAAGATAATTTTTGGACTTCCTAGCTCTTGGGTTCAAGGCGAGAAAATTATTCCTGAGAAACTAAAGATCCTTAAAGAACTTTGTCAGGGTCTCGAGCTCAAGCCGGTTGGCTTTGTGGTAACTACCGAGGCTCTCGTTAAATACTTAAAAACCCTCGAAGGAGTTTTACCCAACGCTATCTTAGTAGAGGTTGCCAGAGCCGAGGCTGAGGTGACTCTCCTTCGTTTGGGTAAAATAATTGGCAGTAGCCTGGTCAAGCGAAGTCATAGCCTAGGGGAAGATATTGCCGAGGCGCTTTCCAGAATAAAAACCGAGGAGGTTTTACCAGCCAGAATCATCCTTTACAATTCTAAAAGCGAGATCGAAGACGAGAAAGAAGAGGTTTTAAGTTACCCCTGGTTGAGAGAAGAGAACGGTTTTAATTTCCTGCATCTGCCTAAAACCGAAGTTTTTCCGGCTGATTTTGATATCAGAGCGGTCGCTTTGGCTGGTGGGGCAGAGGTAGCAAAGGCTGAAGGAATCGAAGCAGAAATTTTTCTTGAAGACAAAACGAGAGATAGGAAGTTGGACGAACAAGGAGAGAAAGAGATTGAAAGAGAGATTGAAACGACAATAGAGGAAGAAAAAGAGGCTGAGATCATTGAGGAGCCGTCGAAATTGGGGTTCGGTTTTATTGAAGAGAAAGATATCGCGACTGGAGAAAATAAAATAGCCGAAGGAAAAGTCGCAAAAGAGTCAGAGGTTAAGGAATTTCCTACCAAACGCGATCAAACCAGTACTTTGCCTGATCAAGAAGTTACCAAGAAGCCCAAGAAATCTTTTTTTGCGCGATTGAGGTTTTTTCACCTAAGGAGATTAATCCTAGCCCCTTTTACTGTTTTTAGGAAGATAGTTTCTTTGATAAAGTTTCCGGGTAAACTAACCCTTTTGGCAGTTATTGGGGCAGTGTTGTTTGTTGCAGTCAGTGTCGGCCTGTCTTGGCTTTGGTGGTTTTACCCTAAGGCTAAAGTAACTCTTTTTGTTAAACCGCAGATTTCAGAAAAAGAATTCGAGGTTACTTTGGATTCTGGAGTTGGTGAAGTTGATCAATCGAAAATGATTGTTCCGGCTAAGGTAGTTGAAGTAATTCTTGAGCAGGAAAAAGAAGGAGAAACAACCGGTATTAAAGTAATCGGAGAAAAAGCCAAAGGTGAGGTAATCGTTTATAACCGAGCTTCCACCGAGAAAAAGCTTAATGCCGGAACGATTCTAATTAGTCGTAGTGACATTAAGTTTTCGATTGAAGAAGGAATAGTAGTTGCCTCCGAAAGCGCCGGTCCTGATTATACGAGGATTCCGGGAAAAGCAAAGGCAGCTGTTACTGCCTTAGTAATTGGAAACGAAGGAAATTTGGCAGCCGGAACCGAGTTTACGGTAGATAAGTATTCAGCTACTGATTTAATTGCCCGCAACGAGAATGCCTTTACGGAAGGTTCAAGCCGGGAAGTTAAAATTGTAGGTAAAAGTGACCAGGAAAATCTGGCTTCCGTTATATTGGAAGAGTTAAAGTTGCAGGCAACAGAAAAACTTAAGGAGAAGGTTCCTGTAGGCGAAGTTTTAGTAGAGGGTTCAATAACCGAAAAGATTCTGGAAAAGAAGTTTGATAAAGAGATTCAGGAAGAAACTGATCGTTTGAAGTTAACCCTTAAAACTAGTTTTAAGGCTCTGGTCTATCAGAATGATAAATTTAACCAGTTGATCGCGGAAAAAGTAAGAGCCTCTGTTCCCTCGGGATTTCAATTCAGAGAAAATGAAAGCGAAGTCAAATTCAAGCTTGATAAAGTGATTGATGAAGACAAGGCTCTTTTTACGGCTTCTTATAGAGCCAGCTTATGGCCCCAGATAGATACCGAACAGATCAGAAAGAATTTAAGAGGAAAAAAGGCGGAACTGGGAGAATTTTATCTTAAAGGTTTATCTAATATAGAAGGATACGAGGTAATTTATACTCCTAATCTATCTAGAATAATCAAGACATTCCCCCGGGTTTTAAAAAGGATTGATATTGAGGTAACGTCAAAATAATATGGCGCTTTATTGTTACGTTAAGTCTTCACCAAGACAGATTCCTAGAATAACCAGGCTGCCTCCTAGAGATGGCCAGAGTCGTTTTTTATCCGGCTTTTTAATCAGTTTGGGAATCTTTGTCGTAATTCTGGTTTTGAGTTCAATCGGTGTCTATCAAATAAGAACCCGGAGTCGGTTTGACAAAAAAATGCCACTTTTTTCGCCGATTCCCAGGAGTGTTGTTTTAGGTGAGTCGGAGGTTGATTCCAATTCGGCTGACTACACCAATCCTCACCAATGGTTTTCCAGCGCTCCACCGATGCCCCTCCGCAATAGCAAGATTACCCACTATAACTTGTCAATTCCGGTCTTGGGAATTTACCAAGCGATTGTTGAAATCGGTGGCGAAGATTTAGGAAAGAGCATGGTTCATTATCCCGGTACCAGTTTACCTGGACAACGAGGGAGTGCAGTTCTTTTTTGCCACTCGGTTCTCCCTCAATTTTTTAACCCTAAAAATTATAAAACGATATGCTCCACTTTGCCGGCCTTAGAAATTGGTGACGAGATTATTGTTTATTTTGACGGGATTGAATATCATTATCAGGTTTTTAAAATGACTGAAGTTCAGCCAACAGACATTTCTGTTTTAGAGCAGGATATGACTGGTGAATACTTAAGTATGATTACCTGTGTTCCCCCAGGAACATACCTGCGGCGGTTAGTAGTTAAGGCAAGATTAATCTGAAGTTTTAAAATAGTAAACATTCAGAACTTTCAAAATTTGTTAAAAAAATGATTTACCTAGGAATTGATTATGGTAAGGCTAAAGTAGGCCTGGCGCTTGCCGAGGGTATCTTAGCTCAGCCTTTGCAAATCCTGCCTAATAAAGTGAATCTGATTGGTAGAGTAGTACAACTTTGCCAGAAATACTGCGTAAATAAGATTGTTATCGGCCTGCCAGAAGGTAAACTGGAAAAAGAGGTAGGCAGTTTCGGCCGGCAATTGGCAAACAAAAGTGGTTTACCGGTTGAGTTCTATCCTGAATGCTTGACCACTCAGGAAGCAATTGTTAAAATGATAGAAGCAGGTAAAAGTAAAAAGTTCAGGCGGACACGAGAAGATAAAATTGCCGCCGCGATTATCTTACAAAATTATTTGGATTGCAATGTTTAAAAAAATTATTGCTCCAGTGCAGGCTTGGTTATTATCTCAGGGAAAGTGCGTCGGTTGCGGTAAGCCTTTAGATAAAGGTAAAGGAGAAAAGAGAAAAGATAAAACTGAGAAAGTTACCTGTAGATGTGGGCGCATTTTCATTTATAACCCCGAGACAAAGAGATACCGACGGGCCCTTTTCGAAGAGGTTTAGATATGCTATTTAAGGGGCTTAGGCGGTGGATCATACCAGCGTTTTTTTTAATGTCCGTCCTTTTGGGCGGCTTTTTTTGGTGGCAATGGGCAAATCAACCAGCGACAAAAATGCCTATAACTACCTCCGAAGGGCAAAAGATTTTTGTTATCAAACGAGGTGAGAGAATCGATGAAATTGCGATCAGGCTTAAAAAAGATAATTTGATTCGGAGCCCTTTGGCTTTTAAACTTTTGGTTCTTGCCAAAGGATTATCAAAAGAAATTCAAGCCGGTGATTTTCGATTTCATTCGGGATTAAATCTTGAGGAATTAGTAAATCAGCTGATGCATGGAACGTTAGATATTTGGGTTACTTTATTGGAAGGTTGGCGCAGTGAACAAATAGTCGAGGAACTAGCCAATAAGGGATTCGATATCGATATTAAAAATTGGCAGTCGAAAATTGCCAATTCGGCGCTTGAGGGCTATCTTTTTCCTGATACTTACTTAATTCCCCGAGATGCTTCCCAGGAAGCGATTATCGAAATTTTAAGGGACAATTTTGATAAAAATATCGATGAAAGGTTGAGGAAAAAAATGGTTGAGAAAAAACTTACTCTTGACCAGGTTTTGATTTTAGCGTCTATTGTTGAAAGAGAGGCTAGACTTTCTGAAGACCGGCCGATTGTTGCCGGAATATTGATTAAGAGATGGAAAAATGATTGGTTACTTCAGGCCGACGCAGCAGTTCAATATGCCGTAGCTGATTTTAGGTGTCGTGGGAGAGAGTCTGGGTGTGACTGGTGGCCTAAAAATTTAACCAAGAAGGATTTAGGAACCGAGTCTCCTTATAATACCTACAAATACAAAGGTTTGCCGCCAGCCCCAATTTGTAACCCCAGTCTTGAGTCTATTGAGGCGGTAATTAATTGGCAAGATTCATCTTATTGGTTTTATCTTTCAGGTTCGACCGGTAAGATCCACTATGCCCAAACTATAGAGGATCATAACGCTAATATCGCAAAATTTTTGAGTGACTAATAAGCAAATTTCTTTCATGGGTTCTCCCTGGTTGGCATTTCCTTTGATAACCAGCCAAATTATGGACTCCTGAAAATGACATTTCTGCTTTGCCGCTAATAGAATATTATCGCTTTGTACCAACACAATTTATACAAAAATTTGACAAGTATGATTTTTTATGCTATATTGCGCGCTAGTTTTTACGGAAGGCGTACGGTCAGTACGCTTCGTTTAATGTTGCCGGTTTGAGGCAATTTTTTATACTCAATTTTTAGGTTTTTTAAAATCTGTGAGCTGAACTAATGATTTCCTCTGATTTTAGCGACATTAATATTAAAAGCGGGAAACAAAAGCCTTTGCCGAATGAAAGACACTATTGGGGGAAAATCTATAGAAATCTTCCTAAACTGGATTTAATTGCTATCCAGAAAGACTCTTATAGAGAATTTCTAGAAAAAGAGATAAATGAACTTCTGGCAGAAATCTCTCCGATTGAAGATTTTACCAGCCGTAACTGGGAGCTTATTTTCGACCGATGTTCTCTTGGAAAGCCTAAGTATAGCCCTCTTCGGGCAATGAGAAAAGGGGTTACTTTTGAGATACCTCTAAGAGTTAAAGTTGCCCTTCTTAATAAAAGAAACGGTTATAAAAGTGAAAAAGAAGTATTTTTGGGCAATGTGCCGGAAATGACAGAGAGGGGGACTTTTGTCATTAATGGTATTGAGAGAGCAGTAATTAATCAGATTGTTCGTTCTCCGGGCGTCTTCTTTTTTGGTGGAATTGACAAGATTAGTGGGCGGACACTTTACTATGGAGAGATAAGGCCCATTCGTGGCTCATGGCTGGAATTTTTTGTCAATAGAAATGACACCATCTCAGTAAGAATTGATCGGCGGCGCAAGTTTCCCATAACCGTTCTTCTTCGTGCTTTTAGTTTAGCAAGCGATGAAGAAATTCTAAATATCTTTCCTCTGGGTAAAGAAAGGGAGCGAAAATATTTAATTGCTACCCTTGAAAGTGATCCTACTAAGAATCGAGAAGAAGCCCTGCTTGAAATCTATCAAAAGATAAGACCAGGAGAGCCAGCCATACTTGAAAACGCGCGACAGCTTTTAGATAACATGTTTTTTGACTACCGTCGCTATAATTTAGGTAGGGTTGGTCGATATAAAATAAACAAGAGGCTGGGGTTGAACATTCCTAATTCTCCTAAGAGTTGGGTAATTAGTCAAGATGATCTGGTAGCCGCTCTTAGATATTTAATCGATTTACAGAATGGTGAAGGTTATGTTGACGATATCGATCACTTATCTAATCGTCGAGTAAGATGTGTAGGTGAGTTAGTATCTGAAATCGCCTTTCGGCCAGGTCTCCTAAGGCTCGAACGCTCCATCAAAGAAAGAATGAGTTTAGTCAGTACTGATGAAAGGGTCATCCCGACCCAGTTAATTAATGCGCGTCCTTTGACCGCTTCCCTTAATAGCTTTTTCAGAACTAGTCAGGTTTCGGCAATCTTGGATCAAACTAATCCGCTATCTGAAATTGATAATCTTCGTCGATTGACTGTGATGGGCCCTGGAGGAATTACCCGCGAAAGAGCTTCTTTCTCGATTAGAGATATTAACGCTTCTCAATATGGGCGAATTTGCCCGATCCGTTCTCCTGAAGGACCAAATATCGGATTAGTGACTTATCTGTCTCTTTATACAAGAGTTAATGAATATGGCTTTTTAGAAAGCCCCTATTTTCGAGTAGTCAAACAGAAGATTGACCGGCAAACTAGGATGATGGTTACTAATGAAATTGTTTATTTGCAGGCAGACGATGAACAAAAGTATCACATTACTTATGCGGGGATTAATGTTGATGAAAAGGGAGTAATTCGGGATTCTTGGTTGCCGGCCCGATATAAGGGGCAGTTTCTAGAAGTGCCGGCGGAAAAAGTAGACTTTATTGATGTTAGCCCCGTTCAAGTTGTGGGAACGTCGGCTTCCTTAATCCCCTTCCTGGCCCATGATGAAGCTAATCGAGCCTTAATGGGCACACACATGCAATGTCAAGCTGTTCCCTTGGTGAAGCCGCAAGCTCCAATTGTAGGAACAGGTATGGAGAGTTTGGTAGCCGAAGCAATGGGGAGAGTGGCTAGAGCTAGGCATTCTGGGGTCGTCGAGTGGATTGATGCGCGTAAGGTAGTCGTTAAGTTAGATGAAAAGTCTCGAAAGAAGATTACTACCGAGAAGATTGAACCTAGAGAAAATATAAAAATTGAAAAAGATAGAGAAACTTATCTGGTAAATAAATTTACCCGCTCGGCTCAGAGTACGTGCTATTCGCAAAAACCGGTGGTTTCTGTGGGTGATAAAGTTAAAGAAGGCGACTTATTAATTGACGGTCCTGCTTGTGAGAGCGGTGAGTTGTCTTTGGGACAAAATTTATTGATCGCCTATTGTTCAATTGACGGATTAGGCTATGAAGATGCGATTGTCATTTCGGATCGGCTAGTTAAAGACGACTTCTTAACATCAATCTATATTGAAGAATATGAAACTCCTATAGTCGAAACAAAGCTTGGTCCTGAGGAGCTGACTCGTGATATTCCCAATGTTGGTGAGCAAGATTTAGCCAATCTTGATGAAAATGGGATTATCGTTGTAGGCAGTGAAGTTGGTCCTAATGATATTTTGGTGGGCAAAATTGCACCTAAAGGGGAAACAGAACTTACAGCCGAAGAGAAGCTTTTAAGGGCAATTTTTGGTGAAAAGGCGCGAGAAGTAAGAGACGTGTCTTTGAGAATACCCCACGGTGAACGGGGAACAGTAGTTGATGTTCAGATTTTAGATCGTGATAAAGGTGACGAGCTCGAACCAGGAACAATTAGGGAGGTAATTGTCAAAGTAGCTCAGATAAGAAAAGTGACCGTAGGTGATAAGCTCGCTGGAAGGCACGGGAATAAAGGCGTGATCTCCAAGATAGTTCCAGTTGCTGATATGCCTTATTTGACTGACGGGACACCGGTCGACATTATTATTTCTCCTCTTTCTGTTTTGGCTAGAATGAATCTTGGTCAGTTATTGGAAGCTCATTTAGGGTGGGCCGCTTCCCGCTTGGGCTATAAGGCGGCTATTCCTGTGTTTGAAAAAGTTTCTGAAGATAAGTTAAAAGAAGAACTTGAGAAAGCTGGCTTGCCAAGGGATGGCAAGGTGGTTCTCTGTGATGGAAGAACAGGAGAATCTCTTGCTCAGAATGTGGTTGTCGGAATGAGTTATATTTTGAAGTTGATTCACATGGTTGAAGATAAAATCCATGCGCGGTCAACTGGGCCTTATTCGTTGGTTACTCAGCAACCCTTAGGGGGAAAAGCGCAAATGGGAGGTCAACGGTTAGGTGAGATGGAAGTTTGGGCTCTAGAATCTCATCGGGCAGCCCACACTTTACAAGAGATGCTGACCTTTAAATCAGATGATGTCATTGGCAGGGCAAAGACCTTTGAAGCGATTGTTAAGGGAACCTCTGTTCCTGAACCTACTGTTCCTGAATCATTTAAAGTTTTGGTTAAAGAGTTAAATAGCTTAGGATTAGAAATTATACCGACCGGGGCAGTCAAAGAAAAAAAAGAAGAAGATGAAGAGGAGTAAGTGTGTATAAGAGTAAAAAGTCGTTATTTAATAGATTATCACTGGTTTTGATATGAGAGAACTTAAAAATCTAGTCGATTTTTCTGGTTTGAAGATAATTCTCGCTTCTCCCAGTTTGATTAAATCGTGGTCTTATGGGGAAGTAACCAAACCGGAGACTATTAATTACCGGACTCTTAAGCCAGAAAAAAGTGGTCTTTTTTCTGAAAGTATTTTTGGTCCGACGAAGGACTGGGAATGCTATTGCGGTAAGTATAAAAGAATCCGCTATCGAGGCATTATCTGTGACAAATGTGGGGTAGAAGTAACTCAGTCAAAGGTAAGAAGAGAGAGAATGGGGCATATTAGCTTGGCCTACCCTGTGGTCCACATCTGGTTTTTTAAAGGAGTACCTTCTAAACTTTCTCTTCTTCTTAATATTCCTCCAAAAAGTTTGGAAGCAGTGATTTATTTTGCGCAATATTTGGTTACGGCAGTTGATGAAGAAAAGAGAAAAAAGACACTTAACGAATTAAAAGAGAAGCTGAAGAGTAGAAAAATTGAAGTCAAGAAGAAGTTGGAGAAAAAAATTGAAGACTTAAAAGTGGGAGAAAAAGAGGGAAAAAAAGTAATTGACGAAAAAATTGAAAATAAGGAGCAAAAATTTTTAGCGATCAAAGAGGTAACTTTAAAATTTAGGCAGAAAGTTCAGAATGCTCGTGATGAAGCAATTCTTGATGGGGAGAAAATAGAGGAAATATTTAAGACTTTAATCGATGAAGTTAGATCATTAAAACAACTATCCCTTTTGACCGAAGATAAATATTTAAAGCTTTTTGAATATCAGGCGGGTTCCTTCTTTAAGGCGGGTATGGGTGCCGAAGTTGTTTTGGAAATAATCAGCACCCTTGACTTAGAAAAATTGATCGCTGACTTGCGTAAAGAAGTTCAATCAAGCAAGGGGGCACGTTATATTAAGGCGACTAAACGCCTAAGAATAATCGAAGGCCTTCGAAAAGCAGAGGTTGATCCTTCCTGGATGATCTTGAGAATTTTACCTGTTCTTCCCCCGGACCTAAGGCCGATGGTTCAGCTTTCTGGCGGCCGATTTGCTACTTCGGATTTAAATGATCTGTATCGTCGGGTGATTAATCGTAATAATCGATTAAAGCATTTAGTCGAAATTGGCGCTCCAGAAATAATCTTAAGAAATGAAAAGCGAATGCTTCAGGAAGCTGTTGATAGTCTCATCGATGCTAGTAAAGGGCCTAAAAGAAAACGCTTTAGACGACGGAGGCAACCTCTTCGTTCTCTTTCTGATATGTTGAGAGGTAAGCAGGGGCGTTTTCGACAAAATCTCTTAGGTAAAAGAGTTGATTATTCTGGGCGTTCGGTAATTGTTGTCGGGCCGGAGTTAAATCTTGATCATTGTGGTTTGCCCAAAGAGATGGCTTTGGAAATGTTTAAGCCTTTTGTTCTAAGGGAATTAATTTTCGCCGGGATTGCTCCAAACGTCAAGAGCGCTAAAATTATTCTTGAAAAAAGACCGCCGGAGGTTTTTGATGTTCTGGAAAAAGTAACCCGTGACCATCCGGTACTACTTAATCGAGCTCCCACTCTTCATAAGTTGGGTATTCAAGCTTTTTTTCCAATCTTGATTGAAGGGAGCGCAATTCGGATTCACCCTTGCGTTTGCGCCGGTTTCAACGCTGATTTTGATGGCGACCAGATGGCAGTTCATATTCCTCTTGGAGAAAAAGCCAAAAAGGAGGCAGTTGAGCTAATGAGTCCCAAGAGTAATCTTCTAAAGCCCGCTGATGGTTCACCGATTACTATTCCTAATAAAGAAATGGCGTTGGGTTGTTATTTTATCACCTCTATTAATTCGGAAATAAATGAATATCCTTCAATATTTTCTAATGAGAGAGAGGCGATTTTAGCCTATCAGACTAAGGTCATTGATCTAAGACAAATAATTAAAGCGAGGATCAGCGGAGGAATAATTAAAACCTCGGTTGGCAGAATTCTCTTTAACTCTATGTTACCTGAAGAATTGAGATTCATTAATGGAGAAATGAGACAAAAAGATATCCGTGTTTTAGTAACAAAGGCTTTTCGAAACTGTTCCCGTGAAGTAGTGGTAAAATTAATTGATAATCTTAAAGAACTGGGTTTTTGGAGTGCTACTATTTCCGGTCTCTCTGTTGGTGTTTGGGATTGTATTGTTATTAAGGAGAAGGGCAAGATAATTTCACAGGCTAACGAGAGAGTAGGTCAGGTTGAAAATAACTTTAATCGGGGGTTAATTACCGATCAAGAGAGGAAAAGATTAGTTCAAGATGTATGGATGGAGACTACCGAAGAATTGGCTGATTTGACCTGGGAGCGCTTTGATCCAGAAAATAGCGTTCGTTTGATAATAAATTCGGGCGGTACCAGAGCTTCTCGTGATCAAGTAAAACAGTTATCGGCGATGAGAGGTTTAGTCTTAGATCCTTTAGGACAGATAGTTGAATTGCCGACAAAATCTAATTTTAGAGAGGGCCTGTCAGTCTTTGAATATGTCACTTCGGCTAGAGGTTCAAGAAAGGGATTGACCGATACAGCTATCAAAACGTCAGACGCTGGTTACTTAACTCGCCGGTTAGTTGACGTATCCCATGATGTTATTATTAGGGAGAAAGATTGCAAAACTAAAAAAGGGATTGAAATCACCCGAGAAACCAGGTCATCCGCGTTTTCTCTCAGATTAATAGGCCGTGTTTTAGCTAAAGATGTTTTAGATAAAAAGGGAAAAGTTTTGCTTGAAAAAGGTCAAGATCTAGATGAAGAAAAGATTATTATCTTGGAAAAGAACGAAATAATGAAGGTTAAAGTTCGTTCTCCTTTAGTTTGTGAGGCGAAACATGGAGTATGTAGTACTTGTTATGGCTGGGATCTATCGACCAGAAAAAAGGTTAAAATTGGAACTCCTATTGGTGTTATTGCGGCTCAGTCTATTGGCGAACCAGGGACCCAGTTGACTTTAAGAACTAAACACTTTGGTGGTATTGTTGTCTCTGATGTAACTCAGGGTTTACCTCGAGTCGAGGAACTTTTTGAAATGAGAACGCCAAAGATTCTTTCTCCTCTGTCCGAAATCGCGGGAAAGGTCGAAGTTATCGAAACCGATGAAGGAACCAAAGTGAGAATTAGGTCGGTTGATGTTAAGCCAGTCGAAGAAAAGCAGTATTTTATTCCGGCTTTAAGTACTTTGAGGGTTGAAGACGGTCAGTTGGTTGGAATAGGAACGCAGCTCGCTTCTGGATCTTTGGACGTTAAGGAAATTCTGGAGGTGAAAGGCCTTCGGGAGGCTCAAATATACTTAATAAACGAGGTTCAGGCAGTTTACGAATCACAAGGAATTCCTATTCATGATAAACACTTCGAAATTATTATCAGGAAGATGAGCGATAAAGCCAGCATTGAATCGCCAGGGGATACTGATTTACTCCCGGGTGAGTTAATCAGTAAAGTTAGGTTTGAAGAAGAAAATGAGCGTGTTTTAGCTCAAGGAGGCGAACCGGCAAGTGCTCGGATTGTTATTCTGGGAATCACCAGGTCTTCTCTCTATACTGACTCTTGGCTATCAGCAGCTTCATTTGAGGAAACAACAAATGTTTTAACTGATGCTGCTTCTTATGGAAAAGAAGATAAACTTCTAGGACTTAAGGAAAACGTAATAATTGGTCGACTGATTCCAGTTAGTTCTGATCGGGCCCAGATTAAAGAATAATAATTTAAAATTTTATTCCAGTAGATTTTCAAACCTAAGTTTGATAAGATATTACAGTCAGGCAAGTTAATTTTCATTTAGAAACTAATATGCCAACTATTTCCCAACTCATCCGAAAAGGCCGAAAGCCGCTGAGAAAAAAAGTGAAAGCAACTGCTCTTCGGCGTTCTTTTAACGCCAAGGATCGTCGGATGGTAAAAACAATTAGTCCTTTTAAAAGAGGGGTAGTTTTGCTGGTTAAAACAATGGGACCCAAGAAGCCTAATTCAGCGTTAAGGAAAGTTGCCAGAGTCAGATTGTCAAACAAGCAAGAAATTACCGCCTATATTCCTGGTGAGGGTCATGATCTGGCAGAACATAGTATTATTTTAGTAAGAGGGGGTAGGGTAAAAGATTTACCTGGAGTAAAATATCATATAGTTAGGGGTAAATACGATACTAGTGGTGTCGAAGGAAGGAAAAAGGGACGGTCTCGATATGGCGCTAGGAGAGGTGGAGGAGGAGCAGCCAAGATTACTACCAATGAGACAGGAAATATCGAAACAACCGGAAAAACAGCACCAGTTGCTTAAATATACTTATTTTTCATTTTCAAATTAATATGGCAAGAAGCGGAAAAGTAGTTAAACGATTGATTAGTCCGGATCCTTTATATAATAACCGCTTGGTGACTAAATTAATCAATCAGGTGATGCGCCAAGGTAAAAAGAACATAGCTCAAAAGATAGTTTACCGGGCCTTTGACCGAATTGAAGAGGAGACTGGGCAAAAACCGCTGGAAGTTTTCCGGCAAGCGGTCGAGAATATTAAACCAGGTATGGAAGTAAAACCTCGTCGAATTGGTGGTGCAGCTTATCAGATTCCGCTTCCGGTAAGAGGTGATCGTAAAGAGTCACTGGCGATTCGCTGGCTTATCCAAGCCGCTAAGGCAAAACCGAACAAAGAATATCATCGTTTTGATCTTAAATTGGCAGCCGAGATTATTGCAGCCGCCAGAGGTGAAGGAGGTGCGGTTAAGAGGAGAGAAGATATTCAACGTTTAGCTGAATCAAATAAGGCCTTTGCTCACTTCAGGTGGTAGGCTTTTTTTAATTCCAGAGTCGGTCTTACTATTAACCAATCTGCCTCTTGCCATCTTTTCAATTATTTGCTACTAATTACTTAGTAAGTATTGAAAAATTAAACTATGAATGATCAGCCAGGTCAGAAAAGTCAGGTTCCTTGGAGTTCTCCGCCTGCTGATGCTGACGGAAAGCAAGCTAGTGTAAATTCTCAAACCCGGGAACCGGTACAGCCACAACCGAAGAGTCCTTTTCCTTCTCCGAGAGGATCATCTCCAGTTTTTGACTCCCAGGCCGCATCTACAGATGTCTCTCCTCAACCTCCGGTTTTTCCCCAAGTACCCCCACAGCCACCTCAACAACCAGTCCAAGTTGTTGCCTCGCCACCACCCCAGGTTCACTTTCAAGTACCTCCTCAGACGGTAGTAGCGTCTTCTCCGAAGGTCATTTCTCCCGTTCCTTCAGAATCTGCCGGTGAATTCCAGGACAGAGTAATTAAAACCGAACAAATGAGTGAAGTCAAAAGAGTTAAACGCACTTATAAATTGGAGAATGCGGTTGGTGTTTTATTTGGCAGCGTCGAAGCCTCTCTGGCAATGAGATTGATTTTTAAATTGTTGGGGGCAAGCGCCGGAAATGCCTTTGTCAATATTTTGTATCAGTTTACCGGGATTTTTGCCAATCCTTTTTCCGGAATTTTTGGCGGTAATCCATCTTTTGGCCGTTTTGAGTTGGATTTGGCGGCGGTTATTGCCATGATTGTCTATGCAATTGTCGGATACGGAGCGCTTCAACTGACGAAATTATTCTAAGGAGTCTCCCTAAAGTTAGACGCCTTATTTTATCGCAAGCTCGCAAATTAATTTCTCACCCTTTTCCTTGGTTAATTTTCCTCTTTTCCAGTGAAGGTTTAGTTTGTGTGGATTAGGTAAGATTTGGATATGGGCATGAGGAACAAGTATTCCCCAGACGATGCCGGTAACCCATTCGCTATTGGTTACCCGTTGGTAGTGTCTGACAATTTTTTGTACAACAGAAAAGTATCTGCCGATATTTGGTGTTTCCTGATTACCGGCGGGTAAGTCCCAGACCCAACGGTAATGTTTTTTGGGAATTACTTGAGTGTGGCCTTCAGTAAAAGGAGCAATATCCAGGAAAGCTAAAAAATCATTGTCTTCATAAATTTTACGGCAGAGTAGTTCACCTCTTGTAATCTTGCAGAAAACACAATCTTTCATATTCTGATTCTAGCATTTTATTAAAATAAGCATGTTCACACTCTTAAGTTTTAACATAATTTACCTATATAGCGCAAATGTATCTTAACTTATTCAGAGGTAAGAAAAATTGAGGCTAAAAATCTGTAGCTCTCCAGTCAAAAGATATAATAAACCAAGCTTTAGGCACAATCTTAACTGCTTTTGAGAATGTTTCCCAAATGGAAGTGATTAAAGTGAGATGGGAGGAAATTAAGAGGTTGCAGGTTCAAACTGCTCTTGCTTGACATGTTTACTTCTCCGGAGTAAACTCGTCATTATATGATTGTCTGTTCATGTAAAAGGGGCTTACTAGAAAATAAAACAATAGAGTCTTTAGTAAAAATAGCTAAGACCTTATCCACTAAGACTAAGTTGAAAATTTTACTCATCCTTCTGAATAGAGAACATTGTGTTTGCGAAATTCAAAATTGTCTCGATAAAGAACAAAGTCTTGTCTCTCATCACCTCTCAGACTTGGTCGAAACTGGCTGGATAAAACAGCGTAAAGGAAAAGATGCCCGCCAAGTTTTTTATTCTCTTACCAAAGAAGGTTATAAAAAGTTACAAATATTTCTTAAAGCAGGAGGTATTAAAAAATGAAAATTCAAGTTTTAGGCTCAGGTTGTCCAACCTGTAAAAAATTATATGAACTAACTAAACAGGCAGTTGAAGAGGCGGGATTAAAAGAGGAGGTTGAATATCTATCCGGGCAGGAGGGCATTCAAAAGATTATGGAAATGGGCGTTATGTCTAGTCCTGTGTTGGCTATTGACGGCAAAGCGGTTTTAACCGGTTTTGTTAACGATGTTGAAAAAGTCAAAAAGTTGATTCAAAAACCGCAGGAGAAATAAGTTATGAATTTTATTAAAGTCATTAAGAAAAACTGGGTCTTAGGTCTTTTGGGTGGCGCCTACTTAATAATCTATTTATGGCAAAAACAGATAGGCGGCTTTTTAGCCCAAGAGTCGGTCCAAAACCTTATTGGCGGCGCCGTCTATCAAGGCTGGTTGGGATTAGTTGACTATCTCTCGGCCCATGTTCTTTTTTGCCTTGTACCTGCTTTTTTTATAGCTGGTGCCATCAATAGCCTCATTGATTCACAATCAATCTTAAAATACTTAAGCGGTAAGACTAAAAAATGGCTGGCTTATCTAATTGCTGTTACGGCAGGTTTTTTGATTGAAGTTTGTTCTTGCACTATTCTTCCTTTATTTGCGGGCATCTGGAAAAAAGGAGCGGGTCTAGGTATCGCCATTACCCTTCTTTACGCTGGCCCTGCCTTTAACATCGTTACCATTCTTTTTACTGGTCAGAGAATCGGCTGGGAATTTAGTATTGTCAGATTTGTCCTTTCAGTCATGTTTGCTATTTTAGTCGGTTTAATAATGGAGCTTTTTTTTGGCAATGGTAAAGAAGACGGAAGCCTTCAAATGGTAACTCAAGATACAAATAAACTTAAAGGTGCTAAAAACATCTGGTTCTGGGGAGCAATGCTGGCAATTTTAGTAGTTGGTACAGCTTCTATCAGTAGTAATTTAAGATATGCTCTGATTCTTCCCTTAGTGTTGTTGCAGTTGATAATGACTTTTTCCTGGCTGTCTAAAGAAAAAAGGACTGCTTGGTGGAATGAAACAATTAAATTTGTTAGTCAGATTGTACCTCTGCTTTTAGTAGGTGTCTTTTTTGCCGCTACCATTACTCATCTTATTCCCAAAGAACAGTTTCAGGCTTTAGCCAGTCAGAACAATCTGTTAACTAACTTTATTGCTGTCATGTTTGGGGCATTGGCTTATTTCCCTGCTTTGGTTGAAGTCCCAATTGCTGAAAACTTTATGAAACTGGGTATGAGCAAGGGCCCCTTAATGGCTTATATGCTGGCCGACCCTGTTCTTTCGTTGCAAGGTCTTTTGGTTATCAGAAAACTAATCGGCACTAAAAAAATGCTGGTTTATGCAGGTTCAATAGTGATTCTAACTACTATAGCTGGTTATATTTATGGCTTTATTGGTTAAACAAAATTAATCAACAATGAATAAAAAAACAATTATTGCTATAACGATTCTAATTATTGCCATCGTCTTTTTGGGCATAAAGGCTTTAGGTAATGGCCAAGAGGCTGAAAGTGCTTCTGTTCTAATCTCAACCAACACAGAAGCATCCGAGGTCCAAAAAGAAGGCAAGTCCTTAACTCAAGAAAAAACAATTGCCGATAAAATCGAAGTAGTTCATTTCCATGGCACCCATCAGTGCTGGTCCTGCATCACAGTTGGCGAATATGCCTTGCAAACGGTTAAAGATAAGTTTCCAGAAGAATATCAATCAGGAAAAATAGTTTTTAAGGATATTAATGGTGAACTGGCAGAGAATCAGGAAATAGTCATGAAGTATCAGTCGAGAGGTTCATCTTTATTTGTTAATGCTATCAGTAATGATAAAGACAGCATCGAAGAAGACACAACAGTTTGGCGACTGGTCAACGACCAAGAAAAGTTTACTGATTATTTTGAAAACAAACTTAAAACTTTATTGGGAAAATAAATCATGGATTATATCGATCTACTTATTGACCAATACAATATACCGCTTTTAACTGCTTTCTTAACTGGAATTCTTACCTCCATTAGTCCTTGCCCTTTAGCCACTAATGTCACTGCCATTGCCTATATCTCTAAGGATATTAAAACCCCTAAAAAAACCCTTCTTAATGGTCTTTACTACACTATTGGTCGTAGCTTTAGCTACACTGTCCTAGCCTCTCTTATTTATCTTGGCTTTTCCTCTTTTGAAGTCTCCCGTATTTTTCAAGGCTGGGGAGAAAAGGTTTTAGGGCCAATACTTATATTAATTGGGTTAATTATGTTTGATGTTATCAAGCTAACTATCAAAACCAAAAATGAAAAGATAGAACGCCTCAAAGAGAAGCTTGCCACCAAAGGTTATCTTGGCTCATTTCTTTTAGGTTGTCTTTTTGCCTTAGCTTTTTGCCCCTATAGCGGAGTTCTGTTTTTCGGAGTCCTTGTCCCCTTGGTTTTAAGTTCAACTGAGGCTCTTTTATTGCCGCCTTTATTTGGCATAGGTACGGGTCTACCAGTAATTGTCTTTTCTTTTCTAATCGCCTTTAGTATGAAAAAGGTCGGTCAGGCCTTTCAGATAGTTCAAAAAATTGAAAAGGTTAGTAGAAAATTAGTTGCTTCGGTTTTTATCTTGACTGGAGTTTATTATTTGCAGTTCTTAATCAAGTTTTTGCTGAAAATATAAATCTACAACTAAAAACATCTTTATACAGATACACTTTACTCAAGTTTGAGTAATTGATGATGCACGGCCTTGTCTCACAAACCTCGAAATCAATACCCCTGAGGTTACGAATCAACCGAAGTGGGGTAATGTGTAGAAATTATTATAACCAACAAAATATCCCGTAAAATCAAGCTAGTCTAATACCAACACCCAAACCGAGCTCTCCCCGATTGATTTATTCAGGAACAGGGAAATAGAGGTAGATAACTTTCCTACTGCACAGTTAAAAAGTTTTATTACGGCTATATAATAAATGTATGGCTGGACAGACGATTAAGGGAACAATACAATTAGAAGGTGCTCGTCCCTCCGAAGGATTATTCCCTCTTGAGAAGGAGTATGCTCGCGCCATTAGCGCATTGAACCGAACAAGAATTTTAACCCTTCTTCCACGATCGGAAAATTTAGGGGTGATTGGAATCGACGGAAAAGAGTATTCTGTACCAACTCAAGAACAGCTGCAAGAAGTATTTACACGCAATAAGGAATTGGTTGATAGGAAAATGCGACAAGGATTTACTCAGCTTCAGTTAACGCCGATCGCAATGCCTACTTATGTCTCAACAAGGACAGGGTAAAGTCATAGGAGGAAGAAAGCAGCTAGAGCCATATTCTACCCCTCGTGATTATTTACGAACCTTAAGTACACCGACCTATCAGGGAGAAGCGGGATGGACACCAGAAGATTTTCTCACTCACTTTATAACTCAGCTTGAAACAACCAATCAAGTAAGTCATGACCGGCATGACAGCAATGCTTTGTGGTTGCTTGGTTCATATATGCCAAATTCTATGCCAACACCACATCTTGTGCCGGTTGGCTACTGGGATCGTGATGCTGGGCGGATGCTGCGCGTGTCTGCACATCGCACGGGCAATAGGCTTAGGGGTTGGGTGGCGCGTTCCACGGTGAGACTTGGCACTTAAGTTTTATCCTTTCTTCATCTTTTGTCTTCGGGGTGGAGGGTCTGAACTGTTACTAGTAGCCGGTACTAGACAATAGACTTATATCCGTGCGTTATAATAATAACCGATGGAAATAATCCGATTGAAAAAAAATAATTACAGAGAAGCAATTTTATCAGCTAAGAAGTTTCTCAAGCAGGGTAATCTGGTTGTTGTTCCCTCTGATACGGTTTATGGGCTGGCAGCTGACGCCCGCTCACCAATAGCAGTAAGAAAAGTCCTTGATTTTAAAGGCAGGCGGTTCGGCAAAGGAATTTCCGTCTTTTTAAAGGCTCCAAATCAGATTAATCAATATACCCGGTATGATAAGAACCAGGAAAAAATTATTAAAACCTTGCTTCCCGGCCCTTTTACGGTCGTTCTTAAGTCAAAACAACATTTAGCTTCTGAGTTAGAGCCCGGGGACCATACCCTTGGGGTTAGAATAATTGACTATCCCTTTATTAACGACCTGCTTAATGCTTTTGATTTTCCGGTTACGGCAACTTCAGCTAATCTCGCCGGCCGGCGGCCTCATTATTCGATTTCCTCGCTCGTCAAGACTCTTTCTGAAAGAAAGAAACAAATGTTGAGTTTGGTAATTGATGCCGGCCAATTGCCAAGACGGCCTCCTTCGACAGTCGTGCGTTTGGTTAAAGAAGAAATAAAAATCTTAAGGGGAGGATTATTTAATCCCCGGCTGATTCTAAAACAGCAGTCCAAATCGGAAGCTGAGACACGGCGGTTGGCTAAAGAAGTCTACTTTAGGACTTTCAAAAAATATCTTCAGGAAAAAGCGGTTGTTGTTATTCTCCAAGGAGACTTAGGTACCGGTAAAACCGTTTTTGCCAAAGGGATTGGTGAAATTTTCAAACTCCAATTTACCTCACCGACCTTTATTCTTCTTGATGAGTACCGTGTTGGCCAAGAGTCTTTAGACACAATTTATCATATAGATCTTTTCAGGCTGGAAACGGAAGCGGAAATATTATCATTGAAATTGGGAAGCCTCTTGAAAGCCGGTAATCTGCTATTGATTGAATGGGGTGATAAGCTGGCCACCCTGCAGAAGCTTAAAAATGAAAACAGCCTTTTTTTCTGGCTGCAAATTAAGGAAAAAAGCAGTAAAGTCAGGGAATTTGAGTTATACAAGCTATAAAAAGTCATCCTTAAAATGAAAATATTGGCGATCGAAACTTCGTGTGACGAAACAGCTGCCGCCGTGGTTGATAACCGTCGGGTTCTGTCAAACGTTATCTTTTCCCAAATTAATATCCATCAAAAATACGGAGGGGTTTATCCGCTGCTGGCTAAAAGAGCTCATGAAGATAAGATTGACCTGGTGATTGAAAAGGCTCTCAAGATAGGCCAAATAAGAATAAGAGAAATTGACGCTGTTGCCGTCACCTTTGGGCCCGGTTTGGTAATTGCCTTGGAAGTGGGACTTAATAAAGCTTGTGAGTTAGCCAGCAAGTATCATAAAATACTGATTCCGGTGGATCACCTCGAGGGCCATATTTATTCATGCTTTGCTCAAAACAGAGAGGGCAGGCCCTTACGGGATTTTAGCTTCCCCTTTTTGGCTTTAATCGTTTCCGGCGGCCATACGAGTTTGATTCGCGTAACTAATCATGCGGAATACGAAATTATCGGCCGGACTCTCGACGATGCCGCCGGTGAGGCTCTTGATAAAGCGGCCAAAATATTGGGAATGTCTTACCCTGGCGGGCCAATAATTGAGGAATTAGCCAAGGAGGGTAACCCTGGTTTTTTAGATTTACCGATTCCCATGCAAAAACATCCCGGTTTGGATTTTTCTTATTCAGGGCTAAAAACTGCTTTTAAAAACAAACTAAAAAAATTGTCCCAACGCCAGATTGTCAGCAATCTGCCCGATCTGGCCGCTTCGTTCCAAGAGGCAGTCTTTATCTCCATTATTAACCGGTTAAAGAAAGCTATTATTCAAACAAAGCTCGATTTATTAGTTGTCGGCGGTGGAGTTTTGGCTAATAAAAAACTGAGGAAAATGATTAAGAGAGTAGCTAAAGAAAACAAGATCGTTGCTTATTTTCCAACTAACGAAAGATTCATTGGGGATAATGCCGCCATGATCGGAGTTGCCGCTTTTTTCAAATATCAACGGGGTATTTATCTTAAAGATAATTTCAATCGTCTGGATCGGGTAGCGAGAACCGATTTGAAACTTTGGGTAAAGAATTGATACTGATTTTTCTTTCCGGTTCAATCGTGTAATCAATTTTTTTACCCTTGAGGATTTTTATTAACTGGCGCATAAGATAAGTGATTTGCCGGTAATCTTTGTATTCGAATTCGACTCTTGAAACGAATTTCCGTCGGGTTTGGGAGAGTTCGGCAAAGCAGTCTTTTGGTTTAAGCTTTCTTTGAATAACATTTTCGACCAGAGCTAAAACCTTTTTCGAGTTTTGGGGTTTAGTAAAAGTTGCGATCTTAACTTTCTGGATCGCTAAATCGACATAGGGCGCTGTCCCCAAGATGTGCCTCTTTTGGGTTATGCTAACGATTTTTCCGTTTTTACCTTGATAAACTGCCTTTCTCTCCCGCCGCTCGTCGCGGCCAAGGTTAATCTTGACGACTTTTTTGTAAACCATCGCCCCAATAAGCTGATGACTGGAAAAGAAATTTTTACCGGCGTTTAAGATTTCTTTTTCATTTTCAGACACATTTGGAGGTTTTCCCGTTAAGGCAATGAAAACGCATTCCGGCCTGGCAGTAATCAAGGTTTTTTTAAACTTCCAGTAAATCTTTTTTTGCGGCTTAACATCGGCGAGGATTACTCTTACCGATTGTACTTCTCCGCTTTTGAAAAGGAATCTTATTCTCTGGGTTAGGTAGTCTTGAGGGTAAAGGACGTAGAAGTCGAGTGTTTCCGATAACGGCTGAATTTCGGCTGGTTTTTCATCCGGCCTTTTTAGGTTTTCAAAAAGTTTTACCAGTTTTCTAAGACTCAAAGAAGTGTTTAAACAAAGAGCTAGCTCCCGGTGAATATTAATAGTGACAAATTCGGGAAAGTTAGGAAGGAAACCTTTTCTTCTTAATCTCTCTGTTTTTTCGACCGCCCAAAAGGGAATCTTTTCCATCGCTTTTAAATTTTGGAGGAAATCAATTGAGCCAGGTTCCATTACTGGTTATTATACAAGCATTTAGAGCATAAGGGAAAATAATGGTAAATTTAGTGCATGCTATAATAAAAAACAGAAGATAAGCTAAGTTAGCTGTTTAATCAAAAATGACTAATTATCATTTTGCTTCCCGGGTTATCGGCGTTCCTGGTTCGGGGATTGGCTATATGATGAGATACGCTTCAAAGTACGACGGTGTCGTTTCTTTGGGCCAAGGCACTCCCTTGTTTCCTACGCCCGCATTCATTTATGACTACCTTTACCGGCGCTCAAAAACAGACTGGGAACTGGGGATGTATTCCGGTACTAAACTTGAAAATGAGCTTTTGGAGAAAATTACCAAGCAAATGGAAAGAATTTACGGTTTTAAGCCTGCCGGTGATGAGCTTTATTTAACCGTGGGCGGCATCGGCGCTTTATTTTCCGCCTTGATGGCCTTCCTTGATAAGGGCGATGAAATTATCTATTTTGATCCCAGCTATCCCTTGCATTTGTCCCAAATCCATTTAACTCAAGCAAAAACTGTTTTTGTCCCGCTTGATGAAAAAAAGGGTTGGTCGCTCGATCTAGTTAAGCTCAAAAAGGCGATTACCCCGAAAACCAAAGCCGTAATTTTGACCAATCCCAACAATCCTACCGGTACAGTTCTTTCACCAAATGAAGTAAAAGAGCTGGTCAAGATTGTTTTGGAGAACAACTTGATTTTAATTTTGGACGAGGCCTATGAGTTTCTGGTTTACGAAAAGCCGTTCTTCAGTCCGCTTGCGGTTCCGGAAATCAGAAACAATGTTATTCTTTGCAAAAGTTTTTCCAAAGAATTTGCGATGACCGGTTGGCGGATCGGTTATGCCTACGCCAACAAAGAAATAATTTCCAAGATAAGAGACATTCATGTTTATTTCAGTATCAGTCCGGCGACTCCTTCAATTGTCGCGGCCACAGTTGCTCTCTCTGACCCGCGGGGGCACCAGGCAATGATGGAGTTTAGAGAAAAATTTCGGCAAAGCCGTCAGGTGATTTGTAACCGCTTGGACCGCTTGCCAAAGCTTTTTTCTTACCATAAACCGGATGGTGCCTATTATGTTTTTCCCAGGTTTTTGGGATTCGAGATTTCCGCCCTCGAATTTGCTAAACTGCTGGTTGACGAGGCCAAAGTAATTACCATTCCCGGAGGCTCAATGGGGCCAACCGGTGAGGGCCACCTGCGAATGTCTTTTGCCGCCGATAAAACGGTTATTCACAATGCTTTCGATAGAATCGACGCTTTTGCCAAAAAGCATCAACTTTTATAAGTAGCGTTTTTCTCTAATTTTTTATACTTTATTAGGCTCTTCTGCAGGGTTGGGTAAGAGTTCCTAAACCCCAGCAAAAAAATGAAAGAAGATATTGAGAAAGCCTTAGAGATAATCTTATCAGAAGTTGGTGCAACTAAATTTGCCTGGGCAGTTGTGGGAAGCGTTAGCCTCGCTAAACGGGGAGTGAATATTGAAGCGCATGATATAGATATCCTTGCAACCGAAAGAGACATCTTCAAACTTGAGAAAATCTTGAAAAAATTTATAACTGAACCGGTCAAGTACACTGAAACAGAATTCTTCAAATCTTATTTTGGCAAATTTACAGACAAAACAGGAGAATGCAAACTGGTCAGAAAAATCTAGGTTGGGTAAAGTGGTATTCTTTAACTATAAAAATTTGGCTGTTCCCGTAATTCCCTTGACGGAAGAGTACAAGGCTTATGTGAGAATGGGCAGAGTAGAAACAGCGAAAAAAATTGAAAGGGTATTGATCAATCGCAAAACAAAGTTATAAGGATATAATGGTTCTAGACCAGCCCGCTCAGTAATGGTATTAAAAATATAGTACAATTCGAATATGAAAGTTCTCCAGATAATCCCCGAGCTTTTGGTCGAAGATATGTCCAAGACAGTTTGTTTTTATAAAGACATACTTGGGTTTAAACCTGAAATAACCTTTCCTGAAAAAGATCCTACCTTTGTCCAAGTCGGGAGAGACGATATTCATATTATGTTATATGGCAGAAGCGAATTTGAAAAAGAGATACCGAAACTCAAAAAAGTAAAAATAGGCGGAACAGTTTTACTTTATATTAAAGCTAAGAAAATTGAGGATTTCTATAAACGGATTAATAAAGGTGTCACTGTTATCCAACAACTTCACAAAACTGAATATGGTAGTGTTGAATTCACCATAGAAGATTGCAACGGATATCTTATTTGTTTTTCTGAAAGTATTTCAAAATAAAAAATATTATAGATCTGCCTTGCCCAGCTTAACTTGTCGATAACCTTTATTGATATTTATTCAATACAAACGTAAAACAAAATAATGAATATAGGAATTATTTATCTGATAATAATGGCTTTTTGTGCATCATCATATAGTGCTGCTCAAAAGCTTACCTCGCAATATTTTAGTCCTATTATTTCTCTTCTTATCTCAAACGTTGTTGTATTTATCCTGGGAGGCATAATCTTGCTTTATCAAAAAACTTCCAACCAAGAAATAATCATTACACCTCAAAAAATTATCTTTCCATTACTAGTAGGATTGTTCGCTACGGGAATTGAGTACTTTGCTGTGCTTGCATTTTCAAAAAAGATCCCTTTTAATATGGCCTCCGTCATTACTGGATCTATTGGAGTTTTACTTACCGTACTGTACGGAAAGTATATTTTTCAAGAAGGGATAACGCCCCTACGTTTAACCGCCTTGATTTTAGCAGCAATATCCACTTTCTTAGTCTCGATTTCTTTTTAAAACAGTACAAGTAGAGAAGTACTATTTAGCTACCCGCATCTGTCTATCCTAGCCTTGATGTGAGATAATCGTTATACTCAGTTTGCAAGCTTTGCTTATAAGGATAATAAGGCAAGTAACTACCTTCGAGGTACTTTTCCCTTGTTATTTAGGAAAGGAAAAACACCCTTTTCTTAAAAAAAGATTAATTCTTGATCTTTTTAAAGATGTTGATGACTACCAAGGGTTTGTTTTTAATCAAGCTGATTATCAAAGAAGCTTAGAAGAAATCAAACACCTAATTTGGGAGAAGTGAATAGTTAATATAGTTAATAAGGTGCAGGAAGTAAACCAGTTATACTTTATCGCATCGCCGAGACGACGAGGAAGAAGTTTGTCTTCCAATTCAAGTGAAAATTAAAAGTCAAATAATAATCATTGCTCTTACTTTATTGATCTACTTGGTAAAAAGTCTACAAGTATTGATTGCATTGGGAATTTTGGGAATTTTCTTTGTATTTGGACTGGTGATTGCGGAAGCATATTCACTTCACAACTTGAGGTTTGTGATTGCCTCGGTCGTGGCTTTTGGTGTATTACTCATCAGCGAGCTTATAAAAAGAAAAGTAAAAAGGGAAAAACAGCCACCGCCGAGAGGAAAATCGGGCTATGAAAAATTCTATGAAAAGTTATAATTCCCATAAGGGGAATACAAAATTGGTTTTAGTGAGGAGCGCGTTTGGATTTTACTTAAGAGATTCTTAGTGTCGTCTTAGTCTCTTTTGATGACTGCCAAAGGTTCTCAAGCTGGCAAAATCATTTGAAAGAGCCAATTTCGGTTACTATCCTTGGTCATCGTTGTCGGATTATTTGGGAGAAAACAAATATCCTTTTCTTGAAAAAAAGCTCATCCTTGATTTATTCAGGGACAAAGAAGATTACCGAGAATTTATTTTTAATCAAGCTGATTACCAAAGGGAACTGGAAAAGATTAAGCATTTGACTTGGGAGGCTTAATATTCCAAGGTACAAGGGGGAAAGTACCTTGAAGGTGAAGATATATGAAGGTGAAGACACCTTTCTGATAAAAAAACCGGCAGGATCCTTTAACTTAATTGTAGACCTGAAAATAGAAACGTCCCAGACCGGCCTACTCAGCTAAATCTTTAGTTCGATAGCCTCTTTCTTCTCAATTTATTTACATTTAGTTTCTGGTGTTTTAACATAAAAACCATGCCGTTATACTTTATTACCGGGAATAAAGGAAAATTTGAAGAAGTAAAAGCTCTTATTCCTCGAGTCAAACAGCTGGACATTGACCTACCGGAGATCCAGGATATCGACGCCAAAAAAATTATTTCAGAGAAACTAAAAGCCGTTCTCAAATATCATCAGGGAGAATTTTTTGTCGAAGATACATCATTATACTTTGATTGTCTTAATGGTTTGCCCGGCCCTTTAATTAAATGGTTTTTGGAAACAATTGGTAATGAAGGCTTATTCTCTATCACTGATAAATTTAAAAACTACAGAGCAGTTGCTAAAACCATTATCGGCTATGCAAAAGATAAAGCAAATATCTCTTTTTACGAAGGAGTTTTAAAGGGCAGTGTCACTGCTCCCCGAGGAAAATCAGGTTTCGGATGGGACCCTATCTTTCAACCTGAAGGACAAGAAAAAACCTTTGCGGAGATGTCACAAGAAGAGAAAAACTTATTAAGCATGAGGAAATTAGCTGTCTTACAATTAAAACAAGACTTATAAGCTATTTAAAATTTTTTTCAGGAGTAAAGACTAGAACTTATTTCAAAACTCTGTTGTCATTCCGATCCCGCATCTAGCTTAAGCGCTTCGCTAGATCCTTCGGCTTCGCCTCAGGATGACGTGGGAAGTAGGTTTTGAAATGATTCTAAAATATTAGAGTCATTGATTTGTAAATACAAGAACGGGTAGAAATTCTTTATGGCAGACAAATGTTCTCAGTGCGGCCTTTGTTGTCGTTTATTTTCGGTGAATCTAACCGAAAAAGAATATCGCTCCGGTAAATATCGGACTCAGTTTGAGGATCTTGGCCTGATTGATGATTTTAACCAGGCAGCCGCCTGCGGGGCAAATATTCTTAAACAAAAAGCAGATGGCAGTTGCTTCTATCTTAAGCGAAACAAATGCTCTATTCATGAAATCAGGGCCCAAGTTTGCCGAGAGTTTTTTTGCACTTCGAAGTTGAAAAAGTTCAGAAAAATGATTGAGCAGATCGAAAAGACACGGGCCAGTTTGGAGAGGGGGAAAACCAGGTAGCTTAGATCCGTTTTGTGTGCTATAATCAAAACATAAATATAAATACAAAATCTTCAGTAGATGAGCTCATTGCCATTTTCTTAAAAAAGGGTGGGCGGATCGATAAATATTACCTTCGGGGATGGAATAGAAATAAATATACGATTATCTATCTTAACGGCTGGTTTGGCGGAAAAAACATTCGTGAAGCACTTATGAAGTCACTTGCATAGACAGCTCTTTGCTTTTTTCTTCTGAGTCTGTTAGAATTATCCCGAAGTTTTACTGCTTCTTAAAGAAGGCAGTTTTTTTAATTTCGAAATTTTAAAAAACTGATTAATTAAGGGAAGCCATTCATGGGAAATCAAATCGTAAAGTCAGACAAAAAAGTGCCTTTGGGTAGAATCCGCAATATCGGTATTATCGCTCACATTGATGCGGGTAAAACTACTACTACCGAGCGGGTTCTTTATTACACCGGCAAGACCTATAAAATCGGTGATATTGACGAGGGAACAACGCAGATGGACTGGATGGACCAGGAGAGAGAACGGGGAATCACCATCATGTCAGCGGCGACTACCACCTTTTGGATGCTTAAAGAAGAAGGCGCAGTTGCCGAAGGTTCTTACCGGATAAACATTATTGATACTCCCGGCCATGTCGATTTTACGGCTGAGGTTGAAAGATCGCTTCGTGTTTTAGACGGCGCGGTTATGGTTTTTGATGCCGAAGAAGGGGTTCAATCGCAATCAGAGACGGTTTGGCATCAGGCCAGCCGTTATCATGTCCCCCGGATTTGTTTTATCAATAAAATGGATAAATTGGGAGCTGATTTTGATCGAACTGTCGAGATGATCAAGGATCGTTTGGGGGCGAAAACGGCCATTCTTTCATATCCGGTCGGAGCGGAAAAAGATTTTCGTGGAGTGGTATTGGTTTTGGAAAGAAAAGCCTATATCTGGGATGATAAAAAAGATCCTAAGGGTGAAAAATTTGAGGAGGTCGAAATCCCCAAAGAGTTAACTTCTAAAGTCGAGAAAATTAGAAATATTGTCGTGGAAGCAATCTGTGAAACTGATGATGAATTAACGGCGAAGTTTCTTGAAGGAGAAGAGATCACGATTAATGAACTTAAGCGTGCTCTCAGAAAAGCGACTGTTAAAAATCAATTGGTGCCAATTTATGTGGGCGCTTCTTTAAGAAATAAAGGCGTTCAGGCAATGCTCGACGGGATTGTCGAATTTCTTCCCAGTCCTTTGGATCTACCGCCAATTGAGGGAGTCAGTCCGGTTACGGGAGAAAAGGAGTTCCGGCCGCCTGATCCCCAGGCTTATTTTTCCGGTTTGGCTTTTAAGATTCAAACTGATCCGCACGTTGGCCGGTTAACCTATCTTCGCCTTTACTCAGGAACGATAAAACCGGGCGATAATGTTTTAAATACCAAGGCTGGTAGACATGAAAGGATTGGCCGCTTGCTTTTAATGCACGCTAACAACCGGGAGGAAATTAACGAGGCTTTTGCCGGTGAAATTGTCGCGATTGTCGGTTTGAAACAGGTTACCACCGGCGATACTCTCTGTGATTCGGCTCACCCGTTGACTTTAGAATCAATTAAGTTTCCCGAACCGGTGATTTCTCTGGCAATTGAACCAAAGACGCGTGCCGATCAGGAGAAATTGGGCTTTGCTCTTAATAAGCTCTCCGATGAGGATCCGACTTTTAAGATAAAGAGCGATCGGGAAACCGGACAAACTATTATCTCCGGAATGGGCGAACTTCACCTTGAGATTATTGTTGACCGGATGAAGCGTGAGTTTCAGGTTGACGCTCATACCGGCCGGCCTCAAGTAGCCTACAAGGAAACGATTAAAAAAACTGCCTCTGCCGAAGGCAAGTATATTCGTCAATCCGGTGGCCGGGGTCAATACGGACATTGTCTTTTGAGAATTGACCCTCTTGGCAGAGGAGAAGGTTTTAAATTTGCCAATGAAATTAGAGGAACCGCAATTCCTTCGGTCTTTATTCCGGCGATAGAAAAGGGGGTTAAAGAGGCGATGGAGAATGGAGTTTTGGCTGGTTATCCGAT
This sequence comes from Bathyarchaeia archaeon, assembly GCA_035529595.1. Taxonomy (GTDB): domain Bacteria; phylum Patescibacteriota; class Microgenomatia; order PFEM01; family JAFGMK01; genus DATKWK01. Next base: position 235,703 of record DATKWK010000017.1, read on the forward strand.
TGTCGATACGGCAGTTGCCGTTTACGACGGTAGTTATCACGAGGTGGACTCTTCAGAGATTGCTTTTAAAATCGCCGGTTCGATCGCTCTTCAGGAAGCGGTCAAACGGGCCAATCCGGTTCTTTTAGAACCGATTATGAAAATGGAAGTGACTACCCCAGAAGAATTTATGGGTGATATTATCGGTGATCTTTCGGCTAAACGGGCTCAAATTTTAGGAACGGAAATGAGAGGCAAGATTAGAGTAATTAAAGCTTTGATTCCTCTGGCCGAAGTTTCCGGTTACGCTACCACTATCAGAAGCATGAGTCAGGGACGAGCCAGTTTCTATATGGAGCCGAGCCATTATCAGGAAGTACCGGTTCAGGTTGCCGAAAAGATTGTCGCGGCAAAGAAAGGGACGGTAACAAAGGAGTGAAAAAAAGTTTCGCTTGCAATTAAAAGAGGAATGTATTAAAATTTGGCGAGTTACCTGCTTGAACTGAAAATAATCAGGCGGTAAAATTTCTCTAAAAAATTAAATTAAAAAGAGGAGGCATTTATGGCAGAAAAGAAGAAATATGAAAGAACTAAACCCCATGTAAATATTGGAACTATTGGTCATGTTGATCACGGGAAGACGACTTTGACCAGTGCTATTAGCAAAGTCTTGACTGCCGCCGGTTTTAGCGATAAATTTTACGCCTATGATGAAATCGACAACGCGCCTGAAGAAAAAGAAAGAGGCCTGACGATTTCTATTACCCATATTGAATACGAAACCGCCAGCCGTCACTATGCACACATTGACTGTCCGGGACATAAAGACTACGTCAAGAACATGATTACCGGCGCCGCGCAGATGGACGGAGCAATATTGGTGGTTTCTGCCAAAGACGGACCAATGCCCCAGACAAGAGAACATATCCTTTTAGCGCGCCAGGTAAACGTTCCGGGAATGGTCGTCTTTTTAAACATGATTGATGTGGTTGATGATAAAGAGTTAATCGATTTGGTGGAGATTGAAGTCAGGGAACTTTTATCAAAATATAAGTTTCCTGGTGATGAAATTCCGGTGATTCGCGGTTCAGCTCTCAAGGCGGTTGAATGCGGTTGCGGAAAGAAAGACTGCCAATGGTGTGGGGCGATCTTGGAGCTGATGGATAAGGTAGACAGTTATATTCCGACGCCCAAGCGTGATGTTGACAAACCCTTCCTGATGCCGATTGAAGACGTCTTTTCCATCAAAGGCCGGGGTACGGTTGTTACCGGAAGAGTGGAACGGGGTAAGGTTGAGATTAATCAGGAAGTTGAGATTGTCGGTATAAAGGAAAGCCGGAAGACAATTGTTACCGGTGTGGAGATGTTTAGAAAAACCCTTGATTTTGGCCAAGCCGGGGATAATATTGGTGTTTTATTACGGGGAATTGAACAGGATGACGTCGAACGGGGCCAAGTTTTGGCAGCGCCGGGAGCGATTACTCCTCATACCGAGTTTGACTGTGAGGCGTATATTCTGACCAAGGAAGAAGGCGGCCGCCATAAGCCTTTTTTCACTGGTTATAAACCTCAGTTTTATATCAGAACTACCGATGTAACCGGCGAAGTCATGCTGTCAAAGGGAGTGGAGATGGTTATGCCCGGAGATAATGCCAGGATGAGCGTTAAACTGATTACCCCGGTAGCTATGGAAGAAGGCCTGCGGTTTGCTATTAGAGAAGGCGGCATGACCGTAGGGGCAGGAGTCATCAGTAAGATTGTTAAGTAGAATTGTCCGGCAATTGATTAAGTTAGTCTAAATGATTTATTGATTTCTGAATAGGGCTGCCGAAAAAACAAGTCGAAAACTAAAAAAAAATTCAGGTTTTGAAGCAATGCCGAAGGGAAGAATTCGAGTACGTTTAAAAAGCTATGATCATCGAGTAATCGATGAAAGCTGTCAGAAAATTTTGGAGACAGCCTTGACCACCGGTGCTAAGGTAGCCGGGCCTATTCCTTTGCCGACAAAGAGAAAATTAATAACGGTACTTACTTCCCCCCATACCGATAAAGATGCCCGCGAACACTTTCAGATTTTAACCCATAAGCGGTTGATTGATATCCTGGAGCCGACCGATAAAACTATCGACTCCTTGATGCATCTTGAGTTACCGGCTGGCGTTGATATTGAGATAAAAATGTAAACTCAAATTCAATTTCAGATCTCACACCCCACGGATGATATCGCCTTGTGCCTTTCATCTTTTTTGCTGTGAATCAAAATTACGTCTTGAAGGATTGAACCTTCTTGGAACTCTATTTTCTGATTGACATTTTTGGAAACTTGTCTTACCTAGATTATGAGTCTCTTAATTTTGATGAGATAGTGCTATAATCAAACCATGGGAAATTTTAATCGAGACAATAGATCTGGCGGAGGGCGAGATTTTAGCAGGCGGGGGTTTAGTGGAAGAGGTTCAGACAGACAAATGTACAAAGTAACTTGCAGCAGGTGTGGAAACGAATGTGAAGTACCGTTTAAACCAAGCAGCGGTAAGCCTGTTTTTTGTAGTAAGTGTTTTGAAGACAGTGGAAATTCGGATGCAAGGAGACCTAGAGGAAAGGATTCTCGAAGCTCTAATTTTGACAACAAACAAATGTATGATGCGGTATGTGATAACTGTGGTAATAACTGTAAAGTGCCGTTCCGCCCCAGTGGCGGAAAGCCAGTTTACTGCAGCAATTGTTTTAAAGATAAAAATGACAGGGGAGGCAAGAATGCTGACCAATATAAGGAACAGTTTGAAGCACTGAATGCCAAGCTTGATAAAATATTAAAAATGTTAACGCCTGTCGTCTCCCCGGAAGTCGCTCAAGAAGAAAAAACAGTGGAAAAGATAGAAGAGCCAAAGCCTAAAAAACGAACCGGTAAAACTGAAAAGAAAAAGACGGTAGTCAATAAAGAATCTTCAACCCAGAAAGAATAAGACAAAAAATTTTTCAGGTCAGTCTATCGACGTTTTTTATCTCTCGAAGATTTAGGCGAAGCTGGTTTATTTGGTCTGGCTTTTTCTAATTCAGCTCTCAAAGCTGCTATTTCTTCTTGCAAATGCCTGTTTTGTCCTCTTAAGTCTAGCAGAGTTTCTTCTGCCGCTGCCCACCTTTTGATACACCTTCAAGGTGTCTCAGGTAGGACACCTTGGAACAATTGACCGGTCAACTGAGCTAGAATATCCAGAGTTTACGCCCAAGGAGTTAATTGATTTCTATCGACATCTTAGATGACTCTAAAGGGTCTACCGCCTTGGATTCAGAAAGACCTCTACTCGTTTATCAATCGGCGCATTTGGATCTAAGATATAAAATTTCTCAGGAACGATTTTAAAAAGGCGATAAGGAGCCGAACTCTTAAAAGATTCTGGTTTGCATTCTATATAGGTCGTTGAGTACCACTTAAGAGCCTGTTTTATCTCCTTATCTTTTTTAAGGAAATAGACAATTCCTGATGCTTGGATTCCATTCCCTTTCCCTTCGGGTAGGCAGGAATCGAAAATGGCAAAGGCTACTTTTGAATTTTTAAAGATTTGTCTGGTATGGACTGAATCCATTTGAGAAATATAATAGAAGTGATATTTATCATCAATGCAGTAATAGAGTGGAGCAATCCAGGGGTCACCGTCAGCAGTCGCTAAGGTAAGATAAATGTTGTTCTTAATAATATCTTTCGCGATTTTATTAAATTCTTCTTGTTTCATTGATTACTCCGATCAGGTCTGATCTTTAATATAATTCTAGCACGAGAAGATAACTGATTAAATCTTTGTTACAATTTTAACAAAATTCTTTGCTTTTTAGGTTGCAGTAAGGGTATAATCTCCCGATATGCCAACAACGGAACGATTAAACAATTCACTTACTCTTGCTGACATGTTTTTTGATCCAGAAGAGTATCTTGATAGAGTATCTCGTGCCCAAAGTCTTATAGAAGAGAACTCGCCTTCTGGATTTATTCCTCGCGTAGCTTTAACTTTAGGCTCTGGAGGATTAGGCGGACTAGTGGACGTCATTGATCGTGTCAAGACGATCCCATATGCAAATATTCCGGGATTTAAAAGAACAACAGTGGCCGGACACGAAGGTAATCTGGTAATTGGATATATTGCAAAAGTACCAATGATTGGCTTTCAAGGCAGGCGGCACTTTTATGAGGAAGGCGGGCAACCCAATCAGGTAATTGCCTTAAAGAACTTAACATTCCCTGTTTATGTAGCGCGCGCTTTAGGAGCAGAATTATACCTTGCTACTAATGCCGCTGGTGGTTTGAATCCGAAATATAAGCCCGGAGAGTTGATGATTATAAAATCTCACATTGATCTTTTTTTTCCTAACCCGCTAGTTGGTCCGCAAGTTAATTTTATGGATTCAATGAGATTCCAACCTCAAAATGGAGAATACGATCCAGAGCTACGCGCTTTATTGCGCAAAGCAGCGGCAAGTGTCGGTGAAACAGAAACTATGCACGAAGGAGTTTATTGTGCGGTAACAGGACCAACATATGAATCAATGGCTGACTCTCAATTATTACGGAAATTAGGAGCAGACGCAGTAGGAATGTCAACAGTTCCTGAGATTATTGTAGCGACAAATCTGGGGATGAAAACTCTGGGACTTTCTCTTATAACCAATGTTATTGCTAAAGACGGGACAAACGCTACTTCTCATGAAGCGGTGATGGAGGCACTTAACGATCCTAGGACGGAAGAGAGATTATTAAAAATAACTCAGGAATTTTTTCAAACAGTCCAGTTTTTGTCTTAGGATAGGAAAACTAGACCCAGAGGGAATAAAGAAGCATCTTAAAAGATTCAATTTAGGCCTCGGAGCTTCAATAAGTTTTTCTTGTTTCATTTTTCTCCTTCTTTAAGTTTCCTGGCGATTCCTTCGTAGGCATTTAGTTCTACCAAATCCCCATTTTGAAAGATCTTAGTTGCCTTTTTCGTGCCAACAATACAAGGGATGCCGAATTCTCTGGAAACGATCGCCGCATGGCACAAAATACCGCCGAAATCGGTAATTATCCCGGCAGCTTTAACGATAGCGGGGACTAACTTTGGGTGAGTCATAGAAGAAACAATAATGTCTCCCTTGTTAACCTTAGGTATGTCTTCAATTTCATAAATAAGCTTTACTTTGCCTGTTGCCCTTCCTCTATTAGCTACGGTTCCTTTTACGGTTGTTCCCGTTACGAACCTGTGGACTGCTTTCTTTACTCTTTTACCGGACAAAAGCGTATATTTACCATTCTCTTCAATTAAGGCGTAGTTAGTCATTCTATTTTTGACTTCCTCTTTATTAACTTTTGACTTAGCTCTTAGTAAGTCGATAATCTCGTCGCCAGTAAAATAAACAAGTTCCTTACCCTGCAAGCCTAACCTTTGCGCTATTGTTTTAAGTAAAGGGTAAACGTGATAATGAGCCAAAAAGAAAACATCCAGTCGATAGGTCTGTAAATAAATAAATTCTCGTCCCAAATCAATCAAGTCAGTTAATCTTGGAGATTCTTCTATTTGCTTAAACGCCTCTTGATAACTTTCCCGGGTTTCTTCTTTAATTCTTTTTGTTTCTTTTAGCCTCTTTTCAGGATTTTCCTTAATCAAGTTTTCAGCCTTCTTTAATACTTCCTCTTTGGTCTGAAATTTGCCTAAATAGGCAATAGAGGACATCCAGGCAAATCTTTTAAGATAGGCTTTTATTTTCTGCTCAAGAGCTGCTTTTTTATCCTTAATGCCAAGGTCCGCATTAAAGGCGTTAATAATTTCCTTTTTAATGACATTATCTAGTACCAATGTTCCATTCATAAAAGGCATTAAACCCAAAACAGAATTTTGATATTTCTGATATAGAGATAACAATTGAAAATTATTCAATTCCGGCAAGTCTTTCACTGAGGCAACTTCCTTTGATGTCTTAGCCATTCTGCCACTGTATTGATAGCAAAGATTAACAAATCGCCTCAAAAAGTTTTTATCCGATTTGATTTTCAAAGACAGCTTCTTCTCAAGCTTAGTCCACTCGTTTAAATCAATAAAGATCTCATCTGAAACAATTTTTCCGTTTAATAAACTTGCTTTGATTTCTAAGGAGTTTTTAAAGTATTTCTCTTTGTGGCCTTCAAAAACATACCATTGGAACAGAATCGAGGTTTTAGCTTTAACGATTGGCTGCCATTTTATCTTAGCCATCAATTTAATTTTACCAAAATTTTACTTAAAGTTCTCCTGCTTTATTCAACCTTCTACTTCAGGGGTGATTTAGCTTTACACCCCCGGAAATTTTCTTTTTTGATACACCTTCAAACTGTCCCAGGTAGGACACCTTGGGAAATAATACCGCTCCCGATGTGGTTTTCTCCTTATGTATCGGGATAATGAAGTTCTGAATCAGTCCTATCAGCTCCGCGGGATGGACGATGTTAGAGCGAATTATTGCTTCGTCGCAAGTTTCGCAGTTGTCTGTCATTCTGGAGCGTCAGCGATAGAATCTCCTTTTTCACTTTGAGATCCTATCGAGTCGAGGTATCGACTCTCCAGGCTGACAAAGTGTGCCAGTAAATCTGAACCCTTATACAAACTTAGAAATTATTTTATTTTCCAATATTTTAACTGTCCTAAATAAAGGCAAAGGGAAAACAGTACCGTAACAAAAATTGTCGAAAAATCCGTGAAGAAAAAACCCAGATCAATTAAGCTCTTATCCCCTGTTAGGCGAAGAGAAAAACCCGCTGAATAAACCAGGAGTGGCAGTAAAAAATAAACGGCTTTCTTCCGGCTGACCTTAAAATCTCTTAATAAAGAGAAAATCAGCCGGCTGGAGATTATAAAAACGACAGTCTCAGCAAAGATTGTCTTAATAAGCATAAATCCTCCTCATCGGAGGATTGTAGCATATAGAAATTTTATTATCTTTTAATAAAATATTAAGAGTGCACCTGGGGTGAAACAGCCTACCTTTCGGCAGACAAGGCTTGGCGCCTAGGGAGTTGGGTATATTAAGTTCCAGCTAGCTCCATCCTAGGATTACCTGTCCGCCTCTGGCGAATCTAACTGATAGTTTATCACAAGCTACGGTTTTAACTGAAGTCAAAGCGGACGAACCAGGATAACGGCTAAAAAACCGTTATTCAGCATTCTCTTGATTGGTTCTTGAATATTAGAAGAGTAATTAGTATAATTAGCCCATTCTTTAAATATGGAGATTGAATTTCCATCCATATAAGTTAATTTCTGCCAAGAGAAGCGCTTTTTTAAAGGGTGCCTCGGGCACTCTTTTTGGTGGTAAAAATGATCAATAGTCTTTTTGGGATTAAAACCGAGTCGACACGAAAATATGATCAGGAAGGAACCCAGATTCCGGTGACTGAGATTTGGGTTGGACCGATGATGGTAACGCAGATTAAAAACCGGGAGAAAGACGGTTATTCGGCCCTTCAGCTTGGCATTAGCCGAAGAAATTTTTCCCGCCTTAAAAAGCCGCAGCAGGAATACTTTAAAGGAGCCGGAATTGATAAGGCTCCTTTATATTTGCGGGAAGTTAAAATTGAAGATAACTCTTCCTCTTCCTATAAAGTTGGAGATGAGATTTCACCAGCCGACGTTTTAAAGGCCGGTGACTTGGTTAACGTTGCCGGGGTGTCAAAAGGCAAGGGTTTTACCGGCGTTGTTAAAAGATGGCACTTTGCCGGCGGACCAAAAACTCATGGACAATCGGACAGACAGCGTGCGCCGGGATCAATCGGTCAAACTACCACGCCTGGGCGTGTCTATAAGGGTAAAAAAATGGCTGGCAGATCAGGAGGAAAAAGAGTAACAATTAAAAATCTGGTGGTTATGAAAGTAGATCAAGAAAACAACACTCTCTTGATCAAAGGACTGGTGCCGGGAGCCCGAAAGGGTTTACTTGAGATTAGAAGAGTAGGTCAGGCAAAGAGATTCATCTCCTTGTTGGAGAAGGGGCAAGGGATTTTTTTTGATGAAAGGAAAGAAAAAGCTGGCAAGAAAGAAACGGGGAAGAAAGAATCAGAGGAAAAAAATAATTAATTCGGGAGGAAATTAATGCCGGAGGTAGATATTTACGCGTCTGATGGACAAAAAAAGGGTAAATTAAATTTACCCAGAGAAATTTTTGCCGCCAAAGTTAACTCTGTCCTTTTAGCTCAAGCGGTACGGGTTTTCCTGTCTAATCAGCGCTGTGCTAAAGCTAAAGTCAAGACCAGAGGCGAGGTGGCAGGTTCAGGAAAAAAAATCTGGCGGCAGAAGGGGACCGGCCGTGCCAGGCACGGAGATCAATATGCGCCGATTTTTGTCGGGGGCGGAGTGGCCCACGGACCGACCGGCCGAGAAAATTATTCTTTAAAGTTGTCCCGGAGAATGAGGCGGGAAGCCCTCTTTTCCGCCTTAACCGCTAAGCTTAAGGCAGACGAAATCTTGGTGGTCGAAGGCCTGGAAAAAATTAAACCGAAGACAAAGGAAATCGATCAGCTTTTTAAAAAGATTCTTGGAAAGAAGAAAAAAATTTCTCTGGTTCTGCCTGGGGTATTAGATAATCTCGTTCGGGGTTCGAGGAATATTGGCAAAATTCGATTAGTCCAAGCCAATCTGTTAAATGCTTATCAAGTTTTAAATGGGGGCAGTCTCGTCTTGCTGCCTGAAAGTATCCAAGTTATAGAAAAAACCTTTTTGAAAGATAAGAGCTCGGGTAAAGCTAAAATTACCAGGCCTAAAAAAAAGCTTAAAGAAAATGAATCTTAAAACTGTTTTGAAAAGACCGATTATTACTGAGAAATCAATGAAAGAGGCGTCTTTCGGCAGATATGCCTTTGAAATTGATAAGCAGGCCACCAAGATCGACGCGAGGAAGGCAGTGACAAAGTCTTTTGGAGTCCACCCTGTCTCTGTAAAAGTGGTTAACACTAAAGGTAAGCTTAGATGGGCGAGGGGCCTTCATCGTAAAACGGCAACCCCAAATCGGAAAAAAGCGATTGTCACTCTTAAGGAGGGAGAAAAAATCGATATATTTGAGGCTGGTGAATAATTATGTCTATTAAACTGGTCAAGCCAACTACATCCGGAAGGCGCTTTGCTTCTTTTTTGAATAAAAAGGAGTTAAGTAAAGCGAGACCGGTTAAGAAATTAACCAGGATCAAAAAGAACAAGGCCGGTCGCAATTTCTCTGGTCGGGTTACCGTCCGCCATCATGGAGGTGGCCACAAACAACTGTTGCGGAAAATTGATTTCGTAAGACGGAATAAGCCAAATATTCCGGCTAGAGTCGTTTCTTTAGAATACGACCCTAACCGGGGAGCAAGTATTGCTTTATTAGTTTATAATGACGGGGAAAAGAGATATGTTCTGGCGCCTGACGGATTGAAGATTGGCGACCAGTTAATTACCGGAGAAAAAGTTGATTTTAAAGTCGGTAATGCTCTTCCCTTGGCGGAGATTCCTGTTGGCCTGCCGATTCACAATGTTGAAATTAGACCGGGTAAAGGAGGCCAAATAGCCCGGGGAGCCGGTAATGCAGCAACGATTCTCAGTAAAGAGGGAAAATGGGCAGTTTTGAAGCTTCCTTCTGGCGAAAGGAAAAAATTTTCGCTTTCTTGTTTTGCTACCATCGGTCAGGTTAGCAACCCTGAAGTAAAGCTAATCAGTCTTGGTAAAGCCGGTAGAAAGAGACATATGGGTTGGCGGCCGGCAGTGCGGGGCGTCGCTATGAATCCGAACGCTCATCCTCACGGTGGTGGCGAAGGACGTTCGGGTATTGGCATGCCTTCTCCTAAAAGTCCTTGGGGTAAAAAGACTTTGGGAAAAAAAACCAGGAAGCGTCGAAAATACAGCGATAAATTAATTATAAAAAGGAGAAAATAGGAGCAGAACTTAAAATGGGAAGGTCAGCCAAAAAAGGACCATATGTCGACCAGAAGCTAACAAAGAAGGTCAACGCTCAAAAGCAGACGGGTAGGGCAGAACCGATTAAAACCTGGGCGCGAGCAAGCCAGATTCCGCCTGAGTTTGTAGGCCATACCTTTAAAGTTCACAATGGTAAGATTTTTTTTGATGTTTACGTGACTGAAGCAATGGTTGGGCATCGTTTAGGTGAATTTGCGCCTACGCGGACATTCAGGGGACACGGAAGAATAGTCAAAAGAATTATTACGAAAACATGAACGTTAGTACCTGAAATTTATGGAGATTATCGCCCGGTCAAAACATATTCGAATAACTGCCAGGAAACTGCGGTTGGTAGCTGACTTAGTACGGGGTCTGTCTGTATCTCAAGCGATAGTTGCTCTTGAAAATCTTGGCAAGAAAGCCGCTAAACCAATCTTGGAGACTCTTAAACAAGGTTTAGGTAATGCTACTGGTAATTTCGGACTGAATAAGGAAGGCCTATACTTGAGAGAAATTCAGATCGGCGAAGGCCCGACTCTTAAAAGATGGCGCGCAGTCAGTCGGGGAAGAACGCACCAGATAAAAAAAAGGACCAGTCATATAAGAATAGTCTTAGAGGGAGAGAAAGAGAAAAAGATTGTTTTAAAGAAATCTAATTAGAAAATAATTAAAGGGAGTAATTTGGGACAAAAGGTTAATCCAATAGGTTTTAGGCTTGGCCAAGGAGCGACTTGGTCTTCTTCCTGGTTTGCGTCCAGCGGCCGGGCTTATAGAAAGAACCTTCAGGGAGATATCGGCGTCAGGAGCTTTCTGATGGAGAAACTTAAACTTGCCGGAATTGTTATGGTGGAAATTAAAAGGTCGATTAATAAAATGAAAATAGTTTTACATGTCTCTCGGCCAGGCGTGGTGATTGGACGAGGAGGTTCGGCTCTGGATGAGCTGAAAAGGTCTTTAGATAAGATTGTTGGGATCCCCGATCCGGACAAAAACCTGCAAATTGATGTAGTTGAAGTCCGAGATCCCGAGCTTTCAGCTCAGTTAGTAGCCATGCGCATCGTTGAACAACTGATAAGGCGTTTCCCTCATCGGAGAGTTGTTTCCCGGGTGATAGAGCGGGTTATGAGTAGTGGAGCCAAAGGGATAAAAATTGTTCTTTCCGGCAGAGTCGCCGGGGCAGAAATAAGCCGGCGGGAGAAGTTTGGTCAAGGTAAGTTGCCGCTTCAGACATTGAGAGCAAAGATTGATTATGCAGAAATGCCGGCATTGACAAAGTTCGGCTATATTGGAGTAAAAGTTTGGATTAATTTGGGAGAAGAATGATATGCTGCAACCGCGTAAATTAAAACACCGGAAACACTTTAGAGGAACAATGAAAGGAATCAGAACTAAAGGAACTACGCTTGCCTTTGGTGAGTATGGGCTTAAAAGTTTAGGAAGAGGTTGGTTGACCGACCGGCAGATTGAAGCCGGGAGGCGGGCGATCACTCATTCGACAAAGAGAGCCGGCAAGATTTGGATTCGTGTATTTCCCGATAAACCGGTTACGGCTAAACCTTCAGGAGCGAAGATGGGCTCCGGAAAAGGAGATGTCACCGGTTATATTGTCGTTATCCGGCCCGGTAAAATTATTTTTGAAATTGCCGGAGTTGAAGTAGAATTAGCCCGAGAAGCGATGAGGTTAGCTGCTGCCAAGTTGCCTTTTAAAACAAAGTTTATTATCAGGGAATCAAGATAGACTGGTCTTATGAAAAAAAAAGAATTAAAGAGTTTGTTTGAGAAATCGGTAAAAGAACTCCAGCGAATCTTAAGGGACTGGACTAAAGAGATGTTGGATATGAGGTTTAGATTAAAGACCGGTAAACTGAAAGACTTGCATGCCTTGATGAAAAAGAGGCATAATATAGCGCGAATCAAGACAATCATCAGAAAGAAGGAGATTGGCAGGTAATAGAATTTTAAGGTAACCTATGAAAACACTTATTGGAAAAGTTGTTTCTGCTAAAACCGAGAAAACGGCGACTGTTTTGATTGAACATAAGCGGCGGCATCCGGTTTACAAAAAAGTGGTGAAAAGAAGTAAAAAATACCCTGTCCATAATGATTTAGGGGCCAAAGAAGGAGATAAGGTTACGATTATTCAAACAAGGCCGTTAAGTAAGACTAAAAAATGGCGGGTAATTGAAATAAAATAATATGATTCAATTAAGATCGGTGCTTAAACCAGCGGACAATTGCGGCGCTAAGCGTCTTAGAGTAATCCATATTTATGGTGGCTCCAAAAGGCGCTTTGGTTACTTGGGCGGTACAGTTGCCGCCGTTGTTGATCAGGCTGATTCTCAGGGTATCGTCAAAGATTCGGAAAAGGTCCGGGCCTTAATTGTTAGAACGAAAAAGGAAACCGGAAGAAAAGACGGCAGTTTTGTTCGTTTTGACGATAATGCGGCGGTGGTTATCGATAAGGACGGAAATCCTCGAGGCACCAGGATATTTGGACCGATTGCCCGGGAGATTAAGGACGCCGGTTATTTAAAGATTGCCTCGTTGGCATCCGAGATTGTTTGATTGAGACAGATTTAAGTTTATAAAAGATTAATTAAGATGAAATTAAAATTAAAAAAGGGAGACCAAATAACTGTTATACTTGGGAAAGACCGCGGTAAACGAGGGAAAATTGAAAAGTTATTTCCCCGCAAAGGTGCGGTTCTGGTTCCAGGTATCAATATCATCAAAAAACACGTCAAACCGCGCGGCGAAGGTAAACCCGGAGGGATTGTTGAGATGGCCAAACCATTGCCAATCTCTAAAGTTGCTTTAATTTGCCCCAAGTGCAGCCAGTCTACCCGTGTTGGTTTTAGGCAGAGTAGCGGATCGGTTAAAGAAAGGATTTGCCGGAAGTGCAAACAGACAGTTTAGGCCATTCAAACTATGCTTAGTCTAAGCCAGAAATATCAAAAAGAAATTGTTCCCAGCCTGATGAAAAAACTGAATTTAGGTAATCGCTTATCTGTACCGCAGGTTAAAAAAGTGGTAGTAAACGTTGGTATAGGGGAAGCAGTGGCCGAGGAAAGTGTTATTGATAAGGTATCTGATGTCTTGACGGCTATCACCGGGCAGAAACCGAGAGTAGCTAAGTCACGCCAAGCAATTTCCGGTTTTAAACTGAGAAAAGGGGTGCCGATTGGTTTGGTAGTGACTTTGCGAAGGGAAAGAATGTTTCATTTCTTGGAAAAACTTTTCAAGATTGTTTTACCCCGCCTTCGGGACTTTAAGGGCCTGCCTGTCGCTGGTTTTGACGGCCGGGGTAATTATAGCCTTGGATTGACAGAACAAACTGTTTTTTATGAAGTGGATTACGATAAAATCGACAAGATTCGGGGATTAGAAATCACGATTGTTACTAATGCCGGTTCGGATGGAACGGCAAAAATGTTGCTTGAGGAATTAGGAATGCCATTTGAAAAGGGAAAAGTAAAAAAAGCAGTTCGGAGTAATTATGGCCAGTGAGGCAAAAATCGTCAAGTCAAAAAAAGCAGTAAAATATACTACCCGTAAACACAATCGTTGCAGTCTTTGTGGGCGGCCGAGGGGTTATCTGAGGTTTTTCGGATTATGCCGTTTATGTTTTAGGCGTCTGGCTCATAAAGGAGAACTGCCGGGCGTGACCAAGGCTAGTTGGTAAAGAAAGGAATAAGATGATTTCTGATCCAATCGGTGATATGCTTAGTCGAATTCGTAATGGCTTTTTAGCCTCTCGACGAGAAGTGACTGTACCCTACTCAAAGGTCAAAGAAAATCTGGCCGAGATACTCTTGCGGAATGGGTACTTTAAAAAAGTGGAAATAGTGGGAGAGAATAAAAAGAGCTTTAAATTTACTCTTCGTTACGAAGCCAAGAAACCAACGCTTACCAAAATTGAAAGGGTGTCAAAACCAGGGAGAAGAGTCTACATTAAAGCTGGCCAGATTCGTCCTGTCCTTTCCGGATTAGGGATGATGGTCCTTTCGACACCGATGGGATTAATGACGGGTAGGCAGGCACAAAAGAAAAATTTAGGCGGAGAAATAATTTGTCGAATTTGGTAGGAGGTAAGATGTCTCGAATAGGTTTAAAACCGATCGAAATTCCCGAGAACGTGACGGTTAAAACAGACGCCGGTTCAATAACTGTCAGTGGCCCCTTGGGAACTTTAGAAGCAAAGATTGTGGCCGAACTTAGTTTGGAAACTGATCAAGGGAGATTATTGGTTAAGAGAAGAGATGATTCGAAGCGATCCAAGTCTCTTCATGGACTGGTTAGGAGCCTTATCTTTAATATGATTTTGGGCGTGAGTAAAGGTTGGCAGAAAGAGCTGGAAATTCAAGGGACCGGTTACCGGGCGAAAATAGAAAAAGGTAACCTGATATTATCGTTAGGATTTTCACACCCGGTCGAAATTAAGCCGGAAACAGGTATAAAGTTTGAAGTTAAAGATGAGCGGGAAATTACGATTTCCGGCATAGATAAGACTTTGGTTGGCGATGTAACGGCGAGAATAAGAAAGGTGAAGCCTCCCGATGCTTATAAAGGTAAAGGCATTCGTTATAAAGGAGAACGCGTGGTCTTAAAACCGGGTAAGGCCGGCAAAGTCGGTTCGGCTGGAGGATCAGCCGGGGCCGCTTAATTTAAGCCGAAGGAGAATAATCGATGATAAAAAAAGGTAAAATCAGGAGAAAAATCAGAATACGAAGTAAAATTCGGGGGACGGCGGATAGGCCGAGGCTATCCGTTTTCCGTTCTAATAAGCTGATTTATGCTCAAGTGATTGACGACGAAAAAAGACAAACGATAGTGGCGGTTAATGACAAATATTTTGACGCCGGCAAACGGCAGGAATCCAAAACAAAACGGGCGTTTTTAACCGGTAAAATTTTAGCTCAAAAAGCGCTGGAAAAGAAGGTTAGGAAAGTCGTTTTCGACCGGGGTTCCTTCAGGTATCATGGCCGGCTTAAAGCTTTAGCCGAAGGCGCCAGAGAAGGGGGACTGATTTTTTAGAATTATCTTGATTAAATTTCAAGGAAATAATATGCCAGTCGATTTTGGAAGAGAACAAAAAGAGTTTACGGAAAAAGTTATTCAGGTAAACCGGGTGTCAAAAAAAACCAAGGGAGGAAACCGGATTGGTTTTTCCGTCTTGATGGTTGTTGGCGACCGGAGAGGCAGAGTTGGTGTTGGTTTGGGTAAGGCCCCTGATGTTTCCTCAGCCATTAGGAAAGGATTAAAAAGAGCCCAGAAGGAACTTTTTAGGGTCTCTCTTAGAGGAGACACAATTCCCCACCTTGTTTTGATGAAGTGGGGTGCGGCAGAAGTATTGATTAAACCCGCTCCTCCCGGTACGGGACTAATCACCGGAGGAGCAATTAGAGCCGTAGCAGAGGCAGTAGGAATCAAAGACATGGTAAGTAAAATTTTGGGAACTAAAAATAAGGCGAGTAATGTCTATGCAACAATTGAAGCGTTCAGAAAACTAAAACCGGTGGAGCATTCAAAAAGTTAAAGCCGACGGAGGTAAGAGACGCTCAGAAATAAACTTTAGAAATTAAGGAGGCGGAATGGCAACTGTTTTAAATAGATTACCCAAGATAACAGCCAAATCAAAAAAAAGGCTCGGCCGGGGTTATGGCTCAGGTAAAGGCGGGCATACGGTTGGAAGAGGAGCAAAGGGAGATAAGGCACGCGGCAAGACAGGACTGTTGTTCCAGGGAACAAAAGCAAAAAAATCTTATGTCAGGCGTTTACCTCTAAGACGGGGTAAAGGTAGGTTTAAGCCGCTAAAGCCCCGGCCTCTAGTTTTAAATGTTAGGGTTTTAAACTTGTTGCCGGAGGAAAGTTTGGTAACGGCAGAATTTCTTGTTAAGCAGGGAATTGTCCATCAACAAGAGATCATCGGTTCGGGAGTAAAAATCCTGGGCGGTGGCGAAATAGGAATCCCCTTAACTGTGGCATTGCCTTGTTCTTTATCAGCCAGAAAAAAGATTGAAAAAGCCGGCGGTAAGGTAGTTGATTCAAAAGTCGCTTCTGGGAAAAAAGAGGTAAGTAATGAATAAAATATTGGCCGTCTTTAAAAGCGGATTGAAGATCCCTGAGATTAAAAAAAGAATTTTCTTTACCGCTTTTATTTTTGTTATCTTTCGGTTGGCGGCCCATATCCCTGTTCCCGGCGTTGACCTTAAGGCCTTAAAGCAGCTTTTTTCTCAAAACCAGCTTTTAGGGCTTTTGGATATTTTTTCCGGCGGGACGCTGGCCAATTTTTCTATTTTAGCCTTGGGTCTTAATCCCTATATTAACGCCTCGATAGTCTTTCAACTTTTAACTATGGTGATTCCTTCTCTGGAGGAACTTTCGAAAGAGGGCGAATACGGCCGGGAAAAGATTAACCAATATACCCGGTTTGTCACTATTCCCTTAGCTGTTTTCCAATCGCTGGGCATGTATGCTCTTTTAAAGAATCAGCAAATTATTGGTCGCCTGCCGATCTTTAACTTGATCAGTTTTGTTGCTACTATGGTGACCGGAACAATCTTTTTGATGTGGTTAGGCGAACTTTTAACCGAGAGAGGGATAGGTAACGGTATTTCGATGCTGATTTTTGCCGGGATAGTTGGTCGGGTTCCCATTTCCTTCGGGCAAACCTTGACGATTTTTGAAAGTCAAAATTTATTCAGTCTCTTAGTGTTTCTGTTGATGGCCTTTGCCGTTATTTTTTTTATTGTCCTGGTCAACGAAACCAGTGTTAAAATTAAAATAGCCTACGCCCGGCGAATCCAAGGAAGACGGATGTATGGCGGTCAAGCGACTCATTTACCTCTTCGTCTTAATCAGGCCGGAGTGATTCCGATTATCTTTGCAATTTCTATCGTTCTTTTGCCCTCGATGGTCGGTAATTTTTTGCGGGGAGCGGCTAATCCGGTAATTGCCCGGCTAGCCCAAACTGCCGTTGATCTCTTTCGGCCTAACGGGCTGGTTTATAATTTAGTTTATTTCTTATTGGTTGTCTGTTTTACTTATTTTTACACCGCTTTTGTCTTCGATCCTAAAAAGATTGCCGAGGAAATTAAAAAGTACGGCGGATTTATTCCGGGAATCCGACCCGGTTTACCGACGGCTGAGTATCTGAATCGAATTATTTCCCGGATTACTCTGCCCGGAGCGCTTTTCCTAGGCTTAATTGCCATCTTGCCTTCTTTTGCTCAGAGTCTTACCGGGGTAGGTACTATGAGTATTGGCGGGACAGGGATTTTAATCGTTGTATCGGTAGTTTTGGAGACGACAAAGCAGCTTGAGTCAATGGTGGTAATGAGAAGTTATGATGGGTTTTTAAAATAGTAGAGTATCTTAATCATGATTCTAATTATTACTGGCCCACAGGCGTCTGGTAAGGGAATCCAGGCCGAATCACTCAAGGATAAATTCGGATTGATACACTTTTCTATGGGTGATGTTTTAAGAGAACTTGTCAAAACGGGCGGTGAGACCGGAAAGAAGATAGATGAATACATGAATCGCCGTGGAGCTTTGGTACCTGACGAGATAGCATCCGAAGTGATTAGCCGTTTCTTAACCAAGAAATATATTAAAAAAGGGATTATTTTTGACGGTTATCCTAGGACTAAGAAACAGCTCGAGATACTGGAAAAGTTAGTCCGGCAGAAGGGAGCATCAATAGATTTGGTTCTTTATCTATATGCCTCAGAAAAAGTTATTAACCAAAGATTATCGGGACGATTGGTTTGCCCAAGATGCGGAAGGAACTACCATACGGTAAATATGCCTCCTAAGATTAAAAACGTTTGCGATGATTGTAAGATTAAGTTGGTAAGAAGAAAAGATGAAAACCCTGAGGCAATTAAAGAGAGATTGGCTATATACCGGCAAGAGACTGCTCCACTGCTTCAAATATATCGGAAAATGGGAATATTGGAGGAGTTAGATGGTGACGAGCCTCCGAAAAACGTTTTTGCCGATATCTTGGTTAGACTTGAGAAAGCAGGCTTGACTAAATGAAAATTCCCGTAAAGACGACAAAAGAAACAGCACTAATGATTGAGGGAGGCAAGAAATTAGCTCGTGTTGCCAGAAAGGTATTGAAACAGACTAAACCTGGTGTTAAATTAGACAGCCTCAATCAATCAGCCGAAAATTCCATTTACGGGGAAAAAGGGGAACCTTCTTTTAAGAAAGTGCCAAACTATCATTGGGCGACTTGTATCAACATAAATGACGGTGTCGTGCATGGTATTCCCGGCGCTTATAAAATTCAAGAAGGCGATCTGGTAAGCCTTGACTTAGGGATGGTTTATCGCGGCTACCACACTGATATGGCGCGTACAATCTGCGTCAGAAGTCAAAAATCACCCGTTCTCGACTTCGTCTCGACGAGGTCGGGAAAAAGCGGAATTCAAAAAGACCTTTTTTTAGAAGTAGGTAAAAAAGCTTTGAAGCAAGCTATTAAGGCAGCTAGGGCCGGAAACCGAGTGGGAGATATTTCCCAGTCGATTGAAAAAGTGGTTAAAGGCTCTGGTTTTTACCCGGTCGAAAACTTGACCGGGCACGGGATCGGCAAGAATCTGCATGAAGCACCGTCAATCCCTTGTTTTTTGGCTGACAGGGTGGCAGATACTCTTTCTCTGAAGACAGGAATGGCTCTGGCAATTGAAGTTATTTATACTCAAAGAAAGACTGATTTATACATTACCGAAGATGGTTGGACGGTAAGGACGAGGGATGGAAGTCTGGCGGCTTTGTTTGAAGACACCGTTTTAATTACTGATTTAGGATCAAAAGTAATTACCCGATAGGAGGATTATCGGATTAGGCTTGAATTAAGGCCGATAGTTTGGTAAAATCTGGACGTATAATCTTGATTATGAGTAAGGAAAAAGGGATAGTTCTAGAAGGTGAAGTAATCGAAGCACTGCCTAACGCGATGTTTAGAGTTAAAACTGAAGACAAAGGGATGGTTCTTTGTCATCTTTCGGGTAAAATGAGGCTTAATCACATTAAAGTTTTACCTGGAGACGGGGTCAAAATCGAAGTTTCGCCTTACGATTACTCGAGAGGAAGAATTACTTATAGACAAAAATAGAGAGGTGGAATTGAAGGTTCAAGCGTCAGTTAAAAAACGTTGTAAGAAATGCAAGATTGTCCGTCGTCGAGGCCGGGTTTTTGTTGTTTGCGAAAACCCTAGGCACAAACAGCGGCAAGGATGAAAAGAAATCTTAAAATCACGAATTTATAGTTGAAAATTATTATGGTCAGGGTTTCAGGAGTAATTTTGCCGGAAAACAAAAAAGTTGCCGTTGGCTTAACGACAATTTGCGGTATCGGTCGCCCCAGAGCAATTCAGTTCTTAAACCGAGCCGGAGTTGATTCTAATAAAAGAGTTCGGGAATTGACTAGCGAAGAAATTGTCCGGCTACAAAAAGTCATTGGAGAAATTCCGGTCGAAGGGGCATTAAGAAGAGTTGTTAGCCAGGATATCCAGAGGCTCAAAAATATTGGTTCATACCGCGGCCTGCGCCATGGCCAAGGTCTGCCGGTAAGAGGACAAAGAACCCGTTCCAATGCCAGAACCAGGAGAGGTAGAAGAATTACTATTGGGGCAATGAAAAAAGAGGCGCTGGGTAAATTGGATACAGCTAAGAAACAAAAGGAAGTCGCTAAATGACAGAAGCAGCTAAAAAGAAGATTACCGGAAAAAATAAGACAAAACCAACTCTATTAATAAGAAGAGGAAAGGTTTTCATTCAGGCGACCTTTAATAATACGGTGATTACCTTTACGGATTTCGGAGGTAATACAATCTGTTGGGGTTCAGCCGGGTCAGTGGGCTTTAAAGGGACGAGAAAACATACGCCCTTTGCTGCCACAACTGCTCTCGAAGCGGTGGCTAAAAAAGCGAAAAATTTGGGAGTTAGGGAACTTGAAGTTTACGTTAAGGGTCCGGGATCAGGAAGAGATGCGGCCTTGAGGGCCCTAAAAACGTCAGGTTTTAAAATGGATTTAATTGCCGACATTACTCCAATTCCACATAATGGACCGAGGGCAAGGAAAAGAAGGAGAGTTTAAAATTTAATTTAAGTTGGTCGGAACGGAGAAAAATGGCCCGATATACAGAACCTAAATGCAGACTATGTCGAAGAGAAGGAGCAAAGCTCTTTTTAAAAGGCTCTCGTTGTTATTCGACAAAGTGCCCGATTGAAAAGAAGGGCGCCGTTCCCCCAGGTCAACACGGATTAAAAGCGGCTAGAAGATTAAGTGATTATGGCCGGCAGTTAAGGGAAAAACAGAAGGCTAAGAAAATTTATGGCGTTTTAGAAAGACAGTTTAAAAATTATTTTGATCGGGCTTTAAAGGTAAAAAAACAAGTCGGTGAGGTTCTTTTACAACTATTGGAATCACGTCTTGATAATGTGGTTTATCGGCTGGGTTTAGCTCCGTCAAGATCAGTAGCGCGACAACTGGTTTCCCACGGTCATATTCTGGTAGACAACAAAAAAGTCAATATCTCTTCTTATCAGGTTAAACCCGGTCAGTTAACTTCTGTAGTTTCCCGAAGCCTTAAAATCGACCAGATCGAAAGTTCTCTTAAAGATGATGAGCGTAAGGTGCCGAAGTGGTTGTCAAGAAAAGCAGCGGTTGGGAAGATGATTCGTTTGCCGAAGAGAGAGGAAGTTGAGACGGATATTAATGAAGATTTAATTATTGAATTTTATTCACGATAAAAATATTATAAAAGGAGGCTAGTAATGTTAGAGCCTATTTTTACGATTAAGGCAGAAAAAGAAGTTGAAGGTTTCGCCAAATTTTCTATAGAACCCCTCGAACAAGGTTATGGACATACTCTTGGTAACGCCATTCGGCGGGTGCTTTTATCAAGTATCCCCGGTGCTGCCGTCACTCAAGTTAAAATTAAAGGGGTGAAACATCGTTTTTCCACTTTAGAAGGCCTGCGGGAGGATATTATCGAGTTAATCTTGAATATTAAGAACATTAGATTGGTTTACGAGGGAAAAAAACCGGAAAAGATTACTCTGGAAAAAACCGGGCCGGGTGAGATAAGAGCAAGTGATATTACGACACCGGCGACAGTAAAAATTGTCAACCCGGAACTGGTGATAGGTTATCTTGCTTCAGCTCAAAATACCATTAAGGCCGAGCTGACAGTCGAACGTGGTTTCGGTTATTTACCCGCTGAAGGACGGGCGAGTAATGTCTTGGGTTTGATTCCGATTGACGCTGTCTTTTCACCGGTTTTAAGTGTTAATTATAAAGTGGAAAGCACCCGGGTGGGTCGTCGGACCGACTTAGACCAGTTAATTCTGGAGATTACAACTGATAAGACTGTCTCTCCCTCGGAAACTTTAAAAATGGCGGCCAAAATTTTGATAGACTTTTTTAAACAAGTAGTTAATCCTAAAAAACCGCCGAAAGAAGAAAGAGAAGAAAAACCAGTCTTTTCAGAGCTATTAAACCTGACTGTTGAAGAACTTAATCTGCCGACGCGGATTGCCAATGCCTTAAGAAGGGGTGGGTTTGGTACCTTGAGTGATTTGATTCAGGCACCTCTCGAGAACCTTCTTAAAGTCAAAAATTTGGGAGAAAAATCGATCAAGATTATTAGTGCTGCCTTGGATGAAAAAGGATTTTCTCTTAAGAAAGGATAGGGAAGATGCGGCATCATTACCAGAAAAAAAAGCTGAATCGGAATACCGGCCAACGACAAGCGTTGTTTAAGAATCTGATTAAGTCTCTTATTGTGCATGAAGAGATAAAAACAACTGAAAGTAAAGCCAAGGTAGTGAGGAGAATTTTTGAAAAGTTGGTCACGAAAGGAAAGGAAAGAACTATTCATGCACGTCGCCTGATCCACGCGTTTCTGCAGAATAAAAAGGCAGTTGGCAAACTGGTTGATAAACTTGCGCCCCTGTTCAAGGGAAGAAAGGGCGGTTTTACGCGAATTGTCAGAGTTGGAGAGAGAAAAGGCGATCGGGCGATGATGGTAAAATTGGAATTGATTGCCCGAACCCAAGAAAATACCAAAGAAAAAGAAAAGAAGAAAAAAGGAAAACCGGATAAAAAAACAGCAATTAAGAAGAATAAAGTCAATAAGGGAGAAAAACCGGAGAAATGAAAAAAACTCATTCAAAAAAAACTTTAGAAATTGTTAGACAGTGGCATTTATTTGATTTAAATGATCAAATTCTTGGCCGCGTAGCGACTGAAATCGCTTTACTGTTAATGGGGAAGAAAAAAGTTAACTTTTCTTCACACTTGGACGGTGGAGATTATGTCGTGGCAGTTAACTGCGAAAAAGTTAAAGTTACCGGTAAAAAGTCCGGGCAGAAGAAATATTATCGCCATTCCGGCTATCCGGGCGGTTTCAGAGAGACTACTTTTCGAAAACAGATGGAAAAACATCCGATGGAAATAATTCGTCATGCCGTATCCGGGATGTTGCCTAAGAATCGGTTGAAAGAGAAGAGATTGTTCAGACTGAAGCTATTTGTCGGCGATAATCATCCGTATCAAGACAAGTTGAAAAATTAAAATTGACTATGGAAGAGCAAAAAAAAAGAGCAAAACGATCAGCTAAGAAAAAGTCTGTTAAAAAAAGTTTCATCTATGCTGTCGGGAGAAGAAAGACTGCTTCGGCCAGAGTCCGTTTATACCTAGGTAAAGGTGAGATGCTAGTTAATGGCAAGCTGATTTCGCAGTACTTCCCGGGGAAAACAAATGAAGTTTTTTACACGAAGCCGTTGCGTATTTGTAATGTTTTAGGGAAATACTATGCCACAGTTAAGGTTGTCGGATCGGGTAAAAATGCCCAACTGGAAGCGGTAGTCCACGGTTTAGCTCGGGCTCTTGATAAGCTGGATAAGGAGCAATTTCATTCCTTTTTGAAAAAACACAAACTTCTAACCCGTGATTCTCGGATGAGAGAGCGCCGAAAGGCCGGTCAGGCCGGTAGAGCTCGTCACAAGAAACAATCCCCGAAGAGATAGAAAACTGCGATTATTTGTAATATTTTGATCTACTTTTCAGGTGGATAGACTAGGATACTTGATTGTATCAGTTAAAATGAAGTCTAGAAATAGATGTGAATACCAAATAAGAATCTTTATTTCCACAAGCCCCCGTTGATTCCTCAGTAAAATTTAAAATAAATGGCTTTCCGAAATCGTAATAAAAATATATTGAACCTATATATGCGCCCGGTTCTTCAACTCCTTCTTTTAATGTAACTTCAAGAGAGGGTGGCCATTGCCAATTATCTTCATAAAACTCTTCTATACAACCATCAAACGGAATAACATCTAAAGCAGTATTGTAATCGCCAGGAATTTTATGTCCGCCAATCTCTGTCTTCATATTTTTTTGCCACCAGTCTACCAGGTTATTTTTATCAGTAGTATTTGCGTCATAAATTGTATAAACATTTGGAAAATCTTCAGTGCTACTATCGCTTCGATGAGTTGTGTTTATGATGATAATTTGAGAATCTCTTTCTTCCAATCTAAACGAAGAGGAAAGTTCTCCTTTAAAATATCGATCCTGCGGGTAATTAAATTTAAAGTTATATTTTTCATTTTTATATACTCGTTGATTTGATGTTGTGAGTGACAAGGTAGGTTTTGTAATCAAGGTAGGCTGTTCTTGTTGGGGCGATGAAATTTGAGTTATTAGGTTTGTTGTAGAAGTAGTTGTATTTACCCTGTTGTCTTGAAGATAACCATAGCCGAGAGCTCCAACAGCCATAAAAAATATTGCCCCAAAAACATAAAGGAACACTTTAACAAATTTATTATTTTGTGTTTGAATGATAGGTCGATCAGGTATTATTGATGGCTGATTCGTATTTACTGAAGGGGCGTTTGTCTTCATTTATTCTCTCTAGAATTAAAATCGACCCTCTATTTATTATTTAATATTTTCTCTATTTTTTTTGTATCCCGCTTGAATATTGAAAAGCTCTTTTGGGTCAATAGTGAAGGCGGTTACTTTTGTACCCAATTGGTAGGTTGAAAAAGCCAAGAGTGAGCTGTCAATTTGCTTCATAGAGTAAAATAGGCTAGCGATGATTATGAATTTGAATGACTTGATTCTAACCATAATCCGGGAAAAAGTAAATTCCCGTCATCAATTAGAAAAGTTAATGAGGCAGTATGCTAAAGAGAAGGTAACTCCCATCCCAAAAAAATATCAGCTTTTACGGCAGTATCAAATGCTTTTAAAAAAAGGACGGCTAACTAAGCAGCCGTGGCTTGAGGAGCTACTTCTGGCTAAGCCGGTCCGAACTCTCTCCGGGGTGACGCCTTTGACAGTTCTGCTTAAACCTTATCCCTGTCCGGGAGAGTGCATTTATTGTCCTGACCAAGCCGGGATTCCTAAGAGCTATTTGGCCGATGAGCCGGCGGTTTTACGGGCAAAGAAACTCGATTTTAATCCGTTTGAACAGGTTAAATACCGGTTATGGGTTTTTAAGCTGATGGGCCATCAGGTATCCAAAATTGAGCTTATTATTCTGGGAGGGACATTTTCTTCATATCCGAAACAGTACCGTGTTGCTTTCATAAAAAAATGCTTTGATGCTTGCAATCAACAGAAATCAGTAAATTTATCGGCGGCTCAAAAAGCCAACCAGTCAGCCAGAAGAAAAATCATTGGCATTACCGTTGAAACCAGACCTGATTTGGTTAATGAACAGGAAATTAAATTCTGGCGCCAGTTAGGAGTGACGCGGGTTGAGCTGGGGGTTCAATCTCTGTACCCTGTCATCCTTAAAACCATCAGGCGCGGACATGCTCTGTCGGCAATCGTAAAAGCAACTAAATTATTAAAAGATAACGGCTTTAAGGTATGTTATCATCTTATGCCCGGGCTGCCGGGCTCAGATTTTACCAAAGACCTAGCTATGTTTAAAAAGACTTTTAGCAATTCACATTTCCGGCCGGATTTTGTTAAAATTTATCCTTGTGTTGTCTTAAAAGAGAGTCCGTTATATCAGGATTGGTTGGCCGGAAAATTCAGGCCGCTTGAGGACAGGCAGCTAGTCAAGCTATTGGTAAGTATCAAAAAAAATATCCCGGAATATGTCCGGATTAACCGCTTAGGTCGTGATATTCCGATTGCCAATATCGTTGCCGGCTACCGGTATTCCCATATTCGGGAAATGGTGCAGGAAGAACTGCAAAAACAAAAATCCTCCTGTCAATGTATCCGCTGTCGAGAGATAAGAGAAGGCAAATTTAAAGATAATAATTTAAAATTAAAAATTTCTCGGTATCCAGCTTCAGGTGGTAGGGAATTTTTTTTGCAGATTATAGATTCTGATAACCGGCTCCATGCTCTGCTGCGATTAAGGTTTCCGGGAAAAAACCGGCAGGATGTTTTTCCGGTTCTAAAGGGCGCCGCTTTGGTTCGGGAACTTCATACTTTCGGCCAATCGCTGGCTTTAACAGAAAGAAAAAAGCCGGCCAGTCAGCACCGGGGATTAGGTAAAAAGCTTCTTGAGGAAGCAGAGAAAATCTCCCGCCAAAACGGTTTCCTAAAGGTTGCGGTGATCGCCGGTGTTGGTGTCAGAGATTATTACCGCCGGCTGGGTTATCAGCTCCGCCAAACTTATGTGATTAAGAGATTATTATCTGATTAATTCTTGTTGTTTATCCAAAACACGGCTATACTGTAGTTGTTCTATTATGGTTGATCAAAAACTAACGGATTATATCAGGCAACAGCTTCAGCTGGGGCGGCTACATGAGCAAATAACCAAAAGTCTTTTGGATGCAGGCTGGCCGGAGGGGGAAATTCAAACTGCTTTTCAATTGATTGACGCCCAAAATCAAACACCGGCTGCCATTCAGAACTCAACGGTAGCCAGTAGCAATTCTTTACCTTCCGTTGATTCGCTAATTAAAGAAAGCTGGCTAGTTTTTAGCAAACAGATTAAAACCTTGTTAGGAATTATTCTGCTGCCGGTCTTAGCTGCTATTCCTATCGTCATACTCTATTTTATTGGTGCCGGATTTGGGGTTGCCTTATTAGTTAAAGATATTTCCGTCGTCAAGATTGTTTCAGTAATTGTTGTTTCAATATTATTAGGCCTGATAACGGTTTATATTTATGCTTGGAGCCAAGCAGCCCTGATTTTTACCCTGGACTCCTCGCCGGAACAGATCGGCATTCGGGAGTCATACCGGCGGGGCCGGAAAAAGATCGGTGCTCTATTTTCCACTTATTCATGGTCTGGCTTGGTCATTTTAGGGGCTGTTTTCCTGCTGGTTGTACCGGCAATTTTTTTGGCTGTCAGTTTTTTTACCGCTTCTTATATTGCTGTTCTTGAAGACCAAAAAGGAATTAACGCTCTTTTAAAAAGCCGGCAATATATTAAAGGCAGATGGTGGGCGGTTTTTGGCCGTTTGATTTTTGTCAACTTGGTTTATATGCTTATTTTTTTTGCGGTTAAATTGCTTCTCTCGGGTATTCTTTCTCCTTTTAAGCTTGCCTCTTTAGCCAATCTTCTTTCGTCTGTACTATCGTTCTTAAGTCGTCTGTTTCTAGTGGTTTTTAATTTTGTCCTCTATCGTCACTTGAAGGGGATTAAAGGCGAATTTGTTTTCTCGCCGAGCAAAAAATCAAAGATCGGTTTGGTTTTAATATCTTTGTTATCACTTCTTAGTATTCTTGCGCCTTTGATTCTAGTGGCTATTAATCCGGTCGGGCAACTTTCCCAAGCCCGTGACAGCCAAAGAATGGCCGACCAGGTATTAATCAGCGGTGCTTTAGAACAATATTTTGTAAAAAATAACGTCTATCCTGAATCATTAAATCAATTAGTCCCTCAATATTTAGAAACACTGCCTGATGATCCAAAGCCGGGAAAAAGTTATGATTATCTTCAGCTTTCAAAAAATGATTATCAACTATGTTTTGAATTTGAGACTAAAGGACGCCAGTGTTCAAATTCTTCCGGAGAAGAACAAAAAATTCCCAAGCTTATATTTTAGCCCTTTTTGTCTTTTTTAGTTTTTCCACAGGCCATGAAGATTGCAGTATTCCCGGGCGGAAATTTCTTTTGTCTGGACTGGAAATTCAGCTTCCGGTAACTGGCCAGGTGAAAGAAACTGACGATAGGTCTTACCATTAGCGATGATCTCGATCCATTCAACGAAATGGGTCTCTTCCATTGGGTGGGCGACCGAACCGACTTTGACTTTAACTCCAGTTTCGGTTTTTTCAATCACCGGGACATGTTTTTCCCTGCCTTGGTCTTGTGTCTTTTCAACCAGCGGCTCCATTGGTTGGCCGCAGCAGACCAGTTGACCGCCGCCGACATGCAAAATCTGGATGATGTTGCCGCAGATGTTACATCGATAGATCTGGTTTCGTTGAACCATAATTTCTCCTTTATAATTAATTTAGATAACTTCTATTAGTCTAGTAGTAGTTATTGGGTTTGTCAAGGTGCTATTTTAGTGAAGTCGGCTTCACTTGACGCCGGGCGGTAAACCGTTACAATATCCCTAAGATGAGTTTTGAAATTAACATTCATTCTATTCAAGCTCAAGTTTTGATGGCTCTGTTGTTTAAACGGAAGGCTCGTTTTTCCGAGTTAAACTCCGACAAAATTCCGACCGATCATTTCACTTTTCATCTCAAGCAGTTGGTTAACCAGGCTTTAGTTAAGAAAATTGGTAATGGAAAATATTGTCTGACTAACCAGGGTAAAGAGTTTGCTAACCGTTTTGACACCGAGAGGGCAAAATTTGAAAAGCAAGCGAAAATCGGTGTGGTCGTTTGTGGTGTTAAACTGGCAAACGGGGTCCGGAAATATTTAGTCCAGCAAAGACTGAAGCAACCCTTTTATGGCTATTACGGTTTTGTCTCCGGCAAAATACGTTTTGGAGAAACAGTTTCGGAAACTGCCGTTCGGGAGTTCCAGGAGGAAACCGGTCTAACCGGTCAGTTTTCCTTGACTGGTATAGAACATAAGATGGATTTTTCGGAAAAAGGTGAGCTTTTAGAAGATAAATTTTTCTTTATTTTTCGGGTTAAAAAGCCGTTGGGAAAGCTGGTTAAGTCTTTTGCTGGCGGTCGGAACCAATGGCTGGCGAAAAAAGAAATTGAGAAACTGGATAAGCGTTTTGGGGATGTCATGGCAATCATCAAAGTGCTTGAACAAAGAAAATTTACCTTTTGGGAGAATAAGTTTATCGTTTCCGGTTTTTAAGTATTTCTCCTGTTTCTGCTTTGGGGAATCTTCCCTTTAGATTACTTCAACTTCATTCTCGAGCCAAATTCCGAAGTGACTAAATACCTCTTTCCGGATTGTTTCTATAAATGAAAGTAATTCATTAGGCGTTGCCTGGCCATGGTTAACCACGACTAAAGCGTGTTTATTCCAAGTACCGCAGTTGCCGATTCTTTTTCCCTTCCAGCCGATTTCTTCCAGTAGCCAACCGGCAGCGACTTTAACGTAATTATCCTGTTCTAAAGGCAAGCTATCTGGTTTTGGGTAGGTTAATTTACTGATCGGATAAAATTGAATGCCCGGTGCCTTCTTTTGCAGTTCTTTCAATTTTTTCTTACTGACGACCGGGTTTTTAAAAAAAGATCCGGCATTGCCGACTCTTCTGATATCCGGCAGCTTCCTTTTCCGGATACTGACAATTGCTCGATAAACATCTTTTATAGTGTAGGGTTTTTTGGCTATTCTTTGCAGTTCTTTTTCTACCGATTCATAACGTGAGTGATAGGATATTTCAGGCTTAGGGTTTTTATCAAGCTTTAATCGGATCTTGGTAACCAGATAGCGATTCGTTAGTCTTTCTTTAAAGATACTGCTTCGGTAAGCAAACTGGCAATCTGTTTTCTTAAAAACCTTCTTCCGGCCAGTAATTAAGTTAATAGCCTCAAGCGAAATAAAGCAATCTTCTAGATTATGGCCGTAACAGGCAATGTTTTGGACCGGGGCAGCCCCAGCCGTTCCGGGTACCAGCGCTAAATTTTCAATTCCCCCCCACTCTTTATCAACAACATAGTCGACTAAGGTCGGCCAGTCTTCGCCGCCGGCGATTTCCAGGATAATTTCTTTTCGGTTTTTTTCGATTATCTCTTTCCCCTGAAGCGAATTTTTTAAGACTAAACCGTCAAAGTTCTGACTGAAAAGGATATTGGCACCATGACCCAGAACCAGGATTTTTTCCTTAGCTAATTTCTCTTGATTAAGGATTTCTAATATATCTTTTTCGTCTTTGACTTCAGTGAAATATTTTGCTTTGACATCAAGATGAAAAGTATTATGCTTTTCAAGCGGATAATTTTTTTTGATCTTTACCATTTCATATTTCACCCCGGGGGCTTCTGGAGGCCCTCTTTTTATTAAAAACCTGCTTTCTAATTAATTGCCAGATCTTTATCAAAATTTTCTTAGTAACTACCCAGAGGAAATTATTCGTTTGGGTAAAAATCGGTTTACCGGCACCGATCATCCTTGACCAACAGGAAAGGACTACCCATTCCCTTCTTTCATTCTGCTTGGCAATAATTTCGATTCTCTGCAAACCGTAGGTCTTATAGAACTTGAATGATCCCGGAGTTTTTCCCCTAATACTGGTATCCGGCCGCCTTAAAGTATACCAGGCATCCGATTGGGCGATGCCGCGTTGGTAAAGGCGCTCGATAGCGTGCTTGGTGAAAATCACTCCTTTAAAAATTTCCTGCATAAGGTTATTTTAACATTTGGTTTGAGTTTAAGTCAGATATAATTACTGGTAGCTACTCAGGCTCTTTGATAAGACGGCCTTTTTTGAACATCTAATAGTAATCGGAGTCAGAATGATAAACGGGAGGGAATCTAAGGAAAAAAGAGGATCTGGTTGCCAACCTTAATATCCAATTTTTTAATCTCTCCGGCGTTTATTTCCAGAACTCTATCAAAAGGTTTCTTCGAAATTACTACCTGGGGTGCTTCTCCTGTTTTGGGGAAGGGAATATTTTCTGCTAGATCAACCACTTCTCTTCCATTAATAAAGACAAAATCCAGGTTGAATTTCATTTTATTCATCCAAAAGGGGGTCAGTCTGGATTCCTGAAAAACGAAAAGCATTCCCTGGTTTGATTCCAAAGCTTCTTTGCCTGAAAGACCTCGGGTAATTTCCAGCGGATCATCGGCGATTTCTACATAAATTTTTTGCTTATTGATATTAAGGTAGGGTTTTAAATCTTGGGATATGGACCTATTTTTTCTTGTTAATATTAGCAACGGGATAAGAATTAGAAACCAGAGAAGAAACTTGATCCTGGTAAATATTTTATTCTTTGAGGGCATTAACAACAAAAACTCCTCTTGTAAAATTTCACGAATAAGTATGCCAATACTCCTCCGGCGATAGCGGTCAAAAGCTGAGGCCAGCTCATCATTATTGCTGCTTGACGGGCAATTTCCTTTTTCAAAAGTAAATTGACAACTGTTAAACTGGTACCAGACAAAAAAGCAAATTTTAAAATACTGGCCAATATCACTCCAAGCCAGTAGTTTCTGTCCTTTAAAACATTAAAAGTCACCACCAAAATAGCGTTCCCTACCATAATAAACGGGATCATTGGCGTCAGTACCGGCGGTAAAAGACCGGCTGAAAGGGCGATTATACTGGGAACCAAACCGACGATAATTCCGGCTTGAAACCCCAAAAGCATCGTTGAAACGAAAAGCGTGGCATTGATAACTGGTCCGGTAATCGTCTGCTGGTGAAATAAGGGGACTATTGTGGCAACACCCACTAAGGTAATAAATTGGATTAAAACGGTAATCTTTTCTCTGCTGATGGCTAAGGTTTCGGTATTATTCATGAGTTTCTTTGGAATCTTTCAGTTTTTTAATTTCTGATTTTTTTCGAGGCGCAAAATGAGTGTGGAGTATTTTTTTAACCGATTCATCATTGAAAAACAAATCAGCATATATTTTTTTGACCGCCAAACTGTTATGCGCGCCTTTCAGTTCTCTCTGCTGGTCGATGAAATATAGCGATTCAGATCTTTTTTGGACTATTCTTTTATTTGTCGGTAACGATTGACCGCCTCCGCCGACACAGCCCCCGGGGCAGGCCATAACTTCAACGGCGTTATATATCCCTGGATTATTTTTTAACTCTTCCATTACTTTTTGCGCATTTTTTATACCGCTCACTACACAAATCCTTAAAATCTCATCGCCGATCTTTATTTCTTTTTTCTTTATTCCCTCCATCCCCCTAATCTCTTTTACGGTATTCTTTGGCATTTCTTCTCCGGTTACTTTGAAGTATGCCGTTCGAAATGCCGACTCAAAAACCCCTCCGCTTGATCCGTAAATTACTCCCGCTCCGGAAGGTGACCCAAGTGGATCGTCAGCTTCCTGCGGTATTATTTTTTTAAAATCAATTTTGTTTTTCTTAAACAGCCTTACCAATTCTCGGGTGGTTAAAACGCAATCAACCGGGTAGCGCCCTTCTATTTTTAATTCCTCTCGTTTGATTTCGAATTTTTTAGCCACACAAGGCATGATTGAGACAACAACAATATTTTTCGGGTCGATATTTTTTTCTTTACTCCAATATTCTTTAATGATCCCTCCCAGCATTATCTGGGGCGATCTTGAAGTACACAGGTTCGGAATAAATTCCGGGTAGTCGAATTCCACAAATTTAACCCAGGCCGGGCAACAGGAAGACAGAACCGGCAAATTTTGGTTTGTTCGCAATCGCTCAATCAGTTCATTGGCTTCTTCCATTGTCGTAAAGTCTGCACCCGAGGCCGTATCAAAAACATAGTCAAAGCCGAGTTTTTTAAGTCCGGAAACCAATTGTCCAGTTGCAATTTTTCCCATCTCCATCCCAAATTCTTCTCCGACGCTTGTTCGTATAGACGGTGCGAACTGAACCACCGTAATTTTATTTTTGTCTTTAAATAGCTGCTCTAATTCTTCAAATTCGCCAACTCCTTCAATTGCGCCGAATGGGCAGTGAAGAATGCATTGTCCGCAACTTATGCACTCTTTTTTTTCGTCGCTTGACGGCTCTACTTTTTCCAGCTTATTTAAGTCTAAGAAATCAACCGGACAGACGCTCAAACAATTCTCGCAACCGATGCATTTTGTCTGATCGAAAACAATTGTTCCTGTTTGTAAAACCTGGTAGGCGTCATTTTTTTTACCTTTTGGCGTTATTTCGAATTTTCTGACTAATTCTAAAAGTTTACAATGTTCAAACCAGACGCAATCGTCGCACTCTAAAAGATGTTCTTTTAAAATTAATCGCAGATTTTTATCTCTTTCTTTTTTGATTTCTGGTGATTCCGTAAATATTTCCATTCCGTTTTCTACCTGTGTTGAACAAGCACGCTTAAGTTTGTCAAAACCACTAATTTTAACCAAGCACATCCCGCAATGATGTTTTATCTCAATATCCGGATGGTAGCAGAGGAACGGAATCTCGATTTTATTTTCCAAAGCCGTATCTAAAATCGTTTTTCCTACGTCGGTAGATATTAGTTTGCCATTTATCTTAACTGAGACTTTTTTCATAATTTTTCTTCCTTGTGGAGAACCTTTGCCGTCAGATATTCAACCGGAGAAAAATTATCGGTCATTACCGGATGCGAGGAAAAGTCAAATTTGCTCAGATTAATGATTTTCTTCCCCAGCGACCGTATTGTCGGATTTTTGTTGCCGGTGATTTTTTGGTCGTTAAAGTCGATCTTTTTATCACTATTATAGCCGACGAAAATAATGTTTTGCGATTCGATTTTATCCGGCGAGTCGACGGCAAAAAAATAACAGTTTGGGAAAGCAGTCTGGAATGTTCTTATTTCCGACATAATTAGTGATGGTTCCTGCTGCGATAAATCTCCTATTAAATTAGCGATGAATATACCGTCATCGTTTAGCTTACTTTTTGCAATTTTAAAGAATTCTTGAGTTGTAAAATGAGCGGGGATGGAAAATAAGGAATAGTAGACATCACTAAATATCAAGTCGTACCGCTTGTCAGTATCATGAAGCAGTCTGCGCCCATCTTCTGTATAGTTGTGTAAACGCTCTGTTTCAGTTACCCTGAAATACTTTCGGGCAAGTTCAAAAAGGGACGGCTCGATTTCCGATACATCAATAGTTGCGCCGGGAATATCATTAAGCAGTGCTTTCGGAATTGAATATGCACCCCCGCCGATAATGAGAGCGTTTTTTACCATGGGCTTGAAAATCTGATATAACGCGTAATATTTTGTGTAGCCGAAAACCAACTCATTAGAATTAAGGAACATGGCTCCGGAATTATTGCGATCCTGTCGGAAAAACCTGGTTGGTTTTCCATTATATTCTTCATCGTAAATCGTGATTTTCTCATAGACTCCGTCATGGCTATAAATAATATTGTTGTTCTTGAAGGAAGAGACAGTAACTATCAAGAAAACTCCGACTATGATAAACAGAACAATCGGTAAAAGTGATTTATAATAATTTCCAGGTTTCAAAAGCGGGATTAGTCCTAAAATCGTGAGGATTAGGGCAATGGTTAAAATAATTTGATTGATTCCGAATTGAGGAATGAGTACGAATCCGGTAAACAAACTGCCGAATATACTACCCAAGGTTGACCAAAAGAAGATTTCCCCAGTGATACTCCCGATCCCCTTTTCAGGGAAACGTAATCCTTGTAACTTAATGGCAAACGGGGACAGCGTACCAAGCAGTAAACTGGGCAGAAAAAATAAAATAACCGCAGAAATAATGGGCCCGCTCACAATCGAGAGGCCATATCCAAGCGTTGGCAGTAAGAACAGATTAAGTAGATGAAGAAAGATAACACTTAGCCCGCTTGTTAAAATGATGGTGTAGAAGAATTTTTCCGAAGGATATTTGTCGGCCAGTTTGCCGCCAAAGTAATACCCGACGCTTAAGGCCGCTAACACGACGCCGATGACGCTGGAAACAGTAAAAATTGTATTGCCAAAATACGGAGACAAAATTCTAGTCGCAATAACCTCCATGACCAAGACACAGGCGCCGGTTGAAAATACGACAAACGGTAAACTAGATTTTTTTATATTATTCATAATCTTATTTGATTCTCGTAACTGGATTTAATCTCATTACCGAATAACAAATAACCAAAATAATATAGCAGCAATAATCCGATATACGCCAAACGGAATGAAAGTATGGCTCTTAATGAAGTTGAGCAGCCATTTTATACTTGTCAAGGCAACAATAAAGGAGATAATAAAGCCGATTGTCAATAAATGAAACTGACTAAAAGAAAAATTGCCTGCGCTTTTTAATAAATCAAAACCGGCGGCCGTTGCCATGGTCGGCGCTGCCAAAAGAAACGAAAATTCGACAATGGTCTCGCGGCTAATTCCCATAATTAGACCACCGACAATAGTTGCCGCTGACCGCGATACTCCCGGAATCATGGCGATTGATTGGGCGATGCCGATGGCGATCGACTGTTTATAGTCGATTTTTTGTAATTCGATATCGATAGCAGAGTTTTTCTTTTTATACCAAAGCTCAAATACAATCAAAGCGATTCCACCGAGAAAAAGCGACCAAAGAGTTAGTTCGCCGTTTGAAAGTAAATATTTTTTTATCGATTTGTAAAAGATAAACCCTAAAATTGCGGTTGGGATAAAAGCGATTATTACTCTCTTCCAAACTTCTTTATCAGTAAAAACCCGCCTCCAATACAGCACGACAACCGCCAAAACCGCACCGAGTTGAATGACTATTTCAAAGCTCTTAGTAAAATTGGAATCAGAAACGCCGAGTAAACGATTTGCTAATATCAAGTGTCCGGTTGAAGAAATCGGCAAAAATTCAGTTATACCTTCGATAATGCTTAAAATTAGAGTTTGGATGAGTGTCATATTATAATCTTTCTATTCTCTATTTTGGGATTTCCTGGAGGCTTTTTAGAAAAACCTAATTTACCGGTCGGGGCGACCGGTTCTGCCCCGGTGACCTCTCGCACCCCATGCGAGTGCTCTGCCTTTCTGAGCTACGCCCCGAAATTTTCGGCGGACAAGTGCGCCACTTTCCGACACTTTCTAATTTTATCACAAAAGTGGGTCTTGTTCTTTTCGGGTTTATTTTGGTAAGATGGAAACAATTAAACCTGATCTTTACAATAAGTTGGTTAGCTGTCTCTTTATTAAATAATTAAGCGCGGGAGGAATTATGGTTCAAGATATCAAAAAACTGACAGCCGTTAGGATGGCAATGGAGCAAATTGAAAAGCAGTACGGTAAAGGAGCAATTATGAAACTGGGCGCTAAACCTGAAGTTAGAAAAGTAGATATTATCCCTACCGGCTCAATTGCCTTAGATGTTGCTTTAGGGATTGGCGGTTTACCCCGAGGCCGGGTGGCTGAGATTTATGGTCCTGAAGCATCAGGAAAAACTACCCTGACTCTTCATGTAATTGCTGAAGCCCAAAAAAAAGGCGGGGTCGCTGCTTTTATTGATGTAGAACATGCCTTAGATCCAAGCCGGGCCGAAAGTATCGGGGTTAATTTAGATGAGCTCTTGGTCTCTCAGCCGGATACCGGTGAACAGGCTTTAGAGATAGTTGAAACTCTGGTTCGCTCCGGGGCGATCGATGTCGTCGTGATTGATTCGGTAGCCGCTCTGGTTCCGAGAGCGGAAATCGAAGGAGAGATGGGCGACGCCATGATCGGAGTTCAAGCCCGTCTTATGTCTCAAGCCTTGCGCAAACTAACTGCTTCGATTTCCAAATCCAAGACCGTTGTTATATTTACCAATCAGATTCGTCATAAAATTGGAGTTATGTTTGGCAACCCGGAAACAACGCCTGGAGGCCTAGCGCTTAAATTTTACTCTTCAGTGATTATTGATCTTCGGAAAATCGAAAGTATCAAAGAGGGCGATATTGTTATTGGTTCGCGCCACCGGGCCCGGGTGAAAAAGAACAAACTCGCGCCTCCCTTTCGAGAGGCAGAATTCGACATTATGAATGTTGGCGGCATTTCTCGGGAAGGTGATCTGGTTGACCTTGGGCTTAATTATGATTTGTTAACCAAGTCAGGCGCCTTTTTCCGCTATGAAGATAAAGTCGTCGGTCAGGGTCGTGAAGCAACAAAACTTTTCCTAAAAGACAATCCTAAAATAGCGGGAAAATTGAAAGATGCAATCTGGAACAAAGTCAAAGAGAGTAAATAGTATTTATCGGCTGGATTAGAATTCTTTGCCGTTAATAAAGGTAGTTTTACTAGCCCTTAGTTCTTCAAATAGATTTCCAAGAAATTGACTTATGATCAAGATTACTCAGATTAAACCTCAAAAAGGAAAATTCCGTTTCAATATTTACCTTGACGGTAAATTTGGTTTTGCTTTATCGGCTGAGGAAGCGGTTAAATCCCGTCTTAAAGTTGGCCAGGAACTTTCGGAAAATCAGGTTGCAGACTTGTTTTTTAAGGATAAACTCCAAAACCTCTACGATCAGGCGTTGAGGTTTCTCTCCTTTCGGCCTCGATCTGAAAAGGAAATCCGAGATTATTTGAAAAAGAAAGCTTTAAATATCGAGTTTCGGGCTTTGGGTTTTGCCACAGAGAGCAACAAGATAAAAGAGGAGCTGATTAAAAAAGTAGTGATCGATTTAGGAAAACAGGGTTTAGTTGATGATTATGCTTTTGCAGGTTGGTGGTGTCGGCAGCGAGCCCAATTTCGGCCGCGAGGGAAAAAGATGGTTTTGGCGGAACTGCGTCAGAAAGGAGTCGAAGAAAAACTAGCTCGTAAAGCAGTCGATGAATTATTAGATGAGTTTTTAATCGGACAAGAATTAGTGGTCAGGAAGTTTAAAAAAAGTCATTTGTTGAGAATAGCCAATCGTCGCGAGCGGCAGAAAATAGGGGTTTATTTGAGTCGGCATGGTTTCGGTTGGCAAACTATTAGGAAGGTGATTGATTCATTTTTAAAAAAGCGGTAAAATTAGGTAGTTTTAATATTAGGATTAATAATAGCACTGGGCAGATTCGTCCTAAAAATAAGAAGACACTTAATCATGATTACCTCAAAAATAGCCAAGATCAGCGGTTACTCTTTTTAAGCAATCTTTAAGCGTTAGTCTTCTTTTTTTGGCCGGGAAACTGCCTAATAAGGAGGGTTTATGGCTTCAATTTTTGCCAGGCTTAAGCAGGTTTTAACTGGAGAATTTAGTTCGAAAGAACCGGTTAAAGAGGAACCGATTCCTGAGCCCGTAAAGGCTAAACTCAGGAAGGTTAAAGTTACCGTTCCCAAAGTTCAAATAGAAGAGCTTATCGATCAGGCTAAGAAAGAGGCGGCGCGAATTAAGTCTGAGGCTGAAACAAGTGCAGCTAAAATGGGGCAAGAAGCAGAAGAATTAAGAAAGCAGGTTATACTTCAGGAAGCGGAAATGGGACGCAAGCGGGGTATTTTAGAAGAGAGAGAGAGAATTATTGAGGAACGCCGAAAGGAAGTCGAAAGAAGACTGGAAGAGATCGAAAAGCTCAAGAGAGAACAGGTGGCTAGGTTTGAGAAGATCGCCGGCCTGACTCGGGAAGAGGCCAAGAAAATCATTGTCGATAAGACAGAAAAGAAGTTAGCGGAGGAGATTTCAGTTCGGGTTCAAGAGGCAGAAGAAGAAATTAAGGCACGATCTGAAGAAAAAGCAAAAGAGGTTTTAGTTGAGGCGATGCAGCGAGGTGCGACTGACTGGGTAGTAGAGTATACGGTCTCTACCCTAAGACTGGCTGATGAGGAGATAAAAGGAAGAATAATTGGCCGTGAAGGTCGGAATATTCGTGCTTTCGAACAGGCTACCGGTGTTGAGATTGAGCTGGATGAAACTAGCGATGTCTATATTTCTTCTTTTAATCCGATTAGGCGCGAAATTGCCCGTCGGGCCTTAGAAATACTGGTTAAAGATCGACGCATTCGCCCCTCCAGAATCGAAGAGGTAGTGACACGGACCAAGGGGGAGGTGGAACATCTTCTTATAGAACAAGGTAAAGAACTTTGTCGTCGGGCCGGTGTTTACCGGCTCCATCCTGATTTAATGAAGCTTTTAGGAAGGTATAAATTCAGGTTTTCTTTTGGACAGAATTTACTAGTCCATACCCTCGAAGTAACTAAAATTGGAGTTGCTCTCGCTAATGAACTCAAGGCTAATGTTAATGTTATCCGTTTGGCTTGTCTCCTCCATGATATTGGTAAAGTCGTTACTGAGGAAGAGGGAACCCATGTTAATTTGGGGGTTGATTTAGCTAAACGATATCATTTACCACCGGAAGTGATCTCTTGCATCGAAGAACATCATGAAGATAAGCCATTTTCTTCGGCTGAATCGCGGATCGTATGGGTTGCTGATGCCGTTTCTGGAGCCCGGCCCGGTGCGCGTTACGAGCCCCACGAGGAGTATCTTAAAAGGATGACTGAAATCGAGGAAACCGCCTCTAATATAGAAGGGGTAGAAGCAGCCTATGCTTATCAAGCAGGCCGTGAGGTGCGAGTCCTGGTTAAGCCCGAGGCGGTTTCCGATAAAGAGCTGCCTCTGTTGGCTCATAGAATTAGTCAAGAATTAGAAAAGAAAGTCGCTTACGTGGGTCAAATTAAAGTAACTTGCATCCGTGAGTCGCGGACCACTGAAACCACGAAGGCAAAATAAATGTTATTAATTTTTGCCTATTTATCTTGACAAATTAGTTATTCAGTGTTAGTTTAAAAGGAAAAGCGACTATTTATCAATCACCCTGCCCGGAAAGGATGGTCCCATGATTAAGAGGGAGCTAGTTGATATAATAGCCAAGAAATCTCATTTAACCAAGAAGGGATCTCAGGAAGCAGTTGATGCCTTCTTGAATGAAGTTATCAAGGCGCTGAAAAAGGGAGAAAAAGTGCTTCTTTCCGGTTTTGGAACCTTCAAAGTTGTTAGTGTGAAGGATAAATCCGTATTGGTGCCAGGAACCGGCGAGAAAAAAGTCGTTAAAGCCCACCGGGCGCCGCGTTTTGTCGCCGGAAAACCCCTTAAACAGGCGGTTCGGTAAAGCTTAATGTTACTTCTTTATCCGATCAATTAGATTTCGTCGTTGGTCTCGCTCGGCTTTTCCCCTTGGTTTATAATCAATTTATGAAAAAGTATTGGGCTTTTTGTCGAGTCAGTGTTCAGAACGCTTTTGTCTATCGTGGACCGATGTTAATTTGGTTGGTTAGTAACCTTCTTTCCTTGGTAACGATTATTGCGGTTTGGTTTTCTATCTCCGGAAATGAAATTCTTGGCGGTTATACCAAGCCGGAGCTGATTACTTATTATGTTGTTGCTCTTTTCTTGGACTGGTTAACGTTGTGGCTGCCCTTTTATGAAATCACAGATCAAATTCAGAACGGAGAAATTATCTTGACGGTTTTAGCCAAGCCAATTTCTCTTTATTGGCAGAAGTTTAGCCAGGAATTAGGCTGGCATTTAGTCTCGTTGCTGGTTGGCCTGATTTCCACCTCGATAGTTGCCGTTTTTCTTCGGCAATATCTTTTTTTTCAGTTCTCGCCCGTTAATTTATTTTTGGTTTTATTAACCATAATTCTGGCCATTTTCATTATCTATACCTTAAGCCTTAGTCTTGGATTGTTATCTTTTTGGTTTACCGAGGTTTATGCGATTGACAGTTTGTTCTGGGCTGCTAGGACGATTCTTTCCGGCCGGGTGATTCCCTTAAGCTTTATTCCTGCCGGTTTAGGCCAGACAGTTGTCAAAATTTTACCTTTTCGGTACATGTTCTCTTTTCCTTTGGAGATCTACTTCAATAAATTATCGGTTTTTGAAATTTTTCAGGGATTAGTAATTCAATTATTCTGGTTAGGAATTTTACTTTTTATTTATAAAATAACTTGGTCCCGCGGCCGGCGGGCTTATACCAGTTTCGGACAATAAAGATGAAGCGCTATTTTTCGCTGTATTTTCATTTTTTTACCAACTGCCTGATGAGAGATCTGGAGTTTCGATTTAATGTTTTAACTTGGGCATTAATGAATTTCTTATGGTTTGGTTTGATATTTTACTCAATCGAGCTGATCTTTGGCCAAGTTGAAAAGATTGTCGGTTGGACTAAAGGGGAGGTTCTGCTTCTGGTATGTGTTCAGGCTTTGTTTTTCGATTTTTTTAATACCTTTGTGATGGCAAATTTGAGGCGGTTTTCCCGGCTTGTTCGCCAGGGCGAACTAGATTTTGCCCTATTGAAGCCGATCAACTCCCGGTTTCTGGTTTCGGCTCGCTATTTTGAATTTGATCATTATCCGAGAATGGTTTTTCTAATGTTCCTGATAGCCAGGTATTTGGCCGATTTTCAGATTCGGCTTTCTTTGATAAATTGGTTTAATTTTTTTCTGCTTTTTTTCTCGGGAATTTTTATTTTCTATAATCTGTTTTTTATTTTTGCCACCACTAATATTTGGTTTATCAGGATTTTTAATCTAAGCGATTTGTTTACCGAGACGATCGAGGTTGGTCGGTTTCCTGTCTATATTTTTAAAACCGGAGCCAGATTCTTTTTTACCTACATTATTCCGGCTGCCTTTGTGGCCACTTTTCCGGTTGAGGTACTCTTGAAAAGAGCCGGCTTTGAGAAACTGCCGGTTGCTTTGGTGATTTGCTTGGTGATGTTTATCGTTTCCCAAAAGTTTTGGCAGTTTGCTCTTAAGCATTATCAATCAGCCAGTTCCTAAAAACCGATGAAAAAATATTGGGCGATTTTCAAAATCTCTTGGCAAAGGAGTCTTGAGTATCGGGCTGAATTTTTAGCCCACATGATGCGGAACGTGGTTTATTTAGTGGTTTTGATTTTTATTTGGGGGGCAGTTTTTAATCAAGTCGAAAGCTTTGGTGGCTACACCCTTCCTTCAATGGTCACTTATTTAGTGATGGTCAGAGTGATTCATTTTGCCAATCGGGGCAATACCGGCCGAGCGATTGGGGAAGAAATTAAAAACGGCCAGCTTTCCCGCTATCTGGTCAAGCCGGTCAGTTATCTCAAATATTGGTTTTCTTTGTTTGGAGCTGACCGACTCTTTGATGGCTTAATGAGGTTGTTTTTTTTAGTCATTGCCTTAATTGTTGTTCCTTATGTCTTTGAAATCACTTCAGTCAAAACTGTTTTGCTGTTTCTTTTATTCTTACCTTTTTCTTTAGCCCTTAACTTTCTAGTCAATATTTTTATGGCCAGCTTCTCTTTTTGGGTGACGGATATCCGCTTGTTTGAAACCGTGGTTAGTTTAACTATTGGTTTTTTTGCCGGCGAGTTAATGCCCTTGGATATTTTGCCTGGCTTTTTGAAACAAGCGGCTCTTTTTTTGCCTTTTCAGTACGTCCTTTACTTTCCGGTTAAGATTTACCAGGGGACTTTGTCGAATTGGGAAATGACCAGGGGATTTTTGTTAGTCTTTTTCTGGTTACTTTTAGGTTATTGGGTTCTAAAACGCTTTTGGCAGAAAGGATTAAAAAGATATGAAGCGGTGGGTCAATAGACTGAAGCGCTATTTTCGGATTTACCATCTCTTTGTTAAGTTTAGCTTGATTGACCTCTTCATTTTTAGAATTAATGCCATGGTTATGGGGTTGGCACCGATTATCTGGCTGGCGACGATGATCGTTTTTTTGCTGACTATCTTTTCTCGGGTCAATAATTTGGGCGGCTGGACTTTTTGGGAAATTGTTTTTTTAACCGGTGTTCAGGAGGTTGTTTTTCTTTTGTCTTGGTCAACCTTTATTCAAAACCTAAGAACTTTTGTCGACGATATTCGTTGGGGTCGGTTTGATTATCAACTTTTGAAACCGTTGAGCCCCCGTTTTACCGCCTCTTTTAAGTTAATTGATTTTACTAGTTGGGGCAGTTTGGCTAATTCTCTTTTTGTTTTTGTTTTTGCCTTTTTAAAAATTACTAATCGGATTGTCTTTCCGAGACTTCTGGCTTTTTTTGCCTTTTTGCTAATTGGTTACTGGATCGCCTATTTTCTCTATTTTATTTTTGCCTCTTTGGCTCTGTTTTTTATTGATTCTCGAGCTTTTATGGACCTGGTTTTTGATACTACTGATTTTAGTCGTTATCCAGCCGAGATTTACGCTCCCTCGGTTCGGATTTTTCTGACTTTCTTTTTGCCGATCTTGTTTTTTGCTTATTTTCCGACGGCTTTTCTTTTGGGGAAAATTAGTTGGTTTTACCTGTTTTTGGGAGCGGCGATTCTTTTAATTCTATATTTTGTTTCTGATTTGGTTTGGCAGAGGGGTTTGAGGCACTACCAATCAGCCAGTTCTTAAACTATAATCACTAGGGGAGATGAAATGTCGATCATTCAAGTAAAAAATCTTAGGAAATACTACAAGGTCCATCAAAAAGAACCCGGTCTTCTGGGGTCTCTTAAATCTTTATTCAAGAGGAAGTACAAAACTGTTAAAGCGGTTGATAATGTCTCCTTTTCTATTGACGAAGGGGAATTGGTCGGCTTCATCGGTCCCAACGGCGCCGGCAAAACCACGACTTTAAAGTGCCTCTCCGGATTGCTTTATCCGGACGGTGGTAAGGTTGATGTTCTGGGATTTAACCCCTGGGATCGAAAGCCTGAGTTCCAAAAGCAATTCTCGTTGGTTATGGGCCAGAAAAATCAGCTTTGGTGGGACTTGCCGCCGATTGAAACTTTCATCCTAAATCGGGAAATTTATGAGGTACCCAAGAAAAAATACGACGAAGTTCTTTCCGAATTAACCAAACTCCTGGAAGTTGAAGAGGTTT
The DNA here is from genome assembly GCA_035529595.1 of Bathyarchaeia archaeon. Taxonomy (GTDB): domain Bacteria; phylum Patescibacteriota; class Microgenomatia; order PFEM01; family JAFGMK01; genus DATKWK01. The sequence continues at coordinate 278,437 of DATKWK010000017.1, forward strand.
TGCGGGTTCAGACCCGTAAACTTTCCCTCGGTCAACGGATGAAATGCGAACTGATTGCCGCTCTGATCCATTCGCCTAAAGTCTTATTTTTGGATGAGCCGACCATTGGTCTGGATGTGGTGATGCAAAAAAAGATGCGCGATTTTATCAAGGAATATAACCAGCGGTATAAATCGACTATCATTCTAACTTCTCATTACATGGGCGATGTTAAAGAGCTTTGTGAAAGAGTGGTTATTATCGATAAAGGAAAATTAGTTTTTGACGGTAAATTGGCAGAAATAATCCAAAAATATGCTGATCATAAGGTTCTTTCGGTCGTTTTCGCCAAAGAAATCGACCCAAAAAAATTATCAGAGATCGGCGAAATAAAACAATATCAGTTTCCCAAAGCGATTCTTTCAGTGGAAAGAGCGACGGCACCCATGGCGGCCGCCGAACTGCTGCGCCAGTTTCCGGTCGCCGACCTGACGCTAGAAGAAGAAAAGATTGAAGATATCATCCGGGAACTGTTTACCGGCAAGGATTATGCCTAGTAATTTAGAATAGAGTGATGAGAAAATACTTCTTTTTTGGCAAAACCGTTTTTCAGGAATATCTCACCTATCGCCTGAGTTTTGTCCTTTGGCGATTTAGAAACCTGATTAGCTTTTTAGCCTTGATATTCTTATGGTTGGCACTTTACGCCGGCCGGACGGAACTTTTAGGCTACCGGAAAGAACAGATATTAACTTATGTCATTGGGGTTGCCTTTTTAAGGGGTGTTGTTTTGGCTTCCCGGACAGCCGATTTGGCCGGCCGGATAAATTCCGGAGAACTGGTAAAAGATCTGCTTAAACCAATCGGAATTATGAAGATTTACTTTACGCGTGATTTAGTGGATAAATTGCTTAACCTGACTTTTTCCTTTTTCGAAATTGCGCTTGTCCTCCGGTTTTTTAAATTTTCTCTCTATCTGCCCAAAAGTCAGCTTACTTTTGTTGCTTTTTTAGTTGCATCGTTTATCTCGATTATTCTTTATTTTCTGATCAGTTTCTGGTTGTCGCTGCTTTCCTTTTGGGTTGACCAGCCGTGGGCGCCGCGCTGGCTGTTTGGGATTATTTTTCTGGAGTTTTTCTCAGGCGGTATTTTCCCTCTTGATGTCTTGCCGGCTGTTTATGTAAAAATCGCCTCCCTGACCCCTTTTCCTTATCTGATTTTCTTTCCGCTTAAAATCTGGCTTGGCCAGATTGATCCGAGGCAACAGCTTAAATTAATCATGATCTCTCTATTTTGGGTGATTTCTTTCTGGGTTATCCTTAAAAAAACCTGGATTAAAGGGATAAAAACCTATACTGCTTATGGTGGATGATTTACTGTTTGGGCGCTTTTTTAAATGAAAAACGCTAAAAAATTTTTAAAAGTTTGGTTATTGATGGCTAAAATGTCGGCCCAGGATCAATTAACCAGTAACTGGGGTGGATTTATTTTTTTGATCGGTAAAATTGTCCGTTTTTTCTTCTTTTCCCTTTTTCTTTTCTCCGTTCTCGCTGCTTCCGAGACGCTTGCCGGTTATACCCGTGAGCAAGTAATCCTATTTTTTTTAGTTTTTAATCTGGTTGATATTACCTGCCAATTTCTTTTTCGCGGGGTTTATGTTTTCCGCTGGCGGATCGTCAGCGGTGATTTTGATTTAGATTTAGTAAAACCGCTGCCGTCTTTTTTCAGGCCTCTTTTTGCCTGGACGGACTTTTTCGATTTTGTGACCCTCTTTCCCCTTATCGGATTTACAGTCTGGTATCTGATTGCCTACCAGTTAACCTTTTCCTGGTTAGACCTGTTGCTGTTTTCCCTTCTTTTTTTTAATTCTCTGATTGTCGGTTTTGCAGTTCACCTATTTGTCAGTTCAATCGGTGTCATTACTACCGAAGTTGATCATTTGGTTTGGATTTGGCGGGACCTTTTTAATTTAGCCCGCTTTCCGACTGACATTTATTCACCCGGCTTGAGGCTGCTGCTGACTCTAATATTTCCAGTCGTGATTGTCGTAACCGTACCGGCTAAAGCTTTAATGGGCTTGTCAAGCTGGCCAATCATATTTGGATCATGCGGATTCGGTTTTTTAATCTTAGTTTTATCGCTTAAGTTTTGGCGCTATGCGCTGAAGCGTTATAGCAGCGCTTCAAGTTAGAAAAATAAACAAAAGGAGGTTTCTATGGCTACCGAAAAAATTATCGGTTATTTTTTACTGCTGGTGGGAATTGTTACTATCGTTGCCGGCACGTTTTCCCTCTATCAAGTTTTTACCGGAGACAGAAAAGCTCCCCGTCTTTTTCATGTTAAGATGCCGGCTATTAGTCTACCCGGCCAGCAAAGCCTTCAGCTTGAATTACCTGAAGGTATGAGTTTGCCGGATGGCCTGTCCCTACCGAAAAATATCGCTTCGCCCCAACAGGACAGTTCGGAGATGAAGTTGCTGCCGGATGAACTGGTTAATGATTTAACCAATATGAGTCTTTATTTTCTACTGATGGGATTTGTGGTTTCCTCTGGAGCCAAAGTTGCCTCTATCAGTGTTAAACTGATTAAGGATATTAAAGTTGAAGTTAAAGAAGAAAAGCTAAAGCCGGTTACGGAAAAACTTTCCTGAATTTAATTTGGAAATAATTACCGGGCAAAGTTTTTAATTAGTTGCACCTGTTAACTATGCCAGAATTAACCGAACTGACAGAAACAATTGTTTCAACTCCTAAGGAATTACATGAGACTTGGTTTAGGAAACACAGTTCGTCATTAAACTTAGCTAATTTGGGTACGGCTATGGCTAGGGCGGCCGTTGCTCAGGAACTATTGCAAGGCCGTTCTTATATTGATCGGGTTGCTAATATCTGCTTAGGACTGGGTATTTCCCCGTCATTTGTTACTCGAGTGGCCGAGGCTATTAATACAAAAAGACAGGGGATTGCTCTGGTGTTTTTGGTATCAGCGGTGTTAGCTTTCAGTATTTCTGGTGTATACCACGAATCTTTACCAGAGACAATCGATTAACTCAAGCCGTCAATGAGAAAATCCAAGTTTCAAATTACTTAATTGCTGTATATTATTTTGGTTGATGAATAGAAAAACGGCTATTTTTTGGTGGCTGCTTTTCTTAGTCGCCCTAGGTCAGCAGCTGACTAAATTATATTTTTTATTTCAGCAAGGAGAGCCGATTGATTTTAATGTCTATTGGCAGGCAGCCAGGATTACCGTGGACGGAGGGAATGTTTATCAAAAATTACCCACTGCCGATATCCCCCCTTTTAACTATCCGCCGACCGCCCTCATCTTCTTCAGTTTCTTGCTGCTGTTACCAAAAACCGTTTCTTTTTGGGTTTTACTTTTTATTTCTCTACTGGGCCTTTTCGGTACCATCCTTCTGTTAGTTAGGCTTTGGTTTACTAAAAAGATAAGTTGGCCTGCTTTTTTAATACTTGGCACGCTTTTTATTCAGTATTTTCCGACTAAGTTTACCCTTACCTTAGGCCAGATCAATCTGGTAATCCTTTTTCTAGTTACCTTTTCCTACATTTTATTGGTTAGAAAAAGAGACATTCCGGCCGGAGTTTTGCTGGCTGCTGCCTCCTTGATCAAAATTTTCCCCGCTGTACTGGTTCTTTTTTTTATTAAGGAGAAAAAGAAAAAAGCTTGTCTTGCTTTTGTTGCTACCTGTCTTTTAGGAATCATACTGACAGCGATTTTCTTTAAACCGGGCTTGATTACTGATTATTTTGGCCGTATTGGTCAGAATCTCTTTTTTAAGGCCGGAACGGTCTCGTATTTCGATCAATCCTTAAACAGCTTCTTGCTTCGTCTAAAAATAGCTGATCTCTTCCGGTTAGCAACTCGGATTATGATCTCTTTGGTGCTGGTGATTACTTTTCTGAGAAGTAAAAATCAGGCGGTTTCTTACTTTGGCTTGCTGACGGTAATGACGCTATTTTTACCCAGTTTTGTCTGGATTCATCACTATGTGATCCTGATCCCCTTAATGATTCTTTTATCTGCCCAGATTTACCGGCAAAAAAGTTTCCTTCCTAAAATTGCCTTTTTGGCGGCTTATCTTGCTTGCTCTTTGCATTTTAAGGCGCCTGAGATAATTTCAGGCAAAAATATCCTTCTGGAATCGCACTTTTTCTTGGGTGCTTTTCTTTTGCATTTACTGGCTATAGATAAATTAAAACTTGAGAGAAATCAAACTGGGTTATAGAATAGTGATGTAATGCCAATATTAATGTACCCTTCCGTTATTTATCTTGCTGTAGTGAATTTAATTCCTCTACTGGGTATTCTATTTTTCGGCTGGAGTGTTCAAGATATTCTGATTTTATATTGGTGTGAAAGCGGCGTTATCGGTTTATACAACGTTTTAAAAATGCTTTTCGTGAAGAATATTCATGCGAATTTAACGCTTTTCCCTGGGGTTATTTATAGGTTGTTTGTCATTGTATTTTTCATCGTTCATTTCGGCGGTTTTATGTTCATTCACGGTCTGGCTATTTTAGCCTTAACCAGTCCCGGTAATATAATCGGTATGGATTATTTACCGGGTGTTTTAAAGCCCTTGTGTTTTGGAATTATTGGTTTCTTTGTAAGCCACGGACTTTCTTTTATTCAAAATTACCTTCTCGGAAAAGAGTATCTCAAGTCCAATCTCGAAAATCTGATGTTTCAGCCCTATGGCCGGGTGGTGATAATGCATTTATCGATTTTGTTTGGCGGATTTATTTTTGTTCTTTTTAATGCGCCTGTTTTCTTGCTGGTAATGCTGGTTGTGATAAAGACGACACTTGATATTATTGCTCATGTTAAGGAAAGAATAAAATTTAGTAAGCTACCGGAAAAGAATAATTGAATATTGGCAAACTAATTTCTTTTACTTGTTACAAGTGCTGATATAATTTTAAGTCAGCAAGAAGGAACGATCTTTTCGGATAATACGCAGGGTTTTAATGAAATTACGAAAATAATTCGTAAAAAGAATAAATTATACCCGTCTATTTTTCTGGCTAAAAATTAAAAATCATAATGAATCAAAAAAAGCTGGGTAACGAAATCGAGCGGAAATTTTTGATTAAAAAGATGCCTGATTTAAGTAATTTAAAATCGGTAGTTTGTGAACGCTATTATATTTACCGAGATGAGGTGATTGAACTGCGTGTTCAAAAGATTGGCAACAAATATGAGATTGAACGTAAAGAAATAATTAATAAGTTGAAAGCAATTAAAACAAAGTTGGCGATTTTTAAACATGAGTTCGGAAAACTAAAGCGGCTTTGCTCTGCTACAATAGTAAGAGAGAGTTACAATATTAGTTCTGATCCCGACGTTTCCATTAAGATATATCACGGTAAATACGAAGGTCTAAGAAAAATCGAAGTCGAGTTTAGTTCGGAAGAAGAAGCAAGCTTTTTTCAAATTCCTGATTGGTATGGAGAAGAAATTACTGATTCGCTGGTTTCGAGAGATTCAAAATTACTCGATTTGAATGATGAAGAATTTAAAATGATTCTCGAGGAAAAAAACAACCACTGAATGATGCGTTATTCTTTAAATAGAAATTATTAAATAGTAAAATGTCATTGGTAAAAATATGAGACAAGAAACTTTATTAGAAAGGTTGAAAGAAAAATCAAAAGAAATTATGGGGAAAGGAAAACATTTTCATGACTTTGCTCATGTAACGGATGTTTATAGAAATGTTGAAAAATTACTTAAATATGAGCGAGGGAATAAGCTGGTTTTATTAACAGCTGCTCTATTTCATGATGTAAAAAGAGACTCTCAGAGTCATGGGACTGGAGGAGCAAAATATGTAAATGAACTTCTTAAATCGATTCCAGAATTTCCTCAGGATTTGATAGATTCTGTTGTAAAAGTTATTGATTCCCATGATAAAGAGCAAAAAACACAAGATGAAAAATTGTTTTATGATGCGGACAAAATGGATGCATTCAATGAATTGGCAACAGCAAGATCATTTATGATGTATTCTAAAGAAGAATTATCATTAAAGGAAGCCTGTTTTAAGTATTTGGACTTAATTGACCTTTTTTTCAATAAATTACATACGGATACAGCCAAAAAACTAATTAAAAAAGAGTACGAGGAAACTAAACGGTTTGCTTTAAAATTAGTTAAAAGATATGAACAATGACGTGCCTCTTAGAGACTTTTCCTCACTTCGTTCGGTCGGCACATTGCACTCTCGCTATCGCTCGGCTTACTTAACACGGCTTATGCGGGAACCTTGTAGCGCTTCGGTTTCCCAAATCCATTTCGTGGACTCCGTTTAAGCCGATACGTCATATTTAATTTGATTTTTTGGCTTTGCAATCGTACACTTTATGTCAGCCAACTAGCCTTAATATCTTATGAAAGCAATAATTATTCCGGGAAATGGAACAACATACATAACTGATAATTGGTTCCAAAATGTCAAAAGAGGATTGGAGAAATTAGGATTAGATGTAATTGCGGAAAACATGCCCGACCCAGACCTGGCAAGAAAAGAATATTGGCTTCCTTTCATCAAAGAAAAGTTATCTACCGAAGATTCGATTTTAATTGGCCACTCCTCTGGGGCGGTGGCGATTTTAAGATATCTTGAAGAAAATGAATGTAAACTCGCAATCTTAGTTGGTGTTTGTTATACGGATTTGGGTGATGAATATGAAAAGAAGAGCGGATATTTTAACCAACCTTGGCAATGGGACAAAATTAAAAAAAATGCCGAAAAGATAGTAATATTTGCGTCAAAAGACGATCCATACATCCCAATTTCTGAGCCATTGTTAATTAAAGAAAAGACCAATGCTGAATATCATGAGTACAGCGACGAAGGACATTTTGGAGAAGACGTCAACAAAAAAGAATTTCCTGAAATAATTACAGTGGTTAGTAAGTTTATGCAACGCCAAAAAATCAAACTTTAAAATTTTCCTTCGGGCCGTTGTACGAAATCGGCTCCTAGCAAAGCTTATTAAATTGAATTAATATTAATATGACTATGATTACACTCGACGATTTCAAGAAGCTCGAGATTAAAATCGGCAAGGTAAAATCTGTAGAAAAAGTTCCTGATGCCGTTAAGCTACTCAAATTTATTTTTGACGTTGGTTCCGAGGAAAGACAAATAATCGCTGGTATGGCTGAGTTTTTTACTGATCCATCAATGCTGGTAGGTAAAGAAATGCCGGTTTTGATGAATATCCAGCCGCGTACTTTCAGAGGCTATATAAGTCATGGAATGATTATTGCCGCTGACGTAAATGGTCAGCCGGTACTGTTATATCCTGAAAAAGAAATTCCCGCCGGAAGTATAGTGAGATAAACTGCTATTATGAAAACATATGCTACCGTAATTGGTATCGTCAAATTTGGCGAAAAATTTTACTTTTGAAAAGAAATCCTGACAGACATTCTTCTCCAAATTTGTTATGGAAATATTGAAAGAAATAAAAGATAAAGAATTTCCTAGTGATGAATCAACTTTGGAAATTAGGGAAGCTTCAAGAGCTGTACTTTTTGATGAGAATGGCCTAATTCCTTTGCTATTTGTTTCGAAATATAACTATCATAAACTTCCTGGAGGTGGTATCGATGTTGGTGAGGATAGAACGAAAGCGCTAGCCAGGGAAGTTAAAGAGGAAGTCGGAAGTGAAATAGAAGTCACAGGTGAAATTGGTCAGGTTATTGAATTTCGCTCAAAATGGAATTTGAAACAAATATCATATTGTTATCTTGGGAAAGTAATCTCAAAAGGTAAGCCTGATTTCACGGAAAAGGAATTAAGTCAAGGATTTAAACTCGTTTGGTTGCCTTTAAGGGACGCAATTTCCAAAGTTGAAAATGATAAACCAAAAAATTATGAGGGTTCTTTTATTCAGAAAAGAGATATTGTATTTTTAAAAAAAGCCAAGCAGATGTTACGGGCAAATTAGCAACGTGCGCCGCTTCGTTACGCACCCCGCTGTGTTTTCACTTCGCTGTGTTTTGTTCGGGGTCACATAACACTGCTATGCAGTACGTTTATGTAAACTAAACCTAATCCTGATAAGATTAAAATCAGGACTCCATATCGAATAAAATTTTTGTTATCCAAAGTGCTAAAATAATTTGGAGTCAGCAAGAAGAGACAATCGTCTCGTATGATACGCAGGATTTATTTGAGTTACAAAACACTTCGTATAAAAAAGAGTCAGGCGAAATCAGATAGCATTATGGCAGTATCAAAAGATATTGAAAAGAATCATATTAAAGGCTTCAAAAGGGAAATCGCTAAACAAAAAAATAGAAATGATTTTTTTACCTGGTTTACTAGTTCAAAGAATGCTGATTCAGCACTTGTACAAGGCCATTGGGATTTTTCACTACATATAGCCTATCCACTCGCCATATTCTTAAAAAATCCTGAAGAAAAAATTGTTCTAGAAATTGGGCATGGTGGAGGAAGGATGTTACTATCAGCCGCGCAACATTTTAATACTGCTATTGGGATTGATATCCATGATAGTAATGCTATCGTAGAAGATGATTTAAAGATAAGAGGAGTTCATAATTTCAAGTTAATTAAAACCGACGGTAAAAATATACCTTTAGATGAGAATTCGGTTGACCTTGTTTATTCCTTTATTGTTTTGCAGCATGTTGAGAAAATTGAGATTTTTGAAAATTATTTTAAGGAAGCATACCGAATACTCAAACCTAACGGATTAGCAATTCTTTATTTTGGTAGATATTATAAGTTCTCTATTAATAGAGCTTCTAAATTTTTATATTTACTAGATAATTTCTTAGAATTGATTAAATTAAAAGGCAGGTATTTGGAACTTCCTGCTCGCATCAATGAGATTAATTTAAAAGTTTCTTTGATATATGCTAAAAAAATTGCTAAGAAATTTGGTTTTGAAGTTTGCAAAACACTTGTTTCTCATAAGAAAGTTCCAAATGGTATGCGGCTATATGGGGGACAACATGGTCTTATACTTCAAAAACCACACTAAGCTCTACACCCGATGTGGTTTTCTTCTTGAACCTCGGTTGTCTTCTTTTTTCGTTCCTATACGAGGTGGTTCTAGCGCTTCTTTCGCTCTTATGCGTTATAATACCTAAAAAGTTTGTTTTTGAATTTAAAAAATTCCGTAAGATGGAATCTAAGGTTAAGAAATATTACATTAAGACTTTTGGCTGTCAGATGAATGAGGCGGAGTCGGAGATGATTGCCGCTGGCTACGAATGCCGGGGTTGGAAACAGGTAAAAAACTGGCAAGAGGCGAATGAGGTAGTGATTAATTCCTGCTCGGTCCGGGAATCAGCGGAAAATCGGGTTTTCGGATTGGTTAATAATATTAGTAAATTTAAAATTAAAAATACAAAATGCGAAAGTACAATTCGAAATCTAAAACTTGAAAGACCAAAGATAATTCTGAGCGGTTGTATGGTCGGGTCAGCTATGGGAGAAAGAAAGAGATATACTTTCAAACAATTAAAACAAAGGCTGCCGCAAGTGGCTGAGTTTAGGCCCTGGTGGGAATGGGATTTTAAAAAGATGAAAGCTATTAAGACCCGAAAGGATAAGCAGAAGGCTTTGGTGCCAATCATGACCGGCTGCAATCACTTTTGCAGTTATTGCGTTGTCCCATATGCCAAAGGTAAAGAAATTTCTTTTCCCTTTGAAGACATTCTTTGTCAAATAAAAGAATTCGGCAAAAAAGGTTGGCAGGAGGTTATTCTACTCGGTCAAAATGTCAATACTTACGGTAAAGATTTTACCAAAGAAGAAAAAGATAAGATTATTTCTTGCTATCATGATTCATGTCATAGTATCAAAGATATTTCGATTTTTTCTTTGCTATTAAGAGCCGTTCATAAAATTAAAAAGATAACCAAAATCTCTTTTCTGACGTCGAATCCCTGGGATTTAACCGACGATATTATCCAAGCGATGAAACTGCCGAAGGTTGACCGGTATTTGCATCTGCCCCTGCAATCAGGTGACAACACAATACTTAAAAATATGAATCGGCCTTACACGGTTGAACAATATTGGGAATTAGTCAGAAAGATCAGAAACGAAATTCCGGGGATAAAGATCGGCACTGATCTTATCGTCGGTTTTCCGGGGGAAACCAAAAAAGCCTTTGAAAACACGGTCAAACTCTGCCAAAAAATCGGTTTTGAAAAAGCCTATATTGCTATGTATTCTCCGCGCCCCGGAACTTCTGCTTTTAAATTTAAAGATAATATTTCTTACCAGGAGAAAAAACGAAGGTGGTCGGTCTTGGAAAAATTGATAAACAAAAAATTGTCGGTTAAAGAAAGTTAAAAGGAATCAACATTGATTACCGGTATCAATTCTTCCTCAAAGTGTCTTAGCAGTAATTTTTTAATCATTATTCGTATTTTCTTGAGTTCGGTTTTGGGTATTTTCATGCCAAGCAAATTCTTTTTAATTTGTCTTAAAACTATATTCGGCACGCCCCAAGAGCTAATTTTAATTTCTCCGTTTCTTGGATGGACTAAGACAGTTAACAGTCCCCGTTGAGCAGCTTTTTTTCTTTGATTGATAATTTCCGATCCATCCTTGACTACCAGGTCACTGATTACTACTCCCGGTTTTTTCATTTTGCCGCCTGTTTTCTTAAAACCTCGCTGATTAATAATCACTGGCTGGTTATTTTTTGCCAAGATTAACTGCCCTTTTTGATAGCCTAGTGAGTGGGCAAGATGGGCCAGTTGGTGCCGAAAGGAAATATAGCCTTCAACCGGCAGTATAAATCGCGGTTTAAGTAATTGAATCATTTCTTTAAGTTCATCCTGATGAGCGTGGCCGCCGGCATGAATGTCAATAATGTCATCGGTATATACCCGGCAGCCGCGGTCGGCGAAGCTGTCCACCATTTTTTGGATGGTGACGATATTGCTGGGGATTGAAGAAGATGAAAGAATGATTGTGTCAGTCGGCTTTATCTTAAAGTTACCTGTTTTTGCTTCAAGCATTCGCTTCAAGGCTGCTTTTTCTTCGCCCTGACTGCCGGTGGCCAGCAGCAGGATTTGCGAATCAGGGTAGTTTTTCATTTCTTCAGCGTCTTTAAATTTCAAACTTCTGTCCAGCAGATCCATTTCTTTGGCAATTCTGATTGTTTTCTCCAAGGTTGTTCCTTTGATGAAACTTTGCCGCCCATACTTTTTACCAATAAGCGTGATTTGATTGATACGCGTTATCATTTGGGCGAAGGTACTGACGATGACTCTTCCGGCCGATTTCTTAATCAGTTTATCTAAATTTTCGGCGATAGAAGTCTCTGATCTTGAGTGACCCTCTCTATTCGCTCTGGTACTGTCAATCATTGCGACAAGAATATTTTCTTGACTAGCCTGCCGAAGGGAATCATAATCAGATACTTTCTCCCGGAAAGGGGCCTCGTCTAACTTGAAGTCACCGGTATGGAAAATATTTCCATAGTTAGTTTTTAGAAGGTATCCATAGCTGCCGATGATACTGTGGGTCAAATGAATCGCTTTTATATTTACTTTCCCCAGGTTTACTTCTTGACGGGGATAAAGAGGAATAAAGCGAGTCAATTTTTCTTTTTTAAATCTTCTCAAGTGTTGCCTAATCAATTGAATGGTAAAGGGAGAACCATAAATCGGCGGATAGCCGAGCTTGTCAATTAGGAAGGGAAGAGCGCCCCGATGGTCATAATGACCATGAGTTATAAGCAGTCCTCTTATCTTGTCAAGTTTACTTTCAAGCAGGTCGATATTGGGGATGTAGTAATCTAGGCCGAAACATTCATCGTCAAAGTTATTCCCAAGGTCGATGATGACTATGTCGTCTGCTGTCTCGATCACCGTAGAGTTAAGGCCGATTTCTTCCTGGCCTCCTAGTACGGTAATTTTAAGTTGATCGTCATTCATTATTTTATTATTCTAACCTTTTTTTTGTGTTAATAAAAGTAGTTTCTTTAGTTCAGGTCAAGACACGTCGGGTATGAAAATATTGGGCGTCTAATCAAGAAGCTCTAGCGGATTTCCGAGTTTCAAGATGAAGATAAAAGATGGGTGGGAGTGAGTCTGCGGGTTACGGTGTGTCTTTAAGTCCGCCTCGGTGCTAAAATACAAGCAGGAGAAGAATGAAAAAATTACTGGTAATTTGCGGACCGACGGCAACCGGTAAAACCAGTCTCGGGCTGCATTTGGCTAAAAATTTTGATGGCGAGCTCGTTTCGGCCGACTCCCGCCAGGTTTACCGGGGAATGAATATTGGCACCGGTAAAGAATTAGCGTCAAATTCTGAATTCAGAATTCTAAATTCTAAAATTGAATATAAAATTAGAGAATCTCTGGATAAGAAAGTAACAATTGGTGTCTATAAAGTCGGCAATGTTGCTGTTTGGGGATTTGATCTAGTCGAACCAAATCAGGATTTTTCCGTTGCCTTATATTGTAAGTTTGCCAAATGGGCGATTGAAGATATCTGGAAAAGAGATAAGTTACCGGTTTTGGTGGGAGGGACCGGCTTTTATCTTAAGGCGATCACGGACGGGATTGAAACTTTGGGGATGCCTCCCGATTGGGAATTGCGTTGGCGTCTGAGAAATTTAACGGTTGCGGATCTGTTTAATCTTCTTGCCCGGCTTGACCCGGATAAAACAGCCACTCTAAATTATTCTGACCGTCGGAATCCGCGCCGGCTTATTCGAGCAATTGAATTAAGTTATCAGAAAGATAGCTCAAAAGAGAAAAAGGGAGTTGAAAAACTAAACCTGGAAAAACTACTGACTATTGGTTTGATTGCAGCCAATAAAGTAATTTATGAGAGAATTGACCGGCGGGTTGAGAATAGATTAAAACAAGGGATTGAAGAAGAGATAAAAGGTCTTCTGAAAAAAGGTTACAGCTGGGATAACTCGGTACTTAACCAGACTTTAGGTTATCGGGAATGGCGGTCTTTTTTTGAGGGAAAATCATCAAGAGAAGACGTGGTGCAGCGCTGGAAATATAATGAACATGCCTATGTTAGGAGACAGTTAACTTGGTTTAGGAGAGATAAGCGAGTCAGGTGGTTTGATATAATCGAAAAGGATTGGCAAGTGAAGGCAGAGAAACAAATAACCCTTTGGTTTAAGGAAAATTGAAATTAGAAATTGTAAATTGATTATGTTATATTTTAGCTAATGGTTAGAAAAGTCGAAGTATCCCACCGGACGATTGTTTTTACGGTTCTTTTTCTGGTTTTCCTCTGGCTGCTTTATCAAATTAAGGACATTATTTTTAATCTCTTTATTGCTTTTGTGATGATGGCGGCTCTCAATTCCTCAGTAGAAAAAATGGAAAAGATTAAAATCCCCAGGCCGATTGCCATTATCATGATTTATTTGGTTTTTTTCGGTTTTATCAGCGTGGTGATAGCTGGAGTTATTCCCCCCTTGGTTGATCAAACTTCAACTCTGATTAATAAAATCCCAAACTACGTCAAGGAAATTAACCTTCCTTGGCTTAATAAGGAGGCAATTTTGTCCCAGTTTTCGTCCCTGGCATCAATTCCTGAAAACTTGGTTAAATTAACGGTTAATGTGTTCAGGAATATTCTGGCAATTTTCGTACTGGCGGTTATTAATTTCTACTTATTGATGGAAAGAAAAAACCTGGGAAAATATTTAACCGTTTTATTCGGAGGTGATGGCCATGACAGAGCAGCCAAATTTATCGAAAGATTGGAGGGGCGTTTGGGAAGCTGGGTTAGAGCTGAGCTTCTTTTGATGACAATTATTGGGGTTATGTCTTATATCGGTTTGAGAATTTTAGGTATTGATTTTGCTCTGCCATTGGCGGTTTTTGCTGGTTTTTTGGAAGTTGTGCCCAATATCGGGCCGACTATTTCAGCGATTCCGGCGGTGATTTCCGGTTTGACTATATCTCCTCTATACGGTTTAGCGGTATTGGCTCTTTATTTCTTAATTCAACAGGTTGAAAACAGTATAATTGTCCCTAAGGTGATGGAAAAAGGACTTGGTCTTAATCCCTTAGTGGTTATTGTCTGCTTGGCAGTTGGTTTAAGGCTTGGGGGTATTATCGGTATGATATTGGCGATTCCCGTCTTTCTAGTGATCCAAGAAATTTCTTCAGAAATTGTTATTCTGGATCGTTTTTCCAAAAACTCAAAAAGCCCGGGAAGCTTGTAAGCCAGATTCTGTTCTCCGGCTAAAAGTCGGAGTGCAGCTATCTATCTTGTGCCCTCTATCCTTGAAGCGTAGCCGAAACTTCGGCTTCGGGGAAGCATCCTGGTAACGCTTCGGTCGGAGGTTGCAGCGGGGAGGGTTGCCTCTTTTCACTCTCTATTCCGACAGTTACGTCGGACTGAGTCGTCGTCTCTGTGGTCCTATCTGTCTTCCGACTTTGCAGTCGGAGCCTCCGAATTTACTCGGAGCACCCTGCTTCCTGCTGTCTGGACTTTCCTGGCCGAAATTTCGGCCTCGCTGCCGGCTTCCCGGACCACCTAAATTATACTAGACTGGCACAATTTTTGCTAATTGTTGTATACTCAGCCAATTTTAACTTTTGCTTTTTTCTTTTAGATCCCAGTTTTCGCGAAGATTTTGAATCCTTTTTACTAACTCATCGCAGTACTTAAGTCCTTCTTCAAGATAGTACTTCGTTTTTTTGTCTACCGGTTGGGTCTTTTCCATCAGAAGGTAGAAGAAAATATTGCGAACCGATGAAACCGGGCCCAATAGATTGTGAAATAAAACAGAGACCTTATCCTTTTCCATAACTAGTATTCTACTATAATGTTGCCAACTTTGCATTGATTATAGCGCTAAATCATGTTATCCTTATTCTATAATGGAAAAGATACTGTTGGTTGAAGATGATAAGCATACGCGCGATCTTTATAGGTTATTCCTTAAAGAAGCCGGCTATCAGGTTGAGATAGCTGAAGATGGTAAAACCGGTTTGTCGAAGGCAATCCAGGGAGGATATGACTTGATTCTTCTTGATATTATCTTACCGGAGATAGACGGCTTGAAATTCCTGGAGGAATTCAAAAAAGTTTCCCCTCGGCCAAAAAGTAAAGTGGTGATGTTGACGGTTTTAGATCAGGACGACTATCTTAAAAAGGCGATCGATCTGGGTGCGGCCGGCTATTTAGTTAAAAGTATCCTTAGTCCGGATGAAGTTTTGGCGATGGTGAAGGGCTTTTTAAAAGATAAACCATAGGTATTACTTCAGATAGGCTTTTATCTTTTCCACCAGTTTATCCGGTGTCAGCGAACTCTTAATCAGGTACTCGTCAACTTCAATCCGGCCTTTCTTTTTCATGATTGCTTCACCGCTTAAATTAGTCAGCAGGAAAATCGTTTTGCTTTGTTTTAGTTTGCCCTCTTTTTGCAGTTTTTGGAGAATATCGATACCGTCAAGCTTGGGCAACATGATATCTAAAAGAACTAGATCATAGCTTTTTTTCTTCATTTCTTCATAGCCTTTTTGACCGTCACTGGCGCAGGTTATCTGATAACCCTCATCTTTTAAGACTTCCTCGTAGATATCTCTGATGAATTGATCGTCTTCAACGATTAAGATTTTTTTCAAGGTTTCACCTCCTCGGTAACTTTTAGGTTAAAATAAAAAGTTGAGCCCTTTTCCGGTTTTGATTCTGCTCCGATTTTCCCGTGGTGGAGATCGATAATTTGCTTGCAGATATAAAGCCCCAGGCCGGTACCGCCGGTTTCGGCCACCGTGGCAAAGGATTTTTCCAAACGGCCAAATTTTTTAAATAGCTTTGGAATATCGCTTTTGGCAATTCCGCGGCCGGTATCGCTAATTTGGGTAGAGATCAGTTTCCCTTTCCGTTTAAAAGAAATTTTGATCGTACCGTTGATATCGGTGAATTTAATCGCATTGCCGATCAAGTTAAGTAGTACCTCTCTGATTCTGTCCTGGTCAAGTGATACCAGGGGTAATTCCTTTTTGGGAGTTTCAAGAAAAGTTTTGATTTTCTTCTCTTTGGCTTTTGGTTGCAGCTCTTCAAAAACATTTTTTGCCAAAGCAACAATATTTCCCGGTGTCGGGTTGACTTCCAATTTGCCACCCTCAATTCGGGAGACGGTTAGCATATCTTCAACCAGGCTGATCAGTCTTTTTGTCGATAGGGCCGCTCTTTCCAGATAGAACTGCTGTTTTTGGGAAATTTTTCCGCCTTTGCCGTGCAAAGTCATCCAAATATAGTTATTAACGGCGGTCATCGGTGTTCGCAGCTCATGGCTGGCAATAGAAACAAACTCGTCTTTCATCCGGTCCAGCTCCCGGAGTTTTAAGTTAATTTTTCTTAATTTTCCGATGCTTTTTTCTAATCTATCGTAAAGAAGGGTGTTATCAAGGGCAATACCGGTTTGATCGATAACACTTTGCATTAAATCTCTTTCCCGGGAAGAAATTTCTCTCTCGGCTTTTTTCCAGGCAAAAACCAAGACGCCCAGCACCTTTGTTTTACTGATGATCGGGTAAGCCCAATAAGTTTGGGTTTTAATTTTCATCTGCCATTTTTTTAATTTTACCGGTGATAAGGAAGGAGGGAAAACATCAACTAGATTTTCGGCATAGATCTCCCGTTTAGTATTGATTGTTTTGGTTACCGATCCGTTTTCAATATCCAGCGGAAAGTAGATATCTTCGATAGCGATTTTTCTTGAAGCCAAAAGCCTGGCTAGTTGGGACTGGCTGGTAATGGCCTTAAAATAAAGTCGGTTATGGTTTTCATCAATCAGGCCGATTAAGCCAAATTGGCATCTCAGCTCTAAAGATAAGGCGTCAACGATTTTTTGACACAAGCTATTGATATCCAAGGTTTCCATTATGATAAGATCAAGGCGCCGTAAAGCTGCTAGAAAGCGATTTTGATCCGTCAGTTCATGGGTGGCTTTCCTGATTTCCTCTTTCAGTTTTGCATTGAAGGTTTGGATTTCTGAAAACAGTCTGGCATTTTCGACGGCAAAAGAGGTTTGCGGAGTAAAGTTTTCCAGTACCCGGAGCTCGTTTAGGGTAAAAGCATCTAGTGACGGTTTTTCGCCAATAAATAAAAAGCCGTTTAAGGTTTCCTTGGTTCTAATAGGTAGGATGGTGGCTATTTCTTTAAACTTCATCTGGTTGACAATTTCTTGAGTCAGATGATCGTTCATTTGGGTAGCCTTTTTTGACAGCTCTTCTTGGATGAATGGAGACTGGTTACTTTCGGTAAATTTGATTAGGCTGTTGATATTATCCCAGTTAACTTTTTTGTCTCCGGAGCTGATAAAGCGGTAATCTTTTCCTTCATCGATTTGAGAATCCATTAAAAGAAAGCCGGCAAACTTAATATTGAGCTCTTCTTTTAGAGTTTTTGAGACGTGGGTTAGCATTTCTTCAAAACCGATAGTTGAGGAAAGAATATCAGTGAGTTTTTCCAAAAGAATTTTAGGCTCATAACCGCTTCTGAAAAGATATCTACGGGTGAAGTTGCCTGATTTTTCAGCTAAGTATTCAAAAGAAAAAACAATAAAGATCATTGCGCCAATAATTGGGAAAATAACTTCGCGAGGAACGCTTCTTTCAAAGACTAAGCCGTAGAAATAAGTCGCGGTACCTGAAATCAGAGAAAGAACAATCGCAATAATCGTTTTAACAATCAAGTTTTTTACCAGCAGCCTTAAGTCCAGCAAACGATATCTGATGATGGCATAGCTGGTTGAGGTGATAAAAGGAACAATAAAAAGCGAGGACGCCCAAAAATACTTTGAGCTGCCTGCATAAAGAGGAACAATTATATCCACGATTATCGTTCCGACAGCCAAAATAAAAACTCCCACAAAAATATACTTTAACTGAAGCCGGACAATTCCTTTGTAGGTGGCGTATTTCCTGATGAAATTTCTAAAGATCAGTCCGCCAAAAAGAAGGTTGAATAAACCCCAGTATTTGTAAGCCGGCCCTAAAATAGTTTCAAAACCCCAGTCAGTTTCGACTACCCCTTTGACCCATTTATTAGTAAACCAAAGTAAATATAGAAAGACGGCCGCAGTCGACCAATAAACTACCTGCCAGCGATTGGCTGCTTCGGTTCTCTCTTCCGGAAAAACAAAAGAAAAGTAAAGCGATGAGGCAATCAGGAAAAAAACCAGCGAAAAAACGACTTTGATCCAAGTTAAGCCGGAAAAAAGAATCGGTTGCGTATAGAAAAAAAGGCTTAGGGACCAGGTTGCCCCCGCCAAACAGAAAGCCGCCAAAGAGATATTGACCGGGCTTTTTCTACCTTTATGAAGAACACTAGTGCCAAGGAGAGAGGTAAATATTGAAGTCAGAACACTAAGAAATCTTAAGTCCATTACCTTGATTATAAGTTAAGACGGGGAAGAAAAACAATTGTCAGGCTTTTACTGCCCGGAGAGCATGGCCGGCAGGACCCTCAGGATCTTCAGGCCAGAAAGTGTTTTCTACTTGGGTAACTCTCAATCCGTTTCTCGAAATAAGATTTGTCATTTCTTCAAGTGTCGGTCGGGTAGCCCCGACCAGGCCAGAGGTAATTTGTCGTTCCATAGCATCAGTATGGGTTCTGGAAAAAAGCGCTCCTGCAGTTGCCCGCCAACTATGTCTTATTTCGTCTCGGATATGGCGCTTGACTCTTGCTTGATTCCATCTTTTATTTCGGAAACCAATGACTGCCTGGCCATTTGGAGTAAGATGCTTGGCGATTTGGGTCATTACTTGCTCTCTTTGGTCAGGTGTCAGCCAGCAAATTACCAGGTGGGAAAAGATGGCATCAAATTGGCCTTCTACGCCTTGCTCTTGCCATGGTTTGGCAATATCCACTTGCCGCAGGTCGATTTTTTGTACAGGATTTGCTCGCCCTAGTTCTTTAGCAAGACTTTGGGCGTCTGCAAGCATTGTTTCGGAAAGATCAAGTCCCAAAAGGTAATCTGCTTGGGTGGCCGCCAAAATAGGTGGAAAGGCAGTTCCCTTACCGCAGCCAAGATCTAGGACACTGCCTCTGGGTATAGAAGGTAGAAGTTCGAGGGTTGTTTCAAGACTTTCTCGGTAAACATGAAGCCGCGTAAATGCTGCATAAGCTGAATCTGCCTGAGTAATCGCTGACATTTGTTCATATACCCAAGCTTGAACCCGGTTTCCAGCACCCTTAGCCCACTCTGGCCAATCTGCTCCATATCTTTCCCACCAACCTGGATCGATTTTTGGTCCTGTAGCTGCTTGTGCTTCGACAGTCATTTTTTCCCTTTAGATAGGTAAAAATTGATTGATCGTATTTTAACATATAAGTCAAGAAAATTAAACCTATAGTCGAAATTAACAGTAAGGTATGCAGTCGTATTGATACCTTGTGACCCCAATAATCTAATACACGCCGGGGTGTAACTCTATTGACACCTTGGGAATTCAGGTTTTCCAGTTTATTGCATCCTCAAGCTGATAATGATATTCTGTATTTAAGATGGAACAGGAGAGAGAAAAGCAAACAAGAAAGATCCAATCCGGTTTCGAAGGCGCCCGGTCTTTTCTTGCCTCCGGCGCCCGGATTTGGAACCAATTTATGATGTTCATTGTCGTGGTTGGTGCTCTGCCGATAATTTTTCCTCAATGGGTGAACATCGGTAACAAAATCATTGTTTTAGCCATCGTCGCTTCATTGTTCGCTACCAGTCTGTTTAGTGAAATTATTCGCCGTTATTTAGAAAAGAGGAAAAAAAATACCGCCTCGGTAGTCAACTTTCAGCTTCTTTCACGAGCGATTCTTCTTACACTATTTCTCCATCTTTTTGGCCGTATTAACGGCCCATTTTTTGTTCTTTATCTTCTGGTTGTCATGGAATCTTTCTTAAGCGCTAACCGTTTTCTTTCCAATCTGATTGTCAGTTTTATGGTTTTTGCTACCTCGTTTGAGTTTTTACTTCTGCTTTGGGTAAGGGAAGCGGTATTTGATTATGATTCGGCGATTGCTTTTTTGATCAGGATAATTTCCATCATTTTTATGCATGCTTATGGCGGCGTTCTCGCAGAAAAGATAGCTTCCGAACAAGAAGCGGAAAATAATACCCGGGAGGTAGTTAAAGAAACTGAGAAATTGTCCCAGCAAATTAAGAAGACTAATTATAAATTAAAAGAACTGTCAGCTTTGAAAGATGAATTTGTTTCCGTTGCTTCCCATGAATTGCGGGCGCCGATGACGACAATCAAAGGCTATATTTCTATGATTCTTGAAGGTGATGCCGGTAAAATCCCGCCGAAAGTCAAGGAGTTCTTGAGAGATGCCTATGAAAGCAACGACAGGATGATTCGGTTAGTTAATAATATGCTTAATGTTTCCCGGATTGAATCGGGTCGGCTGATTATTAGCCTCCAGGATATCCAGATCGAACAGGCGATCGATGAGGTGGTTAGGAATTTTCAATTGGAAGCCGACCAGCATGGCTTGGAATTAAAGTATTTCCGATCCAAGAAAAAACTGCCTAAAGTTCGGGTTGATCCGGACCGGATTAGGGAGGTTATCTCCAATATTGTCGGCAATGCGGTTAATTTTACTCCTCATGGCCACATTTATGTTAAGAGTTACCGGGATGATGATTTGGTGACGGTTTCGATTGAAGACACCGGTGTTGGTCTGGCAATTGCCGATCAGGAACAGCTTTTTAAGAAGTTTTCTCAGATTGGAGTTGGGGCACCCTTGAAAAAGGGTTCCGGCCTAGGGCTTTATATCTGTAAAATGTTGATTAACGAGTTCGGTGGTGATATTTGGTTAAATTCGAGAGTCGGTAAAGGCACAACTTTTTATTTCAGCCTGCCGGTAATCGAAAACCATAAAGAAAAGGGCTAATAAAAATCTATAATCATGAAAGGATAACCGGATGGATAATAACGGTAGCCAAGTAAACCAAACCACGGCCTCAAGGACGATTTTAATGGTTGAAGACGATCTGCCGATGGTAAAGATGTATTCAACCAAACTTAAGATCGAGGGTTTTGAAGTTATTGTCGCTCATGATGGCGAGGAAGGGTTAAAGAAACTAAGAGAACAATCAGTAAACCTGGTTTTACTTGATTTAATGATTCCTAAATTGGGAGGAATGGAAGTTCTCGAGAAAATGAGACAGGAAGAAAAGACAAAAAAAATGCCGGTGGTTATTCTGTCTAATTTATCGCAAGAGGAAGACATTCAGAGAGCGAGTGAACTTGGCGTAAAAAATTTCTTGATCAAATCGAACTATACCCCAAGCCAGGTTGTCAAAGTTGTTAAGAGTTATTTCTAAGAAGTGAAAATACTGCCCGAAAAACTGAAGGAAATTCTCCTCAAGGACGGCTATGTCAATCAGGAGGATTTTAATAATGCGGTTCAAATTTCCCAAGATCTGGATAAACCTCTTGAGGATGTGTTAATCTTCCGTGGCTTAATTAATGAAGAATCTTTAGGCCAACTTATTGCCGAACATTACCAAGTCCCCTTTGTCTCTTTAAGGCATAAACTTATTCCTCTGGAAGTCTTGCAGCTCATACCTGAAAATTTGGCCCGATCCTACCGGATCTTACCTTTTGAAAAAACCGGCGAGGAAGTTTGTTTGGCGATGGAGGATCCGGAAGACTTTGAAGCAGTAGAGTTTGCGAAAAGGCAAATCGGATTGAGGATAAAACCCTTCTTTGCCACCTCTGAGGCTCTGGTTAAGGGGCTTTCTCAGTACAAAAAAAATATCAGGAAAGACTTCGAAAAGATCATCAGCGAAAACTTGAGAAAAACAAAAACCGTCAGGGGTAAGGATTTAGCCAAAGCCGCCGTTGATATCCCGGTTGTCAAGATTCTGGATACGATTTTGGAATACGCCATTGCCGAAAGGGCTTCCGATATTCATATTGAACTTTTGGAAAATGAGTTAATGGTTCGTTACCGGATCGATGGCCTGCTTCACGACATAATTTCTTTACCGCAAGAAATTCACGCGGCAATCGTCGCCCGGATTAAAGTTATGACGCGTCTAAAGATTGATGAACATCGGATACCACAAGACGGCCGCTTTAAATTTCAAATTGATGAGGACTATATTTCTCTTCGGGTTTCAATCATTCCCGCTTTTTATGGGGAAAACATCGTGATGCGGTTGTTGTTTGAATCAGCCCGGCCTTTAAGTCTGGAGGAATTAGGTCTAGCCGGAAAAAATTTTGAAACCCTCCAAAGAAACATTAAAAAACCTCATGGCATGCTTTTGGTTACCGGACCAACGGGTTGCGGAAAGACGACTACCCTTTATAGTATCTTGAACATTGTCAATACAGCCGAGACTAAAATTTGCACAATTGAGGATCCGATTGAATATGGTATGGAAAGAGTAACTCAGATCCAGGTTAACCCGACCGCCGGTTTGACCTTTGCCACCGGTCTTCGGGCGTTAGTCAGGCATGATCCTGATGTAATCATGGTCGGAGAAATTAGAGATAAAGAAACCGTGGAAATGGCAATTCATTCGGCGCTGACCGGCCATCTGGTTCTTTCGACATTACACACTAACGATGCACCGGGGGCGATCCCGCGCTTATTGGATATGGGAGCCGAAGATTTCTTGGTTGCCTCGACCGTCAATATTGTGATTGCCCAGCGACTTGTTCGCCGGATTTGTACTGCCTGCATTCAGAGGTTCAAGCCCGAGGTAAAGGCAATGGAACTAATCGAGAAACGCTTTGGGGTAAAAATCAAGAGTTGCGATTTTTACCGGGGGAAAGGCTGTGCAGAATGTAATGGAAAAGGCTATCGGGGCAGGGTGGGAATTTTTGAGATTTTAGAAGTGACCGATGAGATTAGAGAATTAATTCTGAAAAAAGTTTCGGTAGGAGCCATCAGAAAAGCAGCCATTAAAACGAGCATGATAACGATGTTGCTTGACGGCTTGGATAAAATCGCCGCCGGAATTACGACAGTTGAAGAAGTTTTAAGAGTTGTTCAGGAATAAATTGAGATAGTTGAATAACGTTTTTCCAATTATTCAGTGGAATATGGACCATGCCTGTTTTTAAATATAAAGCCGAAACTAAAAAGCATGAGATTAAAGAAGGGGTTTTAGTGGCGGCTTCGAAAAAAGATGCCGGCGAACAACTTAAAGACCAGCAACTTTCCCCCTTGTTTGTCCAGGAAACGACTACTGGGGGCAAAAAGCAATCCGGGGTTTTATTTGCCCGGGGAGTGAGTTTAGTTGATAAGGCCAATCTCTGTCGCTACCTTTCGACGATGATTAACTCGGGATTGGCTTTAACCGAGGCGGTGGAGGTATTGGCTGAGGAGTCAGACCACCCTAAAATGCAGCAGGTTTTAGATGATGTACGCGTTAGTCTTCAGGCTGGCCAGCCTCTTTCGGCTGCTTTTACTCAGCACCCGGACGTTTTCGACGACGTTTTCCTGACACTCGTCAAAGCCGGAGAAGAAAGCGGTACCCTAGGAAAGTCGTTTGACTATCTTGGCAAACAGCTTTATGCGGATTACGAATTGACACAAAAAGTAAAAAGTACCTTGGCTTATCCGATTGTGATTGTTTTAACGACTTCAGCTTTAGGAGTGGCGATGTTAGTCTTTGTCGTCCCTAAAATTGCTCCTATTCTGCTGAACCTCAACCGCGAATTTCCGCTGCCGGTTTATACTCTGTTTATCCTGCGCTTCGGTTTGCTGCTTTCAAAGAACATCCCCTTTTTTTTAGCAGGAATAATCTTTTTAGGATTTTGTCTTTTTTTGATTTTTCGTAAACCTGCCGGCAGAAAAGTTCTTGGTAATTTTATTTCCCGAATCCCTTTTTTCGGGCAGCTTTTAATTAAGCTTGTTCTTGGCAGGTTTAACCGGACTTTAGCGACTCTTCTCAAAAGCGGTGTTCCGATTACTAATTCGCTTCGGGTATCCGCCGCTACTTTAAATTTGCCCCAATTTAAAAATATGGGCAGTTATTTTGTTGAGGAAGTAGAAAAAGGGGTTGCCCTGTCTGAGATCTTAAAAAAAACTAAACTTTTTCCTTCGATTATGATTCGGATGGTTTCCACCGGCGAGAAAACCGGCTCTATAGATAAACTGCTGATTGATTTAGCCCAATTTTACGAGGAGGAAGTCAGTAATGCCCTGAAAACCCTCACTAGCGTTATTGAACCGATTATGATGTTGTTTATCGGTATTGGGGTAGGAGTTATCGTAATTTCGGTGATTGCTCCTATATATTCATTTGTAGGCAGTCTCTCTAAAAGCCTCACGACCCATTAGGTCAAAACGATGATGCAAGTAAAAAAAGAAGCGACCGGTTTTACTCTAATTGAAATATTGTTAACTGTTGGCCTGTTAGCAATTCTCTTAGGACTGGGGACAATCGTTTTTGGAAATTTTTCCCGTCAAGACCAACTAAATTCGACTGCCGAAAAAATCGTTTCCTGTCTAAGCGAGGCTCAAACCCGGACGGTTGCCGGATATTCCCTGGGACAGGCAGCCGCTTTCAATTTTGGAGTCCACTTTAACGATAGCAGTTACACTATTTTTCCCGGTACGGCTTTTGATCCCAATGATGTACGCAATCAACGCTTTGAATTACCGGCCACCCTGGAAATAAAACCGATATTTCTGCCTTTAAGTAATATTGTTTTTGAAAAAATTACCGGTGAAGTCCGTGATTATAATCCCAGCCAAAATTATCTTATTTTGACCGGTAAACAATCCGGTAAAGAAAAAAATATCATTATTAATAAGTTGGGAGTAGCGAAAATAGAATAATGTCAATAGTTAAAAACCGGAAATTTATGGAAAAAGGCCTGGTTCTTGTCGAAGTGTTAATTGCCAGCGGAATTTTGGCTCTATTACTGGTTCCAATCCTGAGTTTCTTTGTCACCAGTCTTGAATCAAACTGGTTTGCCTCAAAAGAAATTAAGGCCCAAAGCTTGCTTTTGGAGCAACTGGAGGCAGTTAGATCAATCCGGGAAAGAAATTGGCCGGAATTAAAAGACGGCACTTATTATTTGCAGTTGGAAGAGGGTAGCTGGAAATTGGTTGAAAACCAAAATGGAGAAACCGTTGGCTCTTTTACCCGTAAAATCGAAATCTTGCCCGTATATCGGAGTATAAACGATCTGATTGTCGAGGCGGCTGAGCCGGGTTCCCGCCTTGATCCGTCAACCAAAAAAATTACGGCAACCGTTTCCTGGCATGTCTTGCGTGACCGAAGTATTAGTGTCAGCACTTATTTAACCCGCCATCTTGATAATTTGATTTGGAAGCAGACCACCCAGGCGGAATTCGACCTCGGGGAAAAGCAGTATGTTGAGACGACTCAGGTTGTTGACGGTGAAGTTCAGCTTGAAGGCGGCTGCGGCGAGAATCCGGCCGGTGCCTGGATTTATAATGAATCTTTTCAGAATACCTGGCAAATTCATCCCTCGGCCCAAAATAATATTCGTGAAATAACTCAACCACCCGGTTATGTTTATGAAGGAACTAAGGCTTTGGAACTGTCTTCCTTTTCCGGGGCCGACACGAAACTTAGGAATGTTGGTAGTGTCTGTACGCTTGGTTTCACCCGGTTTGATTTTTATGCCTATAATTCGGCCAGTATCGAACAATCTTTCCAGATTGGCGGTGATTGGCAAGGAGGTTTTGTTGAGGTCGTCCTGCCATCTAATTCCTGGCAGTTTTTTTCTATTGCTTACAATAAGATCAGCGGTGATAATGAGAATAACTTAAGTTTTCTCTTTTTTAAACCGGGGAATGCCTTACCGGAGACCAAATTTTATCTGGATAATATGACTTTAAGCGGTGGGGTCGGCGGATATTATAGTGAGGGAACGTTAATCTCCTTGATCTTAGATGGTAATCGCGAAACAGTTTTTAATCAGATTTCTTATACTGCTAACTTGCCGGCTCAAACCGAAATCGGCTTTCAGATTGCGACTTCAAACAGCAGTGAGGGCCCCTGGTTTTTCTACGGGCCAGGCGGCGCCACCGAAACGAACGATCTATATACTCAGGCGGAAGGTGAAGGGATCTGGTTGGGGAATAATTTCGGCAGATTCTTGCGTTATAAAGCCTACTTGCGTTCACTTGATGGCACCGGCACACCGGTTTTATCCGACGTCACTATCAATTACTCGCCATGAAATTGTCAAAAATTAATCCAAGTCACCCCTGGAGTGAAATATCAGGTTATACTTTAATTGAAGTATTGCTTTACTCCCTGATTTTATCGCTTTTTCTCTTACTTACCACTCAGGTGTTTATTACCGTTAAGCTCTCCAGTACCCAATCAAATATTTTCGTTTATCTGTCCCGGAATTTTCGCCGGGCAAGTAGTGATTTTACCCAAACTATAAGGGGTGCGGCAAATGTGAGTTCTCCCTTGCCGGGTAGCTTGTCTGCCAGTCTTGTTTTGAATAATGGCGCGATTACTTACCAGCTTGACCAGGGGATTCTGAAAAAAACTCAATCCGGTCAGACTTGGGATTTGACTACTGATGAGGTAACCGTTTCTGATCTTTCCTTCGAAAACGCGGCTGAATCAACGCAAACAGCTCTCTTAAGAATCAGTATGAAAATTGAATCAAATTATCTTTTAGAAGGAGGCAGGAAAATATCAGAAGATTTTGAAACAACGATCGGATTAAGATAGGGTGAATTTTAAAATGACAATTAAAACCACTAAGGGTCAAGCTTTATTACCGCTTCTGATTGTTATTGTGATAGTTTTGACTATTGGCACAGCCTCTATCGAACTGGCTATAAGTAACGTAGTTATTAACCGCTATTTTCAGGAAGGGTTAACCGGTTATTTTACTGTTGAGGCCGCTTTAGAAAATGCTTTCTTAAGAATTCTGCGCAATCCCGGATATACCGGCGAGAATTTGCAGATCAATCAGGCGTCTTGTACAATAGAAGTAAGCGGCATGTCGCCTAAAATAGTTTCTGCCCGTTGTGATACCGGCCGGCAAATTAGAAAAATGCAGGCTGAGATAACTTACAATCAGGGGATAATGACGGTCGGAAATATCAAGGAAGTTGAATAATATGCTTTTTGCAAAACGAAGGAAGAACTATTTCGCTCTCAGCTTCTCTGATCAGGAGATCCGGTTAGCCCAGGTTGACCAAAAAGGCAATTTAGTCTTGAATTCAAAATTAGAGCTCAAATCCGGCATTATTGAGAGGGGTTGGATAAGAAAGGCCCAAGAGCTGGTAACCCTCTTGGGAAATTTCCTTAAGCCGTTAAAGTTAAAAAAGAGATTTGTGGCCGTTGGTTTACCGGAAATCGTCTCCTTTAGCCGCGTTTTAACCCTGCCTGCCCTTCCCAGTGAAGAACTTGATGATGCGGTCAGGTGGCAAATAGAGTCTTTGCTTCCCCTGCCTCTGAATGAGACCTATTTGGACTGGATGCTTCTGGATAAAGATGAAACTTCCGTTCGGGTTTTAGTAATGGCCTTGCCGGCCCAATTAATTGAGGATTTTGCCAAAGTGCTTGAGAATTTAAATCTGGTGCCGGTTGCCTTTGAACCTACTTCGTTGAGCCTATCCCGCTTAGCGGAAAAAGGAGACAAAAACTGCCTGATAGTCGAGATTAACGAAAAAGAAGCGGTGCTAGTGTTAGTCGGACCCCATGGCGAGATTGAACTGACTTCCACAACTGCTTTTAAGGATCAGGGTATAAAAGAGAACCTGCCTGTCACGATAGAGGAACTTTTGGGTTTCTATAAAAAGAAGTTTAGTGAAAAGGCAAAGATTGTAAAGGTCCTTTTATGCGGTGGCGGAGTTAGTGATGAATTGACAGCTGAAATCAAAAAGAAAACGTCTTTAGAAACGGCACCAATTCCCATTAAGCCACTCGGGTTCGCCAGTACTATTTCTCTGGCTAAAAAAGATGTCGCCGCGCCGATCGATGAAAAAACTGTTAATCTGATTCCACCCCGAATCCAGGGGGTTTTCGACTTAGCAGAAAAAAGCCGGGTCCTGAGTAATTGGGTCAAATTCTGGTTATTTAGTCTCTTTTTAATCTTGTTTGCTTTTGGGGTTACGGCGGCTCGGGTTTATTTTGATCTCAAACAGATTGAGGGTGAGATTATTGAGCGTCAGGTAAAAATCACGCCCGAGATGAAAAAGGTTGAAGGGGAAGCCAAAAGAATAACCAAAAAAGCCAGCCAAATTCTGACTCTGGTTGATGCCTCGCGGGAGACGATTTCCTTATTGGGGTTGATTCAGGCTGCGGTACCGGAAGGAATAAGTCTTAATCATTATTCAATCGACTTTGGGAAACAGCAGATTATTATTAATGGGGTAGCCGATCATCGTGATCAACTGATAAAGTTTAAGCAGGCTCTTGAAAACGAGGAAAAACTGTCTCAGGTTAGAATTCCCCTTTCCAGTCTAGAAAAGGAGGAAAATGTCGTCTTTACCGTTTCGCTTATCGCGAAAACCGGCTCATAAAACAGCCTCTTCTCGACCAGAGAAGTCGGAAGCGTTATCTATGAATAACGGAGTAAAACTTAAGTCGCCGGCACCAAAAAAAATAGTGCCCTATCCCTATCTTCATTTATCGGTAGCGATTTTTTTTACCCTTTTATTTCTCGGTGGCATTTTTCTTTCGTCAGGGAAATTAATTTCTTTGAGCCAGAAAACAGCTGCCAGCCGCGGCCAATTGACAGCTTTAAGAGAAAATGTAGTTGCTCTTACTGCCCTGTCTCAGAATTTGGAATCGGTTAGAGGGGAAATCACTTTGCTTGATAAAGCATTGCCTAAAGAAGACGGCATTGTTGATTTTGTTAAAGCGATTAAGGGAATCAGCCGGGAGATTTCGCTTGAGACATTTGCCTTCGGTTCGGATCAGCCAAGTCTCAATGCCGCCGGTAATGCCTATATCGATTTTGGGATTGAGATGAAAGGTGCCTTTCCAGCCTTGCGAATTTTTTTGGACCGCTTCACTAACCTTCCTTATATAGTGAAGGTGCAAATGGTTAACTTGGCAAGTATTGATCAGGAAGAAGCTCAACTGACAGTTCAAGCAAGAATTTATGTCAATGACTCATTTTTTTCCCAGGCGGACCAATGAATGAATTAAAAATTGTCAAGGTAATAAAAATATTGGTTTTCATTTTGATTTTAGGCAGTTGGGTAGTTGCCGGAAGGGTTATTTATAATAATCTTTATCGGGCGACAAAAATCGACCCGGCTTTAGTGGAGCTTTACCAGCCACGATTAGATACTGACCTGGTAAAGAGAGCAGCAGAAGTCTTACGAGGAAGGGAAAGCTTTGTCGATATGCCGATTGAAGAAACGATTACCGAAGAAAAAGAAGCAACCAAAGGTGGTGTTCTAGAGTAATACCTGCCAGGTTTTATAGTTATTGTGTTGACAAGAGCTTTCTTAGTTTGTTAAGCTGGACTTGTGATTAAAAACAAATAGAATGTTTTGGGAAAGGGGGTGAAAAAATGAAACTGCCCAAAAAAACTTTAGGTTTTACTTTAATTGAGCTTTTGGTGGTTATTGGAGTAATTGCGATTTTGGCGGCAATTGTTCTGGTAGCCGTTAATCCGGCTCGAAATTTCGCCCAAGCCAGGAATACTCAAAGAAGAAACGATATTTATCAGGTCTTAAACGCCTGCCATCAATTCGCGGTTTCCAATAACGGTAATTTCCCGACTTCGATCACATCTACTGCGACTGATATAGGAACAACAGGTTTGAATTTGGCTGCCGCAGTCGATAGCAACGGTAATCCTTTTGTCCCGATGTACATTCCCTCCACCCCGTTTGATCCGACTACCGGTTATGATGTTGCAACAACCGGCTATGTCCTGTTTGAAGAAGCGGATGGAAGGTTGACAGCTAGCGCCAGCGGCGCAGAACTGAGTGAAACGATTACGATTACCCGGTAAATTCTTTAGGAGTTTATATAAAAAGACTGAAAGGTAAAGAACCTTTTGGTCTTTTTTATCCAAAGTTTTTTTAGTTGATATTCGGAAATCTTAAATTTGGTATTTGTTTATTCTTTTCGCTACTTGGTAAAAGATCGGCAAGATTATCAATAAGCTTACGGACCAAATAAAAAGCTGCCTTGCCGGACTGAATAAATCTTTTTGGTAAAAAAGAACCAGGCTGATTAGGCCGTTGTAGACCAGGCAGACGGTTGTTGCCAAGATCCCTCCCGGATTGGTTGAAAGTTTTTCCGGGTTCTTCTCCCAAAAGTTTGGCTTGATTGCTCCCATTCCCAGAGTTATTGCCGTGATTGTCAAACTGACTGGGAGGTTAATCAAGAATAACTGCCATTGAGAAAAAAATGCGATTTTAAATACCGCTGCGGCAAAAAAAGTCGAGGTTGTCAACCAAGCTAAGAGAAGCAAGAAAGAGGAGATGAATTTTTGCCAAAAAAGTTTTATTCTTGGCAAGGGCGAGGACCAGACAATCCAGCTGCTTTGTCCCTCCAGGCTGATCATGGGAAAGAAAAAGCGCATTGCCAGAATCGAAGCCAGGTAGTTGGCAAAGAGAAGGTTCAAAGCCACCAGCTGGTTTTTATACCAGAAGGGGAATAAATACCCTATTCTATTAACTGGCAAGCGGGAAATAATCAGGAAGTATAATATTTGTAAAAAAACGATAAACAGCAGCTGGAAAAATTGACCGGGTGAACGGAAAATCAGCAGCCAGTCTTTTTCCGTCAGAGCCCCCATCTTTCCTTTAAGGATGTAGGGAAATGAACGGTATTTCCCCGGCGTAATATCTTGCGGTCCGGCGATGAATCTTCCCTCCATAGTTTGACTGACGCTTCTGAGATAAAATTTCTTTCTAAGCTGGCTGGTTAAAAAGGAAATCACTAAGATCGAGAAGGTTAGCCGAAAAAAACCGGCCAGCACCGGTGATAAATTTTTGTCCCAGTAAAAGATTACCTCTACCAGCCAGGTTGTGGGTAAATATTTTGCCATCAAGGTTTGGTGCCTAAGCAGCCAGGTAATCTGTTCGACGGTCAGGCTTTCCAAATTATCAAGCAGCTGGTTTGGAAGCAGGAATTTAATCAACGCTCCGGCAATTAGGGGCAAGCTTATTAAGGCCGCTATTCTCAGAATTTTGCTCTTCTTGCCGATTCTGGCGAATTGGCTGATTAGCAGGCTGGAAACGATTCCTAAAAGGTTGGCAAATACAGTCAAGAATAAAAGGCCGGCTAAAAAAACAAAACTTGAAGTTAAACTCATTTTAAAAGCTTTACTGAATCCAAAAACTAGGGGAACGGCAAAAATAAAAATCGGCCAGCTGCTTAAAATGATGATATCAATTAATCGTGACTCGAAGATTATTGCTGTTTCGATCGGTAAACTGAAAAGCAGAATGTTATCTTCTCTCTGAAATAGACCGCCTAAACTGGCGACAATTGCGGAAACGAATACTAGAAGAAAAGAAAGGATAAAAGTAACTGCCAAAGAATAGATAATAATCGGCTGGCTGGTTTCCGGATATTGGGCCAAAAATAAGAAACTATTGAGGCTGAATAAAAATACGGCTAACGATAGACCGGCGAAAATCAGCAAAGAACCAAAGATTACCGCTATTTGCGCCCAGTTGTTCTTTCTAAATAGCGACAGGAAGCGGTTGATTTTATCTGTCTGAAGGATAAAAAACTTTTTAAGCATCTTGTTTGGAGTTTACGGCGGTCAGTTTTAAAAAAAGTTCCTCTAAGTGCTGCCCTTTTTTCTTAACAATTTTTTCCAGTTGTCTGATTGTGCCTTCAAAAATAAGCCTTCCCTGGTCAATCACTCCAATTCGGTCACAAATTTTTTCAGCGATGTCTAAGGTGTGAGTAGAGACAAAAATACTGCCTTTTTTTCGGGCAAATTCTTTGAAAAGGTCAATAGTAATTTGAACACTAAGCGGATCAAGGCCTATCATCGGCTCATCAATGATAAGAATTTCAGGCTGGTGTAGAAAAGCGGCCAGAATGGTTAATTTTTGCTTATTGCCGCGGGAATAATCTTTAAAAGGGCCGTCAACCGTTTTCTCAAGCTTATAGACCAGCAGCAATTTTTTGATTTTCTCCTCAAGATTTTTGACTTCAAAAAGCCGGCCGACCAGATATAAAAATTCTCTGCCGGTTAGCTCCGGATAGACATAAGGATCATCAGGAATGTAGCCGATTAACTGTTTAGCTTTGACTGGGTCTTTTTCCAGGTCATAACCACCGATTTCTATTGTGCCTGAAGTCGGCATCAGAACACCGGTCAGCATTTTAATCGTGGTTGTCTTGCCGGCGCCGTTGGGGCCGATGAAGCCGAAGATCTCGCCTTTCTCAATCTGGAGACTTAAGTTATCAACTGCCAAAAACCGGTCAAATTTTTTGGTCAAATTTGAGATTTTAATCATCTTTTGCCGTTATTGAGATTATTATCAGAAATGTGCCTAAACACCTTCGAGGTGACCGAATGGGCTCCTCGAAGGTGAATTAAAAGAAAAAAGCTAGTTTCTATCGGTATTATTTATACTTCAATAATCTCAAAAATTAGCAAAAATTACAAGGAAACTGAGTTATTTGTTATAATTACACCAATGGATAATGAACATGATCATCTCACGAGACAAGAGGCTGTTACTCTTGCTGATGGACCGCTTTCCGAAACCATTGCCGGACCGGAATTGCCGGTAGTTGATCAGATCGTTTTTCTTTGGGCTGAATATCATGACCGATATCCGCCTTTTATGCCTTCCCCGGAAATTGCTTTTGATCCGGGTGGAGAAGAACGCCATCTGAGTTTATTGGTCAGGCGTGATCTTGAACCTAATACTGTTGCCCAGGAGGGATTTTATCCCACAGTAACTAGAGTTATTCAAGAGCAAAGCAGCTTTCTGCGTCGAAGAGATGAATTTCCAGCTGACGAAAAATCTCGTTTAGGTAGAATTTCAGATAGACATAGAACTATCAATTCCGGAATCAAGGTAATCTTTCAAAATCCTCACTATCAGCCGATCTTGGCTTTACCTGGATATTACTTTATGTTTGATAATATGAGACTTAGTATGTTTGATTTCCGTAATGGCCAAGTTGTCCCTGGTGAAATAGGAAAATATATCCAATATGCACCGGCTTACTTAGCTTTAGGCCACGATCCTGCCTATTTGGCTCTTAATCTTTGGCACGACGACCAAGCTGACGGTCGTCGTCAAGTAGTCCGCGCTTTCTATGACCAGTTTCCGCCCCAGTTGCAACAGTTTTATCGGGATATTTTTTGTCACAATCTTTTAAGAAAAGGAATCGAAGTTTCTTTGGATCAACTCAAGCAAGCAATCAATCTTTCCGAAAAAACACCTGCCGAGCGTCTGGAGCACCAGCAACGCTGTATTGCTACCCTCGGTTTACTGGAAACAGCTTTATCCTTACCGGCAACAGTTGCCGCTTTAGCTGATTCAATCGGCCGTCCGTTTGTTGCTCTTGCTTCTTCTTCATAAGAAAACTTCTACTTTATGATAGACTGGAATCATGCTTGGCCAACGGAATTACCTGAAAAATCTGAACTTTATCAAAAAACTTGCCAAAAAAAAGAACTGGCAAATAGATTTTAAGCTGGTTGGGCAGAAATTGAGAAAAGATCGCCCCCATTTTCTGGATTTCCCTTTGGTTGATGATTCAGGCAAAACATTGTTTTTTAAAACCTGCATATTCGGCCGGCAGGATCTCTGTCCGGGATTGCGAAATGAATTTGCAATTCAAGAGTGGCTTGAATCAATCGGCGGTCCGGTAGGTAAAATCTATGATTACGCTGGTAAAGGTGACCTTTTTTGGTATGTCCGGGAGTATTTTCCCCAGGACGAGGGGGTTATCTGTCAGGAAGAGGATGTGTCACCTCTTAATGTCAGTAATATAACCCAACTTGCCGGCTGGCTTAAATTTCTCTGGCAGATAAAAAAATCCCAGATCCCGGCGGATCTATTTAACCGGCTCCTGTTAACACCCAAGAACTACCGGACTTTCAAACAGTTTGAAGAAAAAGTTATCGAATATTTATCCATGCTTGATCAAGCTTTTAAAATCAAGAATTTAATTTGGCAAGAAAAAGATCGAGACAAAGTTCTTGTTTTTATCAGGCAAGTAAAATCCGAAATTGTCGCTGTTGAAAACGGGGAGGGTATTGTTGTCCACGGTGACTTATCGCCCAATAATATCTATTTTGGAAAAAAAGTAATTATCTTTGACTGGGAGTGGATCTGTTATTGCGACAACCTGTTATTGGGTTTGGGAATTGATGTGGCTAATTTTTATACCCGCTCTTGGCAAAGACTTAAGTTGGGAAAAAAGTTTCTCGAGGAAGTGAAAAAACAAAACTTATTTAATAAGAGTATCTTTAATCAGGCCTTGCGGATTGGCATGGTCTTTTCGGTCTTACAAAAACTCGGTCCCATATTCAGGCACGGTTTTTATGAAAGTGAATACGACCAGCGCCACTTCAATGTCTTGGTTAAAATTATGAGGGAATACATTTCTGAGGTGTCAGGGTTTTACACCTTGGAGGCAGCTGGTGTTCTGGTTGTGCGGCAGAGGTCGGAAAAACAAGATTTCTCTTGAGGTAAAGATTAGATTAATTGGAACATATACATTAGAGTCCTCCATACCCTGAAAGAAATCAGAACTCTTTTCCGCGAAAATCCCGACGCTGAATTTCGTGCTAACTTCGTTGGCGCGCCGCCTCGTTAGTTTTTGTTTAAGATTTCTTCAGCTTTCCGTCTTCCGGTTGACCGCAATAATAGATTGTCATTCCCATCAATATCAAGATAGGACGATAATCTTCCGAGTTTAATTGCTGATTGTTTAAAATTGTGTCGTTTCAAACTCTTTATAAGATTATCTTTACTAATTCTTTTCGGATATTTTTTGTATAAAATAAGCAAGCTACACTCTGGAACACTTTTAAATTTTTTATTATCTACATAAATTCGCCCATCAATTTCTTCAAAAATTGGGTATTTGCGTTCAATCAAAGAGTCAATAATTTTTTTTGTTTCCTCAATACTTATTAGATTTTTAGCCGAAAATCTAAAAAGCTCTGCTAATATCCAAGAACACATCGGTAAAACAGTGGAACAATCCATCTCGTTAGCGTCTACCTCGTCGGAATCATGCCTGCCTCCGCGATTTGAAGTAATATCGTAAACAAAAATACTTGCACGAGGTATTTGAAGCCGAATACCATCGTCTGCGATGGTTGTAGTATTAACTTGATCTATAATTTTTTGAGCGAACGATGTAGCTTTAAATTCTTTTTGTTTTGTGGGTAAAGAGTTGCCGGCAAAAACCCACAATAATTTTATAGTTGCTTCAATAAATTTACCGGCTTTGGTTAATGAAGTTTCCCAGTCGCCTTCTTCAAATTTTTGTACACATAAAATATAATGACTAACAATTGAATTAACTCTTTTAGCTTCAAATTTTTGTCCCAACAGGTTTTTTATTTGGCCTTCTGCTTTCATAACACATTTTTCCATTCATTTGTAAGATTATATTTTCCATATTCTTTTGAATTAATCCAACCACGGGTTTTTGCGTCATTCGGATAAAACATATTAAATTTGCCAAGTAGGGTTTTTGCAGTCATTTTATTCCAACACTTCTTTAGTTCGCTTAGCTCGATATTTTTGCTTTTATCTCCCTTAGAAAGATAAGCGAGTAGTAAAGTGAACCTTTTAGGGCCACTTTTATCTATAGTATATCTTTTAACAAAAGCTCGCTCATTAAGAGAAAAGTCCACATTAGTTCCCGGCAGTTTCTTGGAGGGTGTTTTGCTTGTTTTTGTATCAGGGCCAAATACTGCTTTTTCAAGCTTTTCAATTCTGGCTATAATTTGAGTTAAATTATTATCTGTCACTTTTTTATTTAATTATTTTCTTAATACATATTCCCAATTTTTTGTATCCTTATTTTTAAGTCGGTTAAATACTCGTCTTTTTGTTAAATTTAATAAATTCATAGAGATGGATGTTTGTGGGTAGTATCTTCCAATTTCTTTTAATTTCTCCATAATAGAGGCGATGTTTTGGGGTTTATCGAAAAAACCATCCTCAGTTAACAAAGTCAGCGCTCCTATTGCACCCTTTGGAACAGAAGTTCCATCTCTTTTCTTGGCCGACTGTTTTTTAGCAGGCGTTACTCCAGATAATACCGCAAGTTCATCTACTAAATTTTTAATTTGTTCTGCGATTTTTTGTGCGTTTCTTTCCATAGATTTATAAGTTAATATTATTTATTATTATAATAATATACTTACCATTTTTTATTGTCAAGTTTAAATGTGAGTAAATTAATGAAGTAAAGTTAACAATTAATGGTACAACTAATAGTTTATTAGTAAATTACTAATACTAAGTAAATGTTTTGTTGTCATAAAACTCTTATTTTAAGAGTAAAAGTTAACTTTTAGTCGACTATTTTAATAATTATATTTATTTATTAGAAAATAAATATAATATACTACACCCAATGTCGTTTTCTCCTCGCATATCGGGAAATGAAATTCTAAATCTGTCCCGTCAACCCCGTCTGATGGACAAACTTAGAATTTTTTTTGTTTAGGGCAAATTAAAAGGGTTTAACTATTATTCTCTCTTTTCTTACTACCTCTCAAAACCGATAAAAGTATAACCGACGACAACAATCCGGCTGTAATTATTAATCCTTTACCAATTATCCTGTCGCAATCGATGATCACCGCAGCACAAGATAGACCTTCAGGACAAAGTGGTGTGCAGTTTCCTATACCCGGATTTAACGCTCCCGTTTTGAGTGCTATTCCCGCTGCCAATAGAAACAAAGCCAAAATTGTCCAGATATATTTACTCATAAAACATCAAGTAAAATCCTCCTTCAGAACAATTGACTGAAACTCAAATTGAGCTTTACTTTTTATTTGGACATTCGGTTTCAGGCATTGGCGCACTCGGATAGCCATGCCTGACCCACTGCCCGTTAACACAAATCCAATCGTCTTCAGGCCCGCCGATGGCAAACCTGACAGACAGCCACCCTAGTAATAAAATCGAAAAAATAAACAGGACTTTTTTCAGTTTCAATATTTTTCTTTTCCCGGTTTTTTTCGCCATAAATTTAATAGAGACAGCCTTTTATCGGCACAGTCTTAATAATGAGATCGTACATTTGTTGATAGTTCTGGCTGAGAAGATTTTCTTGCCAGTCAAAGTAGCCATTGGCCTTTTTTAATTCCTCTTTTACCTCTGCCTCATTCAGATTGCCCCTTTTTATACACATCGGGGGCAGGTTTGGACGGGTCTGTTTTGTCTCTACGCAGCGGGTGATTGTTTTAGACGCTATGGTTGAGGCGACTTTTTGACGAAGGCTCTTTAGCTGAACAAGAGTATTATTCCGCATGCTTAAGGCAGAACTAGTGTAACTGGTCAAATCTTCTTCGAAGGTCCGGGGAGAATCGACAGTAATTTCCGTCTCATAAACTTTGTAAGAATCTCCAGAACCAACGTAGACTTTTTTCTTTTTCTCCGCCTTCCGAACCATCAAATTTAAGGAAGTTTATTTGAAATCTATCGTTGGTAACCGTTGGCGCTGAGTTGTCGGCAAAACTGAAATTTACTCCCCAACCAGGCTGGGCCGGTAAAAAGTCAACCTCTAAACCGACACCGTAAACTTCCGGAAGCGTATATTCTGTCGTAAAAAGCGTAACTTGATACTTATCTCTATTACCACTCTTGCACCCCAAGCCATTGCACCAGGATGCTTGATAAAAATTACCGACCTCAGAATAATCTTGGTAATTTTTCCAGGAAGATTTATTCCAGTTTCTTATGTATTGATCTAAAGTTTGTATCCTTTCTTTATCCTCTTTAGACTGAAAGACGAGGTTATTCCAGCCGCTAAATAGTTGGGTTTTTTGATTGGTTTTCTGCCGCAGGTTCACGGCTTGGGTCTTGGATACTAAAAAAATAGACTAGTAAGAAAAAGTGTGTTAGTATTTCCATACTATGGGACAGGTCGAGAGTGGGATAGATAGGGGCCCTGATTTTAGTAAAGAAGTCTTAACTCCTATCGGGGCAGCCGGTATTCTGGTTGTGAGGCAGGGGCCTGGTGAAACAAGATTTCTCTTAGGACAAAGATTAGGTCCATTGGAACATTTGCGCTATAGTCCTCCGGGAGGAAGATTCGAACCAGAGGAAGCAGAAGATCCCAGAAAATGTGCCGTTAGGGAACTGGTGGATGAAACAGGAATTGACGCTTCTCCTGAAGAACTAATTCAAGTTTACGAAGGTAGGCAGGTTTTTACGGAGAGTCGAGCTGTTTTTTTATATTTTGGTTATATTCTTATCTGGCAGGATAGAATGGGGGAACCGCAAAACAGAGAGCCGGATATACATAGAGATTGGCAATGGTTAAGCAGACGTCAAATACAGGAATTAAGGGAGGCAGATCTAGCCGCTGCCGCGGTGGAGCTCTTAAATGCTTATGATAAATTTGAAATTAATCAATTGAGCAAGGCAGCTTTACCGGAAAGACTGCCTCTGAGGCATGACGTTATTGTTCCAAGATTGTTTACTGGAACAGATGATACAAGTCGTAATGATCTAGGTCTTTCAACTACAATGAAAGATTTGGAAGAAAGAATTTCTCGCCGTCGTCCGTAAAAGGTGCAAACTGACGTCTATTTCTATTATTGAGAGTATATTTAATCGCTTAGGATCAGATTTATTTTGCAAACCTTGTTATACTAAGATTAGTTAATTGAATAGAAATATTGTGTCTCAACAAAAGGAGGTGCAAATATTATGCCGCGCAAGAAGAAAGAAGTTTTTAAAATTAACGGTGACGAATTGCTAAAAAAGGTTAGACAACTAATAAGAGAAGGCAATGTCAGAAGAATTTCCATCAAAAACAAAGAAGACGAGGTTATCGCCGAGTTTCCCCTGACTTTTGGGGTAATTGGCGCCGTTGTCGCCCCGGTTTTGGCTGCGATCGGTGCCATTGCCGCCTTGGTAGGCGAATGTACGATGTCCGTTGAAAGAGACTGATAGTATCCCGAAAGAGTTTAAATAATATTTCATTGGATGCTGCTGAAGGAGGTGAGGAAAAACGGAAAATACCAGTCAACAATTATGGCAGTTCTTGAATAATCCGCAATTTGTTATCCCGCTTATTGTTTGGGCTGTTTTTTGGGAAGGTTTCGCTCTCTGGAAAGCAGCCACAAAACGCCAGTTGGTTTGGTTTATTATTTTATTGATTACCAATTCACTGGGACTACTGGAAATTACTTACGTCTTTTTCTTAAACCGTTGGGATATTGATAACGGAAAACTGCTGGTTCTTTTGGAAAAGAAATTTAAGAAAAAATAAGATTAATCTGTTTATCGCTTTATTTCAAGTTTTCTGCTGCCTTCGCGGAAGCTTAAACCGGACATATCATCTTTATTTTCTCTGAGAAACTTGCTTACGTTTTCAGGGTCTTTTTGAGACATTTCCCGCAAGGTCCATCCGATTGCTTTCCGGATAAAAAACTTTGCTCGCTTGTTTTGCAGTTTGTTTTTGTATTTTTTGTCTATCCAATCTTCATTGAATTGAGATTTAGCTAGCCTAAAAAATAAGTTTCTGCTCCCCTTATTGATCCCTTCCCGGAATAATAATAACTGTGCCAAAAGAGCCGATCTTCTGATCCAAAAATCATCGTCTTTTATCCATTCTTCCAAAATTTTGTAGGCGCTTTTGTCTTTTGCTAAAATTTCCGGCATTACGGGAATGATAAAGCCATCCAGAAGGGCCCAGCCTTTGCATTCTCTGGCCCATTTTTCTATCCAGGTTAAATCTGATTTATTCATTTTCTGTTTATGAAGCTCCACGATCTCCAAGGCGAAGCTTTTTTCTTCAAAGGAATCTTGGTCCCAGAACTTTTGGGCTAATTCTAAGGCTGTTTTCTTGGAAAGATTCTTGAGTTTACTTCGGTATTTCTTTAAATGTGCTCTTCTTTTCCCTGTGGGGATGCCGTAATGAACCAGATCCGAATATAAATATTTTTTCGCCTTTTCTGCTCGTAGAGGATCTTGATTCTGCTTAAGAAAAATCCGATATCTTTTTAGAATGTTGGACATTAATCTTTAAGCTGATTTTGGTAATTATTGTTATTATTATAAGCAAACAGACTTTTCTTTAGTAGATGAGGACAAAAGACGCGTGGTGTCCATCCCCGGGGTGAATAAATTTGTCAAAGAGTGTGAGTAAAACTACGCAGAATCGATAATTTTTTACCGGAAGGAGCATTTTTGATAAAATAAATTCATGTTTAACAATCAGGCCATACAACCTAAATTTCTCTATCACGCTTCTCAAAATAGAAATATAAAAATTCTAAAGCCTAGGGCTAAAAGCATTAGGAGTTCGGATGAAGGTCCGGTCGTTTTTGCATCACCCGATAAAGCTTATGCCTCAATGTTTTTGGTTCCCAGTGATGACTGTTGGACTAGTAAAGGACAATTTGATGGGTGGTACTACCAAGCCATCTCTGAAGAGGAACGATACAGGAAGTTGGATAAAGGCGGAGCTATCTATACTTTTAAATCAAATACTTTTAAGTCAGACCCGACAAGAGGCATGAGAGAAAAAGAGTGGATAAGTAAAGAACCGGTTAAACCAGTTAAAAAGGAAATATATGAATCCGGTCTTGATGCAATGATGCAATTAGGAGTAAAGGTAGTTTTTATCAGTCCGGCAGTTTTCTCCAGGTTTAGACAAATGCTTAGAAGAGGATTAATAAAAGAAGCCTTCAAACTGATTTTTTCTCCCGATTTGACTTCGAATTTACTGTAACTAATTTACCGGAATTTTTACCCTTTTGTCATTCTAACTTTGACGGCTATCGGAGAAAGAAGTTAGCGAAGCGTAAAAACATGCGCTTCGATAATAATCCTAACGTTCCAGAAATATTATAGGTTTACATCTTAAGTTTTTGATTAGGAAATACTGGTTACTTCTTTGGCAATTTATGTTTTTCAAGCTTATTCGTTTTCTATGTTAAAATAAAAAGTACGAATTTAAAAATACGACAATTACCGACATTACCCGGCTTAATCAATTGATTTTTATTATAGAGAGCCTTGTTAATTCAGATGAAAACTGCTGCTTCCATTTTAAAGGTGATTTATAAAGAGTTGGTAAAAAAACACCAACAGGGGGTGTCTTTTATAATTTTTCTCTTTTTCTTGATTAGTTTTGTCCTCTCCAGAACTTGGACTTATCTTGCCTTGAGAAATATCGTCCCTGAATCTTTAACCGAAAATATTAACGGTGTCCATATTCACCATTTCGCTTATGGAATTCTTCTAACCAGTGTTCTTGGTTATCTGGCCTTAAGTTTACCACATCGATACTTAGAAAAATGGAGAATCGAACTGGGAATATTGTATGGCATTAGCCTGGGTTTGACTTTTGATGAATTTGGAATGTGGCTGAGGTTGCGGGATGATTACCCGAGTCGTTTAAGCTATGACGCGGTCACTATTATCGGCATTATTTTTGTCAATATCGTCTATTTTAGCGGCCTTTGGCGAAAATTGATTAAGAAAATTTATCAATGGTATTTTATCTGATGACTTAGGCGATAGGAAGAAAGTCTGTAAGGTGACTAAGAACCAACCTTTTTCTATGATAAGATGATTTTAATGAAAGTTGCTGTCGGTTCACTCAATCCGGTTAAAATTAAAGCTGCCAAAATGGCGTTTATAAAGGTGTTTGGTGATTGTCGAGTTATTGGCGTTTCCGTTTCTTCGGGTGTTTCCGATACTCCGCTAACCATTGAGGAGGCCATCAGGGGTGCTAAGAATCGGGCAAGAAGGGCAATTAGGAAGACTGAAGCTGATTTTGGAGTTGGTCTTGAGGGTACCTTTGAACCTACCAGTCTGGGTAATTTTCTCTGCGGTTTTGTGGCTATAGTTGATAACAAAAACAGATGGGGATTTGCTAAGGGCAGCGGTTTTCTTATGCCTGAAAAAATTGTCAATGAAGTAAAAACGGGTAAAGAATTAGGTTGTATTATGGACAAAATTACCGGGATTAAAAAAATTAAGCAGCATCAAGGCGCTACCGGATATTTCACCAAAAACTTGATCTCGAGAACTCAAAGTTTTGAACAGACTCTTATATATGCTCTTTCCAGATTCATTAGGTCGGAAATGTACGAATCAGATTAACTTTTTTTAAAATAGTGCTGGTAGATGTTAAAAATTAAGCCGCCGAATTTCCGATTTTGCCCGTTTTGTGCCAAAAAACTTCAGGTTAGATCGGAAGAGGAAAGAAAAAGAAAATATTGCTCTTTATGTAGTTGGACTTATTATCCTCATGCCGGTAGTGCAGCAGCAGCGATTATTATTAGAGATAGAAAAGTGCTGATGGTCAAAAGAAGGCGAGAGCCTTATAAAGATTACTGGATGTTTCCTGCCGGTTTTATTGAATTTGGCGAACATCCTTTAGAAGCTTTAAAAAGAGAGATTAACGAGGAAACCGGTCTCCGGGCCAAAAAAGCAAGTTTACTAGATATTATTCAATCTATAGACGATGGCCGCAGTCCCGGCCATTTCATTTTTTTTTATCAAGTAACAACCACCGGAGTTACGCTTAAAACTGATAAAGAAGAGAATCAAGATATAGCTTGGATAGAAATCGACAGACCGCCTGAAAAAATTGGCTGGCAAGCGCATAGACTAATGCTTAAGCGTCTGCAAGAAAAAGCATAGACAGTAATTTACTATACTAAATTGTTTTATTAGGTATTAGTGTATGATTAAACCGGTGAAAAAAACTTCAAATATTGCTTTGTGTGTCGTTTTTGTTACTGTAGCGGCTTGGGGGATATTAAGATTCATCTTCGGCGGTCCTGAAGATACTTGGCTTTGCCAAAACGGTCAATGGATAAAACACGGTAATCCGGCTAAACCGCCTCCGGACACCGGTTGCGGCGAAGCTTCTTCTCAGAAAGCCGCTGAGGAGTCTAAATCCTGCTGACACCTCCGGGGTGCACACCTATTGACACCTTGGTACATGAAAAAAATAATCTCTCAGTTGTTTCTCAGTAAATTGCTATAATATGCTCGCAATATGAGGATCCTGATTGTAGAAGACGAACACAAAATTGCCAATTCCATTAAAAAAGGACTGGAACAGGAGTCTTATGCGGTTGATACGGCTTATGACGGTGAGCATGGTTTTGATCTGGCAGTTTCCGAGGAGTACGATGTTATTATTTTGGATTTAATGTTGCCCAAAATGGATGGAATGGAAATTTGCCGGAAACTTAGACAAAATGAAGGTATTCACACTCCCATTTTAATGCTGACAGCCAAAGGCCAACTAAATGATAAGATTAACGGTTTGAATGTCGGTGCCGACGATTACTTAGTTAAACCTTTTGCTTTTAC
Source organism: Bathyarchaeia archaeon (assembly GCA_035529595.1). Lineage (GTDB taxonomy): Bacteria > Patescibacteriota > Microgenomatia > PFEM01 > JAFGMK01 > DATKWK01. Next base: position 321,878 of record DATKWK010000017.1, read on the forward strand.
TGAATTATTGGCCAGAATTAGAGCTTTAACCAGGAGGCCGAAGAGCAGCTTAAGTCCGGTTTTAGTAACGGATAACCTGAGTCTTAATACCTTAACCTTTGAAGTACAGCGGGGCGGAAAACAAATAAAATTATCAAGAAAAGAATTTGCCTTATTGGAATATCTCTTGAGGTATAAAGGCAAAATCTTGACTAAGGATCGAATAATCAATCATGTTTGGAACTATGATGCTGATATTCTTCCTAATACGGTTGAGGTTTATATCGGTTATTTAAGAAATAAAATTGACAAACCCTTTCGAGGCCAAAAGCCTCTTATTCAAACAGTAAGGGGTTTCGGCTATAAGATAGGAGACAAAGATTAATGTTTAAATCGGCGCGGATAAAATTAACTGGCTGGTATCTTTTGATTATTATGCTTGTCAGCCTGCTTTTCAGTGGCATAATTTATACTGCTATTTCAAAAGAATTAGAACGTGGTTTTAGACAAGCCGAAATGCATTTTAGGATGGGTGAGCCAGCTATTCCATTATTCAGGCAATCTTGGCGTTTAGAAAATGCCAGCCCGCAATTGATTGAAGAGTTGGAACTGGCTAAAAAAAGACTGGTTCTAAATTTATTATCAATTAATGGAGCAATACTGGGTTTCTCGGCTATTGCTGGTTATCTCTTGGCCGGAAAGACGCTTCAACCAATTGAAACGGTTCTTGAAGAACAAAAAAGATTTGTTGCTGATGCCTCACATGAGCTGCGGACACCTCTGACTGCCCTTAAGACCGCAATTGAAGTTACCCTCAGGGAAAAAGATATAAGTCCTAAGGAAGCCAGGTCGGTTTTAAAAAGCAACCTTGAGGATGTTAATAATTTAGAAAATTTAGCCAATAACCTTTTGAATTTAGCCCAGTATCAAGACAACGGTCATAATCTTATTTTTCAGGATGTCAATATTGCCGCAGTAGTCAGAAATGCCTACCGGAAGATTCTGCCTCTGGCAAAGAAAAAGAATATCAAAATAAAACTTGAAGTCGAGAAGCAAGCGGTTTTTGCAAACCAGGACAGTCTGGAGAAGATGTTGGTTAATTTTTTGGACAATGCCATTAAATATACCCCTGAAGGTGGTAAAGTTTCCATAACAGCAAAGCAGGGCAAGAAAAACCTGGTTATTAAGATTAAAGATTCGGGAGTCGGCATTCCCAAGAAAGACCTGTCTCATATTTTCGACCGGTTTTACCGGGCCGAACAGTCGCGTTCGAAGGATAAAATTTCCGGTTTTGGCTTGGGACTATCGCTGGCCAAAAGAATTATTGAAATTCACAAAGGAAGCGTGTCTGTTGCCAGTACTTTGGGTAAGGGAACTGCTTTTACCGTTAAACTTCCCTTTAGACATTCTTAATCTCCTTTAAGCATTTTTTCAGCTGAATTGTTTTCACTACTGACTAATGTCAAAAATACTTCCTTTCTCAAATAGAGAACTACCTATTAAGCTTTTTCTCAGATTACTGGCTTATACTGCCGGTTTAGAATTATTGGGAAGGAGGTGAAATAGAAAGATGCAAAATCAAAAATCAAAAACTAAAAAATTACTGGTGATTTTCGGCCTGGCCTGTAGTTTATTGCTACTGCTTGGTATTTTCCGTAGGGGAAAGACAGCTGTTCAGGCAGCTGCTCCGAACCAGTCGTTTATTGACCGACTCGTAGAGCGCTTTGGTCTTAACAAAGACGAAGTTACGACTGTTATGGACGAGATGCGCACTGAGCGCCAACAGCAAAGGCAAGCTTATATGGAATCCAGATTTAATCAAGCAGTTAGTGACGAAATAATTACTACTGACCAAAAGCAAGCCTTACTCAAAAAGTATACCGAAATGGAGGACAGGCATAATCAGGAACGGGAAGAGATGAGAAAGTGGGTGGAAGAAAGCGGCATTGACTTTGATAAGCTTGCTCCTTATGGAGTTGGATTCGGCGGTAAAGGCTTCGGCCGGGGACATCATTTCGTTGGTTTCTAATCGCTGGTTCGCTATTTATCAAAAAACACTTCCTGTTCTATAATAGGGAGTGTTTTTTCTCAGCCTTTTCTCAGATATTAGCAATAGAATTGCCCCGGAGTATAATAGATTAAAGATTTTACAAAAAAGGGATATTTTTATGGTTAATTTTAAAAAATTAATTAATAGCCGGAAAAAAATCATTATTTTGGTGATTCTTTTATTAATTGGCGGGTTTGCTGCTTGGCGCATTTTAGGAAAGAGGGAAGATAAAACTCAATATCAGACAGTCCAAGTTGAGCGCGGTATGATCATTTCTTCAGTTTCTGCCTCCGGTCAGGTATTAAGCGTCAATATCATGAGCGCTAATACTAAGGCCTCAGGGATTGTTAAAAAGGTTTATGTCAAGGACGGCGATCAGGTTAAAAAAGGTGACAAAATCCTTGAAATAGATCTTGATTTTCAGGGAGAACAAAAGAACACCCAAGCTTGGTCTTCTTATTTATCGGCTAAAAATAGTCTGGAATCGACCAAGGTGACTCTTTATAGTCTTGATTCAGCGATGTGGGCTGCTAATAGAAAGTTAATTAATGACGCGGTTGCTCGTGGTTTGACGGTTGACGATCCGACCTACATTCAGCAGCATGATGACTGGTTAGCCGCAGAAGCAAAATATATCAACCAAAAAGCGGCGATTAATCAATCTCAAGTGGCTCTTTCCAATAGCTGGTTAAGCTATAAACTAACTTCGCCGGTAATTACCGCTCCAACCGACGGTGTGGTTACCAGTCTGATGTATACCGAAGGGATGAGTATCGGTTCCCTGGATACGGGTTCGGCTGAATCAAACCAGAAAATCGCTACGATTCAGACCGAAGGTTTGCCGGTTATTTCGGTTAATCTCTCCGAGATTGATGTTTCCCGGGTCACGTTGGGTAAAAAAGCAACGATTATTTTAGACAGTATTGCCGATAAAACCTTTACCGGGGAAGTTAAGGGCGTTGACCGGATTGGTCAGACGGCCAGTGGTGTTACCCAATACCCGGCGATTATAAAACTTGATTCTTCCTCAGTAGAGATTTTACCGAATATGAAAGTTACGACTAATATTGTTCTTGACCGGAAGGATGATGTTTTGCTGGTACCTTCAAGTGCGGTTCAGAGTCAGAACGGCCAAAATTATGTCCAGGTGATTTTAGATGACCAACCGCAATCTGTTTTGGTAACCACGGGTTTGACTTCTGATACTCAGACAGAAATTATCTCCGGTGTGAAAGAGGGGGATAAGGTTATTTCCGGAAGCGTTTCTTCTTCCAGCCAGCAGCAGAACGGCGGATCGCCTTTTGGATCTTCCGGAATGGGCGGTATGATGAGAATAGTCCATTAGCAATTCAGGAGAAAGTATGATTAAAGTTTCTCATCTTACCAAGATTTACCAGACTGGCGAAGTTGAAGTCAGGGCTTTGGATGATGTCAGTTTTGAGATAAAAAAAGGCGAATTTGTAGCGGTCATGGGGCCTTCCGGTTCGGGCAAATCAACCTTAATGCATTTGCTCGGCGCTTTGGATGTTCCTACGAGTGGCGAATATCGGTTAAGTGGAGAGAATATCGCCGATCTTAATGATGATCAGCTAGCTGAAATCAGAAATAGGAGGATTGGTTTTGTCTTTCAAACTTACAATTTGCTTCCAAGAACCACCGCTCTGAAAAATGTGACCGTGCCGATGATTTACGGTGATGTTCCTAAAGAAGAAAGAGAAGTAAGAGCCAAGAAACTCTTAGAGATGGTCGGCTTAGGAGATCGGCTTTTCCATAACCCCAATCAGCTTTCCGGTGGCCAACAGCAGCGGGTAGCGATTGCCCGGGCTTTAGCAATGGACCCGAGCATTATTCTGGCTGATGAACCGACCGGCAATATTGCCACCAAGCAGGCTGAAGAAATAATGCTGATTCTAGAAAGTTTAAACCGGCAGGGACATACCATTGTGATGATTACCCATGAATCGGAAATAGCCGAGCATGCCAAAAGAATCATTCACGTCAGGGATGGCCGGATAATTGAGGATAAAAAGAACGGCCGACGGCGAATCTTGTTGAAGAAAACAGAATAGCTATACCGGAGGATTTGAGATATGGATTATCAGGAATTAACCTTGGAAAGCTTTGGAACGCTGGCCTTAAATAAAGTCAGAACTGGTCTGGCGATGTTAGGTGTCATTATTGGCATCGGCAGTGTAATTGCTCTGATATCTTTAGGTCAGGCCTCGCAAAAGTCGGTCGAAAATCAGATTAAGTCGTTAGGTTCAAATTTATTAACTATCAGTCCGGGAGCAAGAGTCAGCGAAGGAGTGCGGGGAGCGTTTGGGGGTGTGACTACCTTGAGCTATGATGATGCTAAAGCAATTAAAAATTCTTCCCAAGTTACCACGGTAAAAGAAGTCTCGGCCGAATTCCGAAGAAATAGCCAGGTCATCGCCGGTCGGAACAATACCAATACTCAAGTATCCGGAGTTACCCCCGAATATTCAGCTATCAGGAATATTAACCTAACCTCGGGTTTATTTATCAGCGAGCAGAATCTGACAGGTATGAATCGAGTGGCCGTTTTAGGACCCCAAGTTGCTGCCGATTTGTTTGGGGAGGGCGTTAATCCGGTTGGTAAAACGATTCGAATTGACGGTACTGCTTTTAATGTCATCGGCCTGACTGAAAGTAAAGGCGGCAGCGGACCGATGAACGATGACGATAAAATCTATGTTCCCTTAACTACTGCTCAAAAATTTATTTTTGGGGTGAATTACGTCAATTCGATCTACGTTGAGGCTAAAAGCGAGAAGGTCATGGATCAAGCTCGTAATGAGATCGGCTATTTGCTTTTGGAAAGGCATAAACTGACTGATCCAACGCTGGCTGACTTTTCGATTATGTCCCAGGAGGATATTCTCAGTACCGTTTCCCAGGTAACCGGAACCTTTACTACCTTACTATCAGGAATCGCGGCGATTTCTCTGGTTGTCGGCGGAATCGGAATCATGAATATTATGCTGGTGACGGTAACCGAACGGACTCGGGAGATTGGCCTTCGTAAAGCCTTGGGTGCCAAAAAGAAATGGATTACCGCCCAATTTTTGTTTGAAGCAGCTATAATAACCCTGGTTGGCGGATTGGTCGGCATTATCGTCGGAATTGGGGTTTCCTTTTTAATCTCCAAATCAATGGGTTTGCCACCGACGCTGTCTTTGTCCTCGATACTGCTGGCTTTTAGCGTTTCCGTAGCCATCGGGGTTTTGTTCGGCTGGTATCCGGCTCGCAAGGCGGCTGCGCTTGAACCAATCGAAGCCTTACGGTACGAATAGAAAATTTAAAGATGGGTGACAAAAAAAGGGGAGGTGATTAAAATGTCCCAAACGGGAACTGAAAATGCTAAACCAAAAGGTTTGATAAAAACCATGAATTTTATAATGGTGTTTTTGGCAATTGCGATGGCTGTTGGCGGATTTTTTGCCGGTATGAAATATCAACAAAGCCGAAGACCATCAATTGCTGACTTTCCCGGTAACGGCCGGTTTGGCCAAAGAGGATTGAATAACGATAACGGGCAAAACCAGCAGCGTCCGGCCGGTTCGGCAATGGTCAGGGGAGAAATCATTAAGAAAGACGAGTCAACTATTACCGTTAAACTGGCGGATGACAGCAGTAAAATTGTATTTCTTTCTGAAAATACGGCCATCAACAAAGCAACTGAGGGTTCGGCTGATGATTTGGTCAGTGGTGGAGAGGTGATGGTTTTTGGAAATACCAACTCTGACGGCAGCATCTCAGCCAGCCAAATTCAATTGAATTTCGGGTTGGAAAGCAACTTTAATCAGACTGATTAAGATCCGCTTAGTATTTCTAGTGTTTTGATTTCAACTTTTTCACTGGTTTTTCAAGATAAGTAATATCTGACACGCCGGGTATATTGTCGGTTAACACTCCAGGTTAACAGTAGTAATTATCGTCCTCTGTAAGAGTTCAGTATTACTGACACAGATAGCCTTAAGACACCCCCGAGGTGAAATATTAAGACACCTCGGAGTGGAGGGATTCTAAACTGTTACCTATTGTATTTTCTCTGGTGAATTCGATTATGTTAAAATGTATTTATGAAGCTGGTTCTTTACAGCGAGATTTTAGCTGGAAATTATGCGATCGACGAAGACGCTCAGGAAAAGAGTTTAATATCGTTTAGCTGATAGTTTTATGCAACTATTATTGCTGCCGGGAAATAGTTTCCACAACAAAGAATGGATCGAGGCGATCAAAGCTGTTCTTGAAGATAATTTCGACCTGGTAAAGATCCAATACTATCATCACTGGGAGACAGGTAAAGGCATGATTGATTTTGACTTTGAACTTGAGGAACTGGTAAAAACCGCCGAAGATCTAAAAGATTATCTTATTTTTGGTAAATCGGCCGGAGTCCTACTGGCGCTCCGGGCGATTTATGAGAAAAAAATTGTTCCTCGAAAGTGTATTTTTGTCGGTAGTGCTGTTTGGTGGGGCAAAGGACTGGGATTGCCGCTTGATTTGTGGCTAAAAAACTTGACTGTTCCGGCTTTGTTTATCCAAAAAAGTTATGATCCGGCGATCCCTTTCAAGGAGCTTGAAAAACTCCTAAAAGTATTAAAACTAAAAAATTTCCAGTTGGCTGAAGTCCCTGGTAATGACCATGTTTACCGAGAACTTCATCAGCTTAAAAGTATCGTTCTTCCTTTTCTGAATATTACTTCAGAATATGCCGAGCAAGCATAAAGTTAGTTTTTTGATATAAATATGAAAAAATCAATCGAAATTGAGCTAAAATTTGAGATCTTGGATCCATCGCAGATCGAACATTTTTTAGAATCTTTAAAGTTCGTTTTAAAAAAAAGAATCGTTGATGTTTATTTGGATACGCCAGACGCTAATTTATTTAAACAAGGCATTTTCATCAGAATCCGTAATAATAAAAAACTGGATTTTAAGTTTAACCCTAAACACTTCGGTGGGCACGGAAGTTATTGCCTGCACGATCATTGCCAGGAACTGTCTTTCGCTTTACCTTTAAAAACTGATGCCGTCGCCGCAGCCAACCGAATATGTTCGGTTTTAGGTCTTAAAAAAATAATCGATCCCAATTTGGCCGGATTAAAGCAGGCGAATCATTTAATTGAATCGGTGGTTATTGATAAGTTGAGGAGGAGTTATCAAGATAGTAAATTTAGTTATGATTTAGATGATGTTAAAAATTTAGGTCTTTTTTTGGAAATAGAATCTTTAGTTTCGACTGATGAGAATATTGAAAAAATAAAAAAAGAAATGATTACTAGATTGAAAAATTTAAAAATTAAACATCTCAATGTTGGTTATAATGAAATTTATTGGCGAAAACATAATTTTAATCTTTATCTTCAGGGACTTTATCTGCTTGAGGAAGATTACCAAAAATATCGCCAAGGAAAATAGCTTCTTCGTATCCGAATGATATTTGATGCAATATTATGATGATTACTATTTCTACCATCCATGACCCGCAAGGTATATTTCTGCCTTTAATTGGGAAGGTAAAACAGGATTTAGAGGTTAATTTTTGTGGTACTGTAGTTGCCTATACAGCGGAAACTTCAATTACGGTTATTAAGACTTTAGAAAAGTTTAAATTAAACCCAATTTTAGGCGGTCTTTGGGGAGAAGCCAGAAAAAAAGCTTTATCTGAGGCTTTGAAATCAACTAGTGATTTTATCTTTGTTTGTGATTTTGACAAAATCCTGCATTGGCTGCTGACCGCCAAGAGTGAATTAAAAACACTTTTAAAAGTGAATCCCGAAGCTGATTATCTGATTTTGGGAAGAAGTGGCAGAACGATGGCCACTTATCCCTTATCTTGGGTAAAAACCGAATCAATTACCAGTCACCTTATCAGTAAGATTCTTGGTTTTCCGGTTGATGCTTTGACTGCTGCTGCCATTTTAAATCGTCGAAGTGGAGAAAAAATCGCCAGAAGTTCATGTGAAGCAAGTTGGGGTTCTTGTATCGAATGGCCGTTGATTGTTCATGCAGCAGAGCTTGATATTTCTTATCAGGAAGCTAAAGGTCTGACTTGGGAAGATCCGGATCGTTTCCGTCAAGAGATAAAAAATTGTGCTAGTCTAAACAAGTGGCAGCAGGAAAAATACGACTCGTTTAGTGAATGGGAAAGAAGAATATCTATATTAGAGCAACAGTGGCAAGTGGTCAATAGATTTTCCTAATAAAAAATGCGTCTAGACTATTTGAAAGAGATTTTTAAAAATCAACCTTCTTATCGCCTGAAACAAATCAAGCAGGCAATTTTTAAGGACTTGGTTGAAAATTGGTCCCAAGTCACGACTTTACCGTTATCTCTAAGAGCAGAACTCAACCAAAAAACTCCTTTAACAACCGAAGGAACGATTTTTGCGGCCCAAAACAGTCAAGTTATCAAAGCCTTAATTACCTTGAGCGATGGAGAAAAAATCGAAACGGTGTTAATGCGCTATGCAAACGGACGCAATACCGTTTGTCTTTCATCCCAAGTCGGCTGTTCGTTGAAATGTGTGTTTTGTGCTACCGGGAAAATGGGTTTTAAAAGGAATTTAACGTCTTGGGAAATTGTTTTACAAGCTTTATTTTTCGCCCGTTTCTTGAAGAAAAATGATCCAAACTCTAAAGGTGTAACCAATGTCGTCTTTATGGGAATGGGTGAGCCGTTTTTAAATTACGAGAACGTCTTGGAATCAATCCGGGTTTTAAATGATAAAGATGGTTTCAATTTAGGTATCCGTCATATCTCAATCTCCACTGTCGGTATCACTAAAGGGATTCGTAAACTTGCCGGTGAAAATCTGGGTATTAATTTAGCTATTTCCCTTCACGCTCCAACTGACCAGTTGCGCCAAGAATTAATACCTGTCAACCAAAAATATCCCTTAAAAAAAGTTCTTTCTGCGGTTGAGGATTATATCAGTAAAACCCATCGTAAAGTCATGTTTGAGTACGTCATGATAAAGGGGGTTAATGATTCTGATGAAGATGCTTACCGACTGGCTATTCTCGTTAAGGGAAAATTAGCGATGGTCAATCTAATTGCTTATAATCCAACCGGTATTTTCAAACCCTCTTCATCGGACCGAATCCGAAACTTCAGAAATATTCTTGAGCAAAAGGGAATTGCGGTTACACAACGCTTCCGCTTCGGACGCCGTATCAGGGCTGCCTGCGGTCAATTGGCGGTAAAATAGTACTTGACAGTTCTTCTTAAAAACTATAATTTTAACTAATTGTCCAGAGTGGCGATGAGGGAGCTAGCCCGTTTGAGTCGCCCAGCAACCGAATTCCGACCTAAAGTCGTATATTACGGTGCTAACTCTAGCCCGAAGAGGGAAAGACATGGTCTATTTAGGACAAAAGAATGTTAGAAACTGGCCTCTCTTCGGGGAGGTTTTTTTAATATCGGAGCTGCTGATTATTTTTAACTCTATTAGGAGGATTCATGAATTACTCTGTCTTTGCTTCCGAGTCGGTTTGTGCCGGTCATCCGGATAAAATTTGCGATCAGATTTCTGATGCGGTTTTGGACGCGGCTTATCAACAAGATTCTAATTCTCACACCGGAATTGAGTGTTTGGTGACCACCGATCGGGTGGTTGTCTCTGGTGAAGTTAAAACAGCGGCTAAAATAGACTATGAAACAATCGCCCGTAAAATCGTTAAGGATTTAGGTTACGATCAGCCTCTTTATCATTTTGATTACCACACTGCTCGAGTAGACATTCTCGTGCACCAGCAATCACCGGATATATCCCTGGGTGTTGACCCCGGAGGTGCTGGTGATCAGGGAATGATGTTTGGCTATGCCTGTCGTGAGACAGATGAACTGATGCCGATGCCGATTATGATTGCCCATGCCTTAGTGGAGAAAATGGACGAGCTTAAAAGCGCCGAACTGCCCTATTTACGCCCGGACGGTAAAAGCGAGGTCGTCGTCAGCTACGATAATGGTCGGCCAATTGCGGTTGAGGCAGTAGTTTTAGCCGTTCCGCATGATCCCAAGATCGAGAACAAACAGGCTAAGAATGATTTATATCATCAGGCGGTGATACCGGTTTTAGAACGGTTTCATCAAAAACCGGTCAAGCCGAACAAGGTGGTTCTTAATGGCACCGGTAAATGGGAGATTGGTGGCCCGCATTCGGATATGGGCGAAACGGGACGAAAAATTATCGTTGATTCTTACGGGGGCATGGCTCGGGTTGGTGGTGGTTGTTTTTCCGGTAAGGATGTTACTAAAGTAGATCGCAGTGGTGCTTATGGGGCTCGATACCTTGCCAAAAATATTGTTGCTGCCGGCTTGGCTGATAGATGTGAAGTTCAGGTGGCTTACGTCATTGGCCATCGGGAACCGATAGCCAGGGCAATTGAAACTTTTGGGACTGCCAAAGAATCACAGAGGATAATTGAAAATTATGCTTGGCGATTACTGGATATGTCAGTTGCCGGAATCATAAACGGTTTGAATCTGCGGCAACCGATATATAACAAAACTGCCCGTTACGGTCATTTTGGCCATCCGGAGTATCCCTGGGAGCAAATTGTTTCCGTATGAGAAAACAATTTTGCCTAATTTAGCCTGCCCATCAGCATCGGGGAGTTAAGCCGCTTCCTGTCGGTTTCTCCTTTAAGAAGATCCTTTTTTCTTGCCGGTATGTCTCCGCGGTCGCTTTGATGTTGGGGCGTTTTACAAGCAAGGCAACTGGTTCCTAAGTAAATAGTGTGTTTACCGTATTTTCCGCTTAAAAGATCAAGACTTTGGTAGATTTTAGTCATTCTTTCAAAAGTAAAAGGTTTTTCAAATAGGCTGATTTGAACTTGGTGATCTTCCATTAATTTAGTCAGAACGACACCGGTCAGACGATAAAAAAGACAAGGTTTATAAATCTGGTTGATGACCAGATTAAGGCTTTTGATAATTTCGTTCGGGAAAGCCGTCGGCCGGGTAAACTTTACCCCGACTCCCAAAGTTTCAAATGTCTGAGTTCTTAGCAGGAAGATTGCCTCCCGGGCTAGCAGATGGTGACGCCGGGCCTTGATGCAGGCGTTCTCAATGTTTTTTGAAAGCTGGCTGAGGACAAAATCACGATTATCCGAAGGCGGAGTAAAAGTTTTGAATTTTTGAATTGAGGCCCAGGTTTCTTTCTCTTCGATTTCCAGAGGGAAGATGAACTGGCCGTTTAATTCCTGCCAGATTTCCCAAATCGGTTTGGTAAATCTTTTTTTGATCCAACTTTCTTCCTTGCGCGCCAATTCCAGGGCAGTGAAAACGCCCAGTTTGGCAAGATAAGCGCTTGTTTGGCTGCCGATACCCCAAATTTTATCGACCGGTAATTTCTCCAAAAAAAGATGAATTTTTCTGCCGGGGATAACCGTTAGACCGGCCGGTTTCTGCCAGTTGCTGGCAATTTTGGCGACCACTTTATTTGGTCCGAGGCCAATTGAAAAAGTAAAACCAAGTTCTTCCTTCAGCCTCTTTTGAATCTCAGTTACTATTTGGATATAGTTCATCCGCAGCGGCTGGCGTAAGCCGGTCAGGTCGGCGAAGCATTCGTCAATGCTATACTCCTCAACCTCTGGCGTAAACCGGCGGACAATCGCAAAAAATCTTTGGGAAAGAAGACTGTAAGTTTCATAATCGGAAGGCAAAAAGATGGCTTGGGGGCAAATCTTTTTAATTTCTGAAAATCTCATTGCTCGGATGACGCCGGCGGCTTTAGCTTCATAGCTTAAAGAAGCGGCAATTCCCCGTTCCCTGCCGGTGACTACCGGCTTGCCTTTCAGTTGGGGGTGACGCGATTGTTCACAGGAAGCAAAAAAAGCATCACCATCAATATGAATAATCGCTCGGGGGAAGGAAGAGACAGTTAAAGGTTGGTTGTTCATTAGTATTTTCTGATCACTGCTTTGACTACCGCCGTGATGTTAAGTTCTTCTTTAGGAACAATGGCCTGGTATTTTTTGTTGGCTGGTGCCAGATAGGCTTTTCCCTGTTTTCTTTGGAAATATTTAATTGTCCATTCCCGGTCGACTTCGGCGATAACGATATCGCCGTCTTTCGGTTCACAGCCTCGCTGGGCCAGCACCAGATCGCCCGGCATAATACCAGCTTCAATCATTGAGTCGCCGGTGACTTTTAAGATATAGGTCGCTTGACTGTTTTCGACCAGGTAGCTTTCAAGGCTGATGGTGTCGGTCAGTTCTTCTTCGGCTGGCGAGGGGAAACCGGCTTCGATAGTTCCCAAAAGGGGAACTTGGCCGAAAAGACGGCCGGGAAGGATTTTGCCACTTTTATCTTTTTCGATCAGGCCAAGACTAATCAGTTTTTTAACCAGTTTATAAACGGCATTTTTTGACCGGAAACCAGCTAAATTCATAATCTCCCGGTAGCTGGGCATTCTTTGGTGCTTTCGGTAGAAGTCGGCGATTTGAAGATAGTATTTGTTTTTAATCATAGATTGTAGTTTAAGTGAACGATTGTTCACTTGTCAAGAGGTTATTTACTGAAAAAAATCTATTTTTCGTTTAGGAGTTAAATTCTGCCTTGGTTTAGGATAGAAAGTAAGGTTCTTTGAATAGTGATTTGCTCTTCTTCCGTTGGTTGTTTTTCATTGGCTGCTTGGCCGTAAAGAATTATCTTAGTATATAAATTATCTGCGCCGCCTGGAAAACCCTTATCTTCATAAGTAAACTTTCCCAATTTAGTTGTGAATTCCTTCAGTTGATTAAATAATTCGGTCTCGACTTGGAAATCTTTCTGTTTTCCGGTAACATCGTCTAGATTTGAGGCGGTTCCGTTGCTGTAAATAACCAGGTGGTCACGAAAACCAGCGAATCCGCCAACGGAATGATATTCGGCTAACTTGCTAATTTGAGGCGTAGGGGGAGTCGGTAAGGGTAGTCTGGTAGACTTTCGATATACAAATAGAGTAATAAATCCACCGATCAATAAAATTAAACCTATAATGATAGCCGCTAAACGTTTCTTTATTGTTCGCTCCTGAAACGAAACTTTATTAGATGATAGCACAAACTATTTAGTATTAAAACGTAAAGAAATGAAACATCTTCGTAGGTGATATAATTTGGAATTATGATCGACCTTTTAGAACAAGAAGAGTTTTGTGGAGAACCGCCTTCATTAAGGGAATTAGGCCTAGAGAGACTTGGGATTGCTGATGGTATATTAAAAGTTGATCTTCGTGATCCAGAAAGTGGTGCCGAATATACTGTTTCTTCATTGTTAATTGAACCCCGGGAAATGAAAGCTGGCAGAGATAAATATGTAACAATTGGCCTATGGGAAAATAAGAACGGAGAAGAGCTTCCAGTTGGTCAAGTTAGTTTTTGTTTACCAACAGCAGCTAAACTTGCTACCTGTGATAGGTCATCGTTTTTTTTGATGAAGGATAGCGTCCCTCTTCCGGATAGATTTGACAGACTAAGACAAGCCCTCAAAACGGCTTACGGAAAAGATGACGCTAGGGCGTAAATATTTTGCATTTATATCAAAGAAAAGGATTAGGTAAATTGTTATGGGCATTAGGCTTGGGAACTTTAGAATTAATGGGGTATAAAGCTTGTAGAATTTTCCAGGATGAGACTGTCATGGCAAATAGAATTTATGGATATAAAAGAGGAGAAAATGGGGAATATACTGATCGGGTAGAAAGTTTCTATGAAAGATATGGAGCAGAATTACAAAACTTTCCTATGAAACGTATTAGATATGGTACTAAGCAAACAGAGGTTGTTGATCATTATGATCCAGTAGCTCTAACTCACTTAACCGCTGAACAAGAAGCAATAATTACAAGATTTATTAAAAAAAACAATAAATAATATTTATTTTTGCCGGGACTAGTAAACTATATTAGAGCTTAGTTCATGGGAAAGGGTTCTGACTTAAGCCTTTTAATTGCTTGCTTTCAAACTTTGTTATAATTGCAGTTACTTGAACAAAACAAAAAATAGTTTTTTAAAGTGATGGCAAGAAGGCCGCTTTCTAAACAACCGATTCCTGAAAATGCCAAAAGGGTTTTCCAGGGTAAAATCTTTGCTGTTTATCAATGGGAACAAAAACTTTTTGACGGTACAAAAACAATTTTTGAGAAAATAAAAAGGCCAGACACGGTAAATGTTTTTCCGGTGACCAATAAAGGGAAAATTATTTTGTCCAAGCAAAGACAACCAGGTGATCAGCCTTTTGTCGGTTGCTTGGGCGGAAGAATAGACAAAAACGAGACTCCTTTGCAGGCAGCTAAAAGAGAGCTTTTAGAAGAAGGCGGTTTTAAGGCTAAAAAGTTTATTCTTTGGGAAGCATCCCATCTTTTGGAAAAGATTGATTGGGTGATCTACAACTTTATTGCTAAAGATTTAATAAAGGTTGATAAAACCATTACTGATCCGGGTGAAAAGATTGAACTTTTTTCAGTTACCTTTGATCAATTTTTAAAAATTATCACTCAGGACAACTTTAGAGACATTGAAATTGCCTTAAAACTTCTTAAAATAAAAGAAAACCCAAATGAGCTTGAGAAAGTACGTCAGTTTTTTGAGGGGTAAATATTTGAAGAATAAATATTGTTTATACTCAAAAACAAATTTCTTTCTTGATACTATGATTTGTGTCATGATATCAAATAATAAGCGGAATCAATGATGCTAATTAAAATAAAAAAACCAAAATTAGAAGATCTATCTGAAATAATTGAACTATGGAAAAAACAATATGCTTTTCATTATGATTTGGATTCCAAATATTACGTATCTAATTCTCCTTCGTTAACAAAAAAATTCAGAAGATATCTTAAAAAAGCGATCGTTAAATCTCAGCCAAATATCTTGGTTGCTCAGGTCAAAGAAGAAATTATCGGTTTTATTACTTTCAGTGTGGATTCTGATGATTATCTTGATGCCAGGATTAAAAAATTTGGTCATATAATAGAACTTTTTGTCACTGAAGAATACCGACAACAAGGTGTAGGAAAAAAACTTTCACAGGCGACGGAAAATTATTTTTCCCGAGCGGGTATAAAATATCTTATAGTGCAATCATCTTCTTTTAATAAACTGGCAATCAATTTCTATCGGCAAATTGGTTTTGTTAATCGCCAAGTTTTGTTTTTTAAAAAGATTTAAGGATGTCAAAAAAACCGAAAATAATCAGATGCTATCTGGGTTATAAAGAAAAGCTTGATCAGTTAAGTTTTGAATATGATCCCCAGGGCTTAAGGCCGAGTTGGATTCATATTAAGGATCCCAAATTTAAGGCTCGGTTTTTCTCCATAATGACAAAAACCGATTCCGAAGTGCTTTACAAAAGGTTCACCGGAAATTTCTACTATCCGGTTGACTTGAAAATCAATGAAAAAGAAATAAAGCGTTTTTACCAGAAGTTCGCCTCTGTTTATGATCAAAACACCGCCAGGAACAATCAACCGATGGCTGAGTTTTTACTTACAAAAATTAAAAAACTTAAAGTCAGCCGCAAGGCAAAAGTACTTGATCTTGGCGCCGGCACTGGGATATTTAGCGATTTGGCCTCTCAAAATGGATCTACTGATTTGACTCTTTTGGACAATTCCGAGGCCATGCTTGATATTGCCCGAACGAAGTCTTCACTTGAAAGAGCAAAATTTATTTTGGGTGATATTCGTGAACAAAAATTTAATCAGACTTTTGACTTGATTGTTAGCATCATGATGTTTGATGTAATTGACGATAGAGAACTTCCCAAAATACTTGAAAATTTAAAGAAACATCTTGAAAAAGGCGGTTATATTTTACTGATTGAAGATAAACAGAGAGCTGTTTATAAAAAATATTTTAGGACAATTGAAGAAGGTATCTTTTATATCTCCAAAAAAGATAATTTTACCAAATACTGTTTCATCGGGGGAAAAACGGATTAAGTTATTTTTTCTCTTCTTGTAATTTCTCCATCAAAATCGAATAGAAGCGAAGGTTGTGGATTGTTGCCAGTCTGGCAGCGGTTATTTCCTTGATTCGAAAAAGATGAGCCAGATAAGCCCGGGAGTAATTTCGGCAGAGCAGGCAATCGCAAGCGCGGCTGACCCGTTGGTCATCTTGGAAATATTTTTCTTTATCTGGCGTAAAGAAAGAGTAAAATTTTGGGTTTCTGATGTTTATTTTCTCAATCGAGTCAGCTTCATAGACATAGAGCCGTCGGTGGCGCGCGTCCCGGGTTGGCAAAACACAATCGAAGATATGGAAACCTAAATCAACACAGCCGACAATTTCTTCTGGTTTCCCGACACCCAGGCCGTACAAAAAATAACCCTTTGGGGAATTATCGGCGATCGTTTCGGCAACAGGGTAGTTAAATTCCCCTGTTTGGGTAATCGGCCAACCGCCATAACCGAAGCCGTCAAAACCAATTTCCGCCAATCGCTGTGTACATTCTTTTCTTAAATCAAGATAGTCTCCTCCTTGAACTACGGCTAAAAGGTAGGGGCGATTATTTCCCGTTAGCCCCTTTTTTTGGCAACACTTCAAAAATTCCTGTTTTGATCGCTTGGCCCAGATAATTGTCCGCTCAACAGTTTCATTGGCTTCTTGGTGACTTGCTTTAGGTGGGGTGAAATCGTCAAGAACAACCAGCATATCCGGATCGAGTGTCATTTGGAAGCGGATCGATTTTTCGGGTGTAAAAAGGATTTTTTTATCTCCTTGCGGATGGAAAATTGCCCCTTTGTCGGTAACATTTCCCCTCTTACCCCCCTTTTTGGCCAAAGTCATGACTTGAAAGCCGCCGGAGTCGGAAATTACCGCTCCTTTCCAGGACATAAAGCCGCGAATACCTTGGTGTTTTTTGATCACTTTAGGGCCAAGATTACGGTAAAGATGATAAGTATTGACTAAGATACCCGGTGTCTTGGTTTCTTCGATATCGCGCGAATCCAGGGTCTTGATTACTGCCTGGGTCGCATCAGGGAAAAAAACGGGCAAAGGCATTTTCCGGTCGCGGCTTTTAAAAAAAATTCTTTCTTGATTCTCCATAAGGATATTATAATAAAACACTGGATGTAATCCAAGGATTTTACAATGATAGCTTTTTTTGACTAATATTGTTAAAATAGTTGCTGGGTAACAATGGTTGAAAACGAAACACCAATTCCAGAAACCGGCAGACAGGCTTCTTTGCAGGTTCATAATGCCTGGAGAGCAGAACGGTTTTTTGCTGCTTCGGCGGCTGCAAGTATTGGCTTGGCCGGTGAGGGTATGCTAACGATAATCTGTGACCAGATGTTTACCGATATGGCCAGAAATGTTATTTCCGGTGTTGAAATTACCCACACGGGAGGCTGGATCGGAATGGGATTATATGTTATGAGTTTATTGGCTGGTAGCACTGCTTTGGCGGCGGCGCTTTATCTTCATGGGAAAGAAAGTAGGCAAACTCGATGAAGTTATCACTTCCTAACCTTAACCAATTTTTTGATGAAGTCGATCCGGAAAAGACGATTGACCGGGCAAAAGCCCTAACCGATATCAGTTTAGTGGTAATTTTACAGGCCTTAGTTGAGGTTCGGGGAAAATTATCAGAGAATAGAAAAGCCGAGCTGGATCAGATTCTCCAGAATGATAAGGGTTTGGATATGGACAAAATTTATACTTGGTTTAAGCGGATCAGGAAAAGAAAAGATCTTTTTACTGCCATAAATAATCAGATTGAAAAAGTCAGGATTGATTATATGCAAACTCATTTAAAAGCCATGCCGGCAGAAAAGAGAAAAAAGGTGATTGACCGGTTTCCTGCCCTAGAAAGTTTTGCCTCAGTTTAAAATATTTTTCTTCTCTCTGATGAAATTAAAAGTTAAAGATCTGACAGAAATCAGTATTTTTTTAACTTAATGAGAGGTATTACCCAAGATTTCTCAATCAAAGAAGTAGGCCAAGTCTTAGATCGCTTTTGCTGCGAATTTTGGTTTGCCCCAGCCGATAGTTTCCTAAGAGCTGCCGAAGCTTTATTGTGGTCCAGGCAAAAATTGACACGTCCGATTTTGGATATCGGTTGCGGCGACGGCCGATACAGTCGGTTATTGCTCCAGCACCAGCCTGAAATTGACATCGGTCTGGATATAAATGCCCAAGAAGTCGAGATTGCCAAAACCAGCGGTTTATACCGTCAAGTTGTCGTTGCCGATGCCGTTAAAATGCCCCTTGATGATAATTTTTTTGCCACGGTTATCAGTAATTGCACCTTTGAGCATATTAAAGATGATCTGAAAGCGGTAAAGGAGGTTTCGCGAGTCTTGAAAGCGGGCGGGATTTTTTTGTTCACCGTTCCTGCAGAAAGGTTATCGAAAAATCTGCAAGAAATTATCGGCAATGATTTAAAGTTTACCTTGTTTAATCAAAGAGTCAGTCATTTTCACTACCGGAGTCTATCTGAGTGGCAAAAAATCCTGAAGCAAAATCACCTAAAAGTAATCAGCCATCAGTCTTATTTGTCCCAAAAAGCGCTTATTTTTTGGTATCGTCTTTTCCGGTTAGCGACCTTAAAACTCCGGGGCCGTGAACTTTGGTCGTATCTGAAAGATTCGCGGTACGGCCGGTTATTACCTAGTGAATTGATTGGTCTTTGGGAAACTAAGTATCTAACTCGTTATTATCAGGAAATGTTTTCCAAAGATGGCAACTGGCTTTTTATCATTGCCAAAAAAAACTAAATGAAAATTGCCGTTTTTCACAATCTGCCGCCTGGTGGCGCCAAAAGAGTTTTATACGAAGAAATTAGATTGCTAACCGTAAAAAACGAACTTCATCTTTTTGAATTGGAATTAACCGATGAAAGTTTCTTGGATGTCAGGCCTTTCTGTGAAAAAATCTACTCCTTTCCTTTTGAAATAAATTCCTGCCTGCCTGGTTTTCTGGCGCGTTTAGAGAAGGATTACCGGAATTTTGTCTCTCTGGCAGCGCTTCATAAAAAAATTGCCAGGCAAATCGATCAAGGGAAATTTAATTTCTGCTTAGTTCATCCTGATCAGCTGACCCAAGCCCCTTTTTTATTAAAATTTTTAATCACCCCGTCGATTTATTTTTGCCAGGAACTGTTACGGATTGTCTATGAGAAAGAATTAGCTTTTGAAAAAACCGGAAATCGATTTAAAAATAGTTATGAAGAATTGACCAGGGGAATCAGAAAAAACATTGATAAAAATAACGCCTCTTCAGCAACCAGAATATTAACGTCTTCAAGGTATATCCAAGAAAAAGTAAAAAAAGCTTACAAGAAGAAAGCCGAGGTTTGTTCTTTGGGAGTTGATACCGGTCTTTTTAAGCCTTATCCGGTTAAAAGTAAAGATCAGGTTTTATTTATCGGCGGCAATGATAAAATCAGCGGTTTTGATTTTGCCCAAAATGTTTTCAGGTTAGCTGCCCTGCCGGGACTGCGGTTTAAACGGATTATTTTTTCCAAAGATTTTCGCGATCAAGATTTAGTCAAGGAATACTCCCGGAGTCTGGTAACTTTATGTACCGGTGTAAATGAGCCTTTTGGTTTAGTTGCCTTAGAGTCAATGGCTTGCCGGACACCGGTTTTGGCCGTTAACGAAGGCGGTTACCGGGAGACTGTTATTAATGGAAAGACAGGTTTTTTACACAATAGAGACCCGGGAGAATTCGCTCAAAAAATCAAACTATTTGCCCGAAACCCTTCATTGGTTAGAAAAATAGGATTTGAAGGCCGGAAACAGGTAATCAAAAAATGGACTTGGCAAAATCATGTCCAGCGCCTGACTTCGTTAATGAAAAAGTTTGATTCTGAATAAGGGGGATTTTCACTTCCTTCCTGTTTCTAACTTTCTTTTCGTTTCCCTGAGAGCGATTTTTGGCAGGGATTCTTGATTTTCCTCGAGGTAAGCGGTTACTTCAGCCCGAAAATACTTAATCATACTTCTCAGCAGCCAGGAGATAGCTTTAGTGATCAGGATACTTTCTCCGGCTTTTAAATTGTCAATAACCGAGAAAGCCAGTTGGCTAAATCTTTCATCAGTTGATTGCCGGACTGGAGCAGTTAATAAAACCAGACTGGCTCTTTGTTTATTCGGATTTTCATCTTTTGCCAATTTAATGATCGTTCTTTTTCACGCTGGCCAATTACTAAGCATGTCTTGGGCTGAGAAAACAGATTGGCAGATCGAATCCACCTGTGACCAGCCACTTAAGTTATCCAACCAGCTATCCAGACAGCCAGGACTAATCTTAGCCATCAATTTGGGGTAGCGTTGAAGCAGCATCCCGGCAAAACATTTTTCAGTGCTGTAAAAACCTCTATTTGAGAGATTAATAAGTAATAGTAGTTTGCTTAAACCTAAATCTTGGTACTTAGAAGCAAACTCCCGGGCAATTTTTCTCATCATCGGATTAGGAATATTCAACGAAGGACTGCTGCCCCCGCCATAGTCAGAGCCAAAAAATTTACTGGGACTGCCTCGATTTGATTTTAATTGGTCAAGAATTTCTCGGTAATATTTTTCCACGATTTGTTTCATTTATTACTCACTACGGTTGGAGTTTGTAAGTGGTAAGCAGATTTTTGTTTTCCTTCCATATTTTAACCTAAACTGCCGTTTTTCACAAAGATTTCTGATCTTCTGGAGCTTTTTTGGCCCCAATCTGATGTTTTTTACCGCCGATTTAAAAGTTTCTTAATTCAAGTCAATATTATAAAATAATGATTAATTATTCAGCCGAAAACCCGTTTAGTAATTTTTAAGATCTCTCTATAGCGGGGAAGTGTTATCGTAGAAGAAAGAAAGACTAGTTTCGTATGATAAAATTCTCTTTAATGAAAAAATCACTAATTGGCGCCTCGATTATTTTTCTTGTTGCTGTTACTATTTTGGGATTGATACGCTTTGTGATCGGCGGACCGGAAGATGATTGGCTTTGTGTTGACGGACAATGGGTAAAACACGGAAACCCACGCCATCTGGTGCCAAGAATCGGCTGTGGCGAAGCAGAGCCAGAGGAGCTGGCTAAGATTCCGCCCGCAGATGATGAACAACTAATCGGTGGGGATCAGGATGAGCATGGCTGTTTGATTGCTGCCGGTTATAGTTGGTGCGAGGTAAAACAAAAATGTTTACGCGAGTGGGAGGAGCCCTGTGAGCTGGAAGAAGTTTTTAATTTTTTCACCGCTCTTAAAGATAACGTTTTCATCAACTTTTCCGGTATCGGGATAATCGAGTTTAAATGGAATATTAAAGGGGAAAAAGTCGGCAAAGAAACAAAAATTAAGACTCTTAATTTGTCCGGGAAAGCGATTAGCGCTAGCGAAGTTTTGGAGGAAAAGATAAACGAAATTTGTGATTATTTTGAGAAAGAGGGTTTTGCGGTTAGCGTTTATAATATTGCTGCTGGAACCGTAACTGGTACCATCGGTTATCAAAAAGATAATCTGGTTTGTTTGATTAGCAATGTCATGAGCGGTTTTGACTTTAGCGACCCCCAGGCTATTCCGACACCAAGCGGTAATGTTGATATTGAAGTCAGCTGCGGTCTCCTCGAGTAGCTGTTTTCTGTCGCCTCTGGTTTATTATCGAGGTTAATGATCTTAGTTTCTTTTAATGCCGGCAACTGGCTTTCCAAAAGTTGGTCAGATAACCAAACTCCAAACTATTAATAATTTGATCTGACACAATATCAATCGAACCATTATTAGATAAATAAAAGCCCGTAAAAGTAATCGCATCATCAGTATCTATTTGGTCATTCTGTCCAAAACAAATAGGTCTTATTGGCGGTAAACAGTCGTCTGGGTTTAAACAGGGATTGTCGGTACTAAGAAGTTTGGATCTTATCCCCAAGGTAATACTCGATAGTTTTTGGTAGCCGTCTTGACTGCCTTGGCTGCTAATACCCGCAATGGCCATTTTTTGAGGCGAATCCTCTTCAAAAACCCGGATAATCGCCGAATGACTAGAAACATACCCTGGAACATAGATATATGGCTTACCCGTGGAATCGGGATTATCCCAATAACCGGAGGAGTGGACAAACCAGCCCATACCGTATGGTCCTGGTTTGATTTGTGTCCACATTAAATCGCGGTGAAAACGGCTGATCAATTGGTCGTTTAATAACCCCGCCGCGTAAAGGGCTAAATGAGCGGCGTTAGTTTTAATTCCCCCACTGCCATACCAGCTGGCATTGGGATTCGTGGTTATCGCGATGTCTAGTTTCGGATTAAGATATTCATCCAAAAGTTGCTGATATGTCTCCCGGTCATAACGGCCTTCAAAGTTATTACAAGTTCCATATGAATGGCAAGTTACCT
Organism: Bathyarchaeia archaeon; assembly: GCA_035529595.1. Classification (GTDB taxonomy): domain Bacteria; phylum Patescibacteriota; class Microgenomatia; order PFEM01; family JAFGMK01; genus DATKWK01. The sequence goes on from DATKWK010000017.1 coordinate 344,260, forward strand.
TGGCAAGATGCCAAAGGGTAAGATTAAAACCGTTATTGCAATATTGATAGGCTTCTCCTGGCGCTTGTCTTAAATCGTAGGTCTGTGGTGGTTCGCCGGTTTCATTGCAGCCAATGATTCCTGAACGGTTACTAAGTAAGTGGCGCAGGGTTACCGGGACAGGATTGCCGTTAAGATTAAAAGTATAGCCGGAGGGCGAAACGTCATCATCTAAGTCGACAATTCCTTTTTCTTCCAAAATCATAGTTAATGCCGTGAGGATCGCTTTCGATACCGAGGCAATACCGCTTTCTCGCTCGGCCGCACAACCGTAGCCTCTAGCATAGACTAAGTTGCCGCCGTAGATGACGCCGATTGATGTTTGGTCATAACCGATGTCTTCAACTGCCTCGTCTATCGCTGAGGCAATTTCCGGCTTTAACTTTGACGTTGCCGTTGACGGTACGGTCGCTGATGCCGGTAAAGGAAAGATGAGAATTAGCAAACTAGTTTTGATTAAAAAGAAAGTTACCAAGGGCCGAAGACACTTTTGGAGTTTTTTAACCATTTTCTTATTTTATCATCTTCTCCTATATCTGAGGTAATATAGCGAATTTCGCACTTTACTTTCATTCTAAAATAACTTGACCACTAGTGATATATTTAAAGCTTTTTCGAAATGACTGATTGACTGACGTATAATTCTTACTTGCCTGGTAACTAGCCCTGGGGCTTCAATAGAATATTCTTGGCGATTTTGAAAATTTATTAATTTAAGTTAGAATTTTGATAAGGCTATCGGGAAAGGAGGTGATATAGGATGAAGAAGATAATAATGATAACCTTAGCGGCATTAATACTTGTTCCCTCTTTTGTATCTGCTCAGGGGACCCAGCAGCAAAAAAGAATTCAAGACCCGTCTACTCACGAAAGCGGTACGTCGGTTCCCCAAGGTAATCAGGTCCAGAATCAGGTCCAAGTCCAAACCCAAAATCAAGGAGAAGCCACTCAACTTCAGGTCGCCACCCAGCAGATGGAACAGCTAATGGAAATGGAGGGTTTGGAGGAAGGGGTTAGCAATCAGGTAAGAACTATTGCTCAAGAACAAGTCCAATCCCAAATCCAGATCCAAACTCAAATTAGCCGGCTTGAGTCAAGATCCGGTTTGAGGAAGAGACTTTTTGGGCCGGATTATGGTGCGATTAAGAATCTCAAACAACAAATGGATCAGAACGAGCTGAGAATCCAACGGCTCGAACAGCTCCAAAATCAAGTGACTAATCGGGCCGATGAAGCGCAACTGCAGGAAGCGACTCAGGCTTTGGTTGAGCAAAATACGAACTTGGAGGAGCAGATACAAGCGGAAGAGCAGGTCAGAAGTATTTTTGGCTGGCTGGTTAAGCTCTTTATTATATAGTGATAATCCAATCAGAGGAGGTGATTTTTTTGAGCGGAAAAAAACATTTTACTGCTGATGAAGCTAAGGAAATCGGCGGGCAGCTGGGGATTAAGTGGGATAAGTTTGATGTTGACCAGTTTAGGAGAGGAATGGATGTCGAGCTAGAGCACGGTTTGGCTGATCCGCACACGAATGTCAGCAACGACGACCCACTGGTCACCGGGAAAATTGCCCTGGCCCATCTGAATGAATTTCCCGATTACTACACCAGGCTTGAAAAGATGGAAAAAGAAGCCGATAACTTTTGGGGTAAAAGTTAAAAAAAGAGCGGTTTTAATCCAGGTAAAGTGGCAGGCTTCGTATCAATTTTGAAACTTCTTTAGCTTTCTTAATGTGTTGGAGTGCTTTTTCATTAACGACATGAGTTAATTTATTGTCGGGGTACTTCTTTTCAAGTCCGAGTAATATTTGATCAAGCTGTTCGTAAGTAAGCCCCATGGCCTTTTCCCATGGTTGGTTGCCATAGATGTCTCCGGATGATTTTTTTTGAGTTATCTCTTGAGGAACGCCAATGCTGATTGCCAGCTCTTTTATTTGCGATTTATATAAGTGTCTTAGAATGGCTATATCACAGGCGCCGTCGCTATGAGGGTCAAAGAGACCAATCGAGTATTCCGATTTGTCAAGAGTACCAATACCGCGTAATTATGAAGCCAGGCATAAATAATATAAATGCACCATTCTCGCTCTTGCCTTAGTAAGCGAAAAGGCGTTCATTTTATACATTTCCTTACTTCTGAGTTTGAATAATAATGGCAGCTCTTCCAATCCGTACATTTCTTAGATAGTCTTCAACCTGCTCTTCACTTGGAATGCGCCCTGAAGCTTCAGACGTAGTCAGACACCATTGACTAGGGAAGTATAAATGCTTCTTGGAGGTCTGGTACAAGATCTATATCTTGGGCAGTAAGTGTAAATTGTCCTAGCACTTTTCCGGTAGTGGTGGTGTTTTTTACATCAAGATAGAGTAGAAGGTTTGCTTCTTCGTCAACACAGAAATCGAATATCCGATATTCATCTTTTACTATTTTGCACTTCGTAGAGTAGCCGGCAATCTCACGTTTACCGTTTTGCTCTTGGGCTCGTTCAAGATTTGTAATTTCAGGTAGAAGCTTACTTAAGATACGGGAATCTAGGAGACTGTTGAGAAACTCGGTAAGGGGAATCGGTGTTTGGATTTCTGCTTCAAGAAATTTTGGTAAAGCTTGATAGCATTCTGGTGGTTCGGCTGCGGTAACATTACAACTAGAATAACCGCTACCGTCAAATAAGTAAATTGTTTTGTATTCGATATTTTCCCGGTTTGTATTGAAATCAACTCGCCATCTAAAGGGATCAGGGGCAACGTATACTACTAGGGAATTGGAAGATGACGGGCTTGCGACAGAGTCAAAAAAGGTATAGTTGGTTTTTGCTGGACTCTTTACCCATTTTTCTGCGAAACGTTCGGCTTCTTTTAAAAATGCCCTGGGAGGCTCGGGAACTATTCCTCCTGTCATTTCACCGGTTGCCGGTCTGGCGAAACGAGAGGCCATCTTCACAAATTCAGAAAGGGCAGATAATGTGGCCGGAGCTGGTGGTGCGGGAGTTGATGGTGTTTGGGGGTTTTGTTTCCCTAGCCGTTGGTTTTGAGAAACTGCAAAACCAATTAACCCTAGAAGGATTAAAAATAAGGCTATTATTCCAGCCATCAAGCTAGACTTTTTTATGGGAACCTTAGGATTTTGAGTATCAAATTGAGGGTTTTCTTGAAGAGCAGTTTGAGTTTCAGTCAGCCTAGTCTTACTGTCATTTAGTCTTGTTTCTTGTTCCATAGCCTATTCTACTGTAGCATAATCTTTTTGCTCATACCAGAACTATGTCTTAAAAGCTGAAAATCTACTGGTGGTCATTCGCAAGATTTGCTAAAGTTTAAGCTAGTTGAAAGTCCATGAAAAATTGCTGTTCTAAAAAATAATGTAGGTATGAACAAAGTAAAAGTTTTAATTGAGGGCTATGCCAGAGAGATAAAAGATGGTTTCGTCGCTTCGTCGACGACTGTCTTGATTAAGAGTAACGGGAAACGAATCGTTGTGGATCCGGGAATAAACAGGAAATTGCTGCTTGCAAAACTTAGAAAAGAGGGTTTGAAATTAGAAGATATTGATTTTGTTTATATGACCCATTACCACTTGTGAAGAACGAGAAGTTACTGATCGGAAGTCGCAAGAGGATCTTGAAAATTGCGGATTGGATTATCCCCGGTCACGGAAGAATGTTTAGGAATAAATAAAACAAAGGATCATCAAATTATGAGTATCTGGACTAAAAATATTTTGCGTTTTAAACTGGTAAGAGTTTCAATCGCTATTGGAGTGATTACGCTGCTAATATTTTATCTGATTGATTATAACTCTGTTGAAAATAAATGCAGACGCCAGATAAATAAATCAAGCTCTTATTTGCCGATACGATCCTCAAATAAATTACAGGAGTTGCAACTTGATACGGTAAAAAATCAACTAGAAGAGGAATGTATTAATAATAACGGCGTGCGCTAATTGATATAAAAATAATTTTATGGATAAGTTTCTCAATTCTTATTGGTTTATTCTGGAAGAAACGTGGTCTCAGCTTTCTTTCCTAATTAATAAAAAGCCATCAGAGGAATATGAGTATAGTTTTTTTGCTGTCAACAAGAATGGTGGTTACCAGTCTTCAGTAATCTATAAGCAAAATGAGATATTTAATTATTGGGTTCCGGAACGTATGCAGCCTTGTGAATTTTCTCAGGCTTTCTCAGGAAAGTATCCCGAGATAGTGAAATTAACAAATCCTTGATGGTTTTTTAGTGGCGGAACTTTTTTATCTCTTTAAAACCCTGTTAGATTTTTATTCTGATAAAATCGAAATATGAAAATACTTGTATTTACAGAAGGCACTATTTTAATGCATTCGTCTGCCAAAAGCTTGATTAGAGAGCAGAGAGTTGAACAATCGAAAGCAAGATCGGAATTGTTGCCTACCCGCTTTTTTATGGAAGAGATTCCCAATGGTAATGCAGTTAAAAAATTAAAGGTTTGGAAAAATCAAGGTGCAGAGATTTTTTATCTGACCTCAAGAACTACACAAAAACAAATAGGTGATATCAAAAATATTCTTAAAAAATATCACTTTCCAGATAATAAAAACTTGTTTTTTCGTAAAAAGGGAGAACAATATAAAGATGTAGCTGAGAAACTAATGCCTGATATTTTAATAGAGGATGACTGTGAGAGTATTGGTGGTATGTCAGAAATGACTTATCCACACATCCGAAAAGATTTAAAATCTAAGATAAAATCAATTGTTGTCAAAGAATTTGGGGGAGTAGGCCACTTACCAAGTGATTTAGAAGAACTGCAAAATTATGATTCGAAATAAAGCGTATAAAACATGAAGAGTTGTTCTCTCAATAAATTTCATTATTTTTCTTACTCATTTTCTAAAAGATATCACTCAAGACGTATCAAAAATTTCTGCCACTTTTTTGGCTAACTTACCTAGTCCTAGATTTTAATTATTAAAGTAATTTACGATGGAAAAAATTAATTTGGACTTATCACAATAGAATCGGTTTGTAAAAAACGATGATTGTTAATAAGATTAGACTCTGATCAAAATCTATAATAGAAATTTAATCCCGAAACGGAGATCCCGACGCTTCGGGATGGAAAGTTTATATGTTAAGGGGAGTCAGTTCTAAAAATCGTCCTAGGCAACGTAGCTCATAGGATAGGATTTAACTTTTTGTTATACTTCCGTTAAGATGAGTTTTATCCCACTTAGTGAAACCAAAAATATACTCCGAAGAATTGGAAAGTATTGGATAGTTTTTACAGGTGACTCAATTACCAGCTGCGAGTGGGTTCACCCGAATTGGAGAGATATTGTTATTTATGTCCTTCGAGAAGAATTGACTGTATTTTTAAAAGGCGATTGGAAAACTTCTGAATGGGAAGTAAAAGGCTTTAATTTTGCCTATGACGGAGCAACAACAAAAGATATCTTAGAAAAAATTGATAACATTCTCTTGATTAAACCTCAGCTTGTAATTGGACTTATGGGTGGAAACGACCCTGTTTTAGGAGTCAGTATTAATGAATCTATCAATAACATCCAAAAGATTTCAACGTTAGTTACGAATTTAGGTTCAAAACTTATTTGGTGTACTTCTACACCGGCCGGGAAGGGTTCAATGAAAAATCCAGAATATGAACCATACTCTAAGGCTTTCATGGAAATTCCCGACAAAAGAAATTTTTTTAAGGTGGATATGTTTAATCTCTATCAAAATTTTCCTACGGACAAATTTTTTACTTTTTTATCTGAGGAAAATCCGGTGGAAGGAATCAAGGAGGGCGAACCTGATTTACAACATCCCAACCAGCTAGGTAATGCTTATATCGCAAAGGTTATTCTCGAAAAAGTATTCGGAATTATTTTTGACCCTGAAAAATACATTAAAGAAACTTTTCAAGGTAAAAAGTACCCTGGTTATTAAGAATCCGGAAATCGTCCCACTCTGCAAAGTTCAAACCAGTATGTAAAGCGAGCTGATAAGCGAATATTTTGCTGGAAAGATGTTTTGTAGTATAATTACTAACATGTTTGGATCGCTCTCTACAATTAAATACCCAGCTATGCTCGTTGGTAACGAGATTTTTTTGCTGGTTTCGTAGAGAGAAGATTAAAAAACCAAATAGAAGTTAAGAAGAAACGAGACCAGCCAAAAAGGCTGGTTTTTTGGTTATAGTAATTATGGCTATGCTGAGTAAAATTTCAAACGATAAAATAAAAAGTACCGTTTGGCGCTATTATCTCTTTTGTTTCCTGAAAAATTTTGCCTTTTTTTCAGCGGTACTGGTGCCTTTCTTTACCCAGTGGGGACAGATTTCTCTGACTCAGGTACAGGTTCTTCAATCTTGGTTTATGTTTTGGATATTTCTATTGGAGGTACCGACCGGGGCAATCGCCGATTATCTGGGCCGTAAGCATTCTCTTGCCTTGGGAGCAATAATTGCAACTGTTGCCGCTCTGGTTTATGGGAGTGTTCCTCGGTTTGCCGTATTCTTGCTGGGGGAGTTTCTTTTTGCAATGTCGGCGGCGCTAATTTCCGGAGCGGATAGTGCCTTACTTTACGATACGTTGAAAGAAGCCGGTAAAGAAGATGAGAGTAAAAAGATATTTGGAAGAGCCCATACTTTTCATTTGCTGGGAGTCTTTATTTCCGCGCCTTTAGGCAGTCTGATTGCGTCACACTTTAAACTGAACGCGCCCATGCTCTTTTCAGCGATTCCAATGATACTGGCAGCTCTGATAGCTTGGAGTATAAAAGAACCTGTTGTTCGCGGAAAGACTTCGGAGTCAAAACGCTACCTTGATATAGCCAAGAAAGGATTTTCCTACTTTCGTAACCACAAAACTCTGCGGCTACTGGCTTTTGATGCCATAATTGTTGCCTCTGCCGCCTATTTTGTTATTTGGCTATATCAGCCATTGTTCATAAGCATGAAAGTTCCGGTTGTTTATTTTGGTTGGTTTCATGCTTCGTTGGTGGGAATAGAAATGCTTATAGCCAGTAACTTTGTTCGTTTAGAGAAACTGTTTGGTTCAGGGAAAGCATATTTGAGATTTACCGCGGTTATCACGAGCGTTGCTTTTCTCATAACAGCTGCTTTCCCCAATATCGTTACCGTTATTCTGCTAATCGTCTTGGCTGGAGGATTCGGTCTTACCAGGCTTGAGTTAATGTCTGCTTATATGAACAGATTTATACCTTCCGAGCAAAGGGCGACTGTTCTTTCTTCGATCTCTATGTTCAGGAGATTCACTTTAGTGTTTCTAAACCCGGTCATCGGTTTTACGGCCGATCATTCGTTAAGATTTGCTCTTATAGTAGTTGGTTTATTGCCTTGGTTGGTATTTCTTTTTTCCCCTCTGGAACAAGAGGTATTCGAACCGGCTAAGAAAAGGACATAGGATTTATTCTATATGCTACAATTTGGCCATGAAGATTCGCTATATTGTCTGTGGGATCATCCAAAACGGAACTAAAATTGTCCTCGGAAAGAAGGCAAAAGGTGAATTTCCGTATCCTGATGTTTGGCATACAGCCGGAGGCGGGGCTGAAGATATCAAGCTGGCAAAAAGACTCTATGAAGTCGGTGATTATGATAATAAATATTTCCATAGTGAGCTCCGGAGAGAACTTAAGGAAGAGTTAAATATTGAAGTTACCAACATTAAATGTATCGTCCCACAATATCGCTCCCAGGTCCGCCAAGATAAAACCGAGAATAAAAAGCGCGTAATGACCCACTACTATTTTTTAGAATATCTCTGTGACTACGCCGGCGGTGAATTGAGACCAGGAGATGATTTGGCAGAAGCTGAATGGTTTGAAAAAAGTAAACTGGTCTTAGTTCGCCTCACGCCCCCAAGTAAAGATCTTTATCGGGAATTAGGCTGGATTAAGGGCAAGTGCCTGCTGGAGAGCCTTATATTTTAAGCCAGTACTTGGCCAAGAATAAAATCGAGATTTCCGGGCTGCTCTCCGGAAAGGCAGCTTGGTTAGGGAGCGAATATCCCTGGCCATTCGTAGAAACGGATTTTCAGATTAGAGTTGACTCCGAGTTAAAGTATCCCAAAATAGCAGCTTACGCGATATTGGGCTTGGCTGCTTTTCTCCTCTGGGCGTCAATCCACGGTACTTATCTTGCGGTACAGCTTTTTAACAAGTTCTCAAGTTTTTAAAATCCCTTATAAATTCTGTCCATTACTTTACCCGTTCCATCTACGCGGCATTCAAAAAAGCCCGGATAATAGGTGGTACAATGGTACTCAGATTAATGGGGATTAGGGACTGAAAAATACAGTACTGAAACTTTTTTCGATGTATAAGAAATAATCTACACTGTATATCCTTTGGGGAATTTTACCACATAAGTGATGTCCGATAATTAAGATTACTAAGAAGACACAAAACTCGACCTTCATAGCCGCTATCTGCAATTGAATATGTTTATTTAAAGGAGTCTGGATTTCGGCTATAATCAGCGTACGGAATTAAAATGAAAAGGCTGTTTTTTAATCTCAACTGTTAACAATAAAGTGCTAAAAAATCAAATGAAAATTGCTAAAACCAAAACTATTAGAATCGTTCCCAAGGCACCTTTCGATTTTGATTCTACCTTTCATAAGCCGGATCATTTCACTTCAGGTGATAATCACTGGGTGCCGGGTATCCGTTGGCAGACTTACTATTGGCAAGGTAGAAAATTAGGCTTGAAATTTGAAGATAAGGGGGAAGTTAATTCACCTGAAATTATGGTTACTATTTATGTTAATTTTAAACCGGAGAATAAACTCGTAAGTTCTCTAATAGAAGAGCTTAAATATCGGTATAATCTTGATTTAAACCTGTCCGGCTTTTATAAAGCTTTTGCCCACGACAAAACTCTTGGCCCGGTTATTAAGCGCTGGCGGGGAATGCGGCCCGGTCATTCCAATTCCCTTTACGAATATCTGATTATCGGTATTGTTCTCCAGAATGCTACCGTCAAGCGCTCAATTCAGATGTTCCAAGCGCTTTTGGAAAATTACGGCACCCTACTTGAGTTTGACGGCCAAAAACTCTGGTGTTTCTGGCGGCCAGGCGGCCTAAAGAATGTAACCGAGGAGGAGCTAAGAAGTTTAAAAATTGGCTACCGGGCTAAGTTCATTAAACGGATCGATGACTATTTTACCAGTGGTAAAATTGACGAACTGGATTTGAGGAAAAAAGACCGGGAAATCCAAATGGAAGAACTGCTTGAATTATACGGTGTTGGACCGGCGACGGTCTGGTATCTGCTTTTCGATGTTTTTCATCACTGGAACTTTTTTAATCATATTTCTCCTTGGGAACAAAAGATTTATTCTAAATTGTTTTTTAATAGAGACCCGGAAAATCCTGTTCCGGTTAAAAAGATACTTAAATACTTTAAGAAATTTGGTAACTTTAAACGGCTGGCCGTTCATTATATCTGGGAAGATTTATGGTGGAAACGAAAAGAAAAGCATCTACCCTGGCTGGAAAAACTGATCAGGATTTAAAAGCAGCAGTATACTGAAATTAGATAATGGCCTAAAATTAGATTAATTGATGGTCTTTGGCCAAGAATAATCATGACAAAAAAAAGCGTTAAAATCATATTGATCCTTTTTTTCGCCATCGCTTTGGTAGCTTCTATTGCGGGAGTGGATTTCAACCCGGGGGCGGTTCCTGAAGAGATATTCAGACAATGGAAGGGAAAACCTACCATGCCGATGTCTAAAGGGAATTATCTTATCAGTCCTCCTGGACTTTATGCTATTAAATTTGACAAGTTTTTATTTCTGCCTCTTGGTTTTTTTGATGGCTACTGGAAACTAAGTAGCGGTGTCAGTTTTTCCTTATGGTTTATGTGGCTAAACGTTATTGAATTTCTGTCAGTTATTGCATGGTGGATGATACTATCTATCGGAATTTACCAAATTATTAAGAGATTGCTTGATACCAAGGTTGTTGTCCCCCCAAGGCGCGACATACTGCTAAGAAAATTTCGTGCTAAAATAGCTGGTAGGAGGCAATAATCATATGGACAAGAAATATCTCTTTACTGCTTTAGTTTTGCTTTTTCTGGCGATTCTTGCGGGTGTAATATTTTGGTTTTCCATTAAGTCAAAGCCTGCTTCAATCGAATCACCTGTTCTAACAGCTAGTCCGATGCCGACACTGATCCCAACGATCGAGCCGACAGTCCTACCTAGTCTGACAGCAACTATCTCGTCTGAAAAACCGGAAGAATCGGCTCTTGAGCAAATAAAGCAGGCTTTTGCCCAGAAGTATGAAAAGCCTATTAGTGAAATCGAAGTCACGATCAGTAAAGATACGGGCATCTACGCCAGCGGTGGAATTAAATTTGCCGGTGAGATTGGCGGAGCCATGTGGTTGGCCTATGACGAAGACGGAAATTGGCAGTTGGTTTTTGATGGTCAAGGAACAGTACCCTGTTCAGCGGTTGATCCTTATGATTTTCCGATCGAGATAGTGCCGGAATGCTGGGATGAAGAAGCAGGCAAGCTGGTTACTCGCAGTTAAATTCTGCCATTTGTTATTATTATTTAACTTTCAACTTTTTAAGGAGGTTGTATGGAAAAGAAACGTGTGGTTATCATTGGCGCTGCCGGTCGTGACTTTCATAATTTCAACACCGTTTATCGGGATAATAATGATTTTGAAGTCGTTGCTTTTACTGCCGCCCAGATCCCGGATATCGCCGGGAGAAAATATCCGGCCAGTCTTGCCGGGTGCTTATATCCGAAAGGGATTCCTATTCTTGATGAGAATGATTTGGAGAAAGTTATTATGAAGTATAATGTTGACGAATGCGTTTTGTCATATAGTGATCTCTCTTATGATAACGTCATGCATCTTGGTTCGCGGGTAATGGCTGCCGGAGCTAAGTTTTCCCTGCTTGGGCCGAAACAAACGATGCTTAAAAGCAGTAAACCGGTTGTTGCCGTCCTGGCGGTCCGGACCGGTTGCGGTAAAAGTCAGACTTCAAGAAGGGTGGTGGAAATCCTCAAGGAAGCCGGAAAGAAAGTAGTTTCCATCCGCCATCCAATGCCTTATGGTGATTTGGAGAAACAAAAAGTCCAGCGGTACGCTGAGATTAAAGATCTGGAAAAATACGATTGTACGATTGAGGAGATGGAAGAATATGAGCCGCATATTGCTATGCAGAGCGTTATTTATGCCGGTGTTGATTACGAAGCGATTTTGCGTTTGGCAGAGAGGGAGGCTGATGTAATCGTTTGGGACGGTGGCAATAACGATATGTCTTTTTACCGGCCTGATTTAACGATTGTTGTCGCTGATCCGCTTCGTGCCGGCCACGAGATGGCTTATTATCCGGGAGAAGTTAATTTTCGGTTAGCAGACGTGATCATTATCAATAAAATTGATGCGGCCAGTCCTGGTGACGTCAAAATTGTAGAAGATAACGCCAGAAAAGTTAATCCGAAAGCTGAAATTATTAAGGCAGAATCAGTGCTGACAGTGGGAAAACCTGATCTGATTAAAGGGAAAAGAGTATTGGTAATCGAAGACGGCCCGACTTTGACTCATGGCGAAATGAAACTCGGTGCCGGTATAGTTGCCAGCCAAAGAAATGGCGCCAGGGAACTAGTCGACCCGCGTAAGTTCGCTGTTGGAAAGATCAAAATGACTTACGAGCATTATCCGAATATCGGTACTCTTCTGCCGGCAATGGGTTATGGGCAGGAACAAATAAGAGATCTTGAGGAAACCATCAACCGGGTTGATTGCGATGCTGTGGTTATTGGCACACCAATCAATTTGGGCCGGTTTATTAAGATTAATAAACCGTTTACCAGGGTCAGTTACGAATTATCAGAGAAAGCTAAAATAGAATTGAAAAACTATATGGAGGAGAAAAAGTTAATCTAGAATATTGGCTGGTATGGCCTTCCGGTGGTAGATATTTTGAGACATCTAGTTTCCTATAAATATAAGAGTAATTCTATGTTTAAATATGGTTGAATTAACAGCTGGTGATAATTTATCAGAGTCAGGAGACTTTAGCCGTAAAAAGACAGCTTATTGTCAACATTTTGCCCTCTCGCATAAAGACGTGTTTCGAATTCATCAGGAGGCTGGCCTTTTAGGTTTGAAGAAAAGAGGAAGCCGTGAGTTTCGCAATGTTGCTGAACACTGTTTAGTTGCCGGTATTTTTGCTGATATTCTTTGCGAGTTAGCCGGTATGGGTCAAACAGAAAGAAATCGAGTCGTTAAGGCGGCAATTTTACATGACTGGAACAAGAGAGATGAAGTTAATAAATTGTCAAGGATATTAATTGATAAAAGCAAAATGAAAGGATATGCCAGATTATCTCTTCGAGATATCGAAGAGATTAAAACAACTCAAGCCGAATTTTTGAGAGGAAATGGTGTAGAAGCTGAAATTATTCGTTTGTCTCAGGCTAATATTCCGGAGACGGATGAAGGCCCTCAAACATTGACAGAAAAAATCGTCTGGTTTGTCGACGCCATGCTTTATGATACTGAGCCGGTAGCAGTTAGCCAAAGAATGAGTCAGTCTCAAAAACCAACCTGGGATTATACAGAAAATATTAGAATTGCTCGGAACCAGAGAATTAGTGAAGCGTATCGGGCAAGATATCGTGGTCGATCGCTTCTTGAAGTTCAACAGGCCCTAGCACCAAAGGTCAGTGCTGATATTGCCGAGGCGGTCGGTTATCAAGGCGAACCGGCTTTTTTACCAGAGTTTTTAAGAGAACAATTTGTCCAGCGGGTCATGGGTTTTTCTGACGAAGCTAAAGCCGAAGGATAAGTATTCAGAAATAATTGAACTGAAAGAAAATTAGGCAATTAGACGATTATGAATATTAAGGGTAAACACTATCGAACAATTTGGCTGAAAGACGATAAAACTGTCCAAATAATCGATCAACGGTTTCTTCCTCATCAATTTATCATCGAAGAATTGAAGGACGTCGATGAAGTTGCCCGGGCAATAAAGGAAATGCATGTCAGGGGAGCCGGGTTGATCGGGGCAACCGCCGGTTTTGGAGTTTATCTCGCCGCCATAACTGCACCGAGGAAAGATTTTGACCGGTTTCTTCAGCTTGCCTCAAAAAGATTGATTGCTACCCGGCCGACAGCGGCCAATCTTAGATGGGCGGTTGACAGGCAGCTTAGAAATATAGCTCTTGGTAAGACGGTTCAAGAAAAGATAATAATTGCCAAAAAAAACGCTACTGAAATTGCTGACGAAGATGCGATGTTTTGCCGGAGGATCGGTGATTACGGCTTGAAAATTATCAAAAAAATAAGCAAGAAGAAGAAAGGACCGGTTAATATCCTGACTCACTGCAACGCCGGCTGGTTGGCATTTGTTGATTACGGTTCGGCAACAGCGCCAATTTATCGGGCTTTTGATAGCGGGATTAAGGTGCATGTTTGGGTAGACGAGACCCGGCCCAGAAACCAAGGATCCAGATTAACCGCTTGGGAACTTCAGAAACACGGTGTACCCTATACCGTGATTGCCGATAATGTCGGTGGTCATTTAATGCAGCACGGACGGGTCGATCTGGTTATTGTCGGAACTGACAGGACAACCTATACCGGGGATGTTGCCAACAAAATCGGAACCTATCTTAAGGCTTTAGCAGCCAAAGACAACCGGATTCCTTTTTATGTAGCTCTTCCGTCGTCAACTTTTGATTGGAAAATAAAAGACGGAGTTAAGGATATTCCGATTGAGGAGAGAGGTTCAGAAGAGGTTAAATATATTCAAGGCTTATGTGAGGGGTCTATTAAAGAGGTTCTTTTGACCCCCAAAGAAAGTCATACGGCGAATTACGCTTTCGATGTGACGCCGGCCCGTCTTATTACCGGTTTAATTACCGAAAGGGGAATTTGTAAACCCAACAAACAAAGTATCTTGAAACTATATCCTGAATTTAAAAAAGTAGTAAAAGAAGATCTGAAAAATGAATAAGGTCTATTTCTTAAAAGGTTTTAGTCGATTAGAATCAGTATCCAAAAAACTACTAGCAGGCTTTTATCGTCCGAAATCAAAGATATTGGTCAAACTGCACTTTGGCGAGCCGGGCAATCAGACCGCTTTTTTCCCCAAGGATATTAAGCCGATTGTAAATGCTTTAAAATCTCTCAAGCTTAAACCGATATTGATTGATACCCCGGTGGTCTATAATTCACTCCGAAATACGGTTGAAGGTTATACTAACGTACTCAGACAAAGAGGTTTTGACAAGCTGGCGCCATTTGTTATTTCTGATCAGTTTATTAAGGTTAAAACCAAAGATTTTACCGCCGAAGTTTGCCGGGAGTTGGTTGAGGCAAATGGAGTTTTAGTTGTTTCCCACGTCAAGGGACATGGTTGTTCCGGATTTGGTGGTGCCATTAAAAACCTGGGTATGGGCGGTGTCAGTAAAAAAACCAAGGGAATAGAGCATGACTTAAGTAAGCCTAAGTTTGTTTCCGCATGCCGGGGTTGCGGAACTTGTGCCTCAGTTTGTCCGGCTGGGGCAATCAAGATGTTAAACGATAAAGCGGAGATTGATCTTAAGCGATGTTATGGTTGTTCCCTATGTGGAATAGTTTGTCCCTATAAATGTTTAGCACCCAAAAAAAGGAGTTTCGATGATCTATTAGCTCAGGGAGCAGCGGCGGTAATCAATCATTTACCCCCAAAAACCTTTTATGTTAACGTGATTAAAAATGTTACCAAAGATTGTGATTGTGCCACTGATTCAGGTAAAATTGTCGCTGGCGATTTAGGTGTTTTATTTTCCGAAAACCCGGTCGCCATCGATAAAGCCAGCATTGACTTACTGCGCCAAGCCAATAAACGAGAAGTTTTCGAAGAAATCACCCACAAAAATCCTCTTTTGCACGTCAACTATACTGCTGGTTATATTGGTAATAACTTAAGTTATTCGCTGCTTTTAGTCTCCTAATGCTTATTTGTTAAACGGGCTGTGATAAAAATAAGTCCCTCATAGCCTTGATCGTATTCATTAGGAACACTACAAATTTTTATGTCACGATAACCCAATTTGGAAAGACAGTTCTTCATGTATACCTCGTTAACTGGAAAACCGGCAAAAAAGGCGTTGCCTGACCGCCAGAAAGTGGCGTTTTTGCAGACAAATTGGAGCAGCCAGCCTCCGGGTTTAAGTAAAAAAGTAATACTGCTCATATAGCTCTTAAATTCCTGGTCCCGGGAAGCGACAG
This sequence comes from Bathyarchaeia archaeon, assembly GCA_035529595.1. Lineage (GTDB taxonomy): Bacteria > Patescibacteriota > Microgenomatia > PFEM01 > JAFGMK01 > DATKWK01. Next base: position 359,547 of record DATKWK010000017.1, read on the forward strand.
CCTCGGTTACACCGCCGATGTAGACAACATCAAATGGTGGGTAGACTTGCGGGAAAAGCGGATTTTTTAGGCGGATGTCGCAAAAATTCAGTTTTAGGATGGAATTTATAACGCGCAGTTTCAGATGTTTGCGATTTATCCGGGTTTGACTTTTTCCCTCTAGTTTAAGAACGTAATTCAAAAATTTATCCCAATCGTAGGCAACGGGCTGATTTTCTAGCCATTTTTTCACCTCTACCAGATTTCTGTCAAGAAAATCAGTAAAAACGATTTTATTACCATAGTTGCTGGCGCTCAGAAGATGATAGATAGTTGGTCCGCCGCCGATTTCTAAAACTCTTTTTGGGCCGCCAATTTTTTTATACGCTTTGTGGATAAATTCAAGCAGAGCCTGATTTTCCGACCCGATCTCGGCATAGTACTCTTTTAAATACTCGTGCACTGAGAAGTATTTTCGGAAATTGCGTGTTTTTGTTTTCATTGTTGACAGATTGTAAACCATAATGTTATGATAGTCACGTTGATGTCCGATAAATCAGACAACCTGATTAGCCTGATTATGCCTCTTGGTATTAATCAAGATGAGGCGAGAGTTTACTTGTATTTGCTTGAAAAAGGGACAAAAACAGCCCTCCAGTTAAGTCGCGACCTCCATATTGCCAGGACAAGAGTGTATCGGATATTGGACAAGTTGATTGAAAAGGGCTTAGTCAGTCAAAAACTTGAAGATACGGGAAAAAGATTTTTAGCTAATTCATACCATCAACTGAATTTATTATTAAAACAGCGAGAGCATGAAGTCCAGGCTCTTAGGGAATCTATACCAGTAATATTTAAGGAGCTTGAGAAGTTAGCCGCTTCTGGTAAAGAACCGTCTCACGTTCTCTATTACAGTGGCGTTAAAGGATTAAAACAGGTAACCTGGAATTCTCTGAAAGCTAAAGACGAGCTTTTAATTTACGAAATTGCTGATATGGCAGCCTTTTTGAATTATGGCTTTTGCGAAAAAGTCCGTGAAGAATATGTAAGAAGAAAAATCTATATTCGAGAACTTACTAATTTAAGCCACCTGCCTGCCTGGACTAAGATAAAGGACTTGGTAAAAAATTATTGGCAAGTGCGGTATATTGACTCGAGAGAACTCCCGATAAAGTTTGAGGTTCTGGTTTATAACGATGTCTATGCTATGTATAATTATCAGGAAGATGATATATTCTGTATTGAAGTTTATAACCGAGATTTAGCTGATATGCAAAAACGGCTTTTTAATTTTGCCTGGAAACGTGCCCTTAAAATAAAGATTTTAAATAATGAAGGAGAAGCACAGTTAACTAATTAACTGCTGATCCATAATTCGTTCGGATCGGAAATTTGATGTCCTTCCTCAAAACTCTTCCCAGCTTTTATAAACTTGCATTCATTACACAATTGTGTAATAATAAGAAAATTCAAAAGTAACCCAGTCTGAAGATATAAAATGTTAAGACCAAATTCGTTATACCCGGAACTAGTTGTAGGAGCACTTATTTTTAATCCTAAAGGCCAGATATTATTAATGAAGTCCAGGAAATGGAGAAACCAATACGTGATACCGGGTGGTCACCTTGATCTGGGAGAGAAAGTTGAACAGGCTCTGAAAAGAGAAATTAAAGAAGAAACCAGTTTAAATATTTACAGTTTGAAATTTCTCAATTTTCGAGAGGCGGTTTTTGATAAGCATGGTTGGAATAATAGACATTTAATTTTTTTTAACTATATTGCTAAGACTGGTTCTCTGGATGTAAAACTCAATTCTGAAGCCCAAGAATATTGTTGGGTAAGTTTAGATGAGGCACTGAGGTTACCATTATTGACTTATACCAGAAAAACAATCGAAGATTATAAATCTAGTTAGATTATTATTAAAGCTATGATTCGTAATCAAGTATTACTGACACCGGAACTGGTTTCCGAAATAAAAAAAATTGCCAGAAAACAGGGGCTTTCACAATCAGAGGTTATTAGGAAGCTCCTCGGTCGGGCCTTGGCTTTCGATGAAGGTGGTAATTTTAAAAAGGCGGCGACTCTAAGTGCTACCGGTATTTATGATTTATCTACTTTTGATTTTAAGAATCCGCGAATTGATGGTTTTAAGGAAATATTTTCTGTTGGTGGAAAAACTCCGGAGATTAAAATTGTTGGCGATGAAGTTTTTAGACACTACTTCAAATTCAAAAAATTTCCGTCAGGATTTGAATACCAGGTAGTGAAATTAAGCACTGATCTTAAGAAATTCTCGCTTAATAAAAAATTAGTTGTTCGGCGAGCCTACGTCGTTCCCGGCCTTGCAAATCCACCCGGGCCGAGGTTTTTAGGTTTAGATACGCATAAAGTGACTAAGGCAATAAAGAAAATTTTTGGTTTTGCTATTGAGCACGAATATCATCTGGCGGAGAATTCTCAAATTTGTGCCTTTTTTTATCCCTTTGATGATCCGAGGCCAGTAGCCTCGTTACTAGAGTCGGATTTAATCCTACCTTATGGCGGATATGCGGCTCCCTTGAACCGGCTAGCCTCGCGGGTTGAAGTTTTTGCAGTTTGGGGTAACAACGAAGGCGTTCAATCGTTCGACACAATTGATAGGTATATTGTTGATGCTGAAAGAGACATTATCTCCGAAAAAGAAATTCCCCAAAAAACATTGATGTTTTGTACTACCAAAAAGTCTCAATCAGAAAAAATTGCCGTTCCTCAAAATAGGCAATTCGAACAAGTTTTAAGTGATAGCGAGATTCTCGAAGTAGGCAGAGTAGTTAAAGAATTGACCGCTAAATACGGTTTGCGGCGAGTGGAATTTTCTTTCGACGGAAAAGAAACGATTACTTTTAATGAGTCCGTTCCTTATGAAATTGCTCCTCAAAAATTAGAAAGCATTGACCGACGCGGATTTATTAAAATTATCTCCTCAGAAAAAGATATTGAGGTATTAAGGAAACTCAAACTCAAACAGGTTGCCAAAGTTATTGTTTATATTGATAAGGCTATTGTTGAAAATCGTGCTTATGATATTTTAAACAGTGTTGCCGGCTTGCCTAATAAATTTACAGTTTTATACCCCGGTCTTTCCGCTACCGCCCATGCGATGAGGATTCTTAATGATTTTGGCCATACGGCAATCGTCGTTGGCAACCGGATTTTTAAAGAAGGCGAAGAGGTGATTATCAGAGCTAAGGATACACAGATTGAGATTAAGGTGATTTCAAGAAAAAGCCTTAAGAATCTGATGGTTCATCTTTATGACGCAAAATTATACGGTAAAGAGCTGGTGGGCGGTAAGGCCACTAACCTTTCACTGCTTAAATCCAAGGGATTTAATGTGCCTCATGGTTGGGTTTTGACAACCTCTTTTTTCGATCAAATCGTTTCCCGGTCAATTGACAGTCATAGCTTACGGCAATTAGAGCAAGGTCAACTTTATCACAGTAGCTTTGTTAAAAAACTTTCAGAATTCAATTTTGATATTCCTCAGGCGTGGTGGATTAAGTTCAAAAAGGCCGGTCAATTTTCTCCTAAAAAAAAGTATGCCGTTCGTTCCTCAGCTACGGTTGAAGATCAGCTAGAACACTCTTTTGCCGGTCAGTTTAAAACTTTTTTGAATGTCGGGGGGAACCGAATAACAACAAATGTTTCAGCGGTCATAAAAAGTACTTTTAGCGATCGAGTCGCCCAATATCTTTCCGCCCTGAAAAGATCCTGGTCGATAAAGATGGCGGTAATTATCCAGGAGATGGTCGAAGCGGAAAAGTCAGGCGTCATTTTTGGTAAAGACATTCAGACCGGCAATGAAGACTTATTAATAATTGACACCGCTCCCGGCTTGGGTGAAGGAGTGGTTGAAGGAACTGCGAAAACGCAAAGAATTATCTATTCACGAAGTAAAGATGCTATTCTTGACCAAAATCAATCTCCAAAATTTCTCTCACGAATAGAAATTGACTCTCTGGTTGAAATGGCTTTAAGCGTCGAAAGAATGATGGGTGAAACTCAAGATATTGAATGGGCGATTGATAAAAAGAACAATATTTGGTTAATCCAAACTAGAAGCCTGCGATAGGTAATTTTGACGTTCCTAACAGCAAGAACTGCATTTTCCCCATTATTAGGAAAAAAATACTTTATACATTCCACATAACTATTCTACATAGCTGAGACTGTTGAATAACTGCCTGTCATTCTGAGTGGGTCAAAATTTAGACCCTGAAGAATCCAGGTACGAAGTACCGTTGATTACGCTTCGCTAGATCCTTCAGTCGAAGCTTCGACCTCAGGATGACAATTGTAAAAACGATATTCAACAGTCTTATATAGCTAGCTCTTGACAGAACGTTAATTTATAGATTAATGTAACCTGCACCTATGGTATAGGTAATAAGAAAGGAGAAATTTATGGAAAACAAGAAAACGGAAAGCAAAAAACAAGCTTCACTTCTGAATTTTAAAAAAGCCCGAAGCCATATCGGTAAGATTATCAAGATGATTGAAAAAGACGCTTACTGTGTTGATATTATGCAGCAAAATTTGGCGGTTATCGGTTTATTGAGATCCGCTCATCAGAAACTGATGGAAAATCATTTAAATACCTGCTTTATCAAAGCCCTGGATTCAAGAAATACGCAAAAAAAGGAAAAAATGGTTCAGGAGATATTAAAAGTAGCCAGCTTATTTAACCGGTAAATAATAGTGAAACCTAAAAAACCATTATCTTTAAAAGAGCAAACCTTTTTGGTTAAGAATCTGCATTGTTCTTCTTGTGAGTTGTTAATAGAAAAAAGACTCCTAAACCAAGAAAATGTGATTCGCGTTAAAGCTTCAGTAAAAGACGGCTTAGTAAAGATTAACTACCAAGGTAACGGACTTAAAATTCAAGATTTAAATCGGCTTTTCAAAAACGAGAATTATCTTTTCTCGTATCCATCAATTGGCAGCCAAGTTAGTAAGCCTCCGAGACTGAAAGATGCTTTATCGGCGATAATGACCGCTCTTTTGATTATCATCGGTTTTGTGCTGATTAATCAATCAGGTTTGTTGGCTTCAGTGGAAATTAAAAAGACCTCATCTTTACCGGTTTTTTTTCTTTTTGGGCTTCTGGCCGGAGTTTCAAGTTGCGCTGCTTTGGTTGGTGGTCTTGTCTTATCCATGAGCAGGCAATGGTCTTGGGCTTATTCAGGAAAGGAGTCAGTTTTAACTCGACTCGAACCTCACCTGCTTTTTAACTCCGGGCGATTAGTTTCATATGGATTATTGGGGGCACTTCTGGGCAGTATCGGGAGCATCTTTAAGCCTTCACCTTTTTTTTCCTCGATTTTAGTCATTGGAACCAGTCTGTTAATGATTATATTAGCTCTCCAGATGTTGGGGATAAGAACCTTTCGACGAATTCAGATCGCTTTACCCCGGTCCGTCACCGGCTTTATCACTAACGAGGGGAATTTTAAAGCCCGTTATCTACCCTTTGTAATGGGTGCTTTAACTTTTTTTCTACCCTGTGGTTTTACCCTGACCGCACAGGGCTTAGCAACTATAAGCGGCAGCCCGATGCAAGGGGGATTGATTATGTTTCTGTTTGCCTTGGGTACCTTGCCTTCACTTCTGCTAATAAGCCTTTCCGGTATTGCTTTTGTACAAAAACCTTCCCGGTCTGGTCTCTATCTTAAGATAGCCGGAGTGGTGGTCCTTTTTTTTGCTTTCTTTAATCTGAATTCTCAGTTGAATACGTTAGGCTTACCTTCCCTGAGTGATTTTAGGACAAAAAAGAGTAATGCTTCGCAATCAATAGAGCAGAACATACAGGTCATTGAAATGGCAGCGTCTGCTTATGGTTATGATCCCAGTTATTTTAAAGTTAAAGTTGGTATTCCCGTGAGATGGGAGATTACTGACAAAGGAACCAGTGGTTGTACCAGTGCGGTGATCGCCAAAAACCTGTTTGACGGGCAGATAAATCTGATTCATGGCCAGACTAGCGTTAAAGAGTTTATCCCCGAAAAACCGGGACGTTATAAGTTCAATTGCTGGATGGGAATGGTATCCGGAATAATTGAAATTGAAGGGTGGGAGCTGGAATGAAAAACAGAAAAAGGAAGATCGTTGTTGGCATGTCCGGAGGAGTCGATTCTTCGATGGCTCTAGTTTTGTTAAAACAGCAGGGTTGGCAGCCGGTAGGCGTTTCTCTAAAGTTGCCGGTCTGGCAGGAAGCGCCGGGTTTATCGGTTGAAAATATTTACAGCTCCAACCGGTCTTTGCAGATTGCTGCCAGGATTTGTCGAAACGTAAACGTTCCCCATCACATAATCGATGTCCGGTCTGAGTTTAAAAAGACGGTCATTGGTTATTTTATTTCTGAACTTAAAAATAACAAAACTCCTAATCCCTGTGTCATTTGTAATCGCCATTTGAAGTTTAAGAAACTGCTTGAATTTGCTGAAAAAGAGAAAGCAGACTTTATTGCTACTGGCCATTACGCTCGGATAAGAAAAAACCAGCAAACCGGTAAATATGAACTGCTGAAGGCAAAAGATAAAACTAAGGACCAAACATATGCTCTCTGCTTTTTACCTCAGGAATGGTTGGGTAAAATTGTTTTCCCCCTCGGAAATTATGCTAAAAAAGAGGTTTATCAGATAGCTAAATCCTCGGGGTTTGAATTTTTCCTGAAACGAAAACAAAGTCAGGATTTTTGTTTCGCGACCGGGTTGTCTTTGTTGTCTTTCTTGAAAAAAGAAATCGGAGAAAAAAGCGGTGACATAATAGATAATGAAGGAAATGTTTTAGGTCAACATTCGGGTTTGCATTTTTATACCATCGGACAAAGGAGACGATTAGGTCTTTCGGGTGGTCCTTACTTTGTCAAAGGTATTGATTCGGAAAAGAATATCTTGATTGTGACTAAAAACGAAAAAGAGGTAACGCAACGAGAACTTAAACTTTACCCATTTCATTTTATCAGCGGACGTTCGCTTCCAAAAAAGCAACCTGTAATGGCAAAAGTTCGCTACCGCCAAGTATTGAGTAAGGCGCTTCTCTATCCGCCTGAAAAGAACAAACTGCGTTTGGTCTTTGGCCGACCACAAAGAGCAGTTACTTCTGGTCAGTTTGCCGTCTTTTATCAGAGTGAAGTTTGCCTGGGAGGAGGAGTGATTTTATGAAGAAGAAAATAGATTTGGACATTTCCGGTATGCATTGCAGCGGTTGTGTCGTTAGTATTGAGACTCTTCTGAAGAAACAAGAGGGTATCTATTCAGCCAGCGTCAATTTTGCTTCCGAAAGGGCAATAATCGAGTTTGATCCGCGAAGAATCACTCTAAAAAGGATCAAAGAAATGGTTAAGAAGATAGGTTACGAAGCCGAAGAATCGGGAGAAGATCATCAAGAAGCGGAAAGTAAAAAAATCAAGAAATTAAGAGATACTTTTCTTGGTTCATTACTCCTTGGTTTACCTCTTTTTTACCTAAGCATGGGAGATATGCTTAGCCTGCCAAGGCTACCGATCTCTACCAGCACGAATACCCTGATTCAATTTTTGTTGACAGCAGGAATTATGATTCAAAACGTACGCCTTTATATATCCGGACTTAAGAAACTAAGGCAAAAGAATCCTGACATGGATTCTTTGGTGTCGATGGGAACATTAGCTGCCTTTGTTTACAGTTTAATTGCTTCAATCAGCGTCTTTTTCGGACCGGCAAAGATAAAGGAAACTCATCTTTATTTTGAAAGCGCTGGTTTTATCTTAATCTTTATTTCTTTGGGAAAATATTTGGAGGCTATTACCAAGGAGAAAACAAGTGAAGCGGTCAAAAAACTTATCGGACTAAGACCTAAAGAAGCAACAGTAATCAGGGGAGGTGAACAAATGAAAATTCCGATATCAGCAGTATTAACCGGCGATTTGCTTCTGGTAAAACCCGGCGAGAAGATACCGGTTGACGGTGTTGTTGTCAGCGGTTATTCGGCAGTAGATGAGAAAGCCTTTACCGGTGAGAGTCTTCCGGTTGAGAAGAAAACCGGTGATGAAGTTATCGGCGCCACAATAAATATGACTGGCATCTTAAAAATCAAAGCCCGGCATATAGGTAAAAAAATGATGCTTTCTCAAATCATTAAGATAGTCGAAGAAGCGATCGGCTCTAAAGCGCCGATCCAGCTTTTGGCAGATAAAATTTCGTACTACTTCGTTCCGGTGGTAATGGTAATCGCTTTTTTGGCCTTTTTTTTCTGGTTAATCGTCGGTCAATCATTGGAGTTTGCTTTAACGGTGTTTATTGCGGTTTTGATTATTGCCTGTCCTTGTTCTTTAGGATTGGCGATGCCAACAGCAATTATGATGGGCGCGGGATTAGCTGCCCAACGGGGGATTTTAATCAGGAAACCCCAGGCCTTGGAAATGGCGGAAAAGGTTAATTTGGTGGTGTTTGACAAAACCGGTACCCTAACTTTGGGCAAACCAACCGTCACTGATGTTCTGTCCGTGGCCAAACTGAAACTTAAAAGTTCATCAATAAATTCGAAACTGTCTGAAGATCAACTTGATGTTTTGCAGGCCACTGCCTCACTGGAAAAAAACTCGCAGCACCCATTGACTCACGCAATTTTAAAAAAAGCCAACCAAGAAAATTTGAAGTTATTTAAGGTTGAAAGTTTCACCACAATTCCCGGCCAAGGAATAACAGGAAACCTGGAGTCAAAAACTCCAGGTGTTAAACTCAAACTGCTTTTGGGAAATAGAAAATTAATGGCAGAAAATCAGGTCCTGATCAAACCAGCCGGAAATAGAGCAATCGGTCAATTAGAAAATCAAGGAAAGACAGTCATGATTTTAGCAGTAAATCGACGTCTGGCCGGATTAATCGCCGTGGCTGATATTGTGAAGGATCAGGCTCAGGAGACCCTGGATCTACTTAGAAGATTAGGTAAGAAAATAGTAATTATTACCGGTGATAACCGCCGTGTTGCTGATGTAATCGCACATAAGTTAGGAGTTGATCAAGTCTTATCAGAGGTTTTACCTCAAGAAAAGTCAAAAGAGATTAAGAAATTACAGCAACAAGGCCATACCGTAGCTATGGTCGGTGACGGTATCAATGATGCTCCGGCTTTAGCTCAGGCTGATTTGGGAATAGCCTTGGGGTCCGGTACCGACGTGGCTATCGAAACAGGTGATATTATCCTGGTGAAAGACGATTTACTTGATGTAGTTAAAGCTATTGATTTGAGCCGGTACACCTTAAAGAAAATTAAGCAGAATCTTTTTTGGGCTTTTTCCTACAATATTATTGGTATTCCGATCGCTGCCGGTATTTTGTATCCGACTACCGGTTGGCTCTTGGAGCCGATGATTGCGGCGGCAGCAATGGCTTTTTCTTCAGTCAGCGTTGTAGTCAATTCGTTACTGATGAAAAGGTATCGATTATCTAAGCCTGGTACACTTCCTTAAAATATTTAGGTTATTCGTTCTTTATGTTTTGAGCCAAGTGAATTTTTTTGAATCAGACCACCGGAATCGTTTTGTTTCGTGTCGATTTCTGGTTATGATCAATTGCCAATATTATATCTAATATTCCATGAACATCCGGCATCCATTGTACAGGTGTGAAGGTTAATCGTCTTGCCAACTTTGATCTCTATTTCGTGGTAACCGCACTGATTTAGGTCAATTCCAGATTTTTCATTTTCTCCCTTCAATCCAAGATTACCGGTTGACAGAATGATCGAATCCTTTTTTGGTTCAATCACTGTTAATTCGTGGCCTTCCCAACCCTCAAGCTTGATTTTTTGGTTATTTTTGAGAATTGTTATTTTACTTTCAATTTCCTGCGGTTGTTCTTCAGTCCATCCGGTCCAGGGAGAGGCAATAATTTTTAAATAGCCAAATGAGGGTGTAATTTTTGTTCCGATATCAACGCATCCCTCGGCAACTGTTTCGTTAAATACCAACGTTTGCCCCAGTCGGCACTTTCCAAAACCGGCTGTTCGGTAAAGCAAAACGAATGCCACGGTCATGGCAAGTAATACTATTAAGATGAAAACCTTTTCGGGTCTTATTTTACTCATTTTCATCATAATATTCTGAGGCAGCTAATTTGTCAATTAAAACCGTAGTTGTATTGGAATAAAAATCTGATGCTTTTTATTATCTGCATTTTTTTGAATTTTATTCAGAATGGCAAGGAAAAACTACCAAATTGCTATAGTACATACTATTACCATGCAATGAAAGATTACGGGTTGAAATAAATGTTAGCGATCTTTCCTGGCCCTGTGTTCAAATTAGTCCTTCTGATGAGGTCTTGAAAACTACAGAAAAAATTAATATAGTTGCACCGATATTAGTTTGAATAATGAAAAAAATAAAACTGGGTAAATACCGGCATTACAAGGGTAATTTTTATGAAGTGATTGGTATTGCCCGCCATAGTGAAACATTAGAGCAAATGGTTGTTTATCGCGACCTTTATAAGACTGATGAGTTTGGCGACAATGCCTTGTGGGTGAGGCCATTAAAGATGTTTATGGGAAAGGCAGAAGTTAACGGTAAAAAGGTATCAAGATTCAAATATATCGGCAGCTCTTCCTGCTCCTAGGGGATTTAATCTAATTTTTTGGGTAACTTCATAGTAGAATTTTCTTGTTCAGCGAACGAATTGGTCTGGATCAGTTACGTAAAGCCACCAATTATTTAAAACATTATTTTTTTTGCCCTGCCTGTTTGGAATGTGTCCCAACCACCAAGTCAGATATCCGTATGCCGTACAATCCCAAGCTCTACAATTAAAACTCGTCTTTTTTTGTAAGAGATTGGGGTAGTTATGGAAGTCGTCGCAGAAAGATTCAATCGGGTTAGTATTTGACCTATCGTAATTGACCGTGGCATTAGGAGGGACGTGAACTGTTCCGCAATGGTCGCCATCGGTGAATTTCCGCCAATCTTGACGTACTTCTGGTATTTGAATCATGGTATATTCAAAACGGTGTCCTAAGTCTTCGAGCATCTCAGTTAAACTTCTTTCATAGCTAAAGCCCATTATTGTATAAGTTTTACCGCCGCAATCGGGAAGGTTTTCTTGATTACTGTTGATTCTTGGTCCTTTAACTGACCATTCCCAAAAGCCAAACCAAGGTCCTCCGAAAGTCCAGACTTCGCTTATCTTCCCTAATCTAATGTCCTCACACAGAGAGAGATCATCAAAAAATGCTTTATAATCGATTATTTCTCGACAGTCAGCATCAGTTTCATAAAGACATTTAGCGTAGGACTGGGCATCGGGAATAAAGCCGTTTTTTTTGATAGGGAATTTATTAAAGTTGATTCTCTTTACGATTTGATAGTTTATAGTGTTATCACTGACCGATCTGACTGTTTTAAGGTACTGATTTGCCAGCTCTTCCGGATTGTGCCAGTTGTATTTTGAAATTGTACCGATGCCGTTTGTATCTTTTGGGTTAATTATTACCAGAACAACATTTTTAAAAATAGTATTAGGGAAAGCTTGTTTGTTATTGGTTTCTTCGGGTGAAGGAATAGTCGTTGGAATGGATTCTGGATTCTGGTTGACAATCAACCTGTTCAAATAAGGGAAGATTAATACTAAGCTGACCAGCAGGCTTGATAGTATAAGAATTAATAAACAACGTTTAGAGTGCATAGCTTATTATATGATCGGAAGTGCCGGAAATAAAGCAAGGTATTTTATGTGGGATAGCTTGCGAGTAATGGTTTACAGGCGAACATTTTTTTTGATTGGAACTTATCTTGTAGAGAAAGTTTTGTTAGAATATAAATAAGTTTGGTAAAATAGCTATTAAAGATAATTATCGAGATATTGAGATTACCCTTAAACTCCCTAAGGAGAAAGAAAATCCCAAGGAAGCGGAAAAATCCGCCGTTATCAAGACGGACAAGATAATGAAGAAGAGAATAATAAAATCTAAAGTCAACTTAAAAGAGTATCAACAGCTTTGTAGGCTAACAGCTAAAAAGTTTGCCGATAAAGACAAGGAAATTTCCGATTGGGGGTTAGGGGTGGCCGGCGAAGCCGGCGATTTAGCAGGTTGTATCAAAAAAACTATTTATCACGAGAATGATCAAAGACAAGGAATCAGAGAGAATATCGGTGATACGATGTGGTATCTAACGATGATCTGTAATTTTTTTGGTTGGCAACTTGAAGAGATATTGGCAGAAAACATCAAAAAACTAAGGCAGCGTTATCCGAAGGGTTTTACTCATAAAGATGCCCGTCGGCATGGAACCAGAATCGATTGGAACGAAAAATAATTGATTTTGGTGTTAGATTCAGACAGGGTAGATCTTGGGGTTTGACTTCTTCTTTGGCATCGACTAACTGCGCTACTTGTGTTAAATCTGAAGAGATGCATGATCTATTTAAAAAAAGACGAAGTGTCAGAAAATATACGTCGCATCCAGTAAGTGATCGCCAAATTAAAGAGATTCTTTTAGCGGCGATGATAGCTCCTTCTGCAAATAATTTGCATCCGGTTGAATTTCTAGTTATTAAAGATAAGAAAAAATTAAAAAAGCTTTCCCAATGTGGCCTGTGGCAGCAATTTATCAAAAATGCCCCGGTGGCGATTGTTGTGATTAGCAATCCGGTCAAAAGCAAGAATTTTTGGCTAATCGATGCCAGTATTGCTGCAGCCTATATTTATTTAGAAGCTACCAACCAAGGATTGGCTACCTGCTGGGCAAATATCTATAAGGGTAAAACCGAGGATAGCCAAGATCGGGAAGCTTACGTCAGAAAAATATTAAGAATACCAGTTGAAAAACGAGTGGTTTGTGTTATGCCGGTCGGTTATCCTGATGAGACAGCCAAAGAACACGATCGGGCGGATTACGATGAGAAAACTGTTCATTGGGAAAGATGGTAAAGTTATCCGGTTAGTAAGTCGTGATATCTGTAATTATAACAACGTTTTTATATTCTCTATCAGACTTTTCTCCTCTCAACTGAGTTGATTAGATGTAATCTGTAAGTGTAATTTTTGGTTGATTGTTCTCAATATATGCTATAATCAGCCTCAAAATATGAACGAACTGGCCGAAATAATTAAATCGATTTTCGAGTCACGGTATCTTAAAAGAGTGGAAAGGTCAGGGACTTCTCTTTTTCTGGGAAACGAGATCCAAGAATCGGTGGTGGAACACTCCTTCTTTACTTGTCTTTGGGCTTTAGTCATTTCCCATCTGAATCCCTCTTTAGACCTCAGTAAGCTGCTGACTATGTGTCTAATTCATGACCTTGAAGAAGTCCGTATCGGTGATCTTAATCAGATTAATAGATCCTATTTTACCCAAGATCCTGAAATCAAAGCTTTTTCCGATATGTGGAAACGGAGTCAGTTAGGGAAGAAACTGACAGGAATCCATAAAGAGCGTCATGCGGTATCAACTCCTGAAAGCCAGGCGGCTTATGATGCTGATGTGCTTTCAGAACTGATTCTTGAAAAAGAATATTTGGAAAAAGGGGTTAAAGAAGCCAAAGAATGGATTGAGTTTACGATAAGGCGGTTAAAAACCAAAGAAGGTAAAAAGATTGCCGCTGAAATCAATAGGCATCATTTGGCAGAGTGGTGGGAAGAAGCCAAAAACGCAATCAGAAAACGTCACGGTTTAAAACCGGTTTCTTACAGGAAATAGTCTCGCTTCGCCAATATAAGTCAAGTAAAACTTAGCTGCCGATAAACTAACTGATTTCAAGTTTCTATCTATTGTGCCTTGGGAGTTTTTTTGGTTTTCCTGATCGAGATAACCAGATAGGCTGTTGTCCCGATAACCAGAAGAAGGATATTAGCGATAATAAATAAGTTGCCCAGGGGAAAGAAAGAAAAAGCACTTCCGGAGAAACCTCCATAGACACCTGGAGCTTTTTCACGGCTACTGTCTAGGTTCAGTATTTGTACACCAAACGGATTCAGTATTCCTCTGCCGCTCAGAGGAGCGAATTGATCCGTTGGTGATAGATTAAACCAGCCTTCTTCCGGAGCCGGTTGGGATACAACCGGACTTTCCTGATAACGGCGTTCGCTTTCAGACTGGCGTCTAAGTTCTTCCATTTGCTGCTGGTTAATCAAGGCAATCAAAGCCGAATACGGAGTGACGATATGGGCTTGTTCCGCAAAAGCTTGGGCATTATCCAAAAAGACAAGATTTTGGGTTTGGGAATCTTGGTATTTTCTAAACTGATTCAGAAGGTATGCTTGTCTGGCAAGATAGGAGAAGAGATTACTGTCGTCTATCGTCAGTACAGGCCACTCAGGCGTGGAAGCGCTAATTGCTTCTATAGATTGTTCTTGAGAATAATACTCCAGTAGGCTCCGGTAGTGAGTTCGGTAACATCCGTGTTTTCACGCAGCTAAGTCGTTACCAGGTAATGACTGATTGCTTGAGGTAGACTATCAACTATTTGGCCGCCATTTTTTATCGACTGGGAAGTAAACTCTTGGCGGTAAGGTGGAATTAAGTTGCTGTTGTGGAGCAAGCTAAGGTTTAATTTAACCTAAAATCTCCCAGTTTCCTGGGGTGTGAACCTAAACCACCCTTAGGGTGGAACTTTTAAAGTTTGGCAAGATTTTAAACAGCAGACCTTCGGGTCATGAAGCTGCATTGAGAGTCAAGCAGATAATCAATGGTCAAGGAAAAGAAGTAAAAACTATTGTGCTTGATATGGAAGATATAGATGTGTTGACACCATCTTTTGCTGACGAGTTTATAAGAGGTGTAAAAGATTTATATCCTAAAGTTAAAGTGGAATTAAAGGGTTATCAAAGCAATCCCGTGCTTCAGCAGACACTTCAAACCATCGGTCTGTTAGATTAAAAAAGCCATTTTGAAGGAATTTGCACTTTTTTCCTGAAGATTGTTGATGAATATTTTTATATCCTCTAAACTAAAATCAAACTCTAACTTATGGTTGCAGAATAAGTCCTTTAGGGGGAGCTAAAAAATCGCCAATCAGGCAGTTTTTTGGTAGAATAGAGAAAGATATTAAATAAACAAAATGCCCTACATAGCAATATCTACTGTCGTATTAGCCATTATTACAGTAGTCGTAATTTATATAGTAAAAAGTAGGATGAGATATATGGGGCAAGAGACGAAAAAAGAAAATAAACTAATGTTCTGGATCGGAATAGTAATTGTAGCAATAGCAGTGATATTTTTCTTAACAGCGAAAGAAGAATTTGAGAATAAGATGTGGGCTGTTCCTATTTGGATAATGGGGATAGGATTAATAGCGGGTTCACGATATAGATTTCTGAAGTAATAAGTTTTCTTTAAGACTATTCACTAAAAAGGTCCGAACATCGTCCGTCAGGGGGAGCTTGTAGCCTCAAAATGATATACTTCAGGTATGAAGCTGTTTCGTTTTAGCCCAATAAAAGATAAAACTCAGTTATTTAAAGCAATTGAATATATTCATTTTGAATCATTTAGACTGTGCAAACAAAATCTTGGTTATTATTTACCAGTTGCTGGAAATGTAGGTGTCTTTTGCCATTACGAGGATGAATTTGAGCGATTGATCAAGATTAGAAAAGAGCTAACAGATCTATATGATAATTGGAACCAGAAATATTTTCGTCTTCATAAACCAATCGTTATTCCTGCTAAAAATGACATACCAGAGACAACTTATACCTATCTTTATATCCGCAAACCTGACCCTAGCCATCATCATGTCGGTGATGTAGATTTTTATCTAGAACCCAACAAATACAGAGAATTAAAAGGATCTTTATTATCCGGAAAGATTATGAAGGGAGTAAGAATATTTGAAAGACCCGATCTTGACTTGATTAGACTTTATGATTCAGATAGCGATATTAGTGCCTTTGTCGGTAAAAAGAAAATAACAGAGGATGTAAGAGAAGGACAAATTTAGGAAGCAAGGTTTAATTGGGGTTCTAATTTAAGGTTATTAATAACTGTCTGAATATCCTTAATATTAAATCCAAATTCTATCTTAGGTTGATGAATAAGTCCTTTAGGGGGAGCAAAATTCTGGGGGCCGTTTGGCCCCAAAATTCTGCTCTGTGTGGTTTTGGAGAGAACCTCTGGTTCGCCGTGTCCGGGAAAAAAAGTTGCACTTGACTTTAGAATGTAGGGAACTATAATCGCGGTTTTGCTATAATTAAAATATGAAAACTAAACTAATCTTAGTTTTTGTTTTAGTTCTTTCTCTTTTTCTCCGAGTTTATAAACTTGACAGCTTGGAATTATTTGGGGATGAGATCGATGTCGGTTATCATACATACTCACTTCTAAAAACTGGCCGAGATTATCGAGGCCATCTTTTGCCTTTTTACTTCCAGTCTTTAGCAGAGTGGAGGGCGCCACTCTTGATGTATGTCTCAGTTCCTTTTGTTGCCATTTTTGGACTTAATGAATGGGGGGTTAGACTGCCAACTGTCTTTTTTGGAGTATTAAGTATTTTTTTACTTTTTAAGCTAGTGAAGATTTTGTCTAAAAGTAATTCTTTAGCTTTGTGGTCGGCTTTTGTTTTGGCAATTACCCCGTGGCACCTTCATTATTCTCGAGCTGCATTTGAAGTAACCCTATTGTTAGCTTTAATTTTGGGAGGAACGATTGTTTTTTTGAAAGGGAAATGGTCTTGGTCGGCCTTATTGTTTAGTTTAAGTTTTTACACTTATAATACGGCTAATCTTTTTGTTCCCTTGTTCCTGCTCACCTTATTATTGTTGGCTTGGAAGTCAAAGAAGGCCGAATTTTCAAAGAAGAAACTGATTCGGGCAGGCTTGGTTTTTCTGGTAGCTTCTTTGCCTATTGTCTTGACTATTGCCAGAGGGCAGGGATCGGCCAGGTTTAGACAAATTAGTATTTTTAGTGATCAAAAAACAGTTGGAAAGATTGTTTACAAACGGACGACGGGGATCAGTCAAGGTCAAGAAAGATTTTTTCATAATAAATTACTCGCTTGGGGAAACAATTTCTTGAGCAACTATTCTGGATTTGTCTCCCCTCAGTTTCTCTTTTTTACTGGTGATCCTAACCCTCGTCACAACCAGCCTGGGTTTGGCCAGTTTTTACTCGTGTTAGCGCCTTTTTTTGTTCTCGGATTAGAAGAGTGGGGAAGGTTTAGAGATAGGTTTTTTAAAAAAATTATTTTGTTTTGGCTTGTTTTGGGTCCTATCGCTACTGCTCTAACTGAGGGAGGAGGTTTCCATGCAACTCGTCTTTTTATAGTTCTCCCCCCGTTGGTAATTCTAACTGCAATTGGGCTTAATTGGTTTTTTACAATACTAAAAGGTCGTCTCAGAGCTGCTTTGTTCGTTTTAATTTTAATTAGTTTGGGGTTAAACATGGTTTTGTGGTTCCATAATTACTTGGTCCATTATCCAAAGGAAGCAGCAGACTATTGGAATTATGGTTACAAAGAGGCTTTTACTTGGTTGCAAGGTAACGAACAAGTAGAAAGGATCTTTATAAATAATCATCATGAACCAGCTCTAACGCGCTACTTATTTTGGAGTCGTTTGTCTCCCTTAGAATTTCAAGGAAACTTCGTAAATGACAGTTCGGTTGATAATCTTTTACCGGACTTTGATGGTTTTCAGCTTGGGAATGTCTACTTTGGTGGAATTGATTCTAGTGATAGGGTCAACTGGTTTAAAAATAACTTAGAAAAAGGAGACGTCTACTTAGCTATTCGCAATCAAGAGGTTCCTTTTGATCAAGATCGGACAAAAGAAACACCTGGGGGGATAGAAATCAAAAAAGTTGTTTATGACCCCTGGGGGGAACCGTTAATGTATTGGTTAACAAAAGGAACTGAATGGGTCGGTGACTAATCAAGGGATATTTTCGGCTTAAGTTTTTAAGCGTTTGAGAGTTCGGATAGCGTCCCACAGGGGGAGCTAGGCGAGACAGAAATAAGATTGTTTTTCCCGAGGTGCAGGAAGGAAACTACCTTGAAGGTGTTAACGGAAAATCCGGGCCCCGATTTCTTCCGCTCTCTATCTGTCCCATAGTATGGAAATACTAACATAGTTTCTCTTACTAGTCTATTTTTTTTAGTATCCAAGACCCAAGGCATGAACCTGCTACATCTCAGAGGCGTATTCAGAAGTATATTCAAAACTTACAATCTTCGGTCACCAATCAAAAATAACTACTCACTTTTATAATGCTTATTATATTGATATAGGCCAATGGTAAGATAATAAAAACATAATAGATCAACTTTTGGAAACGTTTCCCGATAAAGCGGGAAACCAGCAAAGAAATCGAATAAATCGAGAGACTATAGTATAAAGCGACAATACCAATAACTGGGAATAAATATCTTCCTGAAGGATGAAAGAAAATAAAATTATCGCGGATTATGGCCGCTAAAACAATGGATAAGAATAAACAAAGCAAAGAGAGTGATTTCTTTTGAAAGCCGGTGAGTTTCTTCCGGATTTTAACCAGGTACCAGACTAAAAAAGGAAATAATAATAAGGTGAGTTTTCTTAAAGCTGAATAAATCATTACTGGCAGATAAATGGCAAACCAACCGAAAACCCCCCAGAAACTGTGAAAAAATAATACTGACCACTGCCTCGGGCTATTTCTAATTAGCTGATTACCAACCAGATCAGGATTGACTTTCTTGAGGGCTTGCCAGCCTAAAATATCACCATCCCCATAAAGCCTGATATTTCTGGAAAACCAAAGTATATAGAGTAATAGGCCCAAAGTTATTGCAGATAACAAAATCGATTTCCTTTTGGCTTTCTGATGCCAAAAAAGCAAGCAAATAGATATAAAAACTATAGGAAAAAGAACTATCTTGGTGAAAACAGAGGAAAATAAAAGTAAACACCAAAGAATAAACTCCTTCTTGTTCAGTTGCCGCTGTAGTCCAATTAATGAAAAATAAATAATGAAGGAGGCAAACAAATTTGATAAGGAATCATTGTTTACAGCAATACTCATGAAGGCATACATTGGAATTAATGAAGAAATTAAGGCTGTTCCCTTAGCAATATCTGCCTTTTTAGAAAAGACAAAAAAGGTATACTGATAAATTACTAATACGTTTACTAGAGAAAATATCAAGGAGGCTAATCTTAAGAAAAGAAGGTTTCTTGTAAGCATATAAACAGGAGTTAAGAGCAGATAATAAAAAGGGGGGTGATGAGCAAGCCCTAAGTGCTCTAAGGTAGGTATCTGGTGATTTTCAGCAATATATTTTATGTAGGCTATATGAGCTGGTTCATCTGGCGTTTGTCCAAAAGGAACCAGCCTTAAATATATTAGAGAAATAACTAACATCGGTAAAATAAGAAGAAGATATAATTTCCAGTAATTTTTCAATTTATACATCTTTTTGTTCCAACCTTGTCTCTAATTGTAGCAGCTTATTATTATTTGTTCTTAATTAAGAAGGTGAAGCTGTTGAAGTTTTAATTTGTGGACAGACATTTGAGACAGGCATAATGGAACCCTTACAAAGAGTTGAATGTCGTGGTTAAACCTGGGGATAGATATTAGTAAAATTAGAAAACTCCATTTTCTTCAATTCATCAAGTGTAATATCAATTTCAACTTTCCTGTTTTTGAATAAGTCAGCTAGAGGGGCTGATACTTTTTGATATATTTACCCAGGTTTGTTTAAGTGAGATTTGTTTTTAGGTCTAAGCGAAACTTTTGTTATACTTCAATAAGTGAAAAGTTTTATTTACAAAATCTACGCTCTTAGTTTCTTCTCTGATTTGGTTTTTATATACCCTATCTACACGGTAATGTTTGCGGATAAAGGCCTAAATGCCCTGCAAATTTCTATTCTGCTAATGGTATGGGCTGGAACCTCCTTTTTATTAGAAGTTCCCTCTGGTGTTTTGGCAGACAAATACTCCCGCAGAAACATACTTTTTGGTGCGGAGCTGGTCAGAATTATTGGTTACACTTTCTGGTTGTTAATGCCTAATTTTCTAGGTTTTTTAATAGGATTTATTTTATGGGGGGTAAAAAGTGCTTTTACCTCTGGAACATTTGAGGCTTTAGTATATGACGAACTAAAGGCAAATGGCGAGGAAAATAAATACATAAAAATACAGGGGGTAGTTCAAAGTTTGCACTATATTGCATTTATTTTTGCAGGGGTAGGTGCTTCACTGGCCGTTAGTTTTGGTTACAGCTTTGTATTAGTGGCAAGCATTTTGTCTCTGACTGTTTCGTCAATTTCCATTCTTCTCTTGCCTAAAGCCAGAATGGTTCAATCTACAGGAGAAAAGAAATACTTTAAGTTATTGAAAGAGGGGCTGGAGTTTTCCATTAAAATACCAACAGTTTTAGGTATTATTGTTTTTATTGCTTTGGCACAAGCTCTCTTTGGGGCATTAGACGAGTATTAGCCAATTTTTGCCAACCAGTCTGGTCTTACAAAGCAAGGGCTGGGTATATTTTTTGTTATATACGGAATTGTTCAAGCCATAGCTAGCCTTGTAGCTTATAAGTTTGAGAGGGTAAGTAGGAAGTTCTTTGAGTTTCTGTTCTTTCTGAATGGAATTTTGCTTATTACTGCGAGTTATTTCTACAAAGTTCCTGCCTTGGTGTTACTGTTTATTTTTAGCTTTCTGTTCAAGTTAATAGATACAGTAACAAACAGTCGTTTACAGCACCAGATTGGTAACCCTGAAGTGAGAGCAACGGTTACTTCTGTAAAAGGGTTCTTTGTAGAGCTTGCTGTAATCGGTTTATATATTATATTTGGATTTTTCGCAAAGACTTACGGCTACCAAGTAGGGTTTATGAGTATGGGGGTGATTATTGTTCTGATAGGCTTAGGTTATCTATTATTCAATAGCAAATTGAGCAGCAAGGTTCAAGGTTGATACTGCGACTTTTATGTCATCTAAGGTAAAATCAAACTCTAACTTGTGGTTGCAGAATAAGTTCTTTAGGGGGAGCCAGCTGGCTCTTAATATACCAAAATATTTAGTTTTTTGGATCTATATATTGCACACAATTGTTTGCAAAAGTAATTCTTTGGATTTATTATTATATTTTTGAATATTCAAAAGATTGTTAAGTTATTTATTGGAATCGCATTAATTGTCCCAGGTGCTTTTATGATCGCAGATTTTCAGATGGTGTTGCTTGGTAAAAATGCAATATTTTTTGAAGGAGTTAATTATAGATTTGAGTTTGTGGTTGGTTATGCATTGATAATCTTGGGTGCATCAATAGTAAATTCGAAAAAATGATAAAAGTATGAGGAAATATTGGGCGCTAGGATTTTTAGGACTTTTGGGGATTAAGGGTCTCCAATGGTTTATAGGTGGAGATGTCTCAGAAGCAATTTGGTTAGTCTGGTTTATCTGGTTTCTTTACTTTATCCCGCAAAAAAGAAGATAAAAATTTGAAATTTCAATCATTCAGAAAAGAGGAGAAATGAAAACACTGATTAATTGGAAAGTCTATTTCATCCTGCTTGCCGTGGTGACATTGGCAGGCATCGCGGTGCTTCCCTATGCAATGGAATTGCAGTCCATGGCCTCTGCTCCGGTTGCGTTTTCCAAGATGTTGGTCGCGCAACTCACCCAGGGTGTACCCTTCGTCGCCGTCCTCATTTTCCTCGGGATGATTCTCATGAAGCGCATCGGTCTTTCCGCGCCGATCTTGGATGCGGTCACTAAGGGTGAACGCAAATCAGTAGCCGGCACACTAACCCTTTTTTATAACCTTTTTGAAGAACAAGGGTGAAGATTGTCTATTGACATACACCCCATAGGGGTGTATGGTATGTTTTAGGAGGTAAAGATGAAAGCTAAAAAACCAATAGAAGATAAAAACGAAGCCATTAGGCGACGGATAAATATCATTAAAGGCCAGCTTGACGGCCTGATGAAGATGGTAGAAAAAGAAGAGTATTGCGTTGATCTGCTTAGCCAAAGTTTGGCGATCCAAAATTCTTTAAAAAGCCTAGATGGCTTGATTTTGGAAAGACATTTGCGAACCCATGTAGCCGACCAGTTTAAAAATCAGAAGGAAAGGGCGGTCAAAGAGCTTTTAAAAGTCTTTAAGCAGTCATCAAAGAATAGGTAAGGTTTTATTTAAGAAGAAGGTGTTTTTTATGATAAATCTATTAGCTCACATAAATAATTCTAATCAGTCAGGTCAAACTCAAGAGTATAGTTGGGGGATGATGGGCGGGTCGGGCATGATGGGTGGGTGGCCGATGATGGGTGGTGGTTGGTTTGGCGGCTTTTTTGGTTTGGTGACTTGGATATTAACCATTCTAGTCCTAATAGCTCTCTTTCGCTGGCTTTGGCAAAAAGGCAACCTGGAGAAAGGAAGTTAGAATGAAACACGGCAGTCACGAACACCATCAAAAAAAAGTAAAAGACCAGAATGTTGCTAAAGGCTACTTAAGGCGGTTTTGGATAGTTACTTTTTTACTTGTCCCTTTATTTTTACTAAGCGAGAAGGTTTTATCTTTTTTGAGTCTTTCTGATTTTTTCCTGCGAAGGCATCTTCAATTTACTGCGGCAACCGCTATTTTTTACTTCTCCTTGATTTTTTTCCAACACGCGCGGCATGAAATCAAGATGAAAAAGTATGGAATGATGACTTTGGTTTCTTTGGCGGTCGGGGCGGGTTATCTTTTTTCAGCGGCTTCAGCTTTTATCCCTGTTCTTGAAGGGGTTGAGTTTTATCTTGAGATATCAACTTTAATCTGGATTCTTTTATTTGGCCACTACTTGGAAGCTAAGTCTTCTTCTGCGGCTGGAAATGCTCTTCAGGAGGTAGCCAAACTCCTTCCTAAGCAGGCTCATCTTGTCATTTCCGGGAAAGTGGTTGAGAAAGATATTGCCGATTTAAAAGAGGGCGATTTGGTTTTAGTCAAGCCGGGAGAAAAAGTTCCTGCTGATGGCGTAATAATCAAAGGTAAGGCCAGCATGGATGAGTCCTTAATCAGCGGCGAATCAAAGCCGGTAGCTAAGAGGACAGATGATAAGGTAGTCGCCGGGTCAATTTGTTTAGATGGCTCATTGGAGGTTAGGTTGGAGCGGGTTGGTGAGAGTTCAACCATTGGCCAGATTCAACAGCTAATTGCTAAAGCCCAGATGACCAAACCTGAGGTTCAAAAAGTCGCTGATAAGGCAGCGGGAGTGTTAACAATTACTGCTTTGGTTGTTGCCCTATTGACAGTCTTAGTCTGGTCTTTGGTTATTGGTAAGTCGCTGGTGTTTGCATTGACTTTAGCGATCACTGTTTTGGTAATTGCCTGTCCTCATGCTTTGGGGTTAGCGATCCCGACAGTTTCTACTATTGCTACTTCGCTGGCAGTTAAAAATGGAGTTTTTCTTAAAGATCTAGGTAAATTAGAGGTGGTTAAGGATGTTGATTGGGTAGTTTTTGATAAAACTGGGACTTTAACGAAGGGAGAATTTGGAGTCACGGATGTTGTTAATCTGGGATTAAAGGACAAGAATGAGGTTTTGAGTTTGGCTTCGGCTTTAGAGCGCTCTTCTTCTCATGTGATTGGTTTGGCAATAGTGAAGTTTGCTGAAAGTAAGGGGATAGAGTCTGCTAGGGCGAGTGGTTTTAAGAATCTAGCTGGCAAGGGTAGTTTGAGTCAATTAAAAGGCAGGACTTATTTTATTGGCAATAAGCGGCTAATGAAAGAAAAGAGTGCTTTTCAAAAGCAGGCTGAGTCTGAAGCCCAAAAACTAGCTTCTGGGGGCAAGACAGTCGTTTTTCTGGCTGATAAGAATCAAGTGCTCGGGATTTTGGCCCTTTCGGATTCAGTCAAAGACGAATCGCAAAAAGCCGTGGAGAGGCTTCATCAACAAGGAATTAAGGTGGCGATGCTAACTGGTGATAATCAAAAGGCGGCTCAGTTTGTGGCCAAAGAGCTGGGGATTGATGATTTTTTTGCGGAAGTTTTGCCTGAGGATAAATACAAGCATATCAAGAAGCTCCAGGAGCAGGGGAGTAAAGTAATGATGGTCGGTGACGGAGTCAATGATGCCCCGGCTTTAACCCAAGCTGATGTCGGGGTAGCTGTCGGAGCGGGAACTGATGTGGCGGTTGAATCTGGTGATATTGTTTTAACCCGCAATAATCCTGAGGACATTGTTAGGTTAATTTCTCTGGGTAAAAAAGTTTATCGAAAAATGGTTGAGAACTTAGTCTGGGCAACTGGCTACAATGTGATCGCTATTCCGGCGGCAGCGGGAGTTTTTGCTGCTTGGGGTTTTTTCCTAAGGCCAGAAATAGGCGCGATCCTCATGAGTTTGTCGTCAGTAATTGTGGTGGTTAATGCGATGCGGCTAAAGAAAGCCGTTTTATAGATTTATCTAAAAAAGGAGGAAAAATTAATGAAAAATAATCATAAGAGTAACTCGGTAACGGTTTATCATTACGACCCGGTTTGTCGGAAAAGGATTAACAAGCAAAAAGCCCATCATATTCATCGATTTGGCGATGAGCAATTTTTGCTTTGTTGTCCCGAATGTCAAGCTCAATTTGACGCCAATCAGAAAAACTTTATGGACGAGGCAAGAAGGCTGGAGGCGAAAACAAATCGGCGGAGGGCCTAGTTAGTCTCAAAATAGTTTAGGGGATTGGTGAGTCTGGATTGTATTCTCAAAAGCTCTTAAGATTTTATTGACCGAGGTTTGAATAAACTTTGGTTTGGCGGGTCATCATCTGATTGTGGTGGGGGCTACTTGTGGTAATTTAAAGATTTTAAAGAGTGATTTTAGTTGGGAAATATCAATATTTATCTCAACTTTTCGGGTTCTGAATACGTCCAATAGGGGAGCCAGTTGGAACTTAATATAACCTTCTGTCTTTTTTCCTGTGAGATGATATATTAAAAGAAGTGAGAAATATTGAGAAGCATTTCAACAAAGTTTTTAAGACTTTTTTAATTTTCGGTGTTATTTTTTTAACGGGTATATTTTTATTTGGCAAGCTAAGTTTGCTTGAACAGATAAATGAGTTTCCTGCTTTGGTTTTATTCCTCTTTGTTTTTTTAATATTAGGTTTTGGCTATGTTTTTTCCAAAGGTTTTGGTCTCCGTAAATCAGTGAGTGATTTTATTGAGAAAGAAGCAAATAATATCGACTTTACAATTTCCATCTATCCTACAAACCACTCCTTGCTTAAAAGATTTAAATATTTTTTTGTTTTCCCCTGTTAAAACAAATTACTTATTCCTTAAGTCGGGACGGTTTAATAGTGGGGAAGAAAGCCTTTGCTTCGAAAGGGAAATCTATAATCAAATGGGAAGAGGTGATACCTTATTTGACTAAGGTAGAATATAGAAGAGAAGATTTAACTGTTATATTGTTTCGAAGAGTAATATCTACGAAAGAAGAACGGTTTAACCCACTTGTTTATCTTTATTTTAAGCCTTTTCCTGAGAATATTGTAATTTTGGTAAACAACGAAGTTGAAGCTCAAAAGGTGGTTGATTATATAAAAAATCTGCTTAATAGATTTAACAAGAATGTAGATATTATTTTTTGATTTGATTATAGAGCTGTAGCTTCCTAATTTCCTTTCCCAATTCCTGCACCAGCTTAAAATCCTGGAAGACTTGAATTATCTGGCTAAATTGCTTGGTTATATTAAGGTTATGCCCTTCGAGCAAGTGTTTTTAGCTTCATTTTTTAGTATTCCGATATCTTCTACTCTGACCTTATTTAATATTGAGCTATAATAAAGGTAATGATAAATGTTTTGAAACCTCCGAAACTTAATAAGGGAGATACGATAGGTATTGTTG
>DATKWK010000018.1:0-1023 GCA_035529595.1 Bathyarchaeia archaeon
AGGTAATATGGCAGTTAAAGAAAAAGCGGCAAGAATAGATGGCCGTAAAACAACTAAGTACGATGTAAAAGTAGGAGACGATGTTTTTGAATGTGAAATTCAGGAGCCAACTTTCGACCAAATTTCAGCAGCTTTAAGCCAGACAAAAAAGAACGGCAATATAGATATGATCGCGTGCGGAAAGGTGATCTGGGAGCTGTGCTGCGTATCTTTTAGCGAAGAATTAGAAAAAAATTCTAAAATACTTATTTCTCTCTGCATTGACCTAGCCAATGATTACGCAATGCCTATAAGCGTCGAGCTAAAAAAAAAATAAATATATATAAACTGGACGACTCGATAGGATTAGGGCAAAAAGTAGCCTTAATCCTATTTTTTTTGCATGTCGACATTTCGAAAGAACCAGATCAATTAGATTCATTAGCAAAAAATTGGAACCGTATTTTATTTTTAAATAGACACGGATTTTTAGGCCGAGCAGCTTTGCCGTTTAATTTTGAAACACCTAAAATTAACTAGATGCCAACATACGAGATTAATTTAGAGGGTAATTTTACAAGACGCTTAAACACCGCAGATCAGTCTGTTAATAGGTTCGAAAGATCTGTTGGAGGGTCGTTAAAATCAATGGCAGGATTTGCCGTCGCTGGAGCTTTGATCGGTAAAGTGCTCGTGAATTCAGTTCGGAGGATGGCTGAATTTGAGGAAGTTGGAAGCAATCTTTCAGCTATCACAGGGTTAATGGGTGAGGATCTTGATTTTCTGAAGCGGAAAGCTATAGAAATGGGAGGATCAACTACAAAATCATCAGTTGATACGCTTAAGGCGTTTAAACTGATTGCGTCCGCAAAACCAGAATTATTAAATAATGCCTCAGCCCTTGCGGCGACAACTAAAGAAGCTATTGCGCTATCAGAGGCTTCCGGTTTAGAATTACCGGCAGCCGCCGAAGCTCTTACAACTTCATTGAACCAATTTTCATTATCTGCCGATCAATCTTCTAGAGTTATTAACGTTTTAGCA
>DATKWK010000019.1:0-1924 GCA_035529595.1 Bathyarchaeia archaeon
ATATCGTCAATGGTCGTGTCGGTTTTCCCGGTTTCTTCTTCAACCGGTTTGGTGCCATCACCTTCATATCTTGGTTTAACCCCCGATTTCTCTTCCTGCCACTTTTCCATTGACCTTAAAGCAACCGAGGTGTCTAAGTAAGCGGGGTTTACTACCTGAGAACCGTCTATCAGACTTCTACAACCGTTCTTTTTTAATGTACGCACCACACGCCCCTCTTCGTCTTCTTCCCATACGTCACCGTTCCCATTCATTGTGAAACCAAAGCTATTTCCGGTTATCTCCCCCCGTCTAATAGGCGATATCACTAAGTCTTTAATCAGTTGGGTTGTCGGAGCGTCACACTCATAAGCCAAGCCGACATCATCTTCCCACACCCTTAATGTTCCAGCACTTTTTCTTCCAAGAATGTAGTTAAAATCATGGTTAAATAAATCAACCGTATCGCTGTTTTTGATAGCGTCGGCAAAAAATCCGGG
Organism: Bathyarchaeia archaeon; assembly: GCA_035529595.1. Classification (GTDB taxonomy): domain Bacteria; phylum Patescibacteriota; class Microgenomatia; order PFEM01; family JAFGMK01; genus DATKWK01. Next base: position 480 of record DATKWK010000019.1, read on the forward strand.
TTCTATCTTTTCTTTAAATCCACCAAGATTTCTTGAGAGCTTATTAAATTTGGCAAAATAGCCCACTATTTTAGTTGGTTTATCCTGTTCTTCTTTAAGTCTGATTTCAGCTACATCATTAGCAACAAATCTTCGCTCTACATCATCTTTGTTTTTTTTAGGGATCTGCATAAAACCTCCAAAATTTATATTTGCAAACTTGGCTGAAAGGGCTTTTCTAGTTTAGCACCCTTCTTTAAATTATCTTCTTTATATAGGGGCTGTAGATTTTTTAACGCCCAGCACCTTTTGAAATCTGTGTGATCAGGTGATGTAAAATTAAAAGCATTAACTGGTATCCTGTGATCCAGATGCCAAACCGCACCCCTGTTCGCCCATGTCATTCCCGGCTTAAACTGTTTCTCAATGTGCTTCATCAAGTCTGTCAATGAATACCCAACCACGTCTTCCCAGTGCCTACCGTTCTTTGAACCGTTAAGAGAATAATTTATATGGTTTGCCATTCCGAGTTTTAGCCGATATTTGGCGGCATAATCGGAGTCGGCTAATTTTTTAGCCATATATTCTCTTCTTTGTTTATTGATTGCGTCTTTGTTTTTTTGATAAAACTTGCGTTTTTCATCACGAACCTTTTCTGGATAAAGTTCCCTTCTTTTTCTTGCGGATTCACGATTTCGTGTTCTGTATTTTTCTGGATCTTCCTTGCGGCGTTGCCGCATTCTTTCATTCAGCTCTTCACGATTTTCTTCTCGATACTGCTTTTCTTTCGCCAAATAGTCTTCTATGTTTTCTATTCTGTGTTGCCGTTCCCGTTTTCTTAATTCTTCATTGTTCCTTATCCTATATTCCCGAACGTACCCCCTCGCCTTTTCTGGATTATTTTTTCTCCAACTTCTACCCAACGCATGTTTGCGTTCTTTATTATTTGCATAATGCTGTTTTGAATATTCACTCATACAGCACTTACAAATCCCAGACCGCCCATTCAGACAACTCTTATTCTTAATAAAGTCTTCTATTGGTTTTTCTTTCTCGCACTTTATGCAGGTTTTCGTATCAGTCATTCGTTTTTACAAACCTTGTCTCATAGTTATCTTGAATTGCCATTTCCCGTTTCGGTCTATAACTATAATCAACCAACTGCACCTGGCCGCACTCCTGGCAGACCACAATCAGTTGCCTGATTTCTTTAAATTCTGTGTTGCACTTCTTACATTTGTATTTCATATAGCTAAGCTCGGTTGAAATGGTTTTTCCAGTTTATTGCTCTTGCTTATATTATCAAACGCCCAAAGCGGTTGCAGGTTATCCAATGCCCAGCACCGCTTGAAATCTTCGTGCTTATATGAAGTAAAGTTGAAAACTGATTTTGGGGTTACGTGATCCAAGTGCCAATCACCATAATTTTCCCAACTCATCCCATCTTTAAATTTATTTTCAAGGTG
>DATKWK010000020.1:0-5908 GCA_035529595.1 Bathyarchaeia archaeon
TAATGTTTGTTTTGTATTTTCTTTTGGGTGGACTGCAGTGGGTAACTTCCAGCGGCGAAGCTGACAAAGTGGAAAAAGCCAAAAAAGAAATGACTAATGCGGCAATTGGTATGATTATTGTGGTGGCTGCTTATGGCATTATTTTTGTTGTCGGCCGAGTTTTGGGTATGGAAATCCTAAACCCGGCTGACTATATTATTAATTTCTTGGGGCCGAAAGGAGCAACCCCGTAGTGAAAATGATCCCTAAAGCTTTGGCTGCTTATATTGAAAATCCCGTAATTAAGGAAGAAGAAGGCACCTTGGAAGGAGTAGAAGCCAATCCTTTAGGTCCTTATATTGTCCGGCTTTGGCGAACAATTGTGATTGTTGGCGGCCTTGCCTGTCTTGTTTTTCTGGTTTGGGGCGCCCTTGACTGGCTGATGAGCCAAGGCGAGGAGGATAAACTGAAAAACGCCAAAAATAAGATCATCCATGCCTTGGCTGGTTTGGGTATTTTGGCTGCTTCTTATGCTATGATAGGGCTAACCAAGTCTATTTTCGGCTTTGATGTTTTAAATTTCAGCTGGCCGACGCCAGCTGAATAACATAACAAAAATGGAAACTAATATCGGTGCTGAAGCGGAAAAAGTCTTTGAAATAAAAGATATTGGTGTTTTTTTGAAAAATGTTTTAAACGTCGCTGTTGTTGCCGGTGCTCTGCTAGCTTTAGCGATCCTTGTCTGGGGCGCCCTTGACTGGCTGATGAGCGAGGGCGATCAGGATAAGCTGAAAAACGCCAAAAATAAGATTACTCATGCCTTAATCGGCTTGGCAGTAATGGCCTTAGTTTGGCTTGTGTGGAATTTAGCTCTTTACTTTTTGGGCATCGGCCAAGTTGGCGAAGGAGAAACCATCCTTACTCTTCCGGAGTAATATTGACAAGCATTAAAGCTTAAGCCATAATTTAGTAAATAAATCCTTAAGGCTAATAAATAAATATTTTAGGATTTAAAAAGAGGAGGTGACAACATGGAGATTAAAAAATTATTGGGAACCTTGGTCGCACCAGTAGCCTTGGCGTTCTTAAACTCACCGGTTCTGGCTGATTTTAGAGATATTAATATCGGCAAGCCGGAAGAGGTAAAGATTACTGAACTCAGCCCTCTAATTCAAGGCGTAATCCGGATTATTTTTGTGTTGGCGGTTGTGCTTACTTTCCTTTTCCTCCTCTGGGGAGGTATTCAGTGGATTATGAGCGGCGGTGACAAAGAAAAATATGAGGAGGCCCGCAACAGGATTACCGCTGCCTTGGTTGGCTTGGCCATAATTGCCCTAGCTTGGCTTATCATCAAACTTGTCACCTACTTCTTTGGTTTACCTGATTTGTTTGACGCTGGCTCGTTTAGAATTCCTACTGCTTGGCAATAACTATGGAAGGCTGGACTCAAGACGACAAAGGTGTAGCCACCTTCAAATCATTGGAATTCGTCTTTAGAAGAATTCTTAATATTGCTTTTACTTTAGCAGGCGTAGTTTTGTTTGTTATGCTTTTAGTCGGCGGTTTTGGCTACCTTACTTCTTCAGGCGATCCGGACAAAGCTAAAAAAGCCGGAGCAACCATCACTTCCGCTATTGTCGGTTTTGTCCTTCTTATCTTAAGCTGGTTTATCCTCCGCTTGCTTTCCCAATTTACAGGTGTTGATCTGACAAAATTTGAAATCCCAGGCCTATGAAAAAACTCCTGCCCAAACTTCTATACTGTTCTTTTGTCTTGTTGGCTTATAGTTTAATCAAGCTTTTGCATCCGGCTTTAGTCTTTGCTTGTCCTTCCGGAACAATTGACCTTCTGGATTATTATCTTCCCAGTCAAAGCAATACCACAGTTGAGGTCCACCATTATGATGCTTCAGGAACAGATAAAGGCACTGTTGAACATTTTTATACCTATTCTGATACCGCAAGCAACGGAGATGATGGTTTTTATTTTATCAAAAGCGAAGACCCTACTTATTTTGAAGAATTTAGTTATGATGACGAGTACATCTATCATCTAAAGGATACGACGTGGACGGAAAAATGTCCTGACGGCGGAGAGGCTTTTTATACCCTTTTTGAGGGCAATCTTGGTGAAAACGGGTGTGCTAATTTTGAAGCAAATAAAGAAGGGGTAAGATGGGTTAAACGCTGTCTGGCAGAAGGAGAAACCTCAGGGCCTTTCACCTCTACTCTTCTTGGTTTTAATAAAGAAAGTTGTGACTGTTGTCTAAGCCAGCCTAGTTCTGAAACCAGAAAACTTTCTTACAAAGGTCCTCATCGTTTTAACAATGGTTGGGAATCACCTGATTTGATTATCCTTGAATCACCAAGTAACGGAGAAAAATATTTTGTTGACCGACGCTACGGCATGATTGGTTTCGAGGGTGCCGGCTTCAGAACTTGGCCTTTTAATGTAGAAAACTCCAGCCGCGATGCAGATATCGTCTGCGAACTTACCACCAAAAAAGAAGGTGTTACTATTGTGGGTTATGGCCCGGGAGTTTTTGATGGTGATGTTAAATTTGAAAACCAACACACGAATGAAACAGCGTTAGCTCCCCAAACTCCCACTTCAGATCAAGTTTTAGCTTCCTTTTTAGGTCTCTTTGAAAGAAATAATGCTGCCGGCAGTATTGAGTACCATGAAGTGAACTTTCCAAATTTCGGAGCCTTATCAAAAGTCTACCGTCATGCTCTTAGTGCTCTTTTACCTGATGCGACTAAACCTTCTTTGGCCGGCAGTGTGGAAACGAAAATCACCACCAGAGTCTACCCTTATACTGGCGAAAATTTAAGCCAGCTTGATGAAGATGCTGGCACTACTTGCGAAGAAGGCGCTCAACATAAACAAACAGTTTCCGGAGCAAAATGGGGCCAGGCTGCTTCAGCCACAATAGGTATTAACCTTTTGCAACCGGAAAACCAAATAAGCGAAAAAAAGTTTTTTAAGAAGTTTGCTTATCAGGCGGAAACCGTAGGTTTTTTCTGCCCGCCCGGTTTCGGGCCAGGAGATGAAGCTGACGATGATACGAAACCGCCAAAACCAGAACCCGTAAAGCCGAGTTTCATTTTATCAAGACTGACGGTGATCCAAGAACTGCTTGAGGAAATAATTGACTTGGTAACAAATCTTATTAAACAAAAAATTCGCGAGCGATACAAGGTAAAAATAGTTTTTGACAGTATTGTACCTATGGCTGACAAATCCTCTTCTTATGCCAAGAGTTTAGGCATTAGCTTATCTCCCCAAAAGGAAAGCAAAAAATGGGAACCTAAAGATGAAGCCAAAGCTTTAACCGTGGTAGAAGGCGCTAAAGTGGGAGTCACTCTCAGTCCTGAAGAAGAAGGTTATCATCCGATTATTTACGGCTCTTTGGGTACTTTCAGGAATTATAACTGTCTTGCTGTCTGCGGCTCTTACCCTGAAAGCGTAACTAAGGAAGGAAGCAGTAATCTGATTGGTAAAAACAAAATCTGTCCTTCCTGCAATTACAAAGATTATGAAGGCCCAAAGGCAAAACCCCGTACTCCCTGCAAAAATCCTGACGGCAGTCCGGATTGGACAAGGAACCCACAGGAATGCGTGCCTGAAGGCTGTAACTGGAACCCTAACTATTTTGCTTGCGATTATTATTATATTTGCAAAAGCAACCCCAATATTCCTCACTGCAATGGTGAGGGCGGTAAAATTGAATTTGGCTGTGCTTTTGGTCAAGATCCTGTTTGCGAAGACTGCAATGGAATTCCTAATGAACTTTATTCCAATAAAGATCTCGCTTGGTGCGGCGGCGCTGGCGGTGAAAGAAGCTGTGAAGCTCATCCTTGCCAGTATCTTAACCGCACTGATTACCAAAACGACACCTATAGCGATCCAAGATATAATGGCTGCTATTATGCTAATGCAACTGTCAAGGTTAAGAGAGAAGGTTCTGTCAGCTGTACCAGTGTTTGCAACGACGCTTGTCCGGCATATTAAGATATTCACCTGTCATTCCGCACCTGTTTATCCTGTATCTTATGATACAGGGATGCGGAATCTATACAAATAAAGACCTATTTTAAGATTCCTCCTCTGCGGGAATAACAAGGAAATAGTCGGAAATGACAATTTGACTTATTTAAAAAATCTATTGTAAGATAAATCAATGCCCTTAAGAAAAATAATTACCGTCTTCATAAGTTTTCTTTTAATTTTCTTTTTGGGTCTTGGTTTATTGACTAAAACCAGTTTTGCCACCGAGGTTCTCCCTGAGAAAGAGTATAGGGACACAGTTATCAACCCCGATTATACTTTAGAAGACAACCATTTTTTGAACACGACTTATAGCATTTACGATATCAACACCGTTATTTGGGAACCGGGCGGTGAAAATGAACAAAGTCTTATGCCTGGTGGCGGCGCTCTTAGCCAAACAGGCAAATTTATCAGCTACCTTATTGGCCATCCGCCGGTAACCACCAGCGAATATTTAGCTGACTTGGGCCAAAACATGGGTCTGCCAATTAGGTCTGCCCACGCTCAAGGAACTGGCTGGCAAGCTTTACGGCCGGTTTTACCCATTTGGAAAGCCTTCAGAAATATCGCTTATTTAGGTTTTGTGATTATTTTCATTGTTATCGGTTTTATGATTATGTTTCGGAAAAACATTGACTCCCAAACCGTGGTTACTATTCAGGCCGCTCTACCCAAGCTTATTGTCACCCTGCTCTTGATTACCTTTTCTTATGCGATTGCCGGTCTGATGATTGACCTTATCTATATTGCTATTTATCTTGTGGTCGGCATCTTAAGTTTAAGCGGTGTCCTCACCACTAACTCCAATGCTCTTGATCTGCTTTTTTCCAAAAATCCCTTTGGTTTAGTATTTGTCAAAGAAGGGGCTGACATTTTCATTCAGGCGCCGGGCGAAGCTCTGCAAGACATAATTGAAGGTCTTTTCGGTTCATGGTTTAAAGATACTGTTTTAGCCGAGGCTTTTGGTGGTTTAGCTAAACTCGTCTTAGGTGTTGCTTTGCTTTTTTCTTTATTCAAACTCTTTTTCACCCTTCTTCTTTCTTATCTTGGCATTATTGTAAACGTCATTTTTGCTCCTTTTAACATCCTTTTTAATGCCCTGCCCGGCAGTAATGCTTTTATGGCTTGGATTAAAAATCTTTTGAGTAATGTGGCTCCTTTTCCCGTAGTCGCCGGAATGTTTCTACTGGCCGCTGTTATTATAGGCCCTAAGTCTGGCGCCGCTTGCGGCGACCGCAACAACAAATGGTGTGTTCAACAAGACATCGGCTATTATCCTCAGGCAGAAAAAGGCGAAGCAGTTTGGGTACCACCCATGCTAAACTTAGGTAAAGAAGGTGGTGGTGGTGAAGCCAATGCTTTTCAAGCTTTAATTGCTTTTGGCATGATTATGTTGACACCCCAAGTTGTCAGTAAAATCAAGAAAATGCTGGAAGTTGAGCCTTCTGGCTTTGGCGGCGCTATTTTGGGCGGGATAACTGCCGGACCTTCCGCTGTCGGTGGCTTGGCTACAACTGGCCTTAACTTAGGCACACAAATTCTAACTATTAAAGGCGCTAAAGATAGATCTGGCCCAATAGATGAATTGAGAAAAGGCATGTCGAGGGAAAGTGAAGAAAACAAATAAAAAGAAATTCAATCAGTCAGGCTAGCTTTCTTTAGTTGTCTCCTCAATATCTTCTTTAAATTGCTTAACAAGTATAATAATAGCACTAGCAAGTAAACCAACTGGTATCATTAGCGAATACTCATAAATTCTTCCTTTCCAAATATCAATCGCCCTAAGACCGTGTTTCTTATAAAACTTTTTTCTGAGTTCCTTGACTTTTTCTTTGGTAAAAACACCAGCGCCAATAATTTTCTCTAAAAAAAGTCT
>DATKWK010000021.1:0-1355 GCA_035529595.1 Bathyarchaeia archaeon
GTCGGAAGGCTGAAATCAGGGTCGCCTGTTGTTTTCGCTAAATTGCCGTCAGCGTCATAATAAATCCAATAGAGTCCTGTGGCATCTGTTATCTGGATTGAAGCGGTTGTTTTGGTAGTCTTAACGCCATTAATATAAATATCGTGGTTTCCGGTAATGGTAAAGGTATTATTATCATTGTTAAAACTAAGGGTAGCTACCTTGTCAACAAACCCTGTCGGTTCAGTCTGAGCGGTAAAGACAGTCGGGATAGCCACGCTTCCGAATGTTCCTATGCCGGTAGTGTCAATATTGCCATCTGTCAATTCCACATTACCGCTTGCACTAACCGAAACCAATGAAGCATCGGCACTACTTACAATGTCTAAGAGTTTTTTAGTCGTATCATCATCAGTGGTTTTTAAAATCAATACTTCCTCTGTGGCAGTGGTAGATTGAATAGTTATCCCTGAAGTAATGGGATCATTATCTCCTGCAAGTTTAAGGTATCTTAAATCCAAGGCGCTATAAAGCGAAGTGCCGTCAATAAGTATTCCATGTGTAGTTGGATCAACCCAAATATCAATTAAGGTTGTTCCATCCAAAGAAGAAACGCCCTGCAAAGCAGGAACAAAATTAGCGTCCCTTTCGGCAATATCGCTCATTCCGCCACCTTAACCACAACTCCGTGAGTTCCAGCCCCGTCAGAGTCGGGATTTACATATACTTTAAGTATTATTTCGTCATCAATAGAGGAAACTCCAATTAAAGCAGGAACAAAATTTTCGTCTCTTTCCGCTTCTTCGCTCATATATCAAAAAAACCCCAGCGTGTGCTGGAGTAATTTCTCCTTTTATTTGATTATATCAGATTAGTGCAGTATTTCTTGAACCTGTTGCGCCTTCCTTTTAAGTATTTTCTCTTTCTTCTCAAGTCCTTCTTTTTTTAACCTTAAGGCTATTTTTTCTTTGGTTACCATCGCCTCACGGCTTGCTAAACCTTTGTCCATTTCCATTATCTCCTCTTGTTTCGTCTTTAATTCTTCAAACCTTGACTCGATATAAGCCTCTTTTTTTTTAAGAGCCTCTTTTTTTTCATTGATAAGGATAATTAGTTTGTCAAAAGTTTCTTCAAGGTTCATACTTTAACACTAATATCTTTCATAATTTCTTTCATCTGTAAATCTCTGTCTTTTCTGGGGTTTCCCTGCTGGTTAAAAATCAAATCAGCCAAGTCTTTTTTGGCGTGCTTGGCCAAGTAAGGCTCATACCACTCAATTTCCCTTGAGTGGATAGTAAAACTAACAGGTTTGCTGTCGTCATTAACATCATACTTGAAGGTAAAATCTATCAAAAGGGGATTAAAGACTGCTACTT
>DATKWK010000022.1:0-2075 GCA_035529595.1 Bathyarchaeia archaeon
TCAAAGTCTGTTTTTGCGTGCTATGATTAAACATAATCATCAAAGTTGGAATATCTGTTCCTTGTAATCTTTTGTGATATCCAAAAGTTTTTCGCAAAGTATGACTTCCATAATTTCCTTTGAGGGATTTATATTTTCCTGTCCACATCTTGACTAATCGGCATAATGAATTAACGGTCAGCTTCTCGGCTCGCTGAGATTGAAACAGATAACTACCATCATCAAAATTGGTATGATTCAATAAATTCTGGATTGCATCAAAACAATTCTGGTTCAATGTAATTCGCCTAAACTTTTTCGTTTTCTGTTCCTTGACTTCAAAATCATCTCCCACTTTCAAATCCTTTACTTGCTCAACTTTAATGTTCAATAAATCTCCACCTCTAAATCCAAAATTAATTCCACAAACAAATAGAGCAAAGTTTCTGGGATGGTCTGATAAACTCTTCTTGATTTCGCTGATAATTACTTTGGACTTGATTGGTTCTACTTTTTGTACCATAATTTGCTCCTTTTCAGTTAATTATTAATCTTGCTTGATTTTAATAGTTAAGTAATACTTTTAAAGCAAGCTGTCAAGAAGAAAAAAAGCATTTTTTACTCAAAATCAATGTAAAGCGTTGATGTTGTAGTGATAAGCTTAAATTTACACTCGCTTACTACAAAGAGAAAGCATGCAAGTACCAGTTTAATATGACGTTTTTAAGCTGATACTGTCAAAAGTACTCTCAGATTAATTGTAAAAAGCTGTATCAAACTGACTGAATAATGCTTATCCAGCTCGTAGATGCTCTACAGTCTCGGTTCTTTTTAAAAACGAGTGAGTCTATGCATGACATAGGAAAATTGAATAAAAACGATTTGACGAGAAAAGATCGTTGAGAAAATATCATAGCGGGAAAAGATCGTTGAGAAAATATCATAGCGGGAAAAGTTTGGGTGGGAGTTGTGCAAGCTGGGTTGCGAGTCCAGCTTGCACGGAGGTGAGACTGGGATTTCCAGTCTCTAACCATGAAGAATTCTGGCTTTCGCCAAGGATGTGTTAAAGCACCCCTTTATCAGGATTCTATTCCTGATAAATTATTCCCAACTTTCCATCCGAGGAAGGTTGGGGTTTGTGTCCGGGATAAATTTTGGACTTTGTATTTTAACTTTATTAGATGTGTTTCGGTTTTTGGCTCTTTCGATTGCGTCTTGTGCTGCTGCTCTATTTCTGATATCATTTTGGTTCCCAACATGCTGATTAATTGGTTTCTTCATTTCTTCGACCCTGTGGTAACTTCTCTTATTTAGCGTGACCATCTCAAGCTGATTCCGAAAATTTCCGATATCCACACGGTGACGGTCAAGTCTTTTTGCGATACTGTTGAAATCGGCACCTAAAACAACTTTTTCTGGTGCCCAGTCTTGAAGGATATCATTAAGGCTGATTTCTTTTATGACATTGTCGGGATCTTCAAAAAGAAGTTCTAAGATTCGATACAAACAATGATTTCTGCCGGAACTCTGTTCAAGTTCCAGTAAGGATTTCTCTAAAGCGGTAATGTTCCTTCTGACGGATTCAATTAACATGCGCTGAGTTTTTGAATCTTCATTGAACTGGGATATTTTCGTTTTTAACTGGTCTTGTCGAATAAGGGCATCGGTCTCTTTGAGTTTCCCATTCAAACTTTTTTCCACCAATTGAAGTTCCAGTATTTCCAAGTCAATTTTGGTGATTGCATTACGCTGTGTTTCGAGACTTCTTGGTTTTCTTTCTTTGCCAAGATGAATCTCAATTAATTTGGCATTTGCTTCCCTTAACTTCAGGATTTCTTTTTCTTTGGCAGAAATCTCGGTTTTGATAAGACCGAGTTTATCGGTAAGCTGTTTTGCTTGCTGTTGGTTATTCATAATTTGCCTCCCTTTCAGCTTCCTTGTCAACGCAGACCTCGCAATATTTCAGATGGTTTTCCGGTGAGTTTTTGTTGAAAAGCGCTTTCCGTTTTATTTCTTTTTGCTCTTCATTCCCATCAAGACTTTGACCGATGGATTTTAACATTTGATCCACCTCGGCATCAATTCCTTGTTCATCG
>DATKWK010000023.1:0-274800 GCA_035529595.1 Bathyarchaeia archaeon
AAAGGCTGGTGAAATTTATTCTTATCCCTGGCTATGTCAAGGTGCCAACTGCAGTGCAGTTGCACCGCAGACCACGTATACGCGCCCTTCGCGGGTACAAACGTAGTTCGTAACGCGAAGTAAGCGATGTACTGTGGTTAAGGTGCTCTTTGATCGGTTCAGGAAAAAAACCGGCTTGATTCGGTTTTCCCTAAACTGGTCAAAGCGGTGTCTTCTTAAGAAACTTAAAAAGACCTCGCTTCAGAGGTCTTTTCCATAACGAAAATAGGCAGATCTCTAAAGCTAAGCATTATTATACCCTAAATTCGGGTAAATATCAACTGTTATAGGTCTTTTAAGGCTTGATTTAAACTTACCGGAGCGGTAAACTAATAAAAAAGTAAGCAGATTAGTTTAGTAAAATCAAATTATGACCGAGCAACAGGAATTAACCGGCGATATGCCGGCCGTCGCGGTTGCCAGAAACAAACTAGCTCAGCTAGAGTTAGGCCAACCGGAGATTTTTCAGCGTTGGCAGTCTTGGATTAACCGCGGTCGGGAAGAACTTATCCGGGAGAGGTTATGCGCCGGACCGGTCAGTTCTTATCTGCAAACTGAGGACCGGAACCAAGTGTTGGCAATCGGTGATTTTTTAAGCGCCGTCGGCCGGGAATATTGGCCTCATTTTTTCACCCTGGCTGAGACGGCTTTAGCCGATAACCTGTCATCAGATCTCCGCTTATCTCCCCAAGCTCATTTAGAACTTTATCTTAATTTTGTTACCGGCATGACTTTAGACAGTATGAAGGCCAGTTTAGGCGTCAGTGACGCGGCGATGACTGACGCCAAAAACCGGGTTGCCAGGCAAACTGCGGTTTTACTGGAAAGTTTACATGCCGGGCAGATCAAAGAGGAGGGAAGGAAGGCTCAGGCGGTAATCTGGCAGGAATGGTGTGATGATCATCATGAGTTAGCAAGAGATGTGCAAGAAATAGATTCATTAGCTGATTCCCAGGATATGACTAATATTCACCCTGCCGACCGTCCGGTAGTGACTTTCTTACAGCAGATTCCCCGGCAAAATTGGCCATGGCTTTTGGTGGAAGTTGGGAAAAGGGAGGCAAATTCCTGCCGGCTGTCTTCAAAATTGGCGCCGGCGGACACTTTTGCCATGGTTGAGGCAACGCTTCATCATTTGGTTCAGGATCAAGCAACGGTTATTGCCGGTGAAAGACGAAGCGGCCAACAGCTCCATTCTTGGCGCCGGCGGATTTTATCCCATCTTAAAGGAATTGCTCAGGATCAGGCGTTAGTTCAGACTTTAAGCGGACAGGAAATGCTGGTGCCGGGCTTGGTTATTCCCGAATGGGATCCGATGGGGCAGGTTTTGACCTGGTTGGGCCGGCAAAGAATCGTTCTTTCTGACGGCGCTGAGCCGTCGGCGCTGTTTTCCCTTTTAGCCGGTGTGGATAGATCAGTTGTCCAGCGCAGGATTCCTTTATCAAAAAACAGCCTAGCAGTCCTAAGAAAAGTCTGCCAAGGAACTGCTCTTGCGCTTGAAGCAGGTGATTTAGCAAAATTGGGGGAATTGAGACGATCATTAGAAAGAGCTGGTTTAGACGGCCTGCTTAAACACCAGGTAGTTGCCAGAAATAACCGACAGCTAGGAGTGTACTCGTTACGATTGTTATCAGATAGGCAGAGATTAAACTTAGAGATGGCTCGACAAGTTTAGATGGAGGTTGTGAATAAAAGGAAAAGCAGAGAGAAAAGGGCCTCCTAAAGTTGGGTCGTAGGTTCAGGGCCGGACCCTGAGTTTGTTGAAATAATTAATTCGAGGGATACTTATGGAAAATGATCAAGAGTCAAGAGTAGATGATCGAAAGCGCCAGGCCGGCACGCCACTAAAGGTGGAGTTTAAACCAATCGGACCAAGAGATCTAGGTTTAAGTGGACAAGATTACGAAATAGTTGAAGCTTTGCCGCCTGAGTATCATCAAGTTGTTGCTCAAACTAGAGAACAATTGCAAAGATTAGTTATCGAGGGAGACAGTAATCAGCGAGGAGACCGACAGAGATCAGTTAGGGATTGGATTTTCGCCAGTCCAGCCCATTATATGGCTATGCAAGGCGAAATTGATTATTGTTTTCAACATGGAACTTTAAACAGGGAACAGGAAAAATTAGTTAGCCTGTTAGTCAATCCCAATGATAAAGTTCTTACTAATACGAGTCTGCGTTTCTCTGAAGCTTCCCGAAAGTTACCGCAACCTTGGGAATTTCAAGTTTTAATGATGGGAATCGGAAGGCAGGATAAAGGGGCACTGGCGGTTTGGGATGGGATTTTTAATCTTCCAGAAAAGACGCTTCGAATCGGTGAAGCAAAGATTAAGCACAAAGTCAAAGATGGAGAGCCGGAAGAAACCTTAGAAGCAGCAAGAAGAGAAGTCGTAGTTCGTGCCTGTCAAGAAGGTCTAGAAATTACTTATAATGCGATTATGGGTCTCTTGCCCTGGGCTGAGGCATCACCGGTTTTTTACGCCGGTGTTGAAAAACTCCGGAATATTCCCGAGGATACAAGGGGCAAACTTATTCCTCAAGCAACGATATTGATTGCTGGTCGCCTGAGGGAAATTGACAGTCAGCAGTTGTCGCAAGTTGAACAAGCGATGGATTTCGTTGACCATCTTCATCTGGCAAATAGGCGCCAATTGGGCCAATCTTATCCAGCTCTTTTAGAGCAGCAGGTTAGAACCGTTTTTGATCAGCATCCTTTAGTCGCAAGGCAGTTTCGGGCGCAAAGCCCGATTTCATTGCCCCAGGATCGGCGTTTCCCAAGAGATACGGAAATAAGTCTTTGGGGGATGGATTTTATTTCTACGATAATTGAGGCAATTGAAGCAAACAGACCATTACCGGTAGCGGTAGCCCGAACGCCCGTTGCCCGCGGACAGCTATTGGAAAAATTATATCAGGCTAGAGTCGCTCTTTGGATTGAGCTTTTAGACACTGAGGCTTATCAACTAAGAAGAGCCGGATATACTTCAGAACTAGCGTACCAGGCTTTCAGTTTGCCTGATGGTACCTTCGGTTTAGCCGCTGGTTTTGAGCCGGCACCGAGTCAGGATTTGGCTGCCAGGTTAAGACAACGGATTAGAGATGAATTTACCGGAATACTTAAAAATCAGCCGTCAAAGCCACTTACGGTTACCGATGTTCAGGGAATTGTTCAGGCTTTAGGGCCGGTCGGGCTTAGAAGAGTTGAGTATAGCGGTCAGACCCAGGACCGTATTGAAGCGCTTCGGCGGACAGTTCAGGAAAGCGGTAAATCGCTGCCGGAAAAAGGAGCTCGTGTTACTTTCAGAGGTGGTTTGCAGGCGGCTTGTTTAAAAAATATTGAATTTACACCGATCGGAAAGGGCGAGATTGGGGTTCGTTTTAATTTTGTTGGTGGCAGCCATTTTTATACTCATCTAACCCGTGATTTTTCGGTACCAGGACTTGAAGAGTTAGATAATACCGGCTTATTTTTGCATTTAGCGGCTTTAACTAACCTGGCGCCGTTTTTGGAAACCAAAATCCGGCCCGAAACGGGGTTAAGAAGAGCAATTCGGAATGAACAGGGTGAAATAACAACTTTAATAAATCCAGAAAGAACGGCTGAATTATTAGAGACGACCGCTTTCCATTTACGGACTTTAGTGATTACCCACGAACCGCATCCAACAAAAAGGGCTTGTTTACTGGTAGAGAAATCTTTCGGCTATGAACTTGCCGATTTGGATGCGGCCTTTGTCGCGGCTCAGTTATCGTTTAATTTTTTGGAGCAGCTGATGAGAGCAGATGAGACTTTAGCCAGACGGGTGATTAGCCGGCTTCGGGTAGTCTTTGGAAAGCGCCGGGACGAAGAGGCTGGTTACTTGCTTTTTGAAAGACCGGATGGCCAAATTGATGGCCGATTATGTCTTCTGAAACCAACACCGGATGAGCAGGAGAACCGACCGCCAGGGCGAATACTGGGGCCGATGGCGGAACAAGATTTGGTTAAAGTTTTTGGACCGCAGGCGGCTGATTGGTTAACCGACTTAGACTGGAGTCAGGCAGTCCCGGCTCATCTGGAACGTGAGTTGAATTTTCAGCCCGGTTATCAAAATGATTATTGGACAGCGTGGGTTGATCATGTTCAGAAAATGGGTGGTCATCAGTTGATCTATCGGATTAGGCCAGTACTGAGTGAAGAGAAGCCAAAAGGAGGAGAGATGATCGAAGTAGTAGTCAGTGGCAGCCAGCCGGGTTTGGAAGTCGGTTAAAGATTAAATCAGTCTTCAATTCTTGAATTTTTTCCCAGAATATATTATTATAGGGTACTTGTTATATTAATGATCGATTTACAAGGCGAGTTATTCAGATTTTGCATAAAAATTAATCAAACCTCATAGAAGTATGTCAAAAGAAGCGATTGCTGTTTCAGGCGAGCTTTTAACTTGGTGTGCGCCGGTTTACACCGCCGCCAGAGACTTTCTTGGTCCAGCCGAAACAGAAGCTTTGGCTTATTGGTCAGAAAATGCCGGTTCGCCTTTAACCTGGGAAGAATATCGGCGGGCAAGCGGCGGCCATAGCGGCCGGGAAAAAGAGATGGTCTTGTCGTTAATGTCTTTGGCCGGCTATTGCCAAACTAGCGCCACAGCCGGAAAGCTTCCTTCCCTGGGAAGATGCAATTAGAAAAGAAAGCAGTTCTAGAAGGAGGGATAATGCTGGGGCTCTAGCGACCTTTGTCCGTTATTTACCTTTTGATTATTGGCCGCTGCTGCTGGCTGCCTGGGAGATAGAATTTTATCAAAACGAAGAATTTACAAAATATCTAAGTTACTTTCCGATTACCAACATTCCGGAAGCACCGCTTAATTGGATGATCCGCTACTTAAACGGTGAGCTGCTGCCCGAGCTATCGCTGAGAGCTGGGAATGATCAAAAAGCAGTCAATTTTTGGATCGGACAGGCAATTTTAGCTTTTTGGAGGGTTGCCAAAGTAGGCTATTTTGACCGTCTGCTTGAGGGTCGAGGAGATGACGTAGGCGAGCACATGGTAAACGTGTCTGCGGTTATCGGTAGGGATAACGGACAATCGTTACTAGAAGTCGACTTTCAGGATCCGTATCTTGCCGATCTATCTTGCCGGATCCCTCTTGCTGGTTTGCCGGCTAATAGTTCTCGTCTTTTGTCCCGACTGATGACTGGTGAAGAGATTAGTCTTACTGATACGGCAATCGGAAGATTGGGGGATAGCGATAGTTCGTACCAGACGCTTAAAAGATGGTTGGCCAGATCTCGTTTGGAATGGCTGATTACTCAGGATGACGGTAAATTGAGGCTAGCGGAAACAGTACCTTATTGGCGATTGAATAGTTTAGTAAGCGCGCAGGAAATTGTTCACCCCGGGGGTGCCCACAACTAGACACCTTGGTACAAACTCAGCGACAGTAATTACCGAAAAGAATCATAGCGTCATTTTTGCCGACACTGCCCTGACCGTCTAAATTAGTTTCGGGTTGGTTTGTTGCCCAAAATTTCAGTAAATAACCGAGATCAAGCCCATTGGTTTTTCCGGAACCGTCAATGTCGGTTTCTGGTTTCTGATTTGAGGAAAGCCAAGAAGGAGCAGGCTGACTGAAAGGACCATTTTTTAAAGCATCAATTAGGGGCTGGTCGTTGACACTGCCAGCACCCAGCTGGAAAATACCAAAACCCCGAACCCCCTGCTGGTGGCCGTATTCGATTTTTCTGACAATACCGGGAGCGTCAAGCTTTCGATCCGGGTCATTATCATTAGGCGGCATCCAGCCCAAGCCCATAATAACGGGATTAATATTTTTACCTTGAAATTCAAGAAAGGATTTCCAGCTGTCAACATCGTCATTCCATTCTTGGTCGCTAGTCGAATACATCATCGGGACAATAGCGTCCAGATTGTCTGTTTTAAACCAAAGCGGGGGATCTTGCTGACCTTTAAAAAAATTTGGTATGTATGGGTGGTTAGAATCGCTGCTCTGGCTAACGTAGATATTACCCGGATTAAGACTGCTCCAGTTCAGAAACCATTGGGGGATATACCTGTCTTGGCTGTAATTAGTCCACATCGGGCCGCTGTGAAAGACGGCGGCGGTAAGAAATTTGTTGGGAAAATTCGCCTTGATGGCTTGATTGGCCAGTTTAATCGTGGCGGTGACCGCCTCCATTTTGGTTTTGTTGGTATCGTGTGTCCACCCATAGCGGATATAGTCAAAATGAACGCCATCCAGTTCCGGATACTGGTTATATTGCCGCAGCCAGTCAAGGGCCCATTCAATTTGCGCTTCCTGCTCTGCCAGATCGGTAAAATCAGCCTGGCCGGCACCGCTGTTATAGCCGGTGCGATACATATTACAGAGCCAAACATGAACACTGATACCCTTTTCCCTCAGCATCGACAGCATGGCTTTAAAATCAGTTTCGTTGGACCAACCGTGATTCCAACCGTATTCGTTAGTCAGCGGATAGGCAGCTAAAAAGACGGTATTCAGATTAGCCGCCAGGATTTTTTCCAAAGTAGCCTGTCTTCTTTCCGGCGAATTAAAAGCCGTTGGGTTAAGCCAGGCGCCCCGGACTTCAGCTTCGGTTTGGGCATAAACTAATGGAATGCTAGACAGTTTGGAAGAAGACATAAAAAGACGACTCGGAAAAAGAAGAATAATGAATAATAGAATAGTTTGCCGAAAAAATTTCCTTGTAGCCATAGTCTAGGTTAATGTTGAGCGAGACAGGTTTTTCCCCAATTCAAATAGAGATAACCAAGGTCAAAACCATTAATTAAGTTGTTCTGATAATTAACGGTTGTTGTTCGGAAATCGTCCTGATCAATTTTATTGTTGTTACCAGGACAGGGAATTATTGTCGGTGTGGCGGTTGGTGGAATGAGCGTCGGAGTAGCGGTGGAACAAATATTTCCTGCCAAGTCAAATTGGTATTGGGTGTTAACAAAACCGATGATCGATTCCGCCAGTGCTCGAGCATAAAGGTTGACTTTTTCGCTGCTGCTGATAAATGAATACTGGGTTTCGATTTGGAGGCCGTTAATCGTCCCGCCGCCTCTGGAACCGAAATGAGCGGTATTATAACCACCAGTGAAATAAGGATTGCCTTCCGGATCCGGATTTAGGGGACTGGGAAGAGACGAGTAACCCTGATTTTGAAGGTAGCCGCTGAGACTGGTTTCGCCTCGGATGACTTCAGGGAAGTATAAATCATTCCGGTAAATCAGGTTTTTAATGCTTGATTTATCAATATAAGTAGCGGAGTTAAGCTGTTCGTCAGAGTGGGAGAGGTCGCTACTACCTAAAAGATAACCCAGTTCAATCCATTTCATTTCGTGGCCGCTGGTATGAAAATCAAAATATTGACCTTGAACGCATTGCTGGTGGACCATACTTTTGGCATAATCAATGAATTCGTGGTACTCGTACCAGGCTTGTTCCGCCCATTGGTGGTCGCAAGCGGCCATATCCAGATAGCGGTTGGCATCCAATTTTTTCCGGGCCAGATGATTGATAATAATATGCGGGTATTTGCCGGTCAGCTGTTTAATGTCTTCCCAAACACCACGGGCATATTCTTGACTGTTGGTATCGCGACCAACAACAAAACTATCTGAGCCGGTGCAGCCAGCCTTTGTCCGATCAGGGATTTCTGAAGGGTATAAATAGCCACCGTGGGGCGCAGAAATAATTATTGGCAGATTACCTTTAATATATTCAATGTACTGGTTTCTACCGTAGCATGATTTTCCCAATTCACACTGACCGGGATTAGTGTAGTCAGCCAGAGCTTGGCCGGCTAGTAGTCCGGAAAAATTGAACAAAAATAATTCCGCCAGAAAAATGATCGGAATTAGAATTTTTTTTAAGTGTAAAAAGTTGTTAATCTTAGTCATTCAGAATACACTGACAGACTGGACAGCCATTAGTGTCAAGATAAATCTGGCCTTGTTCCAGGCAGTTAAGATCGCAGGTTGAACATTGGTCGGGGAGCGGCTTTTTGGGATCGTAAAGACGACAGCGGCCAGGGTATAGGATTTGCGCCTGGTCGCATTCAGCCTCACAGGTATTAGGGTAGGTAAAATAATTGCTGCCGCAAACAGGTGTGTCTTCGTCCGAACAGCCGCAGAAAAAATCGAACCTGGCTTCTGCCGGTTGGTTCTCGGTTGGTCCGGTTCTTTGCTTGGAAATCAGTAAAACATTGATAAAAAACAAAAAAACAGCCAAAATAAATGTAAAAAGAGGAGTTTTTCGAAAAATATTAACTTTTTTGGCCATTTATTTTAAAATAAGGAAACTTTTTGTGGTCAACATAACAACATTCGGCTGCGGGACTTTCCCGGTCCGTATTGGATCCTGGTCGGGGAGAGAGGACTCGCACCTCCGACCTCACGGTCCCGAACCGTGCGTTCTACTTCTGAACTACTCCCCGAATCTTTATGGGTACTTACCATCTGATTTTATCATTAATACCAAGCTTTGGGGAGTACCGGTAAAAGCTGTTCTTGGGGATTATTAGCGTTTTATGCTCTTAAGAAAAACACTCTGAATAGAAGAACTAGTGCCAAAATAGCCGCAATAACCAGCAGCGCAGTTCCGGTCGCCGGTAAAGAAGTAATCCCTTCGCCTTCGGGAATTCTTGTTGGAGTAGCAGTCGGCGCCGGTCCTCCGCCTACTTGAGGTTGAGGAGTTGGTGTTGCGGTATTGGTTGGTGTGGGCGTTGGGGTGTTGGTCGGCTGACCAGGTATCTGAGTTGGTGTTGCTGTCGGCGTATTCGTTGGTCTTGGTGTTGAAGTGGGTAGCGGATTTGGCGTTGCCGTCAAGACTGGCGTCGGTGTTTGGCTGGGAATCGGTGTTGAGGAGGGATTAATAGTTGGCGTGCCGGTTGGCGGTGGCGTATTGGTAGGTTGAATAATTGAAGTTGGCGTAGGTGAAAAGCTAATGGTTGGTGTTACTGTTGGCGTTACGGTCGGTGTCAAGGAAGGTTGGGAAAAGCAAAGAGTCAAAGTGCAATCGGAAGGGATTGGTGTTCCGGTGGCTGCCGGAGCGGCTTCTTTTCTGATTTCCTGCCGTTGTTTCGTCCGGGAGCTAATCAGGATAATCGAAAGGAAAAGCAATAAGTTTCCTATCAGGAAAAAAATTAAAGTGACTTTTCGTTTATCAATTTTTAATGGCATGTTTGATTAATACAAACCCGGGAATGAATATTGAAACAAACCGGGTAGATAAAAGCATGGCACCAGCGGTAATAGTAATATTCGCCCTCTTGTCTGTTGAACTCGCCCGGTTGCCAATCAATTCTATCAATAACCTGAAAATCAACTCCGGTAATTCCATCCGGACAGTCAGTCCAAGCCTCGGCTTCAAAGCAGATCCTCTGTAGGTCGAGGTTTTCTAAACTGGGAAGCGGATTCCAGTTAGCGTCATAGGCAGTCAGACCGGTACAGAAAAAATCGCAGGTTGGTGTGATAGTTATTGTTGGCGGAGGAGGTGGAGTTGGAGTCGGGGTGCCGGTTAATGGTGGCGGTGTCGGTGTCGGACTTGGAGTACTGGTTAATGGTGGTAGGGTCGGGGTGGGGGTTTTGGTTGCCGGCGGTGGAGTTGGAGTCGGGGTCTTGGTTGACGTCGGAGTAACGGTCGGGGTCGGAACGTAGAAAAGAATAGAACAATTTAGTTGGCGATATTCAACAGCTTCAGTGCGCTTAGGTACAAATTGCGAGGGCGCCTGAGTCGGGCCCGGAAGTCGGGAGATAATAAAAACGCTTGCTAAAACTGAGGAGCCTAAAGCGACTACAATCAGAACAGCCATCAGTTTTAGTAACCGTCTGATTTTATCCGGGTTTAAGCTTTCGAAAAACATATACCTATCATTCGTAAATTATAAACTCTTCCCAAGCGCTACAGTTGGAATCATTGTCGGTGGAGCAACTCTGACATTGAGTGATGAAAATACCATAATCGGAAATACGAAATACGGCATTGGCCGATCGTTGACCGGATGGGACATCGACTCTGGAAAAAAGCGACGGAGTACTCCAGGAATCGCTGCTTGAAAAACGGTAAAAATATCGGAAATTAAAATGATCAATCGGGGCTTTGTTATCGGTTGCTTGGCAAGTAAAAATAACCTCATCGTTAATACTTAATATGGGTTCAGGTGAAATATCCATAAAATCAGCATGAATCAAGTAGCACATCGGAAGAGGCGGCATCGGCGTCGGTGTTAGAGTCGGAGTTGGGCTTGGAGTTGGAGTAGGTGTCGGGGTTGGGGTTAGTGTCGGTGTTGGTGTAATAAGAGGAATTGTATAAGTGGTATTGCACTCCGGACTGCTTGACCAAGCATCGCCAGCGACATGTGGATTTTTGACAGAAGCGGCAATTTGGATTGTTTGGCCGTTGGCCGGAATATCGTTAAATGTATGATAAACAGTGCAGACATATCTTTTACCTCGCGGATCGTTGTCTGTTCCGCCGTTGGCGCCTAAGATCGGCCAAATAGGATCTCCCTCAGTATTACAGCTTGAAGAATCAATTTCGCCGGAGGTTGCCGTTACTCCTCTGGAAAGATCTAACTTGAATTTTAAAGCGCTTTGAGCAGTAACGACATGGGCACAGCCCTCGCCGTGGGGATCACTGACAATGCAGCTAATCTTCTCAGTTACCGGGTAGTCGTTATAACCGCGGACAGAAATATTCAGACTGTTTTGGGAATAAGAAACATTAATTATCTGGGTACATTGATCACAGAGTGAAACATTGATTGTTTGGCCTTTATCAACATTCGGCCAGTTGGTTGAAGCTCCGGTTTCCTCATAGTATTGATTTTTGTTTAACGAAGAGCAACCGACGGAATAAAGATTATGAACGTAAGTTGCATCATGGCCAATGATACAGGAATTTACCGGTCCGTAATTGGGTCCGCCTAAAGGCGATTTGTTTGTTCCGTCGCTTCTTCTGGTTATTGAATATAAATTGGATGAGCTTCTGCCACATTTCGCTCCCTGAGTAAAATTACCGTTACACCAATAACACCAGTCCCAATAGGCGTTTAAAGCCGGATCATAAGCATGAACAGCCGGAGGCTTTTCTTGGTTCTTAAGAAAAACAGCGCTCCAGGACAGACAAAAAAGAGCTAAAGCAAGAAATAACAAAGAACGGCCCCGATTTCTGGATTTGAGGTTGTTCATTTGGAAAATAAATGATATTGATTTAAACATAGATGACTTTTTGATGACTGTCAAGGATGATTGAGAGTTTTAATTCTTGTCTGGAGAAGATTAGTTGATTAAACTGGCAAACTAGCGTTGATTTATGATAAAATTTTTATGATCAAGCCCCCATAGCTCAACGGACAGAGCAGCCGCCTCCTAAGCGGCAGATCCCAGTTCAATTCCGGGTGGGGGCACTAATGATTGCCAATTATTCTGGCGACGCCGAAGTTAAGTGAGTGGTCTGTTCCTTGAAGGCTGCCGGTTCCGGCAATTGCTCCTTGCCAGAATTCACCTCTCGGGGAGGAAAAAAGCTGATTCTCGACAGTCGGTTGGAGAATGATCTTCAAATCAGGTTCAGCAACAGTTAGCTTGTAAGCAACCGTAACTCTTTTTCCGCTTGGCGCGGTCCATTGTGCCAAGGGTTCAAGATTAAATTCTGCAGTCTCAAATTGATTTCCGGTTTCGTCTACGAAACTAAAATATTTATCGGCAACAGAGCCGTCCTGATTGAAGGTTTGCCCAAAAACCGCTTCCGTATGATTATCAAACTGCAACCAGAACCACTCATTTGGAGAAGACACAAAGTTGAAATTAGCCAGTTCTTGGTCGGATAAATTCAGCCACTGGTGGTCGAGCCAGGAAGTTCCGGTAACAGTATGAATGAGATGGGATTGACCTCCGATACTTAAACTACCGCTGGCCTCCTGTCGGGAAAAGGCGTAATAGTGGGCATTGATAGCCATCTCTTTGATAAATAATGGGACAAATTTATTCCTATTTACAGTTAAAGGGGGTTTTTGGTTATTAAGCATTAATTCAAAAGTCGCTAGCGGTGAATTGCAGGCAAGTTGGTAAGTGAGTGGCCCCAGCCAGTTACCGGTTAATTTAATTTGATCTTGGCTGTCTTTTCCTCTGAACTCCAGCTGGAAGTTTTCCGGATCGTAGGTTATTTCCCCTTCAGCGAATTTTTGGACATTTGCGCCTGAGTCAATATCGGTGAGGGATAATAAAAGCAGGCCATTGGCTTGTTTGCCCAGCTTGAATAAAGTCAAGAAACCTGAATACCAAGAGATGTCTGTTTTTAGCTTAAAATTAGCCGACCAAGATTCGAGATTGCTTTCTTGGTGGAGGCCTTCGTCTTCGGGAAAGTTTATTTCTCCGTTCGTGAAGGGGTAAGCTTGCCAAGATTTAGCCCGTGGAGCGGAATACTGGCGCCGTGGTAACCAGAGGTAAACCAGGGATAAGGTGAATGCGGCCGAAGCGAGAAAGGTGATGATCGCAAAAAGTGTTTTCTTCATTTGGTCTCTCTAAAACATTATAGCAGAAGCCGGTCAAAGTCAAAAGAGTCACCGGGATATTTTTTATATGTTTGCATCGTGCTTGATAATTTAGGGACTTTAACCTGAATCGTAAATTGGGTATAATTATCTCTTGGTAATTCCCAAAACTTTTCGTTTAACTATGCCTATGCCGGAAATAGATTTACGACCACCGATCGGAGCTTTTGCCACGAGAGTAACTCAATTTTTCGACCAAAAAAGAGAGGAGTTAAGGGAACGACAAGAACGAAAAGAGTTGCGAAAATACCTGGATACCGGAATCGAAGTAATCCGGCAGTCTGCCTATTCGCAGGAAATACCGATTGTTGATCCGGTTACCCAAGAAATGATTATCGATAAGGAAGAGCAGGAGAGAAGCGATCAGGCTAAGCAAAATTTGGAGAAGGTTATCGCAGAAATCAGATGGCGGCCGCCGAAAGAGGCTAGCCAAACTTTCCGGCGAAAAGAATTGAGACTCGAAGATGCTTGGGAAAGGGCTTGGGTTTGGCAAATGCCGGAACCGGTTACCGGGGCGGAAACAGGACTTCCTGAAAGGGAGAAAGCGTATTTTTTAGCCTTTGACGTTTCCGTCAGACAAACTTATTCGGCAGAAAATTTCAAGAAAGCCGGTTATTCAGCTGAGCAAGCCAAAAAGCTAGCCGCCGCAGTTGCCTTTTTTTTCGCCGCCCAAGCCGGAGTTAAGGATGTTCCTCTGACGGCAGTTGTCAGACTCGACCGACAGGCCATCGCCGAGATTGATCCGAGAATGATCGGGAATTTTGGTGATAAGCTGAGCCCGAGTTTTGATCGTTCCCGGGAAGAAGATCTGGCTCAGATTTTACGGGCCGGTTATCAGGTTTTTGCTGAAGCCTACCAGGTATTTGAGAGTGATCATGGTTGGTCAGCCGATCGCTGGGCAATGATGGCTGAACCGGAGAAAATCAGGTTGATTTTTGAGGCAATGGGTCAAGGGACGGTAGCGATTTTCCCTTCGTCGATGGGGATTGAGGAGGGAACCGAAGACTGGCGAATCGATGAACGTAACTGTATTACTCCGCGTGATTATGCTCTTAGTTGGATGATGGTTAAAGACATCCTTGGTCTCTATTTTGATTTTCACTTGACTGAGGCTCATTCTGCCGGTGGACAAATGGTTTTTCCCGCCAGACAGGCTCTTAATCAACGTCTGTCAAAAAATGATGAGCAATTAGTTAATCTCTGTAAAAAGAAAGCGGGAAGAGCCGGGAAAGGTAATTGGAAAGTCCACTACGCCCGTTTAAGCGAAGAGGAAAAGTGGGTGCCCTCATTTGCTTGGATTATCTGTAACCCGGCTTTGCATTATTCCAATTATTGGCTTTTTCATACCGCCGCCAGCCGGGTGCTGACGGCCGCTTTAATGCTCAAAGGGAAAATTGACCTAGAAGCGATTCCGGTTCCACTTAATTTGCCTGAAAGAGAAGCCCGGGTTTACGAAGCGATTGTGGCTAATCTAGTGCCTAAGGTTGCCATCGAAGCACTCCAAGAACCGGTTACCGATCGGCTTTTAAAATATTATCTTCAATTTTCCCCGCCTCAAGTTTTATCAATTCATAAGGAAAATATTAATCGGCGGCTTAAAGTAGTTATCGCTCAGGCAAACGGTTTAGCTTACGGGGTTGACCCGAATAATTTAAGAAATAATAAGCTGTTTGTCAGACAGACCTTAAAAATGCTGACCGATTTTTCCGCCTATCAGTATGGAATTATTACCACTGCCGAGAAGGATCGTCTGGTAGATCTGAAGGCGCTTTTGGAAATTCTCTCCGGAGCCGAAGAAATGATTACCGAAGCAGAGGAAGAATTGATTCTAATGACGTCACGGACATTGGGGATAAACGCTAGAGAGTCAATGGTTCGAACACCTATAGTTGGCTATTTTGGTGATCATGGTGATCACGACCATTACATTCCACTTGATCCTGAATACTGGAAGAACCTGCCGGCCGCCTTTTATCAACCAGTGAAGGAAATGGCCGATTTCCGAAGAAAAGTCCATCACCGGATCCCGGTTTATTGCCGTAATTGGTGGCGGTTTGATCCTTGGGTGCTGTTAACGATTGCTCTTTCTTCCGCCTCGCCGGGGAAAGAGCTGCTTGTTCCTGAGAAACGGCAGGAGTTTTGGGATCAAAATCCAGACTTTGGGGATACTGTTCTGGCTGGTTTCATGAAAAACTGGGAACTAAATCGGAAGCAGTTTGATCAATTTATAAGAGGGGAATTGCCTGAGCCTTATCCGACAGAGCTTCTTGAAGCTTACGATCAACTTTCTCGGACAATTCCGGTACCGCTTATTAATCTGGGAATAGTTCTAACCGAAAAGGCTTTATGTTTAAGAAAAAGAACCAATCAAGATGTAAGGTAAGGTCTAAAAAGCAAGAAATACTTCTTGCAGAATGCTTAAAGTTAATTTATTATAATTTTAAGTATAAATAATAATGAACTTATCAGATTTAGCTAAACAAGAATCGATTGCCAATAAAAGCAATCCGGTTATCGGGACAGTACCAACTTCTTCGGATAGCCCGGTTGAGCTTGCGCCTGATTCCAGAATCGGTCCCTTTCTTTTCGGCATCGGCATAATTTTAACTATCGTGGCAATGTTTGCCGGCTCCTATTACGTTAATATATCGAAACATAATGAAACCCCTCTTAATATACCGGAAATGCCGTTGGTAACCGCTAGCCCGTCGCCGCTTGAAGAAAAGTTAACGCTAAAAGAATTTTCCCAAAGAGTCGCCTATGTCCGGGGAGGGGATATTTATCTATTTGATACTACCAAGGCGACCGAGGAAAGATTAACTGAGACTGGTTTAAACACCGATCCTAAATGGTCGCCGGATGGAAAATTTTTAGCCTGGATTGAACGAACTGAACTGAGTGATCCGAAAAAAATACCCTTATATGAAGACGGTAAAAATATTGTTGTTTATAAATTAGAAGATAAGACTTTCAAGAAAATTCTTCCGGAACTGCCTGAACTAGAGATTCCCGGTATTCCCCCGTGGGCAGTTGATGCTAAGCGCGAATTACGCTCATTTGATTGGGCGCCTGATAGTCAGTCAATCTGTTATGCTCGAGACGGGGTCGGAGTCATTAATGTTGATGGAAGCAAGCAAAAACATTTTCTAACTAATACTCTTAGTAAACCGTTTAATGAGGACAATCCGTTTGATGTTTGTTATGAGTATGCCGTTTACTCGCCGGATAATAAACGGATTCTGTTGAGCTGGCTTTGGGGCGAAGCAGACCGATTCGAACTAATCGATACTAACGGTCGAAATAAAAAAGAGCTACTACCCGGCAGGGCTATTTACTTCACATCTTGGTATGGTAATGATCAGATTCTAGGGGTTGGTTTGCCTCTTCATCTCGAGCCCGGTCTTTATTTGCTTAATATCAAAAATAATAAACTTACCAGTTTAAATAATAAATATATTATAGAAGTTGCTGTTGATCCGAAAAACTTACAAATAGCCATGATCCAATATTTCTTTAAAGATCAAACTAAATCAGATTCAGATCGCTATGATCTTTTTTTAAAGAGCCCTTCGAGTTCGGATTTAAAACAATTAACTGCTGATCAATTAGTCGAAGATCAACTGGCCTGGTCCGATGATGGCAGAGTTTTAGCCTATGTCACTATTGATGAACCATGGGGACAATTAGTACTTCCCGGTGATCTTTGGCTTCTTGATACGGAAACCGGCCAAAAAGTTAAAATCGCCGACGAGGCCTCTCAACCGGTTCTGAAATCACTCCCGAGAGAGTTATCAGAGGATGACTGGCAGACTTTTGAAAAATTTGGCTTACGTTTTAATTATCCTTCTCTTTGGTCAAGTCCGAAGGCTTCTCAATCAGAAGATGAGACTACTGTTAGTTTGTATGATGACCGTTTCAAGGTTTCCTACGGAGTCTACTATGATCAAAAGTACGGACGGAAACTGACCTTGGCCGAATATCTGAAGGAACGCGTTCCCAGCGGCTACCAGTCAGAAGAAGATTTTATTCTGCTTGGCTTTCAGGGTAAAAAGTTCAGCTATGACCAGGGAAAACAAGGTAAAAAAATCTTGATCGTTTTGCCGATGCTTGAACCGAATAAAGAAATTCTAACGATTTCCTACACTATTTCCGGAAGCGATAACAGTGAACAGGATCTGATTGACCAGCTTCTGTCAACGCTTGAGTATATCAAAGCCCAAATCACTCCTTCGCCTTAGGGCTAATTGTCCGGAAACAAGCCGGAGAAAGTTTATTAAATGAGTAGAAAAAAGCATCAGCTTTCCGCAGGGAAGATTGGCTTATTTGATCCGTATTTTATCGGTGTGATCCTGTTTGCCTTCTTTCTTACGCTTGGGCATATGTATTTTACGGTGCTCAGGCCCAGGAATGAAGCCAAAAGCAGTTCGATATTTACGCCGACGCCAACATTGACTCAGACAGCTAAAAAGCGAGTTTGCCCGGAGGCCTGGTATATCGATAAAATGCCCGGTCCGGCTGAGGAGACGCCTCCCGTATCCCGTGAATATTTGGTAATTGACGGCCAGCGTGTAGAAGCTCGCGACTACGATCTTGCCTGGATTAGGGCTAATTGCTCCGTTAAACAGCCGGCGGTAGTGTGGTAGGGGAGATCACTTCGGCAAATGGACTTGACAATGTTTCCGAATTTCTGATATTCTGTATATATGAACGGCGAGACAGTGATTATTCGTGATCGGTACCAAATAACCATTCCTTATTCTTTGAGAAAAATGTTAACTTGGTTGGTTCCTAAAAAGGTAGTTCGGGTTAAGATTATCAATAAAGAAAAAGTCCTAATTGAACCCTATAGAGAGATTAAAGTGGATTGGCAGGAAATTTTCAGGCAGTTGACTATAATCAGAGATTGGGGAGCAAAAACCTCTTTAAGTCAATTTATTGCCAAAGATAGGGAGTTCCACTGATGATAAAAATAGTTTTAGATACTTCTGTTATTGTGAAATGGTTTAGTCAGGAAAAAGAAGCAGACAAGGCGGAAGAATTACTTTGCGACTTGAGAGAAGAGAAAGTTCAGATTCTTTTGCCTGAATTGGTTAAATACGAATTGGCTAATGCCTTATTGAAGGGAAAGAAACTTAATTCATCTCAGGCTCAAAAAGCTTTAGCGATTTTTTACCGTTTGCCAGTCCTTTATATATCCGAATCAGAATCTTTGGCCTTTTCTTCTTACAAGATGGCTCAGGATTTAAATATAACTTACTACGATGCTTGCTTTCTCGCCTTAGCCAGAGCCGAAAAAGCAGTTTTAGTGACTGCTAATCCGAAACATCAGGCAGGAGTCAAAGGGATTAAGATTACCAAACTTCAGGATTATTGATATTTTCTTTCCATTATCTTTCCCCAAGGTGTCAATATATGTTCACCCCCGGGTGCACAGTCTACTTATTAAATAGCCAAAAAAAACGGACCGGCAAATGCTCTCTCCTTGTGGGTAAGGAAAATAACAAGCGGCAGGACGTTTGGACTGGACTGATCTCTGAAAAAGGGAAAGCGCTACCGGTGATAAGGTGATTTTTCATTCTTGACAACTATTATTAAAACATTTTAATTACAATAAATATGGATAAAACGGTTTTACAAATACCAGTCTCAAAAGATCTTCGGCTTAAAGCTCAGCAAGCTGCTTTTGATCTTGGTTTTTCCTCTCTTCAAGAAAGTATTCGGCTTTTTTTAAAGAAACTAGCTGACGAAACAGTAACAGTTAGTTTTCATGAAAGAGGAACGATTCAATTGTCGCCAAAAGCTGCCGTCCGTTATCGTAAAATACTTCAGGATATTAAAGAAAACAAGCATCTTTATTATGCTAAAAACATCAATGATCTTTTTAGTCAATTAGATGGAGATACTTTACCACGCCCGGTTTCTAAAAAAATATCGAAAGAGAATTCTTCCTGATAAGCGCCTCAAAAGACAGGCTAAACTCAAGTTTGATTTGTTTTCAAAAGATCCATTTCATGAATCGTTATCTAGCCATTGCCTAAGAGGCAAAAAGATTGGTTTAAGAGCTTTTTCTGTTACTGGAGATTATCGGGTAATCTAGAATTCATTTCAAAACCTACTTTCTGTGTCATCCTGAGGGGTCGAAATTTCGGCCCCGAAGGATCTAGCGAAGCGCTTACGCTAGATTCCTCGCTCTTGCTCGGAATGACAATGGGGTTTTGAAATAGCTTCTATAAGATGCTTGATAAATCAAAAGTAATTTTTCTTGATATCGGTACTCATAATCAGGTTTATTGATTGGTTTTTTCAAAAATCTTTCCCGAATCGGCGAAGATACTTCCTCTCCAACTCAGGAAAGATCATGAAGTTTTTTCAGCTTGGGGTAGGAAAAGTCTATAAATCCAAAAAAAAAGCCGGACACGTCTTCCTGTGGGGGGAAGGGTGTCCGGCATCGGACTGCGGTTTCAAGAAAAGGCTACGGCCGTGGTTGTGGGAGGGGTCCAGTGCGTGCGACGGTGGGTAGATACAGCCACGCCGTAGGCGTGAAGGGAGGTGTGTTGCGCACGACCAGGTCGGCTGTGACCTCCTTGACTATCTGGCCGTTGTCCCCCTGGAGATGGAAAGTGACCGTTCCCTCTGGGGCTTCTGAGGCGATGCGGACGCCCTCAAGCGGCATAAGGAGACCACAGGTATTGTTGACGTGGGTCCACCTCGTGGGTCCCTGAACGAAATCCAGAAGATTTGCCGGTTCGGTCTCGGTCCACAGAGAGACTGTTATAGGCGGAGACGGGCAAAACCGCTCCGAGCCTGCATTTCTCTGGATCCAGTCACCGCCGGGAACGGTAGAACTGGCGTAGAGGTAGAGCTCCAATCGGAACTGGAACTGGTCGGGGTAGAACTGTAGCCACTCCATGTCCGTATCCTGGGAACAGGTGTTGTACACATCGGCGTGCCATGCGTACCTGTTCCACTCCGTAGTGATGGGGTACTCGAATGAGTATACTGTCCAACCGGGTTGTCCTTCGATACAGAAAGCCATTTCGCAGGCGCCCGGCTTGCAGCGCGAAGAACTGTTACAGATCCGAACGGACTGGAGCAGGTCGGGTGGCCAATTTCCGTTGACTTTCAGGATTGGCCGCTCTCCGAACGGGACCTTCCAGATGCCTCCTTCGAGAAACGCGCGGGAGAGGAAGTCGAGCCTATTCTCGAGCTGGAGGCCGCTGATGCAGGCCTCGTCGAAGAAGACCCATTCGTAGTCGGCATCCGACCAGGTCTCTCCAGAATCGGTAACCCCCGACACTGACACGCGATTGACTTGGTGGCTGTGAGCTGTCCCATTGAGTTGTACCTGGAACTGACACTCGTAGGTATTGCCTGCCTCGACAATTTGGGGAACGGAACAGGTGCTATCGTCGATCTTGGTAACGTCCCCAAATGCCGAGTCTACGATGGACTGTAGGTGTAGATTCTGGTCTCCGGTTGCCCCTACTACGATCGTAAAGGAGACCAAGCCGCCGGGCTGGGCCAGATGGTCTGGGTTGGCAGTCTTGTAGACCTGGACCAGCTCCGGGAGGTCACGGACATCCATTGTAACAACGGCCGTGTCTTCACCATATCCATTGGTGATGGTATAGGTGAAGGTGTCTATGCCGACCCAGTGTGGTGCCGTTTCTCCTCCGGGAGGAGAGTAGACGAGGTGACCCTCGTCGTGAATATAGACCTCACCATGTTCTGGTTGCCCGGCCGAGACGAGAGTGAGATTGCTTCCGAACCCCGGGAGGTCGTTTTCCCAAGGCCAGAGCAACATTGTCCCGTTGTTTCTGACGATATACAGGTCGTCGATCGCAATGGGCCGGATCAGGTCGGCTGCAACTGTAGGTGGCGTATCGTAGTAGCGGTTGCCGTAGATATCACGCAGGTCGTTGCATTCCTGGTTAGTGTCAACGTACCAAAGGTCAGCACCCGCAGCCGTCATGGTGGCGACTAGCGAACTGACTGACCTAGTCGAGCAGCCGTCTCCCAATGCTCCGATCGAACACCTGTATCCTGGATTTGACACGCAGATTCCCCAGGCATGGAGGAGCCACTGGTCGAGATAGGTCCATCCGCTTGTTGATGCGCCTTGGGCATTGGTGATGGCTATACTGGCGCTCAGTGGTGTTGTAACGGTGACGATCTCTCTGAACGTTGGGTCACCGTTGTAGAACCAGGCACCTGCCCGGTCCTCTGTGTGCAGATGAGCTGCGGTCTCCGAGCCGAGCCGGAGCAGACGGTTAAGATTCTCCCGCTCGACAGAACCTGACCCATCGAACCCGAACAGGACCAACGTCGGGGTCGATTGCTGCATAGCCGCGAGAACTGTCAGCGCTGGCCGCGAGGGGACCTCGATCACGAACTCGTAGACCTCGTAGGGCAGCCCCGCTAGCGTCTGTTCGACACGCGTCTCGCAGTTGCCGGCAACCTCCGGATTGAGCGCCTTTACTGCGGCACAGATTTGTTCAACCTTCTGTGCCAGGCTTGTGCCGGAGGCTAAGTTGATCGTACGTGTGACCGTTTCCCCGGGGGTGGGGACGGTCACTTCGGTCTCGAACCCAAGGGTGGGCTCGGGATCCTGGCTACGGGGGGCAGCCAGGGCGGATAACGGGTGGATCCCAAGGATCCACACCAGGCCTAACGTAAGAGCGAGGCCTAGGGAAATGACGATTACCAGGCGCAGAAGCGCCTTGGTGTTCATATGTTCCTCCTTAGTATCTGGTTCCGGTAGCCTCCGATGTTTTGGAGTCCCACCTACCGGAAAAAAGTTGATCTTGTGAAACCAGCAGTCCGATGAAAAGCAAAATCGTATTTTGCCATCCCACGCTCCAAGGAGTCCACGCCTTCGGCGGGACACCTTGCAGGAGGGATTAGCGCTTTTTGCTCTTTACCGGACTGCCGGTTGGGATCAGACTTTTTTCATTTCACCTCGGAGGAGCAAGATCGTTGTCTTGCACCATCCGAGGAGAAAATCACTCGGAGGAATTCGCCTCACAACCCTTATGTCCTAATCCCTAAACCCTATATTTTGTAGCCTTTCAAGAAACCAGCTGTTTTGCTGTTTTTTCGACTGGCTCTTCGCATTACGAAGAACAGTCAAGCAAAACAACAAAGGTAACTTGAAATTGTTATTTCAAGTTGTCAAGGTGCAATAGCAGCAATATTTACTGCTTTTTTGCGAGCCAAGTATTTTAGGCCGGCCGCTTTATGGCCGGTTTTGAATGGTCTTGACCGCAAAGAGGTAGGGGAGAGAGATTTTTCAATTAATTGTTTTTATCTCTATTTCTTTCCCATCTCTTTAGGGTCAAGGTTTGTTGATTGACTTTTAATTTTTAAAAGATCTGAAATGATTTCAGTGTTAACCAAAACCGATTTAAACCAGATTGAAAAATTGATTGACCGGAAACTAGAGGAGAAGTTGAAGAAATTTCTTACTAAAAAAGAATTTGAGGAAAAGATGAATCAGCTCCTCACTAAGGATGAGTTTTACGATGCCTTCGATAAGTTGATGAAGGAGCTTCGTAACCACTGTGACGAGAGAGCGGCGGTGATGTTTCGCTTCACCGATCATGAAGATAGGATCACCACCCTCGGGAAGATCCACGCTTCCGATCTGCCTTCTTCCGGTTGACTAGGTTTTTAAAGTGCGAGCAAAATAACCCCTAGCTTTTTACTAAAAAACTCTTTTTTACCAAAAACGGCCTCTTTTGGAGACCAATTTCTTGATCTCTAAAAGCAAGCCGATTATAGCATAAAATTAATGAATAAGCAATATTATAGGATAAGGCAGGTTTTTTCGAAGGTAAGGAATATTGTAAACTGGTTTTACTTTACTGATTGGCTTGAAAAAAGCCGTTAAATCCAAAAAAAAAGCCGGACATGTCTCCTGTGGGGGGAGGGGTGTCCGGCTCGGACTGCGGTTTCAGGAAAGGCTACTAGCGTGTCACTTGGACGGTGGCGGTCGCGGTATAGACCCGACCGCTACTGTTGGACGTCACCGTCCAGATCGCTGTAAACGGCCCGACGTGGTCCGGCGAGCCGGTCCAGGCGTCCCAGTAATTGGTCGAACCGTACCAGGCTCCCATCGGGAGCTGACCGGCCGGCCAGCACTGCCAGCCGTCGGACAAGGGGGGAGTCACACAGAGTTGCATGGCCACGACCAGGTCGTGACCGGAGATGTTGGAAACTCCCCACTGCCAACGGGCCTTAGAGCCTGGTGGAGTGACTACGTTTGGGTTGGGGCTGTTGGTACCCTTGACCCAAACCCTGAGTTCGGCCGGGGGCGGGCCGGGCGGAGGCCCGAAGATAATGGGTAGCCAGATTCGCGCAACACAGCCTGTGCAAGGTTGGACTGGTAGTCGCGATGGCCATTCGTAGGCGCCGAGGTCGATGCCACTGCCGTACGGCCTGCTTGCTCCGTAAGCGTCGTGATCGACGATTATGGGTGCCTTTGGATGGTCGCGGCAACGACTGTCCTTGCCGAGGCTGTAGTCGCCGTTGGCGGGATCGACGAAGAACGGATCTCCGTCGTATAGATCGCCCGAGTCCCAGGTCATTGGCCAGATGGGTCCCTCCCAACCAACACCTGGCCCAGGTTCAGGCCGCCAGCTGATGTAGTATAGTTCAGTGTAGCTGTGCCCGTCAGCTCGTGCTGCCAGTGTGTTGTTGTCGAGAATGGTGTTGTACACTTTGACGGTGGGCGCTCCACTGGAGTATTCGATCGCTTTGAAGCCGATCGGGTTATCCACCAAGGTGAGGTGAGCAACCGTTAGTACCGATCCGCTATGAACCAGGCGCAGTTGTAGTCCGGCGTCGTTTGCCTTAGCAACGACATCGTTCACGATCTCGAGGTTGCCTGGGATCACAGCATAGATGCTGGAGCCCCAGCTCGAATCTGCAAAGTCGCCGATCGAGACGATACCGTCGAGGCTTCCGTTCTGCCGGATACTTCCAACACAGGCTCCGAAGCTATCGGCATAGTTGTCCTGGCAGCGGATGCGGAAGACGCGGATGTTGCCTGGTCCAACCATGAGGCCTCCGCCTGAGGCGCCGCTTGACCGGTTGTTCTCGAAAGCACAGTCTTGGACTATGCCTTCGGTGATGTCTAGCCCGCCGCCGGTGAAGCTGGCGATGTTGCCAACGAAGTGGACGTTACGGATCTCGGCTCGGATGCCGCTAGCGACGTAGATTCCACCACCGGATTCCAAGTTGCCCATTGCCGAGGCATCACCGTTCATGATAGTGAGACCATCGATGGTGATGTCGGGTGTTTGCATAGCGGCCGCGTAGGCGAGGGAGTCGAACGGCGTGCCGTCGGCGTTGAGCACTTCGTGGGAAATGACTCCCCAGTGCTCGCCATCGCCAGCGAGAGTGCCGACTTCGGTCTCGGTAGCTGCACCGCAGGAGAGGCTGCTTCAGGAGCAACGTAGATCACTCGGCCGCGGCCTTGGGCATCAAGTGTTGTAGTGTAGGTGCCCGGTTTCCGGACCGAGAAGTCAGCCGAGTAGCCGCCCAGCAGACTCAAGTGCTGATCTACGAAGACCACTTGCGAGATGGTTTGCGTAGTAGCTTGGAGCTGCACTGCAGCTAGAAGGGTCTCGACCTCGTGTTGGCGCTTGGTATCGACCAACAGCCGCCAGTCGTCGCCAAGGGCAGCGAGTATGGACGCGTCGGTTGCGGCTGACTCAGTTCGCGACTGGACGTCGGTGTAGACGCCGCCGGCGATTCGGATCTCAGCGTCCGACTCGGCTCGGTTAACTGCCTGCTGTACTGTCCGACACGGATTCGTTGCGTCACTGCAGTCGTTGCTATCGTCGCTACCAGCAGTGCTCACGTAGCAGATTTGACAGGTTGGCAGTGGGATTGTCTCAACCGTCGTAGTCACCACGACCTCATCCCACGATCCCTTTGACCCATCGGTGCGGACTGTAGCTGTGATTGTGCCGATGAAGCTAGGGTTCACCGTGACGACCACCGTGGTTTGCCACGTCATGGTCGGCGGCAGATCCGTAACCGTCCATGTGTGGCTGCCACTCGGGCTGACTTGCGACGGCAAGGTCAGAGTGAGGTGGAAGGTGTCGGTGATCCCGCCGACGTTGGCCAGTTGAACTGTGTAGGTCAGACTTCCGCCGGACGTGACCGGATCGGGTTGGGCCAGGAGGTCAACGTCGACATTCGGTTGGTGATTCCGAAGGTCGTCGATAACCTTACCCTCGTCGGGTGGTGGTTGATAGTAATACTCATCCACGCACCCGAGGAGGTCGGTTCCCCCCTCCTGGTCTTGGATGTAGGCCGCCATAGTATAGCCCTGTGCCCGAAGCTCGTTCAATCGGACGCAGGCTTGGGCCGCGTCGGTACACCAGCCATCGCCGACGAAGATGAATCCTCGAGTGCCAGCCCAGGGCAGCCCATCGAACATGGCAACACCGGCCTCAATTGCCGGCAGGCAGTAGGTGTCACCAGTGGGCGTGACTGTACCGGCTACGCGCAGGAACGCGTCTGAAGCGGTCTGGGGATCGGTCAGCAGCGTGACCGTGTAAAAACGATCCCCGTAGTAACCGCCCCCGGCGACTTCGGCCTCGTCGGCGTTCAATTCCAAGGCCAACCGGCTGGCGAACCCCAGCCCCTCTTGAGTGTCAGTGAAGGTCCGGCTCCCGGAGGAGTCAACCGCCACAAACACACCCATCTTGGGTGAGGCGGCCAGCACGGCCATAACGCCCAGAGCCATCAGGAGCCCCAGGGTGAGAGCGAGAACTAAACGCATCTTTACATTCATTCTGTGTTCCTCCTAAGTATCTGGTTCCGATAGCCTCCGATGTTTTGGAGTCCCACCTACCGGAAAAAAAGTTGATCTTGTGAAACCAGCAGCCCGGGAAAAAACAGAAGCAAAATTAAATTATGTGATTAAGTCATTCCGAGGGTCGACTATTCGACCCGAGGAATCTAGCGAAGCGTGAATTATTATTCTTATTATCGATTTTTACGCTAATGCTGGATTCTTCTCCCACAAAATGCGGGATCAGAATGACCGGTTCTTGTTGCTAATCACTAAAAACTGATCACTGATGGACTGCTTCTATTCTTTACCGGACTGCCGGTTGGGATCAGACTTTTTTCATTTCACCTCGGAGGAATTCGCCTCACAAACCCTAGACTCTAGTGTCTAATCCCTAAACCCTATATTTTGTAGCCTTTCAAGAAACCAGCTGTTTTGCTGTTTTTTCGACTGGCTCTTCGCCTAACGAAGAACAGTCAAGCAAAACAACAAAGGTAACTTGAAATTGTTATTTCAAGTTGTCAAAGAGCATTGTTGAGAGCAATGGTTAAGAGCAAAGTTCTCTAGCCTTGCGCCCAACCAGCCGATCTCAAGTTGATAAAAAGATACTTGCATAACGCTTTCTGAGATAGTCGAATAAATAGACGACCGAGTCGTCCTGAAAGCGATTTTTCAGCATCCACCAATTCATAGTCCTATAGTATTCTTAATCTCCTTTGGAAGCTTGATTGGAAAGTCGAAAAAACTAGCAAAAGAGGCCTATTTTTGACAAAAAGATTGACATTTGTTAAACATTATGGGATAATCTTACATATAAAAATAAGAGCGGATTTATTTTAAGTTTATATAGGTTAATGGGGGAAATACCAAAATATTTCTATCAATATTATAAGCCTGAATTAATCAGGGTTAGTCGCCTGGTTAAAAATGGCCAGGCGGTCATTTTTGTGGGCATTAACGGCATCGGGAAAAACCTCCTGGCCGGTCAAATTTTATCCAACCGCTTTAGAAAAGAATTTTTAGGCCAGATTAAAACTCATCTGGTTTTTTTGGATTTCAAAGATAAAGCCGCGCCATCCCGGGAACAATTGTTGCAGTATTGGCTGTCGCAAACCGCTCAGGCTTTAAAAATAAAGGCGGAAAAACTTAAGCCCCTCAATGAATTCACTTTTTATTCCCAGATGGAGAGGTTGATAAGGACGGTGGCAGCGGAAGAAAAAATTTGTTTCTTGGTTCTAGACGCGCAACAAATCTTATCTCAAAGTGAACAGTTTTTTGATTGTTTGATTAACCTCAAATATTACTCTTACGGTAAAATCTCTTACGTCTTCTTGGCCGAACCCCGGATTTTGGCTCATCCGAATGCCGGATTGCAGCGGTTCATCCAGCGGCTGACGAACAATAAATTTTCGTTTTTGAGAACCTTTGATCAAAAAACTTCTCTGGCCGATATTCGACGCGAGGAGAAATTATTTCAAACCAGCTTTGGGGGTCAGGAGAGAATGATTTTGGAACACTCTCACGGTTTGCACGGCCTGATCAGGGCCTTTAGCGTCTTTTTAAGAAAAAATCCTCAAGTAAAAGATATCAGGCAGCTTAAAAAAATTCTCTTTGCCAGCCAACTGTATTGCTTTTGGATAAGGGAAATTTTGGAGAGTTTGCCGGCTGAATCATTGCGGATTTTAAAAGCGGTTAGCCAGAACCGCTCGGAAATCAAACGCTTTAAAAAAAGCCTTTATCTTCAGTGGCTGTTTGATTTAGGGCTTTTAAAAAAGGACGGCCAGCTTAAGCAGCCTTTGTTTTTACCGGTGTTGGAAAAAATGACGGTGAGTACAAAAAGCCATCAACCGTTAATTAAGTTGGCAGTCGATCAATTTAGCTTTTCCGGAGAAAAAGTAAAGTTAACTCAAAAAGAGTTTTTAGTCTTACGGACTCTTTATAAGAACAGAGGCAAAGTGGTCAGTTTTGAAAGAATCGGCAATGTCTTGTGGTCAAACAAACCGGATAATTTTTCCCTGTGGGCGATTAGCCAAGTCATCCGCCGTTTGCGGAAAAAACTCAATTATTATTTTATTAATCCCAAGACCATCTCTTCTTTAAGAGGAGAGGGTTATTCTTTGGAGGTGAAATGAGATCACCGGAAGCTACTGCTGAGATAAAAAGCCGAATGATACCTCTTTTTATGAGAGATGCCTATAGGCAGACCGACGGTTGGTCAAAAGAAGCGCTTGATCAATTACCGCATCTCCTTACTGACGGAGATTTTTTCGATTTATTAAGAAGAGGTTTAGATGGTCTCAATAAAGAAGTTTGGCCAGTTTACCAAGCTTTCAGCGATGAAGCCAGAGTGGTTATTGCTGATCCTGACTATTTTGTTCAGCCTCGGCAGAGGAGTGAAGTCTTGAGACATTATGTCAGGAGACTCGGTCGTTCCTGGTGGTTAAAGGATGAAACCCGGGAGAATTATGAAAAGGTTTTCGAGAAAGACCAATACGGTTATAGCTGGGCCGCGGGAAATCTTTGGGAAGGTTTAGGTTACCAGGTTTTAATCGATGCCCAGGATGAAGAAAAAGGCATTGTTTTAAGAGCCGATGAAGTCAGTATCAGCCGGGATTACTTAATTGGTTATTTGAAT
Organism: Bathyarchaeia archaeon; assembly: GCA_035529595.1. Taxonomy (GTDB): domain Bacteria; phylum Patescibacteriota; class Microgenomatia; order PFEM01; family JAFGMK01; genus DATKWK01. The sequence goes on from DATKWK010000023.1 coordinate 28,038, forward strand.
AATTATTTTAGCCGTTTCCGGTGTTTGAATATTCCCGAAAGAGTTCAGGCTTGTTTTGAGGCGATTAACCGAAACCTTTGGCCGCTTGGCCGCCAGCCTCGCGACCGGCTGTTTTTTGATACGCCGGCGGTCTTTTTCTGGCTGGCCAGCGCCGGGTTTTTGTGTGAAGAAGGCCGGGTGACCGATTCAATGGCCTTTGAAAGCGGCTTTCTCAATCTTGAAGAGAGACTGGCGGCGACTAAAAAGAGACTGGCTGAATTAGATCTTTTTAGCCAGCCTGATTTTCAAGAAAAGTATTTCCAGTTATTTGCCTTTATCAGTGATTATCTTTCTGATCACGGCCGGTTGGAGGAATTTGAGAATTATCTTTCCTGGGTCGGCGACAGGACCGATCCTGATTTTGTTGCCCGGCTCTTTGGGGATGTTTATGTCAGCAATATCTATCCCCGAGGCGACCTTCCTGGGCTTTTGGGCAAAACTTACTTACTATCCAGGAAATTAAAAGCCGCCCTGCCTAATGATTCAGAGCAGAGAGTTGGTTTATCGGAGATTGAGGCTGATTTATGGCGGCGTTGTCCGGGTGATATTTATCCCTTAAGACCGGAGCTGGTCAGTCCCGAACTGATTGCCCGCTTTCAGGAAAATCCGGCGGAATTTTGGCCGGAAATGTTTAGGCAGTTGGTGGCCTTGGAGATGGAAAGATTATTTAAAGGCCAGCCTCGGGTGAAAGGAATTTACGAAACCGCTGCCAATAGCGAGCGGAAACTGCTGCCTGACCTGATTGTTATTTTTGGCCATATTTTTGGTTTGGAGCCAAGCGAAGTTATCCGTTTGGCGGCGATCGGTTGCTTTGACTGGGCCGCGATTATTGAAAGAGATGACACTATTGATGATGGTGGTCTGAGGAAAGGCAGAAGACCGATGGCTGCTCAGGAAGGTGTCAGTCGGACGATTCGAATGACGACGATTGCTCAAGCAGCAGCGACGCGGAACCTTTTGCCGCTTTGGGGCAAGGCGGCGACTGACGATTATTGCCAGATGGTCCAGCAGATGTATGATGCGGATATGGAACTGGAAGAGACCGGTTTGGCGGCACCGGATGACCAAATCTGGCAGGCAATGGATAGACTGAATAGCGCCTTTAGCTGGTTTATTAACTGTATGGCTGGTGTCAGAGCCAGGGATTTAGAGTCCGAAGCCGGGCAGCGCTTTATTGAAGCTGGTCAATCTTTCAGCGAGTTTATGTCCAGGATCAATATGATCGCCCAGCTGAAGAACGATTTCGAAGATTGGAATCAACCGCCTGGCAAGAAAAAACCGGGGGAAGATTTTGGTCATAAATTTAGCTTGCCACTACGGGAATTACTAAAGCTGGTTAGTCCTAAAGAAAGGGCAACTATTCTTGAGGCCTATGCGAATCCAAAAGATGAGGAAATTAAAAGGCAAGCCCTAGAAATTGCCAAACTATACCAGCCGCAAGTAATTGCCGCCTTAAAGCCAAGGGTCGAAGAAATTTACGAAAAAGCCAGATTGGCACTGGAAAAAGGATTTGAAGCGATTGCTGGTTTCCGACCGATGAATGGCGGCCCAGATCGGGTTAATCAGACCTACCAACAGCTTTTAGGGGATTATCTTGATAGCTTGCGAGATAGTTTATGTCAGTTAGGTAAGAGTCCTCAGGGTCAGCCGGTGTAAGTTCTTCATTGGTCGGTCATGGAGTTTTTATTCATAATTGAGTGTCGATATGCCGGTGATTTCATATTGGGCTTGAACTTTCTTGACAAAACATTATTAACCACTAATCTTCTTACCTTGGGCAGATATGGACTACTGGTATAAGCCATTTTAAACATCCTTTCCGGCAAGTTATAGAACCAATATTTGATTCTACCAGTGTTTCCAAGGTATTGAGTAATTACATTAAGAGCCTATAGTATTGACTTAATAACCTATTTTGGTTATAATTAGATTAGCTTTAGAGATCTTGGATTTCGTGAAGTTTTGGGGTCTCTAAAGAAGAGACCTATTTTAATAGGCGAAAGCTCTTTGACAATTGAAGATGGTTGTAGGGAGCTACCCCGGCACACTTCCGGTTATCCAATCAAGTTTCTGATCATCCATCTAGCTTGGATATAAAGGATTTTTTTGGTAATCGGAAAAGTGCGTCGGGATCGTCTCCCTACAACAAAGACCTTCTTTCTGCTGCTTGAGATTGGTTGGTGGCTTTTTGCAGCACAAGGGGACTTGTGTTCAGGAAGCCATCGGCCAATTGAAAAGCGGAAAAAGAAAGGAGGATTTGAAACCGCACCTTGAATGGGTCAAGGAAGTAAATTGGTAAATTAAAAGAAATGGACCCCAGTGATGGCGAGGGTTGGAGTTTAAAACAGATCAAGTGCAAGTGAAGGAGTGAAATGTCTAAGCAACAGTTGTGTGTTTCCGAAGTTCTGCCCGGTGCGTTCGTGGGCGTATCCTCCCAAACTATTCCGTGGGAGGAATTACCCGATCCTTTTGCACTTCCAATCCTCTCGGGAGCAACAGGAGTGGAGAAGGTGAATCTGGGGAAAAAGGCTCGGATGTGGCGAGCTGATTTGCCTTGCGGTCAACCGGTCCGTGTCAAGCAGGAGTCCCGTCTCGACCCTTGGTGGCACGAGGTTTGGTGTCTCAAACTCTTGCGCGATTACGACGCCGGTTTTCCGAGGTTGCTGGAAGTTCGAGAGGACGCACGGGTGATGGTTGTCACCGAACTCCCCGGTCAGAATACTGACCATTATAGGGGGCCAGGTGTGGATCCCAGAACCCGTGTATCGATCCTGGAGCAGCTCGCTTTGCGGATGGAAGAAATGGCCGACATTGGTGTTGCCCACGCCGATGTTTGGTGGGACAACGAGCTTTGGGATCCAGCGTCGGAAAGGCTCAGTATGGTGGACTTCGGCTCCAGTGCCCTCGTAGGTGATAAGCCTTTGGTGGCTATCCAGGGCCATCGTAAGAACCGAAATTCCAGGACGTGTCCTGGAATTCCTCACCATCCACCGGAGACGGTGTGGGAGTGGGAGCTCCCTCTTGTCGACGTCAACCGCTTCTACTACGCGGTGGAAGTGTTGGCTTTCGTCTGGGGAGAGGCTGTTGTCAGGCAAATTGCCTACACAAGCGAACTCCGTGTCATGGTACCCTGGTTTGTGAGGCAAATGATCTCCCCCAAGACACCGGCCGAGGCAGGCTTACTAGAGGCTCTTTGTACGGCTTTAGACCCGCGCCCGGACCATCGTGAAGCCAGCATCCCTGAGATGCTCGACCTCGCAAAGGAGGTGCTGATGCAGTAATAACATAGGGAGACGAGGCCGGTAGGCTGATTTGAGCTGCGCTCTGCGCACAACAACTCAGACTCTACCGGCCCTCTCTTTTGGGCCTAAACGATTTAGATCCAAAAGAGAGGGATGACAGGAGGTTCAGTTTCAAGACAATATTTTGCTTGCAGTTGCGGGATTTTATATAGTATACTCAGATTGTCTGCCTTAGGGGTGGAATTGAAAAGACGATTTGGGGGTATGATTTGCAGCATTTTGATTAATTTTATGTAAATTATGTTGAGATAAAATGGGCAAAGAAAAAGAACGGTCGGTTGTCTTTGCCGGTCAGAACAAATACTGGGGTACGGTTGAGGAAGCAACTCAATTTTGGACAGATATCGGTCTCAGTCATTTAATGATTAAAAGGGCAACTGATACCCGGCTGCTTGACGACCACGGCCGGCTGATCGAGACGGATTTTGAAAAGCTGTCAAAACTTCAGGAAAAATACCAAGTAGACTATCATCTTCATCTTTATAATCTTATATTTGACGGTGTTTTTATGTCTCCGGCGCTTGAGAGAGCCCAACCGGTTTTCAGGGAGATTTTGGAAAATGTCGATCGGGCCATCGGCCGGTACCGACTGTATCCTTTAATTACCATCCATTTACCCAAATACGCTGATCCCGAATACAATTTCGGCTTGAGTGAGGAAGCGGCTTTTCAGGCCAGCCGGAATTTTTTCCAAACACTTGATTTGGAATCGGAAGTAGCCTTGGAAACGATGCATGATCCCTTCAGGAACCCGGGACACGCTTTATTCGGCTACCAGGCTGACCATTTTAAAACATATATTCAGAGCAAAAATTTTGGTCTTTGTATTGATATCGGCCATTTGGTCATGGCCCAAGAGCCAATTCACCGATTTCTTGAGTTGCCTTATCCTCTATTGTGCGTTCATTTAAACGGAAACGACGGGTCAAGCGACCAGCATCTTTTGCCGACAGAGGATAATGTCGGGGATTGTAGCAGTGTTGTCCAGGTTTTGAGAAACTGTCGCGGACCGATTGTTTTTGAAGTTAGAAAATATGCCTACTCCAAAGAGCAGGTACAGGATTGTCTCCGATTTTGGTCTGAAGCGGTCAAAAAGTCTTCTTAGGGTACCCGGATCTTATCGGTTTTCAAGTTCGGGAGAATTGCTTTTATCTGCCGGCAAGTATAGCTGCCACTTTAATTCCGAGATAATTACACTGTTTGTGTCTGGGGCAGATTTGGAAAATTTCATCTCAAGCTCACGGCATAGAGATTCGGCGGCTGGTTTTCGCCCAGTGAAGCCAAAATCAGGATCCGGTCACCGGAGGGGAAGGGGAAGGCAAAGCCATTAACAAACGGGCCGGTATAAACATCTGTCCAGTTGGTATTGTCGTACTCAAAGATCGTCACCTTGTTTTCCCGAACAAAAAAGAGATGCTGGGAGGTAGGGAACCAACTTAACGCTTTGGATGCAGAATTTGGAATTTGGAGTTTGGTATTTAGAATATCTTTTTCGTCGATCAGATAAAAATTCTTATCCTCAATTAAATCGTAGATATAAATTTTGCCCGGTTCTATCCGTCGGTTTTCCGGTTGGCTATTGCTGGCCGGCAAAGATGCTAGCAGTTTTTCGGGAATCGTTGCCGAAGCCGTGGCGGTATAAAGAATCTTTTTTTCATTCGGGGCAAATTCGATGTCCACCGTGGTTTCTTTGATTACCTCTAGCAGTTTCTTTGGTAGTTTGCTAATTTGCTCATTTTTGCGCAAGATTCTTTCCTTATCCCATTGGTCTAAAATCGTGTCTAAATTAGGTGTAACATCAATTAAATCCGTAGTTTCGTTTAAGCGGTCGCTTTCGATGATGAAGTTTTCTGTTGCAGTGGTGCCTTGAGTTTTTCCCGGCCGGTTTTTGAGAGTAATCATAAGCTGTTTGGAATCGGGCGACCAGCGGTAGCTGCTTTGAGAAAAGTCCCGGCCCCGGGGGGCGCTTTCCAGAATTTGCCTGGGTTCTCGTGAAAGACCAAGCGGTCGATCGGCCAGCTCCAGCATCCAGAGACCGGGTTTGCTAGCCGAAGCCGTGGCTACCGAGAAAGCAATTTTCTGGCTGTCGGGTGAAATAACCGGGTTGGCGGCGCCGGTATAAGTTAATGATTTTAAGGAGGGGAAAGTAGAAAAAAGGTAGGCATCGGTTTTGATAACCAGTTCTTTTTCAATGCTGAGTTTTTTCTTCCAGGGATGAAAGCCGTCTTTTTTAATCTCGACGTCGTAATCTCCGGGTGTAAGATTGACGGTGTCATCGGTGGCAGTTTTTAACTTGCCGTCAAGATAAACCGGGGCACCGTCGGGAATCGAGGAAGCAACCAGTAAGCCGGTAGGGGTAAGAGTCTTTGTTTCCGGGTTGATTCTTTCGCCGCGCGCAAAGCGGATGGCAATATAAGTCACGATCGGGATCAGAATCAAAACCGCTAAAAAAATAAAGACGCGCTTAAAAGCCATACTAAATTAGATATTTTACCATCGTTTGGATATTGAAAACAGTAGATCTTTTCCGGCTCTATTTTTTTAGGCAGCCAGCGGTAACATATTCGGTTTTACTGGGGAAATTATTCTGATGTTTTGATTCCAGTCCTCCAGGTTGAGATTACCGTCAGTCAGGCACAAGCCGGTCTGAGATGAAAATCGAATCTGCGTGCCAAGAAGCCTCAGACCATGTTTAAGCCAAAGAGGCTCATCAGCATTTTTAACAAAAGTAATTCCAGCAAATTTAGCCATGATTTCGCTGTCTTGTCCTCCCAAGAAACCCAAGCCGATAATTATGAAATATAGTGGATTATTTGTTTTTACTAACTTAGGAAGTAATTGGTTAAATCGGGTTATCGCCTCCTCAATTCCGGCTTTTAGGCCGCTGGTAATAAGCATTAAGTCTGTTTGATGGAGAGGTGATTTTAAAGATTGTAGCAGGCCGGTCCAACTGGTAGCTTCATCGGCTGTCAGTGAACCGTTTTGAAGCTTTCTGGCCAGTTGTTCTGCCAGTGGGTTAGTATCAGAGGTAAAGTGAGTTTCTGCCCGGACGCCGACGAATCCGACTTCGTGGTGGTAGGTTCCGATTACCAAATCATCAAGGCAGGGGCCGGTAGAAAATTTTTCAGCTGCCGATTCTGATTTCGGAACAACCAGGGTTTTTCCCGGTTGCCAGTATTGGTAACCGCCGGCCTCGACCATGGCCTGCTGGTCAAGCTGTTCCAACTGATAAAGACAGTCAACTTTTTTTCGGGCAGTTAATCTTAATGAAGATCCGATACGGGAAGGATCGGGAGGATAATGTAAACAGTTATAAATACTGGCATCAAGATCGCCAAGTGTCTCCTGATACATCCGACGCAGTGCTTGTCGATTGTTGGTTACTGGCGTTTCTTCGGTGCTCATAGTATTTCTAGATTTTAGGTCTTAATTTTATCATATTTCCGGTCACTGGCCAAAAACATAAGTTGTTAATAAATTACTGTTCTTAACTAATCGTTGATTTTGTGGTATAAATTGCTTGACTGTCTTTTTTGATATGGTAAAGAAGTCTTTTCAGGCACGAAAATATTCAATATAACAATCTATATCAGAGCGTAATAAAATTATAATTTAGCAGCTGATTCTTGATAAAATGAATCTGATGCTTTTTAAACAGTTAGGTATTGATTTGGGAACCGCCAACTCGGTCGTCTATTTAGCCGGCAAGGGGATTGTTTTAAACGAGCCGACGGTGGTAGCTGTTTCCTTAGACGATAACCGGGTGGTAGCGGTGGGCAAAGAAGCCAAAGAAATGCTTGGCCGGACGCCCGGCAATATCCGCGCTTCACGGCCGATGCGTGACGGAGTGATTGCCGATTATGTGATCACCGAGGCGATGCTTCGTTATTTCGTTCAAAAGGTTTGCGGCCGGAATATTTTTTTTAAACCTGAGGTGATGATTTGTGTTCCCGCCGGCTGTACCCAAGTTGAGCGGCGGGCGGTTTTGGACGCGACTTTGCAAGCCGGCGCCCGGGTAGCTTATTTGATTGATGAACCGCTAGCGGCGGCAATTGGCGCCAAAATTCCGATTGCCAATCCTTCCGGCAATATGATTGTGGACATCGGCGGCGGGGCGGCTGAGGCGGCCGTCATTTCTCTTGGCGGAGTTGTGGTTCATAAATCGGTCCGGGTAGCCGGCAATAAGCTTGATGAGGCGATTGCCGCCTATGTCCGTAAAAAACACAATCTGATTATCGGCGACCAGACCGCTGAGCAGGTGAAAATCCAAATCGGTTCGGCTTTACCTCTATCGAAAGAAGAAAAAATGGAAGTTAAAGGCCGGGACAGCATTATGGGCCTGCCTAAATTGATTACTTTGACGTCAACTGAAGTAGCCGAAGCGATTAGAGGCTCACTCAACCAGATAATCGGAACGATCAAAGCAGTTTTTGAAGAGACCCCGCCGGAACTGACCAGTGATATAATTGATAAAGGGATTGTCATGAGCGGCGGTACTTCGCTCTTGCGAAACTTCGATAAACTGATCACCGCCGAAATCGGAGTTCCGGCCCATGTGGCTGAAGACCCGCTGCTTTGCGTCGTAAAGGGCACCGGCGTAGCTCTCGAGAATATTGCTCTTTATAAACGCTCGATTACTAAAAAATGAAACAGATTGTAAAAGATATGAAGTTGAAAAATCACCCTAAGAAAATCTATTTGTATGGGGCGGTTACTATTTTTTCTTTTACGGCTCTTTTTCTTTTATCGCGGCACGTTAAACGGCAGTTTCTCTGGAACCACTCCGCCGCACAAAAACAGGCGGAAGAGGATCTACCCAGTTGCCCTCCCGGGACTGTTTTATCAAGAGTATCCAAATTTAAGGGCAGTTTCGAGAATATTGAGCAATTGGATATCAAGGATGAAGCAAATTACCAGGCTGAATGGCGGTGTGATCCCAGTCAACCAGCTACTGAAGAGGCGAAGACTTTTTCCGACTTGTTTTGCGGTTGTTCCGATGATTATCAACCGGTTTGCGGTGGAGATTATTACACTCACCAAAATACCTGCGTGGCCAAATGTATCGGTACCACAGTAGCCTATCAGGGTGAATGCCGGATTTATAAAAAAGAAACGCCTTCGGCAGGTTGCCTGGCTTGTACCGATAAATGTCCGGACAACCAGGTCTTCTATGAAGACGAAAAAGGCTGTCCGGTGTGCGAATGCCGATTGGGTGAGGGACAGTGGTAGTTACTTATGAAGAGGTGTCTGGTAAAGGCGATCCTGGTCTTGGGCAGCAGTCTGTTTTTCTTTGTCCGCCCGGTTTTCGGATACAAAGCAGACATTTTACAATATTTGGGTGAAGGGCATGGTAGCGGCGGCGGTTACCATGAAAAATTAGCTCTTGATGAGTTAAGCGGTGAGGGAATCACTTATGAGACAGTCGCCTCGGATGGTGCTTCCGGATACGGTTACGCTTCTTTGTTTATTACCGACGGTAAATTAAGATATCCTGACGGACAACCGCGCTACGGGGTGGTTTTAGTCGGCGGCGGTGCTTCTTGGGAGTATACGACCGGTACGCCCGAAAGTGATTGTCTTTATAATAATCATCTCTATTGCGGTCCTGGGCTTCAGCGGCATGATTCTTCATATACCAGCCTTTCCGGACGGACTCAATTAATTAACTATACCAATAATGGTGGTAACTATGTCGGAATTTGTGCCGGTGCTTATTATGCCAGCAGCCGTTATCGTTGTAACTGGGATAAAACATCGGATTGCGGTTTTTTAGGAATTTATCTGGGAATTTGGCCGGGGATTACCAATGCCCACGGTTGTACTCTCGGGACTACTTTGAGACTGGATACTAGTCAGCCGATTAACGAAGGTTTCGGTTCCTCAATTCCCTGGGTAGGTTTGTATTCCGGTTGCGATTTTGCTGACTTCGGCAGTCCGGTACCGGATACCAGTTACGTGGCTTTTTTTGATGCTTACCAGAGCGGTGATTGTTATTGGGACAATTTCCAAGATAAACCGGCGGTGATGGTTTATGACAATGACGGCTTGAAAGGCCGGATTGTTGCCTCCGGTGTTCATCCGGAATATGGCGACAGTGACAGTACCCGGCCTTATTTTAAACGGCTGCTTAAATATGCATTAGCCAAAAAGCCAGCGATAAACTCCCTGGAATTAATCGGCGGTCAGGAGTATCAACCGGAAGATCCGGTCGGTGACGGCCAGTATCATTACTATTATCTGGATATTCCGGCAACGGAAGCTTATCAATTAACGGTAGAATTAAAAGACGGTTCCGGTTCAAGAGCCGGTCAAGATAATGATCTTTACCTTCGGAAAGGGGACTATCCGACTAAAGGAAATCATGATTATCACTCCGACAGCGCTGGTCCTCAGGAGACGATTAATGCCTTGCCGGCAACAAGTGGCCGTTGGTATGTGGGCGTTTACGGAGCTCATGATGACTGGCAGGGAGGCGGTTACCGGATATTGGCAAATTTGGTCCAAATTACCACTACCCCGACGCCGACGCCCGTCGTCTGCCAGCCCGCGGGCGATATTGACTGTTCCGGTAAGGTTAATAACCTGGATTTTGGCTCTTTAGCGGTTGATTGGCAGACGGCCGGGTCAGTTGCCAACCTTGACGGCTTGGGAGTGGTTGATGCGGCTGATGCGATCATTCTTCTGGGAAATTACCTGAGGAAAAGTTTGTGACTATTATGAGGTTAAAGATGTACAAATTAGTATTGAAGACAGTTATACTAATAACGATTTTTCTTTTATTAACAAAAGATATCGGAGCCGTTTTACCTTCCAGTATCATTCAACTTTCTCAAGACGTCGAGGAGTTGCGTTTGCAAACTGCCCCTCAGGCGTCGGTCGCTTTTTGGGCTGAATCAGTCAAAGACGGTTTTGTGGCTGAGAATGAGTCAGAAAATTGGCCGACGGCGAGTACGATTAAATATTTTATCTTGACAGCTTTTTACCGGCAGTTTATGGACCAATGGAATAACCAGGCGCCGCTTGGCCAGTATGAGAAGGGAACAGGCGAGTCGGTAAGTGAAACTCTTAACGGTTTTACCTACCGTGATTTAGCCAGAGGAATGATGGGCTATGGCTATAGCGAGATCGGAAATTGGGCTTACAATCAGTGTGCCAATATCTGCATATATTTTTTAGGTGGACCTTCTGAATGTACGGTAAAAATTCATAGTTTAAATTCCGGACTTGATTCGGTATCAATTGGTCGTTATATGCTGGAGGATCGACAGCCAGAAGATAATCTGAATCCCGTAGAGGATTTTGCCCTTTTATTACGCCTGCTTTTTAAGAACCAAATTCCCAATTTAACTGAAAGTGACCATGATAATATCCGTGAATGTCTTATACAGAATTATTTCCAGGAGAGATATCTAAGTTATATTAAAACCGGATCTTTAAGTTCTATACCTCCGGTCAGGAGTGAAGCCGGTTATTATCTCAAAGATGATAATGCCTTGATTTGGGCGGTAAATGTAGTTGACTTTACCGGAGACGGAGCCGGAATTGGCACCTTAGAAAACCAAATCAGTAGCTTGATTAAGCTACGTTTACTTGATGCGCCCGGCGATTCTATCTTGACGCCGACGCCCGTCGTCTGCCAGCCCGCGGGCGATATTGACTGTTCCGGTAAGGTTAATAGCTTGGATTTTGGCTCTTTAGCGGTTGATTGGCAGACGGTCGGGTCAGTTGCCAACCTTGACGGCCTGGGAGTGGTTGATGCGGCTGATGCTATAATTCTATTTGCCAATTATAACAAGGAAGCAGACTAATAAGTTTTTTCAAATATGGACAACGAGTTAAATTTGGGTTTAACCGAAAATTTATCTGAAGCCGGGCTGGCAAAAAAAATCGCCAAAGCGGCGGACGTCACGGCTTCCAATCGGGAACAATGGCGGAGAATAGGCGGAGACGAGATTCTTGACGAAGAAAGAAAACGCCGATTTGTTAGTTTACAGGCAGCGGCCGGTCAGGATAAACAGGCAGCGGAAAAACTGACTGCCCTTGACCGTTTAGGTAAATTCCAATCCGGATTAGGACGATTATCCGGGCGATTGACAGGGATGAGAAGCAGCCTGGTTTCTCAAGAGGCAGGTTATCCCTTAGAGCAGAAGATAGGTTATATCGAGCGATCGGCAAGAATTATTCATCAACGATTACTGCAAATCGGGGAAGTGGCGGCCAAAGTCCCGAGCTTTGCCTCTCTGGCTCACTCAGTAATTAGTTTATTAAGTTATGCTCAGAATTTATCAATGTACTCTGATCGGTTAGTAAATCAGCCTGAGAAGGTTGCCATTCTGGAAACAGCGCCAACTAGGATAACCGCCGCCGGTTTATGGATTACCCGGCTTCGCGATGAAATGCTCGGCGTCGGTATCGACCGCCTGTACTCATCATGGGAAGTTGCCAAGACTATTAAAGCTGGGCATTCGGCTATTCATTTTATCGAAGATGAATCCGTTTTCCCCTGGCTGATCGGTGACCCTCAACTTTTGCCTCTATTGGCTGGGGAATTGGAAAATAACAGCTTGAAAGCCCGGCCAAGAGATTTGAGAACTGAAATCCGGCTGGATTTTGACCCCGATGCCGAAAGCTTGATTTTCGTTTATCAGGATAATGCCGGCGGTTTGGTTGGTGATAATTTGAGGGCAGTGGCCGGACAAGGACAAAAGTTGGGATTGATTTCAGCCGAGGAATTGCAGCAAGTCGAAAGCGATGATCCGCTTAATCCCGAATTGGAAGCCAAAGTAATTAATCTGATTTTTACTCCGGGCATCAGCGGTTTTAGCCAAACCGGCCGGACCGGTACCGGTTTTGGTCTGGCTGATTTCAGACAAAGAATTCATGAGCAGGGAGGAGAAATCCGGGCAACTAATCTCCGGCAAGGTGAGAAAGTTATCGGCCTTCGTTTTGATGCTTGTTTTCCAGCTCGTTACCGAAAATAAGTTCTATTATCCGTAAGAGTCCAGATTTACTGACACACTTGGTCATTCTGAACTTGATTCAGGATCTATATAGATTCCGTGTCAAGCACGGAATGACGGGGTTGCATCAAAGAATCTGAGTAGTTACTAACGTCCCATAGTGTTGACTTTAGCTGCCGGCACGGATTGAAGACTACCTCTTTGAGGCGGTCTGGAGGGATAACGGGGATGGCCCCCGAATGCCCGGGATCCGTGTAACCAAGGATGGAAACAAAATCCTTGAAGAGTACACTCTCGCCCGGGACGACCAGAACGATTTTCCCGACGTCTCGGGAGTTGTCTAGACTTGGAGGGGGGAGGTTACGTAGAGTTCGTTTTCAGGTCAAGGGAGGGCGTTTTATACTACGATATCTATTAGCGCACTCGAGGCCAGAATCCGCCGTTTCTTGTCTCGCCACTAGGCGGACGGCGGATTCTGGCCCACTTTGGGAAAGGGAGAAACGGTTTTTTTTCTTGCCTCAAGCGGCAGGAAACCAAAAAACCGAAAAATCCCATTTTCCCAAGCCATCCTGAACCCTTTGTCACCACTTTTTCTTTTGTTAGACTTAGTATCTCCGTTTTTTTTAATTTATTTTTCACTTCAATAAAGACGGGGAGCTTCGAAATAGCCTATAACATTGTTTTTCTGTCGATTTTCTGCTCTACTAGATGTAGGCTTTAGAGATCCAAGAATTGGGTCTTTTGCGACCCATTTTTCTTACTCAAAGCCCCTGTCCCGCCAAAGGCGGGAGCACCTTAACAAGACAGCACGTTGTAATAAAAAAAGGCTATTAGCGCAGAAAGCTAGCACTTTGGATGATAGCCAAGGAAAAAGGTTACTGTCTAAAATGCTGGTTTTCTGCGCAAGATCGATGCAGAAAGGGGTTAGGCCAATATCCCAAAGCCAGGCTCGTAAGGTCACTGAACTGATTTCAATCTCAAGGGAGGACTGAAATGAGTCGCAAATTAGTAGGATTCAGTTTATTAGTTCTGCTGGCCACGCAATTTGCGTGTTCTTTAGGTCAGCCTACCAAGACGCCGGTCTCCGTCACCCCTGAGTATGCAACTCAGACGCCGGCGCCAACGTCGACACCCCAGCCGAGGATTGAGGTTGTGGTATCTACGCCTCCGAAGGTTCCGTTCGGACCGGCCAGCTACAGCGACCGGTATTCGGCCCTTTACCTGGAGGACAAGACTGTTCCTGACAGGACGGTAATGGTGCCAGGCCAGGTCTTTGTAAAGACCTGGAGGGTCAAAAATGTCGGTTCCGCCCCCTGGGAGGGAGACGTTTACTTAGTAAACGTCTCGGTGCAGTGTCGAGACTACCCGGCACTGTGTGCTGGTGAGCTAACGCTCATTCCCGAGGACGCAATCTTGGTACCTATGACCGAAACGTCTTCCCTTCAGGTTACTACGACCGCCTCGGATGGGACCATTGAAATCTCGGTCGAGCTAGAGGCTCCCTTGGAGCCAGGTTTGTATTGCTCTCTCTGGACCTTTTGGGGTCCGGCTGGGAGATTTATGGATGAGCTGTTCGTGCTCATCCAGGTCGTGGCGCCCCAATAGCCTTGTGATACCCCGCTGCTGCAAGCAGTATCCGCAGTGGCGGGGGTATCCGAAAGGAAAAAGACGAGGAGCTAGAAAAAAGCAAGATCAGCTCATTTCGAGCTGAACCCTTGATTTTCTCTTTCTTCCTCGATCTTCTGCAACGTGCTGTCTTTTTCCATTTCTTAAAGCCGATTTTCCAACTTGGAAGTGTTAAAATACATATTATGGTTATTGGTATTGATGCCTCGCGGGCTTTTATAAAACAACGGACTGGCACGGAAAATTATTCCTACCAGCTGATTAAGGCTTTAACCAAGATCGACCGCCAAAACCGCTATTTTTTGTACACCAAACCGGATTCGAAAGTTGATTTTCCGTTACCTCCGAATTTTCAGCTTAAATCGATCTCTTTTCCCCGTCTCTGGACGCAACTGGGTTTGGCTAGCCGGACATTTTTGGATCCGCTTGAGGTTTTATTTATTCCCGCCCATACCTTGCCGCTAGTCAGGAAACCCGGTTTAAAAACAGTGGTGACGATTCACGGTTTGGAATACGAATATCTGCCGGAGTATTACCGCTTTCCCCAGCGTTTGCTTTTGAACCGCTCGACCGAATATGCGGTCAGGCACGCCGACCGTTTGATCGCCGTTTCCCAGTGGACCAAAAAAGAGCTGGTAACTCGCTTAGCCGCCGATCCGAAAAAGATCACCGTTATCTACGAAGGAGTCGACCAAGATAAATTTCAAATATCTCGGCCAGAGGCCGATCGTCCTCCAGACGAAAAAATTAAAAACATTAAAGAAAAATATCGCATAAAAGGGGATTATGTTCTGTTTGTAGGTACCATCCAGCCCAGGAAGAATCTCGAGCGGTTGATTGAAGCCTTTTCTTTGCTGGCGCCATCATATCCTGCTCTGGATTTGGTTCTGGCCGGTAAATTAGGTTGGTTGTATGATAAAATCCTTAAAGCGCCCCAAAAATTCAAGGTCAGGAAGAGGGTTCAATTTCTGGGCCATGTGTCGGATGGGGATTTGGCAGTTCTTTACCAAAAAGCGACAGTTTTTTGTCTTCCCAGCTTAACCGAAGGCTTTGGTCTGCCGGTGCTTGAAGCGATGGCCGCCGGTACGCCGGTCGTAGCGGCCAAGACCGGTGCCTTGCCGGAAATTGTCGGTAAAGCCGGACTCTTGATTGATCCTTTAAAGGTTAGAGAAATCGCTGGCGCAATCGGATTGATTCTGGAAAATAAAACTTTAGCTGAGGGGTTACGGGGACAGGGTTTTACCCGGGTCAAGCAGTTTTTCTGGGGAAAAACCGGCCGCCAAACCTTAAAAATTATTGCTTCCTGGAATATATTATTATAAGTTATATTTTAATAAAAGTTGGGGGAATACAATCAGGGAAATAGTGATCTTATAGTAAGTAACGAATAAAATAAGAAAATAAGGTCTTTGAAGGGACTTTTTAACTAAATTTAGGTTTAATTAACCAGAGTAAGTATTGTTTGCAATAGAAGCGAAAAAGAAAGGTCACATTATTTAACTTGTTACCTTATAATATGTAAGCTAACCTTGATGACTACTTTAAATGAGGTTTTATCATCATAATAACACTTTTGTTACTATAAGATGTTCATGTTTTTGAAACATAGGCGAAAAAATAAGCGTCAATTGATCGTATTAGTCAATTTTATGAGTTTCATAGTCGGGAAAAGCTGGTATTTATGGACAAAAAACATCTGAGCTTCGATAAAATTTTGGGTTTTGAGATTGTTAGCAGCTTACAGGAGAGATTGCTAGACTTTGTGCGTAGTCAAGTGAGGGAAGGCCAGCACCTGTTTATCGTTACCCTCAATCCGGAGTTTGTTATAGCCTCGAAAAATGATGCTGATTTCTTAAAAACCATCCACAAGGCCGACTTGGTTATTCCTGACGGTGTTGGCTTGGTTTGGGCCGGTGAAGTCTTAAAAGAGAGAGGTGTTTTGAGGAAAATTTTAAAGGGTTTTAGGGTTGGTATGGCTGTCTTGTCGGGAAATCATAAAAGGCAGGTGATTGCCGGGGTCGAGTTAATGGAAAGCCTTTGCCGATTGGCCGCTAAAAATGGTTGGTCGGTTTATCTTTTGGGCGCCGGGCCGGGTATTGCCCAAAAGACACTGGCGGTTTTAAAAGTTCGTTATCCCGGTCTTCGGGGCTGGGCGGCTCATGGACCAAAACTCAAAAGGCAAAACTCAAAATTTAAAACTCAAAACTGTTGGATTAAGGATATTAACCAGAAAAAACCAAATTTTCTTTTCGTCGCTTTGGGGATGAAAAAGCAAGAGCAGTTTATCAGGCAGAATTGGTCGGTTTTGAAAGTTAACTTGGCGATAGGTGTCGGCGGTGCTTTTGACCAAATCGCGACGCCGTCACTAAAACCTCCAGGAGGCCTGCAACGGATCGGACTTGGCTGGTTATATCGTTTACTTCGTCAGCCGCGGCGTTGGCGACGACAACTTACACTTCTGAAATTTATCTGGCTGGTATTAAGAGAAGACGAGTAGATATCGATCTCTAAATTATTCTAAAAGTTAATGTTTACAAGTGTAGCATATTAATATACTTTGTTCTTAAGATAACAATATATGTTAGTTAGTAGTATTATAATACTACGATATGTTAAGAAACATTTTGTTTAATAAATATTACTTTTCGGGGTTAAGGAAAAAACAAATAAGTCTATTTTTTGGAAACACCAATTAAATTTATTGCTATATTGTTGGATTGTTTTATTAGCATATTAACAATTAATTGGTTTATAACCAATCCGAGAAATATTTCTCTTTTTTCCTGAAAACTACGATTCCTAAAAGGAAGGTCAAGATGATAAATCCCGCTTGGGCAAGTAGAACCGAAGCCGGAATACCACTCTGAATTATTGGTTTTTGCAGAAGGGAAAAAATGCCGGACAGGGGATTAAGGTAAAAAACAGTTCTAAATCGTGAGGGAATTACTTTCAATGGGTAAACTACCGGGGTGGCGTAAAACCAAAGGAAAAACAAAGCCCATCACTAGCATTTGGATTAAAGGATTAAGGAAAATCCACAAAACCCCAAGATCGCATGTTTGTAGCGCGCCTTAATTTCTTTTTCGGTTAGAGCAAAGAGAAGATTGAGAAAATGGTTATTCATCATGTGGGAATATTATAACTTTATTTATTATTAACTAAAGTAGTTAATAATCCTAATTTAGATTTGCGGTTGATTACCAGCGGGGAAAGAGATTCGCTATTTCTGTTTCAAGTAGCCAGCGGTCAAGTTCTTTATGCTCGAAGCGAAAAAGAAAGAGTTGCT
The DNA here is from genome assembly GCA_035529595.1 of Bathyarchaeia archaeon. Classification (GTDB taxonomy): domain Bacteria; phylum Patescibacteriota; class Microgenomatia; order PFEM01; family JAFGMK01; genus DATKWK01. Next base: position 45,251 of record DATKWK010000023.1, read on the forward strand.
TTTGAAAAGAAAGCGATGTTTTTTTATTATGATACCCAGTATTTGAGAAACATTTTCCAGCATCATTTGAGCCAGAGGATAAGGGAAGGCAATTATGGTCGATAAAGATATGATTTATCGTTACCTCGGGAACTTAGAGGAATCGCTTAAGAGAATTGAAAATATGGATGTTACTTTCGAGATGATTTTGGGCAATGAAGACATTCAGGATCTTTTAGACAGAAGAATGCAAAAAGCAATCGAAGCTTGTTTAGATATTGCCGCTCATCTTGTAGCTTCGGAAAAATTAGGTCAGGCAAAATCAGCTAAGCTTTTAATTGCTGATTATTTTTTCTTCTCACTTCTTATTTGAATCAAAAAATTATAAAACTCCCGGATAGTATATTTATAACGGTTCTTGATTTTTTTAAAGTTAAGGCTGTCAGTAAGTTGAGTAAGGTGAGTGAATTTGTCAAAGCGAGTGAGTAATTACGACTGTCTATAGCTCGGCAACCTGGTTGGTTATAAATTAACGGTAGCACAAGAGAGGTGTTTTAGTGGTTATACGGCGGGCTCTTCAGAGCTGGCAGAACTTGGTTCTGCAGGGAATATCGACTTTTGGTTTTAAAGCAGCAGAAAAGAATTAAGGATTTGGTTAAATGTATTTTTGGCTTTTTCAGGTTCGATTTGAGTGGCATCATATCGGTAATAAATGATGTAAATTATTTCACCTTGCTGGTAATAAAATTGCTCAGTTGAATTTTTGCTTCTCAGACAGGAAACATAATAACCGAGATATTTTTGGCTAGTTTCTGCTTCGAAGATCAGACAGCCTTCTTGAGGATTGTCCTCAGCCAATTCCTTAGCCGATATTAAGTTGGAAGTTCCCGGATAATAATGTTTTCCAGTAGTGACTGAAAACCCCGAATCAGGGCCTAAATTAAAAGTGGTACGGTCGGCGATATTCTCACTGCTTACTTCGCCCCATTCTTTCGGGTAACTGATACTGAAGTTGAATTGTTCATTTCGGTAGAAAGTTTGATCGCTTAAATCTTGTTCATCGGCGTTATTATGTTTTGCAGATAGATTTAAAGACGGGTAAGGTTTTTGAATAGAAACTTTTTTGAAACTAGAATAAAGATACAAGATAGTAAATATCAAAATCAGACACAGACAAGAAAAAAAAGCCAGAGCAAAATTTATTCGATTTTCTTTATTCTTACCAAGCATTCTAATTAAACTTAAACTAAGTTAGCAATATTTGTCAAGCAGCACTGGCTCGAAGATACAGTCCTGAGATATCAGGTTGAAAAAAGCAAAACCACGGTCCACAAAAAATATTATCTCATGATAATAGGCAGATGTAGGCGCTCTCTGAAGTAATTCGACGCATCACCGGGTTTGCTTGTGATACTGTGATTAAAATCATCCGGATGGATGCTTCCGTCGGCAAATTGCATTTCCAATTCCACAAAAGTAGGCCTTCCGTTATGCAAATAGGCAAATGTCAAGTCTCCGAGATCGCCCCAACGCCATACTTTTTGGCCGTTTTTTTCGATTATCATAAACCAGGTTGCTTCAGGACCGGGAATCAAACCGGCCGGGGTCAAATCAGCTCCTGAAAACGGATTGCCGAACGGGACATATCCATCTTTGATTATGGCGCTGGAAACCAAAACTAGTGTTTTTTTCAAAAAGCCGCCTGTCGTCCGGAAGACGGTTAAGGTTCCGCCGTCAAATTCATGATCAGGAAAAGTCAAAGCGTTAAAACTGGCAACCGCGTCTTGACAGGGGAAATTTATCATTTCCCGTTCGGCTCTTCTGATATCGTGCAGCCAGCCTCCGCTAACCCGGCGCGCCAAGATCTCTGCCATATAGGGGCCGAGAGTATGGGGTGGAAACTGGCATTGGGCCATGATGCCCGAGCCACGTTCATCATTACGGCGGCCGACAAAGTAAGCGCGCCATTCTTCCGGGATGTCTTCCAGACATCTCGGTAGGTCGGCCGGAGCCGAAACGGAACCGGCGCGAAAATTACGAACGGCTTGTTGGAGACGGCGGCCATCCAAATCCCACGGCTGCCTTCCGGTGACAGCGTATTCGTAAATGATTTGTTTTATCGTTTCGCTTGAACAGGTTGTGCCGGTGACCGGCGAGCAGAAATCAACGTCAAGCCTATATTCGTCAGGAAGAAGAGCGATCCAATGGAGAAATTCATGAATCCAACCCCAACTTTTACCGGTCGCCGGATCAAAATAATAATCTAATAGCGGATTATATGGCCTTGGCAGCAGCCATTGGCCGAAGCTGTTGCTGGAATCATAAAAATGGTCAACGGCAATATAAACGTTGTCGTCGATGCGTACAAGGCACCTTAATTCCAGACCGGCAAGCAGCGGATGGGCTGATGTCAGCATCGCGTTTATTTCGGCAGCCTGGGCATTGATGAAAGCTTGGCAGCTACCATATTCGGTTACTGCCGGAATTAGATCATAGTCTGTTTTAGGAATGACAAGAGTAGCGTATAACTTATTCAGTGCTCGCGGTCGCGCTTCGGCGGTACCGTTTCGATAATCTATTAAATCATAGATATTTTGCTGATTGAACGGCGGTTCTGGAAGACAGCCGTAACTTAGAAGTTCGTCAATTTTTTGGCTGGGAAAATTACCTTCTATCTGACCAGTTATTTCTGCGAGGAATCGGCCGTGCATAAGAGCTCCTCGACTTAATCCTGGTTGAGGTTTAGCATAATATCCAGGTATGTCCTGGCTCGGAGCGAAATCAGGCGGTTGGTCTTTAGCTGCCAGAAATGCAGCAAAACGAGTACAAAAATCCCGGCGATTCCAAATATTACTTTCCGGATTTCTGCCCATATATATAAATAGTATATAGCAGACTTTTTATTTTCACAAGTATTTGTCCTGAGGGCATTCTATTGACAAATGAGACATTAATGTTTAATTTGATTAATAGGGTATTCACTAAAGTTATACTTAGAACCTTAATAATTTGCTGATAACTAGAAAGCAATAAGAAGAGGTAATTGTGTTGTGGTTACTACTAAATAATAAAAGTATAAACTTGGCAAAACACCTCTGTAATTCATTCAATCAATAAAATTAATTAGTGTAACTTTATTTAGGTATTGGCTTATTTTAATTTTTTTACCCTGCAAGATTTGACAAATAAGGAAAAAAAAGTTTCAATTAAAGATAGATGAAAAAACACTTAGCTGCGACTTTTAAAAAATTAGTTTTCCTCACTTTTCTTTTCTTTTTTCTCGGGAAATTATCTTGTAAACAGAGCATAGCCTCAGGCGGTTCAATTATTTTGGAAGCCGGTGCTAATATGTCGATAAGAATGACAAAGAAATCAAAGTGTGATCCGGCAAGAAATTATATTTTTCAAACGCAACCTGTTAATAGGCAGCTTTTTGATATGAATAGCGATCCACTTAATAGTACGTTTAATTTAGGGTCTTACTCTGCGGGGACAGCATTAGTGTTTTTTTATGATACTAAACAAAGTGATTATTGTAAAGATTCGTATACAAATGTGAATTATACAACATATGGGTGGGCTATTAGTGACACGGGAGTGGATAGTTGGACATTAAATCTTGAGGATTGTGCCGCTTGTGGAGGGCCTTTTTTCCAAGACGCAAGTTTTACTCTATACGGTGTATTATTGCCGACACCAACACCTATACCTACACCAACGCCAGTTTGTAGTTGTACTGCCTGGAGTAATCAAGGTTGCGATACTTGGTGTCAGGGAGCCAATTGTTCAGCCAATTTGCTTTGCCAGACTAGGACTTGTAGTCCCCCGCTAGGCTGTTTAACGGAGCAACGGTGTGTTTCAAGCGCCAGTTGTCCCGTTCCAACACCGACACCGATTCCGACAAACACCCCGAAGCCGCCAACCAATACTCCCATTCCACCGACAAACACCCCGAAGCCGCCGACAGCAACCCCAACTCAAGTTCCTTACTGTCGCTGGTGCGGCGATACCTGGCCGTGTTCCAGCGGCCGGAATTGCGACAGTTCTCCCGGAATCTGTATCGTCCCTTTAAATCGTAATCAGGGAGACTGCGACTGTGATGCCAATTGCAGCGGTAGTCTGGTTTGTGTTGAGGCTGGAACAACCGATCGTTGCTGTTATTACGGTGAATCTTACAGCGACGGTTGTTACTATCCCTGCCCCGGGGGGGATGCCGGCGACTCTTTCGGCAGTCCTACCTCAGTCAGCACCCCTTATAATGCTTGTGAATATATCTGCCCGCCGGGCGATGAAGATTGGTATAGTTTTACGGTTACGAGCGGCCAGCTAATTAATCTTGACCTAACGAGTCTGCCGGCATCTACTGATTACGAGCTTTATCTTTATCGGCCTAATCAAACTGTAGCTGCCAGTTCAACCAGAGGCGCAGGTCTTAGTGAAGCAATCGATTTTACCGCCGATGCCACTGGTAACTGGCGCGCTCGGATTTACGGCTATAATAATGCTTGGAATTCATCGGATTCTTTTTGTCTAGCGATTGAAGTAACTACGCCATCCTGTGCCGGATGTTGGCAGGGAACCACTTGTCTTGCTGGCACCACTAATACTGCTTGTGGAATGAATGGAGTAATCTGTGTCGATTGCACTGCAAGTGGCCAGATTTGCCTTAATCGGCAGTGTGTTTCGCTTTCACCAACTCCCACCACTACAATTACCCCGACACCGGTCACTCCCTTCTGTCGTTGGACTTGCGATACTTGGCCTTGTTCGTCCTCGCTGACTTGCGACTGCGGCCCTAATGCCGATTGTAGCGGAGGCAGCTGTATTATTCTTGACCGGAATCAGGGAGACTGCGATGGCGACTGTAACTGCCGGGGCAGCTTAGTCTGCTACCAGCGCGACGGTACCGACTATTGTTGTAATGTTGGAGAAATCTGGGATGGTTCTTGTACTACCCCAATTACCCCGATCCCGACACCGACGCCAACCGTTAACCCTGCTTGCCCGGCCGGTGATGTCGGCGATAGTTTTGACGCTGCCGCCGTTGTCTCTGCTCCTGCCAGTTACAACGAATATATTTGTGCCATCGGCGATGAAGACTGGTACCGTTTTTCGGTTATCGGCACCGATATTAATGTTAGCCTTACCAGCCTTCCGGCTGACTATGATCTTTATCTTTACCGGCCCGATGGTAGTCTGGCTGACCAATCGGAAAATAGCGGTACTGCCGATGAATCGATTAGCTTCACGGCCGATATGAGCGGTGATTGGCGAGTGATGATTCTTGGCTATAACGGCGCTTGGGATCCCTCCGATAGTTATTCCCTTTTAATAACTTTAATTAACGAACCGACTGCCACTGCTACGCCGGTTGAGACTTGCCAGTGGACTCAAGGTGAAACGTGGGATACTCATATTATGCTGGGTGATGATCCCCAGGTTCATAGCTTTTCACCGCCGTCAGGAACCGTTGGTGATACCGAGGAAGTGGAGATCCGAACTTACTGGCAATGGTCCGGCTCTTATAACCAGAACCAACATAATGAAGATCATCGTGTAACAACGCCTTTTGGTATTTCCCAATGCCGGGATTTGGGTGATGAAGAGCTGGAAGGCCAATCGTTGGTCTGTTCGCCGGGACCCGGTACTTTATCAGGAAATTGGACGCAAGCAGATGGCGATTTGGAAGTGACGGTGGCATTTGCCGGAGATGACAGCTCTCCCGGTTCCCATTACTCACGCGTTTCCATTTGGTGGTGTGTAACGCCGCCGCCGCCGACGGCTGTGCCAACGCCGACGCCGGTGATTTGCGAGGCGCCGGTTATTAGTAGTAACTACATCTGTCCTGATGAGACTGAAACTGGTTTTCGGTTTACCAATGTCACTATTCCTTCCGGAGCCCAAATTAACCAAGCCAACTTACGTTTATATACCCGTGACTTCCATGGTGACGTTAGCCTGTTGGTTTCGGCAGAAGATGTTGATAATGCCGAGAATTTTCTAACCGATCCGGTAAGTAATCGTCTCGGGACGACTGCTCAAGTCAACTGGTCGTTAACCCCGGCCGTCGGTTGGAATCAATCACCCAATTTGGCTTCACTAATTCAGGAGATAATCGATCGTGATAACTGGCAGGCCGGTTACAGCCTTAATCTTTTGCTTCACAATACGGGCAGTAACGGCGCTTGGGCAGTGAATGCTTATGATAATTTGCCCTCGGAAGCCGCGACCTTGATTGTTACTTATACCTTGCCGCCGGATCCAATCATATATTCCTTTGATGGCCAAATCGCTGCCAGTGCTGATGATTCCTGCTCCGGAGCCGGAGAAATTCATCCTAGTTGGTCTGCCGGTTGGCCTTTAGTGCCGTTGGGCGGTCCTTCGGTAACTATTAACTGGCTTTGGGATGAGATAGAAGATCCTTTCGGTGGAACAATGCAGTACCAGTTCCAGTTGGCCCGGGATGCTGATTTTAACGAAATCATCTTCGATAGCGGCTGGCAGGTTGAACTTCTGGAGGTAACTACTCCTGGTCTGGAAGACGAAAGAGTCTATTATGCCCGAGTCCGCTCGGACGGTGAATGTTTACCTTCTTCTTGGACAAATACGTCAAGGATACCTAATTGTACAGATGAAGATCCTTTCTGTGCGGAGCCGCCGCCCCCCAGAGATCCGCCTGATGCCTGGTGTCAGGGCGGCAGCGTTTGTATCCGCTGGGGTTGGTTGCCGGTTGAAGGAGCAAATGAGTATCGGGTCAAAATTTTTGACGAAAATCTTTGGGAAATCTTGGATACCGACTGGAACGGGGCGGCAACCTTTCCTCGGGTTGACAGTTATCTTACTTACACGACCTGCGGTCTCGACAGCGACGAAATTTACTCTAGTCAAATCGGGGCACGCGGATTTTGCAGCTTTGAGCGCTGGTCCGGTTTGACTCCTTACTCGCACCATTGCGAACCCGGTCTTTCTTCTTCTTGGTTCCAAACCCAGGGAGGCGATGTCCACTCGCAGGGAAGCGTCGACTCTAATATACCCGGGGCTACGGCCGAGCCTTATTTTTCCGTTGACGGTTCTGCCGGCTATCCCGGTTTAGTTTCTTATCACGGCGATGAGGCTAGTTTTGGCAGCGGCGATGTTTCCACTACCGGCTGGCTGGCCCAAGACAGTTTTGCTATTCTTTATAATTTTGATTACTTTTATCGTCGTTTTGATTCACCGGAGGATAACCTTAATGAACTATCAGTCTCCCTTGATGATCTGATTAATGCCCAAGTTGGCGAGGATTTAATCGTCGTTTATCCTGGTGCGAGTCAGGATTTAACGATTACCGGAGGGGAAGTCACTGGTGGCCAACAGCTGGTTATTCTAGTCGACGGCCAGTTAACTATTACTGGTGACATGACAGCCACTAGCGCCGATAAAAGCTTCCTAGGTATTTTTACGTCAGGTGATATTCTTGTTGAAGGTCAAGTAACCAATCTCGAAGGCCTTTATTTTAGTGATAGCCGGATTGATTCATGTTCTTATGCTCCCTGCAACCAGCAATTGGAAGTAAACGGAGCCATGGTCGCCGACGAGTTTATCCTGTCGAGAAACCTGGCCGATAATACCGAACCGGCCGAAGTTTTCCGCTACCGGCCTGATCTTGTTTTAAACGCTCCGCTTCTTATGTGGCGCAGTCCTCAGAGTTGGCAGGAACTGGCTCCGTAAGAAGAAAACAAAGACTTTTTTATTATTCTTGTTGAGCTCTCTACTTAATATATTGCCTCTATTTGTTATCTTAATATTGCCAGTTTCAGTTGAAGAGAGTAAATAAAGGCAGATTGGTTTTAAAAGATGATGATTTGATAAATCACGAATGAAGGAACCTGTCGGAGTAGAAAATGCGGTAGTCAGCGAAAGTCAAACCCAAAGTATTAGGAACCTTACAGCTGTTATAATAACCTAAAGGAGTTAAAGATTAAGTCAAAAGTATCGGCGGCTTCGCTAGAGGCGGTTTTGACCGGGTCATATTCATAGCTAAAAGCATAAATGCTCGGTCCGTCTTGAATGAATCCTTGTTCCGATGGATTTTCTGCCTTGTCACAGGCAACCCGGTAACCTTGCCGGTAAGAACCGATATCGACTTCTTTTTTATCACAGCCTTTTTGGGCGAGTTCTTCGGTCATCTTTTTTGCAGACGGAGTATTAGCGTCTTCGCTTGCCGGGTAGTAGCCGGCGGTTAAGGTAAATTTAGACTCCGGTCCTAACTTAAAAGTAGTTCCATTGTCGTTTTTTTCGGAAAGTACTTTGCCCCACTGAACCGGATAATCAACACTAAATTCATACGCTTCGCTTTTATAATTAGTAAGCTGAACTGATCCTGAAATTTGAGAATCTTGATTTGGGTTTTCATTAGGCAAATCCTGTGTTTCCAAGCCTTGTTTTTTAGGGTAGGGAGGGATTTTGGAAGGCGTTTTGCGTAAATTCAGAAAGAGGTAGATTATTACGCCCAAAGTAATTAGAAACAGCACTGAGAAGATAATCAAAGTAAGATTGGTTTTCTGGTCCTCAGAGGCTGATCTTGGAATCGCCTTGATTTCCGAGTTGGTTTTCTTATTGACCATTCTATCTTTAAGTAAAGCAATACTTGACTCTTTTGTCAAGCGATAAATTCTGCTGTCTCTACCGTATATTTGTATAAAAGAGACTTATTCCGTTTTACTTTGCATTCCCAGGAGCCAGAGAACCGCTTCTTTACGATAGCGCCGGTCGCCCCGGCTGTTAATGCGGATTGCCGGCAACTTGCCTCTTTTACCCCAGCGCTTGATTGTCAGGGGAGAAACCCGCAGAAGATTGGCTACTTCGCGAACAGTTAGTAAATCAGGCAGGTCATCAAGCCTGGGCGATTTCTTGGGCTTTTTTTGTTCGTCTGTCATGATTGACCTTTTCAAAAATAATTAATAAATTCTTCGCTTGTCTGTCTGAATAATGTGCTTTCTTAGTCTTAATGTATCAAAATATGGCAGTAACTGTCAAGAGGGTAAGATTAATGAAAACTTAAGTCTTTATTCTGCGGCCGAAACGCAACAGGAAATGAAGAACTTCAGTAACTGTCGGAAAGAAATCATTAATTTCATCTTGTGAGAGAACTAAACTGGTTTCGGAAAGATATCTGCTAATTAAGCCAACGATTTGCCGGCCGCTTAGGCCCTGAGCTGTTTTTTCCAGCAAAAATCTTTCAAGAGTTAACAGTTCGGTCATGGCTAAATCTTGAGCAAAACAGGCAGTAATTTCCTGTTTTAGGTTAACTTGCGTGCCTATTTTCCTTCGAACAAAGAGATAAGCCCGACCGATTTTTTGGCCGATTTGCTCTTCCGGGCAAGACTGTCCGACGACAATTTGAGAAAAGGAGAATTCGGGGTCAGTCGTCGGATCCATAAAGCCGGCCTTAACAGCAAAAAGCCGTTGTGTTTCTTCAGGTTTGATTCCGGCCAGTAAACCTTCGATAATTAGAGCATCAGTCAAATAACCCATCCCGGCTGGGGCTAAGCCAAATTCTTTAGCCAGTTTACCTGCCCACTCGGTTGGATTCTGACTTGATTTTTGAGCGATTGCCTGGAAAAAAGGTCGGTTGGCCATTCTTTTTGTAGATATCCTGGAGAAGTTGCCTGATTCGGCGGCTAGTATAATTCGCTGACATGGTCTTTATCTACCGGTAAAGCCTCAATATCCTCAATATCGCTAAGGAGGACAATTTCCGGTTGTCTTTCTTCGGCCCTATGACCACGTTCAGTTAGAATTGTCTTCAACAAAGCGGATTCTGGATCTAATGGCGGTTAAGGAGAAGGTGTTAATCTTTCTATGCTTGGTCCGGCCATATTTTAAATTCAATAATAAAAAACGAATGTATTATAGGACTTGATTTTCAGAAAATCAATCCCTGATTACCTAACTCCGCCTGACACCCCGGGGGTGCACTGCTATTGACACCTTGGTACAGAGGTGTTATTTTATCCTCAGAATGGCCCGACGAAAAGTCATCCTTGCCGAAGGACAAATCTATCATATCTTTAACCGGGGCGTAGAAAAAAGAGAAACATTTCTTGATAAAAGAGATTACCTTCGTTTTTTTAAAACCTCTGAGTATTACCAAATGGCTAATCCTGAAGTTCGTTTTTCCTTTCGTAAGCGCCCAAAAGTCGGAAAACAAACGATTCCTAAAAAAACACAGAAATCAGTCGATATTTATGCCTATTGTCTGATGCCTAATCATTTCCATTTTTTATTAAAACAAAATATTCAAAACGGGATATCAACTTTTATAAGTAGGCTTACCAATAGCTACACTAGATATTTCAATATTCGATATAAAAGGATTGGGCACCTTTTTCAGGGCAGTTTTAAGGCGGTCAGAATTATCGGTAATGAGCAATTACTACATGTAGCCCGTTATATCCACCTTAATCCTTTGATTGATTATTTAGTTAAAGATTTAAAAGAATTCAATTTTTCTTCCTATCCCGAATATGTCGGTCTGAAAAAGGGAATTAGTTCGCCTGACGAGATTTTGGGACAGTTTCAGTCAATTTCCGACTACGAAAAATTCGTTTTAGACCAGGAAGATTATGCCAGGGAACTGAAAAGTATCCAGCGTTTACTTCTTGAAGACCATTAACCAAGGTGTCTACTTATGTACACCCCGGGGGTGAACGCATATAGACACCTTGGTAGAGGAAGGTTTATTTCAGTTCAACGGTAGCGCCGACGCCTTCGAGTTTTTTCTTGGCTTCCTCGGCGGTTTTTTTATTAACACCGGTCAAAATTTCTTTTGGTGCGGCATCGACTAAATCTTTGGCTTCTTTAAGACCGAGATTCTGGTTGATTTCTCTGACAGTTTTGATTACCTGGATTTTGTTAGCACCGGCGTTTGCCAGGACGACATTAAAGGTTGTCTGTTCCGGAGCGGCTTTTTCACTAGCAGCTTCTCCGGTAGTAGCGGGAGCGGCCACGGCAGTGGGCATGGCGCTGACGCCAAACTTGTCTTCCAAGGCTTTAACCAAGTCATTGAGCTCTAAAACGGAAAGTTTTTCGATTTCTCCAATTATCTGGCCAAGCTTTGGCGAAACTTTAACTTCTTTTTTTTCTTCTTGTTTTGGTTCGTCTACCATAAATTTCACCTCCTTTAATAATTTACGATACCTGTTGTTTATCGGCTAAATTGTTAATAATTAGTACTAATTTCCGCCGGTTCCAATTTAAGCTGTTGACCAAGCCGTAGATCGGGGAAGCCACCAGTCCGACCAATTTGGCCTCAAGTTGGTTTCGGGCGGGGATTTGAGCCAGCTGATTGACTCTATCGGCAGATAATAATTCGTCAGCCAAAAAACCGGCTTTGATCTTTGGCAGCTCGTTTTCCTTCGCGAATTGAGTCAAGGTTTTAAGAGGGGCAAGTTCGTCTTCATTAGCCCAGAGGATGGCAGTCGGCCCGGTCAGCAAAGAACTGGTTTCGTCGTTTAATAAATTTTTATTAACTGCTTGGAACGCCAGCTTTAAAAGCCGGTTTTTGGTGACCTCCAGCTCGCCACCGGCTTCTTTGATCGCCTGACGTAAAGCGGTCATCTTTACTACATTTAAGCCGCGATAATCGGTTAAAAAGATGGCCTTGGCCTCTTTGATTTTTTGAGTCAGATTCTGAACTGTAAAAATTTTACTTTGGACAACCATATTTGTTCCTTTCTGCCTGCCTGTCGGTATAAAAAAACCTCGGTCTGGCCGAGGTGAAATTCTAAATTATCTTTACCTCGGCGGGCTCGGTTATAGTTTTACCGAATTATTCCGATCAATAATCGGAACCGGCTGTCTTTGGCTTATGATGTTTTTATATTTTATAGCATATTCAATTTAAAATCAAGACTTCCGTTTCTTTCTAAGTGAAACCGGTTTATGCCTTAGCCTTAGCCTTAGCCTTAGCCTTAGCCTTAGCCTTAGCCTTAGCTTCTCGTATTCTTATTTTTTGTTCATCCGAAGCAATTAATTCTCCAAGCATCCTTTGATCTTGAGCCACTTGATCAGCTAGGCTTGGGTGGCGACTCGTCCGTGGTCTGTTAAGTTGCATCTCTTTCCAGCCAGGTTTGGCTTTCTCTGAGATAATTTGAGAAGGAGTTTTCCTTTCAGTATTTGTCGCTGGGGTTTGATTATCAGACGTTGGTTGTTGTTCGTCCATAGTCTCCTTTCTGTCCAGAGTATTATACCGCGGCTTTTAAATTAAAAACAAGTATATTCAGTCGTTCTGCAATTATAAATTAAACCAGCGCTATTTGGACTAGAACAAACAGTTGCTGTCAACCGCTTTTAGGTTTGTTGAAAGATCATTAGGGCATGCAGCAAGATTCTGGCCATCAGCTGCGTTAAAGCGTCCCTTTCGGGTTGAGAAAGCTGTTCTCTAGACCGTTTAACTATTTTTGCAAATTCTCGGTCATTGATTCCCCAATAAGGTTCGGCCGAATCAAGCGCTGCTTGAAAAGCAGTATGCAGTTTCCGGCCTGTTGACGAAAGGCTTTCCTTAAGTAGAAAAAGTTCGTTAAGCTGGTCATGGACGCCGTCAGTCGAAAAGCTGACTATAACTAGAGTTTTAATTGAAGGATGGGCCATCGGATTTTTTTTGGGAAACCTTATTCTTTGAGCCATTTTTTCGACGTCTCCGCTGCGGATATTCATTTGTTCAACAAATGCCTTGGCAAACCTTTCCCAAAAGGGTTGTCCTGAAGCGCTTTCAGTCGGCTGGTACAAAAATTTGCCGTCGGTGACGGTTAAGCCCGTAACCGGTGGTGGCGGTTGAGGAGTTTCTTGTTTAGTAGTAGCTTCTTCGTCAGGCACGTTCGGGGGCCCTTTTAAAAATTGAAATTATAGAGATCCCAGATCGATTTTAATTCCTACGCCCATCGTGGCGGAAAGAACTGCTTTTTTGATGTTTCCCGGAGCGATGGTATTGACAGCCGCTTTGGCATTTTCCAGCAGGTTCTGTTCAGAGTGATCGGTCCTGCCGATTGTCAAATGAATTAAGGGTGCTTTTTTCTCGGTCCGGTATTGAGTTTTTCCGGCCAGTTTTTTGGCCGCTGTCTCCGGATTTTCGGATATGGTGCCGTTTTTCGGATTGGGCATCAAGCCTTTCGGGCCTAAAGTTTTGGCCAGAGGCGCCAGCTTGGCCATCATTGACGGCGGTGCAATCAAAACATCAAAGTCAAGCTTGCCTTTTTTAATCTGTTCAATGAGCTTGTCGTCAGCGATGGCAATTCTCTGTTCCTTACCGGTTGGATGGGGAAAACTTATTTGGCCGCTTAAACCAATCTCTTTGGCAACCAAGTGCAGGTCTATGCTTCCGGGAAAGCGGCTGATTGAGGTTTCTTTGGCCAATTTAACCGCTTCCTGAAGCAGGTAGAGCTTATGAAGATCAACTTTGGCACGGGCATTAAGATAACTCTGACCCTTTTTTTTTGCTTTAGTAGGTAACTTTTTAGTTTCTTTGGTGACTCTTTCAGCCAGTTCTTTAGTCTCGTTTTCGATTTCTTTCTCTTTTTCGGCAATTCTTTTGGCTTCCTCGAGGGCGATTTGGCCCATATCAGTGATCCGGCCGCGTTCCTTGCCGGTTTTAACCGCCCTTTTTTCCTCCGTACCGGCAGGGCGACCTTTTTTCGATTCTTTTTCGTTGTTGATAAGTTTAATTCGTTTTTTGCCCATATTTCTTTCGTTAACCCTTCAGTCAGATTTTACTTTTACCCCCATCGACTTGGCCGTTCCGGCGACGGTTCTTTTAGCTTGTTCTAAATCCTTGGTATTTAAATCCGGTAATTTTGCCTGGGCGATTTTCCCGATCTGGGCTTGAGTCAGTGTGCCAACTTCATCCCGGCCGGTGGTCGATGAGCCTTTTTCTATTTTTAGTTCCTTTTTAATCATTGCAGATACCGGTGGCAGTTTGGTGATAAAGGAAAAAGTCCGGTCCTCGTAGACCGTAATTACCACCGGGATAATTTCTCCCTTTTGGTCGGTTGTCCGGGCGTTGTAATCTTTGATAAATTCCATAATATTTAAACCGTGTTGTCCCAGCGCCGGTCCGACCGGAGGCGCCGGCGTGGCTTCGGCTGCCGGAAGATTAAGTTTAATCATCGTCTTAACTTTTTTGGTTGCCATTTTTTCTGAGTCCTTTTGAAAATCTAGAGCTTATCCTACAGTTTTTGACACAAAATTTCAATCTTCGATTTACAACTTGCTGACTTGTAAAAAGTCAAGTTCAACCGGTGTTTCCCGGCCGAAAATAGAGACTAATACTTTTACTTTTCCTTTTTCTTCATCAATATTATCTACGGTTCCCAGGAGTTCATTAAAAGGCCCATCGATAATTTTGACTGCCTCGCCTTCAGTAAATTTGGCTTTAAACTTGGGAGCCTCGGTTTTAATAAATTTCAGGATCGCCTCAACTTCTTTATCAGGCAAAGAGGTTGGGTCGGTGCCAATGCCGACAAAACCGGTAATCCCTTGGGTGGTCCGCACGGCCAGCCAAGATTCATCCGTTAAAATCATTTTCACTAGAAGATAACCAGGAAAGATTTTTTCTCTTACTGTTCTCTTTTCCCTTTGTCTGATTTCGATTTTCTCCTGGGTTGGGATAAGGATCTCCAGGACTTTATCGGTCAGACCCATGGAAATGATTCTCTGCCGTAACTGCTCGGAAACTTTGACTTCGTGTCCGGAATACGTGTGGGCAACATACCATTTTGCCTTACTGTTCTCGACCTTATTAATGATGATGTGGCCCGGCGTCAGCAGTTTCTTAGCTCTTTTCTTGCTTTTGGTGTTTGCTCTTGCTTTCTGCGCTTTGCTTTTTTTGATCACGTTGACTCCTTGAGTTGTATTAATGTATTTTATTTTTTAATGATTAGCTCAATTAATTTGGTAAAGCTGAAATCGGCTATTCCGATAAAGAGAGCTACTGCCAGAGACATAACAATTACAATAACTGTCAGCCTGAGAGTTTCTTCCCTTGAAGGCCAACTGGCTTTCTTAAGCTCGTTTTGGGTTTCTTTTAAAAAAACTAAGGGCTTGAGGCCCCCTTTCCTAATGGCCATTTTCTCCTACTTGAAAAAAATTTTACCATATATGTTAGAATAGATCAATGAGGGCAGCTATTCTGCCTGTCTTTTTTACGGTATAAATCCCAAGACGGAGAAGAAAGATTCTTAAAATATGAAGTCAGATAAAGTTAAGCCTGTCCGGAAAGCAATTATTGCGGTTGCTGGATACGGAACGCGGTTTTTGCCGGCGACGAAATCGATTCCCAAGCAGATGATGCCGATTATTGACAAGCCAATTGTTCAATATGTAGTCGAGGAAGCGGTTGCCTCTGGCATCAAAGACATAATCTTGGTCACCCAGAAAGGCCAGTACGCCATGGAGGACCATTTTGATTCGGCCTTTGAACTTGAGGAACAGTTAAGAAACAGTCATAAAACCGAGATGCTACGGCAGTTAAAGGAAATACCTCAAATGGCTAATTTTGTTTATTTGCGTCAAACCAAAGACTATCCCTATGGCAATGCGACTCCTCTCTTAGTAGCTAAGAACCTGATCGATAAAGATGAACCTTTCGCCTATTATTTTGGAGACGATTTGGTTAAAAGTAAAGTTCCTTGCACGAAGCAATTAATGAAAGTTTTTTACAAGCAACAACCGGCTGCTATTTTGGCCGTGCAAAAAACACCGCCGGAGGAGCTTTATCGTTATGCGACTGTCAGGTACAAAAAAGGGACAAAGATTAACCAAATTGTGGAGATTTTAGAAAAAATGCCTCCGGGGAAGGCGCCCTCTGATATGGCTCAATTCGGTCGTTTTATCTTCTCCTATAAGGTGATTAAGCAGGCGGAAAAGAGAGTTGCCGAGGGCCGTTATGGGACAGGCAACGAGCTTTGGATAGCTGATATATTAAACGATCTGGCTAAAAGTGAAAAAATCATTGCCCAGCCGATTAAAGGTTACTGGATGACGACCGGTGATCCTCTTCGGTATTTGCAGACGATGGTGACCTACGCGCTGGATAGGGAAGACATTGGCCCTGAATTTAAAAAGTATCTTCGAGCTCTCAAGGTGTAGATTATTCTTCTGGTTTTGCCTTTTTTTGTATTCAATTTGGTTGCGTTAAGAAGTGTTTACCGGGGTGTCAATACCCGTGCACCCCGGGGTGAACACCGATAGACACCTTGGTGATTTAGCCGGTAATTCTTTTTAGGTAGGGAATGATCGAATTTTTAATCAGATCAGAAACTTCTTTATCCTTGATTTCGGCCACTTTTTTCCGAAACGCTTTGATTGATTTTATTTCTTTAGGATTAAGGATTTTCATCAATTGCCGGTGCTGGTTTATCTGCATTTCTAATTTCGTTTTGGAAATCTCCAAAATTTCCTGAAGATAGGCCGGCAGCACTTCGCTAGTCGGCATTTTACGGTATTTAACCAGATGGACTAAATCATTCAGGTAAACAATCTTTCCCCAGCGCGGTTTGTAGATTTCATTCAGATAAGTCTCAACCCCGAGACGGGTTTTTTTGAGGTGCTTTAAGTAAGGTAAAATTAGAGCTTTTAAATATGCCCGTTGCCCGGTCAGATCGGCAAAAAGATCACTTTTAACTAGTTGCATTTTAAAATAGGCCAGAACATAGTTAGCCTCCTGTTTCTGAATAGGCTGCACCAGTTTTTTCAAGTGTTTATCCCTGAGTTTTTCCAGATGGGCATCCAAAAAAACGACTATTGTGCCTTGGGCAGCCTTAATCCCTTGGCAAAGAGCATAACCCTTGCCGCGGTTTTTCCTGTAACTGACCAGTTTAATTTTTTTGCCGAAGTTCTTTAATAAAGTTTCGGTTTTGTCAGTTGACCCGTCATTAACCACCACAATTTCTTCCGCTGTCGGACATTTAATAAGGTCTGTCAGTGTCTGGCCGAGATGCTCCTGCTCGTTATAAGCGCAGACTATTACCGATACTTGAATTCGTTTATTTCGCCTTGCCATGTGCAAAAACTATGTTATCACACAAAATAACTCAAAGAAATAAAAAAAAGGCGGTTAACTTTTAGGCGGGAGAAGACTGGAGCTTACGGATTTTCTTGACCGATTCGGCAATTCTTTGGTTATCCGCCCGGCCAGACAGGTTTTTAATGCAAATTCCGATTAAGGCGCCGGGGTTGGTAACTTTCGGATTTTCGATTATGATTTTGCCGACTTCCTTTTCCAGCTCCTCATCCGAAAGCTGTCGCGGCAAGTAGCTGTTCAAGACTTTAATTTCGGCGCCTGTCTGGGTCACCAAGTCCGGCCTTTTTCCTTTTTCAAAAAGAACCAGGCTTTCCTTTAATTTTTTGATTTGAGTACTGATAAGCTTGAAAATTTCTTCCTCAGTTAATTGCCGGCGGCCTTTTTCAATTTCTTTATTTTTAATATCTGCTTGAAGAAGCCGAAGAATCGAAAGATCAGGTTCCTGACGATTCTTCAAGGCTTTTCGAGTATCTTCCTGAATGCGGATTAATAAACTCATTGATAAGCATTGTAGCAGAACTGGCCATAAAAGCAAACTTTTTGCTTATGTTATAATGCTTTTGAGCAAAAGCTGACGCGCTTGGTTTTTCTATTTATTATTTCGTAGATATGGTCAAAAAAGCCGTTATCGCGGCGGCCGGTAACGGGACCCGTTTCCTGCCGGTAACGAAAGCCTATCCTAAAGAACTCTTACCGGTTATGGGTGAGCCGGTAATTCATCATCTGGTCGAAGAGGTTATTAATGCCGGTATTAAAAAAGTCGCGATTGTTCACCGGACAGGTAATAATTTAATCAAAAAATATTTTTCCGCTGATGGTAATCTCGATCGATATCTCAAACGGGTCGGTAAATATCATCTTCTTGAAGGACTGCGGAAAATTAGCCGGCGGCTTGTTTTCATTTCTCAACCCGAGCGTTTATCCTATGGTACCGGTGCACCGGTTTTAGCAGCTAAGGATTTCATCGGTAGTGATCCCTTTGTATATCTGTATGGCGACGATCTGATTCTCGAGAAAAAAACCGGTCGTTTCATCTCCAAGCTGATTGAGACTTTTGAAAAATATCAAGCTGCGGCGGTCTTTGGGGCACAGAGAGTTCCTTGGGCTGATGTTGACCGTTACGGTTCAGTCAGGTTTAAAAAAGACAGCCCGGTTTCTTATCAAATTGAAACCGTAGAAGAGGGCTTGTCGGCAGACGAAGCACCCTCAAACTTAGTTCAGTTTGGCAGATTTGTAGTTTCGTCCCGAGCAGTCAAGGTTTTGGAACATCAGGAATTAAGTTCGCGTAAAGAACTTTTCTTTACGGATACGATGAAAATTCTTGCCAAAACCGGCGTGGTAATCGCTCAGCCGATATCCGCTGGAGAGTGGTTAACGACCGGAGACCCCGAACGTTGGCTGGCAACCAACATAAAATTTAAGAAATTCTTTGCTTAGTTTTCCTTCTTTCGTTTTAAGGCACAAAGGGCAAAAATTAACCCTGAGGCGGTGAAAAGAACTACTATCGTTCCGGCCAAGATTATCTGGCCGGGCAGAAGGGTAATTTTTTGTCTTGGTTCTTCCGGAGTTAGTGTTGGTTCCGGTATGGGAGATGGCTCTGGGGAAGGAGTTGGTGAAAGTTCCTCCGGTGTGGGGGTAATGGTTGCCTCAATCTCTACCACGGTAACAGGATAAATTGTTGCCGGAAGTGAAGGAGTAACCGTTAAATTATAGTCAAGAACCAGTTCGGCCGGATTAGCGGCTGATTGCCGTGATTTAAAGGAAAAAGCAAAACCGCCGGTTGATAAGCCATACAAATAACCGCTGGGATAGATAAAAATACTGGTCGGTTTGACTTTATTTTCTAACCACTGATTGAAAATTTCGGTAATATCGACTTCTTTCCAACCGGTACTTAAAGTGATTTCAAAACTTCGGGTGTCTTCCTGGTAGACTTGAGGCCGGTTTTCCCAGGTAATGCCGGATTCTTCCCAATTATCTTTCACCGGACCGATATCAATTTTGGCCACTTCGCTGTAATTTTGCTCATAGACATAAAATCTTAGAAGCACTCGGTTGACTGATTGGACCTGTTCCGGTAAATCCGCCGGTTGAAATTCAAGATAACCGAAGCGGTTGATTGGTTCGTTGCTGATGGTTAAAAACTGTTGACTGCCGGAATCCCGGGTCGGATAGGCTTCGTTGGCAAAAGCATCTTTTTCTACTTGAAGAGTTTTTGTCTCCGCTGTGGCTGGTGAGGCGGTAATTAAAAAAAGAGCCAAAAAAGACAGAAGACGGAAGATAAGTTTTGCCTGCCTCATATATGAATATTATACACTTTCAGGGCAATATTGAGGAAGATTTTTTGCCAGTATTAGTAATTATAGCCGATTTTCTTTCGGGGGATATTTGGTGACGTACTTGATCGAGGAATTAGGGATGATGTGAAGATTTTTTTCTTCATCCTTTAAAGTGACGGTTCTTAAGGTTAATTTGGTGACTTTGCCTTTACTGGTGCCGATCTGGATTTTATCACCGACGTTAAATTGGTTTTCAAAGATCAAAAAAAAACCGGCGATCCAGTCGGCCACCAGGCTTTTGGCGCCAAAGCCGATCGCCAAGCCCAAAATCCCGGCGCTGGCGATTAAAGGACGGATATCGATTCCGAGTTCCGTCAGGATCATTAAAAGGACGATAAAATTAATCGCAATTATGGTCGTATTTTTAATTAAACCGGTAATGGTTTTAATTCGTTCTCTGTTTTTGACCAGAGAAGTTTTGCCGATTTTCTCGGGAGCGAATTTCAGTCTTTTCACTAGCAGATTAGTTACTTTCTGCAGGGAATAACCGGCGACCAAGAGCAAAATAATTTTGACCAGTTTCTGGATAATAATTAGAGGCAGGTCTTTAGGAATCATAAAGATTTTTTTATTAATAATTAAATCTAGTTGAGATTATACACTAAAATAATCTATGGTTGAAATTTTCTGACACACCCTAATTGTTCACTCTCTAGAAAGAAATATTTTAAATTAGTTTCGCTCATTACACCTCCGAGGAGTCCATTCGGACACCTCGCAGGAGTAATTTCGCTTATTTTCTTCCTGAAGTCTGAATAGATACGACAAGCAGTTATTCAACAGTCTCAGAATTATTCTTACTTGATTAAGGTTTTCCGGTTCGGTATTCTTGATAAGAATGATAAAAGTTAAAAAAGCCGTTATTCCAGCCGCCGGTTTAGGAACCAGATTTCTGCCTTGGACTAAGGCCATGCCCAAGGAAATGCTGCCGATTGTCGATAAACCGGTGATTCAGTATGTGGTTGAAGAGTGTGTTGGCTCAGGAATTGAAGAAATTATTATCGTTACCTCCTGGCACAAGCGGGCAATCGAGGATTATTTTGACCATTTACCCGAGCTTGAGTGGCACCTGGAAAGACAGGGTAAAACCAAGGAACTTGAGCAAATCAGAAAAGTGGCCGATATGGCTCACTTTGTTTTTATCAGGCAGAAAGGGTCTTATGGTAATGCGACCCCGGTTTTGTGCGCTAAAAGAGTCGTCGGCAACGAGCCGTTTGCCGTTCTCTGGGGTGACCAGTTTCTTTACGCCCAACCGCCCAGGTTAAAGCAATGTCTACAGGCTTTCGATAAATACCAGTCGCCGGTGATTGCCGGAATCAGGGTTGGCGATAATGAATTAAAAAAGCGAGGCGTTTGTAAAATTATGCCGTTTAAAAAAGAAATTTATGAAGTTAAAGGTTTGGTGGAAAAACCGGGACCGGAGAAAGCGCCTTCCAATTTGGCCGCTTATGGATCTTACATACTGACGCCCGATATTTTCCCTATCTTAGAGGAACTTAAACCCGGAAAAGGCGGCGAGATCTGGCTGGTTGATGCGATTTCCCGTTTATGTCAAAAAAGACGGGTTTTAGCGGTCGAGCTGAAAAATGGCCATCTGTACGACGCCGGCAACAAACTTAATTACCATAAAACCGTAGTTGACTTCATGCTCCAAGATAAAGAAATCGGGAAAGAGATGTTTAAGTACTTGAAAGAGAAAATCAAATTAAAATGATTTGTCCTGACGAATTTCTTGCCACTGGTCTTTTTTGGGTATTGTCTCCAAAAAATACTTTTCCGCCTTTGAAACAATCTGGATATTTAGAAACTGGATCGCCACTGCCCAGACAAGAAAAGCCACAGCAAAATAATAATTTTTGGCCGCAAAATTTAAGGCAGCCGATACCAGAAAAAGGACAAACACCAAAGGCAAAAAGAAAGCCGGAATCATTGGCAGGCGGCTGGTAAGATAATCCTTTTTCCGAAAGGGATTTGGAACAGCGTCTTTTTCCGGATTGAAACTGACCGAACTAATTCCCAAAAAGGTATCGCCCCAGGGTAATGACAAGTATTCCGCTTTTACGCTCATCTTATGGGCCGCACCATTCTTGCGGGAATACTGGTGCTCTTTGGTAATCGTTGACCAACTGGTAAGCGGACTGGACATATTTTTTCTGGGCAGACTTCTTGATAAGAATAATAATTTATTTAGATAGAGATGTCAAAAAATTTACAGGTAGTAGTTATAACGCATAGAGCTTATTTTCCCTGAAAGGTACGATTAAGTACGCTAGGATTTTGTTTCCGGCTGTATAAATTTTAATAAGATAATAAGGTAAATACTTAAAAAATATTAATAACACGGGCAGTCAAGGCAGCTACTTGTTTCTTGATCACAGTAATCATCGTTTTGGCAATCGCTGTTTGAATCGCAGTAATGATAGCAATCTTCGTTTTCTTCAAACATAAAACAGCTTTCGATTATTCCTTCTTCCTTGGTGTCAAGATTAAGTTGATAAGTTATTAAATTTTCCCAAGGTCCGTCACCCCCTCCACATTCATAATAAATATCGTTCGTTTTTGTCCAGGCAGTTATCTGCCGGCACCAATTACCAAGATAATGACCGTTAATTTCTTTTAAAGCTTGAAATTCACCGGAGAGGGTATCAACTGAATATATTTTAAATAATGCTCCTCCAGGAGATGTTTCTGTCCGGGTAAGCAGGGCAGCTTTTTTAAGCGATGGATTATAACAGAAGAAAACAGGCAGCTCATTTTTTTCGAGCTGATTTTGCACCGTTTCTCTCCAGTTAAAATCAGAAATTTCCTCAGCTGGATTATTTTCCAGATTAAGACAGTTAAGATCATAAAATTGAGTTTCTTTTTTAACATATTTCAGTGGTTCCGGTACCGGTGTCGGATGCAGAAGAACCCATTTTTCCTCTCTGAGGATCTCTATCTGTTCTTGCAACTGGCTGATTTCAACCGCCCTTGTTTTAATTATGCTTGCTTGTTGATGATAAAGATTTCGAAATAGAAGATAGCCGCAAGCAAACGATATTAATAAAAAGAAAAATACTAATCGGCTATTTCTGGATTTTGATTTTTTCTTCACCAGTGTAATTAAACCAAAAAAACAGAAAGGTAACAAATTTTTTCTGTTATTAGTTTGTTGTATAATGAGTCTCAATGAGAAAAGTTCTTACTTTGATTCAGGTTTTGGATAATCTGGCACGGATCCCTCGAACAGGCGGGATTCTTTGTGCCGGAATAAGTCCTACTCATACTGATTCGGTTGCCGATCATTGTTATAAAGTTGCCAATATTGCCTTGCTTTTGGGAAAAGTTGCCCAAAAACACAACCTAGAGATAGATATCGGAAAGCTACTTGAGGCAGCCTTGACCGGGGACTGGACAGACTGTATTTTGCTTGATATTCCGGTTCGCAGCCCAAGTTACCGGAGTTACTTTAGCAATTCGGATAAAGATTCGGAAAATTTCTTAGGTCTAATCAAACAAGGGGAAAGTAAGGCCAGACAAGCGATTGAGGATTATCTGGAAAGCGAAGTTGATCTGGATTTAGACAGCCAGAATCTGACTGAGGTTGAGAAAAAACTGTTGGGAGTGGCCGATGTTACGGCTTTATTAATAGAGATTCTCGAGTGGCGTTATCAGGGCATGAAATACGGATGGTTTGATTATCTGTGGAGTAATACGATCAAACGGCTGAGAGATAATTTAAATGATAGTCTCGATTTCCTAAAGCCACTGGCGGGTGAATTGGAAGAAGCTTATAAAAGAGATACTAAGCCGCCGAATCCTTTTTTAACCAAGCCGGAATTCCAGTCTTTGAAGAAAAGTGGCTGAAGATTTCTATTTTAATATTAAAAAATTTATCAATAAATTTCAGATAATCAAATTATGATCAGGCCGGTGATTCTTGCCAGTTGTCTAGTCAAAAAGGATAATAATTATCTTTTAGTTCAGGAGGCAACCGATAAAATTGTTGCCGGGATCAATACTCATTCTAAAGGGAAGTGGACGACGCCTCATGGATAGGTAGATAAAGGGGAAAAGATCCTAGATGCAGCCAAAAGAGAACTTCTTGAGGAAACCGGCGGTGAAACTAATATCCAAAGACTGGGAGTAGTTGCTACGGGGACTCTGGAAGGAACGATCTATATTATAAACTTCATTTTTTATGGCGAAGGTTTCAGGAAGCTCACCCAGCATTGGGATCACGAAATTAAAAATTCCCGGTGGTTTTCAAAACCGGCAATCGCTAAACTCGAAAAACAAAAGCTGACTCGGGATAATGTCCCGATTGTTAAATTTATTGACGCGACAGAGGCAAATCAGGGCGTAAGTTTTATCGAATGGGGGCATCCGGAAGCAGTTAAAAAAATCTTTCGAATTCTGGATCAAAAAACCGGTTCCGTCTCGAAAACGACTGGTTAAGCTAATAAATTCTACCACATCCGATATGGTTTTCTATCTGCGCGACGGTAAATAAATAAATTTCTTATAAGCACATAATTGGAGTAAGTGCTCTGAAATTATTGGAGTAGTTGAAATCTGATTTAGAGAACAGCTCGCCATCTCTCCTGGCACAAAACTAGCTTATCTCCGCAAAGCTTAGCCGTTTTTTCATCGTTTTTCTTTTTAGCTGCTTTTTGGATTAGATTTAATTTGGCTAGCCATTCTTTTATCTTTTCTTCTCCGACATCTGAAAGCGAATAGTGCATCAAGGTTTGTTCAACGAACGTCTCAGTCATTTCATAGACTTTCATAAGTCTTATGGAGCTACCGGATGGAAGCGGATAATCCACAGATGGTATTTGTAATATTCCTCCTTTGGCTCTTAATATATCCAAGCTATATCCTGTTTCTTGCATAAAATCGATCCAGTCATCCATTTCACGACTATCTCTAGGAGGAATGATACTCCTTTCTCCCTTATCCTTCCAGGAAAGTTGTTGGGGATTGACATAGACATCTAAATGTTTGTTTGCCACTTCGGTAGCTACAACCTCATATCCCTGGAGAAGGTAAGCAAACTCATCAACGAGAACGAAGTCTTCAGATCTTAAGCCCCAACCAGAAAAAAGGGAATAGAGTTTTTCAAGGGCAATGTTTATTGAGATTTCTTTTAGTAATGACCGTTCTTTCACAGTTAGCCAATATTTTCAGGCTAGCTGAAAGTTTGATAAAATAATGTTAAAATACTCTGGATTTATGAAAGCGACTATTACACCTCTGGCCATTCGGGTATATCGATTTTTATATCATGTTCAAGAACCACTCACGGCAAGGGCGATTGCCAGTAAACTGAATATTTACCCGCACGCTGTGTATAGATTAGCCAAAATACTTCAAAATCATGGGTTGATGGCCATGACAAGATCTTATCCGAGGAAATTTCAAGTTCGACCTGCCAGTAAAGCGCTGAGTCTTTTTCTTTGCGTTCAACGAGATTGGTTTTTAAGGGTATTTGATCTAAGAGACAAAAATGGAATTCATATTAGTGAACAAAATAGAGTAATGCTGAATTTGTCATTTATCCAAAGTCGTGATGAGTCGATACAAAAGACAACAGCTGATTTGGTTAGTGCAGAGTCTGAGGTGTGTTTAATTATCTCTGGCGCAGAGCTTCCAGCCGAAACAATAAGGGCCTTAAAGCAGGCAGTCGACCGCAAGGTGCCTGTACGTATGTTAGTTCAAACAAGAAGTCAAAAGAGTAAAGAGATGTTTGCAAACTGGAAAAAAATGGGCGTTAAGGTAAGGATTATGCCTTCAATTGAGGCACGGATTATGCTTTTTGATAAACGGATTGTTTACTTGCTTTCCTTTTCAAAAGAAAAAGGGTCGGAGAATATTGGTATTCGTTTTGATTACGCACCGGCAGCTTTGGTAATGCGGGAAGTGTTCGAGCGTAAATGGGAGGAAGCTGGTATATTACCACATCCGCTGTGATTTTCCATAAATTTATTGACGCGACAGAGGCAAACTAGGGCGTAAGTTTTATCGAATGGGGGCATCCGGAAGCAGTTAAAAAAATCTTTCGAATTCTGGATCAAAAAACCGGTGTAATCTCCAAAAAAGCCGGTTAATCCAATTTGATCAATTACAGGTTTGACCCCAAATTTGGATTAAATAACCATAATCAATGGTGTTGATCAAATTGTCGCCATGAAAATCAAGTGGAATAATCGTTTTAAGATAATTACCCAGCAGTAACAAGACATCATCCGCGTTTATTTTTTTATCATTGCCGGTAAGGCAGTCTTTTGGGTTGCCAGTTAAGATAGTATCTCCTTTATTGGGTATGACTTCATATTGAACATGTCCGTTTTTAACCGGATAGGTTCTGTCTTGATTGACGAGACAGGTTTGCCAATGAATCGGTACCTCTGTTATTAAAGTAAGCGGTTGGTCGTAGAGAGATGAGTCTTGGTCCGAGATAAGTTTTAAAATAATCCGATTTTCATTTACTTCCAGTATAGAAATTGTTGCCGTATCTCTTTCTTGAATATACTTATAGATTTGAGTATACCCACCGTTCCAAACCCTATCTTCGGCTGCCGCTATTTTATCAAGAAATCCCAGAAAGTTACTTTTATTGACGCTTAAACCATGTTCATCGATGCCATGAAAGGCTACCTTAACCCAAATTTTCTCATCTATCGCTTGCTGAACGAAGGCAAACATTTTATCAACCGTTGACGACCATTCGTATTCATCGGCAAATGAATGGTGTCCTTCCCATGGTAACCGGAAAACATGATATTTGTTAAGAATTGTCTGTTCTTGAGAAGCCGTAATTTCCCAAGGAACACCACCTGGTCTTACAAAAGCGTGAAATTTACTTAAGTCGTTAGGTTTGAGACTCCAGATATACTCTGCCAACCGGCTAATTTCTTGGTCTGCTTCTTCATAACTTTGAGCTCCTGAGTGAGACCAAGTATGGTTATCAAACTCGTGACCGTTTTGGTAAACCTGATTTTCCCAAATTTCCTTTCTCGCATTGTAGTAATAGCCACTAGCTAAACCGGGGGCGATAAAAAAACTGCCAATAAGGCCTCTTTGATTCAGGGCAGGAATGGCAATGTCCGCCTGAGAAATCCAGCCATCGGCAAATTGGATACTCAAAGCCCCCTCTTTATTGCCTTTCCACTTGGTAATTACAGTATTTCCTGCTTCCGCGTTTACAGGAGAAACCAAGATTCTATTCTGAAATAACAGGGATAGCGTCAATATTACAGTAAGCAGCAAATTTCCGGTTATTTTTATATAGTGGGGCAATCTTTTGCCAGATTCTTTAATCATCTTCGTAATTCTTTGGCTTTCGGTTTCTATTGTTCTTCGTGCTTAACTTCATTAGGAAAAAGCAGTTGAAAAGGATAGCCCAGGTAATTTCTTTCGATTTTCCCGCACTTAAGTTTTTTCAGGAAACTGATCATTTTTCCGGTGATTTCTTCAGGCTTAACTTTTTTGTCATGACCTTGGTATTCGATTTCCACATAATCGCCAAGTTTTCTTACGGAATCAAGGGAAATTTCGTAATGATGATAAACCCAGGTTTTTCTGGTCTTTTCAACTATGACCAACAGCTTAAAGTCCAAAGCGGTGAAGATCTTTTTCAGTTGGTCGATTTTAGCGATTTCGGTCTCGTATTCGTCGCAATAGTGGCTTTTCCCGTCTTTGTCATGATGCCAGTTTTTGTAAGTGATAGAGAATTTTCCGTCGGAATTTCTTAACCGGAGCCATTCTTTAGCCGGACGAATGCCAATGAAATTACGATGACTTGGCGTAAAGTATTCGTCTATCTGGTGTTTTTTAGATATAAATCTGGCCTTTTTCTCTAAAAAATTAAGTAAGTCTTGGCTATTTTCGATTTTAACTTGGATTTCAATTTCAGTGTCACGCATAAGGATTTTAAAAAAGGTAATTCTTTTCAATTCTAATGGTAAGATGATGATAGGGAAAAGACAACCTTAAAACAGTAGTGTACCTAGTTTAATTACTACTACATTTACAGCATATCAGATATAATTTTCTACCCGAGTAATAAATGGATATATTTTTTATAACGAGCAGTTAGTTAGAAAGATGAGATCAATATCTTACTTTTTTATAAATTATCATATTATCCGAATAAAGGAAGGTTACGAGAAATTAGTTTAAACTAAAAAATATTTCAACCGATAATTTAAAATATCTAGACTGGTAGAATTTTGTTATAATAAAATCATCATAAAAAATGCCGAAGATAAACAAAAAACATCACCAAATAATCCTGATCAGTTTATTCTTGGTTGCTTTAATTTTAACAATCATTTATTTAAAGAACAGTAAGCAGAAGGAGCCGCGACTGTCTGAAGAAGAATCAATTTCTGCTTTGCTTCCCGAAGGAGTCTTTTTGCGCGATTATCAGAGGGTTCCCAATGTCGGTCATGAACTAATGTTAGTACTATACATTGAAAAAGACTACCAATTTTCGCCTTGGAGTTTTGAGTCTTGTCCGGGAGCCATCTTGGGTAAAGCGATTCGAGGCCAGTATCATTTGGCTTTAGTAAATAGTCAACAACTGATTGATGATATAGCGGTTCCCGCCGCCTACGTGGAGTCGCAACCGTCTGGTCTGGAGTTAGCCTACGAAAATACCAAAGAAAATTTATACCCGGTCGGTCAGTATGACAATAAAGATAAAGACCAGTTGGAAACGGTTAAACTGCTAAAACTTCAGGACTATACCGGTGATAACCAAGAGTATGAGTTTCTCTTGACTACGACTGCCGGAGGTTGCGGTTTCTGGGACGGCTTGGTAGCCGGCTATGACCCGGTAGATAAGAAATTAGTATTATATTCAGGTTGGTTGCCTAGACTTAAACCTAATCAAAAAGGTGAATTTGATTATTTGTTTGACTGCGGTGACCATGGTAACCAGACTCGGGTTGAAAGCAGATATCAGTTCAATCCGCAAACCAAAGAATTTGAAAAGGTTTGGGAAAAGGAAACCGACTGTATTACATCTGATAACTCATCCTGATTATTTTCTCTGATCTTATTTTTTGCCGAAAGACTCTTATATCATTTATTAGAATATGCCAGAGCAAGAATCAAATTTCTATCAGCAAATTTTAGCCGGTTTTGATCCGGAAAAAGGCGGCCGGCCGGAACAGGTCGCGGCTTATGCGGTTTTAGTGATCCAGCAAAGATTAAAAGCTGATCAAGGTCAGCCATTTGGTTTAGGAAATAAGAGTGACTTGAATGTTATCGCTCAGACTGCTGACGAAAAAGAGCCTGGCGGTTACAGAACGAATAGTTTGACTACTTTCAGGCCGGTCAGATAGAAGAATATTTTGAAGTAATAAAAGGTTTGGCTGTCACTCATGCCAGCGGTCAAGGAGAGCTTGCAGTTAGTGGAAAAGTGTTAGTACCAACACAAGACGGGTCAAGCCGGGAATTCCAAAATCAGGAGCTTTTACGGGTGCCGATTGTCAGAGAACCTTCCGGAACCGAACTTCTGAATAGAGCCAGAGGAGCCTTTTAATTTTCGATTTCTGCCAGTTTCTAGATATCTTCTCGAAGAGATAAGAGATTTTTTCCTGCTCTAATTAGGCTTGATGAATAGGCCGATTTATTTAAATTGAATTAGCAAACTTGTTTTGTTAGAGTTAAGTCATGGTAACAATCGATAAAATTTTATTAGCGACTCATAATCCAGCCAAGATTAATAGATTCCGTCGGGTTTTTGCCAATTTCTCAAGTGAGATTTTAAGTCTTAGTGATTTAAGAATTCAGGATAAACCGGATGAATCAGGGGAAACAGCTGAAGAAAATGCTATCATTAAAGCTAGATTCTATCGTTTAAAGACTGAATTGCCTGTTTTTGCCGAAGATGAGTCTTTATATGTTGATTTTCTGCCTCTCGAGAAGCAACCGGGCGTTCACGTCAGGCGGATTGAAGGGAAAGACGAGGTTGATGATAGAAAGTTACTGATTTATTGGGAAAAACTGGTCAGTAATGTTCCGAAAGAGAAGAGGACCGGTCACTGGCATATTGCTTATGCCTTAGCTTTTTCTCAAGATAAAATCATCTCGTTTGCCTTGGATAGTCCGATAATTTTCTTTTCTCCACCGTCAAAAGTCAGGCTGCCCGGTTGGCCAATCAGTAGTCTTCAGGGTCCGGCTGATTTCGGCAAGCCGCACAGTGAACTTACTGGCAAAGAGATCAAAAAACATGAAGAAAAATTAAGCCGTTTGATATTGAAAAAAATGCTAAAGTTAGAAAAAGGCTGAACTGAAATTACTTCAGGAAAATCATTAAGTGGAATTTACTTCTGTGCTCAAGTATCACAATCAAGGTAGTTTTCTACCCATAAAAGTTCTGTAATCACGATATGGAGAAGCCATTCTATATAGGCGTAGTAATTATTCAAAATTACCAAAGTATTGAAAGCTTCTCCCGGGAGTTGTCTTTATAATTTCCCTCCAAAATTTCATCCTTTTCTTATGCTATAATTAGCCTCATAAAGAACAACTGGTAGCGATTATTTTACCAACCTTAGGGTGGTTTTCTTTGTCTCACGAACATAGGGAGATTTATAAATGTTAGAAGAATTAGCTTATTCTGTTAAAGTTCGGGATCGAGAAATTCAGCAAGCAAGAGGAAAGCCAATTACTCACACTGAATGGTCGGACTATCTTCGGATCTTTGCTCTCCAAGGCAAGCCACGTGAGTGTTGGGAAGGAAAAAAGATTTTGGATGTTGGCAGTGGGTTGAAGTTCGAGCCGCCAGATAGAGCTTTTCCTGGAGCTAGAGTTTACGCTATTGATCCTGAATTTGGGAAGGGTGGTCGTCTACCACATGCCTCGCATACAGCTCACGAGAAAAGAGAAGCAATCTGTCAGGCAATTCCTTATGATGATAATAAATTCGATTTCGTTTTTGCCTCGCATAGCGCTCCCCAGTCTCTAGGTATTGAAGAGGTGCCTAGATCTCTTTGCGAATTAATTAGAGTTATGAAGCCTGGTGGCGAAATAAGATTGGTCTTATGTGCCGAAAATCAAGGGATTACCACTGAAATAAAAGATGTCCTGATAAAAAACGGCTTCGTGGTTGAATTTGAGGGTCCAATGACCATTATTAAAGCTAGCGAGCGGATAAGTAATAATAAAGTTGCCAAAGATAATGCCTGGGGAAAAATTCATCGGGAGTTTTTTCCGAAAGTGAAATTGCGCCAAGCGTAAGAATTTTTTTTCTAAGAAGCATGGTTTTGGAAGGCAAAACGGGAGAGACAGAGGCATAGGCGGCACGGTAAGAAACTGAACGGGCTAGCGGCGAACACTCTCTTCGACATTTATAAAGTTTTTTCCCAAAGTTGTCGTTTCTTCTGGTGTCCGAGCAATCAGGTAAGCCACGCTTCCCTTTGCCTGGCAATAGAAGAGAGGCGAGAGTCTTAAATTATCAGAAGCAGATAGACGTTGTCCGGAAATTTGTCCACCGCGGCCAGGGACACCGATAACATCTTTCGCCCGAACAAAGTCGTATTTTAGTCTAAAATTTCCTTGCTGGAAAACATTCAGAATCTCAACTACCTCGCCTGGGGGAACAATTCGTCCCGAGGTATCAAAGACATTACCCCGATCCCCAGAATAGCTTATGTTACCGGTATCAGTAGTTTCTAAATAACCTCGCTCATCTTCGACTGAGACTTCATCGACAAATCCGAATTCATCGGAAACAACCCGAGTGGCGCCTGTAACAAGAAGTATCCCGTTTGGTTTTAAAACGGAAGTCATTCGCCGAATTGCCAGCCAGGGATCAGGTAAATGCTTAAGTAGGGCGCAACTAGTAACCAGTTTAAAACCATCAAAACTATCACCAAACATAGCTGGGTTAAGCCTCATAACATCACCATAAACCATATGGGTTAATCGATCTTGTCCGGGAAAATAAAGTTTGTCGAATCCCCAGACGACGACATCGGGATTAATCGCCTCTGATCTGCCTTTTCCCATAATATCAGCACCGAAATTTCCTTGGCCACAAGCAACATCAAGCATTTTACTACCCGGTGAAAGATTACTAATAATTTCTCTGGCGGTTCTACCGTGATAGCCAGGAAGTTCATATAGTCCTTGATCAAGGCCAAGTAAAACTTCTGCTGTATTTCTTACATTCATGCCTCCGGCCTTTCCTTTTAAAAGTGTTTCAAGCTGAGCCGCCTGCGACCGCTCTATTTCATATGGAGAAATCGGCCTAATTTGTCGAATTCCCCAGAGGTTAATCGTTGTTTTTTCAACAGAATTATCCATATTTTGCCTTAGTAAGTAGTATACCATTCTATGGAGTGTTATAATTTGTTACAGTCAGATATTTTAAAAATTTATGACTGATATAGAAAAAGTTTTCCCTAACTCAATCTAATGAAAATATACTAGTCTTGTCATGCTATACTGTAAAAATTGCTAAAATAATTAAATCAAGTTAGCGAAATAAATGGAAACGGAAACCGGTTTGTCTCTGTACACCGACCAAAGACGAATAACCGAGATTATCAAACACAATATGCAAGTTTCTGCAGGCAAGCTGAAAGGAAAGCTTAAATTTAACCATGCTTTTATTGACTTAGAAGGAAGATGTAACTTTGCCTGCGAGGGTTGTTTTAAAGGCAGAAACAAAGTCGACCGGAGAAAGAAAGTCG
Source organism: Bathyarchaeia archaeon (assembly GCA_035529595.1). GTDB lineage: Bacteria > Patescibacteriota > Microgenomatia > PFEM01 > JAFGMK01 > DATKWK01. The sequence goes on from DATKWK010000023.1 coordinate 77,317, forward strand.
GCAAATTGACATTTGAGGAAGTGAAAAAGATAGTTGGTTTTGCCAAGGGAAGAGGGGCTAAGGTGATCGTTTTTGCCGGCGAAGGGGAAACGACCATGGATGCGGATTTTCGAAGGATCCTTCGCCATATTAGCAGCCAAGGTCTCTACTCGGTTGTTTTTACTAACGGAACTCTGATTAATAATGAGTTTGCCCATTTTATTTTCCAGCATCAAGCAAGCTTGATTTTGAAAAGACTGGCGGTTGATAACCACCGGCAGGACCAGCTTCTAGGAACTCCTGGCGGCAGTAAAATGATGGGAAGGGGATTAGAAATACTTCTTAAAGTGAAAAGGGAGCGGGAGGCAAAAGGCTTGCCGGTATCCCAAATAGCGATCGATTGCTATATTATCAAACAAAATATCGATCAGGTGGCCGATGTTTTACGGTGGTGCCGGAGAAAAAAGCTGATTCCCTATTTTGAATCCTGTATTCTTTCTCAAGATCCGGTTGATAACCAAAAGCACTGCCCGTCGCAAGGACAATTAAACGGTTTATTCGAAAAGCTGGCCGAAGTTGACTTGGAAGAATTCGGAGTCCCGACAATTTTATGGCCCGGGTCAAGAATTTATGGGCAGGAAGGGCCCTGTTTCAAGCCAAGATCCGGTTTTGCCGTCCAGACGGACGGGCGAGTGACTGAATGTGTCAGCGGCGAATATACTTTTGGAAATTTAAGAAAAACTACTTTAGATAAGATTTTTGACTTAAAGAGGCCAAGAATCCGGCAATTTTATTCGGCGGCCATCTGCCCGGCGCCTCGGTGCTCCTTGGTTTATACCGGCTATCGGACCTTAAACTCTTGTCAGCATTCCGGGGTTGACATAAGATAACTCGTTTTTAACAGGTTACTTATGCCAAGGGGTTATTTGTTTTTATTATTTTGTTTAGGCTGGTCAATTTATCTCTTCGAGTTCCTCGAGTTTGAGTGGCCTCAGGGCCGATGGTTTGAACGCTTCGGTTTATTTAATATAAACATGGCCGAAGAAATCTTGTTATTTGAAATTTGATATACTTAAACCATGATTGATCAAATCGGAAAGTTTTTAGAGGAATATGGCTGGACTTGTAAAGATTTTAAAAGTCCCCGGTCAGCGGGAAAATTTGTCCTCACCTATGTTAATCCCGATTTCGACAAGACTCTGAAGGTATTGATTCTTTTCAAGGAAGTCGGCCAGTGGCTTTACGTATCTACCCATAAACTATTTAAATATCCCGTTAGTCAAACTGAAGTTATTATGAGGTTTTTGAAATTTAATTCGCAAATCCCACTGGTTAAATGGTTTACCAGGGATATTAAAGACGAAATCTTTATTAACATTGGCTTTGAAATCCACGTTGATGACTTTAATAAGGAAGTTCTGTTTAAGAATTTAGACACGCTTTCTTATTATATTGATGACACCCTTGGTCTTTTAAAAAGAAAGGGCGTTTTGACTGAAAAAAATCTGACCAGAGTAGAAACGGTCACCAAAGACTCTCTGGAACTAGGCTAATATTAATTTCCCGCACCTGACGTGCACATCGGTAAACCATTATGTTTGAAAATAAGCTTGTTTGATAGAGAGAAGATCCAAGAATTCCTCAATTCCCAACCCGTCTATCCAATTTAGGAAAAATTTGAGAATATCTTTCTATTTTTCTTCCTTACTCATTACTATTATTATTCTTCCTTTCGCACTGATAGATAATATCTGTAATTGCCATAGATAAGTTAGTAAACAATTTTTGTTTCACCTTTTTACTGTTTAATCTAAGTTTGTAAACCCTTTCCAAAATAGGCCAAAATTGGTTTCTTTTAGAACTATAAAACCAGTCGTAGGCAGAGTCGTTAGCTTTCCTTTTTGCAGTAAAACTGCCTAGCAATAAGAATTTTGCATTTGGAGGAGCAAAAAATTCAAAAGGATGTGTTTCTATCATGATTATTTATATCTTATCAAAATTGACAGGTGTATATTATGGCCTTTAGATAAAATACAAACAAATGGCTAAAGCAATAAGATTCTTCTTTAATGTGGTTTATCAAGGTCAAATAAATGGCAGGGGCTGGTGAACTTTGTCAGGAATCTATTTTTTTAGAAAAAAAATTGTTATAGAATCCGACTTAGTCTTCTCCTGACGTAATTTACGTTGCGGTTTGACAATATTTTTAGTATTATAGGCGATAATGACTGAAACTGAGACAAGAAGAGACGTCTCGCAAATACCTTCCCGACCTGATTTTGTTTCTCTTTTGCAGCAATCGGGGCGATTTGAGCAAGCAGAAGGAGAAATAATCATTAATTCTATTAATGCGAGAATGGAGTTAGTAGAAAGAGAATATGGGGAGAACCCGCTTTTAGCTCGAGTAGCGACAATAATGACGGGAGCGATTGATTATGCAAGGGCCTGTGCTCTAAAGTTGCAGCCAGAGAGAGTTGATGAACATGGGGATGCGCTTACTGTAGGTGATGTTACCACTAAAAGAGATATTGAGATTTATCGGAGAGTCGTTGAAGTCTTAGACAGTACCGGTATGAAATTTGTTATGCGGGGGGAAATTGAGGCTAAGTTGACTAAAACGGACGGAGAATGGGAAATAGAGGATCTTAGGGCAGACAGCACAGGTAAAAAAATAACAAGTTCCGGTACTAGTAATTGCCCTGAAGGAGAAGCAGACTGGGTGTTTGTTATCGACCCTCTTGATGGAAGCGTTAATGAGACGCAAGGTAAAAAATCGGGGACAGTATTGGCTTGTGCTAAGTATGGTGGCAAGTTAAAGATGAGAGATCTCGAGATTGGTGTGGTAGCCGACTATTTGGCTGGCAGAAATGGAAATGAACGAGGGACTCAGAGATGTGTTGGGGTTAGGGGCTTAGGAGCCAGGCTTTTAAGAGCAAGAGAAATTGAAAGAATAACATTACCTGAACCTTCGCCACTTGACGAAGTACCCACATTTGGTGCCTATACAAAGTTTCCTTGGCAGGAAGAGCAACAGAAATTATTAGCGCGAGTTGTCTCTGAGGTTCTTGGGCAGAAGCAACAGAGAAGCACAGATGCCACTGCAGCCTGTTCAGTTGCCGTAGCTACCGGGGAGTTTCGGACTCATTGTGACGCAAGAGAAGCGACGAAGCTTTGGGATACGATTGCTTCTTGGGTAGTCATTAACGAAGTCACCGGGTTAAAGATGACAGATTTATTTGGTTTTTCCTTCGATGAGGCAGTACTTTATGATCCTGCTAACGAGAAATATGCGAAGGATGGGGGAATAAACAGAGCGATTGGGAAGCATTTTGTAATTGGTAGAGAAGAAGATAATTTGGCAATCACGCGGGGGTATTGTGAAGCGATTTTTTTTGGTCTAAGAGCTTCCTTATTACCTGCAAAGCGGCTAGAGTATTGGCATGATGCTGGAGAAATATTCGCTCGCATTTTGGAGCACAGAATTGATATGGCTGAAGAAGACTACGGAATTATAACAAGATCCGATGTAGAAAGGTTTGTTTGTATAGTTAGAGATTTTTATTGCCGTGACTTTAAACCTCTGGCTGATACGGGTAGACCCGAGGTAGTTATTCCTTACCAGGGGGGGCTACGGGTGTTTGATCAGATAACTGGAGATCGTATAAAACGGATAAAAGGTTAACAAATATACCAAAACCTCATTCAAAAACCAGATAATTAATGAATTATTTTTCATGTAGCAGGGGCTGGTGAACTTTGTTAGAACCTATTTTAGAGAATAAGCGCGTAGTTTATCAACTTCTTTGAGTCACAATGATTTTGCTTATGGTTAAATCTTCCTGATATAATCGTTTTATGACTGGCAAGAGCGATAAATACCAGACGATTGATACTTATAATAAGACAGCAAAGATTCATTCTCAAAAGTTTGAGAATTACGGAGCAAGAATTGAAGATATTGAAAAGGCCTTTTCTTACATTGATAAATCAAATCCTAAAGTAATTGACATTGGTTGCGGTGACGGCAGAGATGCAAAAGAGATTACTAAAAAAACTGATGATTATCTTGGCATTGATTTATCGGTTGAGCTGATTAAGATTGCCAGAAAAAAAGTTCCCCGAGGAAATTTTATAATAGCCGATTTTGAAACCTTTGAATATCCGCAGGGAGTAGATATAGTGTTTGCCTTTGCTGCCATACTCCATTCAGGCAGAGGAAGCGTAAAAAAATTACTGAAGAAAGTTTATCGATCCCTTACTCCTGGAGGAATTTTTTTTATCTCAACAAAATATGGTTCTTATCGTAGGAAGGTGATTGATAGAGACGGGCCGAAAGTAAATTTTCTTTATCGGCCTGAGGATATAATAAAAATGTCACCGGCTTGGGCTTGAGGCAGTTTATCAAGATACTCGAATCTTGAGAGGCCAGAAATGGTTGACGATTATTCTTAAAAAGAGTCAGTTAAGATGAAGTTATTTTGATTATGAAGCAAAAAACATTTGATATAATAAATTTTAATGACTGAAGATTTTGGGCAACTAAACATCTTTTTTAGAAATTTAAGGGTATTGATATTTGTGATACGATGATAACAATCTTGTCTCTTGAGAGATGACCAAAAAACTGAAATATTTTACTATTATAGGAATAATTGCAATAGCGATGCTTTTAATCGTTGCTTACTTCTCAAACTCACTGAAAATATTTGGTTTATGTAAACCGGGAATGGAACTGGGTACTATGCCTGCCGGCAGTTTCTGCTATAAGCCTAGCGGATATGACGGTAAACCCTGCAATAGGCAGACCGATTGCGGAACTGTAAGCTGTGTTTTGGTGGATAGATATAGCTTGAAAGGAAAATGTGAGGACATAGTTTTTGGTTGCCACCAATTAATTGATAAAGACGGTAATCTCGAGTCTTTAGTTTGTATTGATTAATAACGGGGGTAAATTATAATCCTGAGCGAGGTCGAAGGATTGAAAATAGTAAGCTTTACCGAACCACTTTGTTGGAAACTGGTTTAGGGAGCAGATGAACAGCTTGGTAGTCTTTAATTCTTCCTCTTTAACTCAGCTTTTGACAGTTTATTCTCGAATAATTATACTAGTTTTAAATGATGGGGCAGTCAAAACAAAACCAAGATCAAAAAACAGAGCCTCAGAAAGTAAAAAGCTCGATAATTATTCCTTCTAAAGGGAAGGTTCTTGTTGGTATTGAAACAGTCGGCAGTAGGGTTTAACTGCGAATAATAAAGATTTTCCTTGGCCCTTCTTCATCGAAACTGAGAATCGGTGTTTATCTTTTATTGATAATGGAAGAAGATCTAAGGCAATCTGGTCTCCTAACTGGTTTGCCATCAATTTAAGAGCTAAGGAAAGGTTCTTAAGGTAAAACGGAGATGGAAGCCAAAAGAAAGACTTAATTAACTATACAATTTTAACCAAATGATTTTTTGGCCGCAGAAAAAAAGAGACCTTAAAAAGGTTATCATCATTATTTTCATGCTTCTAGTTATTGCCTTTTCTTTAATTGCCGTCCTTTTTAAAAGATTCAAAAACCTTGCACAATTTCCACCTTGTGACAATCTCTCAACTTTACACCTTGATTCTCAAGTACTAACTTGCCCTCAAAGGGTTGATGAGACCGGTTGGATAGTCGAAAATGCCCAAGTAAAAGTGTTCCCCCATTGTTTAACAGTTATGAATTCTCGTTTCGGTTCGCGTTTCAATCTCGACTGGTATTTCTCAAATCAAAAAGTCACCTCAAGCACAATCGGTACTTTTGCCGATTATGATGTTAATTTAAATTTGGTTGTTCAAGAGCCGGATAAGGCCGAACAGCTTTTCCCATTATCAGCCAATAGTGATTTTCCCAGGCAATCAGTTGACCTTGGTCTGACTTATGAAAAGATCAATTTCGAGAGTGAAGACCTTCTGCTTTCATTTAATATCGTTTCTCCATTTTCGCCCAGTCAGTCAAGTCGTGACGATAATACCAAATTAAGTACAGCCCCTTTCTTCTATCTAGAACTATCCTTGGTTAATAAAACACCACTTTCCCAGGTCAAAAATATCTCTCTTTCTCTCGGTAATGCTCGAGAAATTAAAGATAAAAAAGATTATTCGGTGGCATATTTCAATGACTATGCCCGAGAAGACGGGCAGCTTGCTTTAGCCAGTAGCAGAAAACAAACCGATATTGCCTCATTTATTAACAATAACCGCGGTGGTTTTATTTGGAAAGTAAACCTTAAACCTTATTCTCAAGATACGGTAAGATTTATTTACGCTGGTTATCTCGAAGGTACCTCCCTTACTGATAGTCGCCAAGAGAAAAAAAGAGAACTCAAATTTGCCTACCAACAGTGGTTTAATAACATTGATTCAGTTATTAATTTTGCCTTAGATCACGAGCCGGAAATTGAAGATAAAAGAAATAAATTTGAGCAGAATGCGAAGAAACTTTCTAAGTCTCCGAAAATGTACTGGCTCCTTGCTCAATCATTCCATTCTTATATTGGTAATACCTGGCTGGTTTTTGATAAGGAAAAAGACGATTTAGAATATTATGTTTGGGAAGGAGAGTTTAAATATCTTAACACTCTAGATGTTGCTCACGACTATGGGGTTTTAGAAGGTATATATTTTCCCTGGGTGTTAAAAGCAGAACTCAAATCTTGGCAAAAGAGTGCTAAAAAAGACGAAAAAGGCACTGTTATTCCCCATGACTTAGGATCGCGTTTTGTTATTAAATCATCTCAGGCCTACGGCATTGACGGTTGGGAAACCTCTGGGATGCCAGTGGAAGAAAATGCAAATTTCATCCTACTTACATATTGGTATTGGCATCAAACTAAAGACCATCAGTTTATTAGGGAAATCACGCCATTTTTAAAAGAATTGATAAACTCTCTTATGGCACGTGACGGTAACCAAAATGGCTTGGCTGACCAACTGATCAGGATGACTACCTATGATAATGACGGCAACTCTGCCTTAAAAGAGGCTCCTGACGGAACATACCTTGGTTTAAAGCAGTTGGCCGCTTACCTTTCTGTTGAGAAAATTTTTCAATTTCTAAAAGAAGATGAGTATCAAAAGATAGTTAATGAAGAGGCTAAACTAATCGTTCAAAGCCTAGAAAAGGCCCAATCAACCTATGGTTTTATACCCCTTACGATAGATCCTTCTTTTCAGGAAAAAAACCAATTTAACAACCGAACTGTTTTAGGCACCGAGGAACAGGGTTTTGTTTTTATCAGCGGGTTATTCTATCATGCTCTTACCAATTTTGACCATCCTTTACTAAAAGAAATTATCCCTCTACTTTCTAAGAACTATCCCACCGCCTATCAAAAAAGTCTGGTAAAAAATGAGAGCGACGAGATCATTGGACTGAGGCTTGCCGAAAATCAAGACTTAGCTTTGGGTTGGTTTTCCCATAGTGTCATTGCCGATTATATTGCGAAAAAACTCTTTAATCAGAATTATCAATCTACAGAAATTTTCTTTCCCCTTCTTTATGACAATCCCTTTAGTTTTGCTGATGGCCAATTTTTTAAGAAACCTTTTTATCCTCCTCAAAATACTCTCGTTTTTTATCCTCGGGGAGTTTCTCTTTTTGCCTATCTCAAGGAATAATTTATATTCCCACCTCAAGGTGGTTTTCTCCTTGCACCTGGGATATTTTTTCAATTTTTGAGCCTAAAAAGCAGGGGCTGGTAAACTTTGTTGGAACTTATTTTAGAGAAAGTTTTAATAATTCTTCAATGACAGTTAGTCAAGGATGCACTTAAGTTCCCACATCACCTCTTTATAAAGTTAATAAATTAGCTTAAACTGTGTTCTTGATACTTAATATTTTTTAGACACTTGACATTGTGTGAAAATCTTTGCTAGTGTTTCTATGTATGAAGTTAAACTGGGCTACCTATTTAACTTAGTTATTAAATCCGCTTATGGGCGGATTTTTTTATGGAAAGGAGGTGAAAAAGAATGAATTACAAGTTATTAATCAGTATTTTTACAGCCTCGTTGGTATCAGTTTCTATATTTGTCATAGGATTTTTCATGGGTCAAACAAAAGTTTCTCCCCAGCCTCCTCAACAAGTCATTTTAGGAGAAAAAAATCAATCCGCAAGCAAGGACTGTATTACCATTCAAGACGGTAAACTGACTTATTCGCCGGGCCATTATCTTGACGAAACTCCGATTTCGACAGGTTATGATGAGTATGGATACAATTATCAAGCTCACATGTTTAATGGCTCATATGCCAATGTTTACCTTGGCGGAGGCGACTTTCCACCTTATAAAGGTAACGATGTAGAATATTTGGCCGAAAATCCTGGGGCAGAAAATGAATGGTATTGGCCTTATCGAGATGTTGAATTGCTGATGAGATGGAACGATAGTTGGATTGCCAATCAGGATTGTGACGACGATGGTTTATTGGACAGGCACTTTGGTAATACTAGCTATGTAGGTTCTGGGGCCTGGGAGACTAATCATCAATCAGGCGTTTATGAAGTTGAAGGCAGAACCTGTAAGTGGAATTATTTCGTCAAGATTGTAGCTGTCCCCGCTGATGCTATATTGGAAAATGGTATCTGGAAAACGGCCAACGGGGCCGAAATTGGCCTTGATATTTGGGGTCAGTTTGCCATAATTCAACAAATTTACAATGACCCGTGTGAAGGATCCCACGGGGTAGAATATCTCAGTCCTGCCGGACCTGGATTTGGCAAGTGGAAATAGGAAACGCTGATTCAGCTTTCAGTGTCCAAAATATAGCCACTTTTCCTTAAAGTAAATACACCTTGGAGGTGTCTTTCCCTTGACACCTTGGAAATTTTTCAATTTCTGAGCCTAAAAAGCAGGGGCTAGTGAACTATGTTAGAACCTGGTTTATTAACTCTTGATATTATTTAAGCTGAAAAAGTGAAATTTATCTACACCCCAACCCGGGGGATACAATCCAAAGCCTTGAGGTTTGGCAATTTCCCGAGCACCAAGATTCTTGAAGTAGCGATATGAATTGATATTTGTTTTTCTGATAACGGCTACCAAGAGTGCTTTTTTATAAGTATGTTTAGCCGTAGATAACAGTTCATTAATCATTTTCTTGGCAATGCCTTTCTTTCGGTATCCGGGATGGACGACTAGGGAACCGACTTCAAGAACTGGCGTGTTATCTTTCTTGCCATTTTCAAAGAACTTAGCAAAGCCGACAGTAATATTGTTGAATAAGGCAAGAACTCCCTGGTTTTCTTTCAAAATTCTTTCTATCTCTTGTTCTTCCAGAACTAACATGTGAGACTTTTCTTGCCGGAGAAGATTTCTGATCTGCCTTATGTGAGAACTATTATCTGTGTAGTGGAAAAGCTTAATTTCAGTTTTTTCTCTTTTCTGCATCATGACTAAAATTATACCCTTTTTATTAAATCTAGAGCGAGAAGTACGAAGAAGAAGGTTGCAACAGGGGCTAGTGAACTTTGTTAGAAACTACTTTGCGGATGTTCGCAATTCATGTAGAATATTATTATGGCCGAAAAGTGTGTTGGTGAGATAAAAAAAGCTGGTTTGATTGGTGTGATCTATGAGGTGAGGATAAGACTCGAGCCTTTGGTTAAGGCTATTCAGGAGGGTGCCTTGGAACCTGATGATTTTCAGAAAGTGGCTGATTTTGGTGCTGGCTATGGTAATTCTGCAAGAGCGATTATGATCGCCATGCCCGGAGCAGATATAACTGCACTAGAACAGAACGAGGAGCTTGCTGAAGTGATTATTAAGAGAGGCATACTGCCAGAAGAGAGAGTAAAAAGAGGTGATGGGATAGACTTTTTATCAGAAAGTAGGAACGCTCGAAAATTTACATTAGTTACCGCCTTTGGTTTGGAGCCGATTAAAGATAGCAGTTTGTTCAAAAAGTTCGTCATTGCTGCGGATAATGCCCTTAGAGATAAAGGAAAGCTACTAATAGAATCCGACGCTAAAAGCATGGGAGTTGTTCGTAGCGAATTGAGAAAAGCTAGTGTGAATGCTTATTCGAGAGATGTCGGTCTGGGAGGTATGGTTGTTTTGACTCGTGACGAATGCGATAAGGTAGCTTCGTATTATAACAGTATATAAGCAAGATAGAATTTGGGTCTTTTTTTTGAATTAAGATAGTTTGGCAGAGGCTAAAGCCTGTCCGCCTCTGGAGGAAACTTTGTTAGTAACTTCTATCAGGCTGAAAGATACTTATCGATAAACAAACCAACCTTTTCGTTTACTTGTTTAATAACGTCAGGGTAGAGGCGGTAATCGTGGGTACAATTAATTTTGTGTAACTCTTTTGGCTCAGGAATTGTCTTATAAATTTCTCTGACCTGTTTAGGTGTAGTGAACTCATCTTTGGTGGCATAAAAAATAATTTTAGGTTTCATGCAAGTTTTTAAGACTTCTGCGTCATTATATTTACTTCCATCTTTGAAGTAGTTTAATGAAGCTGTAAACTTCTTTTTATTCTTAGTCCTTTTTGTGCCGGGAGGCAAATCTCTGTAATCAATATATAGACCAGCTTTTAAGGTTTTGGTATCAGGTGGCGAGGGAGTTCCTAATGATGGATTAATTAAAACTTTAGCATTAAAAGGGGACGGTTCTCAATCAGGTACGAGATTAGTAACTTCCAATAATTTTTGGTTTATGTCTGAGGCTAAAAAGCAGGGGCTGGTGAACTACAATCGTGTAAACCGATTTGTAGTAAACTATGTTGGAAACTATTTTCAGATTTGAGTTAGTTGATATGTCCAACCAGGTTGCCATTTCCAAGGGGCTGGAATGACTTCTTTTAAAGGTAAACCTTTAATTAAATGTTCTAATCCATATTGAGTAGCCCTGTGTCCAATTATCATTACCTTCTTATTATCATAATCTCTAAGCAAGTCCCGGAGAAAATTTTCCATTCTTTCTGAACATTGAGAATAGCTTTCTCCATTAGGAAAGGGGACATTAATTCTTTTTGGTTTTTCTGCATCAACCTCACTACTTGGATGTTGGGTATAATCTCCGTAATCGCACTCTCTTAATCTTTTATCTTGAATGATTGGAAGGTTTCTGTTTGGAAATGCAATCTCTCCAGTTTTGTATGATCTTTGTAAGTCAGAACAGAAGATTGCATCAAAAGTGACATTCTTGTATCTTTCTCCCAGCTCTGCAGCTTGTTTTTCTCCAAGTGAGGAAAGTTCCACATCAAAATGTCCAGAAGAAAGATGTGTTTCGTTATCTTTAGTTGTTCCGTGTGATTCAAAAACTACTTCAACCATACGGGAATTCTAACACATTTGAGCCTAAAAAGCAGGCCTTAGTTGACGACATTCCCACCTCCAAGGTGTGTTTCCCCTTGCTGGTAAACACCTTCTTTCACTTCGGAGGTGCTTTTCTTCCTGTACCTTGGGAAGGTAAGGAATATCACCTTCAAGTTGTAAAAGTCCTGTTTCGAAGGGTATATTTGGCGCCCTAATCTGTTTCAAGTGTGTTTTTAAGCATCTGCTTTATTCTTCGCCAACCAGCGGTTGTTTTAAAGTATTTTTCGCAGCTGATCGCGTCTTTTTGATTATTAAACGAACAATAGAAAATTAATTCGTAAGGAACATTAGGTTTAGTGGCTTTATTCTCGCCTTGATTATGTTCTTTTAGCCTGATTTTTAGGTCAGAAGTGAAGCCAATGTAAAGCTTATTATTTCTCTTACTTCTGAGAATGTAAGTATAGAAGTACTGGCCGGCCACGTTCAGTGTGATTTCTCCTTTCCGAATCGACTAGTCAAATCTTTTTAAATTAGTTGACATAAACTCGATACATATTTAGTTGACACATGAACGTGGCAGGGGCGGAGGGAATCGAACCCCCGATTGCTGTTTTGGAGACAGCAGTTATACCACTTAACTACGCCCCTAGATATTTAAAAGCTATTATACATTGCTTCTGGCTCTTAAAACAGAGGAGTGTTTATTTGGTTGGCAATGGTGATCTTTCGGAAAAGCTACTTCAGCTTGCTGGTTTCCTTGTGAATAGTATGCTTGCGGCAACGTCGACAATATTTCTTAAGCTCCAGCTTGTCCGGGGTGTTAACTTTATTTTTTTCGGTCACGTAGTTTTGCGATTTGCAAACAGTGCAAACTAAAGCCGAGATTTGCCTTGGTCCTTTTTTCGCCATATTTTTAGCCTCCTAAAGGAGATTCTATCACGAAAAATGAAAAAAAGAAAATGAAATCTCTAGCTTCCGAAAGTGGGGAATTAATAAAGTTCTTCAAAACCTCGGAATTTCAGATTTTGATTCGGTAGGGCTTGCGGATAACTATACCTGATTTGAGTTTGGAATCGATAGTCAAACGGGCGTTTTGGATATTGCCATGCCAGCGGCAGTAGCTCCCCGAGCAGGTACCGAATAAAAGCTCCCGTTGTTGGCCGGCTGTTTCCTGTGTGGCGGTTCCCATCGCTCCCTGAGAAATTCCATTGCTGGTATAGGTTAGAGTGTAAGTTACAGAAACGGCATCGCCGAAATCCCCGAAATTGATTAATACCCCCAGGCGGTCGGGTCTTAATTTGACTGAAGACTTGACACCCCGGCTCCGGCTATAATTTGTCGTAGTGGTAGCAGTAGTTTTGGTACCCCGAGACGGTCGAGCTTTGGCTGCCAAAGAGAAGTCAGCCGTTATCAGGGCTAATAACCAAAGCGAGAGTGAAAAGAAAATAATCAGCCTTTTTTTTCTATTCATATTTCCGCTCTTGCCAACTTAGTTAAAAGAAGATAAACTGGCATTAGTAAAACAATAATATATTTAGCGCTATTTGGCAACCACTAAATAGAATAATGTCGCAAACCAATCTCAAAAAAAACTTGATTATTTTAATCATTATTATCGCTGTTGCCGGTCTGGTGTCGGTGGGAATATTTCTGTCAAAAAAGATTTTTGAAAAGCCGGGCTTAGTCGAGCCTATTCTGCCAGAAGAACTGCCCCAGAAGGCGGTAACGATGTCAGTGTGGGAAGACCCGGCCGGTTTTACTTTTTCTTATCCGGCGGAAGTCAAGATTGACCCGCATGAAGAAGACGAAGAAAATTATGCCCATCTTGACTTAACGTCGCCTGATTACGAAGGCAACATTGTGATTTGGGTCAAAGACACGAAATATCGGACTATTGATAGTTGGTTAAAAGACGAAGGGACTGACGGCCAGGCAGTTGATACTGAGTTAGGAGGCGAGCCGGCCAAAAAAGTTGTCTACAGTAATCCGGAAAAGATAATTACGGCGGCCATCGATGTTGACGCTTTGGTATTGATTGAAATGACTCCTGATCTACGCGGTTATTGGCAAGATGTTTACAGTAAAGTTCTCGATACTTTTGTATTTATTCCTATAGGACAGCAAAACGAAGGCACAAAATCTTCTCAGCCGGCCAGTGAAGAAAGCGGTACGGGTACGTCGGGCAATATTATCATGGAGCCTGAAGAAGTGATTGAATAGGTCTTCAAAAGTTACCGCTTGGGATGAATGAGATTTAAAAGGACCATTTGCAGTTTTTTGATTCCGTTCGCTATCTTTCTGGGTTTTATTTACCTCTCTTTTCGCTTAACCGCATTTCCCAGTTTGTTCAATAACCAAGCCGATGGTTTTGCTTATTATTTGCCGTTACGTTCTTTTTATTTTGATGGTGATTTTCGTTTTGCCGATGAAAATTCATACTTTGAATCTCTGACCGGCTGCCTACCTTATGACTGGCGTCATGTGACTGAGACCGGACACTCCGTTTATCATTATTCAGTTGGCCCGTCTTTTCTTTGGCTGCCGTTTGCCAAGCTTTTTTCAACCGAATACCGGGTTGCACCTCACTTATTGCTTGAATCAAAACAGCTCAACAGACCGCCGCCAATCGGTTTTTTCGGCAGCTCCTTTAAAAGCTTAGTTTTGGGAACTTATTTTTACGGAATCGTCGGCTTGATATTAATTTATTTATTTTTAAAACAAGTTACCAAGGGAAGTGGGTATTTATACTGGTTGACGGTAGTATTGATCTTTGGCGCTACCCCGTTTGTCTATTATTTTTTATACCAACCCTTAATGCCCCATGTGATGTCGGCTTTCTCAAATAGCCTTTTTCTATATTTTTGGTCGCGACGGATTGCAAGCAAGAGAAACCTTGATTGGTTTCTGGCCGGTCTTATTCTCGGGTTGGCCGCTTTAATCAAATGGCCTAACTTTCTCTTAGTTTTTTTCTTGATGATCGAATTAATTTTTGACGTCAAAGATAAACGAACCGGTTTTGTTCACGGAGCAGCGGCTTTTTTATTATGCATGGTAGGGTTTTTGATTACCTTTTCACCTCAGCTGATATTTTGGAAACAGGTCTATAGACGTATTTTAGTTATCCCCCAGGGAGCCGGCTTTTTTTCTTTAAAGATCACCAATTTTTTTAAATTTTTATTTTCGTGGCACCATGGCCTTTTTAGCTGGCACCCGCTTTTTTTACTCGCGATTATCGGATATCTTATTTCCATTTTTAAAAAAAAAGATATTCGCTTGGCCGGAAGCAATAAAATACTTCTCTGGTCGAGCGTTTTAACCTTGGCGGCGGCAGCCATGATTTCCGGTCTCAATATCGATTGGCACGGCAGCGATTCTTTCGGAGCCCGACGGATGGTTGATTTCAGTCCGCTTTTTGCTTTAGGTCTTTTTTGGTTTTTACGGCGGTTCAGGAAAAAGCTGACCTATGTTTTCCCGATTTTGGTTGTTCTTATAGTTTATAATCTGTTATTTGCTATCCAGTATGCTCAATGGAAACTGGGGCATTTCGGACCGGTGTCTCCGGTTCAGGTGATACAAAATACTTTGAAAAATATGTAATAATCCTATCAGGATGCTTATTAAAATTTGTTTTAGGAGAGTATAAAATGGCTAACGGTGAAAGTAGAACTCCAAGTGCAATTTTTGAGCCAGTTGGCGGTTCGGCGATAAAGGTTGCTCCTACGCAGGATCTAATTGGCATTCTTCGTGACCAAAAAGGGCTGCCTGATGTTGGCACAGAGCCTTTTAGGGTTAAAATGGGAACCTCCGGGGGTGGTTCAGTAACTAGCGCTGAAGGAAGATTTCATTCTTGGGTCTTTAACCCCTTAGGGACAGTGATTCTGGCTTTTGCCAAGGAAAACCGTGGAAAGCTTGAGATTATCGGCTTAGCAGTCGGCGGTGAACACTTTACTCTTACTCCGGAGGATGTTGGTACAATCGTCATGATCAATGATAAAGCGACTATGGTTTACCAAGGCCAGGAGGGGCGTGAGGCAGTTTTTACGCCAGTGCGGGCGCGTTCAGCTTTAGAATTTAAAGAAGAGCCGGCATTGCCGGTTCTTCTTCCGGAAGCCAACAAAGACAATTTCCCTCAAATTGTCAAATCATTAATCGGCATTGAAGGGATTAACCAGCCTCTAACCGATGATGAACTGGGAAGACTTCTGTGGCAGGCAGGGAGGTTAATTACTGGTCCCTTGGACAGAGGTGGTTATCCGCCGGAGATATCCATTCGGGCTTTGGCCGCAGCGGTAGTTGCTCATCGCTCTTATGTGGAGGTTAGTCGTCGTTTTGACTGGCAGGTAGAGCAGATACTGCCGGCAGAAGTTTTATCGGAAAACCGGCAATTAATGCCCGTATTTAAGGCTTTGACCCGATTGGCGAATGAAGTTGGTAAAGTTCACCGGACTCCCGGAGTATCGGAAGCGGAAAGCAATATCTGGCAACCGCGGCAGAATCGTGTCGGCCGATTCCAATTGACGACCTTTGCTTTTCCGGCAATTCATATTAAAGATAGTCGTGGCCAAGAGACGTGCCAGCCTTTTTTGGTTGCTTGTGCTGACGAGGAATTGCCGGTGGCTCAGCAGGAGTTACTGAAGAGAATGGCCGTTCTATTTGGGTTGTCGTCCCAGGGAAAGACAGCCCAGGCAGAAGTTCTTCTTACCAGCCAGATCTTACCCGCCGGGGTGATGGAGGAAGCTTTTGTCCATCTGCTGCCAGCCGATCAGACTGAAGGCAGTGATCAAGTTGATTTTAATTTAATCTTAAACTTGTTTGGCCAGGATTCAGGAAGCGTCAGCCTTCTCTTACCGCGGAATTCCCCATTTATTAAGGGGCTTATTAGCCGGGGATTGCTAGCCCAAGGCCGGCAATCCTCAGGAAAAAACATGACCGGTGATTGGGTCCTCTGTGATCGTTGTACGATGACTCAAGGTGATTCGGTTCAATTCATGGCGATGTATATTTCCGGAAAAAATGTTGAAAACGAGGTAGTGACGGTGAGTTCCAAATTAGCTTGCCCGGGTGCAATGGTGGTTGTTGTTGCCCGTCCTTTTCGGGATTGAAAAAGATTCAGGACGAAGAGCTATTTTTCATGTGAAGCAAAGCTTTTTGAGCCTGGAGTGGGGGTCGAACCCACGACCTCATTCTTACCAAGAATGTGCTCTGCCAACTGAGCTATCCAGGCTTTGGCTTTCTTAAAATATTATAGATTCCAAGTGCCGGGAGCAGGATTTGCACCTACGAAGGCTTGCGCCAGCGGTTTTACAGACCGCTCCGTTTGACTACTTCGGTATCCCGGCAGGAATTTCTTTTGCAAATTATACCAAATTATTTAGATTCTAACCCACACCTTAGCCTCTTTTAGAGCTGGAGGTGGGATTCGAACCCACGACCGATGGTTTACAAAACCATTGCTCTGGCCAACTGAGCTACTCCAGCAAAAAACTTTTATAGGGATAATTTTAGCAAAAGAAGGCATAAATAGAAAGATTAATCTTTGGGGTAAAAGAAACCCGCCGTGCAGGTGACCCAAAGGTTTTTTCCCGTAAAAGGGAAAAAGTGGTTAGGCTGGTCCGATACCCACGGGTATCATGACACTTTGCCCTACCATGCTATAAAGCTGTAAGGGAGAAAACGCCCTCAGATCAAATCCCATCACGGCAGGCTAACTTTTAGAATAGCAAATTTAACCTTTTAAGTCAATCAGATTTTATTGTTTTTTGAGGTTAAATTAGCGGGTAGGAAGGCAATAATAAGTTTAGGAAAAAATTAATTATCGGGGATAGCAGATAAGAAATCAGCGAGCGGCCAAAAAAGGGAAATATTAAAAAAATAAGCAGGATCTGTCCGTATTGGTTTAAGAACTCATCGATTTTGTAGGCTGTTTCTCTGGGCAAGAAGCCGACGATTGCTTTTCCGCCATCAAGTGGATGAATCGGAAGAAGGTTAAAAAACCCCAGAGAGACATTGTTAATAATTATCAGAAAGATTACTTGGTAAACAATTGAACCGGCTGGATTAAGAGGTAAACGGGCAAGTCTTAAAAGAATGGCGAAAGCACCAGCTAAGCCGAAATTTGCCGCCGGTCCGGCTAAAGATACCAGGCCGGTGTCCCGCCTTAAATTACGGAAATTAAAGACATCAATCACCACCGGTTTAGCCCAGCCAAAAACGATCGGAGAGCCGGAAAGGATCAGAAAAAGCGGTAAAACGACTGTTCCTAAGGGGTCCAGGTGAGCTAGGGGATTAAGGGTAAGTCGGCCGGCCAGCTTTGGATTGGGGTCGCCTAATTTATCAGCCGTCCAAGCGTGAGCAAATTCATGAATAGTCAAAGCAACCAGAAAGCTTAAGGCAATTAAAACCAACTGAATCATAAAAGAGTCCTCTTTTATCCGAAAGCTAATTATGTTATAGTATATCGGATTATTTGATCATTGGGAAGCGCTTAATGCTATCGAAGATAGCAACAAGCGATTATAGAAATGGCTAAGACTCGTTGTCAACATTGCGGTAAAGGATCGTTGTACGGAAAAAAAATCGCCCGCGCCCGCCAGGGTTTAAATTACCGCAGCCCGAAAGTCTTTAAAGTAAATTTGCATTCGTTAAAAATAGAGGTAAACGGTCGCAAGAAAAAACTTACCCTTTGTACTAAATGCTTGCGCAAGGTGAAGAAGGATTGGCAGGAGAGAAAAAAGAAGCAGGAGCTTCTCAAGACACGGGCGGAAGTAAAAAAGAAGCCGTCCAAAGGACGGTCGTCCTCCGGACGAAAAGGAGTCGGGAAACTAAAAAAGACAGTCAAAAAAGAAAGAGTCAGTCGGAAAGAAGCGCGCGAAAAAAGAAAAAAAGAGAAAGAAGAAAAAGAAAAGAAAAAAACGGTTCCCCTTAACGAGTCCTGATTATTTTTGCTTCCGGGTAGCCTTTTTGAAACTGGGCCCACCCGACAGGTTTTTTACCTTCTAATTGGATCTGGTCCAAAACTAATCTGTTCCTTTCCAAATGCGCCTTCAAGATTTTTAATCTTTTAATCTCTTTGATTTTTGTTTTTTGAGATTTGACTTTTACTTCCGTCCATGTTCCCGGCCAGGGAGACATCGCTCGAGTCAGACGCTCAATTTCGATATCCGGTCGCTGCCAGTTAATTTTCCCCGCTGATCGGGTTAATCTGATAGTGCAAGTTGCTTGAGAATGATTTTGAGATCGGAGCTTAAGTTTACCTCGAAGATAGTCAGACAATAATGCTATCAGCATTTCCGCCCCTAAAGAAAACAGTCTTTTCTGTAAGACAGGTGTCGTATCGTCCGGTCTGATTTTTTCCTTACATTGGGCAAGAATCGGACCGTGGTCAAACAGTTTATCCATTTTAAAGATAGTAACTCCGGTTTCAGAGTCGCCGGCTAATATCGCCGCTTGGACGGGCGTCGTCCCGCGGTATTTAGGTAACAGAGATGGATGAATAACCAAAATCCCTTTAGGAAAAAGGTTAATTATTTCTTGGGGTATTTTGGCGCCGAATGAAGCTAAAATCCCTATATCTCCGCGGTACTTGCTTGTCATAATAGCCAAAGACAAGTCAGTAAGATTGAAAGTTGCTAACCGATACTTATCCGCTAATCGACGAACCGGATTGGGAAGCGGCTTTTTTTCTCCTGTCCGGGATTTTTCCGGTAAAGTGATTACCGCTGTAATCCGACAATTTTCAGACTTAAGAATTTTTGCTAAAATGATTGCCGAACGCCAATCTTGTCCGAAAAAAAAGATTGCCGATTTCTTGGTCATTGATTATTAAATCAGTTTAATTACCGGACCGGGAAAAGATAGGGAAAATCAATTTCTTTAAGCTCTTCTCCTTCGGCGGTCTTTTCCAATTGATAAATTTTCCCTCCTTGTTCAAAAATTCTGTCAACAAAGAGAATTCCTTCCAGATGGTCGTATTCATGTTGGATGACGGTGGCCGCAAAACCCGTAAATTTTTCTTTTTTCCGTTCGCCTTGCAAATCCTGATAGTAAAGTTGTAGCCATTTGACCCGCTGAACTACCCCGTAGATACCGGGAATTGAAAGACAGCCCTCAAATTTATTCTTAGACTCGGGTACTCCCTCGGTGAAGGTTTTTGACTTTTTAATGATTTCCGGATTGATTAAAACCCGGTATTGTTTTTTTTTCGGGTTAAAGACAACCAGAAGGCGCAGTAATTTGCCTACTTGAACCGCCGAAAGACCGACGCCGACCGGTTTGCCCTGACGCCCCTCTTTTATTAGAAAAATCATTCTTTGGGATAACTTTTTGATCTGGCGATCAATTTTGACAATTGGTTTTGATTTCTGCCTCAGTATTGGATTGGATGCAGTAATAATCTTTAGTTTCATCTGTTCTTTGAGAAATTATACCATTGTTAATGATTGACGATCTATCACGTACTTGTTTAGAATGTACTTATGATTAAAAAAATCAGTAATCTCTTTTTCTTCGTCTTTCTTGCCTTCTTTATAATAATGTTTCTGCCTCTATCCATATACGGTCAAGATTCAAAAAAAGTTTTCTCTTCAAGGAACTTTTCGCTGAGAGAGACGGGCAATAAATTCGCCCCAAATCAGCTGCTGGTTCAGTTTAAAGATTCTCCTCAGGTTGTTTACGATCAAGAGGTTTCCTTTTCATTGCCGATTCTTAGGCAAAAGGTGTTAGTCCGTCGGGCAGGTTGGGCAGTAAAAGGAATGAGCGGCGTTACTAAATTAAATAAGAACTATCGAGTCGGTTCAGTCCAAAAATTGGGAGACCGGGGAGTTATGGGGAAAATGGTACAAATTTATTTGCCGGAAGGAACCGATCTCGCCAGCGCCATGAGTGACTATTTTCAGGATAAGGATGTCGTCTCAGTTGAACCAAATTATTTCACCCAAGCGGCGTGGATACCCAATGATCCTTATTTTTCTCAAAACCCTCTGGACTTTTACCAATGGAACCTTGGTCAAATCAATATGCCACTGGCTTGGGATTATCAACCCCGAGGCGGAGCCAGCCCGATAATTGTGGCGGTAATCGATACCGGGATTGCCTTTCAAAATTCAGGGTCTTATCATCAAGCACCGGAACTGGCTCAAGTTCCCTTTGTTGCTCCTCAGAATTTCAATTCGACTGTCAGTTGTCCTGTGACTTGTGATGACGGTACCGACGGCGATCCTTATGATGACGATTGTACTTATGCTCCAACACCCTTTCCTCCCAATAGCCAGGCTTTTGACGATAATGGTCATGGAACCCACGTTGCGGGAACGATTGCTCAGCGGACTGACAATGCAACCCACGCAGCCGGAATTGCCTTTAATGTTTCACTGATGCCGGTCAAAGTTCTAAATCATTGCGGCAGCGGTACAGCCACGGATATCATTAGGGGAATCAATTATATCGTGTCATATCTTAGTACGAATCCGGGGAAAAAAGTTGTCGTCAATATGAGCCTGACTGTTTCCGGTGACTCCGGATTTTTGCATCAGGCAATTCAGGATGCGGTAACCGGCGGAGCGGTCGTTGTAGCCGCCAGCGGCAATAATGGCTCGTCCAGTGTCAGCTATCCGGCAGTTTATCCTGAAGTGATTGCGGTCGGGGCGACCCGGCTAGCCAAAACCGGAGCAGTTTATAATAACCTCCGAGCCAACTATTCTCAATACGGACCGGGTCTGGATATCGTCGCGCCCGGTGGCCAGACCATTAATGATAGCTTTAATGCGTTTCTGGATGTAAATAATGATCTTTTACCTGACGGAATTGTCCAACAGACGATTTATCCGACTGATTTTACCCGTTTTACACAGGTGAAAAGCGGTCTTCATCCGGTGTTCGGTCTTCAATGTATCAAGGAAATTCAGACCGACCAAGGAACCGGTTATATGATTGATGATGAATGCGGAGTTTATCAGGGAACTTCGATGGCCACGCCGCATGTCAGTGCCGCCGTCGCCTTGATGTTAAGCATTAACCCCAATTTAAATCCTGATTCGATTGTCAGTATGCTTAAAAATACGGCCTCAAAGAGTCTGATACCCGGCTATAATCAGAATGAACACGGAGCCGGTCTTTTAGATGTGGCTGCTGTTTTGGGTCAGGTAATGACGACGGTAACATCCACTCCCACTCCATCGCTTACTCCGACTTTGAGCCCAACGCCGATATCTACACCGACAACCACTCCGGTTCATAGCCCGACACCAACACCAACTTCCGGTTTAACGCCGACGCCGACTGCGACTAAAACTCCAACTCCATCTATTACGATAACCCCGACACAATCTATCTCGCCAACGCCCAGTACGACACCCACATCGACTCCGGTCCTAACGCCGACGGTAACCCCGACGCCGACAATAACACCCTCGCCAACCCAGACGCCGACGCCGACACCGACCCCGGATCCCGACCATCCGAATTTACGGATTAACTTAAAATTGCAAAATCGCAATAATCATTCCTGTGAGATAGAACTTAAGATTTACAGTGCTGATAAGCAGGAAATATATGCTCTGGATAATCTTGAAATCAATCAAGACGGCCTATCGTCATCATTCGTCCTGCCGGCTGACGAATCCTTGGTTAATGTTTCGGTTTGGATTAAAGAATTAACTCATTTAAGCAAGGTAATCAGTGATGTTAATTTGGATCGGGGGGTAGTGACGTCTTTGGATTTCGACAATCTTTTGGCTGGTGACGTTGCCAGCAATAACAAAGTCGATATTTACGATTATTCCCGTTTAGTTGAGGACTTCGGCTTGACTGAGCAAACGGCCGCCGACTTGGATGGTGATGGAGAAGTTGATATCTATGATTATGCCTTGTTGGTAGAAAATTTCGGCCAGGTTGGCCAAGTGATTGTTCCGTCATTAACTCCGACCCCGGTTTTAACCCCGACTCCTACCCCCACCCCAACTCTCACCCCGACCCCCAGTGTTAGTCCAACTCCAACAGCCACGCTGACTTTGACACCGACACCTACCCAAGTACTGACGCCCAGTCCGACAATTACGATAGTACCGACTTTATCACCAACACCGACGCCGGTTTAGAACTCTTATAATGAAATAGCCCAGGAGGTATAAATGAAAGGAGAAAAACAAGATTTTCAACCAACGGTTGCTTCCGAAAGAAGGAAACGACTTATTTTGCTGTTGTTTGTTTTCCTGATTTTACTTTTATTAATCGGCTGGCAGAAAGCACGATCGGCAAGATATGTTCCGCCCCCGATTAAATTTGAAAAAGAAGTTTCTCCCCGGGCTGATAGCCGTTTGTGGTTTGAACCGGAAAATATTGAGGTAAAAATAAATTCTATTTTCCCCTTGATGATAAAAGTTGACACCGGACAAAATACCGCTGCCGCTGTCAAAATTGCCTTAAAATTTGATCCGGAAGTTTTGGAAGTAATTGATCTCATCCCCAGTGATTTTTTTCAACCGCCGCTGATTCTGGAAAAAAAGACCAATAATGTTGCCGGCACTATTTTTGTAACCTTGGCTTGTCCGCCCGAACAGCCCAAACAGGGCAGCGGTAATTTATTTCTGGTTAACTATAAGGTTAAAGAAATCAGCAGTAAAAAGACGACTACAGTTGAGTTTCTGCCTCAAACTGAAATTGCCGCAATTAAAGAGCAGGGTAGCGTTTTAAAATTTCCCGAGAAGGCTACTATTGCCGTGGTTGAATAATGAGTAAAGTCAAACTTTTTCTGGTAGTCATTGGTTTGATTCTGGTTTTGGCCGGGGTAGTTATCGGCGTTATTTTGGTCCGTCGGCGCCAGGAAGCCAGACTTAAGGCAGCGCCGGCGACGACACTCTCTTTCAGGCCGGCTGCCGTAACTGCAGAACAGGGGGGGAGTTTTGCTCTCGAAATCGTCGTTGATAGCGGCGAAAATACTCTGGCCGCAGTTGAGCTTCATCTAGCTTATGATCCTGAATATTTTGAGGTTTCCTCGATTATACCCGGTTCTTTTTTCGACTCACCGGTAGAGCTTAAGAAGGATACTGGTACTCTTGGTAGGATTGTTTATATTCTCGGTTGCCGTCCGGAGGGAGCTCAACAGGGTCAGGGTACTTTGGCAAGTCTGACTTTTTCGGTTAAACCTGATGCTGCTTCAGGAGTACCTTCGGAAATTAGTTTTTTGGCTTCGAGCCAGGCAGCCGGAATCAGTGAGGGCCAGGAAAATGTCGTCGTTGGTACTACTTCCTGTTTGGTGACGGTGGCCCAGGTTCAGCCTAGCGTGACACCAACTATAGCGCCAAGTTTAACACCGACTTTAGCGTCAACACCTACCTTAGTGCCATCAGCAACACCGACGCCAACGACACCTCCTTTACCGCCAACGGCTACCCCGACCCAGGCAGCCAGCTCGACTCCGACAGTTCCTGCTCCGACTGCCACACCCACTCGCCAGCCGACTACCGTCCCGTCCAACACGCCGACTCCTCGTCCGACCGCCACACCAGTGCCGACTTCAGCGCCGGGCTTGACGGCAACTCCGACTCCTCATTCAACAGTGCCGGTAACCGGTGGATTATGGCCAACCGCGGGTTTGTTTTTGGGAGCTTTACTGCTGGTATTTTTTGGTGTTGTTTATACCTGGTGATTTTGATGCCTTTCAACTTTGAAAATCTCCAGTTTAACCGTTTCGTGAGGGAAAAGGCCGGCTTTTTGATAGCAAATTTTGATTTGTTCAGAAGCAGAGTTTACTTCCGGAATATCAGGTAAGAGTAGCCCCTTCCGTCCGCCTTGACCGGTTACAATCAGGCCGTATTTTCTCGGATCTAAAATTTCAGGCCGGCGATTACCAATCCTGAAATTTTGAGTTACCGGCTGAGGTTCTGAAAGGACATCAACCGAAATGTCCAACTTTGGTAGTTCGTTTGAGCTGACTGCTGGAAATCGCGGATCCTGGGTGGCGGCACCGATAGCATTGGCGATAATTTCTTCGGCGATATTTCTTTGGATTGGTAAAATTGTGCCGATACAACCCCGCAATGTTCCGTCTTTTCGATGAATCGAGACAAAAACTCCACTTCGTTTCCGAGTCATTTCCCCGGGCAGTGACGCCGGGATACTTATTATTTGGTGGCTTTGGAGATATTGGCTTATTGCTTCTCTGGCCAGCCGGCGATAGGGGTCTTTATTTTTTTTATTCATGGCAGTTTTTTTAAAGCAGCCGGGCGACTAGGTAACCAACCCCAAACGGCCCTTCGTAGGAGAGAATTTTCGGTTGCCAATTAATATTTTTCTCTTCTAAAGCACCCAATAGCAGGCAGAAAGAACGCAGGCCGCATTCACCGGCTTCTTCAATTAAATTTGAATTAAGGCTTAAGATAGCCTCAATATTCTTCTTTTTCAACAAACCGATGAATTTTTGATCGAATTTCGGTCCCGAGGGGTGAAGTCCGTAGGGACCGTCTTTCTTCAATCGATGGCTCATGTCGCCTGAGGCAATCCAGGCGACTCGTTTTTCCTTCGGTAAGTTGGCAGTAATTTCTTTTCCCCATCCAAAATGCTTCTTGGGTGAATCAAGAGTTGTTAATATAGGTTGGACGGTTAGTTTATCAGGTTCGATAAGTTTAAAGTCAGCCGGATTCTGATAATCTAAAATTTTGATTTGAGTTTTAAGCTTTGAGACTAAGAAGAAAAGCGGCACTTCAATGCCCCAGTCAGGATGAGGAGAGGAGACAATAATCAAATCCGGCTTGGTTTTGGCTAATTCCGGGGCTAATTTTTCCAAACTGGAAATTGTTTCTTTGACTCTGGCCCGGTCAGTCTCTCCGCCGATATGGGGCAGAAGTAAAGGCGGATGAGGCGAAATACAGGCAAAAACAAGCATATCTTGGCTATCAGTATAGCGGTTAATTTTCAACAAGACAAGAATCAAGCTTGATTCTTGAGTCAAAAATTGTTATAAGCTAATCTTATTTTTGAAAAAGGAGTCTTATCAATGAATCAGATAGAAGCGACTGAAGCACATTTTCTCAGAATGGCAGCTATTTCAGAGGAACTAATACTGGATCCTGTACCGTTGGTAACTGGTGAGGAATTAGAAGCAAGAAGAAAAGATGCTAGGGCTTGTAGCTGTTTAATTTCACCAGATGAAATGGATCGTCTTATAGCGGCGGGAAAAGCAATTTACGGTTCGTCATTTGGTGGCGCCCTTGTCTTAAAAGTACAGGCAGGTAATGGAGAGGAACGATCTTACATGCAATGTAAGGACTGTGGTTGGGTGTCTAATACAAGAGCAGGTAATGCCGTTCCCCATTTATCTCTGGGAATAGATGGCTCTAGCCCGGTTGTTACAATTCATTGTTCAGTATGTTATGGTGAGATAGGCAGCTTCCTCCTAGCATGTCGGGAAGGTGTGGCTATCTCAAAATGAGATTTAAGCTCTCAGTACATTTTTTACAGTTGCCTTTTTTATCAACCGCTAAAATTTTCGGTTGCCAAAGGCTTCTTTTAATTGCCAGAGTTTTACATTTGGGACAATAAGTATCGCCTTTGGCAAAAACGCCGCCGTTAAAATCAATTCCCGGTGCCCAAATATAGACAAATTCCAGGCCCGCTTGACGGCCGATTTTTTCCGCTTTCAGTAATTGCTCACGGCTCGGCGCTGGAATTTTAGCAAACTCCTGATCCGGAGCCATATCCGGGGAATAACGCGACAGGTGCCAGGGAACTTTGGGGCTTAAATTACGAGCGATCCAGTCGGCCATGGCTTTGAGTTCTTTCGGATCGTCATTAACGCCGGGAATCAGAACAGTTGTGATTTCAAGATGGATACCGTATTTTTTATAAGCATATTTGGTCATTTCTAAAAGCTGCCCCCAATAAGCATCCATACGGTTGTAGGTTTTTTGAGAAAAGCCCTTAAAGTCAATGTTGGCGGCGTCAATATAAGGCCCGATGGTATCAAGGGCTTCTTTGCTCCAACAGCCGTTAGTGACAAAAAGCGTTTTTAAACCTTTAATTTTTGCTAGTCTTGCGGTCTCCAGGACAAACTCAAGCCACAAAGTCGGCTCATTATAGGTAAAAGCGATACTGGGCAGATGAGCATTGAGGCAAAGTTTAACTATTTGCTCCGGTTTAACAGCTTCTTGCTCTTTTTCCTGACGGCGCTTTTTTAAAATTGACGACGACGGTTCGCCCCAGGAACACCACCAGTTGAGGCATTGTTTGCAGCGGTAATTACAGCCGAAAGAGCCGACAGAGAGAGTCTGGGTGCCGGGAAGAAAGTGGTAAAACGGTTTTTTCTCAACCGGGTCGGCAGAAGGCGCACCGTTTAATAAACCGTAATTCAGGCTGTAAAGAAGACCATTTTTATTAAGTCTGGTGAGGCAAAAACCAACTTGGTCGGGTGCAATTCGGCAATAGCGCTGGCAAGTCAAACATTGGACCTGGCCTTTGGTCAAATTTTTATAAAGAAGTGCTTTCTTCATCAAGTAGAGTTTAGCAAAAGACCGGCAAATTTTCTATTTTAATTATAAATCTTTTGCCAGTTATCAATTAATTTCTTAATTTCTTCATCTTGCGGGTCGATTTTTTCAATAATATATTCCAACTGTTCCAGGGCTTCTTTCTTCTTCCCTTGTTCCTGCAAATAAAGAGCTAAGGCAAAGCGAGCTTCTTTATAATTCGGCTTCATTTGAATCGTTTTCTGAAGAGTGGCCAGGGCAGTTTGCGTTTGGTCCAATTGCTTATATAGAAGAGCCAGATTATAAAAGATTTTGGCATCAGTTGGCGCCAGTTCACTGGTTTTAATTAAAGTTTTGAGAGCTTCCAGGTGAAAACCGGGGTCAATCTCTGCCAGCCGCAGGAATATCCGGGTCCGGTTTTTCCAAAAGTTAAGATGATACGGACTAATTGTCAGTGCTTTGTCAGACTGTTTGATTGCCAGCAGCGCCATTTGGGCGGCAAGGGTAGCTTCTTTTTGAAGAAATGACGCTTCGGCTAAAGCCGCCGCTTCAAGAGCTAACTCATCATGGTATACCGGCTCGTCCGGTCTCAGATTAACTGCTTTTTGGGCGGCGTCAAATGCCTGTTGATAATAATTGGCCGAATGATACTGGTCGGCTTTAGCCAGCCAATAGTCGGCATACCATGATTGAAGAATGAAAAGTAAAGAGGTAAGGGTGAAGAGAATAACCACGCCTATTAGCAGATGTTGGCTAAGATTGATTTTGTTTGGCAGTTTGATTTTTTTTCGCTGGTGAATTTCAGTCGTGGCAAAACTGATTGCCGGAAAAAGAAAGAAAAAAAGGCCAACGGAAACCACCGAAAAACCCAAGAAGTTTGTGATCAGAATACTGGTAAAGCCAGAAAGGAGCGCCAAATGCAAATTACGGTTTAAAGTGAATGGTTTTTTATCAGGAACTTTTAATTTTTTCAGGCTCCAGTAAATAAAAGATCCGATTAATAACAAATAACTGCCTAAGCCAACTATTCCACTAGTGGCCAGGAAATTCAGGAATTCATTGTGAGCTTTGTTATAAAGGAAGTCCCATTCGGAAACCAGATTATGCTCAACCGGCCGGTAATTGTAATAGGAATAAGCAAAGGTCTCCACGCCCGAGCCAAGCAGGGGATAATGGCGCCAGATCTCAACTGCTCCTTGCCAGACAATTTTCCGGATATCACCGGACGAGCTAATTTGCACCCATTCAGGTTTTTCCACTGGCCGGGCAATGTTTAATTTAATCAATAACCAGTCTTTAGCCGGGTTGTTGGTTACTGAAGTTAAAGCCAGAACGATAAAGGAAAAAATGAGCAGTTGTCTGATTTTTATTATAGTATTAGACTTGGTTTTTACGAGGAAAATAAGCACCCAGAAGACTAAATAGGCAACGCCAAAAGCCAACAAACCCGATCTTGATTTAGTAAAAATCAGGCAAAGATAAAAGATAGTAAATAACAAATAATAAACCGCCGTTAAAGGTAAATGAGACTTTTTCCTCGTATTCCCGGTCTGGTTTTGACTTAAAACCAGGCTAATTGGAATGAAAATTAAGGCTGTTAAGTAGGCTGCCAACCAATTAGGTTGGCCGAGGGTCGAAAAAACCCGGTTTTGCACATCCTGAACCCAGTAATTTTTATCAATACCGAAGTGTTCAAGAACCCCGTAACCGGCAACCAATAAGGCCGAAATAAGAATTATTCTGATACAGTGAACCCATCTTGGAGGAGTTATGACTTTCGTTCCGTCTGCGCTTCGCTTCAGCCTGACGCCATTCGAAGTGTTTATCTCCGCCATATTGTTTGTAAATGCCCAGTAAAGCAACAGATAACAGATCGTTGAAGCCAATCCGCCGTGAGCGCGAGTATAATAGCCCCAAATTGAAGTATGAGGATCGAGGGAAAAGATGGTTGAAAGTAATTGAGAAAAGAAAAAGATTAGCAGGGGAATATCCCAGAAACTGCGCCGGAAAATAAATTTTCTGCTGGTAATCATCTTCATTAACCAGGCGGCAACGATGATCGTAGTCAGGCAGTAAACGGAGATCATTTTGCTGAACTCAAAAAGTTCGTAATTCCAGGGAGTCAGGATTAAAGGGACAAGGAGAAAAAGCAGGTAAAAACCGGCTTTGATAATTTTATCGCTTAGGTTAAAGATTTTTTCGGCCACTGATTTTTTATTGTAATTCATCAGTATTAAAATTACCACCGAATCCTGGGGCGTAAGGGTTCAGATTTCTTGACACACTTTATCATCCTGAACTTAATTCAGGATCTATATAGATTCCGTGTCAAGCACGGAATGACGGGATTGTGTCAAAGAATCTGAGTAATCACCCTGATGTTCCTGAAATTGAAGGTTACTGTTAAAAGACAACTTAAAGTGGAATCCTATAGTAATTGATATTAGTAATATTTTATGATATAGTAACTTTGCTTTAGAGACCTTGTTGCTAAGCCTCTAAAAGAGGTTTTTTGTTCTTTAAAAATCCGGGATAATGATAAATTACCGCCTTTGCTTCTGCCGCAAAAAAGAGTCGGCAATTAATTTGCCGGCTGCTTCTTTTTTGCGGCAGAAAATCCCTCTTGCTTATTTTTTCTCCTGTCTGTTGGGTCACTTGCGACCCATGCCGGACTAGCTTTTTTGTTGTTTCCGAAACTTCGGAACGAGCGGACAGAAAGCGAAAAGAGAAAGATAAGTAAGGGGATCAAAAAGGGGGTGAAAAAAAGTGCAAAAGATCGGTCGGATTCTCTGGTGGTCCGTCGTAGTCGGCAGCTGTCTCGGCATAGTCATTTTCGCCAGCCTTCTGGCGAAAAGTTGTCGAGGTGAGGCTGTCGTTCAGCCACCGACCTCGGTCCCAACCGAGGCGTCGACTCCTCTGCCCGGGGCAGAAGTTTTACCTCAAGAGGTGCCAGTCGCGGCGCCTTCGGACGGGAGCGGAGAAGTCTTTCTAATCTGCGGAGCGACACTCCTCTTACTAATAGCAGTAGGAGTCCCGAAGCTCCGCAAATCGCTTAAAGGCTAACCCCTCGCTCGGGGTTTTTCACTTATCCTGGTTGGCGGTTGGAGCCTGATCTTTTAAAAGAGGAGGATTTTTTGCCTTCCTTATTTTTGAAAGACCAGATCTATTGTTTTTTTATTTTTATTGCTCCAACCGCCAAGTTTTATCCCTTTTTTAGTCTTAATAAATTGATAATTGATCCCTCTTCCAGTAGAAAACCCAGCAATATTTTTAATCGTGATACTTCAGAGATGTTATTAATCTCTAAATATGCAAAATTTTACTGATTACAGATTTTGAATTAATGATTACCAATTACTCTTCCCTATGCTATACTGCCGGCAGGAGGTAGCCTGAAAAGTATTTGATGTTTTTTGATAAATTTTGGCAATTTTTTACCCACGATCTGGGGATAGATTTGGGGACCGCCAATACTCTGGTTTATATTGTAGGCAAAGGGGTTGTAATCCGTGAATCTTCGGTAGTGGCACGGCATAAGAAAACTAAGGAAATTCTTGCCATTGGAGCTAGTGCCAAAAAGATGATGGGTAAAACTCCGGGGACAATTGAAGCGATTAGGCCGTTAAAGAATGGTGTGATCGCTGATTTCGACGCCTGCGAGGTAATGCTTAAGAAGTATATCCAGTTAGTTCATCAATCAGGCCGATTGGTGCCGATGATTGCCAAACCCCGGGTAGTGATCGGCATTCCTTCCGGAGTAACCGAAGTAGAAAGAAGAGCCGTTCAGGAAGTAGCCCTTTCTGCCGGAGCCAGACAAGCCTATTTAATTGAAGAACCGATGGCGGCGGCCATCGGCTTGGGATTAGCGGTTCAGGAAGCCGAGGGTATTTTAGTGGTTGATATTGGTGGCGGAACTACGGAAATTGCCGTTATTTCACTTGGAGGGATTGTTGTCTCCAAATGTTTGCGTATTGCCGGGGATGAAATGGACGAGGCGATTATCAACTATATCCGTCTTAAGTATTCCCTGCTTTTGGGGCTAGCGACAGCCGAGGAAGTAAAGATTCAGATCGGTTCCGCCTCGCCCCAGAAGAAGGAAAAACATATCGTCGTGCGCGGTCGGGATCTTGAAGCGGGTCTGCCGAAGTCAGTAAAGCTTTCCTCGACCGAGGTAAGAGAAGCATTAGCGCCGGTAGTGCGCCGGATCATTGACAGCATTTCGGCGGTGCTTGAGGAAACGCCGCCCGAATTAACCTCCGATATTATTAAAAGAGGAATTAGCCTCTGCGGTGGTGGATCATTACTGGCAGGAATTGACGAAGTGATCATTGAGGCGACTAAGATTCCGGTCTGGCGAACCGAAAATCCAATGGATATGGTTGTCCTGGGTTGTAGTAAGGTTTTGGCCGATCCTGAGCTTTTACAAAAAGTGAAGGTTAGTGGAGGATTAAGGTGACTTATAATCGCCAAATTATGATGGCAAAAATAATCTCGCTTGTTTTCAGCCCGGTGCTTACCGTTGGCATGGGAATGCAGCTGCTGCTTTATTTCACTTTCGATCAGGGATGGCTTGGTTGGTGGCAATTAATGATATTGTCGCTGGTAATTATTTATTTTCCGCTGACTTATTTTTTTATTTCGATCGCCAAAGGCAGGATCGATGCCGATTTGACCAAACGACAAGCGCGATTACGTTTTTTGGTTTTCGGATTGGCTTGTGGTTTCCTGGGTTTATTCTTAAGTTTTTACTTTTCTGCCTATCTTTTCCGAGTTTTTTTAGCCTTAACCATCACGGCTTTGGCTTTTGTTCTAGTTACCTTCTGGGACAGGGCAAGTATTCATGTTGGCGGGTCAACGTCATTTTATCTGGTTTTGAATCTATTATCGCAGTGGCGTTATTTTTATTTATTACCCATAATTCCTTTAGTAGGCTGGGCCCGGCTATTTTTGGGTAAACATGAAACCGCTCAGATTTTTGAGGGTTTTGTGATTCCCCTAATAGCAATCCCGGCCGGTTTTTACCTTTTACAAATTACTTAGTAATGAGTAATAAAGATATACGAAAAGCAGTAAAACCTTTTTTAATTCTCTTTCTTTTAAGTTTAATAATTATGTATTCCACCAAGTTTGCCTTGGTTAAGAAAGCGCGTAGTTTATTAGATCGTCCGATTTTGTTTTTACAAAGAAGCGTTTTTTCCGCCAGGCAGAAACTTGGAGATTCGTTAGTTATTTTAAGAAGTGGGCAAGAAAAGTATCAAGAAAAAACATTACTTGAAGAAAAAACCCGTAATTTAGCCGTTACTTCAGGTCAGTTATCTGTTTGCCGTGAAGAAAGTGCGGCAATGCGTCGCCTTCTGGCAGCACCGCTGCCGCCGGCCTGGAATTTTATCCCGGCAAAAGTGATCGGTCGTTACCAACAGTTAAAGATTAATGTCGGAAAAAAAGCCGGGGTTGAGTCGGGAATGGTAGTAATTGCTGATGAGATTCTGGTTGGGAAAATCGACACTGCCGGAGACTATACCAGCAGCGTTATTCTGGTGACTGATTCGTCAGTAAAAATTCCGGTGGTAATTAGAACTCCCGGGAACCCGGGGATCAAAGCCCGGGGTCTGATAAATGGCTATTTTGACGAACGTTTAAGCCTTTCGGAGGTCTTAAAAAGCGAAGATATTAAAGAAGGGGACCTCGTTTTTTCCAGCGGCGAAGACAAATCGCCCGACAGTGAAATAGATTGGCTGCCTGATTTGCTAATTGGCAAGATAGACAAAGTTGAAGAAGGAAAAGAGAAAGTTTTTAAAAAAGCGTGGGCTTATTCTTTACTTGACTTGCAAAATCTGAGGTATGTTTTTGTGGTTAAGGTAGTTCAAATTAAGAAATGAGTTTCACCGTCTTGATATTAATTACATTTGTAATGCTTCTGGTACAGACTACCCTGATACCCTTTGACTGGGCTCTAGTTCTGGTTTTATCAGAAGCGCTGCTCGCGAAAGATAAGGAAATTGCCTGGCTGGCTTTTGTTACCGGTTTGCTTCTTGATCTTTTTTTAGGTAAACCCTGGGGACTTTCCAGCGCCGCTTTATTAATTATTGCTTTCTTGGTTTTTTCCGTTAGGCGTTATTTATTAACCCGGAAGCTTATAGTGGTTTATATGATAGCTTTTTTTGGCGAATTTTTCTTTAATTATTTATTGTTTCGCTCTTTTAATCTTCTCAGGGCTGGTTTTTTTGCTATGGTTTTTTCCCTGGTCTACTTTTTTTTCTCGGCCAAGGAAATCAAAGATAATCAGGAGCTGAAACTTAAAATTTAAGCAAAAAATGACGGAAAAGAAAAACAGGGTTTTTTTCTTATCATGGCTGCAACTGCTTTTTTTCCTGGTGCTGGTTGCCCGATTAATCGAGCTTCAATTAATCGAAGGGGAGAAGAATCGGATTCTGGCTGATGAAAACCGAGTGAGGAGAAATATTCTACCGGCCGGCAGGGGAATCATTTTCGATCGGCAAGGTTTGCCTCTGGTTGAGAATATTCCTCTGTATCGTTATCAAGAAGGCAGCCAAGAAACAAGTTTTAAAAGTATTGACCGGCAGACTGCTCTTAAAATTGAATCCCAAGGAGAGAGCGAGGCAAATAAGATCAAGGTTGGTGTTGGCAGAAAATATCTTTATGGAGAAATTCTTTCACACTTACTCGGCTACATCGGCCAGGTCTCCGAGGAGGAGATTTCATCAGCACATAATGTCCGGCAAGCAGGCGATCTGGTTGGCCGGGGAGGGATTGAGCAGCAATACGATGCTTTACTTAGAGGAAAGGCCGGCGCGGAAATTTCGGAGACCGATGCTATAGGTGAAAAAGTTAGAACCATTGGAAGAATTGAGCCGCAAGCCGGTCAGGACTTGCACCTGTCGGTTGATCTTAGGCTGGCTCAAATTGCTCACGAAGCATTAGGCGAACAAGCCGGTGCGATTATTGCTTCCGAAGTTAAAACCGGCCAGATTCTTTGCCTTGAATCTTTACCGTCTTTTGACCCGAACAAACTTTCCTTAGGAATCAGCACCGAAGAGTATCAGCAAATCCTTGAAGATCCGCGTAAACCTTTCTTTAACCGAGCCATCGGCGGTGCATATCCGCCCGGTTCGACTTTTAAAATTGTTACCGCCGCCGCCGGTTTAGAGGAAGACAAGATTACCGGCAGTACTTTAATTGATGATCCGGGCGTAATAAATGTCGGCCCTTTCAGTTACCGGAATTGGTACTTCACCCAGTATGGCCGGACGGAAGGCGAGATTAATATCGTCCGGGCTCTTAAGCGTTCAACCGATACTTTCTTTTATCAGTTAGGGGAACGACTCGGTGCCGATCGCCTTTCTGCTTGGGCGAAGAATTTCGGTCTGGGACAGTTAACCCGGATCGACCTGCCGGGCGAAGTGACCGGTTTGGTGCCTAATCCTGATTGGAAGGAGAAAGTTCGGGGCGAACCTTGGTTCCTGGGTAACACCTACCATTTTGCCATCGGTCAGGCGGATCTTACGGTTACTCCTCTGCAAATAAATATGATGACTTCCGTGATTGCTGCTAACGGTTTGCTTTGCCAACCCGGAATAATTAAGCAGAGCGATTTTAAGCAAGATAATTGCCGTGATTTGAAATTGAAAAAAGCAACACTTCAATTAATTAAGGAGGGAATGAAAGAAGCCTGTTCGTCTGGGGGGACGGCTTTTCCCTTGTTTGATTTTCGGCCGCAGGTAGCCTGCAAAACCGGTACCGCTGAGTTTGGCGATCCTAAAGACCGGACTCATGCTTGGTTGACGGTCTTTGCTCCGGCGGATGATCCGGAAATCGTCATGACCGTTCTGGTTGAAGCCGGCGGCGAAGGATCTTCAGTCGCCGCCCCGATTGCCAAAAAAATTCTTGAGGCGTGGTTTAAAAAAGGCTAAGTATCTTTTCTTGACCTTCTTTCTTTAATCCCTTAAAGTTAAGAAATGCCCAACGGAAATTTTGACCTTGATGAAGAGCGGCTTTATTGGCTGGCTTTTTCGGTTTTTGTCGGTATCGGTCCGAAAAGATTTGCCCTTTTAAAAAATTATTTCGGCTCGGCTAAAAAAGCCTGGCAGGCAAATCCGAATGAGTTGACAAGGATAGGCCTTGGCTCTTTATTATCAAGGCAACTGGCAGAGTTCCGGAAAAAATTCGATCCTTTAATTTATTACAGAGATTTACGAAGGCAGGGTTTTAATTGTCTTTTCTTAGACCAGCTTGATTATCCGGAAAACCTTGTCAGAATCGAGAGTCCGCCTTTCGTTTTGTACGTCTGGGGGCAAATTGAGAAAAAAGACAGGCTGGCTCTGGCGGTTGTCGGAACACGCAAAATGACCGGTTATGGCGGCCAGGTAACTGAAAGTTTGGTAACTGATCTAGCCGCTGCCGGTCTCACTATTGTTTCCGGGCTGGCTCGGGGAGTGGATTCGATGGCCCACCAAAGCGTTCTTTCTGCCGGCGGCCGGACTATCGCCGTTTTGGGTTCGTCTTTGGATTGGATTTATCCCCGGGAAAATCAAGATCTAGCCAGAAAAATTGCCGCTGGTCGGGGAGCGGTCATTTCTGAATATCCTCTTGGCACCCAACCCTATCTCGGTAATTTTCCGGCGCGTAATCGAATTATTTCCGGCTTAAGTCTGGGAACCTTAGTGGTCGAGGGTGGTGAGAAGTCCGGCAGTTTAATTACCGCCCGTTTGGCTGCCGAGCAGGGAAGGGAAGTTTTTGCTGTTCCCGGCCCGATTTATAATCCGGGGACCAAAGGGCCGGCTTATCTCGTTCGACTGGGAGCAAAATTGGTCTTGTCCGTGGATGATATACTTGAGGAATTAAATCTTGGTACCCGGAAAGGAACTTCGGAAAAACAGCCAATTCTTTCTGATTCGGCTGAAGAAAGTTTGCTTTTGACACTATTGGAGAAAGAAGCTAAACATATTGATCAACTGGTCAGAGAATCAGGATTGACAACGGCTCAAGTTACCAGTTTAATGACAATGATGGAAATTAAGGGCAAAATAAAAGATATGGGGGGACTGGTTTATATAATCAAAAAATAAAAAAGAAAAATTATGGATCTAATTATTGTTGAATCACCGACTAAAGCGCGCACTATCTCCCTTTTTATCAAGGGTGATTATTCTATTCTGGCGACAATGGGCCATATCCGGGATTTGCCGAAAAAAAAATTAGGCGTCGAAGTCGAAAAGGATTTCCAACCCCAATACGTTCAATTACCGGGCAAGAAAGCAGTCATTAGGAATTTGGAAGAAGCGATCGGCAGAGCAAAAAAAGTCTATCTGGCCACCGATCCGGATCGGGAAGGAGAGGCGATCGCCTATCACGTAACGACGCTAGGACCAAAAACCAAATTTTTAAGGATTACCTTTCACGAAATAACCGGTACGGCAATTCAAAAAGCCTTAAGCGACCCGGGGGCGATTAATATGCCGCTAGTGAATGCCCAGCAGGCACGTCGGATTCTGGATCGGTTAGTCGGCTACAAACTTTCTCCTCTTCTGTGGCGCAAAATCAGGATCGGTTTGTCAGCCGGCCGGGTGCAGTCGGTTGCCGTCAGGTTAATCGTTGATCGCGAGAGGGAAATTGAAAAATTTATTCCTGAAGAGTATTGGGAAATTGCCTGTCAATTGCGGAAAAGATCCAAACGGAAGAAAGGCGATGAGCCCTCTTTTATAGCGAAGCTGGTTAAAAAGAACGGTAAATCGATTAAAGTAAAAAATAAAACGGCAGCCGAAGAGGTTGTCGAAGACTTAAATAAAGCCGGTTTTAGAGTCGAGAAGGTGGAACAAAAGGAAATTAAGAATTCACCCCCGCCTCCGTTTATAACCTCGACTCTCCAGCGGACGGCTTTTGCCAAACTCGGTTTCACCAGTAAGCAAACAATGCAGCTGGCTCAATCGCTTTACGAAAAGGGTTTAATTACCTACCACCGGACTGATTCGGTCGCTTTATCCGGTGAAGCGTTAGGGAAAATCAGGGAGTCTATTAAGCTGAAATACGGTGACCGGTACTTACCCGAAACTCCCCGGTATTATAAAACCAGGTCTAAAGTTGCCCAGGAAGCCCACGAGGCAATCAGGCCGACAGATTTTCAATCCCAAATTCCCGATAATAAATTTCAAAATGGGCAGGAAAAAAAGCTTTTTGGCCTGATTTTCAAGCGTACTGTCGCTTCACAAATAAAACCGTCAGTTTTTGATCAAACCAAGGTTTTTGTTAAGACAGAAAAACTCGCTAATCTTTATTTGCTTCTGGCTGAAGGCAAACTGGTCAAATTCGATGGTTGGCTGGTTGTTTATAGCCAAATTAAAAATGAAGCAGGTAAGGAATGCCTGCCACTTCTCAAGCCGAATGACGAACTGGTTTTGCTTAAGGTTTTGTCTGAACAAAAGTTTACCCAGCCCCCCGGTCGTTATAATGAGGCGACTTTAATTAAAGCGCTTGAGGATAAAGACATCGGTCGGCCTTCTACCTATGCACCGATCATTGCCACCATCCAGCTAAGACAATATGTTGAAAAGGAAGAGAAAAAATTTAAACCGACGTCTTTAGGAATCACGGTTAATGATTTTTTACTTAAGTATTTTCCTCATGTTTTTGATTATAGTTTCACGGCTCAAATGGAAGATGAGTTGGATGATATTGCCAGAGGCAAAAAAAATTGGGTGGTTACTGTGACTGATTTTTATCAGCCTTTTAGCCAGAAATTAACAGAAGTACTTGAGGTAGCGGAAAGAGTTAAGATTCCGGCCGAAGCAACCGGTCAAAAATGTCCTAAATGCCAAAGTACCCTGGCTGCCGGTGAGCAGGGAGAACTAGTTATCAAAGTCGGGAGATTTGGAAAATTCATTGCCTGCTCCCGGTTTCCAAAATGCGATTACCGGGCCAGTTATGTGGAAAAATTACCGGGGATAAAATGTCCGGAATGCGGAGGAGAAATAGTAATTAAAAAAACCAAAAGAGGGAAGAAATTTTACGGTTGTTCCAATTATCCCAAATGTAAATGGGCCAGCTGGCGGAAACCAATGATTGTGATCAACAACACCGGCAAGCGCTAGCAGGCTTTAAACACGGCATGATCAAACGAATGAAAATTTCTCCTTTTATGTTTAGTCGGGAAGAAAAGATCAAGGGTAAAATCTTAATTTTATCTCAGGAAATTTACCCGCAAGTTTGTATTGGCGGATTAGGAAAGTTCGTTGCTGGAATCAGTCACGGTATGCAAGACCTCGGTTGGGAAACAACTGTTTTCTTGCCCGAAAATCAAAATCCGGTTTATCTTCCCTATTATTTACCGGAAGCAAAAGCAAGAAGTAGAACCTTGGTAAAAAAAGCTTTGAGCTGGTGCTGCAATCACCTTTGGTGGCCAAATTGGCTTTGGGTTCAAGATTGGGAAGGTGCTTATCAGGCCGAAGTGTGGCGGCAGCAAGCGAGGGGAGTTTCTCAATCGGAAACTAAGATAATTTGGACAATTCACAGTCCGCTGACAACCGCCGGTGCAGGCTATAATTATGGTTACCAAGATTTTAACCAGCCAGATGAGCCGATTGATTGGGGTGATGATTTCTTTGATTTTGCCGCTTTGATTGAAAAAGGCATCTCCAACGTTGACTTAATCAGCACTGTTTCGTTTTCGTTTGCCAGGAAATTAACCAGGTGTGAATTATTTTCTCAGGCAGATCAGATTTGTGGGATTAATAATGGAATCGATAGTCGGGAATGGGACCCGTATCACGATAAACAAATTAGCTTTTGCCTTAAAGACAGCTGGCCGGAATTTAAGTTGGTCAACAAAAGAGTCCTTCAGAGAATTTTCGGCTTGCCGCAGAGGAATGAGCCGGTTTTTGCCTTTGTTTCCCGGTTAGTACCGCAAAAAGGTATCGATCTATTGATAGAAGTTTTACCTGGAATATTGGCTAAAAATCGGATTCAGTTGATAGTTGTTGGCCAAGGCTTAACCAGGTACCAATCCTTTTTTGCCCGATTGAAATCCGATTTTCCACAAAAACTTGGCTTATGTCTCCAATCAGAATTTCGATTGCCTCATCAAGTTTTTGCGGGTGCAGATTTTCTGATTTTGCCTTCATTTTCTGAACCGTTTGGTATTGTTGTTGCTGAGGCGCGCCAATACGGAGTTATCCCAATAGTAAGCGACGTCGACGGCTTAGCAGATCAAGTTCGAAATGATATTGACGGCTTAACCTTTGAAACAGGTAACGTTAATTTATTAGCCGGTAAAATCTATGAAGCATTGAGGCTTTTTGGTAGTTCGTCTTATTGGACTCTAAGTAGTAATGGCCGGAATCGAGTTGAGGACTGGCTAGAAATTGCGGCACGATATGAGTTTTACTTGGCAGGAGCAGATCAGCAAAGGTATCCCTCTTGAAGGCGGTCTCAGAAAACGTTGTTTTCTGGTTAAAGAAGGCCGTGAGAAACTGGTTTATTCACTTTGGCCCACGGACAGTTTGTCCGAAGAAAAAATTAAGCAGACGATTAAATGGGAGCTGATGGCAAGGGCGAGGGGTGTACCGGCTAGGCATTGGCAGAAGCTAGACGGATCTTGGCTTAAAAAAATAAGATTTGAGAGGAAAATATATTGGTTAGGCATTGGGAATTACCTTCCGGGGCAAATATATTATGATTTAGCGCCGGGACAACTTTACGCTGCCGGTCGAAAGTTAGCTTTTCTTCATCAGTCTTTCCGCCGCTTAAATAATAAAACACTTCTCCATTTAGATTTTGCTCGGGGCAATTTGCTTTTTAATAAAAAAAAAGAAGTCGCCGGTATTTTAGATTTTGAAGAAGCCGGCTGGGGGATAGTCGAGAAAGATTTAGCTTGCAGTCTTTCTTTTTTCGTTGTTGATAACGGGCAATTGGCAGATAATCAAATTTGGGGAAATTTTTTAAAGGGCTATACTGATGGAGGTGGCGATTTTAATTATGATAAGATAAAAAGATTCTATTTTCATTATTTAAAAGTGAGAGCAGAGGAAAACAATCAGAAAGCCTTTTTGTTGCTGGCTCGTGAGCGCCTAAGGAAAATTCAAGAGCGAATTAAAGCTAAACTGCTGAAAAAAACTGACCTAGAACAGTTTTTGAAAAAACATCAGGACAAGAGAATAGTTTTTTTAGTGGGAGCGTTTGAGCTGCTTCATTGGGGACACCTTAAATTCTTGAAAAAAGCTAAATCTTTAGGAGATACTCTGGTAGTTGGAGTTGCTTCTGACCAGTCAAGGCGGCGCCTCAAAGGAGAACCCTATCCTCTTATCAGTGAACGGACGCGAGCAGAAACATTGGCCTATTTTGACAGTGTCGATGCGGTGGTAATAGTGACTGAGGATTCGGTAAGGAAAGAACTCCAATATCTAAAACCAAAGATTTTCTATGCGATTGCTGACGATTGGAAACAGGGAATTAGAAAAATGGAGGAAGCGGAATCCGTCAGAAGCTGGGGTGGAAAAGTTATCAAGACTCTTTATCTTTCCCCACGAATTTCTTCTTCTCAAATGACTGAAAAAGTCGCTCTTTTAAAAATAAAACAGGTTCTCTTTGGTAAAAAAATCCGTCAGCCAATGCTTAAACTGAGAAAAAATCGGCGAATTCCGAAAGAAGTCAAATTTCCAGACCTGGAAAAACTCGAAAAAAGACTGCATCAGCAAAATAAAACAATCGTTTTTGCGAGCTTAACAGCTGACCTTTTTCATTTAGGGCATGCTCGGTTTATTCAAAAAGCTAAAAGTTTAGCTGATTTTTTGGTAATTGGCGTTCCCAGCAATGAAAGCGTCACTGCCTTAAAAGGGCCTGGCCGGCCGATAATCGACGAGAGAGCGAGAGCACTGGTTTTATCAGAACTTAACTTTGTTAATAAAGTGGTTATATTTGATGAGCGGACGGTCTTTGGCTGTTTACAGAAACTCAAACCGGATGTTTTTTTTACAGTTAAGGAAGATTGGAATACCGGTTTGCTTAGCTCGCCTGAAGCACATCTGGTAAGATCTTATGGCGGTAAAATTGCCCGCTCTGAAAGGCAAGCGCCCTATCTCTCTGCTTCAAAAATGATTGACAAGGCGGCCGGAGAAATAATCCAAAAAAAGTTTTCCGCTTTAATTAAAACCGCGGCAGAAACGCCGATTCTTGATGCCGATGGTTTTGATCCTCATCATCCGCAAGTTCAGTTAGCAGCTAGGGAGAAAGGTTTTTATGATCAAGTTTTAGCTTCGGTAGCTAAAAGAGGTAAATGTGTTTTTTGTGACCTTAAAGAAAAATATATCATTGCTTCTCGGGATGGTATTGTTTTAACGGTAGCCCTTTTCCCCTATATTGACGGCCACCTTTTGGTTATTCCTCGCCGGCACCTATTGACTATTGACCAGCTTAACCCTGGAGAAATTAGCATGATTTTTGATATGGTGGGGAGAGGTAAAAAGATTTTGAATCAAGGGTTGGGGATAGAAAATTATTGGATTATTCTTCGGGAAGGGAATGGCATTAAAGCTGGAAAGTCGGTTGATCATTTACATTTTCATCTGATTCCTTACAATTCGACTGTGGTTAAGATGGGCAATAAAAAGTTAACTTCAACGCCGCTTAAGATGGCTCAAACTTTAAAAAAACAATGGAAAAATATTTAAGATTAGCTATAAATGAGGCAGAGAAATCCGGTTGCCGCCGAGCTAAACGGGGTGCCGTGATTATCAAGAATGGTCAAATAGTAAGTCGAGCCCATAACCTGGTTTTTCCCAAAAACAGCTTTTGCGAGAAACGCGGTTGCCTGCGGGACAAGTTACGTTTGGGTTTAGGTCAAAATCTTGAACGCTGCCGCTCAATTCATGCTGAAGCTTTGGCAATTTGCCGGGCGGCCAGCAAAGGAATTTCTT
Organism: Bathyarchaeia archaeon; assembly: GCA_035529595.1. Classification (GTDB taxonomy): domain Bacteria; phylum Patescibacteriota; class Microgenomatia; order PFEM01; family JAFGMK01; genus DATKWK01. Next base: position 118,967 of record DATKWK010000023.1, read on the forward strand.
TGTCTAAAACAGAAATCTTTATGACCGGCCAGCCGTGTATCAACTGCGCTAAGTTAATCTATGCTTCGGGGGTCAAAAAAGTTTATTATCTTGATGTTTACGGAGATCGAACCGGGGCTATCTTCTTAAACAAAATGGGCGTCTTATGCCAACGTACCGGAATAGAAAATGATCAGCCTAAAAGGAGAATCAGGGATATTACCAGCCAATAAGATCACTTTTAGTCTGGAAAAGATTCTATGAAAAAGAAATGGCCGGCTTATTTCAACGAGAGACTTTGGTTGGTTAACCCCAGTCAGGGATATATCGGTATTGTTACCTGCTGGACCGCAAAAGAACAGGTTGCTCCCCGAATGCCCAGCCAAGTAGCTTTAGTCGGCCAGCTTTATACCAAAGCCGGGATCGAGTTTATCATCCGTAATCTTTGGGCAAATCCGCAAATTTCCTCTCTGGTAGTTTGCGGCCAGGACTTAACCGGAAGCGGGCAGGCTTTAGTTGAATTTTTTGAAAGAGGGACTATCGATAACCAAAGACCATTTTTTGAAGAGCAGATACCCAGGAGAGATCTCGTTCTTATCCGGAAAAAAGTCGGCTTGGTTTCTCTCTTGGGCGAGGTAGATCCTGACTTAATTGCGCGAAAAGTTGCTGGCTTGAAATTTTCTCCTCCTTTTGCTTCCCGGCCTAAATTTTTTCCGCAGTCTCAATTGATGGAGGCCTTTCCTTCCGAGCCTTCGCTGTTTCGGGTTGAAGCCAAAACAATCGGTGAAGCTTGGCTGCAAATTTTGGGATTGATTTTGAAATTCGGCCGCCGACTTCCGAGGATCTATGTTTACGGAGGCTATGAAAGGGTTCTCCTAAATTTATCGGTCTTAATAACTGATGAGGATATAAAAAAACCTAAATTATGGCCCTATTTTCAGTTTAATAAGGAACAGCTGAAAACGTATTTCCGGAGTTTCTTCTCTCCTGAGCGTGGTGGTGAGGCCTATACCTATGGGGAACGACTATTTGCTTATCCGTCAGAGGGGAATGTTGTTGACCAAGTGACTAAGATGGCTAACAAATTAAAAAGCTTTCCCTATAATAAGGGGGCGTTAGCGGTTCTTTGGCAACCGGCTATCGATAATTTTCCGATCCGTAAGCCCTGGCGAACACCATGTTTGACTTTAGTCCAGGGGATATGCCTGGGTGATGAACTCTGTTTGACGGCTTTTTTTCGTGCCAATGATATGTTTGCCGCCTGGCCTCAAAACTGCTTTGCTTTAAGGAAACTGCAAACAGAGATTGCCAAAAAAATCGGCAAAAAAATCGGCGCTTTGACGACGATATCTCATACTGCCTTTATTGATGAGGCTGATTTGCCTAAAGCACAAAAGGTTATTAATGACAACCAGCCGTTGTTCTGCCAATTAGATCCGCGGGGAAATATAGCGGTTACGGTTGAAGGGAAAATTATCGTTAGCCGTCATTTTTCGCCGGAAGGAAAACTCTTAGCAGAATACCGCCAGAATGGTTTGGTACCGAAGGCAGCCTTGAAATTGGAACGAAAGCTTATCTCAAGCCAGGTTATTTCCAGAGTTGACCATGCCCTGGATATCGGCGAACACCTGGGCCGGGCCGAGGATGCCGTTAAGTTAGGATTAAAGTTTGAACAAGATCGGCAACTAAAGAAATAATCAACCAAAAAACAATAATCTGGTTATTTGCCAGTTGACGGGTTTTTAGTATAATGCTCTTGATTAAGTGGGTCTTACTCCTTTTTCTCCTGCCCGGAAAAGAAGAATAACAGGATTTTAAACAGTAAATCTAGTCGTTTTAATTTAAATAATTCCTTTTCGCGTCGGCTAAAATGAATATTGTTGAAGTTTTAAGAAAACCGGAATTAACAACCGGTGGTGTTTATCGGTTAGAAGCTGGCATCTTGCCTGATCCAGTTCAAGTTCAAATTTTAGCTGATATTGAAACTTTCACTAATTCAAGATTTAATTGGCAGGAATTTGTTCAAGAAGCCGGAGAGAGATGGGCAGATTACATTCCTGTGGGGGATAGATTTCGTACCGATCGGCCGACTGATACGGAGCTTGAAGAGATTACCTGGAGCCATTTGGTAAGCGGAGTCTATTCTAATCAACAAGCCACAATTGAGGTAATAAAGAAAGCTTGGGATGTTCAAGCCGGTCATGAAACCGGTAGCCTAAGTCTAGGTCGCCATTTAGTAGTGATTGGATTAATGGGAACCGGAAAAACAGAGTTGGCTAAAGCCTTGCACGGCGGAAATCCTTTTTATTCAAAACTCTTGCTGGAACAATGGGAAGATAATAGTAGTCTTGCCTATTTCTATGATTTATTAGAGACATATTTAGATCCGCTTTGCGCTCAAGCCCCGGATTTCCAGGATTTAAATAGCTTATTAACTAATGTCCAAGGATCAGCTCAGGGCCATTTTGCCGCCTGTAAATTTATTCAAACATTAAATGGGATGTCTGATTTAGGTAATGGTTTTGATTTAGTTCAGGATACCAACTTGAGTGTTACTGATATGGTTTTTTTTAATAGCCAGGCGATGTTGAGATTAGCCAGTCAAGAAAACATAGAGGCTTATAAAAGAGACAATGCCTATCGGCAAAGATTGACTCCTCCCTATCTGCGGTTAGGGCATGACCGATCAATGATGGTTTACCTTTGGGCGCCACTGTCGGAAATTAGAGCCAGAATTGTTCATACTAGAGGCCGGGAAATCGAACGGCAGATCCCTTGGGGATATCTTGAACTCTTATACTTAAATACCCTTCAATGCGTATTAGCAATGAGTCAGGCCGGAGCGCCGGTTTTAGTCGTCGATGCCCGGGCCGATTTTCGGTCGTTCAGAAGCGACCGGTCACTTATAGTCCGTGATATTTGGGAAAAAATGGGTGGTATCAGGGGCCAATCTTAGTTTTTTTAATAATGCTGATTATAAATTCTTTAGGAAAATGATAAAATAGCTCCTAAAGGAAGATTTTGTTCCGGAAGCAGTATTTTAGATATCACCTTAATGATTGATAAGGAAGTTTTTGATCTTATTCGTAAGGAAGAGAAGCGCCAAGAAGAGGGCTTGGAGCTGATTCCCTCTGAAAATTATGTCTCCAAAGAAGTCCGGCAAGCCTTGGGCTGCATTTTGACTAACAAATACTCCGAGGGTTATCCGCGCAAGCGCTATTATGGCGGTAACGAAGTTGTTGACGAAATCGAAAGCTTAGCTATAAAACGGGCTAAAAGACTTTTCAAAGTGCCCCACGTTAATGTTCAGCCCTATTCCGGATCGCCGGCTAACTGGGCGGTTCATGGTGCTCTTTGCCAACCGGGAGACATAATTCTTTCACAACATCTCTCCCACGGCGGCCATCTCAGCATGGGCCAGGAAGCTAATCTTTCATCAAAATTTTTCCATGCTTATTATTATCATTTAACTGCTGACGGCAGTGTTGATTTTAAGGAGTTGGAGAGTCTGGCCAAAAAAATTAAGCCCAAAGTTATTTGGTCTGGCGGAACTGCCTATACTATAAAGTTTAACTTCTTAAAATACGCCCAGATAGCCGATCAGGTAGGTGCTTATTTTGTGGCCGATATTGCTCATATTGCCGGTTTAATCATCGGCGGTATTCACCCCAGCCCGGTTCGTTATGCTCATCTGGTGACCACTACTACCCATAAAACCCTGCGCGGTCCGCGGGGAGGGATGATTATGGTGACCAAAAAAGGTTTGAAAACTGATCCTGATTTAGCACGAAAAATTGACCGGGCGGTTTTTCCCGGCCTCCAAGGTGGGCCCCACGACAATCAGATAGCTGCTTTAGCCATTGCCCTAAAGGAGGCGTCGACTGTTAAATTCAAGGAATACACGCGGCAGGTTGTTGTTAATGCCCGAGCATTAGCGCGGATTCTCAAGAGAGCTGACTTAAAGTTAATTGGAAACGGTACCGAAAACCACATGATTTGGGTCGATTTAACCGATCAAGGAATTGATGGTTGGCAAGTTCAAGTTGCCTTAGACGTTCTCGGAATCTCAATCAATCGCCAGACGATTCCTTTTGATCTGCGTCCGGCTTATTACCCAAGCGGTATCCGACTGGGTACGCCGGCAGTGACTACCCGGGGAATGAAAGAGGCGCAAATGAGACTGATCGGCGATTGGATTATCCAGGTAATTAATATTGTCCGAGAGATTAAATGCGTGGGGTTGGGAAGCTCCGACCGGGAGGAAGACCAGGCGGCGCGGAAAGAATTTAAGGAAAAAATTAAATTGCATCCCCATCTTCGGCATCTGCAAAAAGAAGTCAAGTCTTTTTGTTTAAACTTCCCGATTCCTTAAACAATCCTATGGTATATATTTTTGACGGTAAAAAAGAAGCCGGGGAAATTAAAGCTTCTTTAAAAAAGAAGATTTTTAAGCTTAAAAAAAAGCCGGTTTTGGAACTGGTTCTGGTCGGCGATGATTCGGTTAATGAGAGTTACTTAACACAACTGCAAAAAATAGCCCTAGAGTTAGAAGTTAGGCTTTCTATTCATCGATTTGGAAACTGTGTCAGGTGGGAAAAAATGGCAGAATATTTTACCAGGAAAAATAATAATGAAGAGATTAAGGGGATTTTGGTCCAAATTTCACCCAGTTGTTCTCTTTTTAGTAAACGGGAGGAGGTTATTAATCTGCTAAAGCCGGAGAAAGACAGCGACTTTTTGGGAGAAATTTTTTTCAAGGATAAAAATCGTCTCCCCTCAGTTTGTCAGGCGGTACTTATTGCGATTAATAAGGCCAGTGAGGTTTTAAGCTTTCATTCGCAATGGGTAAATACTTTAGTTATCGGTAATCAGGGTTTTTGGGGCAGAAGAATTCAGCAAACACTAATTAATCAAGGATTTGAAAACGTTGCCGGTATTGACAAAGAGACAATCGATCTTAAACTTGCTTGTACTGAAGCTGATATTATTATTTCCTGTACCGGTCAGCCGGGATTAATTAAGAGACCAATGGTCAAAAAAGGAGCGGTGGTTATTGATGTTGGTGTTTCTATTCCGGAGCACCGGTATAATTCCGGTCCCAGAGCGGATCGGGTAATTGGAGATGTTGACTTTAGATCAGTTTCACGGGTGGCCGGCTTTATCACCCCTGTCCCCGGCGGCATCGGGCCATTGAGTACGATTTTGGCGTTTAAGAATTTAGTGGGAAGAAATTAAGTTAAAATAAAGCGAATTTAAACTCCTGCCCTGTCTATAATTATAGAAAGAAATACCTTTTTTATAAAATTTTAAAGAAGAAGACATAATTACCGGGATGGTAGAGAGAGATAATGGAGAGACAGAAGCAGTAGTTGGGAGAAGGGTTCGTTTGGCTGAAGATATATTTTGGGCTTGGGCACAAAGTGATCTTTACGGTGAGACTGTGTATCTGACCTTAACTGACGGACAGCGTCTCGCCCTTGATATTGAATATGGTCTTTGGGAGGACATACTGGATGATGTTTTGGATTGGGAAAGAGAAGAAGATGATGAAGATGAGTGGAAAACACTTGCTGAACGGGAAGGAATTGAAGCTAAATTACACGAGTTGGGTTTGAATAAAGATTTTTATTTTTTTTTCATTATTAGTGATCCGACGAGAGAGGAAGGAGAAGTTGGTCATTGTTTTGGCATTTATTCTGATCGGCAAACGGTTGGGGTTTTAAAAAGATTAGAAAAAAAATATGATTATTGTTTTGGAATCGATAAAGTGATTCCTCGTGATATAGTAGATGCCTTTTGGCAAGCTTTAGCTAGCGCTGACTAGAAAAATCTGCTCGAAAAAAAGTTGAATAGCCTTCATTAATTTAACCTGCCCAAAGAAAAAGTTAATAGTTTCTTAAATAAACATGCCAAGAAGTCTGGAGTTGCGTGATTTGTTTTGGCGGCAAGAATTTTTATATCCTAATGGAGACTGCTTTGACTGGTTTGGAATAGGACCGTTAAGGCACAATGATGAGTCTGTTATAGCCGTTGAAACGCCTTTTGACACCGGAAGGCGATCAATCCTTGATCTGCCGGTGGCGGCTGATTTGCATGCTTTACAAGAGGGATTAGATAGTTTTAAGCCAAGTCGGGAAGTATTAGGGAGGATAGCGAAACTTTACGGGCAGATATTTGAACATTTAGAGAAAAACGGCCACGAAGTTCAACTAAAAACTGATTTATGTGCAAGATTATGGGATCTATACCATCAAATACATTACGAAGATTATGCTTTTTCATACTCGGGCGCTCTTGGGTGTAGTACTTCTTATGCTTGGGGTTTAGTCCATGCTTGTGCTCAAAGGCGAGCCTTAATTAGATCAGCCGGTTTGAAAGACGATCAACTGGCAAAATTAGTCATTGATGAGTGGCTTCTTTACGAAAGACTTCATTTGCCTCCTTCAGCTGATGATGAAACTCAGGCTTGTGGAATTTTAGGCGGCCGAAGAGATAATTTAGCTCTTTGGCACCAAGCTTGGTTGCCGTCTATTTATTTTGACCAGACTTTAGGCCTTTATCGGGTTGAAGGACTGAGTATTACTCAGGGTTTAATCGAAAGATGCTATCGAAATTTTCTGCCGATCCCCTGGATTGGTTTTGAAGGTCTTGACAAAAGCGGTAAAGATACCCAGGCTGATATTTTGGTGAAGTTTTTGGAGGATGTTTTAGGTTGGCAGGTTCTTCCTCAGAATTTTCCGACAAATTTAAAAATTGGACAGATGATTAAAGCGGCCTTAGGAGGCGAGATTACTTTTGATAACCGGGCGATGCAAAAACTATTTCAAGCTGATCGGGCTGATTGGCGCTGGCAGGCAGAAATGGGTAAAATAACCGAAGGTCGAGCTTGTTTGGTCACCAAAAGACATTCGGCCTCCGGTATTGCTTATGGGGCTGAAGATTATGCCAGTTTACTAAGATATGTTGTTGAGCATTTCATGCTCGGCTGGGCCGATTTAACGATTTTTATTGATGTTCCTGAAGATGAATGTTTAAGAAGACTTAAAGGCCGGCCGGAAATGTACGAGAGGAGAGAAAAATTGGCAGGAGCAAGGACGAACTATTTGGCTCTTTTAGATATCTTACCGCATTTTGTCCGGCTTGAGGGGATGAATTCGGATGGTAGTCCGAAATCGCCGGAGGTTATTTTCCGAGAAACAGTGGGAATCCTGGTTTCACAGATGCCTGCTGAGAAATTAACCCCAAAACAAAAAGAGAAAATAGTTGGTAGTCTTGATAGTTGGATTGCTGATAATAAAGACCGGTTCGTAGTTTAATATTACTGTACTGATTAATATTTTTTATCATTATGGATGATTTTTGAAAACGACCGGACAAATTATGATAAGTTGTCTACTGAAAGAAGAATACCCTTAGCCCAATACATGTTTCATATGTTAGCCCGAGATGGATTAACCGAAGAGATCTTTCCATTAGCTTTAACTGACGGACGACAACTTGCTCTTGAGATTGGATATGTTAGTTGGGATGATATGCTGTATTCTGTTTTACAAGCGGGTGAGGAACGAGATAGGCTTCTGATACAACTAGCTGAACTTGGTTTAGATCAACAATTTGTCTATTTAATTTTCGTGCAAGCTGCGCCAGAGGGAAGAGAACCACAGGAGGCAACTTGTTACATCGATCGAGAAACCTTTAACGTTTTACATCCTTTTGAAAAAGAATATCAGTGGGATTTTGGAGTTGATGGGGTAATTCCTGATGAGATAGCTTTGGCTTTGGAAATAGCCTTGCAGTCCCGAATTTAATTCTGAGTTTAATGAAGCATAAATCTTTTTGCTACCATGACCTAGCGTCTGCTAGCAAAACAAACTGGTAGTTTATAACCTAAGCGATATTATTTAACTGAAGTGGCCAAACAAGAAGCCGAATCAAGATTTGATTTCGTACCTAGCCCAGAAATTCTTTATCTCGAGAGCCCGGAGCAACTTCAGGACAGAGAGATTTTTGTCTATCGGGTACATGATCCTGAACCGATGTTTGCGCGCCAGGTAGTGGAGAGGCTTTGGGGAATAGCAGGTGAAGTAAATCCAGGAACTGAAATGCCTATTAAATTTTACCGGAGAATGCCTCATGGAATTAAAAGCGATTCGGTTCATGACGAGTTCAATATATCTTTGGCAGTGCCGATTGAAAATCAATTAGCGGAAGCATTAGGAATTTGTCAGGGATTAGCTTTTATTGATCGGAAGAATTCCGATCTTCCGTGGAATTTAGTGGTTGAAAGCCCGGTGATCGCCTCAAGCGAAGGAGACGCTAGTCATTTTTTATTGATTGATCTTGATGGTAAGGTTAATAGCCTAGATCAGTTCGTAATCGAAAATAGTTTTAAAGCAGCCGGTTTTTCCGGGTTTTTATTGGTTAGCGGCGCCTCTTATCATTACTGGTCTGATTTTACTGTTTCGGCGGATAGTCTGCCGGCTTTTTTGGGGACTGCGGCTGCGGCTTTAACACCGCAAGTTTCCGATAATGATCGTTTATTGTCGATTGCTTTTCGAATGTCAGTTTGCCAAAATTTGGCAGAAGGTCAGGAATTAGCTTCTCAAATTCTTAACCGGAACAGCGCTCTTTTTATTCCTTCTTCAGGCAGTGGTTTTAAAAGCGGGAGTTTTTTTGATTTTCGCTGGGCTTGTCACCGTTTATTAGCCGGGAAATTAGCTTTGAGGGTAAGTTCGGACCGATATCCGCAAGAACCGATATTGATTTCCGAATTAACGGCCAGAAGCTTTTCATGAATGACGAAAAGTAAGAGTTCAGATTTACTGGCACACTTGGTCATGCTGAACTTGATTCAGGATCTACATAGATTCCGTGTCAAGCACGGAATAACGGGATTGTGTCAAAGAATCTGAGCGGTTACGACGAAAACAGATTATGGTTAATATTCTCTTTATTTGATAAGATAAATAATTAGAGTTTACTTGGAGGGCAGGCAGATGAAACCAAATCCTTATCCCGGGTTTTTTGTTGTTATCGAGGGCCTTGACGGTTGCGGAGCTTCAAGCCAAATTGAGCCGGTCGCCGAAGCTTTGCGGATCGGGAATAAGGAGGTAACCACTACCAGTGAACCGACTGATAATATTTTAGGAGGTCTGCTTCGCGGTGCTTTGACTGGTGTCTACCGCTTGCCGCCTGCTTCTCTTCAGCTTCTTTTTGTGGCCGATCGTCTTCATCATTTAGACCGTTTAATCGAGCCGGTTCTAAAAAAAGGCGAACTGGTTTTATGCGATCGTTATTTTTGGTCAACTATTGCTTATGGTTCGATTGATTTGGATTTCAACTGGTTGTTGGAAATTAACCAATACTGTTTACTGCCTGATCTTTCGATATTTCTTAAAGTTGACCCCTTAACCTGTTTTCAACAAATCAAAAAAAGCCGGTTTGGATTAGAGCTTTTTGAAAACCGCCAGAAACTGGACCAAGTCTGGCGGATCTATGAAAAACTGGCTCGAAAATATCCCAGAGAGATTGTTTTTGTTGATGGTGAACGAGTTTCTTCTGAGGTTAAAAGTAACATTCTAAAAGCGATAAAACACCATCCGAAATTCTCCTGACTTTTGGCATCATGATACAAATCATGATATCAGGTTTTCAAGAAGAGAAATTTTTGTTACACTGCAAGGGATGAAAATCAGAAAACAGACACTCGAGAAAATATGCAACTGTATTTCCAGCCGCTTGGTAATTCCGGGCGGAGGAGCGGCATCAGCTATATGCGGAGCGTTAGCTGCCGGCCTGGTTGCCAAAGTGGCTGCTTTTTCGATTGACCGCCGGAATGAACAGCCAAATGAAATTCGTCTTAAAGAAATCCGCCAGAAAGCTAAGGAACTGGTGGTCGTTTTCCAGGAACTGGCTGAAGAAGATTGTCTTGCTTACGAGTCATTTTCAAAAGATAAAAAAGCTAAAAAAAGGATCAAAAAGGTTGTCGAAATACCGCTTGAAATTGCCCGAAATGCAGTCGAAATACTAGAATTGGCGAGTTTTTTAGTTGATCAAGGAAACCAGAGGTTGATTTCTGACAGTCGCTGTGCTTTTGAGTTGGGGACGGCTGCTTTCTACGGAGCACTTGAAATAATCAAGATTAACTTGCCGCTTCTTGATAAGGGCTGCAAATTCGAAAGCGAAACGAGAGAAGAAATTGACCGGCTTCTTGACCGGGTGAAGAATTTGTTCAAAGCCTGAGTTTCTTTTTTTCATCATTGCCAGATTCTGACCGGGATGTTAAAATAATCCCATATTTAATTAATCACGCACACCGGCTGGACTCCTTGCTGACTTCTTGGCCGGTGGAGGAGAAAAGGAGGCGACGTTACTTGGGATACGTCGTAATTCATCTATGATCGATAAACAAATATCTTTACAGGAATTACTTGAGGTCGGGGCTCATTTCGGTCATCAGCCGCGGCGTTGGAATCCAAGAATGAAGCCTTATTTATACGGTAACCGGGACGGAGTTCATATTTTTGATCTGGTGAAAACCAAAAAATTGCTTGAAGACGCCTGTGAATTCATTAAAGAGCAGATTGTAGAAGGAAAAGTGATTGTTTTTGTCGGCACCAAAAGGCAAGCGGCCGATATTATCCGGGAAGAGGCTAAAAGAGCTGAGGTCCCCTATGTTAGCCAACGCTGGCTGGGTGGAACGATTACCAATTGGGAACAGATCAGAAAAAGCGTCAAGAAACTGGCGGACATGAAAGCTAAGAAGGAAACCGGAGGTTACGATAAATACACCAAAAAAGAAAATATTTTAATTGATCGGGAGATTGCCCGGCTGGATAAGTTTTTTGGCGGTCTGTCTGAATTGCATAAAATTCCCGATGTTCTTTTTGTCGTTGATGTAAAAAGGGAAGAAGCAGCAATCAAGGAAGCTCTTAAAGTGAGCATTCCGATCGTAGCGATGGTTGACAGCAACAGCGATCCGACCATGATTGACTGGGTGATTCCGATTAACGATGATGCCGTGCGTTCAGTGAAGCTGGTAGTTTCCCGGGTTGCCGATGCGGTAATCGAAGGCCGCCAAATTGGAAAGAAGCGAACAGAAAAAAGCGACAAAAGAAAATCTGCGCCCAAAAAAGAGCCTAAGGAAACGCCTGCTAAAGAGAGTAAAAAAAGTAAGGTTCAAGAAAGAAAAGCTAAAGAAACTAAAATCAAAAAAAACAGTAAAAAAACACCGACTACAAAGAAAATAAGCACCAAGTAGCGGAGGAAGTGTATGGCGGGAATCATAATCGATCAAATTAAAAACTTAAGAAAAAAAACCGGAGCTGGTGTTATGGATTGCCGTCGGGCTCTGGAGAATAGTGGCGGGGACGAAAAAAAGGCGCTTGAATGGCTGAAGAAGAAAGGTATCGCTAAAGCCGCCGAAAAAGGGCAGCGGGAGGTAAAAAGCGGTCTGGTAGTTGCTTATACTCATGGCGATGGTGATATCGTAGCGGTAGCGGAAATTGCCTGCGAAACCGATTTTGTGGCCAAGAATAAAGAATTTAAAAAACTGGCCAATGAAATTTGTCTGCAGGTGGCGGCGATGAAACCCAAAGATATTGACGAACTGATGAAACAACCTTATATTAGAGATGAAGCGAAATCAGTCAAAGAACTGGTTACCGAGGCAATTGCCACGATCGGAGAAAACATTAAAGTGCGGCGGATTGCCCGGTTTGAACTGGGAGAAAAATTTTAGAAATTACTAATGAAATTTCAATCTTCAGAAACATTGGCACTTCCAGGCGGAAAAGCGGAACTTTTATCCTTACCGGTTAAATAATTAAACTCAAAAAGGGAGGTTTACATGGATTTTGATTCTATCAGGCAGCGAATGCAGAAAACGCTTCAATTCTTAAAAGATGAGCTGGCTCAGATTAAAACCGGCCGGGCAACGCCGTCACTGGTGGAAAAAATTGTCGTTGACGCTTATGAGACCAGAATGCCGCTGGTAGAGCTGGCAACTATTGGCGCACCGGAACCAAATGAGCTGGTGATTACACCTTTTGATCAATCGATTATTAAAAACATCGAAAGAGCTGTTTCCGAACGTCATGAATTAAGACTGTCTCCGGTCGTTGATGAGCAAGTGATCCGGATTAAAATTCCTCCGCTAACAGAGGAGAGAAGGAAAGAGCTGGCTCGAGTTTTAAGTCAAAAGCTGGAAGCAGGCCGGGTGGCAATCCGCCAAATCCGGCATGAAGAACGCTCCAATTTAAAGAAGCTGTCTGAAGACGGAGGAATCAATGAAGATGAAAAAAGAAAATACGAAGATGATTTGCAGAAATTGACAGAGGAGATGAACGGAGAAATCGAGACGGCAGGTGAAGTTAAGGAGAAAGAGATTAAAGGGGATTGGTAAATGTTTTTGACAATATTCGTTACTCTGATTACTCTTTCGGTTTTGATTTTGGTTCACGAATTGGGCCATTTCCTGGCGGCTAAAAAAGGGGGGATTAAAGTCGAGGAATTTGGCGTGGGCTATCCGCCCAGAATTTGGGGGAAAAAGGTCGGTAAAACGGTCTATTCGATTAACTGGGTTCCCTTTGGCGGGTTCGTCCGTCTTTATGGCGAGGAGGAAATCAATGAAGGCAAGAAAGAAGGTGCTTTTTGGGCCCAAAGTAAGAAAGTGCGTTTGCTGGTAATTCTTGCCGGTGTCTTCGCCAACCTGCTTTTATCTTTTTCGCTTTTTTCGCTGATATATTACCTCTCAGGAATTCCGACTGAGACTGACAAGGTGATAGTTGAAGCGGTGGCTAAAGACTCGCCGGCGGCCGCAGCGGGAATCAAGCCTGAAGATGTGATTATTGCTTCTGAAAGGCAAACGATTACTTCGATTGATGATTTTATCAGTAAAATCGAAACCAAAAAGGGAGAAGAAATCAGTTTAGAGTTATCCAGGAATGGCGAAAATCTCAAGTTAACGGTTGTCCCCCGGAAAGATGAGGTTGAAGGACAGGGTCCCTTGGGAGTAATTGTCTCCAATTACCAAATGATTAAATATCCATTTTGGCAGATGCCGGTGCGAAGTATGATTGAGGGTGGTAAGGAAACCTATTCCTGGACGATAATGATTGTCGGCGAGTTAGTAAAGATGATTAAAAATCTGCTTCTTGCCGGTCAAGTGCCTCGGGATATCGCCGGCCCGATCGGAATTTTCCAGGTCACTTCGCAAGTTGCCAAATCGGGTATTGTGCCGATCCTGCAGTTTATTGGGATCCTCTCTATTAACTTGGCGGTAATAAATATTTTTCCCTTTCCGGCGCTTGACGGCGGCCAGTTTTTTTTCCTGGTAATTGAAGCTCTAATTGGTCGGCGATCACCCCGAAAGCTAGAAAAATGGGCTCAGGCAGTCGGCATGGCTTTTCTATTGTTTTTAATGCTGCTCGTGACCGTCAACGACATCCGGCGGATTTTACTGACAACCCAGTTTGGAAGCCGCCTTAGGAATTTCTTACAGTTTTTATAAATCTCCGGTCGTGGATAATCAGCGTGATCCCAATCTTGCCTGGCGTTTTGTCTTCCACAAAAGTTATGATATCATACGGGAGATGAGATATTCAAAACTGTTCGGAAAAACCAAAAAAAGCGCTAAAAAGTTCGATACAGCCAATGCCACCCTGCTGGTTAAAGCCGGTTTTGTCGACCAGTTGATGGCCGGAGTATACAGTTACCTGCCTTTAGGATTACGGGTTTTGGAAAAAATTAAGCAGATTATCCGCGAAGAAATGAATGCCATCGGCGGACAGGAAATTTTCCTGCCGGCGCTTCATCCGGCAGAAAATTGGAAAAAAACCGGCGGCTGGGATAACATCGATGTTTTATTTAAGTTAAAAAGCCGGACCGGTCGCGATTATGCCTTAGGCCAAAGCCATGAGGAAGTGGTCACACCTTTAGTTAAAGAATACGTGACTTCCTGGAAAGAGTTGCCGATCTTGGTTTATCAGATTCAAAATAAATTCCGTGACGAGCTCCGGGCGAAATCGGGTATTTTACGGGGGCGGGAGTTTGGTATGAAAGATCTTTATAGTTTTCATCTGAACCAGGCGGATTTTAATCACTATTATGCAGTAATCAAAAAGGCTTATTTGAAAATATTTTCCCGTTGCGGCTTGACCGCCAAAGTAACTGAGGCTTCAGGCGGGTCTTTCACTAAAAAAATATCTTATGAATTTATGGTTTTGACCGATGCCGGAGAAGACGATATTTTCTATTGTCCGGACTGTGATTACTGCGTCAATGCCGAAATTGCCAAAGTAAAAGAGGTCGCTGCTTGTCCTTTATGCGCTAAAGCCAATCTAAAAAAGGCTCGTGCATCAGAAGTGGGCAATGTCTTTGACTTGGGACGTAAATATACCAAGGATTTTGATTTTTATGTTCTGGATAAAAGTAGCCGCAAAGTCTATCCGATTATGGGCTGTTACGGTATCGGTGTAACCCGGCTGATGGGGGTAATCGTTGAGAGATATCATGATCAGGACGGTATCGTTTGGCCGGATTCGGTGGCGCCTTTCTTGGCTTATATTTTGCCGATTGGCAAGGAAGAAAAGACGGTCAGCTTTGCTGAAATGGTTTATCAAGCACTACTTGATAAGGGGATTGAAGTTTTATTGGATGATCGGTCGGATGTTTCTGCCGGAGAAAAATTTGCCGACAGCGATTTAATCGGCCTTCCTTACCGGTTGGTAATTTCTGACAAAACTACCGCCAAAGAAATGATTGAAGTAAAAAGAAGAGATAAAGATCAAAGTAAACTGGTCAGTTTAACTCAGCTTTTAGCCAAGCTTTCCTAACAAAGGTAGATATTTAAAAAGAGATATAAAAATTACTCAATGTGTCAGGACTGGGTCGCAAATGAACAAAATTATCACTCATGTAAATCCCGATCTGGACGCGATTTTCTCCGTTTGGCTGGTAAAGCGTTTTTTGCCCGGCTGGGAGAAAGCCAAAGTCTGTTTCGTGCGAGCCGGCCAAACTCTGGATAACCTGGCGGCAGATAGCGTTCCCGGTGTCTTACACGTGGACGTGGGGATGGGAGAACTTGACCATCATCAGTTTATCGGTTTAACTTCGGCAACTCAATTGACCTGGGATTATATTCTAATCAAAAGAAAAGGTCAGCCGTTGAGTCCTTTGGAAACCGAGGCACTCAACCGTTTGGTTCCGGTGGTGACGGAGGTTGATAACGGTCGAACGGTCGCCTGGCCGGAAATTACCCTCGATCGCTCCCAACTCTATTTGGATAATTTGATTTACGGTCTTAAAAAAGTTATTACCGATGACGAAGTCGTCGTTAAAGAAGGCCTGATGATCCTTGATAGTTTGCTTAAAGCCTTCAAGGATAAAATCCGGGCCGAAGAGATGATTGAGAACGAATCAATCATTTTTCAATCGCCTTGGGGAAAAGCCATTGCCTGCAAGACTGGTAATGAAATGATCTTATGGGAAGCAGAGTATCGTGGTTATGCCCTGGTTTTAAAATACGATTCGACGTATAGGAACCGGGTTAAAATTTATGCCCGGTTCGACAGCAAGGTTGATTTGACTAAAGTTTACCGCCAGCTTAGTAAAATTGATTCCCAGGCTGATTGGTTCTTGCATGCTTCCAAAAAATTGCTCTTAATCAGTAGCCGGCCGGAGGCTCGGGGGACCAGTCTTTCTTTTGAAGAGATAGTAGCGCTTTTAAAAAAATAATGCGGCAATTGATCCTCTTGTGCTGGAATTGATAAAGCTGAAAGTACCGATTAAAGCAGTTCTTTATTATCATCATCAGGCTGAACAGTGCCAAGATTATCAACTGTTATGCTATTATCTGGTCTAAGTTTAATTTGATAATATGTTTGATCATCAGCAAATATAAATACATACCAGCAAAATTGATCGTTTCCTGTTTTTACCCCCTGATACGTCAGTGTCCCTTGTTGGAAATCAGCTGCCGTAACAGTTAATCCGCCACTAGCAAAGGGAACAGTTTGATCAAAGTAGGTCTCTCCCTCTTCGGGTTCGCGACCAATGCCAACGTCGAGTCGATCACCTTCGCGAAGATGGACGGCTGCTGTAATATCTATAGTTTCTGGATTATGATCATCGTCAATCACGATTCGAAAGCCATAGTAAGCAACCTGACTCCCTTCCGAATAAACCGGAGTGCCTTTGAAAGTAATTGTTCCTTGATCATAGTTAGCGCCAGCAATAAAATCATATTCCGGTGCTGGTTGAACTTCCGGTCTAACCGGAGCTGGCGGCTGTGGTTGCTGGGGAAGACATCCTGAGATAAGAGCGGCCGCTGCGGCTATTTTTAAAAAATGTCTTCTTGATAGTGACGGCGGTTCTCTGTTTTCCGGTGTTCTGCTCATTTTCTTAAGTAACTTTGGCTCCTTTATTTATAGAGTTGATTATATCAGCTTATAGTTATATTTGCAAGGTAGTTTAGCAGCGTTTTAAGGTTCTTCGGTCCGGTATCGGAAATGATGCGATCAGTTTCCGTCTTTATGGAGTTCCAGCGATAGAATCTGGTTTTTGCTGCCATGCACTAGATCATGGTAGCAAAGAAAAACCACCCGATTTTTACCAGATGCCAGATAACAGGAAACATTTGAAATTTGAAAATAGTTTTTTTTTAAAAATTTAAGGATTAAAGAATCCGGGGACTGTCAGGTTGTTTTCTGGGTTTGAAAAGAGTGCGAGAGAAGACGGGGTTTATATATAGTCGATGAAAGTTTTTTTAATTGCAGCAAAAAGAATTGCAATTACTTTCGACGACCAAACCCCGTCTTCCGCGCGGATGAGACCGTACTCCCGGAGGCCCGGTTCCGGGAGTGCTAGGAGGTCAGTAGAGTTTGACCTCAATCCGATTACCTTCGAAAAGTCGCACTTCCGCCCTCGTGTAAGGAGGGTAAGGCAGCATGAAGATGAAGTAGTAGAATGAGCCTTCTCTGCGACCCTTGATAGTCATTGTGTAGTTAGTTGTGTCAATCTCTTCGACTAAGCGGAAGTCTCCGAGATAGGACCACTTACCAACGTACACTTCGGAGAAGTCTTCACTTCCGAAGAAGGTTTTCCACTCGAGACTTGCCGATTGCGTGACCGTGTTGTACACGATTGATCCGTACCAGTTACCTCTTTCATCGGGTATCTCGATTCTGTATGCTGTTACATCTTCAATCTCATCACTTGTTGTATTGTAGTACGGAACGGTAGATTGGATTAGCTTGATCGTAATCCTTCCTTCTCCGAAATTTGCGGCCGAGAAGACGAAATTCTCAGCCGTGACCTCGCCTTCTCCGGTAAAGTCCGGCGACCACGGTTTTGGCGTGGGCGTCGGCGTGGGGGTAACATTGTAGACTACCCCTACTGGAGTGCACGATAAGGTGGCTGCCGCTAGAACAAGCGCCACCACGATCCATCTTCTAGTGTTCATTATTTTCTCCTCCGGGCCCTCAGAGGACGGGCTTTTTCTAAGATATATTCACCTCGGAGGAGTCAAATCCGCCTGTCGGCGGGTTGACACCATCCGAGGTGCCAAAAAAAGTCAAAAAGTCCGTCTTGTGAAGGTCCGGAAAGGAAACGGGCTAACCGCTTTGGCCTTATCCGCGATTTTAAAGAGCATTAACTTAAAAAAGCTTGACTCCGAAAAGGCAAATTCTTTTGGGCAAGCTTTAAATAAATTAAGCTGATTATAACGAAATGGAATTTGATAATCAAGCTATAGGATAGGGGTGGCTAATCGAATTATTTGCACCAATTCCGTCATTCCGTGCTTGACAGGGAATCTATATAGATCCTGAATCAAGTTCAGGATGACAGAGTGTGTTAAGAAATCTGAATAGTCGCGATAGGGGTGTTATATTTCAGTAGATCTTAAAATCCGTCTTGCTTTTAATACTACAAAACGATAAACTAAAAAAAATGCAAAAATCAAAACCTAAAATTCAAAAAGATAAAGATTCAGTTGAGATTAGCTTGGTAAAAGTAAAAAAACCAGATGAAGTGAACCTCATTTTCGGCCAGGCGCATTTTATTAAAACAGTCGAAGATCTTTATGAAACTTTAGTGACTGCAATTCCCGGGATTAAATTCGGGCTGGCTTTTTGCGAGTCGTCCGGCCCGGCTCTGGTTAGAACTAGCGGTACGGACAAAGACTTAGAGAAGTTGGCGGCGTCAAATGCCGCCAACCTTCGTTGCGGACACAGTTTTGTGATTTTCCTTAAGGATTGCTATCCGATCAATATCTTAAACCGGATAAAAATGGTGGACGAAGTGGCCACCATTTTTTGTGCCACTGCCAATTCGGTCGAGGTAATCGTCGCCGAAACTGAAACCGGCCGAGGAGTACTCGGGGTAATTGACGGAGCGGCCAGTAAAGGAATTGAAGTAATAAAAGATAAGGAAGACAGAAGGGGGTTTTTAAGAAAAATCGGGTACAAATTATAGGAAATATCAAATATCAAAAATAAAATATTAAATATAAGAATATTCTTAAAACACGTCTGAGGTGTAGGGGCGTTTTTTAATGAGGGGAGGTGTAATGAATTTATATGGCGATTATTGTCAAGAAAGAACCGGGCGAAAGCGAGGACCGATTAATCTCTAAATTCAGAAAGAAAGTTCAACTAGAGCAAATTTTGACTTTAATTAAAGAAAGACAGCATTATAAAAAACCTTCGGTTCTGAAAAAAGAAAGATTGTCCCGCTTTCGGAAAAAGGGAAGAAAAAAGCCGAAGAAAAGAATCGGCAATTATTAAAGAAATGACAAAAGGCTTCCGGCTTCAGAAAGAAGTTGCGCAACTTTGCCTATGAAAGCTTGTTTTTGGTAAGACTCACCGATTAGTAAATTGAAATAGTGCTGACTTATTTTGATTATGATAAGTGATAGTTGACAGGTAGAGATGTATTCGATTTTAATTAGATCAGAATCCCGATTTCCCGTCAACCGCAAGCGGATTAAAAGACAGGTTGAGAAGTTACTGACAATAAACGGTTTGACTTTTGATGTTGAGGTAAGTTTGGCCTTTGTCGGTGAAAGAAGGATGATCAAGTTAAACCGTGAGTATCGGGATTTAGATCAGGCAGCAGCGGTACTTTCGTTTTCTCAGCTGGAAGAAAAGGCAGGCGAACGATTCATTTCGTCTCCACCTGACACCTTATATTTAGGTGATATAGTTATTTGTTATCCACTGGCTCAGAAACTGGCTAATGAGGAAAATATTCTGATTGATGAGGAGATAGAGGCGCTGGTTGAACACGGTCTTTTAAATTTAATAAAAATTTAAGGCCTTGGGTATGGTGACAAAAACCGGTCCGGTTTTTGCCCGACTGCTCAATGTACTAACTTGGTTTTTTATCTAAAATATCGGCCGCAGAGAATCGCTGATTTGGATCTGCCCGAGATTAGTCAAGGTTTAAAGAAATTGGTCGATAGCGGCAAAGTGCCTCATGCGCTTCTTTTCAGTGGTCCTCGCGGGGCGGGAAAAACTTCAGCCGCCAGAATTATCGCCAAAGCTCTCTCTTGTTTGAATAATAACGGTCGCGGTGAACCCTGCAATCATTGTTCCAATTGTAATGAAATTGCTTCCGGAAGTTTCCTTGACTTAATTGAGATTGATGGCGCTAGCAACCGCGGCATTGATGATGTCCGGAGGCTGCGCGAGAACATTAAGCTGGCTCCGGCCCGAGGTAAACTTAAGATATATATTATCGATGAAGCCCATATGCTAACGACTGAGGCCTTTAACGCCCTTTTAAAGACGCTCGAAGAACCGCCGGCACATGCAATTTTTATTCTCTGCACGACCGAGCCGGAGAAACTGCCCGGGACAATTATTTCCCGCTGTACCCAGTTTCGTTTGCGAAAAGCCAAGCCGTCTGAAGTAGAAACAGCTCTTAAAAGAGTGGCTAAAGGTGAAAAATTAACAATCGAGGAGGGAGTTCTTGAGTTGATTGCCAAAAATGTTGACGGTAGTTTTCGGGATGGAGAGAAGATTCTCGAC
Organism: Bathyarchaeia archaeon; assembly: GCA_035529595.1. Taxonomy (GTDB): domain Bacteria; phylum Patescibacteriota; class Microgenomatia; order PFEM01; family JAFGMK01; genus DATKWK01. The sequence continues at coordinate 138,976 of DATKWK010000023.1, forward strand.
CAGCTGGCGGCTGGTAATGAGAAAATTACTTTGGTTGAGGCCCGACAACTTTTAGGTCAGGTTGAGGCCTTATCTCCGGAAAGGTTAATCGAGGCCTTAGCCGGAAGCGATGCCAAGGAGGGACTGCTGGAAATCAGCCGCTTGGTTGAGGTAGGGGCCGATCTTAAAATTTACCTGCAAAACTTGCTTGAAGCATTGCGCTTAATTTTGATGAGCCGGATCGGGGTTGAGGAATACGAAGAAACGGAGACGACGAAGAAATTGTCATTTACCGATCTGAAGAAACTGATTGAAAATTTTTCCCAGCGCGCAGCCGAACTTAAGAATGCGGTAATTCCTCAGTTACCGCTTGAACTGGCGGTAATTGAATGGACCCAAGAAGCCGGTCGAGATCGACCCTTGCCGCCGGTTCAAACTCAACCAAAGGGTAAAGGAGAGAAAGCGGTCAGGAATGAAGTGAAGACTGCTTTACCGGTGGCAAATAAGCCCGGATCATCTGATTTGGAAAATCAAGGCAACGGTCAGTTGCTGCTTGAAAAAATCCGCTCCGGCTGGAATGAGATACTTTCCCGGGTCCGGCCAATGAATCATTCGGTTGAGGCTTTGCTTCGAGCCTGCCGGCCGCTTAAAGTGGACAGAGATATTTTAACTCTTGAGGTCTTTTATGTCTTTCATAAAGAGAGATTGGAAACAGAGAAATGTCGCTTGATTGTCGAAGAAGCAGCCACCGAAGTAGTTGGGTCGCCGGTAAAAGTCAAATGCCTGTTAGGAAAAAGACAAACAAAATCATCAACTGCCGTTAAAGAAGAAATAATAGAAAAAGTAATCCCAGATGATTTAGCTCAAGATTCACTGGCGGCCGCCGAGCAGATATTCTCGGGAAAAATTGTTGAATAAACTGAGAAATAGAAAATGCAGGTAGCGGATTTTTAAAGAATCAGATATAATGCCTTTTTAGTTTTATTTATTTTTTATTTATCTACGATATGTTTGATAAATTAAAACAGCTTAATGATTTAAGAAAATTGCGTTCCCAGGCACTGCAGATGCAGCAGGCTTTAGCGCAGGAAATAATTGAAATCGAAGAAGCCGGAATCAAGGTCGTGGTTAGAGGCGACCAAAGAATTGAGGCCGTAGAAATCGCCGGTCAAACTCAGGACCGTTTAGTTGAGATTCTCAATAAAGCCATCAAGCAAGCCCAGCAAAAAGCGGCGGCCAAGCTGACCCAGATGAGCGGCGGTTTAGGCGGTCTTTTGGGTCAATAACCTCTTATGAAACTACCGCGGCCACTGCAAAAACTGATTGATTCGTTTGAACAGCTGCCGGGAATCGGGCCCAAGACTGCCTCCCGATTAGCCTTTTATCTTTTGCATGTACCCCAATCTTATCTTGATGATTTCGCCCGGAACTTAAAAGAATTAAAGACAAATACCGTCCGCTGCTCGATCTGTTTTAACGTGGCCGAATCGGATCCCTGTCCGGTTTGCAACGATCAAAATCGGAATAAGACGCTTCTTTGTGTAGTGGAGGCGCCTTTGGATGTTTTGGCGCTTGAAAAAACCGGCCAATTTAAGGGGCTTTACCATGTGCTGCATGGCGCGATCTCGCCTCTGAATAATATCGGCCCGGAGGAGCTCTATATTGCCCAGTTACTTGAGCGAGTCAAGGAAGGTGATTTCAAAGAAATTATGATTGCCACTAACCCGAATATGGAAGGCGAAGCGACGGCGATGTATATTTCTAATAAAATTAGCAAACTCAAAACTCAAATCTCAAAACTCAAATCTCTAAAAGTGACCCGGATTGGTTTAGGCTTACCAACAGGAGCCGACTTAGAGTATGCCGATGAAGTAACTTTAACCAGAGCAATTGAAGGCAGGAGAGAATACTGATTTATGGCTTCCTTACCGAAACAGATTGCCCAACAGATAGCCCGGATTGTTAAACAGACCGGCGAAGCAGTGGTCAAAGAACCGTTGGAAATTGTCAAAACTGCCGGCCAGCAAACCGGATTGACAAAAAAAGAGGAAGGGGTCGAAAGACCGCCGGGAGGTGGCCCATCGTCTCAACAGGTAGCCAAGTTACAAAAGAAACAACAAGAGGACCAAAAAAAACTGGAATTTTTTCGCCGCCGGTTACGGGAACTGGCTGAAGAGACGCAAAAGCCGCATCAACCAACGCCTGAAGAAATAGAGGAATACCAAAAGAAAATGCAGGCCGAGGAAACCGCTAAAAGAGAAAAGGAAAAGGGATCGATCACTGCCCCCGGCGGGCCCAGTAAACGGGGAACCGCTCTCATTGGCGGCAAAAGAAAAAAAGGCGGTAGTGAAATGATGCCGGCTAAGTCAAGGTAAGGAAATTGTTATTCTTCGGCTCAAATAATCTTGAAACCCTCAGATAACTGCGAGAACATTGACAACTTCTGGTATACCGTTTAGAATTACCGACAATGATTAGAAACACCTTTACGATCTGTTTGAGCTGTTGCCAGTTACGGTTGGAGGGGTGTTTGATTCGGAAACGCTGAAACATTGTTAAAATAATCGGCAAAAACACCGCCTCCTAACCGGAGGCTTTTTAATTATATTTAGGAGGCCCTGAACAAATCGGGCCGGATAGATTCAAAGAGTGTATGTTTTTAAATTGACGATTCGTTATTTGAATTGCGGAGTCAGTTGAGGGATGATAAGATGATAAACAAGATGACAATGGTCAAATTATATAATACTTTAACTCGGAAGCGGGAGGAATTCAAACCGATTAAAACAGGTAAGGTGGGGATTTATTCCTGCGGTCCGACGGTGTACTGGAACCAGCATATTGGCCACATGTACGCCTATGTCCAATGGGACATTTTAGTTCGTTTCCTGCGCTATCTGGGTTTTGAGGTTAGTTGGGTGATGAATATTACCGACGTCGGCCACCTGACTTCGGATCAGGATACGGGCGAGGATAAGATGGAAAAAGGCGCCAAAAGAGAAGGATTGACGGTTTGGCAGATTGCCGATAAATACCTTGGCCAGTTTTTGGAAAGTATTGATCTTTTGAATATTAAGCGGCCGGATGTTTTATGCCGGGCGACCGAGCACCTTCAGCAACAGATCGATCTGATTAAGAAAATAGAGAATCGGGGTTTCGCTTATAAAACGGCGACCGGTTTGGTTTTTGATACCACCAAATATAAAAATTATGCCGCTTTTGCCCGACTGAAGTTAGAAAAACAACAGACAGGGCAACGACTGGAGATTGATCCGGAGAGAAAAAATCCTTGGGATTTTCTCCTTTGGGTAACCAACCAACCCGGTCACGTGATGCAATGGGATAGCCCCTGGGGCCGGGGATTTCCCGGTTGGCATATTGAATGCACGGCGATGTCGACTAAATATTTGGGAGAAAGCTTTGATATCCACACCGGCGGTATTGATCATATTTCGGTTCACCATACCAACGAAGTTGCTCAAGGATACGGTGCTTTCGGCCACCAAACCGCTGCTTTTTGGCTCCATAACGGCTGGTTGAAATTTAAAGGCGAAAAAATCAGTAAAAGCCTTGGTAATTTTATCCTGGTAACCGATTTAATGAAAAAAGGTTACGATCCCATGGCTTTACGTTACCTGATTTTGACGTCCCATTACCGTCAGGGCATGGATTTTACCTGGGAAGGTCTCGAGTCCGCCCAGCAGGCGTTGCTGAGATTGAGAAGTATTGTTCGTCAATTGAGAGAAACCAGTCAAAAGAGATCACAACTTGAGGAGCTTAAATTGGAAAAAGTCAATCAGTTTCGACAGAGATTTGACCTGGCGCTTGGTAACGATTTGGCTATTCCTCAGGCGCTGACTGTGGTTTGGGAAATACTCAAGTCCAACATTTCATCATATGATAAGCTCGATTTACTCTTGGATCTTGATCAGGTTTTGGGTTTGAAATTGGCTGCAGTTAGGGAAGTTAAAATTCCACTTGGGGTGAAAAAATTAGCCGACCAGCGTCTCAAGTTGAGAAAACTGAATCAGTGGCAGGAAGCCGACCAGGTGAGGAAAGAAATTGAAGAAGAGGGGTTTGTGATCGAGGATACGACCGGCGGTTATTGGTTGAAACCAATCAAGACGAAAATTATCCATTTAAAAAAATGACCCGATTGGAGAAAATATTTATTATCTTAGTTATTCTATTGATTTTGGTTTTTATAAATCTTCTGGTTCTGGATTACCGAATTTTTCTAAGTCAAGAAAAGAGAGATTTTTTTGTTTCGCCACCGACTGACATATCGCCAATAGGGGCTTTTATTACTCCGGCTCAATCTCAATACGATTTCGAGGATAACCAGAACTGTGATTTGGGATGCCAAGTCAGGATTTCAGAAGAAGTTGCCCAAGCAATCGCGACTATTTCCGGTCGAAATCAACCGGCCGAGTTGTCAGTGAGAGAAACGGCCAAAGAAATCCCGACCTCAGTAGCCGTCCCGACTTTGACCGCCAAAACCAATTATCTGCCTTTGGGAAGCGGTTCTTCCACTATAATTCAGGATTGGACGGATGTTGCCGGTTCCGATTTTGTTTTCAATCTGGCTGACTATGGCGATCAGGCTTATGCTTTTTGGCAGATAAATATCAGAGCCCAGCATGCTAATAGTCGCTGTTATGCCCGTATTTATGATGTTACTAATAAAAGAGCGGTTGATTTTTCCGAGCGCTCAACCGATCAAACCTCTTATTCGCTTCAGGAGAGCGCCCGGCTAATGATTTGGGCGGGGAAAAATACTTATCGCCTACAAAGCAAATCACTAAATGGAATTAGCTGTTATTTGGAAGCACCGCGATTAATAGTGGTTAGTCACTGATAGATTGACAAAATAATATTGTTGACATAGGATGAAGGTAATATGGATAAAATCAAACTTTTCGGGCTGCTGCTAGTCCTCTTAGCAATTCCGGCCGGTGTTTATTTAGTCAGAAGTTCCCGTTCTACCCGGGTGGAAACCCGGGCTGCCCGAATCGAGGAAGCTTTGATTTTTACCATGCCGGCCGAATTTTATTTAAAACTGGGAGAAACGGCGGATGTTGCGGTAAAAATTGACACCGGAAAAGAAACGGTGACCGGTGTTAAAATCGTTTTAGATTTTGACCCTGACTTACTGGTACTGGCTGGCGATATAAAGGCGGGGCCGGCTTTTGATGAGTTTGTCGCCGGAGAAGACTTTGGACAAATAGTTTTAAAGGGAAAGGGACAGTTAATCGGGCAGGGAACAATTGCCACTTTGTCCTTTAAGTCAATTGAAATAGGGGAGACCGATCTTAAAGTTAATTCTTCTTCTCTTGTTTGGGATAAATCGGAAAAAAACAATCTTTTCCGTAAAGGGGTCGGCAGCCGTATTCTGATTGAGTGAACCAGATTAAACTTTTACTCCTCTATTTCCGGTTCCGGCAGGGTCTCTTCAACTTCAAAGAATTCAGGGGCGGTTATTCTCCTGGCAATTTCTTTGTAGAGCTCAACTAACTCATTTTTATCATTAGTTTCATAATAGAAATCCGGTCCATTTGAGATTTGCTGTAGCGTTTTCCGGCCTAAGGCCATGGTTGAACAGATGCATTTTCCACCAGTACAATTGTCAGAACAGGAGCTGTCGCAATCTGTCTGACAGAAACTGGTACATTTACTACAATTGCAATCGGAATCGCTAACATTATTAAAGAAAATTGAAAAAATCGTATAGTCTCTCGGGTTTTCTTCACTAGGTATTGATTCTAATTTTGCGATAGTAGCTTGGTTTATAGCATCGTTGGTATTACAGGTCCCAACCGGAAGGTTAGCTAAAGATGGGGAGTGGAAAGGGTCAAATAGAGGCAAATACACATTATCAATTTCCAAATTCATACAAGGGTTTCCGCCAGTACTGGTACAACTGACAGTAGCCGGTTGGTTGGCGATGCCGTCAGATAGAATGATAATTATCTTCTTTGTTTCTTCATCGACCTTGGTATCAAGTTCATTTCTTGCAAGAATAAGTGCGTTTGCGGTGTTAGTATCGCCTTCGGCTTCAAGAGGTGTAATCGCATTTTTGATGTCAGAATAGGTTAATGTCAGCGGGGTAGTCACAGTCGAATCTGTCGAAAAGGTTACGGCACCAACCCGGTCTCTGCTCGGATCCAAATATTCAAGAAATTTAATTGAAGAAAATTGAGCTCTTTCCAGCGGCAGATCGATTTCTCTGGTCGCCGCACAATCAGTATCAACTTCCGGATCATGATCAACATTAAGATCAGGCCAACAATGACTATGGACAGTCTGATCATTGCCGCCGTCATTCATACTGCCTGAGCGGTCGATGATCAGCATGACGTCAAGTGGCGGTCTGATCTGGCTGCGCTTGAAATTGGCCACCAACTTTCTTTTAACTCCTTTGATGGTGGCGGTGATTTCAATCCGGACTCCTTCGGGGGTTAGGCTGATAATTCGCCTGATTCTGGTGTCAACTTCCGGACCGCCCAGGTTATAATCGGTTTCATCAAAAGCGCTTGGCCAGTCGGAATCATCCCGTAAATGCTGGATGGTCTCGTATAAAGCGCCCTCGGCCGCAAAAAACGCGGTTTGGCTGTATCGAACTTGGGAGGCCCTTCGGGCTGCCAATATAGAATTGAGTTGCAGAGCAAGGACGATTAACGCCAGAAGAGAGGCGATGACAAAGACTAACAGTAAGTTTGCGATGCCTGTTTGAGTTTTTGATTTTTCCATTTTTTGCTTTAAATAGACTGAAATTTCATCTTTCGCAGGGAAATCGTTGTCTGGTGGGCCGATGATATTTTCGGTTCTGAACCCAGATATTCAAGTTCAAGACTGATGCTTAAACACTGGACCGGCGTCTCGTCGCTGGCATCAGGCGTCTCCGAGGCAAGATTTTGAATCTCAAATCCGACTACTTTAATATCCGGACCGGAAAGAGGAGCATTATCTTTAAAAAATTGGCCATTTTCAACTTCAAAGACACGATAGACAGTTATTGGCTCGTCGTATTCGTCAATTTGTGTTTGCTCAAGCGTCAAACTATCGAGCAGACCGTTATCACCGATTACTGCCTGATCGCTCCAATGGATTTCCTGCGTCAGTTCGTTTAAGACATAGGTTGTTGTTTCCTGAAGGGCATTTAGTTTTCGGGAAGTTGACCGGGATTTAAAGAAACTATTCAAGGCCGAAAAAAGCAGGACAATAAATATTCCCATGACACCCATAAAGATGATTATCTCTATCAGGCTAAAACCTCGCGATTTTGTAACTGCTTTTTTTGGCATCAGATATCAGTCAGTTTAAAATTAATAAGATAAGTAAAAATTTTGACATCTTGAGTTTTTCCTTGATCATTCCAGTTAACCGTAACTGTTATCTTGAGAGTATTAGAATCAATAATAGCACCGTTTTTATCAATATCTAAAGTGTCGTTGTCTCGACGAGCTTTTTCAAAAGCAATCTGGCGAGAAAACTTACCGGCAATCGGCAGCTCGATACCGGTCATTAATGATAGAGGCTCAGTTAACGTGGGATGATAAACCTGGCCATTATCGGCATAGTCAGCCACAAAAGTATCCCAAGCTTGTGTATCTTCAAGATTAATAATTATATTATAAGCAATTTCGAGCGCTTCCCGGGCATATTGAGCGGCTTGGATCTGGTGCCGATATCTGACTTGGGCGAAAGTTAAATTAGCCAGCGAAGAGACGAAAGGCGAAATGATTAAAGCAAAAATCGCGGTGGCGATCAGAAGCTCAATTAGAGTTTGGCCTTTGGCAGCTTTCTGTTTCATACTATTATTTTTTACTAGGATTAGTTCCCGCGATTAAACCACCCTGAGTGACCGTTATTTCACATCTGAACCGGCGCGACTCCAGGGTTAAGTTCAAATTAATATTGGGGGTACCGGTTACTTTAGAAAAAATAATTTCGGACTCGCCTCCGGTTGAGACAATATCAATATCCGGATGCAAATGGTAAGTTTCGGTGTTTGTCTCGGGGTCGGTATTTAAAGCATAGGTGTCGGGAGGCAAGAAACTGATTTTGTAAGCATAACCTCCGTAGGCAGCCATCGCTTTTTGCTGGGCCAATTTTAAATTATTGATGACCTTCTCTTGTTCGGTTTGTAAAATTAATTTTTCTTTGGCTCCGAGTAGATAGGGTGTAGATAAGCCTAAGAAAATACCCAGGATCACAACGACCAAAATGGCCTCAATAAAAGTAAAGCCCTTATTTTTTGAGATGAAGACGGGGGCAGTTCTATTCATTCTTATTAAATACTAGCCTAACTTGTTTAAACCTTCAAGTCCTAAACAAATTAAGCTAAAATAAGGGTCGGATTCTTAAGCAGGATTATGACTTACGAACAAACATGGCGAGCAGTTAAAAAGATTCCAGCTGGAAAGGTAACTACCTACGGAGAAATTGCCCGGTTTCTAAATATTAAAGATGAGCGTATTGTCGGTTGGGCGCTTCATGCCAATAAAGATGCTGCCATTCCTTGCCATCGGGTGGTTAAAGCCGACGGTTCGCTGGCGGAAAATTATGCCTTCGGCGGGTGGCGGGAACAGAAAAGAAAACTGCTTAAAGAAGGCGTTAAATTTATCAGTTCTACCAAAGCTGATCTTTCAGCTTCTTTTTTCTATTTTAATCCCGAAACGGAAATCCCAACGATTCGGGATAGATAGTTTCAAGTTCTTTTGGGAGAGAGCTCTACTTTTAAAAGAGCACAAATTTTCAAAAAAGGAAAAGCCGAGGGCTTTCAATCCTCGGCGCTTTACTTTTGACCTATGAGGGAAAGACAAGAAAGTTGCCAGTCTTATTATTGGGGGGAGTTATTTAGTGTTTTGGAAGCGCAACAGTCAGCGGGAGAACTTTATTTGCCACAGGGAATAGAACAGGTTAGGCTTAAAGGGGATCAGGCAGTTGTTTTGGTTCTTTCAGGCGGCGGCGCTTTGGCGCCGATCCATATTGGCGTTTGGGGAGCTTTTTTGGAAAATGGCATTCCGGTTGATTTAGTTGTCGGTACCAGTGCCGGTTCGATCGGAGCGATGGTCGTCTCACGGGTGCATAATTTAAGTCAGTGGCTGATGGCCAAAGACTGGGGAGAAACAATCGGTTGGAAAGACATAAGCCGATCGGCCATACTTCCGCAAGGCGGTTTATTTAGTTTTGAGCCTCTTAAAGACTATATTAACGATCGTCTGAAATGGGTTAAAAATAATGATCCTGATTACTCGCCCTTGCCAACAGTTTTAGTTGCCACCGAAACTACCCCCGGAAGGAAAGGAAATTTGTTTTTGGTTTGGCAACCTCCGCCGGACGGAACTTTAGGCCGGGTTATTTGGGCTTCCTGTGCGGTTCCTCTTGCAATTGAACCTTGCTGGATTGACGGCCGCCGTCTTTGCGACGGAGGCGCCGTTTTTGGCGGTAATGAACCGGTCGGTGTTGCCCGATTTCTTGCTCCCGATGCCTTGGTGATCAGTGTCAGGCTTTATGACTTTTGGCCGCTAAATTCCCCGGTTGAACCTGATTTCAGAATCGAGCCTTGTCGCGACGTGAGGAATCATCTTTATGATCAGGCTTTTTTTGATCCCGCAGATGTTCAAAGAGGCTATTTAGCCGGATTAGAAAATATTGAGGCGATCGAAGCTCTTATGGCTGCAAGAGGAATTTCTCCGGTTGTTTATCAGGGTTTTACAGAGACCGGCGGACTTGACTAATTACTTCAATTAACCAGATAATTTTTTTTAAATCTGTTTTTTAAACCAGACAGCGATCCAAAAATTAATCTTATAGTATAATTAGAAGGATGAAGGAAAAAACAGCTTCTTGGGAAGAACTGAAGCCTCTCTTTAGGCGAAGTTTAAAAGACGTTATATTCAGCGACTACTTAGAAACTTTAAGTTATATCAGGGAGTTGTATATTCCGGGGTATTCTTCTCTTGAGCTTAAAGATTTTTCCGAGGCTTTGGTATGGGCGACAGAAAACCTAGGAGCTTTTCAGGCAGCAGGTTTTATCGGTCCGGGGTTAACTATTTTACCAAAGATGGTCCAAATTCACGAATCTTGTATAAGTTTTTTATCAATATATCAAGAAGAATTGTCAGGATGCCGACCAACCAAGTCAATTTACCGGTCGCTTTTATGCCAACCTCTCAAGAATGGCAAGTGGACATTTTGGCGCAAACTAAGTCGATTTTTGACAATATCCAAGAATTACACCAAAAATCCAAAAAATTAGTCGCTTCAGATTTTGAATTGGTAGACCTGGATCGCCGTTCAACCACCAGGACTTTAGCTATAATCCAGACCGCGTTTTCTTCTGGCTGGGGCCGGTTTAGAGCGGAGGCAAGCGACCTCTTAACGGGACAATTATTTTTACACTATATAAGTGCCTTGAAGTATCGATCAAGAATCTTATTCAAAAAACCCTTAGAATGATATAAGTTGATGCTTTAGGACGTCACTCTTAGGGTGTAAAAGTACACCTTCTTATCCGGGTTTTGCTGATCCGGTCAATTATTTTTATCATCTGCTTGGCATCTTTATCAAGAATTCTTCAGTTTTTTCTCTAATACGGTTCTGATAAGGTATAATACCCGTTTAAGCAGATTTTAAATAAGCTACGAGTTTCGTACTTTAATTTAAACCAGCCTATTTGTCATCCTGGAGGGTCGATACTTCGACCCGATAGGATCTCAAAACAAAAAAAGAGATTCTATCGCTGACGCTCCAGAATGACAGACAACTGCGAAACTCGTGTAAGCGCACAATTATGATTATCGTCAAAGACTTATTTTTTTCTTTCGGCGAGAAACCTCTTTTTTGCGGGGTAGATTTTATTGTGGGAAAAGGACAAAAAGTAGGTTTGGTCGGCCCGAATGGTTCAGGAAAAACGACGCTTTTTAGGCTTCTTAGCAGAAAAGAGATGCCGGATGGAGGAACTGTTGAGACTGTTGGTGAGGTCGTTTTAGTCCCGCAGGAAATTAAATACGATCAGGAAATGGAAGAAAGCCGTTCAATAAGAAAATACCTGGACAAAAACGACGAACATAAAGATTTTGAGCTTTTAAGACTACTCCATTCTCTTGATCTTGATGATTTGGATCTAAAATCTTCAGCTTGGCGTTTAAGCGGTGGACAAAAGACAAAAATGGCTTTGGCTAAAGCTTTACTTGACGAGCCCGATATTCTACTACTTGACGAACCAACCAATTTTATGGATTTCAAGGGAAAAAGGTGGGTGATGAATTTTTTAAGTAAATATCCCAAAACGTTAGTTTTGGTTTCTCATGATCTCAAGTTGCTGGACGAAGCGATTGACCGGGTTTTATATATCAATCCTCAAACTCATAAGATCGAGGAGTATAAAGGAAATTACTCAAAGTTTATCAATCTTAAAGAAGAAAAAGAGGCATTGTTAAAAAGGCAGATAACGGCTGAGCAAAAACACATAAAAAGGTTGGAGGAGAGTTTAAAGATACTTTATCGATATACTTCCAAAAAAGGAGTAAGGGCCAGAGTTATGCTGCAAAGAAGAATTGCCAGATTAAAGGAATCACTGCCTGACTTACCGCTAGAAGTCAGACGAATTAAAGTAAAATTGCCAACTCCTTTACCAACCGGAGAGCTGCCGATCCGTGCGGCCAGTATCAGTAAATCATTTGGTAAGAATGAGGTTTTTAAAAATATTAACTTTTCGGTCATGAAAGGAGAAAGGGTGGCTTTAATCGGGCCAAACGGTGTTGGCAAAAGCACTTTGATAAAAATTCTTGTCGGTGTTTTAAAGTCGGATAGGGGAAAAGTTACCAAAAACGATAACTTAAAAATCGGCTACTATTCGCAGGAGTTTGAAACTCTCGATCCGGAAAAGACACTGCTTCAGACAATTAGAAACGGATGCCATCAGGCAGAAGCATTTGCCCGGCCTTTTTTAGGACGGTTTAACTTCTTAAAAACTAAAGTATTTCAAAAAGTGAAATATCTATCGGGTGGGGAAAAAACCCGTTTAGCAATTGCTCTGCTGGCCGGACAGGATTTTAACCTGCTTGTTCTGGACGAACCGACAACTTACCTAGATCCGCTCTCCCAAAGAATTATTTTAAATACTTTAAAAGAATACCGGGGAACGATGATTATCGTTAGCCATACCCGGGAATTTATTTCCGAGCTAAAACCAAACCGGGCTTTCTTGATGCCGGAAAATAAAATGGTTTTCTGGTCGGATGAGCTATTAGAGAAAGTAGCTGAAGTATAAAACAAAACTGGCAAGCAGGAACTGTAAATGAGAAAATTAAAAGATCTAAATGAGTTAAAAATAATCTCTCAAGACTTAAAAAGGAAAGGGAAAAGAATTGGCATTATCAGCGGTTGTTTTGAAATCATCCACGCTGACTTTATCAGGTTGTTTCGCTTTGCCAAAAAACATGTTGATATCCTTGTTATTGGCTTGAATAGTGATCGAAATGTCAAACTTGCTAAAGGCGATAACCGGCCCGTTTTTAACTTTTTACAGAGAACAAAGGTTTTATCAGAGCTCGGTACAGTTGATTATATTTTTAAGATTGAAGATATTATTGAGATCTCCCCGGAAGAGATTAATCGAATATATCGGAAGATCTATCTGGCGGTAAAGCCGGATTATATTATTACCAACGGAAAAGTTGATAAATACCTGGCAGATAAAAAAAGGGCGATTGAAGGAAGCGATATTAAGATACTAAAGATAAGCAATAACAAACAGCCGATTTTAATTGATAAAATAATCGGCGGCAGATGAAGCCAATTTAAATAATGCCCAAGGGGGATTTGTTTATCGGATTGGTTCTAATATTTTATTACCGTATTTTTTTAAACAGTACCTTGTAGGAGCGGTTAATTTTTTCCGGAGTGCCTCGTTAATATTCATCCAAGTATGGCGGCGGCCTTCTTCCCGATCCGTTTTAATTTCAGGTTTTCCCGACAATGTTAAGATATAAAAATGATGTCTATGACAGTCGGCGCCTCGGCGGCAGAGATCACCAACGATATCTTCTGTTGAGAAAAAAATAAGCTTATGAGTTCTGATTCCGGCTTCTTCGAACAATTCTCTTCTGGCTGCATACTCGGGAGTTTCTTTCTCTTCGATATGTCCCGACGGGACAGTAAATCCATAGGGGTAAATTGTCCTTTCAACGAAGAGAATTTTCTCATCCGATCGAATCACAAAAACACTGGCGCTCTCATGCCAGTATTCGCCTGTTTTCTGGTCAATCCACCATTTAAGAGCCGGGTCGATATCAATTAAACGGTCGAAAGTTTTACCGCAACTATGGCATTTGTATAATCTTTTTTTATCTGCTATGACATCATGTATATTTTCCGAATAACAGTTTTGGCAATAACGGTGTCTTTTATTGTCAGTCGGTAAAGGGAAAGTTATTTTCATAAATCTAATATTAGCAGAGAGATCGGAGTTTATTCAAGTCCTGCTATAATGATTAATAGGATGAAACAGAAAGTAACCGCTTGCAGTATACTTGCTTTATCTTTTTTGCTGATCGTTGTTGCATTAATTCAGAATTCAAATCAAAAATCGGTTTTAAGACCGGTAGTTAATAAAGAAGAGCCGACTCAAGTATCTAAGACCACCCCCACCCCTGAAGAAAAGATTCCCGCCATAATCAGTATGGTTGGTGAATTAGATCCGTCCGGAAAATTTGCCGCGGAAATGAGTTATTTAAAAGCCTACAACGAATCAGTACCCCGTCTGTATTTAAATATTTTTGCTAGGAAACAGTTTGAGGATGCTGTTATACCTCTGGTGACCGGTTCCAACTTAAGTAGCCTGTGGTCGGTTGTTTTAGGAGATGAAAGCCAAGCTTATCTTCGGGTTTTGAACAAATATTTTCATTATGATTCTTCCTACCGGATTAAAGGTATCCATTCTAATCATTATCATAATTTTTATGAGTGGTCGAATAAAGGAACTATATTGGCTTTTCTTCTTCCTGACGAAATTATCATGCTTTCGTTTGATTACTTGTCGGATGGTAAGTATTTTTATGAAATAAATTCGTCTAAAGAGACTGTCGTTGATTACAAAACTGCTCTTAAGGTTAAAGATTACCAGGAAATTGAAATTCCAAACATGAATTGGGAGGATCTAGCTTATAATTTTTCGATGTTTTTTTCCGGAGATGATCGGTATCTTTACGTAATTCAGGGCGAATCTGTCTTTTTCCGTTATGATACTTTAAGAGATAAAGTTGAAGATTTAATAATTCCGGGAAAAGAAAGAGCGGCAGAATATCTCGAAATTTATCCTGTTCCCGGAAGTCCGGGGTATTCATATTGGGTCCACGGCCATTACCAAAAAAATAGCTCAGTTGTCACAAGTGACGGGACAACTGAAAAGGAATTTTCAATTCCTGATAGTAAAGGTATTGATGGTTTAGGTAAAATCCTTTTTTCTCCCGGACGTGATAAGGTTTGTCTGGAGTGGGGGGCATCAGGATATTGGGGTTATGTTGTTTATGAGTTTCCTCCTGGGCGGCTGCTCGATAGCGGCCAACAATATTCTTACTGTCGAAGGTGGCTTGATGATAATAGACTGGTAATTATTGAAGACCCCTATCACGAAGTCGGTAGTTATTGGTTTGAACTAAATGTGGCAACCGGAGAAAAAAAGCTGCTGGATGAAGTTGGCAAAGAACACGGAGGTCTCAATCAGGCTTTATAGGTTTTTTAAAATCGTTATGAATTATAACTAGAATTAAATTAGCAGATTTCGTAATAAGGGGAAATTAAATGCAAAAAAATCAGCAAGAGAATAAAGAAAGAGAGGAAGTCGAAAAGTTTAGACCTGAGCTTCTTGCAGCGCTCCATTGACTCAACATCATTATCAAAACCCGTTTGTCCGTGAATGGAGTCTAGCCCTTGGTTGTACCCTTTTTTTTGGTGAGTTAATGATTGCACTTTTGGGATTTTGGTGCTTTAGTGCGGTCGGTTTTTATCAATCAGACTCCTTACGAACTCGGAATTTTTCAGAAAGTTCTGGGAGAGAGTGCATTCGATGATCAGGAAAAATGCTTTTCATCTGTGTTCAAGTATATCTTTTCCTGTCCAGAATTTGTATAATCGAGGTGTAAATATGAAATCAAGAATTGGACATATTTATATTTACGCTTCGGATTTAGAAAAGAGTTATCAGTTCTATAAAAAATTTCTGGGGTATTTGGACTATCGGCAAAACTTTAAGTCGAAGAAATTTTTTGCTTTCATCAAAGACGGCACCAGTATTTTTTTTGAGCAAGCTCCGAAAGATCACTTAAATGACGGTTACCATCGTCGGAGAATTGGTTTAAATCATTTAGCCTTTCGGGTTGATTCAAAAGAAGAAGTTGACCGGTTTAATAACGATTTTCTTAATGCTAATGACATAAAAACTCTTTACAATACCCCAAAGCCCTTTCCGAAATACGAGAAAGGCTATTATGCTGTTTACTTCGAAGATCCGGACAGAATTAAACTGGAAGTTGTGTATTATCCCTAACTTTAAAACCCGTGTTAGATATCCCTGTTATGTCAGCTCCCAAAAATGCGTGTGCCTTAGCTTGCTATAGCATGACGGCAAAATATTTCTTTTCGGAAACCACTTTTGATCAAATTTTAAAGATTTCCGACTGGTCACCAAATTATGTGGCTTGGCCTTTTAAGTTTTGGAAGTGGATTATGGACCAGGGAATTAAAATTACAGATTTTGACCTGATTGACTATAAAAGGTGGCTAAATAAAGGTGTATCTGCTTTAAAATCTTCTTTAACGGAAAAAGAATTTGACTGGCTTAGGAAAAATTCCCAAGACCTTTCAATAATCGGTAAAGATCTAAAAAAGGTTGTGGAACATCGCAATTTTACTCATAGAAGGGGAAAACCAAAATTTAGCGATTTAAAAAGTGCGGTTAAGAAAAAAAGTGTTTGTGAGGTAGTGCTGGACTCACGGACATTAGATAAGAAAGAAGGATTTTCTTTGCATCGGGTAGTAGTAACAGGTATAAATAAGAATAAAGTTACTTTCCATGACCCGAGAGGAAATAAAACTATAGCCGGAAGAACTGAAAGCCTTAGTCATTTTAAGAGAGCTTGGTTAGTTGCCGTATCAGATCCGGAATTATGTATTTATTCAAAATAGTATTTCGATTATAATTATTGGTAAGGCTTACCACAAAAATATATGGGAAATATTCCTACAATAAGATTACTTTCAGGTAGAGAAATACCCAAATTAGGACTTGGGACTTGGGGTATTGGCGGAGGACCGACCAGGAACCAGAACAATGACGATAAAGGACAGATTAAAAGCATAAAGTATGCGATCGATAATGGTTTTACGTTTATTCGTACCGCTCATAATTATGCAGAAGGCTATTGTGAGGAGTTAGTTGGAAAGGCAATTGAGGGTTATGCGCGTAAGAAACTATTCCTTGTTTCCTGTGCCAATCAAAAATTTGCGCTAGATAAGAAATCGATTATAGAAGTGGCGAAAGGCAGTTTAAAGAACTTAAAGATTGATTACTTTGACGTTTACCTAATTGGCGCTATTAATCCGGAAACTTCTGTAAAATCAATTTTGGACGGCTTAGTTTATCTTAAAGAACATGGTTTGGCAAAGGACATCGGTGTTTCAAATTACAGATTGCCCGAACTTAAGGCTTCGATTGAATATTTGGGCAAGAAAATTGTCTATAGTGAAATGCATTACAATCTTATTATCCGTGAACCAGAAATTGGCGGAACCTTAGACTATTGTCAGCGAAAGGGAATTATTCTTAGCGCCTACCGACCATTGCAACTTGGTCAGCTTTCCAAACCCGGAATTGTGATTCTTGACCAGCTATCCAAAAAGTACAATAAATCCCAAGCTCAAATAGCTCTTAAGTGGTTGATCCAAAAAGAAGGAGTGATAACTATAACCAAGACAACAAATACCAAACATATCAGGGAAGATTTAGATGTTTTTGATTGGAATTTGGAAAAAGAGGATGTTGAGAAATTGGATAAAAATTTTCCAATTCAAGTACGCATCAGTGACTGTTCAGAGCCAAGACAGTTTAAATTTTAATTTTATAGGTTATCGAAGGAAATAAATTAAATTTTACTTCATCATTCCGATTTAGCGGAAAACTAATGTATTAAGTGATTCAATTCTTCTTTAAAAATTAAATTTACCCCTTGACAGGGTATATAAAAAGTATATACTTTCTATATATGAACACTGCAGTAATAAATATTAAGGTCGAGCCGAAATTAAAGGAAAAAGCGCAAGAAGTAGCGTCTGATTTGGGTTTTAGCCTAAGTTCCTTGATTAATGGTTATTTAAGGCAGTTAATAATTACTAAAACTATTCATTTCAGTCTTCAGGATGAAGAGCCGAGCGAGTATTTAATTAAAGCGCTTCATGAATCTGAAGAACAAAGAAAAAGGGGACAGTTTAAGTCTTTTAATAGCGCCGACGAAGCTCTGGGCTTTATCGATAAGATGATTGATGAAAAACGTTAGAATTGATTATTCAAATCGGTTCATAAAATCCCTGAAAAAATCTCCTCGAAAAATAGAAATTGCTTTTAGAAGCCGGTTGGAATTGTATTTAACTGATCGGTACCATCCGTTACTGAATAATCATTCCTTAACGGGAAAGTATCAAGAATATCGAAGTATCAATGTTACTGGCGATTGGCGAGCCATTTTCCGAGAATTAAATGGGGGAGAAATAATCTATTTTGATTTTATTGGCACTCACAGCCAGTTATATAAGTAAGGGTATTAGGATAACTTGGGAAAATAATTACTCCCGCTTTTCTATTGTTAGTTGTCTAGTTTATCATTAAATTTCCTGGTAAAATTAGCTCATAATGAAAAAGACGATTAAGCAAATTTATTCCGAAATGGTTCAAAACGAATGGAGAAGGTTAGTAAAAGATTCTTATCATAGATTGGAGTTTGAAACCACGCTCTATTTTCTAAAAAAATATTTACCCCAAAAGGGTTTTATTCTTGACGCCGGTGGTGGGCCCGGAAGATACACGATTGAACTGGCTAAAAAAGGTTACCAGATGGTTTTAGTTGATTTGACTCCGGAACTCCTTGAAAAAGCCAGGAAAGAAATAAAGAAAGCCGGAGTTAAGAGAAACGTTAAAGCGATAGCAGAAGGAGATATCACTAATTTAGCGGATTTTAAAGATGACACTTTTGATGCCGTTTTGTGCTTAGGAGCGCCACTATCTCACGTTTCCACCGAGGAAAAACGGAGTCAGGCAGTATCAGAGTTAGTAAGGGTTGCTAAGTCAAAAGCCCCCGTATTTATATCGGTCATTGGGCGGTTGGGAGTAGTTTCGGCCTGTGCTAGATATTGGGTTAACGAGATTGGGATGACTAAACATTTTCGGGAGATATGGAAAGGGGGAAATGACAATATTTGGAAAAAAGGATCTTATGCTCATATGTTTTTGCCGGAGGAACTAGACAGACTGGTAACCGAAAATGGAGCAGAAATAATTGAAAGGGTTGGGCTTGAAGGTTTGGTGTCAGTTTTAAGAAAAGAAATCAATAAAATCGCCAGAAGTAATCCTCTTGCTTGGAAAAATTGGCAAGAATCACATTATAAACTTTGTACCCACCCAGCAGTTTATGCTACCAGTAGTCACATGCTGATTATCGGGAAAAAAAATGCCTAGTTGTGGGATAAAACAGACGCAATCCCGTTTTTAAACTTCAAGTTTGATCTTATATTTCCAAGCCCAAGAAAAATAGGGAAGTAGACAAATTATTTTCTGGAATGTTGAATAAGCTCCTTTAAGTTTTCAATATCGTTGTCATGCTTTGTTGATTTTTCTTTAATCTCTTCGATCTCCTTAGACTCTTGTTTATTAAGTGGAATGTCGTTTTTAATTAGATAACAGATTAGAAAGAAGCCTATGGCGATTATGCTCAGTAAGCTCAAGACGGGAAGAATTGCCGAAATAACGACTTCTCTAAAGTTTCCACTCTTTAAGTTTATGATCAGGTGAAGCATAAAAAGAAAACCCACCATACAAAGAAAAATTAGAAAGGTAAATATTGCCGCATTGGCGAGTGATGTTATCTTGCTGAAAATTTGGATCTCAATTGAAACAAAGGTAAAGAGAGCAACAAATACCCCAAGGATTTCGGTATATCTGGGAAGACTGTCTCTTACCGCTTCTTTAGCGGCTTCTTTAGCGACTTCTGTTGCGACTTCTTTGGCGGCTTCTTTTGCAGGGCCTGCATCTTGTGCCGCAGATGAGGTTTCTTGTGCTGCTATAGAAATTTGTTGGACAGTTGGAGCGGGGTTTATTGTCGTTGGGCGGTTTGTTAGGGGAGTTTGCAAACGTTGTTTTTCTGCCCTTGGCATTTAATTCCCTTCCAGTTTGACTTCGAAAGATTCTTCTTCTTTGGCTTTTTCGCCATCCATATAAACTTGAATTTTATAAGTTTCTTCTTTATCAAACTTCAGACCCCTAAAGTTGCTAATGTATTGGAGAGATTTGGTTTTTCCTCGTTTAGAAATCAGTTCTTTCTCTGGAGTTTTAGCAATTTCATTTCCAGTTTTCTCTTCAGTTATTATCAACTTTTGTTTATGTACACTTTCCTTATCGTCTTTTTGTTCAAACTCCCACTTGGTAACAATGCTCATTTTGGGATGTATGGCGGGGAAACCGGGAGTTTTAATGACGTCGAATGTTTGAATAATATATAGGCCGCCCGCAGTATCAGTAAATGCGTTATCGCAGATAATGATGAACTTTAATTTCATGAGTTTAATGATAACACTTTGCGGTTTCAAGAATCAAATGCCTTGGATTGAAGTTGAATATAGTTTTTCATCACTCTTTGGGTGTAGAATATCTTTATGGCGCTTTCAGTCGGGATTCGCTTTTCAGCGCCTCATAATTTGACTTCTATTTCAAATTAACATCCCTGAAGAAATAAAGTAATAATTTAAAAGCGACAATTAGGAAGAATTAATGAGTTAAAGATGAGGTTTTTTAGGTAAATATTCAAATACCTTGGTTTTTCCTTCAGTGAACACTTCTTTTAAATAAGGATAATTAATTTTTTCGATTGTAAGAATAAAACGGACATTGGTTTTTTGCAAATTTTCTTCAGTTATATTAGTTAAAAAGATAGTTCGACCGAAGGCGGGGTTGATTATATCGGGGAATTGCATCTTTGCTATAAATTCATTGTAACTAGTTAGATGGACAGGATGGTAGCCATTAGGTGTTGTGAAACCGTAAACCATATTGACATTAACCGGAAAAACTTCTTGGTGGACGCTTAACATTTTTTGGTTGTTCATAAGTTTATCTTTGAGAAAAAGAGTGGTAGCTGTTTCAGGAAAAATTAAGTCAGGAGGTATAAAAGAATTAAACTTTTTTCCTTGATAAACCAAACTGGTGGTGTTTAGGATAATTAAAATCCAGACTAATAATTTATAATGCCAAATTAGGTATAACAAAAGAGTAATTACGCTAAGACCAGTCAATATTCCCGGGATAACTGTGTTTCGAAAAGCAATCATTCTTTGGGTGGGGTTGTCAATACCAACTAATAAATAAACAGAAAGAATTGATATGCTTAAAAAGCAAATCAATAAAAGCTTTTTCGGTTTATATTTATTATTAACAATATTAGCTAAACCGTAACTGGAGAGAAAAGAGATGGCGACAACTGTTAGAGATAAAATTCTAGCCGGAATTAAAGACGAAAAAACAGGAATATTATATTTGTAGAGAAATCGAGAAAAGGGCGTATCTAAAGACAAAATAAGGGAAATTAGCAAAACGGCTAGAAAAAAACGAGTCAAACGGTCTTTTAAGGAGACAAAAAAAATCAATATAATTGAAAGACAACCGCAATAAATAACAAACTCGTAATAATGATAACGGCTACCGAACCAATTCATTGTCACAGGACTACCAAAAAAATCAGGAGCAATTGATGTTAGTATTAACTTTGGTTGAATCAAGTAAGCAGTAACGTTTTCGTCAAGTCCGATTCCTTTCCAGCGAGCGGTTAGCGGTAGTAATTTCAACCAAGGAATAAGTTGAGGCAGCGATAATATTATAAACAAACATAAGGACAAAAAAGGAAAGATTATTTTTTTTTGTTTATTTTTGACCACAAATAAATAGAATCCAACTGCTAAAATAAGGTGATAAGCAAAAAACTGGACGAATCCGGCAAAGAAACTCATTGTTAAAGAAAAAGCTAGCAATAATAGAGAGAGTATTGGTTTTTTCTCCATTTTATTTAAGGCGAAAAGTGATAACGGAATCCACAAAAGTGTATGCATTGCTGTTCCAAATTCGACCTGGTTGAAATAGTAAGAATTGAAAGCAAATATCAAAGATCCAAAACACGAAACGGGTTTTGTAACATGAACCGATCGTAGAAATATATAAAAAAATAACCCAGCTAAAATCGGTTGGATCATGATGTAAATCGACCAAGCGGAAGAAAAATTGTTGGTTAACCAGAAAACTAAATTTAAAGGATAAAGCGCCCCAGAATGTCCGTCGGCAAGCAACGGGGTGCCTGAGAATATATATTGATTTATATTAGGTAACCGACCTTGCTTTAATTGCTTAATGATTTCTTGTTTAAATGGATAATATTGAGTTAAAGCGTCTGACAGTTCTATATTTTTAACCGGATAACCGGTTATTTTGTTCATCCAGACAACATCTTTCCACGGGTGATAATTGCCCAACAAGATATCTCCGGGAAAAGGAACCTGACCTTTAATAATTAATGGCCAGAAAGTGGTGAGTGTTGTTAAAAGTAAGAGAACAACTAATCCTAAATGCTCCTTTATTCTAATAACGAATTTCATTAACTGATTATATATATTTTGGATATAATTAGTATATAAACATATCGATAGGGATAGTGGGAACGCAAAACTGCCCTTTGGGATTATTGCTTGTATCCCCAAAACCTAAGAAGGGGAGAATTATTACCAAAAGAGATGAATTTAGAAGAATTGTTAAATCTGAAGCTCCTTTTATACCTAGATAATTTATGTGATATTTTTTAACATAAAGGTAGCTTTATTGTTATAATTTGTCCAATGGGGATAGAAAAAGTCTTGGAAAATTTAGAAGAGCTTTTTAGCCGATGGGGAGTCGCCAGCTGCGATTGGGTATTTACTGCAGAATATGCTCTCAAACTTTTGGGGTATGACGTGTTGGTAAGAGAGGGGCATCTAACTATTCAGGTTAACAAGACGAAAATTCCTTGGAAAATTGGAGAAGCGCTTGAAACTCATCCCTCTGTAAATACAAAATTTTCCAAGGAATACTTGCGGTTTCAAGAAAAAACCGGTTTTGAATTTGATATGGCTCCGGTATCCTCCGAAGATTTCAAAAGAAAAGCCAAATACACTGTTTTATACACTCTTCCTAATGGAAGACAGATACGGGTACAAACCCCCGAAGGTGGGTTGGAGGAGTTAGAAATTATACTTGCTTCATGTACCGATGAGGGCTGGGGAGCCGAAAAAGGTTTTAGAATTATGGCTTGCGTTGAAGATGAGTTGAAGGCATTGTTAAAGAAAGGAGAAATCAAGCTGGCAAAAAAGTATGAGATGTTGATTAAGAAATATAGCCGTTTTAGAAAGGCAAAGAAATTAAATGTTTCCAAAGATTTTACAAAAATAAGGGAATTCACCGGCATAGTGGCATCTAAGGGTAAGGTGAAGGGAATAGCGAACGTTATCCTTAATCCTGAAATAACAAAGAAATTTGAGAAAGGCGAGATATTAGTTACAACCATGACTTCGCCAAAATTTACTATCTTTTATAAGAAGACCTCTGCAATTGTTACGGACGGTGGTGGGGCACTTTGTCATGCGGCCATTGTGGCGCGAGAGATGAAAATTCCTTGTATCGTTGGCACGAAAATTGCAACCAAGGTCTTGAAAGACGGTGATTATGTAGAGTTTGATGCGATCACGGGCACGGTAAGGAAAACGGAGAAGTGAGAAATTATTAAATTTTTTTTGAAAAAGACAATAGAAGGAAATGATCCAAGAAGATCTGACAAGTAGTCAGAATGAGCCAGAAGGCGTTTTAGATGTGAAGCCTACTAATCTGCAAGAATTATTATCTAGGGGTATTATGCGAAATACAGAGGGCGCTGATTTTAGAGACACCTCAATAATTGTTTTAAGACACGCTG
The DNA here is from genome assembly GCA_035529595.1 of Bathyarchaeia archaeon. Taxonomy (GTDB): domain Bacteria; phylum Patescibacteriota; class Microgenomatia; order PFEM01; family JAFGMK01; genus DATKWK01. Next base: position 162,216 of record DATKWK010000023.1, read on the forward strand.
ACGAAAGAGAAGATAGTGAGGGACGAACGATAGGAATATCGGATGAAGGAAATGCTCAAATAAGTTCTGCCGTTGGTGGAGTCGCTGCTGCATTAAGAAAGGTGGGGACTGACATTATAATAAAATTTTATTCAAGTCCTAATAAATGGGCTGAAGTTACAGCTGGACATATGATTGAGGAGATCGAAGGCGGAATAGAAAATGGTAGTTGGCCCAGAAACGTTCGCTTGTTAAGTATCCCTGGTTCGAGACAAAAACCAAGAAAAAGACAGAAAGTCACAAGGGATATTCTCGTTGACAGGAGTGATGTAAAGAGTATTTTGGCTGAAAGAGAAAGTAGAAGAAAAGCTGGTGAAGGAGTTGAATTTAGTACTGTTCTAATTGAAAAGGACAGGCGAGGCGAATTGCAACCAGGGACCGAGGGAAGAGAATTGGTAGTCAGACGATTGACTGAAGTTGTCGGGCGTTTACAAAAGATTAACGAAAGAATTCTCGATAAAGGTGAAAAACTGCTTTTAATACTTATTACACATAATATTTATTTTGAAGCATTTTTAGGCGAGAAAGCCGAAGGTTGTCAGGGCGTACGAATAGATTTACCTCTTAAGGCTGAGGAGAAACTAGTTCTTGTGGGTGCAAATAATAGCAGAGAGCTGGATTGGCAGGTTTGAAATTTAGATTAAATCTGATTGTGGACTTTTACAATGGTAATCTCATTTACTTTCCAAGGTGCGTTGGGGTGAAACTGAAAGGCAAAAGAATCTTCAGCGAGGTTACAGCCAGAGGCCTGCCTTCGGGATCGACATCAATTACTAAGGCATTATCGCAATGTTCCACAGTTTCCTGTCGACAAGCACCGCAAGGAGCTGACTCTCCAGAATGGCAAACAACTAGGGCGACAACGAACTGGCGTCCATTTCCTGCTTCACCTTCGTTTATGGCTGTATTGATAGCATTACTTTCCGCGTGTCCAGTTTGTGAATAACTCACCACTTCCGTATTCGCGCCTGCGTATATTTCTCCAGAAGAACAAAGAACGGCTGCGCCGACGGGGTAGCCAGAGTAAGGAACGTAAGCATTAGACCTAACTTCTACAGCCGCAGCAATAAGTTCCAGTAGTTTTTCTTCTCCAATCCTTTCAATCTCCGATGCTATCCACAAACGCTCTGTGTCGATTTCATCTGGGGACGGAACCTTAATTGCATCTCGAATATTTGTTAGAGACTCTATTCCCATGTTTAACGCAGTACGATAATAATCATTATAAAGTTAGCTGACTTAACGGATTATATCATTATCTTCTATTCTATTGGGAGGTAGATTTCAAAAAATTGTAGCGTTATGTCTTGGTTCACCTCTCTATAAATCTCAAAATCTGGTATATCCTTTTTTATCTTGAGGTTGTTTAGTTTACAGTACTTTTCAAGCTCCTTCCAGAATAATGAAAGCAAACTGCCCGAGCCATTGTGGGTATAAGTTATCACCTTACCTGGGTTATATTCCATATGCTTAACTACGTCTTTATACTGTTCTTTCACTCTCATGGCTTCATTTGCTAGGACGCCTACCTTAATTCTACTTTGTTTAGGCTGATAGGTAGGGTCTTCAAATAAAGCAAGAGTTGTAAAGCTGCTACCCTTATTCTCAAACATATCTGAAAGCTCTTGACAATATTCACCAATTTTTGCATAAGGGCCTTCTTTATCTGTGTAATAGACTCCAAAAGGGGACAGAATCTTGATTTTTGGGTCAACCATGGTTCCATTTGTCTTTAAATTATTTAAAAATTTTTCAAGATTCCTTAAGTTAAACTGAAGTTCATCTATCTGTTTCTTAATGAGAGCCTTTTTGTCATTAAATAATTCAGGAAGGCTACCCCTTCGTTTCAAATAGAGTTTAATCTCATCCAAAGATACACCAAAAGTAGTTAGGAGAAGGATCATCTGATAATCAAGAACCTGTTGTTCTTTATAGTAGCGATACTTCTTACTATTTATCCGAACAGGCTTCAAGACGCCTTTTTCACCATAGAAAAGAATCGTCCTTTTGGTGGTATTGGCTAACTTGGCAAATTCTCCGGTGGTGATATAATCGTTTTTCATATTGTCTATTGACAATGACGTTACGTTATAGTTTATTATCCGCTGAGAATGAAGAATTGTCAATTAAAAAGGAGGTAAAAATGAAAAAAAGAAATAAAGTAGCTTTAGTTACTGGTGGAGCTTTAGGATTTAAGGATGGTGGGCCGTCGATTGGTGGAGCAATTACTATCAGATTAGCCAAAGATGGTTATAACGTAGTCGTCTTGGATTCTTGCTCGATGGGAGAAAAAACGATTGAGGTCATTAAGAATAATGGCGGTGAAGGAGTTTTTGTAGCTGGAGATGTTGGTACCACAGTTGATATTAAGATGGCAATTGAGATAGCCAAAAAGAATTTCGGTGGCTTAAATTGCCTGGTTAATTGTGCGGCTCGTTATACTTCTGGTATGGCCAAAAATGTGGTTGAAATCTCAGAAGACGAATGGGAGAAAACCCTTCGCGTTAATCTGGGCGGCTATTTTCGGACTGCCAAATACGCAATTCCGGTGCTGCTTAAATCCGGCGGAGGAACGATTATAAATATCTCCTCTAATGCCGCTTTTACTGCTCTGCCAGATTTTAGTATCTACTCGGTTTCGAAAGCGGCAATTAATGGCTTAACCAGATCTTTGGCAGTTGATTTTGCGCCCAAGATAAGAACTAACGCGATTTGCCCGGGTTTTGTCAGAATAGCTAATTCGCAGAATAATCGAGGTCGAAAAGAATTGGAAGAATGGTATAACAGAATTGCTAAGCGCTACCCAATGAAGCGAGTTTGTGAAGTCGAAGAAATTGCCAGCGTTGCTTCTTTTTTAGCAAGCGATGAGTCGTTCTATATTAACGGAACTACAATTGTCGTTGATGGTGGTTATTTGGCCGCCGACAGTCATGAATTCTGATTCTACATAAAGAGCGGAATGTCGTCATACCGACACCGGATTATGCCCTTTTTGAAGTTTAGGCAGATTTTAAATAAGTGCCTAACTATGATTAAAGTCAAAGATTTATTTTTTTCTTTTGCGGAAAAAGCTTTTACTTTAGAATTGCTGAAAAAAGTAGCTGAGGTATAAAGCTGCTTCAGTCTGGTTGAGAAAAGTGTTATTAACAACTTTAAGAATTTTTAGCTGACCAAGAGATTAAAAAGAAAATGGATTTGCTGATTAAGGTTGGTTCGGATTATTTGGAAGTCGGACAGACACTTGATACTTTGTCCGGCGGTGAATCGCAAAGATTAAAATTGGCCAGCCGATTGCAGCGACAGGGCGAGTTTTATATTTTGGATGAACCGACTTCCGGCTTACATTTTGCCGATATTGAAAAATTATTGACCTTGTTTAACCGATTAGTTGATAACGGTAATACCGTCTTGATTGTGGAACATAATCTTGACGTGATTTAAAATGCCGATTGGCTAATTGATTTAGGACCGGAAGGAGGAGTAAATGGAGGCAGGCTTATCGCTCAGGGAACACCGGAAGATGTTAGCAAAGTAGCCGATTCTTATACCGGTCAATACTTAAATGAAACAGCTGGAAATTAAGATGCATAAAAAAATTGCTAAAAAGATCTATCTTTTGTTGGAGTTACTGGCCAAAGGCGGTAGTTCAGTGATTCTCAAAAGTAAACAAGAATATGAAATTATGACTTTAGACTTAACCACATTGGTTTTTGTTACCCGGTTTCTTCTTTGAAAAAAGAGAAAGATGAAATTACCCTTGAAGCGCGTCAAAAAGCCCTTGCTTTATATCAGCTAGACTCGAATAATAATACTCCCTGGTGGTTTATCGGAGATATTACCAATTGGCGCGATTCCATGCTTGAAGCCTTGCCGGTTGAAGGGAAAATCGAGGACCGGGAAAAAGGCTATTGGTTGCCCCATATTCATTTTGATTTTGATACTAATTTAGTTTATGAAGATATTGAGCAAATTAGCCATCGGATTTTTAAAGGGACAAGAAAATTAACGCCTTTGGTTTACGACGGTTTTGTTACTCAAGCCAGGTTGTGGCAAGGCGTTATTAGCGGTGTTAATATCCATTTGGATTTAGGCACGGCAGCCAGAAACACCAGGTATGTTAGAAAGGTAATGCTAACCAAAATTAAGTAGTATTCTACGAATATCGTTTTATAATTTAGGTTTGGTTTCTTACTAACAGATTTAAGGAATGAGATAATTACTTTATAAAAAATTTCGGGTTTAGCATATCTGAAGTTTGAATTTTAACAAAAATGTTAAAATACGCTCATGAGTCTTTCTGTCGGGATAGTCGGGCTGCCGAATGCAGGTAAGTCGACTCTTTTTAATGCTCTGTTGGGGTGTCAGATTGCCGAAGTAGCCGAACGTCCCTTTACCACGATTGAGCCAAATACGGGCGTGGTTGTCATCCCTGACTCGCGTCTTGAAAGGTTAGGACAGTTGATTAAGCCCGAAAAGTTAGTGTCGGCAACTATCAAATTTATCGATATTGCCGGTCTAGTCAAGGGTGCTCATAAGGGAGAGGGTTTAGGTAATCAGTTTCTATCCCAGATACGATTCTGTGATGCAATTCTTCATCTGGTACGGGCCTTTTCTAATCCACGCGTTGTCCGTCCCGAAGAAAGTCTTAATCCGCTGGCGGATGCCGAAATCGTTAATTTGGAAATGGCCTTGGCTGATTTGGAAATCGTCGAGCGAAGTTTGATCGAAGCTAAAAAAAAAGCCCGGGTTAACTCGGACATGGCAGCGTTGGTCGGGGTTCTTGAAAAAATTAAAGCCGCACTCGGTAAAGACCAGGTAACTATCAGAACTCAGTTGACAGATGAAGAAAAAGAAATAATCAAGGAGCTTAATTTGCTGACCTTAAAGCCAATGATTTATATTTTAAATGTTGATGAGTCCGGCCGGGGGCAGGATAAGAATCTGCCTTCATCTTTTCCAGTATTAGAAATTTGTGCTGCTTTGCAAGCTGAATTAACCGGTCTTGAAAATAGTGAGAGGCAAGAATTTGCAGGTGAATTTGGTTTAGAAGAGGGAGCTTTAAACCAGCTGATAAAAGAGGCCTATCAATTGTTGGATTTGATTACTTTTTACACTATTAAGGGTGGTAAAGAAGTTCATGCTTGGCCGATTAGAAAAGGCACCAAGGCTGTTGTCGCCGCCGGGCAGGTTCATACTGACATGGCCCGAGGCTTTATCAAAGCGGAGGTTATCAATGTCGATCAATTATTATCAATCGGTAGTTGGCAAAGGAGCAAAGAATTAGGAAAACTGCAACTGCAAGGTAAAGATTACAAAGTTACCGATGGCGATGTAGTCGAATTTAAGTTCTCCAATTGAGCTCTTTTTCGTATTTTACTTTTGTAAGCTTTGTGCTATACTCTAAACAGTATTATCAAAGCTAAATTTAATAAATTTGGTTGTAAAAGTTAATTGAATTCAAATGAAAACCTACGAATTGGTTTTGGTTTTTAACCCGGAGATAGGGGAAGACAAAATCAAACAAAATTTAGAATCGATCAATAAGACCATTGCTTCTTTGAAGGGCGAAGTAAAAAAAACAGTTGCTTGGGGGAGACGGGAATTGGCTTATTCCATCAAGAAAATTAATCAGGGAAGCTATTTTTTATTGGTTATAAACCTTCCTCCTGACGCTCCTCGCGAGATCGGAAAGAAATTAAAACTCAACAGTGATCTGATTCGTTATTTACTCGTCAGTTGTAAAGACTTGATAGGAGGTTAAAATGGCGTCGCGTTCACTCAATCGGGTTCAGTTGATCGGGAATTTAACGCGGGATCCGGAACTTCGGTATACTCCGCAGGGGACGGCAGTTTGCACTTTTAGTTTAGCGACTAATCGAGGCTGGGTAACCGAAGGCGGTGAGAAAAAAGAGGAAACCGAGTTCCATCGGGTTGTCGCCTGGAATAAGCTGGCCGAAATTTGCGCTCAGTTTCTTTCTAAAGGTAGAAAGGTTTTTGCCGAAGGTCGTTTGCAAACACGGCAATGGACTACTCAGGATGGTTCTCCGCGACAGACAACAGAAATAGTTATTAGTGAAATGATTATTTTAGATCCAAGAAGAAAGGAACGGGAATTGTCGGAAGATGTCTCTGTTTCTGCGCCCGAAGAGTTTCCTGTCGAATCCGGAAAAGAAGATATATCAAGGGCCGGTAAAGTCAGCAAAGGAAAAACGAGTTCTCCGCAAGTTTCCGAGCCGGTCAATGAAAAAAAGAAAAAAACAGGCGATAAAAAAGCCGCTAAAGAAGAGGGTGAACCGGAGCAGAAAGAAGATAAGGAGGCAGTCAGTGAAGACGATATTCCTTTTTAACCTTTTAATTGAAAAATGATTAGAGCTCGAAATAGAAAAAAAGACTACCAAATTAACGAGTGCGCTTTTTGCAGTAATAAGATTGAACCTGACTATAAGGAGGCCGAGGTTTTGGGACGTTTCTTAACGGATCGAGGCAATATAATCTCTAGATCACGAAGCGGTACCTGTTCCCGGCATCAGCGGTATTTGGTGCAACAAATTAAAAGAGCACGTCATTTAGCTCTTCTTCCATTTTTGGCAAGAGTAAAAAAATAATTCCTTATGGCTGCCCAAACTTTTTTTAAGAAAACTTCCTACGAATTACCCGTTGCCCTTTGGGGAAAGGTAAATTGGCGGGTAAAAAAGGATCAGTCAGTTTCCGAAGATGAAATAATTGCCAAGATTGATGAGGTGGCAAAAGAAAAAGTCGATCTGGCGAGAGTCTTTGGAATTAAGGGGAAAAAGTGTCTTAATTTGTTAGTTAAAAAGTTGGGAGAAGACGTTAATAAGGGAGAGCTGATTGCCCAAAAAAAATCAATTTTCGGATCAAAAAAAGTTTATTCTCCGATTAAAGGAAAGCTCGAATCTTTGAGCGAAGATGGACAGTTACAGATTGTCTTTTCTTCCGGGAAGGAAATAACGACCGATTTTGCCGGCAAGATAAATAAAAGTACTGATAAGGAAATAATAATTTCATTTGAGGCTTTGGAGGCGATAGGAATTTGGGGAATCGGAAATAGAATCAGCGGTCAATTGAAGTTAATTGAAGCTGATTTAGGTAAGGAGGATGTTTTTTCGATCAAAACCGATGCTTTGGAAAGAATTTTGCTGATTAAAGGAAAAATTAGCAGAGCGTTTTGGTTTAAGGCTCTTAGTCTGGGAGCGTCGGGTGTCGTCTGCGGCAACCTTTCGAAAGGAGGATTTCGGAAACTTCTCCTTCAGCAACAATCCATAATTGAAAAGAGCCGGAAACCCACTGTTTTTCCCTCCTTGATAGTGATGAGTAATCAAGAGATTGAAGATGCTATCTGGCAGGAATTTAAAAAGTTAGCAGGAAAAAAGGTTTTAGTAGAAGGTGAAAAATCTCGTTTGGTGATACCGATATGAGGATAACACTTAAACAAATCCGTAAAGCTACTTTTTTGCTGGCATTATTACTTTTAGCCGGTGGCGTCGGTTATTGGTTTGGTCAGAGCCGACAAATTTTTCAAAACGGGGATACTAAGATTCAAATAATCCGCCAGACGCCTGTTGATAAACCAACGGTTAAATTTGATCTTTTTTGGAATGTTTGGGATCAACTTGGAGCTTCCTTTATCGATAAAGAGAAAGTTAATCCGGTAGAAATGGTTTATGGAGCAATTAGAGGAATGGTTGCTTCCCTTGGGGATCCATACACTGTTTTTTTAACTCCCGAGGAAAATTTACGGACACAAGAGGATTTGGCCGGATCATTTGGCGGTGTTGGGATTCAACTCGGTTATATTGACGATAGTTTGGCAGTAATTGCTCCTTTAAAAGATTCACCGGCAGAACAGAGCGGTGTTAGAGCTGGTGACTTGATACTGGAGATTGACGGCAAGGGCACCGGTGAAATGACTTTACCTCAGGCTGTTGATTTAATCAGAGGACCAAAAGGCAGTAAGGTAGTCTTAAAGCTTTTTCGAAGCGAGACCTCTCTTGAAGTAGAGATAGTACGCGATACGATTACAGTCAAAAGTGTCGAAGTTGAATTCCTAGATAATTGGTGTGGCAAAGCCGATTCTTGCCCATTAGTAGCCGACTTGCAGTTAACCCGTTTTGGCGATTTAACCAATGCTGAGTGGGTAGAGGCAGTCAGGGAGATTGAAAACAATTGTCTCCTTCAACAAAAATCTTGTTTAGGCGTCGTATTTGACCTGAGAAACAACCCAGGCGGCTATTTAACCAGTTCAGTATTTATTGCTTCCGAATTCATTTCCTCAGGAACTGTAGTCCAGCAGGAAACAGCTGATGGCAAACGGCAAAGTTACTCGGTTGACCGCCCTGGAAAACTCTTAGAGATACCGCTGGTCGTTTTAGTTAATAAAGGTAGCGCCTCAGCTTCAGAAATCGTTGCCGGTTGTTTGAAAGAGTACCAGCGAGCCAAAATTATCGGTGAAACTACTTTTGGAAAAGGAACTATTCAAGAAGCTCAAGATTTTTCTGGAGGAGCTGGGCTTCACATAACAACCGCCCGCTGGTTGCTTCCCAATGGCCAGTCAATTGACGGAAAAGGTTTAGTGCCGGATGTTGAGATAGCTTATGAGCCGGAAAGTGAAGATGATTTGCAGCTTAAAAAGGCGATTGAAGTTTTGTCTGCTTTATAGTATATTTCTTTACTTAGCTTTTAAGGACTAAGATGACCAATAAAAATTCCAATCGGTATGCAACCAGATTCTTTGTTCTCACCGGGGTAATATTAATTACCAGTCTTCTTATTTTGGCCGGTGCGAGTTTAGATCGGCTATACGGCCTATCTTTTTTGGATAAATTGCTACTTCGAGTTCAGCCTTTAGGCAAAACCGTTGTTAGCCAACGGCTGGTTTATGAAGAATCCCGAGTTATCGAAGCCGTCGAAGGAGTTGGTCCTTCGGTGGTGACTGTAAATATCTCGAAAAAACAAATCATTAATCCTTTCGGTTTTGATGTTGGACCTTTTGGGTTGTTTGGACCTTCTCTTGGCGGCAGGGAAGAAAAGATTGAGCAGGGTATCGGCAGCGGTTTTGTTATCGCTAAGGATGGTTTGGTGGTTACTAATCGCCATGTCGTTGATGACCGTGAAGCTACTTATAAAATTGTTACTACTAATGATAAGACATATGAAGTAAAGAATATCTACCGTGATCCGGTTAATGATTTAGCGATATTAAAGATTGATGCTGACGACTTAAAACCAGTTGAATTGGGAGATTCTTCCAATCTTAAAGTCGGCCAGTTTGTAATTGCCATCGGAACAGCTTTAGGCGAATTCCGTAATACGGTTACAACCGGCGTTATATCCGGTCTTGGCCGAGGTATTACTGCCAGTTCGCCCTTTGAGGGTTACGCGGAGAGGATTGACGATGTCATTCAAACTGATGCCGCTATTAACCCCGGTAATTCCGGTGGGCCTTTGCTTAATAGCGCTGGTCAGGTGATTGGCGTTAGTGTCGCCGTGGCGGCGCAGGGCGAAAATATCGGATTTGCCCTACCAATTAATATTGTTAAGGAGAGTTTACAGAATTTTAATCAAACAGGTAAATTTAGTCGGCCGTATTTGGGAGTAAGTTACCGGATGATTGATCGCGATTTGGCGATTATGAATGAGGTGCCTCAGGGAGCTTATATTGTTGAGGTAATTGAAAACTCTCCGGCTGAAAAAGCGGGGCTTGAGGCTGGTGATATCTTAACCAGGATGGGTGGCCAGCTAATCAATGAAGAGGGTGGCGGATTGGCCAAAATAATTAATCAAAAAAAGGTGGGAGATCGGATAAAGGTCATTTTTTGGCGTGACGGAAAAGAGCGTGAAACTGAGGTGGTTCTGGAAGAGTTTGATAATGAATAAAACCGAAGTACTATTAATCCCCGAAGCTTTATCGGGAAAAGGCTGTGAAGATTTTGTCTAGATTGCCATCCAAGATTGTCTCCAGGTTGTACCACGATTTACCGAGGCGATGATCAGTTACCCGGCTTTGCGGAAAATTATAGGTTCTTATTTTTTCGCAACGCATCCCGCGGCCGACAGCGGAGCGTCGTAAGTTAGTAAGTTGCGATTGTCTTTTTTCTTCTTCCTTTTCCCAGAGTTTAGCTCGGAGCAGCTCTAGAGCTATCTTTCGATTTTGCTCCTGAAGTCTCTCCCGTTCGCAGGTAACTACCAGTCCTGTTGGTTTATGAATTAACCTAACGGCGGTAGAGACTTTTTGCACATTTTGCCCGCCTTGGGAAGAAGCCCGGTAAAATTGCCAATCCAAATCAATGTTATTAATTTTGATATCCGCTTCCGGAATGATCGGCAACACGGCTACGGTAGCAGTAGAGGTATGAATTCGTCCGTATCTTTCAGTGGCGGGAACCCGCTGGACTCGGTGGACACCGGCTTCGTGTTTAAGCAGGTTATAAACTTCCGGACCACTTATACGTAAAACTTGGTCGTTGATTAGATTTGTCTTCCAACCTGTCTTTTGGGCAAACTTTAAATACATGCGCAATAAGTCAGCAGCCCAAATTTTAGCTTCATCGCCACCAGCAGCGGCTCTAATTTCAATTAGACAATTGTTCATGAATAAGTGGTTATTAGCGGGCTGGTTTTTTAAGCATCTCTTTCAAGGTTTTCGACTTCTCATCTCCTACTTTTTCTTCCGTCTTTCTTTTTTGCTGTCTTCTTACTTTCTTTTTAACAAAGATGCTTTTTTGTGCTTTCTGGCGTTGGGTCAAGAACCGGTCAACTCTTCCCAAAGTATCTACAAATTTCATTTCCCCCGTAAAAAAAGGATGACAGGCACAACAGATATCAACCTGAATTTCCGGTTTGGTCGAACCGGTGGTAAACTGAGCGCCACAAGCACAAGTTACTTTAGCGTTGGGGTGGTATTTCGGATGGATATCTTTTTTCATCAGTGCTTATTTTATCACGGATTTAATTCGATCGCAAATCCTCAAAATATAATTCTTTCTTTTCTTTTCTAAATTCGGTTAAGAAAATGCCAATAGCGATTAAGAAAGCGCCAATTAAAAAGCCGGCGGTAACTTCTTCCTTAAGCCAAAAAAAGGCAAGAGGCGCGGCAAAAATCGGCTGCAGGTAAGTGAATAAGGTAGCTTCAGAAGCTTCAATCAGAGAAATACCCCAATTGTAAGTCGTATAAGCAATTACTGAGGAAAACAGACTCATATAAAGAATACCTGGAATTGCTTTTGGATGAATTTCGAAGAAAAGACTGGTCGGTAAAGAAACACTTCTTTGCCAATTGATTAAATCCAGGCGTTGATAAAGAAACAAAAAAGGCAGAATTAAGAGACCGGAAAAGAAAGTAATTGAAGTCAATATTAATGGTGAGAACCTAGAGGAGCTCTTTTTGACCATGATAGAATAGGCAGCCCAGGCGATATTAGAAAAAAAAACTAAAAGATTACCGACCAAATGCTGGCGGGCCAAAAAATTACCCTGGACTAATGGTTGAAGCACCGTTATTAAAGTTCCCAGCATCGCGATCAGTAAACCAACTTTTTCCTGCACTGTGACCCGTTCTTTAAGGAAAGTTGCTCCGGCGATAACAATAAGAATTGGCGCCATGGCAACGATAATAGACGCATCGAGGGAAGTTGTTTTATCCGCGCCCCAAAAGATGAGAAGAAGCGTTACTGGACCACCAAGGATGCCGATTATTGTCAGTTTAATTAATTGAATTGAAGAAAACCTTACCTTTTTAATTGCCATAATGAATGGAATCAGAAAAATAAGGCAGACAATGGTAAACCGGTAAAATAGAAAACTCACTGGATCGATATAGGAGAGAGTATATTTAACGATTGGAGCGGCAAAACCCCATAATATGGCGGTAAGAATTAATAAGAAATAAGAAATTAATCGATTTCTTGCCATTCGAACTTCGTAATTTCTAATAGTTTAATTATTTAAAGCGTATTTTATATGACAAATATGGCATAGTCTATAGCGTTGTGATATTGGTAGAAGGGATACTAAATAATATTTTTTATTTCTGAAATTAATTGCGCTTCCGGTATTGTTCTTTGATTTTTATTTTGCAGATTCTTTAAAGTAACGCAGCCTTTTTTTATTTCATCCGGGCCGATGATTAACGCTAGAGGAATTCCTTTCCGGTCAGCATATTTAAGTTGTTTGTCAAGCTTATCTTGAGGACTACTGTAAGTATCTGTACTTATTTTTGACAGTCTTAACCTGGCGGCAACCTTCAGGGAGTAGGGCAGGGCTTCTTTACCTAATATCGCTACCAGAACTTGAGTTTCCGTTTTTATTTTAGGAAATAAGTCAAATTGGTCCATTGCCACAATCGTCCTGTCAAAACCGATGGAAAAGCCGACACCAGGAACTTTTTCTTTGGAAAATCGAGAAACTAAACTATCATATCTTTCGCAACCGGCAACAGAGCCGGCCTCAAATTCAGAAATTATTATTTCCCAAATAGTGCCAGTTGAGTATGAAAATGAACGAGCCAATGTAGGTTTAAACTGGTAATTTTCTTCCATGTCATAGTTGTTAAGATACTTGAATATTTGTTTAAGGTTATCATTTGGCGTGTTATTTTTAACCTGATCAAGTAGTCTGATAGCTTCTTTTTTTGACAGACCTTTTTTAATCAATTCCTCGATAACACCTTTTTCACCAATTTTCTCAAGCTTATCAATTGAGGTAATCATTTGGTAGGGAATATCTTTATATAAAGCCCGATCATTAATGATGGCAATCGGTTTCTCAAAACCTAAATTCTTAAAGATATCAATGCTCAAGGCAACCGTTTCCGCATCGGCTTCGGGATTATCCAAGCCAAAAATATCGGCATCGCACTGGAGAAATTCGCGATATCTTCCTTTTTGCGGTTTTTCTGCCCGCCAAACAGTTTGAATTTGATACCTTTTAAAAGGTAAGAGGATTTTATCAGGATATTGGGCAATAACTCTGCAAGTTGGAACAGTCTGGTCGTAACGTAAGGCCACTTGACGCCCGCCTTCGTCAGTAAATTTATAAAAAAGTTTTTCGTCTTCGCCGATATTGCCGGTAAAAACAGACAGATATTCAATTGCCGGTGTCTCTATCGGTTCATAACCCCAAAGCTTGAATGTTTTTCTGATAATATCAATGGCGTACTGCCTTTTTCTGGCTTCTTCGGGTAAAAAATCCCGAAAGCCTTTAAGAATTTGAGGCTTAATCAAATTTTGGTTTTTCATAGTTTTCTATCTAAGAATGATAGCATTTATTTTAATTTTGTACCATCTGCTCTATTAAACGTCTAAAAATATTTTTGGTAATCCGGATGCTTTCTGTATCAACCCATTCGTCAACTGAATGGCCGAAACCCGTTGGTCCGAAACTAATCGCCGGCACATTCCAAGCTTGATAGATTAAAGCCGATTCATAAAAACCGCCCTTGCCTAAATCTTTTCTGAACTTGACCTTTTTAGAGATAGCTCTTGTAAACTTTATAAATTCTTTTAACGTACGCTTCTGGATTAGATAAGGTTGATAGTTTAATTTAATCTTTCTCTCGCTTAGAGTAGCCTTTCTTTCTTTGGCAATGGTTTCTATTTGATTAAGTACTTTTTCCGCCGAAGCTTTGGGATTAGCCGGTCTAATATCCAAGATAAATTTTGCTATATTTGGAACAGAATTAGATTGAACTTCTATACTTCCATTATTGTTCAAGCCACCATAAAGATAACCAAGATTAGCAGTTGTTTTTCCCAATTCTCGTAAATCGTTTTTCTTAATCTTGTTTTTTAGAATTTTAAAAATTTCTACTGCTTCGCAAACAGCATTGATTCCCGTTTCCGGTTGGGAGGCATGACTGCTTTTACCAAGAATGGTAAGCTCTATTTCTATTAAACCGCGGCAGCCGTTGGTGATTTCCAGATTAGTTGGTTCCGGACAAATAACCAGTTCTGGTTTTAAGAGGTAAGTAGATAATATTTTCTTAATGCCCTTGAAATAATATTCCTCATCGCAATCAAAAATTAGGGTCAGTCCTTTTGTTTTTTTTATTTCGGAAACAGCTGAAAGGAGAGAGGCAATTCCGGCCTTCATATCAGCTGCTCCTAGACCGTAAAGTTTGCCGTCTTTAATTATTGGCGTAAGCATGCTCTCTTTTTTTCCGGATGGCCTAATGGTATCCATGTGGCAAACAAAAACCACTTTGGCTGGCCAGCCGTCGGTGGCAATCAAGTTATATCTGTTATTTTCAACCTTTTGTCTTTTTATTTTTAGCCATGAACAATATTTCTCTAGAAATCGATAGAGCCATTTTTGGATTGCCTGCTCATTGGTTTCTTCATTAACATACGATGGGATTCGGACTAGTTCTTGGGTAATCTTTATTTCATTCATTTTGCTTCCTGGCGGCTAATAATTGTCCGGGCGAAAAGGGAATCTCGGGATAAGCCTCCCATTCATTTAATAAGGTCAAAAGAAGCTTTCCTGTTAGTTGATGAGTAATAACCAAGGTTTGGTCAAGATCGGTTTCGCTTATAAATGAGACCAACCGAGACCTTATTTCTTCCCAGCTTTCTCCGCTTCCTCCATATCTTAGAGTGGGGTCGGATCTCATTTGTTTGATAGTTTGAATTCGTTCAGGAAGATTTTCTGGCCTCCGATTCCATTCTCCTTCAGCGGCGTCTTTTAGTCTTTTGTCTCTCCTGATTGTTACTCTCAACTGCTCGGCAATGATTTCGGACATTTCCCGAGTCCTTCTAAAAGGAGAGGTAATAATTTGCCTTACCCTGTAACCTGCTTGTTTGATTTCTGTGGCAGCTGCTATTGCCTGAGTTTTTCCGGTTTCGGTTAGTCCTTGACCAGGAGAGTAAGAATCAACTAAACCTAGAACATTTGCCTGGCTTTGACCATGTCTTAATATTAAGCATTCAGGTGTAGTCTTGATTTCTTGAGAAGGATTTAGCTCGATGGTCATTTTTCTGGCAATAATCTTATCAAGTGAAGTTAGAGCAGTCGGAACTTCGCTTACAAAAATAGCCCGGTAGTCTTTTTCTGGATCGAAAAGAGGATTAAAATAAGTGGCAATTTTGATTGTTCCTCCAAGGGCAGTTTGAGGATTATCATCTATCCCGGCAAAAAGAGGCCAATTTTTGGCTTCCCTAACCACGCGAGTGGCAACAAAATCACAGCCCTTTTGTTGGCAAGCTTGAAAAAATTCTCTCATCAGTAAGAGTCCCAAACTCTTTCCTTGCCAATCTTGGGCAACGCCGACGCCGTCATAATAGGCGCATTTTCCTGGTAAATTCACCACAAGTTCTTGACCTTCTTTGGTCAGTTCAAACCGGTCGTTTTGATCAGTGCCTACGACACCAGGGGCAAACTTATTTCTGATTAGACTCTCCATCCCGTTTTCGGCCTCCAGGCCATAGCCAATAGCGTAACCGATTAGATCAGAAAAAGGCTGGAGAGAAAGTGGGTTGGCCAAAAGAATGAAAATCCGGTCAGGTGGTGGCTGATTGATACTCAGATATCTAGTCACTTCGTCGGCGACTACTGCGGAGGTATACCTGGCTGATTTATCTTTTAATTGATTTAAACGGTTATAAGGTGGAGATTCTTGAAAGAGGGGAATAAGAAGCTGAGCGCCGTAGTTGGTGATTAGTCGTTGAATCAGGGGGTTATCTGTGTCTGTAGGAAAGAAAACCCCGTCGGTTAATCGATAAACTTCCATAGGTAATATCCCACCCCGTTGAGTACGGGCATTTAACTCAAGCCGGCAGTTTCCAATTCTGGTTTCCAAGGAGAGATTGGCTATTTTATCTCTTTCTTCTGCTGACACCTTAGCTCCTTTCGATGGAATCAACGATCGTGGCATAGCAATTAAATTTCTCCAACATTAGTTTAGTTATTTGAACCATTTTTTGAGCGATTTTTTTCTGTTTTTTTTTATCTTGGCTGAACTCGATAAGCTTTGAGATATAGAAAGGATCATCGTAGGCAATCGGAAAACAGGTTCCTAGCTTTTGGGCTTGTTCAAGACCCTGATCTTCGTTCATGAAGCCTGTTGGAACGATACTGGTGACAAAAGGTTTAGCGATAAGATATAACTCCGCACTATTATCACACAGGCTAGCTCGGCAAATGTTGATATCAGCGGCCTTTTTTAAAAGGAGATCAATCTCAAGATCAACAAAAGGGGAGGGGCGACTGAAAGCCCTCACTTTTTGGCATTGGTCCAAAACCGGCTGGGCCATTTTTTGAACTCCTTCAAGCATATAGACGAGACTTTTACCTTTAAAATTTGTTTCTAGGCCAGCGATCAATCGGGTGATAAAGCTTAAAGTTTGTCCTTGGCCTTTGCTAGAAAGAAAGCCGTTTTGACTCCGACCGTATTCGTCTTGATAGTTGCGATTATTGGGACAAATATTGAAAGGGTTAACGTACTCATCGTTAATGTTAAGAAAGACTAAAAGATCGTATTGAAGATTTTTTATTTCGGGATAGTAGGGAAATAGTTTTTGACGAGCTTTTTTAATTGACATTTTTCTAATTTCCTTAACTGTTTTGAGTTGTCGTTGAGGATAAGGCTGAGCGCAGACCGCAATATTGCTCATCTCTTTGACTTTAGAATATTTAAGAGGGAAAGGAGTAAGGATGATATAAGAATTGGCTTTTTGGTAGACTTCGCCGATGTAGCGGCTGGGGAATTTTTCGAAGCTTAAAGGAGTGGAATATTCGCAAATAGCATAGGGAATTCCTTTTCTGAAGGCATAATAAGAGCCGTAGGTTCTGGGGCTAAAAGAGATCAAGTAATCAAAACTAATTTGAGAAAGGATTTTTTCGCACTTTAGATAAATTGCTTGATCTGATTCGGCTGGTTTTCTTTGAATGACAAGATTGGGTCTCAAGTTGAGGTCATTTAGTTTATACATATAGAGAGATTCGGAGGCAATGATTGGTTGATAACCGGACTCCTTTAAGCCCTGATAGAGCCAGAAAATAGTTTTTGAACTGCCGCGGCCACCCACAAAACCAGTAAAAAAGAGAATTTTTTTCTTGTTCATCTTTCTCCTTTTGTGTTGAAACCAGCTAAATAATTTAAAACGTTAAAAAAGTTTCTTCCTGGATCTTGGTAGGTCATTTGAAAAATTTCACTAGCTTTCTGGCAGGATTGGCGAGCATATCTCGGATCCTGGATCATCCAGGCGATCACTTTAGCTAGAAGTGGAGGAGGGTCATTATAGCGGAAATTCCATTGAGTGGAAAATTCGTTGATGACTGAATCAATCGTATCTACACCCATGTAACCAAACCCAGGAATAGTAAATAAAATTTGGGGAATGTCTGGAAGAATGGCCACTTCAGCTGAAGCGTTGGTTTCGGAGGTGCGGTTAATAATTAATTGGCTTAGTTTATAAACAGCCAGGAGAACTGTTTGGGGAAGTTCAGGTTTGGGAACAATTAATATCCCTGACGTGGTTGGGTTTTGGTCAGGAGTAAATACCCCTTCGATTTTTTTTGATAATAGAAATTCAATAGCTTCGGCAGGTAAGACCAAGTTAATGGACCGACCAATTTGTCTTGAGGCCTCCAGGACCCCCAGGGCTAAAGTCTGGGTGCCGGCCAGAATGCTTTGGAATTGCTCTGGGGTTAACCATTTACCGACGTTTTCTTGATTCCAATAATCGCCACAGGCAGGGCAAACAACATTAGGATTGCCATTGCTCAAGATATCAAGGCCGTAGGCTTGGATTAGTCTTCTCGCCTCTGAGACAGTAAGACCTTTATAGAAGTCTTGAAGTCGCTGAATGTAATCAGGGGTGAAGTTTTGAGCAACCGTTAGGCGTTTGAGCCCTGGGTAGGCTTGGAGACGATCGGCCTCGGCCGTAGGGGGACATGGTAGCCAGTTGACACAAGCGGCAAAGGTTTCCAAGCCTTGATTGGGCAGGCCGGCATAGGCAGGGGGAAAGAATCGATCAAGAGGACGGCCGTTGATATCTAAGTTCCAAGAGGGATTATCATAGTCGGGGACACAGCTGTCTTGATAGACAAATCTTCCTGCAAGCTCTGGACAGTTAAGTTCACGCTTAATTCTTAAAATTGCCTTTGCAGCTGCGAGGGGTGATTGGGCGGTATAGCCAGTGGCCAGATAGAAAATACGCTCAATTTTTTGCTCTGCCAGTTGTTTGGTGGCTTGATAAACAGCTGTCTCGATTGGTTGGAAACTAGCGGGGATTGAATTATCAGTCGGTTCTCCGATTTCTATATTAGGGGTAGTTACCAGATAGCCGGTAAGTTCTGGAACGACAAAACGAGGAACCGTTAAACTTCTTGAAACTCTTAAAAGAGGGATCATCTGGATTTGGGCGGTTTGCTCGGCCCAAGCGGAATTATTTATTGCCCAGGTAGTTGGTCCACCACCGGCACAAGTGGCTGGATTTATTTCAACAATTGCCTGAGCTGGTTTTCCGCGGATGCCTCTAGGGTATTGGCCTTCGGCAATGTCGTTAGGATTAATTAACTCTGGCCGAGGACACTGCTTGCTTGCTGCATAGTCAATAATCTCTCTAATTTCTCTTACTTGTTCATTATTTGGTAGTCTTTCGGTCATATTTTTCCTTTCTGATCGGCAGTTGAAATTTTTTAACCATTAAAAAACCCCGCCTAAAGCGGGGTAAAGAACAGACTTCAAGGTTTTTTATTACCAAAAACCTTTACCCCGCTTGGCGGGGTGATGATGATTGGCTGGGTTAATGTTATTCATTTTCATATTCAATTTAAAACATGTTACCGTAGTAATACGATACTATATCACAAAAAATAAATTTGTCAATAGATCATTTTTTAGAAGAATCAGAAAGACGGTTGAGGATTAGTTTGTAACCTCCCAAGCCATGCCTAAGCCAATGAGCCACCCGGGTAACCGTAGTAGTTGAAACTTTACAATGTTTGGCGATTTTTTCATAAGAAAACTTCCTTTGGTGTAAAAGTTTAGCGATTTGAAATCGGGAAGAAGAATCGTCAATTTCTTTAATGGTTAAAAGATCCCGAAAAAAAAGACAGGCTTCGCTTAAATTTTTCAAATTTAAGATTGCCTCAAATAATTCTTTCGTTTCTTTTGAAGGATAGCGTTTTTCTTTCACTGACTTCTTAACTTAAACTTAGCACGCGAATACGTGATTAGTCAATTGCTTTCTCTTCCGGAGTAGGGGAGATTTCTTTAGTCGTTAAGAGAAAGACAAGTTTAGCTTCAATCTTTTCATCGTTAATCAGGCCAGTAACTACTACTAAGTCATTTTCCTCAAGCATCTCTTTTCCAATGGTTTCATTTTTCTCGTTTACCTTCTGGACTATTTGGCTATTTTTTGACCAATTGACTTGCCATTCTTCATTTCTTTGGAGTGTTTGTAAAATGAAGCCTGTTTTTTCAATTTGAGTAATTTGTCCTATAACTGCAATCCGGTTTTCTTGTTTTGGTTTGTCGGCAATAACTACTCTTTTAGTCAGAAGCTTTTCCGGAGTGTCACTATAGCCCATAGTGATTATAAAGCTGCCGATCTCTAAATCTTCAAAAACAAGTTTCTTTTTATTCTGATCAACAATTAAAGTTTCGCTGTCAACAGTCGCAGTTCTTTTGCCTTGGAAGGTTTGAAGAACAATGGTTTGATTAAAAAGGTCGGTTACTTCCCCGAAAAAAGCCTTTTTCTTGTCCTGCAGCGGTTCAGTTTCAGCTTTTATCTTTTCCTGGACTTCCTTTCGTATTTGTTCTGAAATTGGGTCCTTGGTAGGCTCAGGCGACTCATTTTGGTTAGTCGGCAGTGTTCCTACCTGGGCTGCCGCTCGTTCGGCGGGCCACATAACAAGTAATAATAAACAGCATAAAATCAAATATTTATATTTGAAAATTTGTTGTTTCATATTTCTGCAGTTGAATAAACTACGTTTATAGTTTTTTCTACTTCGTTGCCTTTTTGATCAAAGGCTTTAACAATAATTTCGTTGGCGCCACCATTTAAGGTTATTGTGGTTTCAAAATTACCATCCTGATTGGCTTCAAGGATCCTTTCTCCGTCTTCGTAAAAGATAACGACAATTGCCTCAGGTAAAGTAGTACCGCGGAGGTTAATTTCCTCTTCTTTGATAATTGAGTTTTCTTCGGGATAGCTAATCTCCAAAGTTAGAGCCGGAGGGGTTGGTGTGGGAGTATTTTGAGGAGTTGGCGTTGCTACTAGAATGACAGTTGGGATGGGTTTTTCTTGGAGCGATCGATTGGCCGACCAAATGCCAAAGGTAATGATCAATCCTAAGCCGAAACCAAGCACTATGGCGATAATAACTTCTTTTCGCATCGTTTTAGACTAGATAAAAAAACCATTTAAGAGATTTTTCCGTACTATAGCTGAAAATTTGCTTCTTGTCAAGGCAATTGGGGTAAAAAAAGGTGCTTGCCTAAACTTGATAACTTGATTATACTTTAGACTGATGCGACCATTAGTTCAAAGGGAGGTTATAAATGGAAATCAGTTATCTGGGTCATTCGAGTTTCAGGATAAGGACTAAAAAAGCGATAATGGTTACTGATCCTTACGATCCGGCTACGGGATTGATTATGCCCAAGGTCCAAGCCGATATTATCATTATTAGTCATTCTCATCACGATCACAATTATGTTGAGGCGATAGCAGGAACCGAAGGCCATCCGGAGCCTTTTATTATTACCGGCCCTGGCGAATACGAAGTAAGTCAGGTATTTATTTTAGGAATGCCTACCTTTCATGATAGTGTTAAAGGTGAAAAAAGGGGCAAAAACACGATTTATCTGATTCTGGCCGATGGATTAAGAATTTGTCATTTAGGCGATTTAGGTCATCTTCTTACCGATAAACAGCTTGAAGAACTTGGCGATATTGATGTGCTATTTATTCCAGTGGGAGGGAAATATACTTTGGGGCCTCAGAAGGCAACCGAAGTTATTAATCAAGTCGAGCCTAAGATCGTAATTCCGATGCATTATCAAGTACCAAGTCTTAAGATGGATTTGGCGCCGGTTGAAAAATTTATCAATGAGTTAGGACTCGAAATAAAGCAACCAGTTAATAAACTTTCTCTCAAAGCGGGATATTTACCGGAAGAACGAGAAATAGTAGTTATGGAAAGTAAGATCTAACAATTGAAGCTCAAATCGGTTTTCTGGCCTGTTTGTGCTTTTGATGGTTGGTTAATAAACTTTGGCTAATATTAAAATTCCCCCACATAACTTAGAGACAGAACAATCAATTTTAGGCGCGATTCTGATTGATAAAGACGCGATTGTTTCTGTGGCTGAATTTTTGCGTCCCCAACACTTCTATAGCGAATCGCATCAAGTTATCTTTGAGGCAGCACTGGACCTCTACGAAGAAAGAAAACCGATTGATATTGTCACTTTGTCTGAAAAGCTTAGAAAGAAGAGGAATTTAACTAAAATCGGGGGTCGGTCTTATCTGGCAGAGCTTGCAGAAAAAGTACCGACTGCGGCTAATATTGAAAGCTATGGAAAGATCGTCAAAGACGATTACATTAAAAGAGCGTTAATTTCAACCGCGGGAGAAATTGCCGAACGTGCTTTTGATGAGTCTTCAGAGGCGGATCAGGTAATGGATCTGGCAGAGCAGGCAATATTTTCTCTTTCCCAAAGGCATATGAGGCAGGCGTTTATTGCGGTAAAGGAAGCGCTGGCTGATTCCTTTGATCGGCTGGATGAGCTTCATAAGAAAGCCGGCGGCCTCCGGGGAATTCCTACCGGGTTTAAAGATTTGGACGATACCTTAGCCGGTTTTCAGCCCTCAAATTTAATAATTCTTGCTGCCAGGCCAGGAATAGGAAAGACAGCTTTAGTCCTGAATATGGCTCAACATATCGCGGTTAACGAGCAGATACCAGTTGGCTTTTTTTCATTGGAGATGAGTAAAGAGGAGCTAGTTGACCGACTCCTAATAGGGCAGGCTGACATTGATGCTTGGCGTTTAAAAACTGGTCGTTTGGAGGAGGAAGACTTTACTAAGCTTTCAGAGGCAATGGGAGTTTTGGCAGAAAGCCCTCTTTTTGTAGACGATACGCCGGCACTCTCGGTATTGGAAATGAGAACTAAGGCGAGACGTCTCGTCGCTGAGCACAATGCTAAATTTATAATCGTTGATTATTTGCAGTTAGCGCGAAGCCGTTCTCTTGAAAACCGAGTGCAGGAAGTTTCCGAAATCTCTCAAGGTTTGAAAAATTTGGCGCGCGAACTTAAAATTCCGGTGTTGGCTTGTTCGCAGCTTTCACGCGCAGTCGAACAGCGCGGATCTAAAAAACCACAATTGGCAGACCTACGCGAATCGGGAGCCATCGAACAAGATGCAGATGTAGTTATGTTTCTCTGGCGGTCGGATGAGGAGGTGCCCGAGAGTATGCAGCTTTCGATTTCCAAACACAGAAACGGCCCCTTAAGGGAAATTAATCTTTATTGGAAAGGGGATCGGATTCGCTTCTTTGGGGTGGAGAAGAGAAAAGAAAAGTAGCTTCTGAAGCTGATGATATTAATGCTATAATCGGGCTGATTTGCCGGGGTGCTGGAATCGGTAGACAGGCTGGTCTCAAAAACCAGTGGTCCGAAAAGACCGTGCGGGTTCGAGTCCCGCCCTCGGCACTAAGAGAAGCGTTGTCTAAGGTAAAAAAATGACCGAAGAATCACTAAATAGAGAAATACAAAGGCAGCATTTGGATGAATTATGCCGGTTCATTAATCAATCAAACGAGCAAATTGAACAGGCCGGTTATACAGAAACAATTGCTTCCCAGGTTGATAATTATATGTTTGATTCTGATCTACCCGAAGGCACAGCGAGATTTGATGCCTTGTTAGCAACATATAGACAGAGGGCTAATGCTGGTTATAAATACGAAGTGTTTGAGATAACAATTAATGAAGAAAGGGGACAAAACGAACAATTGTTTTGGAGACGATTTGCGGAAAGTGTTGGTATGCCACTAGAAGAACTAACTAGAAAATCTTATTTATACAATGATGTACAACTTTATTTTGATCGAAACCCAGCAAACAGGATAATTTTTTTAAGAGGAGTCCATTATTTATCGGGTCAACTTCAGGCCGAGTTAAGGACAGTAATTGATGCCCCGTCTTTTAATAGAGATGCCTTAGCAAGATATTTCGCTTTAGGATCAGGACAGATTTTACATAGTCTCGATTGGCAGGGTTCGCCTTTTTGGAATGTTTTCGTCAAAGAGGAAGAAGGGAGAAGTGGTATGTTCAAAAGAGAAGTTAGTAATGAGGTTATTGCTGCTTTTCGCAGAGCAATAAATGATTTAAGGACCGCTGATTCTGCGACAGTAGCTTTACCCTCGGGGAGAGGAAAGACAACTTTTGTAGACTACCTCTTACGTCGGCATTTATCTTCTGATGTTATTTATATAAGCATGCAGGGGATAGTGGACGAGACTGGGCAAGCAGTTGATGAAGAAAAACTAAGACATCTGCCAAGCAATAGAGAGGCAGGGATAGTTTTTATAGATGAAGCACAGCTTTTAGCGGACCGACAAAAAGATGAGCTTAGGTCACGTTTTGGTAAAGTGACCTTCTTGGAAACTACTGATTTCAGGTCGATAAAATAATATCTTGTTTTAAAATAAGACTAAAAAAATGATGAGACTGACAAGTATAACCTGTGGTAGCAAACCCCAAAAAATGCTCGGACTGTTCCGGTGGACGACTTTACTGTGAAAGTAATTCAATTTAGGAAAAAGGTTCAAGTCCAAAAAGATCATCGGTACCTCCAGAAAATCAGGAAGAAGACTCACTCCGACGCCATGCCAGAGAAGAGGGGAGAATTTCTTTCTGAATTGAAAAAGATAAAAGACGCTGATAAGAGTCGCAATTCCATCCGCAAGAGCCAACAAAAATATTTTAAGATGGCTTTGCTGTTTAATGTTATACCCGAGATCCCAGTGAGGAATAAAATCGCTTAAATAATGACTAATAAGGACCAGGGGTAAAGAAAATAGAGGATTTTTTATTTTCGTGACCAGGATAGCTCCGGTTAAACTATGAGTAGTCAAAAGCATAGACTTAATGATATTAAAAAGAACATCTCTTTTAAAGGGAGAAAATTTGTAGTATCATTTTCTTTATGTTACCGATTCTTTTTAAAATAGGCGAATTTAGTTTTTCTTCGCTCGGTTTATCGTTAGCCCTGGCCTTTTTAGTCTGTTTTTTTATCATCTGGCGCCGGCTAAGAGAAGCTAATCTTAATGAAGAAAAAATCGTTGACGCTTTTCTTTTTTCAGTTATCGGTGCAATTATTATGTCACGAGCTTTCTATATCCTTCTTAGCTGGCCAACTTTTAAATTTAACTTGATTAAATGGTTATATTTTAATTACTTCCCCGGTTTTACATTTACAGGCGCTTTAGTAGGTTTTTTGCTTAGTTTCTATTTCTTCTCTCGTAGGCAGAAGTGGAATTTTTACAAAGTTGCCGATGAACTCATTTTTGGCTTACTTCCTTTCGCCATGGTAACGGAACTGGGTATTTTCCTTGATGGCAGCGATCTAGGCGCAGAAACTGGTATGCCCTGGGGTCTTTTCTTCCCGGGGGACATGGTTAGACGCCATCCGGTGAGCCTTTTTAAGTCGCTTTTATTTCTTTCCCTTTGGGTTTATTTCCTCAGGATTGAGAGAATCTGGCGTAGTTGGAATTGGTACCGGAGTCATAAGGAAGGTTTCATCTTGATTAATTTTGTCATTTTTACTTCCGTCTTTAAATTAGCGCTTGCTTTTTTAAAACCAATTGGCTTATACTCGGTTTTGGTAGAGAAGGTTGGCAGTTTGTCCCTTCTGGTGATGGGAATTATTTGGCTTTATATGCGTTCGGGAAGAGACATTAGCGAGGATTTAGGCTTCACCAAAAAAATATCAATTCTTAAAGATAGATTTAAGAATAGAAAGGAAAATATCCATGGAAAAAACAAAGGTAGTTAAATTTCCGATGACAATATTGGGACCGATTAGGGATTTTTTGTCCAGGAAAGAAAAAAAACTTATTAAAAGGAAAAAAACTTTAACAAAAGAAGATCCGTTTACCGATGTTTCAAGATTGGCCGACAACGCCGCTCCAGATACCGAAGCAGCTGAACAGACCAGTCATGCGCGTGTTTCAGCTATGAAAAGAGAGTTAGATCGAAACCTGATTCAGGTCAGAAAGGCCTTAACTCGTCTGAAATTAGGTAAATACGGTATTTGTGAGAAGTGCGGCCAGATGATCGATACCGAAAGATTAATGATCCGTCCGGAAGCGACGACTTGCGTTAAGTGCGAAACGAAAAAAGAAGCTTAAAAGGAGTTTGGATCGGAAGTGATACGGCTGGCCCTTCAAATTACTCCCAAAATTATTTACGAAGACGATTTTCTTCTTATCGTCGATAAACCATCGAATTTAATAGTTAATCGGTTCGGTAGTGTCCAAACCGGGAATCTTCAAGATTGGATAGAAAAGAGAGTTAAATTAGTAAGCCAAAATCAGAGGACCGGTTTTATGAGAAGAAGTGGCTTGGTTCACCGTCTAGATAAAGAAACATCCGGCTTGGTAATTGTTGCCAAGAGAGAGGAGGCATTTACGGATCTTCAGTCTCAGTTTAAAAAGAGGACTGTCCAAAAAGAATACTTAGCTCTTGTTCATGGAATCCCTGATCCGCCGAAAGGTCAGATTATTCTTCCAATTGCCAGAAACCCTGTTAATAGGCACAGATTTGGTGTTTTTCTCAATGGAAGAGAAGCCGAAACTAATTATCAAAGCACGAAAAATTATGTTATGAAATTTGGCCGTCAGACAAGGTATTACTCTTTATTGAAGCTTTATCCAAAAACTGGTCGAACGCACCAACTGCGTGTCCATTTAAAATTCGCAAACTATCCTATTGTCGCGGATTCTCTCTATGCTGGCCGGAAAACTTATCGCGAAGATAAACGCTGGTGTCCTCGGCTTTTCTTACACGCCAGTCGGATTTCTTTCATTCATCCTAAAGATAGACAAGCAATGACCTTTTCTGATCCGACCCCATCTGATCTAGCTAACGCTTTAGAAAAATTAGAAGTACTCAAAAAAAGTTTTTAAGGACATGTTTAATGGGAACAGGTTACTCATATCAAAGAACAAAAAAAAAGAGGCAGGAAAAACAAAGGCGGGATTTGGTTTATGTGATTGGCATGTTATTGGTTCTGATCGCCTTAATCGGTTCCGGGTTTAGGCTGTATAAATTTTTCACCACTCGTCAATTACCGAGAAAGGGACAGATTATTATCGGTTTTGAGAGTTTGCCCTTGGCTATCGTTTCATTTGTACCTAGCCAGAAGACACTCGTTTTTCTTCTCATTCCTGAAAGAACTTTAATAGACGCCGTTCACGGTTACGGCCAGTATCGGGTTGAGGCTTTTAACGAATTAGAAAGAATAAATGAAGAGTCTTTTCTTTTATCAGAAAGTCTGATCTATCAACTTGGTCTGCCGATTGACGGTTGGGTAAAAAGTGCTCCACCTTTGCCGGCACAACTGGCGGCACGTGAACTTAAAAAATGGTATCGCCGGGCAATTTGGACGGCTTTCAAAAAGGAGTCTGAAACCAATTTGGCAGCTTTCGACTTAGCCAAAATCTGGTGGTTTGTTTATGCCGTTAGAAACGCTGATGTGAAAGTCATTTCTTTGGAACAGGAAAAAAGCTTGGATGAAGCTATTTTCCCTGACGGCAGTCTTTTCTATAAAGTTGATCAGGAAAAAGGTGATTTACTACTCAAAAAATACTTTATCGATGATGAAATTAAGAAAGAAAAACTAACGATCGGTGTTGCCAACGCAACGAATTCCCCTGGTTTAGCCAAAAAAATTGGTCGGATAATTAATAACTTCGGAGGCACGCTAGTTAAATTAGGAGACTGGTCGCAAAATTTGAATGGATGTGAAATTAGAGTTAAATCAACAAACGGGGGTTATACTTCTGAAAAACTAGCGCGCGTTTTGGATTGTCCTATCAGAGAAGGGGATTTCGGATCTTTTATGGTTGATGTTTTGGTTGTTGTCGGCCAGGATTTTTGTGAGAAGGTTAGCTGTGAATAAAAGTAGCCTTTTTTACCTCCAGTCCTGTTGATCCTCTTCTGTCGGCTCCTCTTCGCCGGTCGGTGTCATTTCCGGTCTTTCTTCGTAGATTTTTTTCGGAGAAAGATAGGGGCTGTAATCTACTCCCAAGGTAGGGAAGGAAGTAACATCTTTATATTTTTTACCTCTTCTTAATTCTCTAATAAAGATCTGTAAATTATCCTTATCAACTCCTTTAATCCAGGCTCTGTATTTGTTACCGCCTTTGATGAGTCTCAGAAGCCGAAAGGAGACGTCATCAGGCAAAGTACCAAGATAGCGGTTATTATCACTCCGCACTGAGATAAATCTTTTTTTTACATCCAGCTTAACTAATTCACCGCAGGATAGGTTGGCTAAAGTTTTGGGAGAAGCAAGTCTGACAAGAGAGATAACTTTGGTTTTACCTGCTTCTTCAAGAAAAAGTGAAGACACCTTTTTAAGGGGGATTTTACGGATCGGTTGCTTTTCCTGAATAATCGTTAGTCTTGCCAGGTTTTTGTTGGCGATCAAATTATATTTATCAAAAGTTAGAACCCGTTTATAAGTAGTTTTTGCCTGTTTGATTTTGCCTACTTCAGCGTAGGCCCAAGCCAGTCGGTTTAAAGCACTGATATTCTTAGGACTTAGCCGTATAATTGCTTGATTATACCTTATTGCTTGTTGCCAATCTTCACAACCAGCAGCCCTGATTGCTTCTTTTTCTAATGTTTCGGCCGTTTTCATTAAGGCATAACATATAATTTTGGACTGGGCTTGTCAAGCATAGAATTGTAAAACAGCTGCTGACTTATGCTAAAATAGCTCTTAGGAGGTGTTAGTTTATGTCAGGTCATTCAAAATGGAGTACAATAAAGCATCAAAAAGAAGCGCAGGATCAAAAGCGGGGGTTGGTTTTTACCAAATTGAGTCGGGCAATTGCCATTGCCGTTCGCAAGGGGGGCTCTCCTGATCCAGAGACGAATTTTATTCTCCGGTTGGCAATCGAAAAAGCAAGGTCGGCCAATATGCCGAAGGAAAATATTAAAAAGGCAATCGAACGGGGTAGCGGTGGAGGAGAAGGAACCGTACAAATCTTGAAGGAGGCTGTTTATGAGGGGTTTGGCCCGGAGCAAGTAGGAATAATCATCGAGACCTTAACCGACAATACGAATCGAACTGTTTCCGAATTAAAGAAAATATTCGAAACAAAAGGGGGGAGTCTGGCATCTCCCGGTTCCGTTGCCTATTTATTTAATAAAGCTGGTTTTCTAATTGTTGAAAAAGTAGGTAATTCTGAAAATCAGCTGTTAAAGCTGATTGATCTGGGAGCCGAAGACGTAGAGGAAATTCAAAACGGAATTGGGGTATATGTCCAACCAGATCAGTTGGCTCATTTTAAAGAGATGCTCGTCAATTCCGGCTTTAAGGTAAGGGAAATGGAGATGGTAATGAGACCAAAAGCTCCGATTGTAATTAAGGATAAAAAGGTGTCAGAAAAACTTCTGGCTTTGATGGATGCCCTAAACGAGCACGATAACGTTCAAAAAGTTTGGGTGAATTTCAATATTGGTATTGGTTAGTAATAAGATCTTGGGGGCAGTCGTAAGATAGGATAATTGGATTCTATGTCGAAAAGAAAAAAAATTATCGCTACGTCTTTGCTGTTGTCGATAGGTCTAGTTCTTATTCAGACGCGGATTATTCACCAGCGTTACTTGGCAATTCTGATTTTGAGTATATTAAGTTGGCTCCTCTCGGCTTGGACTCTCAGAGAAGGGTTGAAAGGGATTGGCTGGTTAACTGTTCTTATGCTTCCCTGTCTTTTTACGGCTAGTATAGGCTTGTTTTATTTTCTTTTACCGGCTCAGTTGGTGGCCCGGATTCCCATTATTATTCTTTATGCTCTGGGGATATATATTCTTTTACTAACCGAGAACATTTTTTCAATCGCCAGCTTTCGCAATATTCAACTGCTCCGTTCTGCTCAGGCTACTGGTTTTCTTCTGACTCTAATTACCGCGTTTTTCCTATTCGATACTGCTTTTTCTTTCAGACTTGATCCATGGGCAAACTTTATCGTAATATTAATCATCACTTTTTTTCTAGCACTGCAAGCTCTCTGGTCGGTTAGTCTTGAGGGAAAGGTTACTTTTAAATTAATTTATACCAGTTTAGTGGCTGCTCTAGTTTTGAGTGAAATTGGCCTGGTAGTTTCTTTCTGGCCGATGGCAATTCCTACCAGTTCGCTCTTCCTGATTACTGTTTTATATATTCTTCTTGGTTTAATCCAAAGCAAGTTTCAGGAAAAGCTCTTTAGAAATACAGTTAAAGAATATCTTTACGTTGGCATGGCGGTCTTTGTAATGGTTTGTTTAACTACTAAATGGGGCGGCTAAAAAAAGATAAAGGAGGCGAAGAGAAGGGGAGTAGCTAGTGTTATCCTATAATATATTCTATTATATCTTTTCACGAACCCAATCCATAGTTTTCACGAACAGCAGATTAAAGGCAAGACCGCCAGAAGATATTTGACCATGGGCATGTAGCTAACTTAAGATAAAATCAATATAAAAGCACTCATATTTATTAAGCCTCCTCTCTTCAAGCGGAGGTATCCAAAATCGATATAAAATTAATATTAAATTAGCCTCATAATATTACAAGATTGCCCAATCATAGCCCCTTTTTCGTGATATATATTGATATAGTTTAAGAAAAGCTTGTGGAAAAGTAAATGCCGCTTGAAAAGAACTTACCTGATTAAAACAAAGAACTAGTTTGCAGACAGTCATGCTATTATGTTTTCTTTTTAAGAAATGGTCCCTATTTCTCCGGACATAGCTTTCTGGTAAATTTTTAAATAAGACACCAGCTAACCTTTAACACCATGTCGTACAATGTAACTTTTGCGACGTTGGTAGAAAGTAATTGTCGGGGAGGGACTTTTTAGAAATTTATTATAAAATAAATTGAACAAAATAAAATCTAGAAATAGATAATACTGAATAAGCTTTTGATAAAGATTTCTCTATTATGTGAACATCTTATGATTATAATAATAATTACTTTTTAGGCAGACGATACTTCTCCGTTCTTTGTCGGTATCCCCTGGTAATTTTTTGGTTAATCAATGACAATTTTTTATGTTTGTGTCAATTAATATGATCACTTAATCGGGTAGACTCCTAAACAGGCTTTAAAATGGCTCTAGGCGGCTCGTTCTATTTAAAAGTGATATGGGTTTAAAAAAGTTTATTTATTTACCGCCATTTTATCCTTTATTACTTATGTCGCACAATATTGACATTAAAATTGTTTTAGATTATGATGTTTATGTAATAAGCAAGACGGATGTAAATCATATTTAACCACGGATATTAAATTACAATTAATATATTATGGTTGGAAAGAGTTTATCCTAACATGAAAATTATAGGCCTATTCCCCTACTTCACTATAGGATTAATTCGGGACCAGAAAAGAAATTTCTTCTTCGATGAAAGAAAAAAAAGACTTGAATCAATTAATTGAAGAGTTCTTGGAACACTTGGAAGTTGAAAAAAACGCTTCTAGGCTGACAATTAGAAATTATCGCCACTATCTTGGTCGTCTTTTAACTTGGATTGGAAAGAATTTTCCCGGAACTCAAATCGATCAGCTTGATCTGGAAATAATTCAGAAATATAGGGTATATTTAGCCCGATATATAGGCAAAAATGGCGAAAGCTTGGCGCTTGTCACTCAGGGCTATCATGTGATAGCTTTGCGCTCTTTTCTTAAGTGGCTTCTTAAAAATGATTATAAGACGCTTACTCCAGAGAAAATAGACTTACCTAAGACGCGTTCTAGGTCATTAAAGTTCTTAACTTTGGAGCAAATCGAAAGCTTACTGGCTCAACCTGCAATCTCGACTATTCGCGGCTTAAGAAATAAGGCAATCTTGGAAATAATGTTTTCTACAGGACTACGGGTGTCTGAGGTGGTTAGACTTGACCGTGATCAAGTGAACCTAAAGACACGGGAATTTGGAATAGTCGGTAAGGGCGGCAAGGCGCGCGTGGTTTTTTTATCTTACCGGGTTGTCAAGTGGCTGACTCGATATCTATCTCAAAGGAAAGACGATTTGAAGCCATTATTTATTAATCACCAAAAAAAATATGAGGTTGATAAGATTGCCGATCGAAAAACTGATAAGAACGTCAGACTAGGCGTTAGATCGATCCAGCGGTTGGTCAAAAGATATGCTAGGAAAGCTAAGCTGCCGATTGAAGTAACCCCTCATGTTATCCGTCACTCTTTTGCTACCGATCTGCTTATAGCTGGCGCAGATCTAAGATCGGTTCAAGAGATGCTTGGACACCAAAATATATCTACGACTCAAATTTATACCCACGTTACTAATCGGCAACTTCGCCAGGTCCACGATGCGTTTCACCGAAAAGGCAGTTAGCGCAGGATCGAAGCCTCCGCTGTCTATATGGCTTCGAGCCCAAATAATTTTAGGATCGCCATTTTCTGACAGAAAACCGTTTCGGTTAAGGGGAATTTCTTGGGGAGAAAACCTATAAAAGCGTAACAAAAAATCGGTTTGATAAAGATGGTGCTCGCGTACCAAAGAACTTGCCGGTCTTTGCGCCAATGGCGTATCGGGTACCGGCCGAAAAGCAGAATAAAAAATTCTTTTCAAGCCGAAATTTTTCGGTAAAGGTTCACAGCTTAATATTACCCGAATAAATACCGAAGTGTCAAGTAAGTCTTAAAACCGATATTCTTAGCTTTCTATCGATAATTCCTTATCTGTCTTTATAGACAAGTGGCGGCGGCAACAGTGTCTTCAGCTTTAGAGAAGCGCATCAGAATGACTCCCTGAGTGTCACGTCCCAATCGAGGGATATTTTTAACGGGAAGCTTAATTACTTGGGCCTTTTTACTAGTTAGAATTAACTGTCTTGAATGTTGGGTTACCAACTGAGCAAGAACTACTTTGCCGGTTTTATCGGTGATATTGGCAACCTTTACTCCGACACCGCCGCGTTTTTGAATCGGGTACTGGGATAAGGGCGTTCTTTTACCCAAACCTCTTTCACTAACCGTGAGGATATCGCGGAAGTATTTCCGTCGACGATCTTTGGGTTTTTTGGCTTCGGCGGAAAAAGTCTCCATGCTGACGACGTAATCATTTTTCTTCAGACGAATACCTTTTACTCCCATGGTGTCTCTTCCCATCGGTCGGGCGTCACTCTCCTTAAAGCGGATTGACTTACCGTCATACGAAACAAGAAGTATATAGTCTTGGCCACTGGTTGCTTTAGCCCAGCAAAGCTGATCGTTTTCCCGTAGTTTAATTGCAATCAGACCGGAAGAACGAATATGGGCAAAACTATCAATCGGAGTCTTTTTTACTATACCCTTGTGAGTAGCCGTGAAGATATATTTCTTCTGACTATTCTTAGTTAAAGGCAATACTGTCTGAATCAGTTCCCCCTGATCGATATTGATAAGATTAATGATCGCATGACCCTTAGCTTGACGGATGCCTTCGGCAATTTCCCAGGCAGGTAGAGTAAAAACCCGTCCGTGGTTGGTAAAGAAAAGGATCAAATCGTGAGTATTGCAGGTTAAGAAGTGAGCAATTTCATCCGCTTCTTTAGTGGTCATGCCGGTAACTCCCTTGCCTCCTCTTCTCTGGCTTCGATAGGTATTGACCGGTAATCTTTTTATATAACCGGTTTTAGTGATCGTAATCAGGCATTCCTCGGCGGGGACTAGGTCTTCTTCGGAGAAATTCTCAATTTTCTGAGGAAAAACCAGTGTTTTTCGCTCATCGCCATAAGTTTTCTTAATTTCTTCAAGCTCTTGAAAGATAACTTCTAGTATTTTTTCCGGATGAACCAAGAGAGTGGTAAGACGATCAATGAGTTTCTTAACTTCCTCGTATTCATCCTCGATTTTCTTTCTTTCCAGCGCTGCCAACCTTCTCAGTTGCATTTCAAGAATCGCCTCGGCCTGAATCTCAGTCAGGGAGAATTTCTTCATTAAGTTTAAGCGGGCAGCATCGGCGTCGCGAGACTTCTTAATGGTTTCGATTACCTCATCTAAATTATCAAGAGCGATTTTTAACCCTTCCAAGATATGAGCCCGTTTCTTGGCGGCTCGGAGATCAAAAAAAGTCCGCTTGGTGATCACTTGTTGACGGTGATGAATAAACTCCATCAAAATCTGTCTCAGCGTCAGGAGACGGGGAACACCATTGACCAAGGCAACTATATTAGCCGGATAAGTAATTTGCAGTTGGGTATGTTTATAAAGTTTGTTGATGATTACTTTAGGCTTGGCAATCTTTTTTAATTCAAGCACGATTCGCAAACCGCGGCGATCTGATTCATCTCTCAAATCGGCAATACCCTTGATTTTCTTATCCTTGATTAAAGAGGCAATCTTGGTAATCAGGATTGCTTTGTTAACCTGATACGGAATCTCTGAAATAATGATATCCAGTCTATCTTTATTTGTTTCTTCAATTGAGGTTTTACCGCGGGTTAAGATTCTTCCCTTACCGGTTGTATAGGTTCTGGTGATTTCTTCTTGATCATAAATTAAGCCGCCGGTTGGGAAGTCAGGGCCTTTGATAAATTTTATCAGGTCTTCAGTTACAGCTTCGGTTTCAAAGGCCGGAGGGCGTGGTGGTCTGAGATTTTTCTTCCCGGATAAGAGATCAATTTTTTCGATTTCGAATTTTTCCTCACCAGCCGAGACAATAACCCGACCCTTTTTGATCATGAAGTGAAGGGCGTCAATGACTTCCACCAGATTATGAGGGGGAATTTTGGTAGCCATGCCCACAGCAATTCCATCCGATCCCATCAGTAAGAGATTAGGTATTTTGGCGGGTAACCATACGGGCTCTTTCAGGCTTCCGTCAAAATTATCCCGGAATTCGACTGTTTCTTTATCCAAATCGGACAGCAGCTCATCACTAATCTTAGCCATTTTAGCCTCGGTGTAACGCATAGCTGCCGGAGGATCATCATCAATCGAACCGAAGTTACCTTGACCGATAACGAGCGGATAGCGCATGGAGAAGTCTTGTGCCAGTCGAACCAGAGCCTGATAAATCGGTCCATCACCATGGGGGTGGTACTTACCCATTGTTTCGCCAACGATCTTGGCTGACTTTGCGAACTTGCTCTTATGGGTTAGTCCCATTTCTTTCATGGCAAACAGTATGCGGCGGTGGACTGGCTTTAGGCCATCGCGAACGTCGGGTAAGGCACGGGAGACAATCACGCTCATCGCATAGTCCAGATAGGACTTTTTCATTTCACGGGTAATTTCTGCCGGAATGATTTTGCCAATTTGGCCCATAGATTTTGCTAAAAACAAATAGCGCCGGTTAGGCTTAACCTTTAGCCGCTCTCTCTAAGCCTTTATTAATTTCTCTTTCTGCCTCTTGCCGGGAGCGCCAATTTTTAAGTTTGACCCATTTATTTTTTTCCAGGTCCTTGTAGTGCTCAAAAAAGTTTTTTACCTTTTCCTTGGTACTGTCGTCAAGATCGTCGATGTTTTGGATTTTGCCTAAGAGCGGATCGACTTTAATATCAGGAACCATCAAAATTTTTGTATCAATCCCCTCCTCATCTTCCATTTCCAATAATCCTATGACTTGGCAGCTCATTAGGCAACCCGGATAAACTGATTTAGAAGCGAGAACAACCGCATCCAGCGGGTCTTTATCTTCCCCAATTGTTCCGGGAATAAAGCCGTAGTTGAAGGGAAAATACATTGCTCCGTGTAAAAAACGGTCGACTCGCAATTGTTTGGCTTTTTTATCGAATTCATATTTAACTAAGCCGCCTTTGGATATTTCAATAAAAATATCGAGTTTCATATGTGCCTCCTTGATTTGTTAAATATCTAAGTTAGCGCTAGTTGCGTTAGTTTGCAAGAATTTTTTTCTTGGGGCTACTTCCGAACCCATTAGCATGGTGAAGGTCTCGTCCGCCCGTTGAGCGTCTTCGATAGTGACCTGCTTTAGCGTGCGATTGTCCGGATTCATCGTGGTTTCCCATAATTGATTAGGGTTCATTTCCCCTAAACCCTTATAGCGTTGAATGCCTAATTTTGTACTTCCTTCAGATGCTACCATTTGGTCTTTTTCTTCATTAGAATAGGCATATTTTATGTCTTTACCCTTCTGGAGTTTATATAGGGGCGGTAAGGCGATATAAAGATAGCCTTGATCAATTACCGGCTTTAAGTGACGGTAAAAGAAAGTCAAGAGCAATGTGGCAATGTGTTCGCCGTCAACGTCGGCATCGCACATAATTATAATCCGGTGATAGCGCAGTTTTTCCGGTTTTAAGCTTTCGCCGATTCCCATTCCCAGGGCAATAATTAAATTCTTTAATTCCTCAAAATTAATAATTTTGTCCAGATGAGCCCGTTCAGTATTTAGAATTTTCCCGCCGATCGGTAAAATCGCCTGGAATTGTCGATCTCGGCCTTGTTTGGCTGATCCACCGGCAGAGTCGCCTTCCACCAGAAACAGTTCTGATTTACCCGGTTCAGATTCGTGGCAATCGGCTAACTTTCCCGGTAAACCTAAGGTGCCGGTGAGTTTACCCTTGCGGATAACTGCTTCTTTGGCGGCTCTGGCGGCTAACCGGGCGCGGGCAGCCAGGGCAATCTTTTCCAGTATCTTTCTGGCTTCAGTGGGATGTTCTTCAAAATAGACATCAAGTCCCTCTTTAACATTGACGGCGACGAAACCCTGTGCCTCCGGGTTGTTGAGTTTTGCCTTAGTTTGGGATTCGAATTGAATTTGATCGGTAGGGATTTTGACGGCCACTACCGCCGTTAAGCCTTCTTTAGTATCATCGCCGGTAAAGCCGTTATCATTTTTAATAATGCCGATTTTTTTGGCGTAATCGTTAATTGCCCGCGTTAGCGCCATCCGGAAACCGGTAAGGTGAGTTCCTCCATCGACGGTGTTGATAACATTAACGAAAGAAGTGATGTTTTCGGCGAAGCCATCGTTATATTGAAGGGCCGCTTCAAGAAACATCTGCTTATCTTCCTTGATGATAGAAATTGGCTCCGATATAATCTTTTTGTTTTTATTCAAGTATTTGACTAATGAAGCAACGCCGCCTTCAAAATAGAAATGTTTTTCTTTATCTTTATTCGTTCGATGGTCAAATAAATGGAACCTCAGGCGAGGGATAAGGTAAGCTCTCTCGCGCATTGATTTTTCGATGCGGGAGAAGCTCAAAAGCAGATCACTAAAAACCTGTTTATCAGGTAGGAAAATCGTTTCCGTTCCTGTTTCCGAAGTTTTTCCGGTGACGGTGACTTCCATCGTCGGTTTTCCGCGCCGATACTCTTGGGTGTAAATTTTGCCATTGAGATAGACGTTAACCCGGCAATAAATTGAGAGGGCATTGGTAACCGAGACACCGACGCCATGCAGGCCGCCAGAGACCTTGTAGGCACCTCTTTCAAATTTGGCTCCGGCATGGAGCTTCGTCATCGCTACTTCCAAAGCAGAAAGTCCTGATTTATGTTTGTCTACCGGGATGCCACGGCCGTCGTCGCGGACAGTTGCCTTGCCGTCATGGTGAAGAGTAACCCAGATGTTTTTGGCAAAGCCGGCCAGCGATTCATCAACTGAGTTATCAATTACTTCATAAATTAACTGGTGAAGCCCGCGGGCATCGGTGGAGCCGATATACATGCCTGGGCGTTTTCTAACCGGATCCAATCCTTCAAGAATCTTAATTTGGGCCGCGGTATATGGAGAACCTGCAGGTTTCTGATTATTCTCGGTACTTTGGAAACTTTTATCTATTTGACGAGCAGTCTTTTTTTTCTTTATCATTTTTTATTTAATGCCTGCGTGCAAAAAAGGAACGCAAAAAGAAACGGCTATAGTATTTATAGCCTCGTAATGGCATTATATCGGGTTATCATGACAGTTGCAACTGTCAATTCGGTCGGGGTGTTTTAAGGCCGTTTTTGTCGGCGCACAAATTTCTTACCCGGTCAATTTAATTTAGCATCATGCATTTTCAATAGTCGGGTAGGCAATAAGTAGGTTTTCGATGAGTAATTTCGGGTTGACATGGTTGTTTAAATATTGCCGAGCTCTCTGCAGTAAATTAATGATTTTTATTATTTCGTGGAACTTAAGATTCGCAAACGGAAGCATTTGTTTGTCGGTCAATATCCGCTGACGGATTATTTGACGCCAAACATGAAGTTGAATATCAACAAAGCCGATTGCTGTTTCCTTTGATTTAGCGATTTTTTCGGCATACAAAAGTCTTCTGCCCGGTCTCATTTCCAAAATCATCTTGGTGACCTCGAATTGTTTTTCGATCTCCCCTGCCCCGTAGACGGAGCCGGACTCGACAGGTAATTTAATAATCTCGCAGCGGGAATTGATCGTTTTTAGAAGTAGATCCTGGTTACGGTTAGTTAAAATTATAATCGAGCTGGCTGGTGGTTCCTCTAGAGTTTTTAAAAGCGCATTTTGAGCGGCGATGGTCAATTTTTCTGCGTTAATTATCAAGGCGAATTTATGTTTAAGCTGGAAGGGCTTCAGTTGAAGCTGTTTTTTGAGTTGGCGAACCTGGGATATTTTTATCGAATCAGTTTCCTGGAGAAGAAAAATGTCCGGGTTTTGGAATTGGTCATTGAAGTCCTTATCTTCAATTTTTCTAATAAGGTCAGTAGCTCTTTTTAATCGGATCTGATCGTTGCCGCCGGTAATCAAAAATGAATGACTCATGATCAGCTTTGGTGATTATTGTTATTTTTTTTCAATTTCAACTCTCATTGACATTTTACCACAGGAGAGGTTAAGATGAATTAGGAATGAATAAACTGCCCACACAGGCTGCTCATAATATTTATACTTCTCTTGAGGACGTGTTAGTCGCCCATCAAGTATTGACGCGTGAAGAAATTAATGGGATTAAGCTTGAAAGTGTATCTACGGGGAAAAGTGTCGAAGAAATTGTCACCGAGAGAAAACTAGTTAATCCGGAGGAATTAGCCAAAGCCCAAAGCGCTTTTTACAATATTGCCTACATTAATTTAAGCGAGGTCGGAGTTTCGCCGACCGCCCTTAATTTAATTCCCCGGCCAGTGGCGGAAAACTTTACTCTTGTTCCCTTTGAATACAATCCTTCATCTAATGAACTGTCGGTGGCGATGGCAGAGCCTCTTGATCTCAATGCCATCAAGTTCATCGAAAAGAAATCACGGGCGAAAATCATTCCCTATATGGCGACAACTGAGGCGATCCGAAAGGCAATCGAGGAAAGATATGCTCAAAGTTTAGCTACGGAAGTAAAAGCGGCTTTGAAACGATCAAGCCTCGGAGCCGAAAAAGAGGCAGAAGCGATTGATATTTCTCAGCTAGGTAACATCATCCGGGAGGCGCCGATTGCTAAAATTGTAGCCACGGTTTTAGAATTTGCAGTTAAATCAAGAGCCTCAGATGTTCATATTGAACCTCAGGAAGAAAAGACGCGCGTGCGTTATCGAATTGACGGTATTCTTCATGAGAAACTGGTTTTACCCAGAAGTCTTCATGAAGCAATGGTCTCACGGATAAAAATTCTGTCAGAGATGAAAATTGATGAAAAGAGAATCCCTCAGGACGGTCGGTTTACTTTTAAAGTAGATAGCCGGATAGTTGATCTTCGTGTTTCTTGTCTACCGACAGTCCATGGAGAGAAGATTGTGATGAGGTTACTTAAAAAAGGTGGTGGGGTTATTGATTTACCGGAATTGGGCTTAAGAGGACGGGCTCTGAAGAATTTAGAAGACGCGATTTTGAGACCTCACGGAATAATTGTTGTCTGCGGTCCTACTGGTTCAGGGAAAACAACTACTTTGTATTCGGTTATTTCACGGATAAACTCAAGTCGGGTCAATATCTTAACTTTAGAAGATCCGGTTGAGTATGAAATTCCGGGAGTTAATCAGGTTCAAGTTAATCGGGCCGCCGGTTTAAGTTTTGCTTCGGGTTTGCGGAGCTTTCTGCGCCAAGATCCGAATGTTATTATGGTCGGTGAAATTCGCGATGAAGAAACGACGGAGTTAGCTGTGCAGGCAGCTTTAACCGGACACTTAGTCTTTTCAACTCTGCATACCAGCAACGCTTCGGGTGCATTACCTCGGCTTCTCGATTTAGGCGGCGAACCGTTTTTACTGGCCTCCTCAATTACCTGTATCTTAGGCCAAAGAGTTGGCCGTCGGATTTGTATCGATTGTAAAGAGACATATGACGCTTCAGCTGAAGTAGTGGCCAACATTAGGAGCGTTTTAGGCAGCTTATATAAAGGAGGCAATAAACTTAAGCTCTATCGGGGTAAGGGCTGTCCGGTTTGCAATAACACCGGCTATATGGAAAGAGTCGGTATTTTTGAAGTTTTGCCGGTCTCGGAAAAAATAGGCCGCCTGATTTTGGAGAGGGCTTCGGCGGCGGAGATAGAAAAACAAGCTGTGGAAGAAGGAATGATTACCATGAAACAGGATGGCTACTTGAAAGTCATCGAAGGACTTTCTACCATGGAGGAGATTCTTCGGGTAGCCGAAGCGTAAGTTAAGATTAATAATCTTAGTCTTAGAAAAGGAGTATTTATGACGGCTGAAGAGCTGCTAGAAATTGCTTATAAAGAAAAAGCCTCAGATTTGCACTTGATAGTTGGCGTACCGCCGATTTTAAGAATTGAGGGCTTGATTATTTCGGTTTCCA
The DNA here is from genome assembly GCA_035529595.1 of Bathyarchaeia archaeon. Lineage (GTDB taxonomy): Bacteria > Patescibacteriota > Microgenomatia > PFEM01 > JAFGMK01 > DATKWK01. The sequence goes on from DATKWK010000023.1 coordinate 202,176, forward strand.
ATGAGGAGCCTCTGACAGCGGAACGAAGTAAAGATTTAGTCTTTTCTCTTCTGGCGGAGGAACAGAAGGAAACCTTTCTGGTAAATAAAGAGATTGACTTTTCCGTTACTTATCAAGATCTGGCCCGTTTTCGGGTCAATGCTTACTACGAGAGAGGCCATATTTCGGCTTCCCTGAGATTGATTCCCAATAAAATTCCTACGATTGATGAGCTAATGTTACCTTCAATTTGCCACGAATTTGCCAAACTGAAACAAGGTTTTGTTTTGATTACCGGGCCGACCGGGCACGGAAAGTCAACAACGCTGGCGGCGATCATTCAGGAGGTTAATGAAACTCGGCGAGAGCATATCGTAACTATCGAAGACCCGATTGAATATGTCCATCCTCACAGTAAGTCGATAATCACCCAAAGGGAATTGCGGGCAGACACCCATTCCTGGGAAATTGCGCTTCGATCTGTTTTAAGAGAAGATCCCAATATCGTTTTAATTGGTGAAATGCGGGATTACGAGACTATTTCGGCGGCTTTGACCATTGCCGAGACCGGGCATTTAGTTTTTGCTACTCTTCATACGAATTCAGCTGCGCAAACAATTGATAGAATTGTAGACGTGTTTCCACCCCACCAACAGCAACAAGTGAAAACTCAACTTTCCTTTACCCTAGAGGCAATTCTTTCCCAGCGCTTGGTGCCTTCTTTAGAGAAGAGAAGAATTGTCGCCAGCGAAATCTTGATTGCCAACCCGGCTGTTAGAAACTCTATTCGGGAGGGGCAAACCCACTTGATTGATAACGTTATCCAAACATCGGCTGAACTAGGAATGCTTTCCTTGGAAAATGACTTGGCCAGATTGGTTAAAGAAGGAAAGATCAGCTACGAGCAGGCAAAAGCATTTGCCATCAGGCCGGAAGAATTAACCCGGCGGATTGGACGGGTTCGGTAATTTAATTTACAGACTGATTTATGCTCAAATTTAATTACTATGTCAAGGACAAACAGGGAAATCCCAAAAAAGGGATCGTCGAGGCGATAGGTCAGACCCAAGCGGCACAGATCTTGAGGGAACGGGGTTTAATCGTAATTTCCCTGCAAACAAGAACCGAAGGTATAATTTCCTTCTTCAAGAGAAAATTTTTAAGCCGGGTCGGGCTTAATGAAGTCGTTAATTTTACCCGTCAACTGTCGACGATGATTAATGCCGGTTTAGTGATTACTGATGCCTTAACGATTCTTAGAACGCAAACGGAAAACCTTAACATGGCTTCAATAATCGACTCGATTCAAAAAGATATCGAAGGCGGGAGTAGTTTTTCTAAGGCGCTCGAAAAAAACCCAGCGATTTTTGATCCGGTATATGTCGCTTTGGTTCGGGCCGGAGAAACAGCCGGTGTTCTTGATAAAATCCTGAATCGATTAGCCGATAACTTAGAAAAAAGGCGTGAATTTGTCAATAAAATAAAAAGCGCTATGGTTTATCCTATAATCATCGTTGGTGGTATGGTGGTCGTTGGCGCCATCATGATGATTTTTGTGATCCCCAAACTGTTGGATCTTTATCAGGAGTTTGAGGCCAATCTACCGCTGGCGACGATTATTTTAATGTCACTTTCTAATTTCTTAAGCAAATTCTGGTGGTTAGTAATAATTGTTATCCTTGCTGTTGTCTGGCTAATTAAAGCGGTGGCGAAAACTGAAGCCGGCAAGTTGAAAATCGATGCGTTTTTTTTCTCATTGCCAGTGGTTGGCCGTATGAGAAAAGCGATGATGTTAACCGAGTTTACCAGGACCTTAGGGCTCTTAATCGGCAGCGGGGTTCTGGTAGTAGACGCTTTAAATGTCTCATTAGGAGCGATGACGAGTGCTTTATATCGGAAATCGATCAGCGACGCATCAAGCGATGTTGAAAAAGGCACTGCTTTAGCTGTTTCCTTAGCCCGAACCGAGGTTTTTCCTCCCCTTTTACCGCAGATGATTTCAGTTGGTGAGGAAACAGGCAAGCTGGATGAAGTCCTTTTAAAAATTGCCGGTTACTTTGAGGGGGAAACGGAGATGGCTATCTCTGGTCTGACAACGGCGATCGAACCGTTAGTGATGATTATTCTTGGTTTGGGTGTCGGTTTCCTGATTGTGGCGGTTATCATGCCGATTTACAATCTGACCAGTCAGTTTTAAATATCCAAGCGGTTCTACCCTTGACAAATGATTTCTAAGTATGAAATGATTGGTTATAAATCATTGGCTTCTTTCTTTATTGTCTAACTGAAAGGAGGTGACAAGAAGGAAAATGCGAAAAACAACAGGTTTTACTTTAATTGAGATGTTGATTGTTATTGCTGTCATCGGTATTCTGGCGGTGGCAGTTTTGTCGGCGATTAACCCGATCGAGCAGATGAGAAAAGCCCGGGATACCCGGCGCCGGAGTAATGCAGCCGAACTATTAAATGCCCTGGAGAGGTATTATGCAACTAATGAAGATTATGGTACGGCTTATATCGTGGGTGATGGAGCTGATTGTGCAACCGCGATTGCAGAAGGAAATCAAGTAAGTGGCGCAGATGACTTGGTTGATTTGATTTCTTCCAACGAACTAAAGTCAGAATTCGAAGACAGAATCGATACTGCTGGCGATGAACTATATAGTGCGATCGACGAAGTCGGCGGAACTGATTTAGTGACAGTTTGCTATCAGATTGAGTCAATGGCGAATATAACAAAATATGGTGAAGGACCAGCTCCTAATTGCTGCATCGAGGGAGGAGCTGCCTGTGCCGGTGATGGAACAGCCGTAACTTACGTTTGTTTACCCGAATGATGTCGGATAATTCCGGTTCTTCAAGCTAAAATGGGATTTTGCGATCGCAAAATCCCATCTTATTATGGAAGGAAAAAATGGATAGTTTCTTTGGTCTTTTTCTTTTCCTTTTAAGTTTAGCCGTCGGCAGTTTTTTGAATGTGGTTGTCTACCGGTTAAATAACCCTGACTCGGTTCCGAATCGAAAGAGAAAAGATTCCGGGATTTTTTTCCTTCTGGGTGGTCGATCTTTTTGCGATAAATGTCGGCATCAGTTAAGCTGGTCAGATAATATTCCCCTGATTTCTTTTATCGTTTTAAAAAGGAAATGTCGTTATTGCCGAAAGCCGATTTCTTGGCAGTATCCCCTGGTGGAATTGGCTACCGCTGTTTGGTCGATTATTATTTATAACTGGGTAAAACTGAAATTTGGGATTAATCTACCCGTTCTCGGTTATTATTTATTTATCAGCTATTGCCTGATTGCCCTTTTCGTTTCTGACCTCCTTTACCAGACGCTTCCCGACCCAGTCTCTTACTTGGCAATTTTAATTACCGGGGTTCATCAATTGATTAACTGGCACTTAGCTTCTCTTTTGGCGACTCTCGGGGCCGCTGCCTTCTTTTTATTTCTGCACGTGGTTACTAAAGGTAAGGGCATGGCAATTGGCGATGCCAAGCTGGTTTTTCTTTTGGGCCTATTCTTGGGTTGGCCGGTCTTAGCCATCGGACTCTATCTGGCTTTCTTGACAGGGGCAGTCATCGGAGTCATACTCATTTTAGCCGGCCGGGCAAAGTTGGGTAAGCCGATACCTTTCGGGCCTTTTTTGATCGCTAGTGCCTGGTTGGCGTTATTTACTGCCAAGGAGATTATCGCCCTTTACTTGTCCGGTTTTTGGCTCAAGACATGATGATCAAAAAATCTGTCAGATTGACAAGGAGCGAGATAGTTACCATCATTCTGACATTGATTATGGTGACGGCGGTTTCGTGGTTCAATTTGGAAAAAAGCCGCCGGCTTCAGCGAGACTTAAGTCGTAAAACCGATCTTGATCGAATAATCAAAGCTATGGGGTATTATTATCAGGTTTATAATTCATATCCTGCAAGTTCGGATAATTACAAAATCTCAGCTTGCGGCTCCGAGGGTAAAAGCGAATGTATTGCGAATCAGAAGTGGGAAGACGGGGAGGTTATTTATCTTGATTATTTACCGGTAGATCCCAAGACCTTCATTGATTCCCGTTGGCCGGATTACGGTTATCGGGCGGAGGCTACGGGCAGTTCGTTTTGGCTTTGGGCGTATCTGGAGAACGGAGAGGATTCAGATATTATTTCCGCTCAAGAGAAATGTCCCGGGAATTGGCAGAAAAACCAGTATGTTGTCTGTAAAACCGCAACCCAGTAATTTGCTTTAGTAAGCAAATTTGCTATAGTTAAAATGATGGATAAAAATACATCCCTAAATAAATATTCGCGCTGGCAGGGATTTTCAATGGTTGAATTGCTGATTGCGAGCTTCATTCTGGTTATTCTTATGGGTGCGGCAATGACTTTTATCAATCCCTCGACCCAACTTAAAAAAGCCCGGGATACAAAACGAAAACAGCATCTTAACCAGTATCGTATTGCGCTCGAGACTTACTCAGCGGCAAATAATAGTACTTATCCTATTCATGAGACCGCTGTCAGAGCCGACAGTCTGCCTGCAGAAGACGATCTCTGCGACGATTTGACCGGTCGATCTCCTCAGGTGGATTTCATAGAATCTTGCCCCGGCGACCCTCTTAATACTTCCCCGTACCAGTACTCTTATCAATCCGATGAAAGCGGTTACGAAATGGCTCTTTATGCGAGATTGGAAATCGGAAACTATTGGGCTGTCTGTGGGAATGGTCAAACCGGTGAAGTCGGCGATTTGGTCGCTGTTTTAGTTTATTGTAGTCTGTCCGGTTAAGGGGGTTTATTTCATATGGACAATTTAAAAAACAAACGAGATCGGGGTTTTACTCTGGTCGAACTGTTAATCGTTTTGTCAATAATTGCGATTCTTTTTAGCATTGCTTTAGTGTCATTGAGGGGAACTCGAGCAGTCGCCCGTGATACCCAAAGAAAAACCGAACTTGAAGAAATCCGAAGCGCTCTTGAGGTATATCGGGCTGATCATGGCAGTTATCCGACTACCCTGCAAGGATTAAATGAACTGACCAGCTTGGGATATATGGAAACGATTACCGATCCCCTTTCCCCGACTTACGACTATCGTTATGAAAGTGACGGAATTACTTATAATCTTTGTGCTTACTTGGAAGCCGAGGACCCCAGTACGTCAAACTGTATCGCTGATTGCGGTGATAACTCATGCAATTACGGCGTCACTAATCCTTAGATGAATGTTTGCCTGGTATGAATAACCGACGATTGAAGTTCAAATCCCCTAATGCGTTTTTTGGTTTTACCCTAATTGAGCTTCTGGTTACTATATCAATTACCGGTTTGATGCTAAGTATCGGTTTGGCTAATTATAATCGAATCAATCGAAATCAAATTTTCCAGCAGGCGACTGATGTTGTCTTAGAGGATCTTCGATTAGCCCAGGATAAGGCTATTTCAGGAGAAAAACCTGCCAGTTGCCTAAGTTCAGAAATAACCCTTGACGGTTATCGTTTTATTTTTGACTCTCCGGCGACTTACGCGATTCGGGCTGTTTGTAACGGAGTAAACCAGGATCCTCCGGTTAAGACAGCCAGCTTAAGAGGCGAAACAAGAAAAGAATCAGGACCAGACGAGATTTTTTTTAGAGTTTTATCTCTGGGGGTTGATTTGGGTGGGTTTGAATCCCGGATAGTTTCGCTTGGTGGATACGGCCAGAGCCTGCAAATTGTAGTCACGGATTCGGGTGAGATTTACCCGGCTTCGGTTCCCACCGAAACGCCGGTATCAGAGCTAACGGCAACTCCCGTACTGACGGAAACACCACTGCCAACCTCTACTCCTATTGCTACTCCAACGCCGGTGCCCACTCTCACACCGTCTCCTAGCCCTAGTCCGTCCCCTACTCCAGTTCCGACATCAACGCCGAACCCAACTCCGACGCCGACTCCTAATGTTGGCCAATTGTTATATACTACCCTGGATAATCTCAGTGCCGTGACTTCTCCGGAGGTCGGGACAGGCGGGAATATTAGTGGCGGAAGTTTCGTTTCCGGTAAAGTAGGCAATGGCTATCAAGCGGATGCGACCGGCGAATACGGCTATTTCCCGCTGACCGGTAACGTTAATGCCCAAAGAGGTACGATTGATTTTTGGTATAAAAGGACGTCTGCCCCTTCTAGTTTAGGACGATTCTTTGCCGACTCAAAAGTAAACGACCCCGCTGATGTATATTTCGGCTTATGGCGCGGCGGTTCGGATACGGTAATAAGATTTCTTACCGACGGCAGCGGTAACCGTATTGATTGGACCGGTGTGATTAATGTTTTTGACGGTAACTGGCATCATCTCAGGTTGACCTATGATACGGTTAGCCACCTTTTTAATCTTTATATTGACGGGATTAGCCAAGGTGAAAAAACTTCCCCTATGGGTGCCATTGATACTAGTGTCAATCTGTGTCTTGGTAATAACAGTTTGGGTCAAAGATATGTCGGAGGGGTTTTGGATGAGTTCAATATTTATAGTGAGATCTCTATTCCTTGGCCCGAACTGACACCAACTCCTACTCCGACTCCGATTGGGCAAAGTCTATTTGCTAACTCGCCATCGCTTCTTGATTTCGAGGAATGTACCCTGGTTGATTATGACACAACTGGTACCAGATATCATGGCTATAATCAAGCGTCTAATACTCAGGCAAAATCAGGCAGTTGCTCCCATCATTCCTGGACAACTGACGGGACTGATGGAGATGAAGCTTATGGACAGAAAACGATTACTTGGCCTGCTGGTAACCACGCTTACTTAAGATTCTCCGTTTATATCGATGATACCGGCCCAAACAGTTTTTCCCAGGGTGCGATTTTGGGTGGACTATATAAGAGTAACGGTTCTCCTTGGACATTTGTTGCCGCTGTTCATCAACGATGCAGCGATAATCTTTTGCGCCTCATGGCCTATGATGGAGGCGCCTATCGGGATACCGGTATTACTTTTGATGCCGCAAAAGATACCTGGTATGATATCGAGATTATGTATGATCTTTCCGGTACCAATGCCCGAGCGGAGATGTGGATCAATAATATCTCGCGGGGAGCATGGGAAGGTAGTGGCAAACCTAATTCGCCTAATGTAATTCGGGCCGGCGCCTTAAACTATAACTGGGCAGTGGACGTTTGGCAAAATCTTTATCTTGATGACATCAATTGCCGCGACCAAAAAATTGGTATATGAAGTTGGCGAAAAATCTATCACTTAATATTATTTGAAGTCATGCATCAGAAAGGCCAAACATTATTTGAAATCGTTACGGTAATTGCCGTAATCGCTCTGGTGATTACTGTTCTAGTTAAAGGATTAACTCTTTCTTTGAAAAACTCTCGATTCGTCAGAGAAAAAAGTATGGCCAGGAATTACAGCAATCAGGTAATGGAATGGCTGATTCTTCAGAGAGACCATAGTTGGAATACTTTTACTGGCCACCTCGGCATTTACTGTCTAAATGATTTATCATGGGATGATTTAACCTGGCCAGACCTTGGTGCTTGCCAAGATGATGAGTTTATTAGTGGTACCAATTATCAGAGAGAGGCAACTTTGACTGCTGTTGGCGAAAGCAACCAAGAAGTCGAAGTGAGAGTTGAAGTAATCTGGCAGTCACCAAGGGGGCAAGAAAGTTATCCGCTGGTCCAAAATTTGACTGATTGGCGATAAAAAAAGAATTCTTTTATGAAAAAAAATAATTGTTTCGGTTTTACGCTAATTGAAACTTTGGTTACTTTAACTACTTTAGGCATGATGCTGATAATGGTTATTTCAACATTTATGACGGTTTTAACTAAGTCGGTAAAGGTAAGGGTGGTAGAAGCTGTCGATAATGATGGTAAGTACGCTCTTAGAGTGATGGAACAAATAATCAGGAATTCGTTACGGATTATCTCGAATAGCGAAGGGGAAACATGCCAATCAGGCATGAACTATCTTCGGGTCCAGGACAGTCATGGTAATTGGGCTGAATTTGCTTGTCTAAACGAGGGATTAGCAGACGGTTTTATCGCTTCTTCATCAGCCAGCAGCGACAAAAGATTGACGTCTCCGAAAGTAAAACTGGATAACTGTTATTTTAACTGTATTTCCGGTGACCTCAGCCAGCCGGATCGGGTAGAAATTTACTTTACCCTGAGTCAAATTGAATCAACATCCCGAGTCGAAGAACGGTCGTCAAACGAATTTCATACCTCGGTAATTTTAAGAAATTTTTAAAGAGGTTTTTCTCAGTTGACTTTATTCTTTCTTTGTATCTAAAATGGCAACAGAATGAAAAAAACTTGCCCTCAAGGCATATCGACCGTCTTGATTTTGGGAATAATCGCTGTCTTGGTAACGATCGTTGTTCCCTTAGTGTCACGATCTGTAGTTGATATCCGCATTACTCAGCAGCAGGAGGAGCAATCGCGCGCCTTTTCCGCCGCCGAAACCGGATTGGACAAGGCGTTGATTGGTGAACCTCTCGAAGGTGAAGTTGGTGAAGATATTAGTTACCAGGTAACCGCTACCGGTAAGGGAGGCAGCGACCTTTTTATCTACCCGAAAGTGCTTGAAAAGGATTTTCCGATTACGGTTTGGTTGATGGAACATGAAGGCACGGAATTTGATGCCGGATTACCTCTAGATTTTACGGGCGATCATTATCAAGGAGGAACTTTAGGTCTTTTTTGGGGAGCGGTTGGGACAGTTGATAATTCTGATCAAACTCCGGCAATTGAGACTGTCTTATTCTATCAAGATAATCTTGGTAATTATAAGACGGAAAGATACTTGTTTGACCCGTTTGTAACCAGAAGAGCGATCAATAACTTTCAGGCCCCGGATACTGGTGGTCCGTACCTGGTCGGATCTCAACAGCTCCAATTTACGAAGTCAAACATCTCCTTACCCTGCGATGACGGACCTAATGTTTATTGTTACGCATTAAGATTGAGGCTTTTATACAGCGATAATCCTCATCCTGTAGCTTTGGAAGGAAACAGCGAAATCATCCCCCGCCAAGGACAATGCTATGAATCCGTGGCTACCGTCCAAACGTCAGGAATAACGAGTCGGGTTCAAAGGTGTTTATTTTATAAAGATTTCCCGGCGGTCTTTGACTTTGTCTTATTTTCCAATTATAGTTTAGAGAAGGAATCTCTTTAAGTAATTAGAAAGTTTTAATAATGGAATTTATCGGACTTGATATCGGCTCTCAGAATATAAAACTTGTCCAACTTAAAAGGATCGGCGAACAATACAGTATTGTCGCCTTGGGTCTTTCTCCTTCTCCTAAAAATATGGAGTCAGAAGCCGAAGCTGATTTATTAGCACAGGCTGAGGCAATAAAAAAACTGGTCAACGTTACTAAAGTATCAACGCCTTACGTCGTTTCGGCTTTACCGGAGGATAAAGTTTTCACCCAGATCGTCGAGTTTCCACCAATGGAGGAGAAGGAGATGGAGTCGGCAATCAAATGGGAGGCAGAACAATATATTCCGATTCCTCTTTCGGAGGCAGTCATTGACTATCAAATAATTAGATCGCCGCAAAAAATTGTTATCGGCGGGAAAACGGAGGTTTTTCTAGTAGCGGCACCGAAAAGTATGATTGAAAAATACAGTAAAGTATTACAAATGGCCGAACTGAAAACAATTGCCTTGGAAACGGAGATGGTCGCTCTTTCAAGAAGCTTAGTTTTACCTGGGTCAGGGCCGACGATGATTGTCGATTTAGGAGCCCGAGCTACCGATATTTCTCTTGTTGAAAACAATCAAATCGTCTTAACCCGTTCATTACCCAGTGCTGGCGAGGCGATCACTCGTTCTTTAGTTGCTGCTTTGGGTTTAAAACAGACGCAAGCCGAAGAATATAAGAAGGCTTATGGAGTTGATGAAAGTAAACTCGAGGGTAAAATTAGAGAAGCAGTTGGGCCGGTTCTTGACATTGTTATCAGAGAAATAAATAAAGTAATTTCCTTTTATCAAAATAAAAATAAGTCTGCTAAGGTAGAGAGAGTCGTTCTCGCCGGAGGTACGGCTGATTTACCGCAGATAGTGTCTCTTTTTGCTGAGAAGTTAGGCATTGAGGTCGAAATCGGGGCTCCTTTTGAAAGAGTCCAGCGGGGTGAAGAAATTCTGGCTAAATTAGAAAAGGGAACCGCACCTTTATATTCAGTTGCCTTCGGACTAGCAATGAAAACTCTATGAAAAGAGATATTAATTTATTTATCGCTGCCAAACAACCAGAAAACCAGGTTGGGCTCAATCCCCTTCTGCGGAAGGGACTAGTTTTTCTGATGGTGTTTTATATTTTGTTTTTAACCGGGGTATTTTCTCTTTCTTTCTTCTTTTCCCGAAAGGAAGAAATACTTTCGGCAGAGATTGAGAAAAAGGAAAGACAAATTGAAAAACAAGCCAGGATTGAAACGTTGCAGCTGACTGTTAAAAGCAGACTTTCAGTGATAAAAGATATTTTTGATAGAGAGAAAGGTAAGATTAGTGTTTCCCAGTCTCTGGAAAGAATTAAAAATTTGACCGGAGACAAGATTATTATCACCGGCATCGAACTGTCGGATTTTGGATCTCAGGCTAATCTGAGAGCGTCTGTTTCACAGGTTGGCGATCTGATTGATTTTTTCCAGGGTTTAAAAACTGCAAAAGAGGGTCTTGAGAATTTTTCACTCACCCAACTTAACAAAGATGAAAAAGGCTATAATTTCGTTTTAGTTTTCAAATTTAAGGGATAAAGGGAATTAAAACTATGCGTGAGAAAAATAACTCATCTAGGTTGCGACCTTATTTTGTTCCGTTTTTGGCCTTAGTCTTTATTTTGTTCTCTTTTTTTACGCTAATTTCTCCGAGGATTAGTCGAATCGTTAGCTTTTCCCGGGTAATCAAAGAGAATCAAGTAAAACTGGCAAAGTTGTCAGAAAAGTTGGCCCTTCTTAATAGCTTAAATGAGCCGGAGTTGGCAGATCGAATTGCTTTAATTTTTGATGCTTTACCTCAGGAGAAGCAACCAGTTTATGTTATGAGTCTTCTTAAGCAGATAGCTCATGAATCTGGAGTGGAAATTGTCGATTTAAGCGTTAAACCAGGAGAAATAGCAACAATGTCGACTGATAAACAAAAACAAAAAAATCAGACCCCATCACTTACTTACCCAATAAAGATTTCTGGTAGCTATATGCAAATTGAACAATTTGCCAAGAAGATGGAAACGAGTCTACCGCTGATGAGAGTAGAAGAAATGAGTTTCGGGAGGACAGGACAGTCAGATTTATGGGGCGCTTCAAGTAAAATAGCTGCCTTTTATCTTTTTTTACCGGTGACAATCGGAAAGATTGATGCTTCTGTTCAGGTGATCAGCGAAGAGGAAGCGAAAGTCTATGATCTTTTGAGACAGTTTACTCCTGCTTATTCTTCGGCTGATATGTTACAGCCGTCCGTCGAGTCGGGAAGAAGCAATCCCTTTATTTAGCCTCTTTCGCCTCAGTCTGATAGCCTAATTGATCTGATTTAAGATAAAGGCGGGTTCTTCTCTTTTTCAGGTAACCTTTAAGATTTACCAATGTTCTTATCGCTTTGATTGTTTTTCCTTTCCGTCCGATGATTTGACCTACGTCTTCCGGGTGGGTCTCCAGGTATAGATCGGTCATTAGTCCTGCCTCTTTTTCCTCAATCGTAACCTTATCCGGATGTTTAACGATATTTTTAGTTAGATATTGGAGTAGTTTTTTCACTATTTGTGAAAGAAAAAGAATTGCTAACTAAAGTTTGGTAATTATTTTTGCTAGGTTAGCTACGGTTCTTGTGCTTTGTGCGCCTTTTCCCCGCCAATAACGATAGCGCTCTTGGTCGATCTTGATCGTCGGTGGATTTTGACCAGGGTCATAGAAACCGATTACTTCAACGTTTTTTCCGTTTCTTTTACTTCTTGCTTCAGTTACCACAATGCGGTAGCTTGCTTGGTCTTTTTTTCCGAAACGTGCAAGTCTTATTTTTAACATAATTGCCTATTTTAAATTTTCTCTTCTATTTTTGCAAGAGCCCTTTCAGCTGCTTTTTCCTCGGCTTCCTGTTTACTTTTGCCTTTTCCTTTGGCCCATAATTTTTTTCCTACCAGTAGTCCGACTGTAAAAGTCTTGTCGTGGTCAGGTCCGGCTTCGTCAACGACACGATACTGAGGAGTAACTTTTTCTCTTGCTTGGGTAATTTCCTGAAATAAACTTTTACTATCTTTAAATTTCTGTTGCTTGATTATTTCATCAAGTTTAGGACAAATCATTTTAAGAACGAATTTCCTTACTGCTCGAAGCCCTTGATCCAGGTAAACGGCACCGATAAGAGCTTCAAAGCAGTTTGCTAAAAGAGTAGGATTTTTCCGACCCCCTAATTCTTCTTCTCCTTTGCTCAGTAAAAGAAAGTGTCCTAGTCTTAGTTCGAAGGCAATTTGCGAAAGAGTTGAAGTTCTTACCAGATAAGATCTGATATTAGTCAGGGTTCCTTCCGGATAGTCGGGTAACTTTTGGTAAAGCAGGAAGGAGGTAATGAATTCCAATACCGCGTCACCGAGAAACTCAAGTCTCTCGTTTGAGCCTAGCCGAAATTGCGGATGTTCATTTAAGTAAGACCGGTGAACCAAGAATTGACACAAAAGATCTTCGCTTTTAAATTTTATACCGATTCTTTTTTCCAATTTGTTACTTTTGGTCATGGTTTTCTTTATTCATCTGATTAAGTATTGTGCCTAAGACTCCGTTTACAAATCCGGCAGTACTCTGGCTGCCGTATTTTTTCCCCAGTTCGACCGCTTCGTCGATAATGACTTTTGCTGGTTCCTTGCGAGCGACAAGCAATTCGTATATTGCAAGTCTGAGAATAGCTAAATCCACCTTATTGATTTGTCCAATTGGCCATTCGGAAGCTATTTTTGACGTAATTTCGTCGATTTTTTTAGCTGATCCTAGAACCTGATTAGCGATCTTATTTTTAGTTTTTGCTTCTTGGTGGAAACTTGAAGCAAACAAAGCTTTTATCGCTTTTTCTCTTCTGATATGTCTCGGATCTAGAGACGTTTTCATTATTAGTCACAAAATGTCAAGCTTAATTTTTAGCCTGCTTATATGAACCGCAACTTGGACAGACATGATGCGGTCTTTTTAACTTTTGGCAATCAGGACATGGAGTTAGTGCAGGAACAGCTAATTTTATTGACGATCTCCGTTTGCCTTTTCTTGCCGTTGAATTTTTCCTTTTTGGTAGCGGTGCCATATTCCCCTTTGATACATTAATTAGGTTCTATCTGCTTAATTGTATATTCTTTGAGTTTTTCTTGCAAGAGGGGGTGGTGAGAAAGCTCAGTAATTGTTTTTTTGGCCTCTTCCCGGGTAACCTCGACCAGTTTCAGATCGGAAAAAGAAGCCAGTTTTAATTTAACAAATCCATGCTGTTTGGCACCATACAGCTCGCCCGGCCCTCGCATTTTAAAATCGATTTCGGCAAGTTCGGGACCGTTAAAGATTTTTTCCATCGACTTGAGACGAAATAAAGGCTTGTTATCCGATTTTTCGCTGAAGAGGAGACAATAAGATTGTTTCCTGCCCCGTCCTACTCTTCCTCGCAATTGGTGTAACTGAGCCAAACCGAACCTGTCTGCGGCTTCAATCAGCATAATTGTAGCGTTAGGGATGTCAATTCCGACTTCAACTACCGGTGTAGAAACAAGAATATTTATTTTGCCCGTTCTAAAAGAGGTTAAGACTTTATCTTTTTCCTTTGCTTTCATTCGTCCGTGAAGCAGGCCAAGTTTTAAGTCGGGGAAAATTCCGGTCTGCAGATTCTTAAATTCGCTTGACACCGCTTTAACCGAAGAAAGGGTTTCCGCTTGTGACTCCTCAATTAAGGGACAGATAATAAAAGCTTGGTCGCCTTCTTTAATTTTCTGTCTAATCCAGCTGTAAGCGGCGGTTCTTTTTTGATTTGAAACTACCCAGGTTTTAATTCTTATCCTGCCCGGTGGCAACTGGTCGATAATTGAAAGATCGAGGTCCCCGTAAAGAGTTAGGGCAATAGTTCTCGGAATTGGGGTTGCGGTCATGGTCAACAGATGAGCCGTTAAATTATTAGCTGATTTCCGGATCAGAATTGATCTTTGTTCCACCCCGAAACGATGCTGTTCGTCAATGATTGCCAGGCCTAGCTTTTTAAACTCAGCGCGCTTGTGAATGAGAGCATGAGTACCGATAATTAAATCAAAATCAGTCTCTTTTTTTCCAGTTGAACCCGTCAAAAGAAAAGTCTTTACACCAAGGGGATCAAGCAGCGTTTTTAGGGTTTTATAATGCTGGTTAGCTAAAATCTCCGTTGGGGCCATGAAAGCTGCTTGGCAGCGATTGAGAATTGCGGTATAGATAGCAATTGCGGCTACTGCCGTCTTGCCGCTACCGACATCTCCTTCAAGGAGTCGGTTCATTGGTTTTTTCTTTTCCAAGTCAGCCAAGATCTCTTTGGCGACCTTCCTTTGAGCAGCCGTTAATTCAAAAGGCAGCAATTTGATAAATTTAGAAATTTTTTCCTGGTCAACCCGGAATTGATAAGCTAATTTCTTTCTGAGCCAAGCCTGTTTTCTTTTTTGTGTATTTAGATGCATCAAATACAATTCTTCGAAAGCAAGTCTTTCTCTGGCCCTAGTTGCTTCTTTTAATGTTGCCGGAAAATGGATTTCCGTCAAAGCCTCTTTTAAAGCCATCAAGCGGTATTTCTCAATCAAGTTCGAAGGCAGATACTCAGCGAGTTCCGGTACGACCTTATAGATCAAAGGGAAAATTCTTGACCTGAGCCATTTTGAGCTGATGCCGTAAGTTTCCGGATAAACTGGCACTATGCGGCCGCTATGGATGGGAGCTGAGTTTTTGATTGCTTCGTAATCGGGAGAAACAAGAACTAATTTTGAACCGAACCAACCAACTTTTCCTGATAAACTAACTGCCGTTCCGGGCTGGAGGCTTTTGATTAAAAAAGGTTGGTTGAACCAGGTAATTTCAATCTGCCCAGAATCATCCGTAACAATCCCCTTCTGAATTCTTTTGCCATATTTAGTGTATTCTTCTTTAAGAGCAATAATTTTACCTTGAATCGTGGACTTTTCGCCAGCCTGAAGCTTGGCAATAGGAGAAATAAGAGTAAAGTCTTCATAGCGGTGAGGAAAATGGTAGAGAAGATCTTCTACTGTCTTAATGTTTAAGTTTCGTAAACGGCGGGCATAAGTCGGACCAACCATGAAAAGTTTTGAGATAGGGGTTTTCAAATTCAACATAAAGATCCAACTTTGTTTTTATATTATATCTTATCTGAGGATCGAATAGAGGGCGGGAAGGAGAGAAGTGAGCAATAAAGCCGTACCGGCGATAACGCTAATAAAAACCCATAATTTTTGTTTCTTTTTGGAAATCATCATGTTTCAAAAAAACCTAGCTGATGCGCAATTTTAGAAATCTCCTTTTTCCTATTCTAATTACCGTCCCGTCGTTTTGAGCGCCTACCTTAAATTCCCGATTGGTCACTGGTAAATCGCTGATTCTTACCGACCCTTGCTGAATTAATCTTTTGGCTTCACTTCTTGAATTAGCTAATTCGCTTTCGGTTAAGATATCAACCAAAAGCTGTCCTCTCTTTACTTCATAAGTGGAGATTTCTGCCGGCAGTTCCTTTTTTTGGAATATTTTTTCAAATTTTGTCTGAGCTTCCTCGGCTTCTTTTTTTGAGTACAGCATTTTGACAATTTCTAAAGCCAGCTCCTTCTTTATTTTCATTGGATTAGTAGTGCCTTTTTTCAAGGTTTCGCTTATCTTTCTCACTTTTGATAACGGAATATCAGTCAGCAGCTCAAATCCAAGGACAATTACTTCATCGGGAAAGGACATGATGCCGCCGTACATGTCGGCAGGCGCGGCGTTTAAAAAAAGGGCATTACCGGTGGTTTTGCCAACTTTTTGTCCTTTCGAGTCAACCAGCAGTTTGGTAGTGAGGATAAGTTTTTCCTTACCTTTAGTAGCCTTCATCAAAGTTCTTCCGCAAAGCATATTAAAAGTTTGGTCATTCCCTCCTATTTCAAGATCAACAGCCATCTTGACTGAGTCAATCGCTTGGGCTAACGGATAAAGGAATTCATGCAAAAAGATTGGCTTACCTTCCCTTAAGCGCGTCTGAAAGAAATCGCGCTCGATCATCTGTTGAACCGTAAAATTGGCTGAAATTTCAATTAAATCTTTAAAAGTTATTTTATCGCTCCAATGACTATTAAACATCATTTTAGCGGCATTAGGGCCGCTGAAATTAAGGATTTTTCCTACCTGCCTTTTCCAGGTTTTTGAATTATCTAAAACCTGCTTTCTGGTCAGTCTGGGGCGAACGGCTGATTTTTCCGTCGGGTCACCAATCATGCCGGTAAAATCACCAATCAGAAAAATTACCTCATGACCTAGATCTTGGAATTCCTTCAGCTTAAGAATGCCGACTAGATTACCCAAGTGAAGATTAGGCATTGACGGATCAAACCCTTGGTATAAACGGAGCTTTTTGTCTGATCTTAGTACTTTTTCCAGAGCCTTTTTTGAGGGGTAAATTTTCTCTACTCCCCTAGTTAAGATTTCTTCAATTTTATCCATAAATTCCTCTTTTAATTGTAAAACAAAAGACGGGCTTTGTCTATTTGGATTATATTGCAAAGACAGTGCCTTCTTCCGTAATCTGAAAACCAGTTTTTATTACCTGTTTATAAGCTTTGCTTTTTTTATTCAGAACAGGATTAGTATGGTTGAAATGAATGAAATAAATTTTTCTCCTTTCCAAAAGTGGTAGTTTGGAAAATATCTTGATACTTTCTGAAATTAGAGGATGAGGAATTTCCTTGATATTTCTATAAGACAGTTCGCTTTGATCAAAAAAAGTTCCGTCAAGAAAAGCCAAGTCAACCTTTCTAACCATCTCTTTAATATCATTTTTTAGAAACTCCCATTTGTCGATATCAGGAATAAAGAGCACTTTTTTATTTGGGCCTTCAATAACAAAACCTACGGTTTCTGTGTATTCATCTCGATGGTTTACTAAAAAAGGCAAGATTGAAATATGCTTATTCAATTTTGTTTTTTGATTTTTTTGTAATTGTTTAATTTTAATATTTTTTTTCTGAATTAAATCTTTCCAGGGGCTGTTTGCCAATAAGAATATTTTCATTTTAGGCATGACAAAAACCGGAATTTTCTGAGCATTTAAGATTGCTTTTTCTAAGCATAATAAGCCAGTATAGTGACCAATGTGGCCATGAGTTAAAAAGATTCCTTCAAGACCTGGCGGTTTTTTTATGGTTGGGAAAACTTTATTTAGTAAAGCTAACTGAAATTTAAAATCCGGCGTCGTTTCAATAAGCCATCTTTTTTTAAGTTGGGGATCGATAATAGCCAGACTAGTAGTATTTTTCCTTACAGATAAATCTCCCCAAGCTTTCCGGCAGCATAAGTTATTACAACCACAATGAGGTACACCGCCGTCCTGAGCAATACCCAGGATAATGATAAACGGGTTAGTTTTGTTTTTGGCAAAGGCTTGTTTCATTATCTGATAGTCTGATTATATAATAAAAATACTTTCTCGGGGCTCCCTTTGATATTGGTCTTGCTAGACTTTTATCGCGGGGAGCCCGAGAAGGCGCTTGGGATGCATTTGCTCAGATTTTTTTACAGAACGCCCATCCAGAGTGGGACTGACATGCATTCCTTGGTTGGATGCATGTGGCCATAGAGATCGTCCTCGCCAAAATTCTCTCCGTGGTCACCGGTTACGAAGACGAATATCTCTCGGCTCGTAATTGATCTTAGACCATCGAAAAGTTGGCCAAACTTGGGATCTAGTGCCTCAAGCCCGTTAATCTGCATCTGGTGCAGGTTTTTGGCCTGAGCCGCCAAAACCAGCTTGGTTGTAGCCGAGAGTTTTTGTGATCGGAGATTTAAGCCTTGGCTTAGTGTTGAGAAGACGGCGTGAACTTCTTCTGGAATTCCCTCGCCCCAGTCGTATGGATAGTGAGGTTCGGGACAATTAATGAAGAGAAACCATTGGCCATGCCGACCAACATATTTCCCAAGGTGGCTGACAATCTCTTCGACGTGATTGAGGGGAAACGTTTCCGGCTTTCTTTCCGTCAATGGCTCTTCGTCCATGTCCGGGCCGAAGTAAAAGAACTTCGACCAAGGGAAAGCAGTTCGGAGGAAACTTCCAGTTGAGAACTGGGAAACGCCTCCTACACCAAGGACATGGAACCCTAGCTGACGGAATCCTTCGATAACATTGTTACCGTCAAAAAGGATACCGCAGCCCTTGCCGGCATCGCGAGCCGGTCCAGTAGTGATCCTGAATGGCTGCCGAGCTACTTCGTTGTAGTAAGGCTCAAGCGCAGAAGCTATCGACGGAAGATGGCCCAAAAACATGGCCGTGTGGGCGGCTGGGGTGTAAGGCGAGAGTGTGACCGCTTTCATCATTAGCCCCAGACTGTCTAGGACTGGGGTTCGGGCCGACCCAGCCGTGTCATACCGACAACTGTCTAGGGTGATCAGAACTCCATTCAGCCCCTCTAGACTTTCTAGATCAGTTATTTGAGTTTTCATTTTGACCCTCCTCAGGTCTAGTTCTGTCAAAGAGCAAATGCATCCTATATTGTCGGTTCGCGCTTTTTGACGCTGTGTCTGGGCGCAAAAAGACAGTGCACGGGGTAGGATTTACACCTACGAAACCGATTAAGGTGGCGGTTTTACAGACCGCTGCATTTGCTACTCTGCCACCCGTGCCTTTCGGGCAATTAAAAAACCGTCCTTAATATAAGGACGGTTTTAACCGTGGTACCACCTTATTTGTCAGGGTTTGTTGGAATTAACCAAAAAAAACCGCCCAGAGGCGATTTACCCTAACCTCTCCGGCACTCCGGATGAACCGACATGCCTTAGCGCTGTAACGGGCGCGCCCGGAAGAACTTATTCCCGATCTGAAATTGAGGATTGATTCTTCAGCTCCAAGTGGGTAATTCGATCCGGGGATACGGTAAGCTTTCACCCGCCGCCTACTCTCTTTTGTCACTCCCCTTCTCTACTTCACCACTCATCAATGCCTTTTTCTAAATTGTTGCGGAATTTATATCATAAATCTTTTGCTCTTGTCAAGTTAATGTGTTAGAATTTTTACTGAAATGAGTTGGAAACGGGTTTGGAAGAAAAGATTAAGACAAATTAAATCCCGGAAATATCTTAATTTAAGTCAATTAGGCAGTCTGAAACGCGCCAAGATTCTTTCTTACTTAGCGATTTTTTGCTTTGTATCTGTTTTATCAGGGATTCTAATAGTCGGTTTACTGTTTGCCTGGTACGCTAAAGACTTACCTCATCCCGACAAAATTGTTCGCAGTGAAGGTTTTTCAACGAAAATATTCGATCGGCAGGAAAAACTCCTTTATGATGTTTTTGCGGATCAGCGCCGGATACCGGTCAAGATAGAGCAAGTGCCAACGGCTCTCCGTCAGGCAACAGTTGCGATTGAGGATAAGAATTTTTATAAACATCATGGATTTGATCCTTTTGGTATCGTGCGTGCCTTATACAACATTGTTGTGCATCATCGTCTTCAGGGCGGTTCGACACTAACTCAACAGCTGGTGAAGAATGTGCTTTTGACTCAAAAGCGGGTTCTTTCCCGGAAGATAAAAGAATTTATTCTGGCAGTTCAAATCGAGAATCGTTACAACAAGGACCAGATTCTTCAGATGTATTTAAATGAGGCGCCCTATGGCGGAACGGCCTGGGGAGTTGAAGCGGCAGCCGAAATATATTTCGGCAAGAAGGTAGATGATTTAACGACGATAGAGTGCGCGATTCTTGCCGGCTTACCGCAACGGCCAAGTGAATACTCTCCTTTTGGAGAAGATCCCAAGGCTTATCTCGGGCGAACAAAAGTTGTCTTACGGCGAATGAGAGAAGACGGATATTTAACGAATGAAGGAGAATTGCAAGCTTACGCAGATTTAGAGAAAGTCCAATTTGCCCAAGAAGCAACTAAGTTTCGGGCTCCCCATTTCGTTATGTATGTTAAGAAGCAACTTGAAGACCGGTATGGTCAGCGGATGGTTGAACAAGGGGGGCTTAGGGTTTATACGACGCTTGATTTGGATTTACAGGAAAAAGCTCAATCTATTGTTGCAGAGGAAATTGCCAAAGTTAAAAGTTTGAATATCGGAAACGGTGCCGGGACTGTGATCGATCCGCAAACCGGTGAAATATTAGCGATGATTGGGTCTAAAGACTATTTTGATCCCGATTATGACGGTAAAGTCAATGTTACCTTATCTCTGCGACAGCCGGGATCGGCCATCAAGCCGCTGACTTACGTGACGGCTTTTAAAAAAGGCTATACTGCCGCGACGTTGTTAATGGATACTCCGACATCTTTCTACATCGGCTCCGGGCAACCTGGTTATAAACCGGTTAACTATGATGGTTTGTATCACGGCCCGCTCCAAGTTAGATATGCTCTTGGCAGCTCGATTAATATAACTGCTGTCAAAATGCTTGCCAGAGTGGGGATTAAATCAATGTTGGATACCGCTTATGATCTGGGTCTTTCCAGCCTTGAACCTTCGGCAGAGAATTTAAAGCGGCTAGGATTATCAGTCACTCTTGGTGGTGCCGAAGTCCGTCTTTTAGAACTGGCCGGCGCTTATTCGTCTTTTGCCAACGGCGGTTTACGGGTTGAGCCGATCGCAATTTTAAAAGTTACCGACCAGGAGGGTAAGATTCTTGAAGAGACACATTCCCGGCCGCTAGCCCGCGTCCTAAGCGAGGGAGAAGCTTTTTTGATCAATCACATCTTAATGGACAATAATGCCCGTCTTTTGACTTTTGGCACACGCAGTAATCTGTATATGGCGGATCGCCAAGTTGCCGTCAAAACCGGAACTACCAATGATAAACGTGATAATTGGACCATCGGCTGGACACCGCAGGTTTTAGTCGGTATCTGGGTCGGTAATAACGATAATTCGCCGATGAAGGAAGTTGCCTCCGGTGTTTCCGGGGCGGCCCCAATCTGGCGGCGGATTATCCTTGAATTCTTAAAAGACAAGCCAAGCCTCAGTTTTTCCGTTCCTAATGAAATCGTTACCGCCGAAGTCGATCTTATTTCCGGCTATCGGGCTCATGAAGGTTATCCGTCCCGGCTGGAATATTTTATTAAGGGAACTGAGCCGGCCGGACCGGATTCGGTCCATACGAAACTTAAACTCTGCCGCGGACAAGATAAATTAGCAACCGAAGTTGATATTGCCCGCGGGAACTACGAAGAAAAAGAATATTTTGTTTTCGTTGAAATAGATCCGTTATCGATAGACAGCCATAATCGCTGGCAGGAAGGGATTGATACCTGGTCGGAAAATTTACAAGATTTGCGTTATCATCCGCCCCGGGAGTATTGCAGCACTGAAAGCGAAATTGAAATTAATTTCGTCAAACCGGCCGATAGAATCGAAGTTGATAGTAATGAAATCGAAGTAAAGGCAGAAGCAATCTCAATGAATAAAATTACTAAGATCGAGCTTTACATAGACGGTTCTTTAAGAGAATCTTTTGCGGATAAATCATTTGATAGAATTTATACTTTAACTGACGGAACTCATTATTTAAAAATCGAGGCTGAAGATGAAAAAGGAAATCGGGGTTCAAAAGATGTCCGGATCGGCGTCAAAGTTCCTTGGGATTTAGCGCCATCACCGACACCAGAACCAACATCAGTCGCCACCGTAACGCCGAATCCAACGATAACTGTAATGCCGACACCAATGGCAACACCAACGGTTAACATTATAACTATCCCGACAGGAAGTTAAAAAATAATTAATTGTTGCAATATTCTTAACATTTGATACTATGATATTAACAAAATATTTATTTAACTATAACTGTCATGAATGAATTCCCTAGCGAACTTGCTGTTGCTGTAGCAACAAGAATGCTCGGTCCCTACACAGGAGTGGATAGCGAATTGTTAGAATTACTCAGTAAAGATTCTAGTCTCACTGATTTTGAACCTATAATAGGAGATGCAATAAGCCGACTTGAAAAAACGTTTCCTGAGTCTTCGGATAATGGAAGAATTCCTGATGAATATAAACCATATTTACTTGTAACAGCGATTGTTAAAGTCAATGCGATTAGACGCTCTATAGCTAATAAAGCACTAATTGGTGAGGTTGTTAAAGGAAAGGTAGTAGGAGCTGTACATGGTTCAGAAAGACAGGTAATTATTAGAGAAATGGAAGTATTAAATTCACTAGATCGAATTGTCGGTAGATTATCGGATCAACGAGCTAGTTATTTTGAAAAGGAGCAAGACTCAGGGTCAGGGATTGACCACTCGGGATTATGGAAATTAAATAGACAAATTGGTTCGTGGACCTGAGTAATCTGGAAGAAATTAATCGTTATTAATTGAGTGACTTGATTTCCGCTTTAAATACCTCTTTAGATTTTCTGATAATGATATTTCTTATATGCCCGATTTCTTTATCAGTTAAAGTTTTCCTAAGACTTTGGTAAGTGATCCGGAAAGTCCGCGTATCTTGATAGATATCAACTAATTCCACATTTTGAATAATCGCACTCATTGCTTTAATTGACTGGATTAGATCCCCGATCGGGGTATTTGGGGGCAAAACAAAACTTAAATCCTCAATTATTGGAGGGTATTGAGAGACCGGAGCATAGGTTTTATTAAATGAAGCATATCTTGCCAGGAGATCGACATTTAAGTCAAAAACAAAGAAAGGAATTTCAATACCGAAATTCTGCCTAATTTGAGGCTTAATTTCTCCGAAAACACCCACAGGCTGTTTTTTAACAGAAACAGACGCTGATCGATTAGGGTTCCAGAAAGCAATGTTCTTTGAGTCAGCTTTGATAAAACCATATTCTTTTATGCCCAAGTTTTCTAAAATGGCTATTACTATTCCTTTAGCTTGCCGAAATGATTCTTGTCCATAACTTTGGCCGACAATACCGGTTAGCCAGACCCTTTCTTCGGGAAGGTTATTTGACTGCCGATCATAGATTTTCGCCATTTCAAAAATTTTGATATCAGGCAAGTTTTTCTGATTTAAAGCGACGGTGCTCAATAAAGAAGGAATCAGGCTTTTTCGCATGTATATCCATTCTTCACTGATCGGGTTGGTGATTTTTAAATGTTTATTCTCCAATGGTAATAATTGGCTTTTTTCCAGCAATTCCTTACTGATCATCGAATAGTTGTAAATTTCAGTAAACCCCCAGTATTTTAGACTGTCCTTGATTTGCTCTTCTATTTTAAACTGCATATTTCTTGGTCTTGAAGGGATTTTGGTTTCGGGGATAATGCTTGGTAAATTGTAATAGCCGTAGATCCGCGCGACTTCTTCAACTATATCTTCAGGAATATTAATATCATCAGCACGCCACGAAGGAATAACAGAAGAAACTGAATTGTACATAATCGAAGTTTCCAATCCCAATGAATCAAGTATTTTTTTTATTTGCGCAGATTTTAATTCAATCCCCATCCGGTTATTAATAAATTGGATGTTAGTTTTAATTGTTTTTTTGATATAAGGCTTGGGATAAATATCAATGATTTTGTCACAAACCCGGGTGTGAGCGTATTTTTGGTAAAGTTCAATTCCCCGCAATAGAGCAGTTTTTGACAATTCCGGGTCCGGGCCTTTTTCATTAAAAGAGGCAGCCATCGTTCTGATACCTAGTGTCATGGCTGTTTTCCTGATGTGGTAAGGGTCGTTGTTTTCAATGAAGAACAGCAGGCGTTTAGTTTGCGGAGTGACGACACTGTTTTGGCTGCCGATAATACCCGGGAGATCGATGATTAAACCAGTGCCATCTTCAATAATACTGTCATCGCCGGGCAAGGCAAAAGTTTTGTTATCAAGAGTGGTAAATTTTTCCCCTTTGATTGAGGGCCGAATAATCAGTTTATGAGTTTTTATGCGATCGTAGTCAAAGGCATGGGTTGGATGGCCGGTTTCCAACATTACATAATTGGTGATGTCAATGATATTTATTAAAGAACGAACGCCGGCTGATTCCAAGCGCCTACGTATAAAAAGAGGCGAAGTTTTAACTTCAATATCATCTAAAACCACGCAGATGACTCGTCGGCATAATTGCGGACTGCTTTTGACTTGTAAAGGTAGATTTCGAGAAATAATCTGCGGCGTAAGTATTTTTGAAGGCATAAAGTCAGCTTTAAAACCGAAATTGGGTAAGATCGCGGCTGCTTCACGGGCTAACCCTGTAACACTCAGGCAATCAGGCCGGTTCGAGGTGATTTCAATATCATAAAGATAATCGCCATCTTTCTTCGTTATTCTTTCTACCGAAGGGCCACATAGAGACAGGCAACGGGCAATATCTGTCGGTTTTGCCGTAGTTTTTAAGAATTCTCTTAACCAGGAATCTAAAATTTGAATATTCATATTTAGAATTGGTTTAAAATTCTTAGATCAGTGGAATAAAATAAGCGTAAGTCAGGTAGTTTTAGTCCTGATTTCATCATCATTACCCGTTCGACTCCCCAACCGAAAGCATAACCGGAATATATATCAGGATCAAGGCCACCATTTTTTAGCACTACCGGATGGACCATACCTGAGCCTCCCAATTCCAGCCAGCCTTCCTTACAGAGACGACAACCTTTTCCCTGGCAAACGCCGCAAGTAATATCAACCTCAAAAGAAGGTTCAGTAAATCGGAAGTGAAAAGGCCGGAGACGAGTTTTTCTTTCTGGACCAAAAAACTCTCGGGCAAAATAGTCAAAAGTTCCTTTAAGGTGGGCAATATTTATTTCCCGATCAATTAATAATCCTTCGAATTGGTGAAACATTGGTGTATGAGAGATATCGTAGTTCGGACGGTAGACTTTACCAATATTAATCATACGAATCGGTGGGCTCAAGTGTTTTTCTTGGTAATATTCCATTTCGCGGATCTGGCCAGAGGAAGTATGGGGGGTTAAAAGCATTTTTCCCCAATCTTCGGAAGGAGGAGGATCGAGATAAAAAGTTTCAAAGTCATCTCTGGCTGGGTGAATTTCCGGCATGTTTAAGTGTTCAAAGGCGTACCGGTCCCATTCGACCTCCGGATATCTGACGCGGATAAATCCGGTTCGCTCGAAAATTTCTGTAATTTCTCTGATTGCCTGAGTGACTAAATGCAGGTGACCAAGGGTTGGATTTATGCCGGGTAAGGTAATATCAAACCATTCCTTTGTATCCGTTTGTTTTTTTTCCAAGATTGTTTCCGATTCGATCAGAAGACTTTCTATCTCTTTTTTAAGCTGGTTGATTTGATTACCCGTCGCTGACCGTTTCGGTATTGGTAATTCTGAAAGCGTTTTAATCGCCCGGTTAATTTTTCCCTTACGACCCAGATAGGTAATCCGAAGTTGTTCCAGTTCACCTTTATTATTGGCTTTCTCGATTAACGAAAATGCTTCTTTTCTTAATTCTCGAATCTTTATATCGGGCATATTTACATTTTAGAATAGCATAAAAACTTATTTATCAGCAACATGACTCTGATGCTAAATCATAAAAAAACCTCCCGTTTGGGAGGTGATTTTCCCTTAAAAAATGCAAAACCAACCTCCTTTAGGCAGTGTTAGCTAAAAACCTTTTTTCTACATACTGCTAGAGTTATGGTTGGAGCTTGCATTGGCAGGATTATAAAAAGACTTTTTTTCCTTGTCAAGGGGGAATTAAGTAGCATATTCCGATACAAGCAATCAGGCTAATGGCGATTGGTTTTTTACCTGATTGATAATCGAATTAAAGGTCTTGGAGTCAGTCATTGCCAATTCGGCCAGAATCTTTCGATTTAGTTCAATATTTGACTTCTTAAGGCAGGCGATCAGTTGGGAGTAATTTAGGTCATAGTTTTTTAAGGCCGCATTAATTCTGGTTATCCAAAGCCGCCGGATATTTCTTTTTCTGCGCTTTCGACCGACAAAAGCATATTGACCGGCATGCAGATCTGCCTCTTTTGATACCTTATAAAGCCGGCCTTTAGTCATCCTAAAGCCTTTAGTTCTGTTAAGTACTTTGTGATGCCTTTTTCTCTTAGTTATCCCAGATTTGATACGCACTTTTCAGTCCTCGTCGATCATCCTGTAAATAAAATTTTATTTCCCTAGAGCTTTTTTGACGCCTCTTTTCAAACGTCCTTTAATCTCCTTGTCTTTTTTCTGCAAACGTAATTGCCCTTTAGTTTTTTTACGACACAGGTGTCGGACATGAGAGCCTCGCCGGAGAACTTTTCCGGTCTTGGTAATCTTAAACCTTCTCGATATCGATTTTTTAGTTTTGAATTTCTTTTTTTTGTTGGTCTTTTTCATTTGGATAGATAATAAAAACCAATTGACGGCCGACAATCTTAGGTTCCTGCCCGATTTGACTGTTATCGGCCAGTGATTCAATCACCGTCTTTGCCAAACGGTAACCAAATTCTTTCTTAGCAATTTCCCGGCCCCGAAAGACAATAGTTATTTTAACTTGATCCTTTTCCTTTAAAAACTTACGGATTTTCTCAATCCGATTTTTCAAGTCGTTTTCGGCAATAAACGGACTCAGTCTTACCTCTTTAATATTGCTTTTCTTGCCTTTTTTACCAGTATTTTTCTTAGCTTCCAGATAGCGAAATTTTTTAAAATCAATAATTTTGCAGACCGGTGGTTCCGCGTTAGGTGCGATTTCTACCAGGTCAAGCCCTTCTTTTTGCGATTCAAGTAAGGCCTGATCGCGACTTAGAATACCGATTTGTTTGCCTGTTTCGTCAACTACACGCAGTTTGCTGGCCTGAATATATTGATTAATCCGATAAAACTTTTTTTGGTGATACTTTCCCAATATTAAAAAAACCGAATATTAAATTAGAAACTAGTTATTATTATCTTATCAAACTTACCTTTTTTTATCAATATCAGTTTGAATTAACTCAATTGCTTTTTTAACTGAAATCAGGCCAAGATTCTTTTCTCCTCTGGCCCGGGCATTGACGCCTTTGGCTTTAATCTCTTTGTCGCCAACGACCAACATATAGGGAATCTTTTTAAGCTCTGCATCCCGGATTTTAGCCGAGGTAGTTTGATTATGGTTGTCAACTTCAACCCTAATTTTTCCTTTCTTTAGAGATTCTTCAACCTCACGGGCATAGTTAAGATGGTTATCAGTGATAGGAATGATGATTGCTTGGGTTGGCGTCAGCCATACCGGAAAAGCGCCGCCGCAGTGTTCGATAAAGACACCGATGAATCGCTCAAGTGATCCAAGCAAGGCTCGGTGGATCATAAAAGGTACTTTTTTCTTTCCGTCTTTATCAATATAACTCATCTTAAATCTTGACGGTAAATTAAAATCAACTTGAATTGTCGATAATTGCCATTTTCTTTCCAGGGCATCGGTTACTTTAACATCAATTTTAGGTCCATAAAAAACTGCTCCGCCAATATCAAGTACAAAATCTTGATAACCGGTATCGATAAGCGCCCTTTTAAGATAAGTCTCTGCCGTTTGCCAACCTTGATCGTCGCCGATAAATTTTTCTTTGTCTTCAGGGTCGCGAAGACTGAGATTCATTTCAAATTTCTTAAAGCCAAAAGAGTTTAAAATGTAAGTCGTTAACTTTAGGGCTTCCGTTAATTCTCGGTGCAACTGCTCAGCGGTGCAAATAATGTGGGCATCATCTTGGGTGAAGCCTCTGACTCTTGTTAGCCCGTGAAGGACTCCTGATTTTTCGTATCGGTAAACGGTTCCCATTTCCGCCAAGCGCAAGGGCAAATCCCGGTAACTTCTCATGGAGCTGTTATAAATCTTGACATGGAAAGGACAATTCATCGGCTTTAAACGATACATTTGGTCTTCAATTCCAAAAGGGGAATACATGTTTTCCGAATAAAACTTCAAGTGTCCTGAATGCGACCATAAGATTTCCCGAGCGATATGAGGAGTGCTGACCGGCTGGTAGCCTCTGTCTAGGTAAGTATTAAAGGCAAATTCCATAATCTTGTGTCTTAAAAAAGCCCCTTTTGGTTTCCAGAGTGGTAAGCCGTGGCCAACCTCTTCATCAAACATAAAAAGATCCAGTTCTTCACCCAAGTGCCGATGGTCTCTTTTCAGTGCCTCTTGCCGATGAATCAGATATGTTTCCAAAGCCGATTTAGTCGGAAAACAGGTGCCGTAGATGCGGGTAAGCATTTTGTTTTTCTCGTCTCCTCGCCAATAAGCACCGGCCAAGGTAAGCATCTTAAAGGGTCCAATTTGGCTGGTACTTCTTACATGTGGTCCGCTGCAGAGGTCAATAAAATCTCCCAAGGTATAAAACGTAACCGTTTTTTGGCCCTCTTTTTGTAAATCTTTTATCAACTCGACTTTATAGGTTTGTCCCAGTTCAGCCGCAATTTCCAACGCTTTTTTAATGGAAACATCTTTTTTATCAAATGAAATATTTTTCTTCTGCAACTTTCGCATTAGGGCTTCAATCTTGAGAAGATCTTTTTCCGAAATCTCGATCGGAATATCAACGTCATAATAAAAGCCATCTTCAATCGCCGGACCAATTGCAAAACGTGTTTTCGAATAAAGCAGACTGATGGCATAGGCCATCAGATGGGCACAACTATGGCGCATTGTTTCTAATTTAACCGGCACCTCTTTTGTTTTTTTTGCCATTTTTTACTATTTGCTAAATTATTTTATAGATTGGAGAGCGTTTTCGGTGGCTTTAACCAGATCAGCCAGGATCTCTCCGACAAAAGGTAAACCGCCAAAGGCCGAAATCAGCCGGCTTAAATAGGACAGAACCAAAGCAAAAATAAGTGTTAACCCCAAAGCCTGGCCTAAACCATAGGCCATTCCCAGGAAAAAATATTCCATTGCTCTTCGTGTTAAACTTTTTTCAGAATAATTGCGCTTGGATAATTTTCCTTGCGTCTTTTCAGGCATGATCTCCACTGGCTGAATTTTACCCTGATGATACCTTAAAACAAAAAAACCTGCAACTATTGCAGGAGTCCCGAAAGTTGGTGACGTTTACGGCCTACTTCCCTGCTCCTAATTAATCCTTTTCTAGTGGGCTCGACAGGACTCGAACCTGTGACCTTTTCGATGTCAACGAAACGCTCTAGCCAACTGAGCTACGAGCCCATAACAATTCATATGAGAAATTAAGTATATTTTTGATCTTCCAGAAGTTTAATCTTTCTTTGGCAGATTCCGATTCTTCGGTCGTGGTCAACGCTCTTTTCAAGGGAAATATCCAATTTTCGTTCGACCCGAATCATATCCTCTTTCAGTCCGGAAACATCCTCTTTCAGTCCGGAAACATCCTCTTTGAGATCAAAAATTGGTTCTAAAACTTTTTCCTCTAAAAATTTACTGATTTCACCGGTATACTTTCTCAATTGCTGGATCAAATAAGTTTTTGTAATCGGTTGATCATTGTTTACCTTTTTCTTCATAGTCACACTTTAACACCTAGCCTTTACTCTGTCAATTGAAGCAGGAATTTCTATTTCGGTCAGGATTATTGCTATTTTATTCTCACATCGGTAAGCACGGCATCTGAAGCACCTCTCACTTTCCAATGAGGTCTGAAGTTAGCTGTTATGCCAATAAAGCATATTTTTCCCGTCTGTGGGTTCCTTGAATAAATAGGCATGAATCTAGCATGCATATTTTCCTCTACTAGACTCTCTTGTTCTTGGTCAAAATAACGAACCGGGAATTTTGGGGAATAATACGGTTGAATAATCCAGGGCTGGCCGCTTAAGGCTAAATCATCATAACATCTATGAATGGTTGTCCACCGACTATTCGAAAAAGGATCCAATCTCCATACCTGTCTTGAGCCGAAGCTTAATTTCATCAGCGAACCGGCATATTTATAAACAATTTCATCATCAGCCCACCGAGGTAAATCTAGTAAATGATCTAAAATATGTGTCGGTGCAAAAAGAGCTCGATCATGGTCATTGAATAAAGTTTTTAGTTTTGGGTGAAAAGGAAATGCCATTGCCAACTTCTGATCAAAGATCACATTTAATGGCGGTTCAATTGCCACTTCTCCCCGCAGATTTCTTTCTATCAGTTTTCTGCCAGTCGGAGATTCAGCAAGCATAGGCAGATTTAGTTCTCTTCGGTAAATAAAATCAGCATCTCGTATTTCCTCCTCCCAATCATTTATTAGAACCACCTCACAATTTAAACCCTGTCTTTGTTTTAGCAATGAGGCGAAGTAAGCTGATTCGCCAAGGTAATTTGTTGGGCAGAGAAGAACTACTCGATGCGGTTCTCTACCTAATTTTGCTCTTACAGCCATGGCAAAACCTGAATCCAGTGCAATGTCAACCACATTTTTTCCTAATGAAGGTTCGGGGTTAACTGCTTGCATAACTTCTGATATGGCACTCATATAACCCCATCCGCCGATTCTGAATTGGACTTCGACAGCCGACCAAAAGTCAGTCAGATCGGCTCTGGCAAAAAGCGGCAGTTCGCCTCTTTGTGCAAGCATTCTCTGGTATTTGATTGCTTGAGGAGAAAGATTGCTTTCAAAAAGAGAGGCTATCCAATGATAACGATAATTGGTAGTTCCTGCCAGATAAAGCTGGTTTGTCATTTCTAGCCAATGGTAAATCCATACTCCTTGAGATAAGACTGAAGCTGCTTCCTGGTTACAGACATTAAAACTGTCCGGTGTAACCAGCATAGAATACGATTGTTGGTCACCGTACCCCAATCTTCGTTGGTCAAGTGCAGATTTTATTTGGCAGACTCTTTCCAAATCGAGATTTTCGCTATGAATTGTTGCAGGTGGTTTTTCAACCGACACCTTTTTTTTCCTTTCCAGCTGTTTGCCCCAGAGCTAAAATTTTGTCACCAGTTTTGACAATATTTGGCTCTGAAATCATAATTATTTGCCCTGCTATCGGAGTTTTTACTTTTTCCGAATCTAGAGTTTCCAATGACACGATTTTTCCAAAAGGGATATTTACTTGAATGTTTTCACCCGTTTTTTTAAGAGGGATAAATAAACCAGAGATCGGAGAGGTTACTATCTTGCGATTAATGATCGGGACTTTGTTTACAGTTCGGTAAAACTTATCAGTAATTGTGTTTCTGACAACAACCGATATGCCTCTTAAAATCTTTTTAATTTGATCTGAACTAATTTTATCAATAAGAGGGAGTTCTAATGCAAAAGCGATATTGTTTCTAATTAGAAGTAATTCTATCAAAGACCCTTTTTTATCGATGTCCTCTCCCTGGGTATCTAATTTCCAAATAAAATCGGGATTAAAAAGATATAGAAACTTTTGAGTTTTAGTCATTAATTTATCCTTCTTGTCAATTGGAACGAGAATTCCGGTAATCAGGAGGTCCATTTTAGGAAATGTATGAAAATCTATTAATAGATTACTATCCTTAACTGCCTGAAAAAGATAATATGCAATTCGCTCAGAAAGGGTTCCTTTTTTGTTTCCAGGAAAAAGTCGATTAAGATCCTTGTTATCGGTTGGTAACTCACGGGAATTATTTATGAGACAGAGCGGATTAGCAAAAGGTATAATTTTGATGGTTCCGTTTATTTGCGGCCAATTCTTGATCTTTTGAAACAATCTTTCTAAGATTAACGTGCCTGTATCTTCGTTTCCGTGAAGGCCGGAGATTAATGAAATAACTGGTTTTCCTTGGCCAATTTTAATAATTGGAATTTGGATATCGATTGGTCCCACACTGCCGATTTTGATCCTTGAAGTTTTAATTTGCTGATTCATAGAACTAAAAAACCTCCCGTTTGGGAGGTTGTCTTTATGCTTAAATTACTAATAATTATTTTTTAACGCAAATACCAACCTCCCCTTTCTCGAGGTTAAAAAAGAAAAAACTAAAGATTTGGTTGATATTTCGTAACATTAAAGCAACATTGTAACAGATTTTTTCAGTTTGTCAAATTTTTTGTATAGGTCAAGCAAGCTTTTCTCGCATACTTAAGATGAAATAATAAATTTTTTAAGAATTCGATAGTAGGTTTCTAGACTTTTAATATTTACCCATTCATTATTAATATGCCCTTTGCTTTGAACTGGAGCGAACATAATGACTGGGATTCCTTTCGCCGAGAAAAAACGACCATCAGAAGCAGGATAATCTTTTATAATTCTTAGGGGAATATTTTTTTGCTTGGCAAGCTTTAGTATTTTTTTAATATATTCGTTATCCGGCGATATATCCATGGGATCGCCTTCAATTAAGATTTGAAAGCCAGATTTTTTTTGTTTTTCTACACTATTGCTTACAATTTTAATTATTTTTTCTCTCATCTCAGTCTCAGGGTAGCGAAAATCAAGATACATTTCTGCCTGTGCTGGAACAACATTAGTTGCACTCCCGCCGCTGATTTTTCCCAAATTAACGGTTGGTTGCCAGCGATCAAACTTGCTTGTTTCCGGTATACGTTTTCTTATTGCCTGAGAAATTTCAAGTAATTTCTCAATTGCGTTTACACCTGTCCAAGGCCGACTGGCATGGGCGGATTTTCCTCTTGCAGTGATTTTGATATGAATGATTCCTTTTTCTTTCAAAACCAGGCGGAAATTTTCTCCCCCATCAGGAATAATTGCGCAATCGCAAGTAAAATTTTCCTTATTAAGTAAATAATTGACCCCATCAAAACCGCCAACTTCTTCATCTGAAGTAAGCATAAGAGCAAAGTCAATATCTTTTAACTGCATGTCTTGAGCTAATTGGATCATGACGGAAACTGTTCCTTTCATATCGGCTGCACCCCTTCCGTAAAGACGATTCTCTTTTATGATTGGGCGAAAGGCATTAGGATAATCTGCAGGGACTACATCTAGATGGCCGTTTAAGATATAGCGATAATGCTTTTTAAGCTTTCGAGCTACTATCAAAGATATTTTATTGTTTGAAAAACAAGTTTTGAATCTCAAGCCGTTTTTTTTCAGATAATTCTTGAGAAACTCAAAACATCTTTGAATTTCATGAGGATGATCTTTGTCAGATTGAAATCTGATTAATTTTGACAGTAGCGGCTGAATTGATTTATTCATTTATTCAATCTAGTATAGTCTCTGGGATCTTGCATACGCAAGAATCTTTCCGGCCATTCGTCTGCTAATTGGCACTCCCAGTCCCCCATAGCCGCCCGTAATGTTAGTTTTACTAGAGCCGGGTGGACTAATCCTGATAACAGGATAGGTATAAACAGTACCGATTGACTGAGGATCTAAATCAAATCTTACTTCTACTGTCTGTAATTCATGCCTACCGTCTGGTTTCTCTACAAACATAACCGTGGTTGTGCTGTTGTCCAGCTCAATGACCTCTTGGATTAGGCAGTTTTGCCGATTAAGTGAATTTTCGATTAAAATCGACCAAACACGATCATAGAGTGATTCTAGTTGATCGGTTTCTATTCTGGCTGATCGTTCCGCTATGCCTTGCCTGATGACTAATTGGGCTATCTCTGCAGGCGATTTTCCGCTTTCGCCTGGTGTTAAAGCACGCCCAGTGATTAAATCTTGCCTGAAAACACCATTATGCCAGGCGTCAGTAAACTCTGCCCTGCTCATTCCTGTAATAGTCGTAAGATCATCGTTTTCCATAGCGATATAATCTTCGTAATCAAGCTCATCCAAATTAATTGATCTGCCGACATGGACACTGGTTCCGGAATGTCCCGCTAAAGAATCTCTTTTAAGAACCCAAGCTTGTCTATTATTTTCGATAGTATCGATCTCAGTATCGTTTAGACAAAGGCTTCGGTAGCTCTCATCGCCGGGATAGAGACCGTCGTTTTGCCTCCGGAGCATGTTAGCTTGGGGAATGCATCTTTCAAGAATATTTTTTATTCCTTCAACGCCCATGTCCTTGACCGCCCGGGATAGCGAGAGATCGTGGCTAAGTTGATCATGGGCTAGAATTCTAGAGACTGTTTCCCAGACCCCAAAACGGTCTAAGTAATCTTGATTCCCAAGCATTACGTCCATTTTCTTGTCGGTTGAATAAGAATTAAAAGGATTTACTACTTGTTGTGTTGCTAGTTTTAAGAATCTCTGCCAGATAGTCTCTTTGCCATCGCTACATAATTTTTGATCGGTATCATCTTTGAAATTCTGCCATAAATCCAGATTTTCCATTGCTTCTCCGTGTAATCGTCTGATTATGCTGACTTCTATTATTTCATCCGATTCTGTGGATTGACAAATAACTAAATAGTAGGGTTCTCTTTGAGGTAAGCTAATTTCTTTAATATCCACGATGTCTCTTGG
This sequence comes from Bathyarchaeia archaeon, assembly GCA_035529595.1. Taxonomy (GTDB): domain Bacteria; phylum Patescibacteriota; class Microgenomatia; order PFEM01; family JAFGMK01; genus DATKWK01. Next base: position 236,578 of record DATKWK010000023.1, read on the forward strand.
GTCAAAGGCAAGAGCCTGCTGATGATATCTGCCCTGATATCTTTGAGCTGTTTGATTAGCTTCAAGACCGGATAAAGAGCTTCTTTCTCTCCAGGCCAGATAACCAACTATCGGGTAATCCTTTCTACTCGTCGCCAAACGATATCGGGTGATCATTATTCTCATTATCTGCTCGTCGCTATGGGGAGCGATTTTTATTCTTTGATCTTCGGATAACTGAAGGCAGAGACCTAATATCTCTTCAACTGTTCGAAGAGCATCGGACACTATTATGTCACCCTGTGGTTCGCCGCCATTGTTTTCCATCCAGTAAGAAGCACCGCTATTTAAATCAGTATATGTATCTCCTCTCCATCGATGCTGACTTTTTGTCGGAAAAAAAGGTTGCGAGCGCATAATCTCCCGCGTCAATTGATCAACACCAGCCTCAAAGAAATTTCTTAAGTCTTCATCTTTACTCATTTTCATTAAAATAGCAGCTCGAACAAGATTGGTTGCTTGAGTATTAAGACCAAGCCCTCTTTCACTTTCTTCAGGAATGATAGTAGGTACAAGGGGGACATTAATTCGTCTGGTAACTTGGTGTGTTGTTGGATTTTCGAGGAATAGGCTTCTCTCTTGGTAATCCTGCAGAATCCGAAGCGCACCCTCTCGTCTTTTTTGGTCGGAAAGACAATGGGCAATAAAGCGGCACATCTCTGACTGTAATTCTTGGAGAGTTAAGGATTCCAGTCTTTCCCGTTCTTGTTCAAAGACGGGGCTTTGAATTTCTAGTTCTTTTCCAGAATGCAAGACCATTTTTTTGAAATAAAAAAACCTCCCTGATTTGGGAGGTTCCCTGTTAATACTTTTTACTTTTTAGATTTTACTTTTTATTTTCCATTTTCCTCCCAAACCAGCGATTACCTTGCAATAAGGCTAATAATAATGCTGTTAAGGAGGGTTCTGTGCATAATAATTCCTCTTTCTATTGTTGAGCCCATATTATGGAAACATCACTAATAATATGTCAAGAGTCAGTTTAACTGACTTTGATCCTGAACTTATCCTGTTTGGGTAGACATATAGCGTTCTTGGGAAAGCATAAACTGGGTGCCGGATTTTCGGACCTGGCCCCAATAATAGTTGCGTTTTTTGCTTTTCTGGTTACATAGTGCCAACCAATGACGCGATTCGCTAATATTCTTGCGCATAAAAATGATAAACTCGCGTAGTTTTTCAAGAAATGTCAGGTGATAGACGCCAGGTTCCAGCGGCGCCTGCATAGCGGCAATTTTTACTTCCTTAGCCAGCTCCTGCGTCCCTTGAACTAGTTTGATTAATTCACTTCGAATGGCTTGAATTTGAAGTTTAACTTCCTCCTCCGCCTTCTTAAAAATGACTCTTTCCTGGGTGCGGATATTGGTAAAGTCCTGGCCTGACCATTTAAATTTTTCTTTTCTTTCAAAATCGGAGGCGAATTTTTCAGATGAAGATTCACTACCGGAAAAAGAGCTTTGAGGGGAACGGCCGAACATTTGGTCAAATGAATTCTTGGTTACACCACCTAAGACGTCTTTTTTCACTGACTGACCAAATCCGGAACCGATGTCCTTTAAAGATTCCAAAAAATTGCGTTTAATAATTTTCTTTTTCTTTATGTCGTCCATTTTTGAAGCCTTAAGTCAGCTTTAAATTTGTGACCTATAATACTATATTTTGGACAGGATGTCAATAGCTTTTCTCTTCCGTAAAATCTGTCTGATGTAAGCTTTTTCGGTGGCAGTTTGGAAATTTTTTTGGATCTTTTCGTTACCGGTAGCCTTAATCATCTCATCAACTTCCTGATCACTGACTTGGATATTTTCTCGATTGGCAATTTCGGAGAGAATCAATTCCAGCTTAAGTGATTCTTCCGCCTGCGTACGATATTCTCCTTTTAATTGTTCCAGAGTTTTGCCGATCGAAGCTAAATACTGTTCAACGGTAATTCCTAAGCGCGCCGTTTGATCAATCAGTCGCGAAAGCATTCGGGTAATTTCCTGCTCGAGTAAGATTTCCGGTAAGCTGATATTCACCGTTTTTATTAAAATAGAAAAAATCCGGGAAAGCTTTTTATCATCAGGCTGACCTTCTTTTTTGTCAACATTCGGATCTTTTCCCGGAACCCAGATCTTCTCAGGCGCTAAGGTCTTTCTGATTTCTTCTTTATAATCTTTCAGTTCAACCGGGGGTAATTCGGCTACAATCGCCTTCAAGGTCCAGTCTTGTCCTTCTTTGGAGTCAATCAGATTAAACTTGGGGTTAACCACCGGACTCAGTTTGTGAGTTTTAATTGCTTCCAGATAGACATCAGTCAATAAGTTCTTGATCATTTCCTGATAGATCTTACTCTTGCCGATTGTCTTTTCAACCAGTTTTTCCGGTGCTTTCCCCGGTCGAAAACCTTTAATTTTGGCGTCTTTAGTAAATTGTCCAAGAGTGATGTTGTAGCTTTCAGCAACAGCATCCCAGGGGATAGTAATGGTGATTTCAACATTGCCGTTTTTAAGGCGTTCGACTTTGCTCTGGGAAAGGGATTTAGTCGCTGTTTTCTGCGGTTTTTCTCCCTGGTTGTCTTTTTTCATTGGCGGAAGTATAACACTTTGAAGACAAAAATATCAAATTGAAACTTCCGAAATTTCTATTTTCTCAATTATTGATTTAAGTAGTTTTTCGACGTTGAATTTTTGCTCCTCTCGTCTGATATCTTCGATTTTTGTTTTTGTAGCCGGATGCTTGGGAATAAAAAGAGAACAGCAATCTTGCTGGGGTTGAATCGAGATGGGATAGGTACCGATTTTTTCGCCGAGATTGATTATCTCCTGCTTATCATGGCCAATAAGAGGTCGGTATATCGGTAGGTTAATACCAGCGCTAATAGTAGCCATGTTTTCCAGTGTTTGACTGGCAACCTGCCCGAGGCTTTCCCCGGTAACCAGACCCAAATATTTTTCTTTACCAGCAATTGCTTGGGCAACCTTAAGCATTGCTCGTCGATAAACAACGACCAAAAAACGGTGGTCAATCTTTTTAAAAGCTTCCTCTTGGAAGTTTAAAAAGGGCGCTAAGTAAAGTTTTGACCTGAATTGGAAATTATTCAGATGCTTGATAATTTGCCTGGTTTTTTCAATTGAGACTTGATTGGTCCTTGGATAACTATGAAAGTGAATAAAGTGAACTAAAGCGCCTCTTTTAATCATCTGGTAAGCAGCTACCGGTGAATCAATTCCTCCGGAGATCAAACACAAAAGTAAACCGGCTGTCCCAACGGGTAATCCTCCGGGGCCTTGATTTTTAGCAAAATAAACAAAGGCCTTTTTAGAACCAATCTCGATATTGATATCCAATTCAGGTTGATTTAAGTTAACCTTAACGCCCATGTTATCAACTATCAATTGACCGATTATTTGATTAATTAAGGGACTGGTCAACTTAAAATTTTTATCAGACCGGCGGGCGCTAATCTTGAAGGAAGCAAATTTTTTCTTTTTAATTAACCGAAGGACATCTTTTTTAATCCTTGCCATATCTTTGCTAATCTGCCAAGCAAGCGAAAAATTGGCGATGCCTAAAACTTGATTAAGTATCGGCTTCAGCCTGGTGAATTCGTTTTCATTATCAAGGATAATAACCAGGCGGCCAAAATCGCAGGTTACTTTATTCTCCTTGGTAAATTTCCTGATGTTTTCGGTCAGTACTTTTTCAAAAAAAGGCCGGTTTTTACCCTTAAGGGAAATTTCGTGATAATGAATAATAACAACCGGGGTCATGCGTCGGGTTAATAATTGATAGCTGGATGGTTTTTAAGCGCGGTGTTGGGTAACCGGAATTTTTCTTCTTTGGTCAATTGCCGGATTTCTGCGTTGGAGGTTACGTCTAAATGCATTCGGATTTTGATACTTAGTCGGACCTTTCTTTGACGCACTCTTTTTTTCAGTCATGACGATAATATTTTAACACAATCTGAAACGGGTTTGTCAACTTGGATTGATATATTCCGGGTGGATGAGGGCCCACTTCTCAAGTTTCGCCTTCGGATTTATAAGATTCCCCGGCGTTGAAAAGACTGATTAAGTCCGGCTCCTCAAAAATATTACCGATTTTTTTTACTGAAGAAAGTCTTAATGCCGTTAAGGGAGTTTTTGTCACTTCTTCGATAAATTGACCTCTCTCTTTGTCCCAGCGTATCAAGCCAAGCCATTTCCGGCCGGTAAAAAAATCATATTCTTCAATTATATCTCCATCATAAAGCGGGTCATTTTGCCGATCATACCTTTCGGCAAAGCGAATTGTTTTCAAATCCTCGTCCATTTCTGCTTTGATTCTTTTTTTCGTTACACCGTAAGGATAGGTAGAGACGGTCTTATCGAGGTATTCTAAAATTACATATCTTTTTTCGTTGTCACGGACGATCACGTCGCAAATCTGTCTGAGTTGTCGATGATAAACTTTGTAACGTATCATATGCATTGTTTTACTCCCACAACATGTCCTGAAAATAATTATTCGTCTGGAATTAAAAGAACATTAATATACCAAATGTAAATTAACTTTTCAAGAGGTAAATTAAAGAAGTTCATTATAACGGGTATCGATTACAACGGAAAAAATTCTGATTATTCTTCAGAGGTAACCTTTTAAAAAAGATACCCAAAGATCGGCAATATTACGACTATACCCGCCGGCGAACATGATTGCTAATTTGGAAAAATTTTTAAATCTGGCGCCGATCTTCCTAAAAGAGTCAATTTCCAGCTTAATGTGAGCCAAAGGGTCTTTCTTATAGGTATCGACACCGAGAACGAGCACAATTAAATTAGGATAGTATTTACTAGCCAGAGGAATAACCAGGTCAAGAGCCTTCAAATACTTTTTTTCTCCGGTCCCGGGCGATAAAATAGCATTGAGGTTATAGCCTTCACCTACTCCGACGCCTTTTTCTTCAGCATAGCCAATTCCCGGATAGGTGGTTGACGGATCTTGATGAAGGGAAATAGTAAAAACCGTCGCTTCATTGTAAAAAATTTCCTGAGTGCCTTGTCCTGCATGAACATCCAAATCATAAATCATTGCCTTTTTAATTTTACCTTCTTTTTGGAGCTTGCGCACAGCAATAGCGTGATCGTTAAAAATACAGAAACCGGAACTACTGTAAATTCCGGCATGATGAAAACCGCCCATCAGATTAATCACTTTTTCTCCATCGAGGGCAAGCTCTGTGGTTTTAATCGAGCCGCCGACTGAGAAATAAGCCGCTTCGAGAATTTCGTTGTTAAGAGGAGTATCCGCTGATAAGAAACTACTCGCCGCAGCTAGTTTTTTGACTTTTTGCAAGTAATGGATATCATGAACAAGAAGAATGTCCTTGTCCCTTGCCTTTGGCGGTACGATAACTTCGTATTTGATACCTAATCTTTTTAACTTATCAAAAAAAACCAGGCTTCTTTCTGATTTCCAAGGATGGTTTGGGCCAAAATCATATTTTAAATATTTTTCATGAAAGACTAATTTAAGCATCTTGGCGTTTTTTAAAAGCGGGCTATTAAAAGCGGATTGACTTCCTTGTCTTCGATAGTATGCCATTTTTGGTACGAAGCAGCGATTTTGAACGGATAGTGTTCGGGGTGGGTATAAAGGCAAACCGCTTCTTCAATCTCATTTTTAACCAAATTGAGACCGCGGTGGGAAGCAGCAGGAATAGCCACAATGATTTTTTTCGGACCTCTTTTTTTGATCGCTCTAATAGCCACCAGCATGGTGTAACCGGTAGCCAAACCATCATCAACAATGAGCGCGGTTTTAAAAAATAAATTTACGGGTAGCCGGTTTTGGATAATCGCCTCTTTTCTTTTTTTTAGAAGGGAAAATGCCTCTTTGATAATTAATTCTGTTTCTTTGGAATTTAAGCTAAGATTTTTGATTGCCTCTTGATTTAATAGGATAGTGCCGTCAAAACTTACCGCGCCAAAGCCGAACTCGGGTTTACCCGGATAATGGAGCTTATGCACCAGCAGAATATCAAGTGGGCAACTGTATTTCTTGACGATTTCGGCGGCTATCGGGACTCCGCCATTAAGAATAGGAAGAACTACCAAGCGCTCTTGGCTTAAAAAAGTTAGTTTTTCCGCTAGCCTATTTCCCGCGTCGGTTCGGTCAATGAAAAAAGGATACTGGTCCATTTGTTAAATTAAGGCAGCTTTAGCTCTTGGCTGATTTCTTCCGATTCCAGGTCAAGTTGAGACAGATCCGTTTCCTTCAGATCATTTTCGATAACTGATATTTCGTCAGATTCCGCTTCGGGTTGTTGCTGGTCATTAACCTGAATTATAGTCGGAGTTGGAGTATTCACCGGGGGTACCGGCCGGTAGAAATCTTGGCTCGTTTTATGTCTTAATTTTTGATTAGAGGACCAGAGAAAAAGCGTTATTATCAGCGAGATTAATCCGACTAAAAAGAAAAGGTACCAAAAGTTATCAAAAGAGCTACCTTTTTTTTGTTCTATCGCCGGATTTGAAGTCTTGATGGCGCTTGATTTTTCTTGATAATCTTCGATTACGCTTTCTACTTTGATCTGCGGTTCCATAGTTTATTCACTTTCTGTGCTTGGATTGACTGTTTCCAACAAACTTTTTAGGTCTTGAACAATTTCCATTAATAACTGCCTGATTTCAATCAGATTATTTTTTACTTCCTTCAGCAAGTCAACGACTAAAGCAAAATCTTCTTCAGGTTTTTCACTTTTTAGAATTATATCCAAACTGGCCTTTGTTTTCTGAATGGCGTTCTCAAGTTCAATAATTTTTTCCCGGGCTAGGTTAATTCTTTCTCTAATCTCTCCGGTATTGGCATTTGGATTGTTGTCTTCGATTTTAACCAGCCTTGACTCAATTTTTAAAAGTATGTTTCTGATTTTAAGAGTGGCGTGCTCGAACCTGTCGATCATTTTGTTAAACAGTTTCTCGATTTTGATTCTGGTTTTTTCAGCAATCTTCTTCTGGAAGGCTTCTCTTGATTGAATCTTTTTTTCGAGCGAAGTCACTCTTGTTTCCAGTCTATGTCTGAATTCGTTCATCGAATCCAGGTTTACCGAAGTGCTGACGGCAGTGTCTTTCGACTGGAAGACAGAAGGAGTCGCAGTAAAAGTAATTTCATCTTGAAATGTTTTTTTTGAGATAGTAGAAAGAGTTGCTTCCTGCTTATCTTTTGCTTGGCAGGAACAGTCGGTTAACAAAGAAAATTTAAAGCCGGTCAGCTTGCTTAATACCAAAGACAGACATAAGACTATAAATAAATATTTCCGTTTTTTCATTAGAAAATAATCTATTTTTCTAATTCTAACCGAATGATCAATGTTTTATAACTTAATGTAAGTTTCAATAGCCGCTTTTTTTCTCAAGTCTGAAAAAAGACTACTGTAAATTTCATTCATCTTTTGACTTGTTAACATTTGGCGGGCTTCTAAAGCCAGATCTGCCTCGGTTGTCGCCTCCATCTGGAGGCTGTTTTGTTGAATATAGGCTGCTACTTCCTGGTCGGTGATGGCAACTTTTTTCTTCAAGATCTTCTCGATTATTAACTGAAGTTTTACACGATAGATAAATTGGTCGTATGAAAGAAATTGTTTTTCTAATTCCTCCATAAGTTTAGTGCGCCCGTCAAACTCCGTTTCTACGCGTTCGATTTCTGAATCGACCTCTTCCTGACTTACCGATATCTCAAGACTTGAAGCTTCATCTTCGATCAGTTTTTCATTAACAATCTCGTCAAGAGACCGGGCCAGGTAATTTTGGTAAATACGTATGGCCAAGTCCCAGCTGTAAATCGGATTTCCATTTACGGTAGAAACGACAACTAGCCCCTTGAATTTAAGCCCTAAAGTAAAAGCGATTAAAATTAACAAAATAAGAAGAATCAAACCTAATGATCTGAAGTGTCTCTTTTTGCTGACGGATTTTTCAAGACTAACTTCTAAATTGTTATCTTTCTTAACTGACTTAAGCCGGGTTGTTTTTTTTGTTTCGGGCATGGTTATGTTTATTTAATAATAATTGGTCTTCACTATAACAAGAGCTTTAATGAAAAGAAATAGGTAAATATAAAGTGTAATTTAACAGCAGTTAATTAGATTGCCCTTTTTGATTTATTTATATTCTTCTATTTAAATTGATCCGGCTGAGACCGGTAACGGTTTTAATTGAAAAACTAAGCACGGGCTAGATTTTCTTTTTTCAGCCAGCGATCAAATAAAGCAAACTAGAAAAAATGGCTTTGTAATTCTAGGAGTTTTTCACACTTATAGAGCTGACACTGTTTACAGCTTTTAATGTTTTTAGCAAATCCGCATTTTCTAATTTTGCATTGGTGACAATATAAATATATTGGACCATTAGATAAGCAGCCTTTACAGTTGATGTCTTTAGGATTAACCGGTGGACGGTTCCTATTGTCGGTACGATATCTTTTCGTCCAATCTTCAGCGGTTTTTTTTCTCAACTTGTCATCATCAGTTTGGGTGGCGATGAAGGCAGCGCAAGCACTGCAATCCAAGCCGCACATAGCGATGTATTTTTGGTTTTTTTTCATTTTTTCAGTTTAAAGGGGCTTTAAAAATTCGTTTTCCTCTTTTTAGTTCTTCGCGTACTCTAACTTTTAACATTTCTTCAGTCTCATCCCAACCAACAATGAATAAACTCTCTGGGCCTCTGATGGGAAATAGTCTTTGTTGGTGCGGAGTATTTGCTCCTATTGCTCCCTCTTGTCCTAGTAAAGGACTAGAAAAATAAAGTCCGCCAGATAAAAAATGATGGGCTAACAGCTCTGTCTGGTGCTGAAGTCGGTTCAAATCTTCAGTTACTGCTTTCTCATTGGAATAAACAATAGAACCATCAGTTAAACACAGCACCGACTCGCCTGCTGCAAGATGGATTTCTTTAAATCCTTCATCTCGAAAGTTCCTTACGACTATAGCATGGCCTACAGATGGTTCTCCTTCGCGGTTTTCCATAGCCATATCGATGTAATTATATTAAAATATGGCAACTTTTGCCTTTGAGCTTTTCAGGCAACAAGTTTTTGTTTCTATCAGGATATTTTTCGTAACCCTTCCCATATCCTAATTCTTTCATCAATTTGGTAGGTGCGTTTCGTAAATGAAGCGGAATTGGCAGGTTTCCGTATTTCTTTACATCACTTAAAGCTCTATCATATCAAGGTCAGGTCTATCAAATACCCTAGCGCCTTTAACTTTTTTGCCTTTAAGCATTTCTTCTTTTAGCTTTTTATAATTTTCAGGCTCTAAGTAAAAATCCACATCGCCTACGTGGTATCTATAGGGGTCGGGTCTACGAATATAAAGATAGGTGTAAGTAGTTTCTGGAACCTCACCCTTTTTAGGAATGACAATCGGTTTGCGGAGTCGGTAGTATTTCTGATTTACAATCTCCGATTTCTCAGTTAGTCTTTCTCGTATTTTTATAAGTTTTTTGTATTCGCCTTCGTAGTGGCAAGATACTCCCATATTTCCTGCATTGGGCAAATATTTTCTAAATGACTGCTTACAAAGTTTGTAGCACTCAAAATGTATATGCTTTATAGCTTCTAAAAGTTGGGTCTCATTTTTAATCGGACTAAATCGGTAAAGCTTCATAAGTTTTCTGCTAAGATAAGTTAATATAAATCAAAAGCAACTTCATCAATTATTTTCTATTTTTCTTATATTCAATAAATTTTTGAATAGTGTCAGAGTAGCTTTCTGCCAAATTCAAACTAAGAGCTTCTTTTGGCGTTAGCCATTTATATGCCTTGATTTCTACACCATCAAGCTTTACTTTTTCGCCTGCTAACCTATAATACACATCAAAGTAAATAAAATGTGCTGGACGATGGAAATCTTTTGAATCAATTAGTTCGCCCCAAACAATTACATCAATAAATTTGACTTTCAGACCGACTTCTTCTTCTACCTCTCTTGTAATACCTTCAGAAACCTTCTCTCCAGGGTCAATATGACCTCCAGGCATTGTCCACTTATTGCTCCATTTTGGGGATTGGGTCAGTAAGATTTGGCCTTCTTCGTTTTCAATAATCGCTGAACCAACTACCTCTACGCTCCTCGGGAATTTATTTTTCATTGCCTATATTCTATATCACGGATTCACTGTAGGCAATTGCAGATTGAGGGTTAGAAGCGAATGAATTTCACTAATGCAAAATATGATCATCTTAATAATGGCTGGTCAACAAGCTCGTTAATTTTTTCAGATTTTATACAAAATTTGTAGCCTGTTTTTGGAACTTTTCTTACGAGTCGCACTTGAGGATTTTATTTGTATAACTGACTATGAGTGCCCAGTGTCTCGAAAATAACAATTGAAGGTTTGTGTTCTGAGTATATTGCTCGCCAGTCGCCAGTGATATTAATACTTTTGTAGCCTTTAAGACTTCCAGTCAACGAATGGTTGTTCAGAAGAGAGTGATAAGGATTTTCGAGAAAAAACCCAAGTCTTTTGTCAAAAGCAGAACGGATTTTTTTAGGTGCCTGGGTGTATTGCTTGACAAATTTTCTGCTAAAGCTGGTTCGCATACTTTCTATTAGGGTTATTCAACCATTTTATGGCTTCATCTGCTTTGTCAAGAGCAGGAGAAATAAAACCCACTTTAATATCTTTTTTAGAGTTTTTTAGAGTTTGTAAAAGATAATCAGTAGGCTCTTCGTTTAGGTTGAAAGAAACACTTTTCGTGCGAATCAATTGCCTTAAGTAGGCGTTAATGATGGCACTTAAACTCAGGCCTAATTTTTCAGCTACTGCTCGAGCCTGGTTTTTAATTTCGGTATCAGTTCTGATATTAATTAGTGTAGTGTTATTCATAGTAAAGTCATTATATACACAATGTGGGTATATGTCAAGAAGCAGAAATTCAAAACCGAACCTAAGATTTATAATACTTTTTACCTTTTATTTTATCAGGTAAAAGACTTTTATCCTTATCAGGATATTTTTCATAGCCTTTTCCGTAACCTAATTCTTTCATCAGTTTCGTGGGAGCGTTTCTTAGATGGAGCGGAATGGGAAGGTTGCCGTACTTTTTTACATCACTTAAAGCCTCCATATAGGCGTCGTAGGCGGAGCGGTCTTTTCTGGCCAATGCCAGGTAGACTGTACCGTGAGCCAGGTTTTCTTGGCATTCCGGGTAGCCAATGGTCTCACAAGCCCGGAAAACATCGTTGGCGACCACCAGGGCGGTTGGTTGGGCCATGCCGATATCCTCAGAGGCAAAGATAACCATCCGGCGGGCGATGAACAATGGATCCTCCCCTACCTCGACCATTCGGGCCAGATAATAAAGGGCGGCATCGACGTCCGAAGCTCGCATGCTTTTTATAAATGAACTGATGGTGTTGTAATGCTCCTCGCCTGCCCGGTCATAGAAGAGATTTTCTTTCTGCGCGGCTGTTTCTATTTGTGAGACAGTTATCTTTTTAGTCTTAGGAAATAACTTACTCGCGATTTCAATAATATTTAATACCTGACGGGCATCGTGGTTTGCAATCTGCAGTAAGAATTTACTCGCATTATTTTCCAAGCTAATTTTAAGATACTTCTCTCCTCTTTTGGCAATTTCTAAGAGATCGGTTTCCGCAAGTTCGCTTAAAGTCAAAACTCGGCAGCGGGAAAGCAGCGGTCCGATAACCTTAAACGAAGGATTTTCAGTAGTCGCACCGATCAAGATAATCGTTCCGTCTTCCACGTAAGGTAAGAAAGCATCCTGTTGGGCCTTATTGAAACGGTGAATTTCGTCAATAAAAAGAATTGTTTTACGGCTAAAACCAACTAGATTTTTTTTAGCACCTTCGACTACCTTATTGATATCTGCTTTTTTAGCACTGACCGCTGAATATTCAATGAAATCTGATTTTGTGGTCTGAGCAATAATTCGTGCCAGGGTTGTTTTTCCGGATCCGGGCGGTCCCCAGAGTATCAGTGAGAAAAGATCGCCTTTTTGGATAAATTTTCTGATAATTCCACCCTGGCCGACCAAGTGCTCCTGACCGACGAATTGGTCAAGATTAACCGGCCGGATTCTTTCGGCGAGCGGCTTGTAAAAGTCAAGTTGAGGCAAATTCATGCCTCTATCATAACCCGAAGAAAAACCAAAATCAATTCTCAGTCGGTGACATTGTTGAATAATTCAATGTCATTCTGAACGAAGTGAAGAATCTAGGTCCGATTAAATCGGACCGTATTTTACGCTATCGCTAGATGCTTCGGTCGAAACTTCGATCTCAGGATGACGGTGCGAAAAAAAATATTCAACAGTCTCAGTCGGTGACTTCAAATTTGACATCTAAGTCGATATTGGGTGGCAGCAAAGAAGATTCCCGGAAATTGGCTTTTTTTAATTCCAAATCTAAGTCTTCAAGATCCTTTTCGATTTTAAGAATGGCTGAACTGCTGGCATAAGCCGAAGCCGAGGCAATGGTTGGTTCTCTGGTCGGTATCTCGGTCGGTACGAGAGGAAGAGGTTTTGGTTTTTCTATTTTGGAAAATTTAGTTAAAATTACCAATATGATTACTACAAAAATTAAAACAGAAGCCAAAATTAGTGGTATTTTTTTATCAGGTGAGATTTTTTTAAAAAAGGAGCCAATTCTTGAGAAATCAGGCAGACGGAAACTTTTTTTTCCGCTTGAATCCCCTTCTATTACCGGGCTGGGAATTACATCGCTGGTATTTTCAATCGCCACGTTTTATCTCCTTGACAATTTCGATTAATGCACCAAGCGTTTCCTTCAAGTACTGGTGTCCTTGTTCAATAACATAGACTGACCCGTTGAAACTATGGTTTTTTTCTGATGATTTTAATTTCTCAGTTATGGTATATGATTTTAACTCGCTAAATTTCTCTTCACTTCTGGATTTGCGGTTTTTGGCTTCGAGCAACCAGCGTTCAATAGTTGAGGTATCTTTATCGGCTCGATTGCGAATCTCGATTATTTTATCATCAATAACTTCGATTTGACGCGCTACTAGGTCTTGAAATATATCTTCTTTATAGAGAAACATTTCTAAGAGAGATTGATAAATATATGATTCAGTTCTATTGTACCGGCTTTGGGCAAGATTAGAGATTTTGATTAGATCGGGAATTGTCCCGGCGCTGGTTAATGTTTCCCGATGCTGGCGGTACCAGGTAATTTCTTCGTCGAGTAGTAAATACAAGACATTAAGTTTGCTTGAGGCAATATTAGTTTCCTCTGCCAATTTAGCTCTAAGAGTGATTAAAAAAGCGGCGATTACCTCATCCCGTGATTGAAGCATTCTAATGGTTTGCTCAAGAGCAATCGTTTTTGCCGTTAAAGTTTTATAGGCTTCATACTGATTTTTTGCCAGCAAATATTCTTTATGAGCTTGAACGTAGGAATTATATACCTGAACATAGTCCCGATAAGCCTTTTCAAAATCAAATTCATTCGGGCTGGCAATCAGGTTTATAGAAGGAATAGCGGTCGGCGATTCTTGTTGCGCAAAAATTACAGGCCGGTAACAGAGAAAGAAAACGTAAACGAAAAACAAACAGAGAACCAATCGGGCAGCAATTAAACGACTTCTCATTAGCTCTAGTTTAGACTTTTTTTAACTGGCTTGTCAATTACGTCGAGTTGACTGTAGTTTTCCTTCAAAATTAACCAAATAAGATCTTTACAAGATTATTAAGTTATACAGTATAAAGTCAAAATACCAGAAGGGTAAGAATCTGAAACTCAATGCTTATTATACAGATAAGAAAATAAGATAAATAAGGGGTCGTTAGTAACTTTACTTTTTGTTATAAAAAAAATCGAAAAAACAAAGATAAAAAGTCCTGCTAAAATGTGGACAGTTTTAATTTGATCAGTCGGTTTTACCAGTAAAGCGATTCCGTAAAAACCATCAATTACGGTTGAAACATAGATAATGATAGCTTTTTCAACTAATCCTTCTTGGATCTGGAAAGAGTGGTATTCATTTGTATGGAATATTATTGGATAGATGAAAAAAATTGATACTGCCGAAAGTATTATGTGATAAAAACCAAAGATAATAAGAAGGTAAGATACAATTTTTGACAGGATGTTTTTCATTCTACTCATAGCGTAGGGCGGTAATCGGATCAAGACGGGCAGCTTTTGCTGCCGGTGCGACGCCAAAAATAATGCCGACCAGTGAGGAAACTCCAAATGATAGAATTATCGCCCAAGGAGCGATCGTTGTTTGAATAAAATAATTAATTGCCAAAGAACCGAGAACGCCGATTATGATACCGATTAAGCCGCCACAAACAGAAAAAATAACCGCTTCGGCGATAAACTGGATAAGAATCGCTCTGGGGGGAGCGCCAACTGCCTTTCTTAAGCCAATTTCCCTGGTTCTTTCAGTGACGGAAACGAGCATGATATTCATTATGCCGATTCCGCCTACCAAAAGTGATATGGCAGCGATGCCACCGAGGGCGGCAGTTAAAACACTCAGTATTGAAGAGATGGTATCTAAGAGACTCTTAGTGTCTAAAACCGAAAAATCTTCTTTTTCAAAGTCTTCCAGTAAGATATCTTCGATTTCTTGTTTTGTTTCGCTGACAGTTTCCGCACTTTCAGAGACGATCCAAAAGGATTGTATATATTCCAATTCATTTAAATCCATCACCGTAGTCCAGGGGGCAAATGCCAGATCGTCATAGCTGACACCGGCAAAGCCACCCTTTTCTTCGAGTACGCCAATCACGGTATATCGCTGATCGGAGATGGTGATTTTTTTACCGATAGGGTCTTGATTTCCAAAAAGCTCTTCAGCCGCTTTTGTGCCCAGAATAACTACTCTTTTGCTGCTTCTTTCTTGAGAAGGAGTGAAAAAACTGCCCTCGATTACATTCTGATTTCTGATCTCCGGGTATTCACTGCCGACTCCGGATAATTGGGTGATATGAGTTTTGCTCTGGTATTTAAGACTGGCGTTGGATTCGATGTAAGGCATGATATATTTTATCGTTTTAGCCTTGCTTTTCAGTTTAGACAAATGGCGCTCGGTAAATTTGGGTAAGGCAGCGCCCGCTCCCGGGGTACTGCCGGTGTTACCACCATCCGAACCGAGACCAATGTTTCCCGGCATTACAAAAACTGTGTTTGAGCCCAGCTCTGATAATTGTTTAGTGATGTAGTTTTTAAGTCCAGTGCCAATTGAAAGCAGTAGAATTACCGAGCTAACTCCAATAACAATACCCAGCATGGTTAAAAAAGACCGCGTCTTATTTGCCTTAAGAGCGCTAAAGGCAATTTTTATTGTTTCACTCAATTCAATCATGTTGTCGGGCTGTCGGAGATAATTTTGCCGTCCCGGACACGGACGATTCTTTTAGCAAAGGCGGCAATTTCTCCTTCATGAGTAACCATAACGATAGTTATCCCCTTTTGATTTAAAGAAGTAAAAATAGCCATGATTTCTTGACCTGACTTTGTATCCAAATTACCGGTGGGTTCGTCGGCCATAATCACTCTCGGATTATTTACCAATGCCCTGGCAATAGCCACTCTTTGCTGCTCGCCGCCGGAAAGTTGATTGGGAAAGTGATTTATTCGGTCTTTTAAACCGACTCTTTCCAGAGCAGCCAGAGCTTTTTCTTTTCTGATTTTCATTTTCATGCCGACATAGATTAAGGGCAAGGAAACATTATCTACCGCAGTCATACGAGGGATCAAATTGAAGCTCTGAAAGACAAAACCGATTTCCCGACTGCGAATGTTTGCCAGTTCGGTTTCATTTAAATTGGATACGTTCCGGTTGTTAAAGATAATTTTTCCTGAGCTGGGAGTATCCAAACAGCCAGCCAGATGCATGAGAGTTGATTTACCGCTACCCGAGGGACCCATAATAGCGACAAACTCTCCGCTCTCGACTTCAAAGTCATCCCGGTCAAGTGCCGTGACCGATACTCCATCCATTTGATAGACTTTGGAGACATTGACTAACTTAAGAAGAGGCATATTATTTATTTATTTTTTTGCCGGCTTTTTCTTTTCACCGATAATTACTTTTTCATCACCAGCCAAACCGGAAATTATCTCGATCCGGCTGTCGTTGAAGATTCCGGTTTTAATTTCCAGCGTCTGAATTTTTTTATCGGTAATAATTTTTACCAGAGTTTTTCCGTCTTTTTCTTCAATCGCGTCAAGCGGTAAGCTGAGAATATTTTCTCTTTCAGCGATAATGATTTCGGCATCACCGTTCATGCCAATTTTAAATCTGTAATCATTGTTTTCGGGAAGCAGGGCTTCAATAGAAAAAGCAGTTCCGCCGCCTCTAGTAGTGGTAGAGGTAAAGTCGATTTTACTGATTTCGCCAGTTAACTCCTGATCGGAGTAAGCGCTCAGATTGATAATGAGCTTTTGGCCGACTCTTACCTGAGCGATGTCCGCCTCATCAACGTTGGCTTCAAAGATCATGGTTTCCGGATTAGCAACGGTAAAGGTAGCGGTTGCCGGTGTAATATTGATCCCGGCGATAACAGTGTCCATGTTAGTGACCAGACCGTCGATCGGTGAATAAATAGTCGCCAGATTATAGGCTTCTTGAGCTATTTCAACATCCAAAACAGTCTTATTCAAATCAAATTGAGCTTTTTCCAGTATTCTTTTGGCAGCTTCGGTGAGTAAGGATTTTTCCAAGGGTAAACCGGAAGTCTTGTTATCGGCATGGCTCTGCTCGAAATCCCATCTTTCGTTCAGGTAATCATAAACTTCTTTTTCCAGACTTCTCTTAAGGTCTTTTTTATCTAAAGAAGCGATTGCCTGCCATTTTTTTACGTGATCGCCTTTCTTTACCCCGATCCAGGCAAGTTCACCCGAAGTTTGAAATTTTAAGGTTACCTGTTCTTTTGCCTTGACAGTTCCGGAAACATCAACCGATTGGATTAAATCTGAACTTCGGGGATTAACAGTTTCATACTCGGATTCGGGGCCGGCAAGGATTGCCTTTACTTTCCGGGGTAGATAAATTGTTGCCACAAGAACTAGAAGTATAATCACACCTACTTTAACCGGATGTGATTTTATCCACTGATAGAGGCGGAATAATATCTTCATTGATTGCTATTTTATCTTTCTTTAGGCCAAAAAAACAAGTATCTGTTCATAATAAACCCCAGACTGGGAGCAAATATTATTCCAAAGCAAGGTAAAAACTTAAGGCAGGAGAAAAAATCAGCTCAGAAAGGTGCGGATTTAGACCGGGAAATTCAATTGAATTATGTTAGCAATAATAACAATCAACCGATTAGCGATTTCATACGGTCTTGGAACGCATCAAAGCTAGAATAAAATTCAGAATGAAACCCGAAACTTTTTGCTGACTTTACATTTTCCGTATCGTCGTCCCACACCAAAACTTCGGATTTATTTGGTTTGCCAAGATGTTTGTGAATCGCTGACCAAAATTCTGGTTGTGGTTTCAGGAAACCAAGTTCAGCGGAAGAAAAAACTGCGTCAAAAAAGTTTTTCAAACCAAGATTATCAAATAGATATTGAACGCGATATTTTTCGTTATTAGTGTCCAAGTAACAGCGCATGCCACGATTTCTTAAATTTTTTACGCATTCGAGCAATTTCTTATCCAGATTGCTTTCGTGTTCAAACCAAAACGAAAGCAGATCTTCAACCGATCTTTGCCAATTCCATTGATCAAGATATTTAGCCAGTTCTTGTTTTAAGTCAGCCTCGTTGACTAAACAAAGCTGAAATTCATTTTTGAAAAACGGGAGTACCTTTTTTATCGGTACTCCGAATTTTTCGGAGAAGCGCTGGCTAAAATACATTTCCCGATGGATAACCATACCATCGGTATCGAATATAACTGTCTTTATCATAAAAATTAGTAATTTTCTTTACCCCATACAAATTACTAGTTCGTTTATGCCCCCAAATTAAATATGAATTAGTGACAAGCGACACGAGGCGAATCAAGACCGCCTGCAATTTCCTACGTAGTGCCGAGGGTGGGATTTGAACCCACACAAGGTTTCCCCCACAGGATCCTAAATCCTGCGCGTCTGCCAATTCCGCCACCCCGGCATTTTCATTAAAGTGTCCGTTTTAAATATGATCTTCCAAAGCCAGATTTAAGTTGCTTTTCTCTAAGAATCGCTTTTTCCTTTGAAAGACAAGCTTCAAAGTAGACAAGATTAAAGGGTAGTCTATTTTTTGTTACCCTAATTTTCCCCAGGTTATGTTTTTTATATCTCTTTCTAAGGTTATGAGTCCATCCAATATAATATTTATCATCTAAGCTACTTTTTAATACGTATGTATAATAAAATCTCATTTCGCGTCTGCCTGCCCGCAATCGCTACGCTCAAGCGTTGCAGGCGGGCCGATTCCGCCACCCCGGCTTCCGAAAACGTATTTACTTCAGTTTGATTAATTATAGCAAAGGAAAGTTATAAACTTAAGATAGGGTCGGCTGGAGATGACTTGATCTCGTGTACAAAATAGTTGACTTTTTGCGGCCAAGTCAGTGATTCTGCGTATATGCGGCCGATCTTGGGAATTGTATCGGCGCCTTTGGCGATATAATTTCTTTTCAATGACCGGGTAATATGTTCGATTGATTGTTCCCAGGAAGAAAAATAATATCTGCCGCTGGCCCAGCCGTAAGCATTGTAGGTTCCCCGAATATAAAAATGACCAAAGCTTGATTCAACTCCGGTGATTGCCGGTAACAGGAAGTCGAGATCAAGTTGGCTTAATCCATATTTATCGGCAATCCGGATAAAAATAGGCGCATACTCGGCAAGAGGAGAGTGATGTTTTTCCAAGTAGTATTTTAATTTACTAATTCTCAGATCTGACTTTTTTACGACTTGCCGGTTTTTGGGAAACGCTGACGCTCCGGCGATAAGAATTTCATCAGCATAAACGGTTTTAGTATCAGTCTTTAAAAGTAAGCCGATTAAAATAAAGGATAAAAGACAAATCTTTTTTGCCATAAATAAAAATTAGCCGCTAAATAGCAGCTAATTTTTTATTGTATAAAAAAATCCTAAAGTAAACCGATTAAGCGTACTTTAGGATCTAGAATTATACTAGCACAGAAAATTAAAAATGTCAAGTATTATTGGGAAAATTTGCTTCTATGGACTGTTCTTTAAGAGAGTTGCCGCAGACATTTTGTTATTCGACATCACCAAGACGGAGATCTTCCAGAAATTGATTAACTCCCGAAGCCCAAGAACCGGAAGAGAGAGGAGTATATTTTGCCATAATTTCCTCCGGTGTGTCCAGTCCTTTTTCAACGTATTTTTTCTTGATGCCTCGAGCAACTTTTTCGATGCCTTCTTCCCAGCTTTCAAAACACAAAGTACCACGGCTATGAATACCATAACCCCAAGCATTATTACAGTCAGGAGGCATTTTCTTACCTAAATTTGATTCCTGCTGGGCAATGGCGACTAAAAGCCGCCAGTCTAAACCTAATTCATCCGAAACATCAACAATTTTCTTGGCAATTTGTCCGTAAGGTTTCATAGTCGAACCGTATTTTTTCAAGTATTTTTCGATGATTACCGGTCGGGCATCACCAGTTTCTAGGGAAACAAGGATTTCACCGATTGTTTCAGGGAGTGCGGCATAGACCTGCGCCGGAACTTTTTTTTCGGATAATTCTTGAAATTGGGCATTTACCAACTGAGGTAAATTTTTAACAAGTGTAGTACGCCGCAAACCGAAGAAACAAACACTTAAATCAACCGTTATTAGGAGAAAGAAGATAAATAAGTAAATCAGTCTTTTCATGGGCAGAAACCCTTGAAGAACATATAACCTACCCTGAATATAGATACTGGCACAATTTGTTGCGGTTTGTCAAGATGTTTTTTATAAAATTTGATATTTTTCAGTGTTTTAAAAGTAACTTATTTATATTATATTCTTTAACAGAAGGGAGGTGATAATTGATGAAAAAATCTATACCGTTTATCATAATAATTGTTTTTTTAGGATTTGGCCTGCTGATAGGTAGAAATTTTATCGCTAACAAGAAACCGAAAGTCACCACGGATATAGCTTCAAAAAGTCAGCCAAGTGAGAATAAAGAGGAATCTTACCCGGGTAAATTGAAAGACATTTTATCCTTAGGGAAATCAGTGAAATGTACCTGGAAAACGAGCGAGAATAATCAGGGGACAGCTTTTGTCAGGGATAATAAGATCTTTACAGAGGCTCGTCTAGGAGAAAAAAAAGTATATTCCTTATTACTTGAAGATTGTGTTTATTCTTGGGAGGAAGGCCAAGCCAGCGGAGTGAAATTTTGTAGTGATACAAAACAGAATAATAACCAAGATATCGTTCCGGATACTTTTTCCTGGGAAGATTCTAATACATCTTATCAGTGCGATTCGGAAATAGTTCCTGAGACAAAATTTAATCCGCCTGAAAACATAAATTTCATTAGCCCCCAGGATTTGCTTAAGGGAAATTAAAGATTTAGGTTGAATTATTATCCGTCTTCTTTATCTATTGAAGAAATTAAAGCTTTGAAAAGAAAAACAAAGCAGAGTTAATTCTTGACGGAGATTCATTTATTCTGGCTTTTGATTATAGAATCAGGTTAAATAATTTAACTATCTCGAATTTTGAGTTTTTACGGAGCGTCAGAAACTAAAAAAGGCTTGAGGAGCTGGTTATTAACCGATTTAGGAATCTTGGATTCGACTTAAGTTAGTCAGAATTTTCCTATATATCAGCCTGTCGGGAAAATTATCATCATCAGTGAGGTGATAATCAATCGCTCTCTGGATTACAGAGAGAGGTACGGAGAAAAAACGGCCATTTTGACAAAAAGAATATTGATTAACGCCGATTTTTTTTAACATACCGGTAAAATCAATCATCTGGCCAATTCTATATGAGGCTTTTCCAATCTGATACTGAGGATGCTCTTCCAGCTTGTAAAAAGAGACATTTTTCCCCGGGAGACGGGAACCGAAAACCATCGTGGCTGCCAAAATACCAAAAGCTTCAACAGAAAAACCGCTATCAGTTTGAAGATTTTTAATTAAAATATCGCCTTGTCTTTTTTCAGGCGTTTTCTGCCAACGTCGATATTTTTTCCCCAAACAATGTCTTTGCGACTTGCCGATTATCAAGTCTCCGTGATGATCAACGGAAAATCCGATTTGAAGTATTCTTGCCGGTTCAGGCAGATACCAACCGATTTCCAGGCATAAAAGTCCTTCGTCTCCAATCAAGTAAGACGGCTCGGAGTTAATCCGGGTCCAAACAGGCAGGCAGGGACCCGTTCTTGTCCGACTTGCCAGGGTAGCGGTGTTAATAACTGTTTGAAACTCGTCGATACCACAGCTTTCGAATGGTGAATCCCAGTATAGAGTTCTGCCTAAGGCTTTTCTGGCTTTTCTTGCGAGTGAAAGTAGCTGGCGCAAATCTTCCTGAGAATAAGGATAACAAGATAAAATATCCCTGTCGTTGTAACTAAATTGTTGCTCTATAGCTGACAGAAAAGACTCATCGTCAGGGTAAATTTGATCAGGAACAAAATGGCTACCAGAACGTAATTCAACTGAAGTCATCATCTCCTAAAATAGCAAAAATATAGCTAAATGTCAAACATTATAGGACTCATTCGTAAATAGTTACGCAGTAATTGAAAATATCAAATCTTTGCTTTAAGTAAATCCTTTATATCGAAGATAAGAAAATGATTTCAGGAGAATGATATAAGTAATCCATATTTATCTCGTTAGCTTTCAATCATGATTTGATTTACTTGAACTTTAACAATATATGTATGAGATTAACTTTTTTAGGATTAATTTATCAGAAGAACTCGGAATTACAATGGTGAGCCCGGGAGGACTCGAACCTCCGACCAATTGCTTAAGAGGCAACTGCTCTGCCACTGAGCTACGGGCCCTCTTAGTGCGCCCAGAGGGAGTCGAACCCCCAACCTACTGTTCCGAAGACAGCCGCTCTATCCATTGAGCTATGGGCGCTTGATAGTCGATGAAATTATAGCATGGTTGGTTGACTTTGTTCCAGAAAAGCTGATACTGCCTTGAGCGGGCGGATTAACTCTCCGTTTTGAAGCTTCGGTAATAAAGTAATTTCGTAATTTCGGTAACGACAAAATAAACCGCCACGACAGCAAAAATTGAGAGCAGGTGACCGGTACGGAGTCTGACAAAATGGAAGATTTCTTGACCGAAAGCTGTAAAAGGCAAGGATACGGCGATCACAACACTGATGACGGTAATTAGCGTCAGTGCAAAAGAAGCCGGCTTTGCCCGCCAGAAGGCAAGTTTCGTTCGAATCGAATAGATAAATACCAGTTCGGTTAACACACTGCCGACAAACCAACCGGTCTGGAAAATAGTCGTTGATATCCGGTACAACAAACTGAAAAGCAGGAAATCAAATACCGTACTTACCAGGCCTAAAATCGTAGTTATCAGAGCGATTTCTTTAATATAATAGCGAGTCGGTTTTTTCAATTCTTCAGGATCGGCATTATCAGTGGCGATAGCGATCATCGGAAAATCGGACAAGAAGTTCAAGAGTAAAATCTGTAACGGCAACATCGGTAAAGTTTTGATTAAGAGGGAAACGACAGCCATGGCGTAAAAATTACCAAAATTGGAGGCGAGGGTAGCTTTAATATATTTGGTAGTATTGGTAAAAATAGATCTGCCCTCTTGGATACCGTCAATAATTACTTTCAGGCTTTTTTTAAGCAGTAAAATATCGGCGGCTTCCCGGGAAACATCAACGGCATCATTAACTACCAAAGCGACATTGGCAATCTTTAAGGCCGGTGCGTCATTAATCCCCTCACCCAGAAAGCCCACAATATACTTTCTTTGAAGGCGATTAATAATGTCATATTTTTGTTCGGGTGTAACGCGGGAAAAAACCTGGTATTCTTCGATGATCTCATTCTTTTTCTCGTCGGTAAGTTTTTGATATTCCTCACCGCTGATGACCTCTGCGACCGATTTTACTAAGCCGATCTGCCGGGCAATTGATCCGGCAACTTCCCTCCGGTCGCCGGTTAAGATTTTGACCTGAATTCCTAATAATTTTGCCTGCTTGACCGCCGCTAAAGTACTTTTCTTAAGCGGATCGACAAAAGAAATCAGTCCCAAAAGTGTTAAATCCTTTTCCAGTAGCTCGATTTTGGTATTTTTCAGACTTCGGATTGTTCTTTTGGCAATTGCCAGCACCCGGAGGCTCCGGGTGCCTTCATCGATCAGCCATTTATATAAATCGTTCTTTCGTTTAACGGTTAATCCCGGACAGAGCCCAATTATCGTTTCCGGAGCGCCCCGAACGATTAATTCTCTTTGGTTACCTTTCTTGATCAGGATGCTGTCACGTCGGCGTTTGGCATTGAAGATAATCTCCTTGAGTTTCTTATACTCTTTATATTGCTCTTGTTCTTCCGGAGATATTTTTTTCCACAAGGCCCGGTCAAAGGTATTCGTCGGAGCTTTCAGTTTTTGGCAGAACTTGGTGGCGGCTAAACCGGCGTAAAAAAATAAGTTTTTTTTATCTTGCGTGTAAAAATTGGCCACTTCCATTCGGTTTTCAGTAATCGTGCCGGTTTTGTCGGTGCAAAGGATTTCGATACTGCCCAGATCCTCAATTGCGGAAAGGCGTTTAACAGCCACTTTATTCCGGGCAAGTCTTAATGCTCCCCGAGATAACGAAAAAGTGATCACTACCGGCAATGCTTCAGGAATCACACTGACGGCCAAAGCAATGGAAAATATCACCAGTTGAGGGAAATTGACTGCGCTTCCCTTAATAACGATATTGGCTAAAAAAACAAACGACAGAGTAACCAGAATTAAGCGAAGGATAAATTTGCTGAAAACGGCAATTTCCTTTTCAAAAGCGCTGATGCGGATCGTCTCACCGGTAAGACGGCTGATTTTCCCTAAGACGCTCCATTTTCCGGTAGCAATCACCAAGCCGAGAGCCCGGCCGCCATCAACCGTGGTATTGGAAAAACCTAAATTTAAAGCCTCAAAAGGCTGTTTGGCTATCTTTTCCAGCGGTTGGCTTGTTTTTACAACCGGTGTTGACTCGCCGGTTAAAGTCGATTCATCAACCAGCAGATCATCTGCCTTGAGGAAACGAACATCCGCAGTAATGGCATCACCGGCCGTCAGCGGAACCAAATCACCGGGAACCAGGTTATTGGTAGGGACGGCCTGGATCAATCCTTCACGAAGCACTTTAACTTGGGGAACGATGTACTGTTTAAGTAATTGGAGAGTTTTTTCTGAGTGATATTCCTGAATAAAACCCAGGAAGGTATTGATGAAAACAAACATCAAAATCATGAGGCCGTCCAAATATTGGCCCAGTAATAAAGCCAGGATGGCGGCGAAAACAAGCAGAGAGATAAAAGGAGATTTAACTTGACGCCAAAGAATATGGGTCCAAACAACTACTGACGAGGCGATTTCATTGGGACCGTATTTTTTTTGACGGGCTTGGGCTTCAGTCGAAGACAGGCCGTTTTCTTCTGAAACTTGAAGTTTCTTTAAAAGTTGCTCCTTGGTTTTAATCGTAGATTCGTAAAGATCAATCATTTTAGTCATATTTTATGACCGCGGATTAAAAATTCTATCTTTTAGCCATTTATATAAGATTTTAACATATATAGTTACCTGTTCAATGCCTGTCTTTTAGCAGCTACAAAACTAAAATTAGCTAAATAATTATTTTTTAATGTGTGATTAATAAGTATAAATTAGTTTGACCTGGCATGAGTTAATTTTTCAATCATAGTAAGAGACTTTTTCCGGTAAGAAAAGCCGAAGAGAATCATCAGCATAATAAAAAAAATATTAACCAAAAATACCGTGCGGAGAGAAGCTAAATCAGCGATCAAACCGAAAAAAACTGGCGAAAAGGCGTCGGCAATCGCATCAGTAGTTTCACTAAGTCCGAAAATAATATTATATGAAGTAGATGATACAGATTCTCCGAGCATAGTCTTAATTACCGGTGAAGTACCTTTAGAAAATATCCCTAAAAGGAAAGAAATAATATATAAGATTAAAGATATTTTGCTGAAACCAATAAGAAACGAAAAAATAATCATTCCGATTTCAGCGGTTAATAAAGAAGAGAAACTGCCTCTTTTATCAGCCAGGATCCCCAGTAAATTTTTTCCAAGCAGACTGCCGGCAAAATAAGCAGATAAGGCGATACCAATTGCTTCTTGTTTTCCCGTGATCGAGAGGGCTAAGAAGGGTAAGAAAATATTAATCGGCTCTTGAGTGAAGCAATCAAGTGCACTTAAGATTACGGCATAGACAAAAGCCGCTTTTCTTTTAATTAAGGCAAGGTTAACTTTTCTGATAAAATCTCTCATTGATTCTACTTTAGTTTCAATAAAGGAAGCTTTTTTCTTGGATCCGGCGCCATAACTGGTAAACAAGGCTAAGATTCCCAGTCCCCCCAGAATGCAGGTAGTCGGTTGCCAGCCAATTTTGGTCAACAAAAAAGTTGCCAGAGCCGGAATTACAATTTTGCC
This sequence comes from Bathyarchaeia archaeon, assembly GCA_035529595.1. Taxonomy (GTDB): domain Bacteria; phylum Patescibacteriota; class Microgenomatia; order PFEM01; family JAFGMK01; genus DATKWK01. The sequence continues at coordinate 262,188 of DATKWK010000023.1, forward strand.
TAAATCTCCAGCAGAAGTCATTAACCCTAAGTTTTTCCCGAGTTGATTACGGGGTGAACTTTTGGCTACAAAAGCTGATCCAATCGGATGGAAGGCGGAAAACCCGACACCTGCCAGAGAATAAATAATTATGGCGATCGGGTACCAAAGTGATGTTCGTAAAGCAAGAATCGCAATAGAATAACAGATTAAGCCCGCCCGAAGCACAATTAAGTCACCTTTTTTTCGGGCTACCATCGAAGCAGGCAAAGTAGTCAAGGCTTGAATACCAACTAAACAACTGCCTAAAAATCCGGCCTGGGTGTAAGTTAAATTTAAAGTTTTAGCAAGATACGGGATTAGAGCAATGATGGCAATTCGAAAGCCGTCATTTAAGACATGAAAAAAACTGATAATGAAAATTGGGGAATGAAGGAACATTTTTAGCTAAAATTAATCTTGATTTATTGCTCTTCCTCTTGGCTCTTTTGCTCCTCCAGTTTGGCTTCCTCAAGCAGGGCGTAATAAGCGTCCCAGAGTTCCTTGGCCACCCGGTGATAGCCCTTCCTCTCGGCTTGATTGGCTTGCCATTTTATATCTTCGGCCAGTTTACGGTCGTAATAGGCATCGGTTGCCGGATCATCATAATTTGCCATCTTCACCTCCTCTAAAGCTCATTTTATCAGAAATTTAGACGTTTGGGGATATCTCCGAAGCTACAGCTTATAAAAGCATAAATTCTCTTGGGGTGAGCGACGGGAATCGAACCCGCAACATCTCCGGTAGGGAGGGGTGAGTGAGGGGAATCGCACCCCCGACCTCCTGTTCCACAGACAGGCGCTCTAACTACTGAGCTACACCCACCCCACCTCATCGGAGTGTTCTACCATTAAACTACGCTCACCAAATCTTGGATTTGTAAATTGTTAAGCAATTAGTGCGCCCAGGAGGAATCGAACCTCCAGTCTACTGCTTAGAAGGCAGTTGCTTTGTCCGTTAAGCTATGGGCGCAACTTTGGAGCGGGATACGGGAGTTGAACCCGTCTTTCCACCTTGGAAGGGTAGCGTTGGGCCGCTCAACTAATCCCGCACTATAGACATTAAAAATATTATTGTCTGGTTAATTTTACAAAAAACGAAGCGTAAAAACAATTGGCACGGCTACGTGGCCTAATGGATTTCTGATTTTTTTTCCTTTAAAAAGGAGCTCCAACTCTCAATAAAGCCAATAAACGTTGAGAACGGCATATCAACCAAAGCAATAAAAAAGACGCTGACAATATTATATTCTTTCCATTTATTGGATAGCCATTGGCCGATCTTACCCATTGGCACGGATAAAATGTCTATTGAAAATTCCCAAAAGCTGGTTCTTTCCTCAATGGTTAATTCTTTCGCTCTTTGCTTAATTACCAAGGCTGCCGAGACAATCATGGCGACATTTAAAGTGTCGATATAAAGGGAGGTGACAGGAATTTTTGCCAAGCGAAAAACCCAAAAGACCAGCGCCAGAGAGGCAATCGTCCCGGCCGCGTAAAAGAGACTGACTACAAACCAGAGCAGGGATTTTGTTTTCTTTCGCATTCTTATCTCGTAAATATCTTTTTCATCCGATCGATATACAATTTTTAATATCTCTATTACTACCCGGTTTAGATTTTCCGGACGAGGCGGTCTGACCAGAAGCACCAAAATTGCCATTAGAGCAGTTGGTAACAAAATATCAATGGTCATTGCCAGCGGTTTCCATTCGCCATAGATTAATTTAGCCAGAGGAACCTCGAAAATAAATAGGGATAAGGCGCCGGCGATAAAAATTGACAGGGTCGAATAGACAGCTGACCGGTAGAGACGTCCCTTCAAAGTTGACAGCCGTTTAGTGTAAGCATCTCGAATTAGTTGAGTCAGTTCTTTGGGTTTACCCAGAGTAGGAATAACATCACTTGGCTTTTTCTCATACTGATCGAGAATATCGCCTAAAATAATATAAAGCGTGTCGTATTTTTCACAAATACGAAAAAAAGTACTGGAGAGAGAATGAGATAAATTTTTTTCAATTTGATTTTTGATAGTGATGATATTTTGAGTTATTTGGTCAAGTAAATTGTTTGGTAAATCGTCCCATTCGGGCCAGCGATTTTTTAGAAGATGGTAAGAAATTATCGGATCATCAAGATGGAAAAGAGTTCGCCTGACGGCAATAAACAACTGTGTTGCTTTCTCCTCTTGACTAAGTGCACCTTCTGGTATAATTTTAATTCTTTCATCCATCAATTGAAACATACACTCCATTAGCGCTTTTTGCCTAATAGGTGAAGCTAATAGCTCCTCGACTTCACAGGCGGCGATTTCCAACATCCAAGTATAAAGATTGATCTTTTGTTTAATTTTGGGGACAGCTTCCTGTTTAGCTAGAGGGTTTTTTTCGAGGATGTAGGTGTATTTTTCTAATAACTTTTGTACCTTAGCGACTTGAGATCTTGGTATTTTGCCATTGGGAAAATGACCGCCTCTGATTAATTCGAGTATCAGCGGTTCGGCAATCTTTTGCGGTTCAAAGCCACTTACTAGGCTAATACCGGAAATTTCGGAAATCATTTTTCGCTTTAGAATTCTTTCGATTGCCGCACGTCGAACCAGATGTTCTTCTTTCCAATCAACAATTTTTCTGATCTTCTCATAGAAAAGAGCTACCCGGGAGGCAATTTCATCAACATAAAGAGTAGCAATCTCCGTTTTCTTTGACCGTTCGCGGTAATAATCCCGATAGTTTAAGAAGAGCCTGTAAATCGGCTCGGAAAAAGGTGTTTCTTCGAAGGACTCTGCTTTCTTTTCCTGCTTACGCGTCGTTGCCTGTGCCGGATTTTGAGTTAGCGTTTCCACTACTCTTTCGGCTTCAAGCAGCAATTCTTCTTCCTTTTCTTGGGCCTGTTGGATTTTTCGAGCACTGAAAATTGTGATCATACGATTTAATTAATAATCAATTACCGGCCGTACGCGTATTTTACCAAAAGTACCGGCAAATAAATACTATTTAAGGATCTTGCTTAGTTTCTGGGCAAAGGCGGCTGCTTTTCCAAAATCTTTTTTGTTTGGTCGGGATCTATTGATGCCGCCGATAAAACGCAACAGGCCGTAGGTATCCCAACCGAGGCAGGAGAATTCAGCCACTATCTTATATCCTCTCAAGCGGAGTAACCTCCTTAAAGGTTTATGGAAGTCATTAAGGAGATAGATTCGGGGCAAGCCGCTGGTAGAAAAAATAAACGCCCGCTTATCCTGGTCGCGAGGAATTTTTCGCACCAGATCGAAAATTTTTTGGTGATGTTTCTTAAAATAAATGCCGGAACCGAAACCGATTAAGTTATAAAAACGCGCCATTCGCGGTCTAAACTCATGAGTGCTGATAATTTTCGCTCCAAGTTCTTTACCGATAACGCCGGCAATTTTTTCCGTATTTTTATGATGAAAAGAGGCACAAATGATCAGTGATTTACAACCCATAAATTTGAAATTAATTTATTAATCGTCATTAGAAGCCCTCATGGTTACCAAAGTGAAATAATAGTCGGAGAGCCGGGATTCGAACCCGGGACCTCACGGTCCCAAACCGTGCGCGCTAGCCAACTGCGCCACTCTCCGAAAAAAAACTTAGTTTACATCCTCGCCCGCCAGTAATCGAGAGTATCTCTGAGCGTCTTTTCAAATGGAATTTGCGGTATCCAGCCGGTTGCCTTCCTAAACTTAGTGCTGTCACCTTGAAGAACGGGAACGTCAGACGGCCTCATTCTTTCGGGATCCTGTTCTATTTTTACTTTAATATTAGACATCCCAAGCAGCATTTCCAGAACTTTCTTAATCTGCCAGGTTTTACCGCTGGCAATCACATAAGCTTCACCGGGTCTAGCCTTCTGGACAGCAAGCAGATAAGCACGGACTACATCGCGGACGTCGGTAAAGTCTCTTTTTGCTTCCAGATTACCTACTTTCAATACTGGTTTCCTGAGACCCTTTTCGATCTCGGCAATTTGCCTGGCAAAATTTGAGGAGACAAAGCTTTCTGTCCGGCGCGGTCCGGTGTGGTTGAATGCCCTGGTCCGGATGATCTTCATCCCGTAACTTTTGAAGTATTGATAACCTAAAAGATCCATTGCCACTTTAGACACCGCATAAGGAGAAAGCGGCCGAAATGGATTATCTTCATTTACCGGCAGTTCACTTTTCTTAACCAGACCGTACTCCTCGGAGGAACAGGCAATTTGAATTACCGGGTCGAAATCCGATTTCCTGATGGCTTCGAATAAATTGACACTACCCAGGACATTAGCTTCCATCGTTGTTGCCGGCGACGTCCAGGAGGCAGGAACAAAAGATTGAGCGGCTAAGTGAAAAATATAGTCAGGCTGCACTTTTTTGATTAGAGTATAAATGGAATGGGAATCAAGAATATCGGCTGAAAATATCTTAATTTTATCAAGAAGATGGCTGATATTTTCCGTATTACTGCGAGGCCGGGCAGTACCGAAAACCTGATAATCGTTCTTTGATAATAAGAGTTCGGCCAGATGGGAACCGACAAAGCCAGTAATACCGGTGATTAAAACTTTTTTCATAAACCTCCCGTAAAAATATTAATTGTTTTCCTTGGTGCCGAGGGCGGGACTTGAACCCGCACGGAGTTGCCCCCACAGGATTTTAAGTCCTGCGCGTCTACCAATTCCGCCACCCCGGCTTGCGAAAAATTCTGAAGTTATTATAACAAATTTTATCCGTAGTTTTGCTATACTAAAAATAAGATGAGCAAAACAGTCTGTCTAGCTAAAGGCACGGATCATTATCAAAATATCACTAATTGCTTAAATTTAATTCGTGGCGATATAGAAAAAGCATTAATCGGTAGAGAAAAAGTTGTTATTAAAGTTAACTTTGTCTCCCCCGAAAATGAACTCGCGGCCACTCCGATTGAATCAGTTACAGCTTTACTGGATTTTCTTCGCCCGATATATAAAAAGCGGATTCAGATTATGGAAACAGGTAAGAATGCTGCTCTAGGTTTTAAGAATTTTAATTACCCGAAATTAACGGAAAAATATAACGTTAAATTAACGGCTCTTGATAATGGAAATCTGGTACCGGTATTTGTTTATGACGTTAACCTTAAAAAGAGAATTAAAGTCGAGATATACCAGGAAGCATTGAGTGCCGATTTCCTGATCTCAATAACCCGGGCGAAAACTCATAATTACGGTATTGTTACTTTGGGTCTAAAAAATATCGCCGCCGGGTTTTTAAAAGATACGTCGCTGATACATCAAGGTTATCAAGCTTTTAATAAAAACCTTTTTCTGCTAATTAAGAAAATACAGCCCGACCTGTCGATAATCGACGCCACTGTCGGAATGGAAGGTAACGGTCCAATCTCCGGCCAACCAATCAAAGTCGGTTGGGCATTAGCCTCGCCTGATGCTCTTCGGGCTGATATTATCGCTGCCCGATTGATGGGCTTTAACCCGAAACAAATCGGTTATCTTCATTTTTGTCTTGAAGCGAAGGGCTTTATCAATTGCTTACCCAAGGTTAATATTTTAGGGAATACGCCTGAGGAATGCCGGACGAAATTTAAACCGCCTGATGATATCGCCCGACAACTGAAATGGGATCATTCAACTAAAGGTAAAGAAAAAGCGAAAATTGTTTTTACGGAGAAATACTACTCCCCTTTTAAGAAAAGCCGTCTGGGACAACGTTTGAATGTCGAACCGCTTGCACAAAATCTTAAACGGTTATTAGGTTTTTAATTATATTATAATCACTGCCGATGATCATCAAAGAAAGAGAATATTTTTGTAACGGAGCGAAAACTAACTATTATCAATTAGGGAAAGGCCAACCGCTTATTTTTTTACATGGAGCAGCCCTAGGCCCTTTGGTTTATCGTCAGGCTTTAGAGAAATTGGCTGTTTATTTCGAAGTTATCGCTCCCGACATACCGCCATTTGGTAAATTCAATCTGCCTCCGGAAGACTGGGAATTTGATGACTACGGAACGTATTTTGCGTCATTGATTGAATCTCTTAATCTGGAAAAGGTAATCTTAGTTGGCCATTCTCTCGGCGGCGGAATCGCAGCCAGTACGGCTATTAGTAGCAAAAGAGTAAAAAAGCTTATACTTATTAATCCTGCAGCAATACCGATAAAAAAATCATTTTTACAATTATCCGCTTATTTTTTTAAAACATCATTTAACTATCTTAGAAAGTCAAAAAAAAGAAAAGTAGGATTTTCCAGATTTCGTCATGTAGTTTACTATTCTATAAATAATATTCACCACGTTAATCGAATTTTTAAGTATATGGCTAGAGTAGTTAAAACAGGCAATCAAGAAACTTTAGAAAAGATAGAAATGCCGACGCTTATTCTTTGGGGAAAACCAGATCTGATTCTTCCTGATAGCCAGGCAATCGAGATTCATACAAGAATCAAGAATTCAAACTTGAAACTGTTAGCAGGCGGTCACGAATGGTGTCTTTTTCAGCCCGAAAAATTAGTGGAACTGATCAACAAATTTACTAAAATAGAGGCTATAAAATAAATGTATGACTTTCCAAATTCAATCCGGATTGGTAAAATTAACCGATAGCTTAATTGCCGGGTCGTCTAATGGTCCGCCTCGCCTCCGGCGAGCGAGACTTCGCCAAATCTGCCGAAGGCAAGATGAAGGCGAGCAGGACATATGTGGTATGTTTATATTCTAAAAAGCAGGTATTTTCCAAAATCCTATGTTGGTTGTACTAATAACATTGAAAGGAGGTTAAAGGAACATAATGATGGTAAGAGTATCTTTACAAAACGATATCAACCATGGAATTTAATCAAAACAGAAATATTTAATGATTGCAAAACAGCAAAAAAAAGAGAAAAGTTTTACAAGTCAGGAATAGGTAGAAAAAAACTAAAAGAGATTTTTTATAAATTGCCGGGTCGTCTAATGGCAGGACACATCCCTTTGAAGGATGATATCTAGGTTCGAATCCTAGCCCGGCAGCCAGAACGGGCACCCAAGGTGACCGGGGTGCCTAAAAAAGCCCTTGTTACCTTGCAAAAAGTCACGGGGGGAAACTAAATCTTGATATATGGTGATTGTAAGAAATAATTCTTTATTAAAAAAAATTTTGCCCCTTTTAAGCCTTTTCGTCACACTTCTTTGTATTTGTCTAGTTTTTAATGTCTTAAGAGATATAAATCCAAATCTAATTCCTTACAGAATTAATAAGATCTTAAATTTATTTATACTTCCCATAGCTCTTATTATTGAGTTAACCAAGACAAGAGAGCGTTTATGGAAAAGCTGGAAAAAAATCCCAATTGCCATACATTTTATTGTAACATTATTTTTTTCAGGTATAATACTTAAGATTTTCCCTCTTGCCTGGGTAAAGATCTGGAATGAAGAAGACTAAAAAAAGAATCATTAGCTTAATAGACAAGATTAAAGCACATAGCGATCTTCTAATTGTCTATGGACTAATAATTTCAGCTGCTTTAGCAGCTTCAATAGCATCATCTTATATCACTGGTAAAATCAAATCTACCAACGAAATTAGTCCTGAACTTCAAACAGAACAACCATCACTCTATCCTGACTATGATGCGATAAAAAGTGATCACCCTGATCCTAAAATTAAAATCTTAAACATCACTAAAGATTGTCCAATCGAAGGCTGTATAAACAGCAAACCAGCGACAATAGAGTTTGATGGAATTAAAAAAAATTATAAAGTAGTTGGAGAATTTGCAAGGGCATATTTATATATTGAAGCCTTAGTGGATCATGAGCGGCCATTAACAAGTTGGGACGACTTTTATTTTACCTTAAACAATCAAGGAGGACATTTAATAAGTCAAGAAAACTCCTTACCTGTGCCACCAAGTAATTCCTCTCGTTACCTTTATGACTTAAGGTCAATATCATATTATCCTACAATCAGAGACAAAGAACGGAAAACCAACAAAATGGTCAATGTAGACTTCTTTCACTTTCTGAAAGATGGATATACTCTTAACATTTGGGTTTCAGTTTCTTCAAACCGGCCCGGAAGAGTAATGAAAGAAGTCAGTATATACTATGAATGTCTGGAAGGTTCAGAATGTAGTATAGAAGAGAAATAATAAGGTGGATTTTCATTTCTTTCCTTTTAAACTTTTAGTTTTTCTGATTCTTTCAAAAGAATGAAAGTCGAGCTACTTTTTTTAAAGTCCTTTCACTAATGGAAACATTTACCGTGAGGTTATCGGAGCTGAACTGACTTTCTTGTCATGGATGTAGAGATGCTTAAGGGGTAATTTCTTCTCTTACCTATGACAGCGACGACAAAATATGGATTAAAGAATGACAATTGCAATTAAATTACGGATTGCATCCAGCTACGCGAGGCAAACTTAGAAGAGAAGGCCTATTGAAAGGTAGAGATCTTAAAAGAAAAGATGGATCTATCTACTGCGCTGTTTATTTAGTTAAAGAAAATAAAGAGTTTTTCAAGAAATACCCGAAGAAGCCCACAATGAAAGTAAAATTTGTTAGCCCCAGTAATAAAAAGAAAAAATGAAAAAACAAACATTTTTGGCGCCCATATATGGACTGAGAGAAGGATTAAAGGATCCGATCACTCTCGGAAAGAGCCTTTTGATTAGAAATACAGACCTTTTGGCCAAAGAATATAAAGCTTTTGAAGATCATGGCCTAAAGGCAAACTATCATGCGGTTTTAGAAATTGATTACCGATATGATCCTAATGATGCAAGTGAGCCATACCCTGGAATTGCAATTAAAGTGATTAATAAAATTGACTCTGCCTTATTAGTTTTTGGTGAAGGAAATGTAGGAACTGCAGCAATACTTTCTAAATCAAAAGCCTCGGGTTTTACTGGATTTGTTCTATCTAATGCAAGACCAAGATATGAGGAATGTTTAGATAAAAAATTGGACAAAGACTTTGTCGATTTTTACAGAAAGTTTTTGAATGCATACGAATTACGACCGTTAGCGTTTGACATATACAGACGAAGCAGGGACAGATTTGCCAACAATGATAGAACCATTGATAGCTGTACTGTATTGGAAAGTATCTTTGTTCCCCCAGGCGAAAAATCTAAGAAGCCATTTATTCTTAATGGAATGAAAATATTGGGTTTTAACGATAAGGAAGTTAAAACAATTGACGATTTAATAAAATATCGAAATGCAATTATTCATGCTGACAGGAAGAAACAACTTAAATTGTTATCGGGTTCCCGTTTTACCCATGTATGGTTCGAAAATGCCTTTAAATTAATACGTAGGATCCTCTATAAGTATGTTGAATGCCCTTGGAATTAGTAGTAATGACGTGATGAGAATTATGAAGGAAGGTGAATGATGATAAATCAACCAAAAAGACAGCATTATGTTCCACGATGTTACCTAAAAGAATTTGCAACACCAGATTCAATTAACAATAAAGAACCACTAATATGGATTTTCCCTAAAGATAAACGGAAAGGAAGAATAGACAAGATCAAAAATGTTCTTTTTGCAAAAGATTTATACACAATAGATGTTGGAGGGAAAAAGGATTACTCAATTGAAATTAGCCTTGGAAATATTGAAGCAGAATATACAAACGTATACCGGAAAAAAATTAAGAAGAGATTTCCTTTAAGCAAAAGAGATCACCTGGTGCTCTGTGTTTTTATCAGTGCACTAATGCAAAGAACCTTAAGACACAAAGATTCTGTAGAAAGGTTTTTATCAGAAGTAATTGAAAAAATGGAGGCTCTTGATGCCGCGCATAACACAAAAAGCAAGATAGTTGAAGATTATAAAAAACTTAAGGTTAATAGCCATAAATTAAATTTATTCAAAATTATTCCAGACATAACCGATGTTTTAAGAAAAATGAACATTGCCTTTATATGTGCACAAAACATTTCATCAAAATATATCACTTGTGATGACCCCTGCATCATGTTTAATCCAGATCTACAGTGGCAAAAATTTTATGGTTATGGACTAGCTCAAAAATCAATTGAGTTATCTATTACTCTCTCACCAGACACAATGGCTATATTTAGTTGGCAAAATCTTAAAGGCTATATAACAACAACTAACTCAAGAGTTGAAGATCATAACAGGATGATCAGGAGCCATGCATATAAATACTATCTCCTGAATAATCCAAAACCTAAATTAATCTGGTTTAGTAAATATCCACTTAGTGCCACTTTTTTGACTCGTGTGTTGAGGCATAAACTAAACGAGTTGATTTTTAGAATCAAATACCTATGGAAGATGAGAAATTATTAAAATACGCCATTTATTTAATGAATGCAGGCAACAAAAAAGAAGCCGCTAAGGCCTTTATGGTTTTGGTAAGTTCGAAGAATGAAGAAATTAAACTTCAGGCAATGGATGCTTTATTGTCGATTTTGGATCAAATTAAAGACTATAAGGTGATCATGACTTTGTGTGACAACGCGATTAACATCTCAAAGACTCAGAAAAGAATGGACAACTTAGCTTATTTCCAAATGAGGAAGGCAAGTACTATGTCGGTAAAAATTGGGGGATGGAAATATGTCAGAAAAACATACAAATTATCACCAAATTGGTTTAATTTTTCGACTGAAGAGGATAAACAGGGATACAAAGATTTTGACGATAAAATTAAACAAGGCGAGAAAGAAGTCGATCGTCTGTGTATCGAATCTTTAAAGAATGCAAAAGTAGCAGACAATAAAAAGTTACTCGGGATGATTTATCTATATAGAGCACCTATCTGGCAAAATAGATGTTCTGACCTAAAAATAGAGAGGATGCTTCGGACAATTCGTTTTCTACCAGAATGCAGATTGAAAGATCTACTGAGGTATAACAAGAAGGATTTGAAAAAGATCAATCAATATTTCTCCAAATCAATATCTGATTTATTTACTGCCATAAAAATTTTTAAAGAGATTGGGGACAAAGATTCAGTTTCTTATTGTTATAATAACTTAACTAACTGCTACCTTCATTCATATAGATATGTTCAAGCGTTTTTTACTTTTAAAAAGCTAGAATCGAACATAAAAGGTTCGAAAGATGAAGAATTATTGCGAAATTATGAAAAACTAAAGGATAGACTTAAAAACAGAAATAAGAATATTCCAAATTATGTAGATGAATACAAAAATTACATGACAACCTAGAGGGAAATGGAATGTTAATAATATATCATATATATATATCATCATTTCCCTTTTTTATACTGTCTCATTTGTCTCACTTGTCCCGCCGTAGCTTTAGCGGAGGAGGATTTAGCCTCAAGGTGATACAATTGGATTGTTGAGTTATAAGGACAGAAAGGGCCCAGACCGGCCTACTCAGCACTTCGACAGGCTCAGTGCTTTAGTACTGAAGTTGTTGAAGTTTTGACAGGGATGAGAAGTTTACCCTGAGTGTAATCGAAGGGAATCCCTGTCCAGCAGCCAAGATAGACGAAGAGATTCAAAAGAGTCCAAATTGGCCATAACATCGTATAATTAGAAAAATGTCTGAGGAACAACGCCAGCCGATTCCTTTAAAACTTGGAACTTTTCCTAATCCAGAGGTTTTTAGGAATCCTATTCTCGCTTTAGAAGCAGCAGTTGAAATAAAACTGTATACCGGTTTAACGGATTTGCTATCACAACTCAGTCAGAATATAGAGCTAAAAGGGACGTGGGCCAACGTCTGTTCGGGTATGGGCATTTACGTCGTTCATGCGGCTTTGCTGCACGGGATTGAAAGAGTCGTCCATATAGATAGACAACCTGAGTTAAAACATCTATTTTCCCAAAGAATGCATTTTTTACTTTTCTCAAATGAAGAAATTTGGGGGGAAAACGCCTTGCCGTATGAAGACCGAGATAATAAAGTAAGACAGGCAGTTGATAGAGATTTTCGGGTTGCGGATATTATTGAATTAAGCCAACTAGCAGAAAATTCGTCGGTCCCTACCGAAAATTTCAATGGTGGTTTTTTACTGAATCCCTCGGGAGGTAAAGCGATTGCTGCTTCTGCCGTCTTTTTGAATTATCATCTGAAAAGAGGTTCTCCTGTCGTTTTAGTTGAAGATAAGAATGAGTTTCCTGGGACGCTGGGAATTTTTGAAAACCACGGTTTTTCAAAAACTGACTTTGTAAATGCGGATACGATATCAGGACCAAGATCTTTAGTATTAGTTAAAAACTAAAAAAGGTGCCTTTTCCTGACAACAGTTTCGACGGTGCTTGGTGTCACGTAGTCTTATTGCACTTGGAGTTGATAAACGACGTCCGAACTACAATTCAAGAATTCTACCGAGTTTTAAAACCTGAAAGCATTATTCATCTTTACATCAAAGCATATCTCGCCGGACCAGAAGTAGAAGTTTCAGTTAGCTATTTTTTTAAGAAAGGGCGATTGTTTCGCTATCTTAAATTAGCTCCTCTTAAGAAGTAATTAATCAAAAATGATTTCAAGATAATTGCGGCAGAGCAGGTAGAAAAATCGGTCTATTCACCACAAGGAAAACCAGGTGTATATTAGATTCATATTTTAGCGAGAAAACAGAAACATCGATAGGAACTATTTACT
>DATKWK010000024.1:0-29235 GCA_035529595.1 Bathyarchaeia archaeon
TGAAGTATTAGAATCTGCTGTTATTTAATTCGTTAGTAAGGCTGGCCGTAGTTGGAGCGTTTCAAAGACTGTCTTGATGTCTTGTAATGTAAAATCAAACTCTAACTTATGGTTGCAGAATAAGTCCTTTAGGGGAGCTAGCTTTAGAAGGCATAATTTTCTGGGTTTTGATTTGTGATAAAATTAGGCTGTGGATAAACAATTTATCAAAAAGTGGTTAGAAAGCCATAAATACTGTGTAATTGCCACTTCTTACCAAGATAAGCCTTGGGCAGCGACGGTTAATTACACTACTGACGATAGTTTTAATATTTACATTTCCAGCAGACCAGATTCATTAAAGTTCCAAAACATATTGAAGAACTCCAGGGTATGTGTAGTGATTGACAGTCAGACTAGAGAGGGTACGCTTCAAATACAAGGTATTGCCAAGTCCTTGAAGCCTAAGAGTCGAGAGGAGCCAAGTCTACTGGTGAGACCAAAGTTTTTAACTTTTCTGAAAAAGGAAAAGTCTGGCAAGCTCAAAAGGATAAATCTAAAGCTAAACTAGTTCTAACTCAGTATCTTTGATCCACTAGAGGGAGCAAGGTATAATTCTGCAAGTTATAATTAAACAATGAAGAGGAACAAATTACTACAAATCTCAACTCCTGACGGCCTTTACTTACACGGCTACTATGTGCCGTCAGAAAGTAAAAGAGTGGGTATATTACATATTCACGGCTTTGAGGGCAATTTTTATCAGGATAACTTTGTTCACATTTTAGCTAATGAGTTGGAAGAAAAAGGGGTTGGTTTTTTGACTGTTAACACTCGTGGCAATGGTAGAGATACAGATTTTAATACCGTTGATGGAAAATACAAAAGAGTTGGAGCTAGATACGAGTTATTAGAAGAAGCACACCTAGATATTACTGCTTGGTTAAAATGCCTGATAGACGAAGGTTATAAAGAAATTGTGTTAATGGGTCATTCCTTGGGAACGATGAAAGCAGTTAGATATTTATTTGAAGGTGAATATAAAAATAAAATCAATAAACTTATTTTGCTCTCACCTTTTGATAAAAAAGGGTTTATGGTTTCATTTGGCAGAGGAGATATTAAAGGTTTACTAAACAAAGCTCAAAAGATGGTTGATGATGGTAAGGGTGAGGAGCTGGTTACATCAGAGTTTGAAGAAGGAGTAATGTCATATAAAACCTTTATTAGTTGGTACAAACAAGACGTTTTAGGTAGAATGTTTGAATTTTGCACTCACTATTATGATTTCCCAATTCTTAAGCAGATACAAATACCAACAAAAATAATTGTCGGTTCAAAGGATGAGTATTTTCATTTAAGCAATCCCGAACACCCAGAGGAAGCAATGGATTTGTTACTCAAACACATTCCAAACTCAAAGGGAAAAATTATTAATGGAGCAGTACATTCCTTTAAGCCTCACGAAGACATTATGGCTAAAGAAGTGAGTAGTTTTGTTTTGAATAATAATTGATATGAAAAAGACATTGGGTTTTACATCTTTATTTATTTCCGCTGTTGCTTTTGGTTCTTTTGGTATATGGATAAGGCTTCTGAATAATGAAATGTCTATTTATCAGCAAATCGTTCTTCGTAACGGCTTTGCCTTTGTGATTGCGGTTTTGGTTGTTTTGTTAGCTAAACAGTTCAGAAACATTGAGTGGAACAAAGCAAAAAAACTAAACCTGTTTCTTTATACACTTTTAGTCCCATTATCCGTAATTGCTTATAACATCTCTATGATAAATACGAAGATTGTCTTAGCCACTTTCGCCTTTTATGTAGGAACTATCCTAACGGGGTGGTTCGCAGGGCTGTTGTTTTATAAGGAAAAACTGAATACAGAAAAATGGTTATCTTTAATACTGGTATTAGTGGGTTTGGGTTTATTCGCATACCCCTTCACAAATAGCAGTATCAACCTTGGGTTTGTTGCAGGTGTCGTTAGTGGTGTATTAGATGGTTCTGCAAATGGATTTAGAAAAGATTTAGCGGGAAAAATAAGTAAATTTGTTCTGGTTCTACTTACAGCAATTGGAGGCCTTATTGTCTCTGGTTTGATAATGACCTACTTTCATCAAAGCGTAAATTACTTAGGCTTTATGTCTACAACCGCTTGGATTATCGGTGGCTTCTTTGGTGCTTTATTAGTAATACTGAACTATCTTTTACTGGTCGGCTTTCAAAACTTTGATTTAAGTTTAGGTTCAATCGTATTGTCTTTAGAATTACTGTTTGCTCTTATCTTTGGTATTCTTATTTTTAAGGAGTATCCATCGGGAAGAGAATTATTAGGGGGTTCTTTATCCTTATAGCCAATATTATGCCGAATATAAAAATGCTAGTAGCTAATGAATTGTCAAAACAAGCCGGTTAACTTATTAAAGTAAGTAAAGCGGGTTGAGGGAGTTTCAAGCCTAAGCCTTCAAACAAGACTTTTAGGTCGTTCAGGCTTAAATCAAACTCTAACTTGTGGTTGCAGAATAAGTCCTTTAGGGGAGCTTGAGATAGATTGATATATTAAGACTTCCTGTTATCTTCTACTATTGTTTTACAAGTGGTAACATTAAAAAATGGTGACGGATTTTTTACGACTACAGCGAAAGACAATAGATAAAATTATTGAGCTTCTAAGCAGATCTTTATCGTATTGGCAAGGAGGATTTTTTCTAATGAAATTCACTTCTGGAGTGTCTTTATATTGATACCTTTGGGTGGGTTGTGAAGCTTCATTCCGGAAATATAAATGGCTCTAAACTACCTCCCGGGCATGAGTAATCCTTTCTATAAAAAAGATCGAAAAAGAAAGGCTGACAATCATGGCGCACAATGCATTGGCCGGTAATCCTATTTTTATAGGGGTAGGACATCATTAAAGAGACGCAAAATACTTTTGATATCAGCCAATTTAGGATAAAAAATACCAGCAGTAGTAAAATCAGGAAGACTAGAATTTTCTGTTTGGCTTCTTTAAAGAGATTAAAAAAGTAAGAAGAAAGAATCGTGATTGTCATTATAAGGCTAAAGTAAAGTAAACCGCGACTTAGGAATGGATAACTTAAGACTAAGGAAAAGAAGAAACTACCAAGGATAACGATTATTGATCTGTTAACTCCCGATTTTTTCTTAATTATTAAACTGATAAGCAAGGAAGATGAGAAAACAGCGATAATATAAAGGGACAAGGAGAGATGAGGATGTACTATACTGAGTTTCATAGCAATATTTTACCACCTTTGTTATCATCAAGTTAATGCTGGCTAAAGTTTTTTCCGGAGCAACTGTCGGTTTGGATGGGGTTTTGGTTGAGGTTGAGGTAGATGTTTCCGAAAGAGGCTTTCCGGCATTTAATATTGTCGGTTTGCCCAATAAGGCGATAGAAGAGTCTAAGGAAAGATTACGAACAGCGATAAAAAATTCGGGTGCCAAATTCCCGGACCACCGTTTAACCATTAATCTGGCTCCGGCTGATCTTCCCAAAGAAGGACCGGCATACGATTTACCCATGGCGGTAGGGATTTTGATCGCTTCCGGGCAAATAAAGGCTCAAATTGATAATTGTTTTTTTCTGGGAGAACTTTCTTTAGACGGCTCATTAAGGCATACTAACGGTGTTTTATCCTTGGCTCTTCTGGCCAAGCATAAAAGGCTTGAGAATCTTTATCTTCCTCAGGGAGATGCTCAAGAAGCCTCGGTTGTTAAAGGAATTAATATCTATCCCTTAAAGAATCTAATTCAGCTCTTTTCTCATTTTAGCGATCTTGAAAAGATACTACCGTTTTCCCATTCATCTTTTAATGATTTAATTTCCGATTTTGAAGCCGAGTTTGACCTTGCCGAAATTAAAGGCCAGGAACATGCCAAAAGGGCCTTGGAGATTGCCGCTGCCGGCGGACACGATCTTTTACTTAAAGGTGTTCCTGGTGCCGGGAAAACAATGCTTGCCCGGTCGCTTCCCGGAATTTTGCCTGATTTGACTGAAGATGAAGCTCTGGAGGTAACCAAGATCTATTCGATAACCGGAAACCTGTCACATACAAGTTCAATAATTAAACAGCGTCCTTTTCGCTCTCCTCATCATACCGTTTCCCGCATAGGCTTAATCGGTGGCGGAACTTATCCAAGACCGGGTGAAGTATCTTTAGCCCATCGGGGGGTTTTATTGTTGGACGAATTTCCCGAGTTTCCCCGGTCTGTTTTAGAAGCGCTACGTCAACCAATGGAAGATGGACGGGTGACTATTTCCCGGGCTGCCGGCTCAGTGACTTACCCGGCGGAGTTTACTCTGATTGCTGCCAGTAACCCCTGTCCCTGTGGCTACCTGGGGGACCTTAAAAGAAGTTGTCGGTGTTTCCCCGGTCAGATTATCCGTTATCAAAGAAGAATTTCCGGTCCCATTCTTGACCGAATTGATTTGCATGTTGAGGTACCGGCGGTGCCGGTAGAAAAACTGACCAGTGAAACAACGATCGCCGAATCATCAAAAAGCATCCAAAAACGAGTACAAGCGGCGCGTATGAAACAAAGACAAAGATTTAAGGGAACAACTATTAGATCAAACTCAGAGATGAAAACCAAAGCCATCAAGCAATGCTGTCAATTGGATAAAGATTGCCTAAATCTTCTTCGCCAAGCAGTCTCTTCTATGAATCTTTCCGCCCGGGCTTACTTTAAAACTATCAAAGTTGCCAGGACAATTGCCGATCTTTCGGGTGATGAACAAATCAGAATCACCCACTTAGCCGAAGCATTACAATACCGACCTAAAGAGCAGGGTTATTAATTCACCGAGTGTGATAAACAGATACCCTGTTTCTTATGTAATACGATCAGGATAGAAACCGAAAGGGAATTTACGATGAGCGATAAGCTTTATGTTTATGCCAGTTTTTTGTTTTTTTTAGGTTTAGGTTTATTCTTTCTTCTTTTTAGTCAAAAAGCGAAGCGCTACATCGAGCAAGGGATTAAATACCGACCTCGGCCTAAATATCGTCGCTGGAAGACAATATTTTCCCTTATTTTTCCTAAAGACCATTCTTTTCTTCAAGAAATAATTTCCTTGTTTTATGTTCGTTTGCTGGGGGTAGTTTTGGTATTGACGTCTCTGGTTATCATTTGGATGTATTGTCATCACTACTAAATATCATTGTCAGAGACTGACTGATATGAGGTCATCTAAAATTTACTCGCCACCTCGAATAAAATCGTTGGCTCTTCTTTTTGTCATAATTATGAGTTTGGCAACTTTGGTTCAGTTGAATCTTTATTTCTGTCGATACAACACTAAGGGCGATGACATCTATTATATTTGGAAAGACAGCCAGACGATTGCCTCCGGAAAAAATCCATATGAGAGGATTTTATCCGGCAATATGGTAGATAACCGTAAGTATATAACCTATTTTCCGCTTTTCTATTGCCTGGTTGCCTTAAGCCAAGTCCTGGGTTTAAAAGAATTAAGTTATGGAATTTTCTTCTGGCGGTCTATATTTGTAATATTTGATTTCGGAATCGCCGCCTTAATTTTTGATGTCTTCTACAAAAAGAAACGGACAATACTGGCTCTTTTCTTCGCTCTTTTTTGGCTCTTTAATCGCTGGACTCTTAATGCCTTACTGAAAGTTTATCCCGATTTTATGGCGATTTTTTTTCTGGTAGTCTCCTTAAAAGTTTTCCCCGATCGACGGTTGCTTTCATTGTTGCTGCTTAGCTTATCTCTGGCGATAAAACAGATAGGAATTTTTCTGGTTCCTCTTTACTTGATCTGGACTTGGCAGCAGCCAGCTTCTCATAAAAAGAAAATTATGCAGTTAGGAAAGGCACTGATATTGGTCGTAAGTATTCCTCTTTTTATCTCCTTGCCTTTCATACTGACAAGTCCGCTAGGATTTATTAAATCTATTTTATTTTCTCTTACCCGAAACCTAAAAGGTAGTTTCTACTCCTGGTCAATCGCCGAGTTTTTAGGACTAACCGCTGTCGGGTCGAGGTTACCAATGTTGGCTTTGATGATACCGGTTTATCTGGCTGCTTTCCGGAAACAATTAACAAAGTTTACCAGTGTTTTTCTAATCTTTGTCCTCTTTGTTGACTTTAGCCCGCTTTTATTTGATCAGTATTTCTGTTGGTTAACTCCTTTTATTCCTTTATCAATTGCGGAGTCTCTTGATTACTTTTCTGTTTCTAAAAAGCCAAAACCGGATTAACCATGAATCCATGAAACCTCTCAAAACCCTTTTGGAGTTATATTTGCTTTTTCCTCTCTTTCGCGGATAATGTTTGATCGGAATTTCAGCGACTTTGAATCCGTAAGAGAGGAAAATTTCTGGTAGAAAACGGTGGATTTGGCCGGGCGGCAGAGGATTTGCTAGGAAACTTTTTCTAAACGCCTTAAAACTACAACCGGAATCATGAATCGGGCTGCTAAAAATAATTCGCCGCCAGGTATAGGCTAGTTTAGAAAGTAATTTTCTATTAAGTGAATCATTTCTTTTTTTGCGCCAGCCAACCACCATATCATAGCCTTGTTCAAGCTTTATTACCAAATCGGGGATTTGTGCCGGGTCGTTTTGGAGATCGCCGTCCATGGTAACAATAATTTCTCCTTTGGCTGCTTGGAAACCGGAAAGCAAAGCCGCAGTCTGGCCTAAGTTCTTTTCATGCCGTATTAGTCTGATATTTCGCAATCCTCTAAGTTTTTCCCAGGTTTTATCGGTTGAACCGTCGTCAATAAAAATAATTTCTTTTTTCAGATCTTTAGGAAAACGGGCTAGTGATTTCTTACTTCTGCGATATAAATCGATAACGTTTTCCTGTTCGTTATAGATAGGAACAATGATGGAAATCATGGTGATATAATTTCTTTATTATAATCTATTAGAGTTAATTAACTGATTCGGTAGTTTCTGAGTTTAAAATGAAAAAAATTAAAAGCGAACTTTTTTTGGTCTTTTTAATTCAGCTTCTATTTATCGCCACCCGCTTTATTTATTATCAAAGTCCTTACGTAAGCCATGATCATGGTAATCATTTGCTAATTGCCAAGTTTATTGCCCGAGGCGGACTTCCTTATCGAGAATTTGCCGTTACCCATATGCCCGGTCTTTATTTACCCTTGGTGTTAGGGTTTTGGATCTCCGAGTCTTTGTTTTTTCCAATGTTGTTTTACTTTTTGATAGTCAGTTTCATTATTCCTTTATCATATCAATTGTTTAAAGAAATTTTTAAGAACAAAATATTTGCTTTCTTCGGTCTGATTCTTTTTTTTACTGATCCATTACTGACAATTTATTCAAAAGTGACAACCTATGATTGTTTGGCTCTTCCGTTTCTCTTGGCGGCTATGATTCTACTGCAGAAAAAAAGGTTGCAGACAAAAGACTATTTGTTAATGACAGGAATCTATTTTATTACTTTTTTTATTAAACTAACGACAGTTTACTTTCTCGGCTTTCTACTGGGCCTGAATTTTTTAGTTTATTTTTATGACAGGCAGAAGAGAAAAGAAATTACCCGGCTCATCGTTATTCAAGTTGTAATCACAGCAGTTAGCCTGCTTCTTCTGAACCGGTTTATGCCTTATCTAACCAATGATGTCTTTTCTGCCCATCTTAAAAGATTTTGGTTGCCGGTCAGTAGCCGGATTAGCGAACTATTCAGTACTTTCAGTTATTCCTTAGTTAACTTACTTTCAGGTTTTTTGGTAGCTATTTTTTGGTTATTTTCCAAAAATAAACAAGCGAAATTATTTTCATTGTTTTTTCTGATGTACTTGCTCTTTTCAGTTTTCGTGCCTCATAATTTTTGGCGCCATCATCTAATATTTCTGATCCCAATCGGCAGTGTTCTAATCCTCTTCACCACGGAAAAAATGATCAATTTTTTAAAAGAAAAGAACTGGTCGTGGCGTCTTCTGATTTTGTCAACGGGTTTAGTTGTTTTGGGACTGCATTTCTTTTTTTGGTATACGGATTTGACTTATTTTAATCCGGAGATAGAGAAGCTCTATGAAAAAGCCAAAAAATTACCGGGCCAGCTTTTTGCTAACAGCAACTACTCCTACATAGTTACTGAAAAAGAGCCTTATTTTTGGTACTATGTAACTGTTCCTGATGTTCCTTGTCGTTGCGGTAACTGCACTTTTTATAAAGATATTCTTACTAAATCGGATTTTGCTCTTCTTGATACTAATCTCCGATGGAAAGCTATTGATGAAAACTTCGCCGATTATCTTTACCGTAACTTCTATTTAGACTTATACGACTCTCGAACGGGTCGAGCTTTGTACCGGCGCCGCTAGTTTCTCCCGTTTAAAGTATCTGCTCAGACTTGTTGACAAAATAACCCTAATGAACAGTTACCATTTGGAATATTTAGTTACCTTTTGCTAAAGTAGTGTTAAAATAAAGTCAGTGACTCAAAGTCAGATGGGGAATGATCAGGAGGTAATGGCGCGACTAAGACAGCCGATTGATGAGTTAATTGACAAATATTGTGCTGATAAGACTCTTTATGAGCGATTGCGTCTGCGCCAACTGGCTTGGCAGGCGGTTGATGTCTTAGCTCGAACCGGCAACGTAGCGGATCTGGAACATGAAAAAGACGTTAAAAGAATTACTCAGAACATCAGAGAGCTTGGTGCTTCTGATATTTTTATCAAAGAATCTTTGGAGCTGGCAATATCTATTTACAAGAAAATGCAGGTTTACTACCCGGGCATTTTAAAAAGATATCAGGGAAAATAAGCTTGGGCTGAATAAGTAAAATTCATTAGTATGAGATATGAAAGACGAGATGCTTCTCTCCGTCGTTTTACCTGCTTTTAACGAAGAGCTGGGGTTAGAGAAGACGATTGTTGGTATCCCGCTTAACCAAATAGCAAAACGAGGCTACGCTGTAGAAAAGATTGTTGTTGATAATAACTCAATCGACCAGACAGCTATAGTAGCGCGAAAGTTGGGTGCAACTGTTCTTAAAGAAAAGCGGCAGGGTTATGGATATGCGATTCAGAAGGGCCTTAATCATTGTAGAGGCGAGCTTATTCTAGTTTGTGATGCTGATGCTAGTTATATTGTTGAAGAAGTTCCAGAATTGATTGATATCTTTATTAATAATGATTTGGATTTTCTAAATACCAACCGCTTTACCGCCGGTTATCTTCGTTTAAAAATTATGCCCTTTCCTAATCGTATAGCAAACTATTTTTTATCGGCTATTTTTCGCTTGCTTTACAATTTAGATCTTAAAGATTCTCAATCAGGTATGTTTTTATTGAAAAGAAGTCTTTGGTCTAAATTAAGGGTTCGGTCAATTAATTTTTCCTTTAGCCAGGAGATAAAGATCGAAGCAATATATTATGAAAAATGTAAATGGTTGGAAATGGATGTTGGGTATAGGCAGAGATCCGGTAAGAGTAAACTAAAAAAAATTATTCACGGGTTTCAAAATTTAATTTTCCTTTTTGAAAAGAAAATCTATCGCTGATAGTAAAAAAGATGTCAAAATTCATATCCTGTCTTAAGAAAAGCTATACTTATGCTTTTGGTAAAATTGATGAATTGTTTGAGGAACTTGTTCATAGCCGGGCTGCCTTTACTATTATTCTGTTATTGATCGGCATTAGTATTTTACGAATTTTCTTGATCGCTCTTACTCATGATCCCAATTTTGATTTTGATGAGTCAAATACGATTCGGATTGCTCAGCAAACACCGGCTAATATAAATAGAATACTTTCCGTAGAACAAAACCTGCCTCTCTATTATCAAATACTTCATTTATTGTTCAAAATATTTAATGGTCAGGTCCGAAGTGCGATATGGTTTAATTTTATCGTTTGGTTGTTTTCTATTTTTATTTTTTACCGAATTTTGCTATTTTTCTTTCCCAAAAGACGATTTAATTATTTTTTTCTTCTAATTTATATTTTAACGCCTAACATTTTTTATTACGCCTTTTATTTACGCATGTATGGTTTATGTAACCTGTTTTTTTTAATATTTCTTTTTTTTCTTTTTAAATTTTTTAATAAGGAAAAAATACTCTGGTTAATCATATTGGGTTTTTGCTTGATAATTCTTTCTTTGTTACATCCGTCAGCGCTAGGAGTAATGCTTCTTCTTCTTTTTTTAAGTTATTGGATTTTTACTGACAGGAGAAGTTTTCTGATTTTTATCTTGTTTTTATCTTTTTCTTTGGCTTTAATTTTTTACCAGCTTTCGCAAAAGACAGATTTAAAAAGGATTTATTTTACCAGGGGAATAGAATATCTTAGGGATAAAAACATCTTTTTCTATGAATTTCCCGGCTTGCTGTTTTTTTTCGGCAATAAGTGGGAATTGGAAGCTTTGGGCCTGAGGGGCGTTTGGATATTGTTTTTTTATCTCTTGTCTTTTTTTCTTCTCTGTCATTTTTTTTTGAAAAGATCACTCTTTGCCAGGAAAGAAATTTTTACCGTTTTTATTTTTGTAGCGATATTTTATTTGCTCTCTTTAGGGGTTTCTCATTTTGCTAGTAGGCATCTTATTTTTTTTATCCCCCCAATCTTAATTTCTATCTTTCTGGGCTTGACTTCTCTTTCAAAGAATCAGGTTAAGTATTTTGCCCTTCTCCTTTTGTTTTTCTTTATGACCCAGAATTCGCGCTGGGTCAAGTTATTAGTGAGTCGGCATTTTTACTATCAGAGGCTTTGCCGGCATTTAGCTTCATTGTCAAGCGGCCTGATAATTACCGACATCACTTATTTTAACGTGGTAGAAAATTGTTTAAATCTGGAAAATTTTCCCACTCTTCTTTTAGATGTTGACGGTTTAACCGATATTGCCAATCTTGACGAATTGAGTGTTTTAATAATCCAGGCGGAAAAAGGAGGCAAGATGTTTGACATCAACAGTCGAAATCAAAGTTACATAGAGAGGCTGGGAAATCTACTTAATTCTCAGGAAAAGTTAAAAATTCGCGCCGTTTTGAAAAATGCTATTGCAGATAGAAAGAGTGTCTACCTTGTTTATAATCATGAGAACAATCTTCCTCATGCGAAAGAGATGGAACTAATTGGAAGCGATTTTCGGTTTCAAAAACTAGCCTGTCCCGGGATTTTTGAATTCGCGAAAATTAGTCGCTAATTTTTTTTAATCTTTTCGAGGTTGGAAATGGTAAACCCATATATCAGGTGAACAATCGAAATATTCGCTTTTATCAAATTGGAATCCTTGCTCTGTCATCTTTGGAATAATCAAAGTGGCATTATCGAAGATATTGGCATTTTCTCTTTCTCGAATAAGTAAGAAACCAGCTGTTTTTTTGATTTTTTTGGCAATTAGGGTGATGTTTTCTTGTGTGAATTGTTCTTTCCAATTGGAACTGATAATATTTTGATCATTATGTTGAAATTCTGGAGAACCTAACCCGGCTACCTGGTTTTTCCCCAGATAATAGTAATCAAAAACGATTTTTCTAAAAAAGGGCGCAATTAAAATTTGTTCCCCTTCTTTTTCGTTCTGAGTGATATAGTAAGAAGCTTTATCCCAGCATGCCTTTTTTTGGCTAAGGACTATAGATATAGCGTGAGGGAGCATCAGTATGACTAGACAGAAGGTTAAAACATAAGGAGAAATAATTTTTTTTCGCCAAATAAAGTGGTTAACAAATACTAAAACGAGAGGAACTATTCCAATGTAGTACATTTCTACATTAATGTTAGCGAGCATTCCTGCTATAGAGGTTATAAAGAACCCCGTAAAGAGAGTTAAGAGTTTATTTGTTTCCAGCTTAGAGAACTTTGTCTTTTCAAAGATAAAGTTTTGCATAAAAATAGTAACCAAAACAACTAGAATGGCGAAGTGGAGAAGTCCCAAATTAAGACCAAGGGAAAAAGAACTAATTATTTTGTCCAGGAAAAGAGTTGGATTGATACGGGTTTTCAGATACCAACTTTGGCTGATATCCTCAAAGCCACGATTAGGTAATTCTAGAATTGCCCACGTTATAGTAGGAATGAGCGTCAGAAAGAGAATCAAACTGAGTTTTTTTCTTTTTTCTTTTGATTTCAGAAGGAAGAGTTTGGGGATATAACCAGAAACGATTAAGAAGATACCAAAGAGATGAGTTAAAGAGAGAAGGACGCCGCTGACTAGTAGCCATAACGAGCGATATTTAAAAGGTTTAGAGAGAAGTAAAGAATAATACAAGGTAGAAATTAAGGCAAGAAGCGAATACATTCTACCAAACCCAGAGAAGTAAATTAAAAAAGGTGAAATTGAATTAAGAATGACTGCGCCTAGAATAGCTTCTTTTTTAGTTTCTATCTTTTTGGCAAGAAAAATAACTGCCGGTAATTGAAGCAAGGAAATAAAGAAAGGTAGGAGACGAGAGTTAATCTCATTAGCCGGGAGAACTTTTTGCCAGAAGAAAGATAGTAGATAATAAAATGGAGGGCTATTTTCGAAAAAAAAGAGTTTCTTTAGGTTCGAGAAATCTCTAGTGTAAAGCACAGTGAAGTACTCGTCAAAAACGAAACTACCGCGTTTAGTTAAGGATAAGAAACGCAAAATTATTCCTATGATTACGACAGAGAAAGAGAATAAAAAAAAAGGATAATTAATTATTGAAGAACGTAAGCTGATTTTTTCCAGATTTTTTGTTTTCATGTATTACTGATAGGTTATTTTTTGTTCTTTTCATATTGCAAGCGCTTTTATCACTAAAACCCAGCTTCCCAAAGAAGCTGGGTTTTAGTCTAATGAAAGAATCACATCTTATTTACCAATCTTAAACATTGTCGTACTACAATCAGGACATTTAGATTTCATCGCCGGTTTTCCATTCTTCATCGTGATTCTTTGAACATCGCTGTCGGAAACCTCTTTTTTAGCGCGGCATTTTACACAATAAAAGGAAGCCATATTTTTTTTCACCTCCTCTCAAATTCTTATCTAACTGAGTCGTTAATATTAGCAATTCTTAATTGATTTAATACAGGCAAGGAAAATCCGGAAGATCCTGCCCTCATGATTAAACCTATTTCAGCTTTAAGTATAACACAACTTCCAGGCTGATAACCACTATCGTTAAGAAAAGACTTTTCAAGAGATCTTTTTTAACTAAACCTGGATTGTAAAAAAAGACTGATTTATCTTTATTTTTGTTATGATCAGCTTTTTCATTCTCTTTAGGTTGGGCACTGGAAACTGCCTCTTGACGGGCGATAGGCTTTAAGCCAAGCCCACTTTCTTGGGTTTCTTGTTGAACGAGCTGTCTTTTTAGCTGAAAAATAATTTTCTCTTGTCTGGTTTTCCTTTTCTTACCCATAAATCATCTTAAGCCTAGCACATGTCATACTAGAATTCAAGAATGGGGAGACCTCGCCTGAAAGGACTTTACAGGTTGACAGCTTACAAAATGACGCATTAGAATAAAGGATACAGATGTTGTTCGAAGCTGATAAAATCATTTGGTTTTTCTGTGCTCTTTTTTCTATTTGGATGTTAGTCCTTTCGGTTGCCTTTTACCGCCTTTATTCTCATTATCGGCATTTGACTGAAGGAGTGACCAAAAAAGATTTACAGTCGATTCTTGAAGAACTACTGAAAGAGGCTGGAGAACAGAAGCAAGAAATCGGAAAATTAATCGGGCAGCTTGAAAAGATTGAAAAAGACGGATTTTTTTATCTTCAGAGAGTTGGATTAGTGAGATTTAATCCGTTTGCTGAGACTGGAGGAGATCAGAGCTTCTGTCTGGCACTTTTAGATGGAAATGACGATGGGCTGGTCATCTCCAGTCTTCATAGTCGGGATACGACTAGGCTTTATGCTAAACCGATCGGGAAAGGGAAAGAAGCAGGTTACATTTTATCCGAAGAGGAAAAAAAAGCAATAATAAATGCAAAAAAAATTAAGCGGAGTAGCAGGGCTTAGATCGGAGCAGATAAGGATAATTTGAGTTCTATTTATTAATTAAATTAAGAGGAAACATGGTAGAAAAAAAGAATAAAACAATTTTTTGGATTTTGGTAGGGATTGGCCTCTATTTGATGTCAACAGGCTTATCCTATGCTACCTTTATATATATTGTCAAACCGCCTGAAGAAAAAAACGCTGGTTTTATTTCCCCTTTACCGGTAAATGAAGGGCGGGAAAAAATTGTTGCTGATGCACCAAAAACAGAGGCTTGTCCTTTAAACGGAGGACTGTTCAGTAAGGCGGAAAGAAGTATCTGGGAAAAAAGAAGACCTTTGGGGGTGATGATAGAGAATCATGTTGATTCGCGGCCCCAATCCGGTTTATCAAAAGCCGATATTGTCTACGAGGTTGTCGCCGAAGGAGGAATTACCAGATTCTTGGCTATTTATTTCTGTCAAGCTGCAGCGGAAGATGTTTTAGTCGGTCCTGTCCGGTCATCGCGGACTTACTTTCTTGATTGGATTTCCGAATATGGCGATTATCCGCTTTATGCCCATGTAGGCGGTGCCAATGTTTCCGGAAAAGCTAACGCAATGGGTCAAATTAGAGACTATGGTTGGGTCAATAAAGGAAATGACTTAGACCAATTTTCGCTTTCTTTTCCTACTTTCTGGCGTGATTATGAGCGTCTCGGAAGACCGGTGGCCACCGAACATACGGTGTATTCAACGACCGATCGTTTATGGGAGGCAGCCCAAAAAAGAGGCTTAACCCAAACGGATAAGGATGGAAATCGCTGGGACGATGATTTTGTTTCTTGGAAACACAAAGAAGAAGAAAACGGAGACAATCGGGGTCAGGTTAACAAGATCGAATTCAGCTTCTCGCGCAGCTACTCCGATTATAATGTACGCTGGGAATATAACCAAAGCAGCAATCTTTATTCTCGTTTTAACGGCGGCCAACCGCATATGGACTTGGACAATAACCAGCAACTATCGTTTAAAGTAGTTGCGATCCAGTTAATGAAGGAAACGGGCCCGATTGATGATCTTAAACACTTGCTTTACCAAACAAAGGGGGAGGGTTCGGCATTGATTTTTCAGGACGGACAGGTAATTAAGGGAAAATGGGTAAAGAAAGATAGGATTTCTCGGACTATCTTTTTTGACGAAAAAGGAAAAGAGATAGAATTCACTGCCGGTCCGGTATGGATAGAAACTTTGCCGGCGGGAAATGAGGTCAGTTATTAATAAAAGATAGCGGTTGATAGATTATGCTTCAAAGTTTATTGGTTTCTAAAGTTCGGGCTAAACTCTTGCAGATTTTTTTAGTATCCCCTGGTGAGATGTACCATGTAAGAGCCTTGGTTCGAATGGCTGGCGAAGAAATTAACGCTGTCCGCCGCGAGCTTGCAAGAATGGAATCATACGGCATGGTAAAGAAAGAGCCGCGGGGAAACCGTCTTTATTATTGGTTTAATAAAGATTTTGTTTTCTATGCCGATCTTCTTTCAATGATAGCCAAAAGTAGCGGTTTGGGTAAAGAGATTATCAAAAATAGAAATAAGCTGGGTAAAGTAAAATTTGCCATGCTGTCCGGTCGTTATGTGAGGGATATAAAAGATGACGGAGAAAATCGGGTTGATCTTTTAGTTGTCGGCGACATCGTTTTACCTGAATTGGCGAAATTGGTTCGGGAGGAAGAATCGAAGCTGGAAAGAGAAATAAACTACACGGTAATGGATAAGGACGAGTTTGTCTTTAGAAAAAAACGCCGCGACCCTTTTATTTTAGGTATCCTTTTCGGCTCCCGCGTGATGGTTATTGGCGATGAAGAAGAAATGGTCCAGATCAAATCAAATGAATAGATATCTGAAAATCTACAGCCGGTTAACCCCTCAGGAGCTTCGCCAATTAAGATACAAGGAGAGATATAAAAAAGCTAATCCTCTCTGGGATGATTCTCTAATTATTCTCTGTAAGATATTTCAGTCCCATCTTGTATCTGAGATGAGGGTTCTGGATGCCGGTTGCGGTCACGGAAATCTGGTAATCGACCAGCACCGTCAAAAAATCAAAGAAGCAATCGGGGTCGATATTAGTAAAGCAGCGACCGTTAAAAATGTATGTCTTGATAAAGTGGTAATTGCCGATCTTGAAAAATTGCCCTTTAAGGATAATTATTTTGATGTTGCCCTTGCGCTCTGGGTTTTTGAGCACCTTCAAAATCCGGCTGAAGTCTTCCGGCAAATTTACCGGGTTTTAAAAAAAGGCGGCGTTTTAATCTTTGTCACCCCCAATAAGACAAATTATCTGATTCTGGCAAAAAAGATGTTGACAGTTTTTCCTAATTTGACTAAGAGATTTTTTAGAGGAATTTATGGTCGGGAAGAGGAAGATGTTTTTGGTACTTATTATCGTGCCAATACTGAAAAGGTGCTAACCGATTTTGCTCAAATGGCCGGCTTTGATAAATTCAAGCTTTCTTACAACGGTGATCCCAGCTATATTGCTTTGAATGATTATTTATTTTACTTGGGTGTTTTTCTTGACAAATTACCTCGTTTTACCCCCTTTTATTTTACTAAACCGCATATTATTGGGGAATTTGTCAAATAAAATTGTGGTATAATCAAAAATTGGACTGTTGATTATGCCTAAGCAACAGATTATTAAAACCGGCAATAGCTTGGCGGTAGTGGTTCCGTCAGAATTTGTTAATACCGTTGGTGTTAAAGCCGGCCAGGCAGTGGAAGTTAAAGTTTCACCGGAAACCGGTCAAGTGATTTATACTTTTTCGGGGGCCAAACAGTTATCAATCTCTAACCACTTCAAGGTGAAGATTAACAAGAGGCAAGAGGAATGAAAAGAAATAAACGCCTTCTACTTTGGCTAATTTCCTTGACTACAATCGGGTCAATTTGGGTTAATCTTCCTTCGGAATTGCCTCTCAAGTTTGCTTTTAGAGGTTTGAATATTGACACGGTAATTTACCGTCCGAAGATAGATATTAACTTGGGAATTTTTAATATTAAAAGGAGTTTAGAGATCAAGAAAGGTCTGGATTTAGCCGGTGGAGCTCATCTTGTTTTTCAGGCTGATATGAGTCAGGTTGCCACTGAAGAAAGAGGTGACGCTTTAGAAGCAGCGAAAAACGTGATTGAAAGAAGGGTTAACCTTTTTGGATTATCAGAACCCAATATTCATACTTCAGAAAAAGGCGATGAATACCGAATTATCACTGAATTAGCCGGAATTGATAATATCGACCAGGCGATTGATTTAATTGGTCAAACCGCCCAGCTTGATTTCCGCTTAGTCAGTGAAGCAACTGATGCTGCCCATCCTTTTGAAGAGACAAGTTTGACTGGGAAATATCTGCGGAAAGCTTCTCCGGCTTTTGACCCCCAAACCGGAGCCCCGATAATCAGTTTAAACTTTACGGAAGAAGGGAAAAAATTATTTGGTGAAATAACGGAAAAAAACGTCGGTCGGAGACTGGCAATTTTTCTTGATCAAATCCTTCTAATGGCTCCGGTGATCAATGAACCAATTATCAGCGGAGATGCTCGTATCAGTGGCGATTTCAATGCCAATGATGTGAAACGTTATTCTGCCCAATTAAACGGCGGTGCTTTGCCGGTGCCTTTTAAATTAATTGAACAGAGGAATATCGGACCAACATTAGGTGAAGAATCGATCTATAAAAGCGTTAGGGCCGGCTTAATTGGTTTAGCGATGGTGGTTTTTTTCATGATTACTTATTATGGTTATCTTGGTTTTCTGGCAGATTTGGGTCTGATAATTTATGGCTTGATCACCCTAGCTCTTTATCGGCTTATCCCGGTTACTCTGACACTACCGGGAATTGCCGGTTTTATTCTTTCTGTAGGAATGGCGGTTGACTCAAATATTTTAATCTTTGAAAGGATGAAGGAAGAACTTAGAATCGGAAAAACGCGAGCTACGGCAATGGAGCTGGGTTTTGGCCGTGCTTGGGATTCCATTAGAGACGCGAATATCTGTACCCTAATTATCTGCTTTATTCTATTTAATCCTTTTGATTGGCCGTTCTTAAATACTTCCGGATTAGTGCGTGGTTTTGCTTTGACCTTAAGTTTGGGAGTTGGTTTAAGTTTATTTACCGGTATTGTTGTAACCAGAACATTATTAAGGACCTTTTCTAAAAAGGAGAAAATAGAGAAATAATAGTATAATATTCCAAATATGAATTTCATGCGTTTTAAATGGTTGTATTTTGTAATTTCTGCCTTGTTTTTGATTCCCGGGATTTACTCGCTGGTTAGGTGGGGCTTCAAGCCATCGATCGATTTTGCCGGCGGAGCCCTTCTTGAGTATCGAGCCGAAAAAAAACTTGACTTAGGAATGATTGAAGATATTTTAAAAGAAGTTAACTTTAATTATGTATCGCTTCAGGAATCAGGAGAAAAAAATTTTTTGATCAAATCAGAGACGGTTGGTCGGGAGAAAGCCAGTGAAATCAAGGAAAAAATCGCCGTGAAGCTGGAAACCACACTGACTGAAATTAGGTTTGAAACAGTCGGACCGACTTTGGGCAGGGAACTCTTAGCCAAGACTTTGGTAGCCGTAATCCTGGCATCGATAACCATTCTTGCTTTTGTCGGTTGGCGTTTTCGGGATAAGAAATTTGGTGTCTGTGCCATCTTGGCGATGTTCCATGATACTTTGATACTTTTAGGGAGTTTTTCGCTTCTTGGGCATTTCTTTGGAGTCGAAATTGATACCCTTTTTGTCACTGCCGTTTTGACGATACTATCCTTCTCAGTCCATGATACGGTTGTTGTTTATGACCGGATCAGAGAAAGTCAAAAATTATTTCCTAAAGCCAGGTTTGAGGAGTTAGCTGATAAAGCGGTTACCGAAACATTAGTTAGGTCTTTGAATAACTCGTTTACCATTATTTTCATGCTGGTTGCTCTCTTGTTGATGGGTGGGGCGACAGTTAAATGGTTTGTGATTGCGCTTCTAATTGGGACAGTCGCCGGAACCTATTCTTCAACTTTTACCGCGGTTCCTTTATTAGTGATCTGGGAAAAATTAAAAGTCAGAAGATCCTGAGGAAGTCTTTTAATGCTTTGCTCCAACTTCTTTGACTTTTTTTAATAGAATATCACGATCATTTTTGACTTTTCCTTCTTCAACTTCGGTAAAAATTGTTTCCAATATTTTGCCAACTAAGGGCCCTGATTTAATATTTAAAGTTTTCATTATGTCATGTCCGTCTATTTTAAGGTCTTTGACTGTAAATGGCTGTTTTTGAACGTCAATCAATCTTTTTTTGAATCTTTCCAGCCGCCAAGATGTTTCGCGGGCACCGCCTCCCAACCGATCGCCTACTCTTAGGGCAATTATGTATTCAAGATTTTCTTTACCTACCCGCCGGATAAAGCGGCGAATCGCCTTATCGCTCTGGTTTTCGTTAACGGTAAATTGATGCCAGCGGACTAAAGTTGTTAATCTTTTAAGCTGATTCTTTGAGAGCCTTAGTCGTTTACCGATATTGTAGGCAATCGAAGTAGAAATAATTTCGTGATTATGAAAAGTAATTGTTCCGTCTTTTTCTATGCTTCGAGTCAGCGGTTTACCGATGTCATGGAGAAGTGTGGCTAAACGGACAATAGGATCCTTTAAAGGAACGTATTTTAAAGAGAGAAGTAGGTGAGTGCCAACATCATAAATATGATGGCGGCCGGGACTCTTCTGCTGGACGCCAAAGCATTTTTCGATTTCCGGTAAAATGATTTCTGCCAAGCCTGAGTTTTTGAAGAAAAGATAGCCTTCATAAGGATGATTACTTGACAGAATTTTTAAGAGTTCTTCCCTGATTCTTTCGGCGCTGATTTGTTTAATCAAAGAGGCATTTTTCTTAATTGCCGTAAAAGTTTTTTTCTCGATGATAAAGCCGAGCTGGCTGGCGAAACGAATTGCCCTCAACATCCTTAAGGCATCCTCGGAAAATCTGGCATTAGCCTCACCGACGGCTCGAACAATTTTTCTATCGAAGTCTTTTTGCCCGCCAAACAGATCAATCAGCTCCAAACTTTTTCCATCCCATTTTCGGAGGATCTTACCGCCTCGGATTTTAGTGAGAACGGGGCCAATTACAATCGCATCGAAGGTAAAGTCACGCCTTTTTAGATCTTCCTCCAATTTTTCCCCCCAAGCAACTTTATCCGGCCGTCGTTTATCGGAATAACCCCATTCGGTGCGATAAGTGGTTATTTCATAGTTTTCTTCACCACGATTGGTTTTAAGCGGAATACCGACTGTTCCGAAATTATTGTCATAGTAGGATTCTTCAAACAGTGCCTGGATCACTTCCGGTTTGGCATTGGTGGTGAAATCACAATCAATCGGGACTTCTCCTTGCAGGATACTTTTTACTCCGCCGCCGACCAAGTAAATCTCGAGGTTATTTTTCGTAAATTTGTGAAAAATCTGCCAAACTTCTTTAGGAATTGTTTTTTTCTTTTCTTCTGGAAGAATTACTCTTTTATTGATAGTATGTGACATAGCTGGGTTTTAATTAAAGCGGTTCTTTTTTTTATTATATCACTATGCGTTGGCGAATTTTAAGTAAGATAAAAACGAAAGATCGTAAAATAAGGCAAAAAGAGATTTTGATGTCTCTATTGAAGAACCGGGGTTTAATTTCTAAGGAGCAAAAACAGGAGTTTTCAAAACCTCCGGACCCTTTCTCTATTCCGGCGTCTAAACTGGGTGTTTCCCCAACTGAAATAAAAAAAGCCTGTTTAAGGATTAAAAGGGCAATTACGGGTAAAGAAGAGATTATTGTTTATGGTGATTATGATGCCGATGGTATTTGTGCCACGGCGATTGTCTGGGAAACCTTAAATTCTCTGGGGGCAAAAGTTATGCCTCATATTCCGCATCGGGTCGAGGAAGGGTACGGATTAAATGTTGAAACAATTAAAAAATTGAAAAAGGAAAAGCCGAATTTAAAATTAATAATTACTGTTGACCATGGGATTGTTGCTCATAAAAAGATTGATTTTGCTCGCCTGCTCGGAATAGATGTGATTGTGACGGACCACCATCAATCGATCAGGAAGAAACCCTTGGCCGAAGCCGTGATTCATACAACCGAGCTTTCGGGTGCCGGAGTTGCTTGGGTGCTTGTCCGTGAACTAATAGCTAAGAACGACGCTAGAGAAAAGCTTTCATTGGCGGCAATAGGGACAATTACTGATCTGCTTGCCGTTATCGGCCCAAATCGGTCCTTGATCAAATGGGGGTTGGAGGAACTGAACCGGACTACCAGAGTTGGTCTTAAAAGTCTTTATCAAGAGGCGGGGGTTGAGGAAAAAATGATCAGTACTTATGAGGTCGGTTTTATTATCGGACCCCGGCTTAATGCCGCCGGCAGGATTGAGCATGCCTTAGATTCGCTTCGGCTATTGTGTACCAGAAATAAAGAAAGAGCCGAGCAGCTGGCTCATAGTCTGGGTGAAATCAATCGGCGGAGGCAAAAAATGATGAAGGAAACTGCCCTCCAGGCTCGTGGCGCTTGGCTTTCGCAAAAAGTCTCGGGAGCCAAAATTATTTTTGTTGACGGGGAAGATTGGGAACACGGCGTCATCGGCTTAGCGGCCTCAAAACTAGTGGAAGAGTTTTATCTACCGGTAATTGTTATCAGTCGAGGCGAGAAACAGTCGAAAGCGTCAGCCCGGTCAATTGATGGCTTCAATATCATTGAAGCCATCAAGGAGGCAGACAATCTTTTAATCGATGTTGGTGGCCATCCCATGGCGGCCGGTTTCACGGTAGAAACTAAGAATTTAGATCAGCTTAAACAGAAGCTGATTGCGGTAGCGGAGCAGCGGATTGAAAGCCGGATACTTGAAAGAACGCTGCGAGTCGATTGCGAACTTGAACTCGAAGATTTGAATCTTGATTTTTTTAATCAATTAGATCGGTTTTCT
Source organism: Bathyarchaeia archaeon (assembly GCA_035529595.1). Lineage (GTDB taxonomy): Bacteria > Patescibacteriota > Microgenomatia > PFEM01 > JAFGMK01 > DATKWK01. The sequence continues at coordinate 21,907 of DATKWK010000024.1, forward strand.
CCTTTCGGTATCGGTAATCCACAGCCTGATTTCGTCAGTCGAAGATTGGAAATCGTCGATGCTAATTTGGTCGGGCGGGATCGCCGGCACCTTAAACTTATTGTCCGTTCACCGGTAGCAAGAATAGAGTTTTCTGCAATCGGGTTTGGTCTGGGGGAGTATTATTCAAGGCTTAGTCAGGGGAAGAAAGTCGATTTGGCTTACAATTTGATATTGAATGAGTGGAACGGGACGAGAAAATTAGAATTGAGAATTAAAGATATCAAGATTTAATTTTTTCAACATAATAATGCTTAAAATAGCCCTAACTAGTAAGCTCTTTAATACTTAAGGTGTAATTAAAAAACTACTAGTTTTTTAATTGCTCTTCTTGGAAGACATCTCGAGGAATATTGAATGTTAGCTCCTGTTCTCCCGCGATAAATAAATTCTGGGGTGCTGGTATAGGTGTCCATTCCTGATAGATCAATTGCGGTCCAGTTCCATTAGGGAGTGTCTGGCCGACATAGGAATAAACACGTATTTGAGGAGGCAGCCTAATACCGCAACCAAGAGCGTCAAGTCTTTGTGCTGTTCTTACCAGCTCTACGAAACTACGGGTAATTTCAGGACCCTGTCTTTCGACATACGGATTACATAATAAATTATATAGTGGTAAAAAGTCTTGGCGTATTAATCCTGTAACTAACTGTTCTCGGTGTTGGTTAGTTAAACGCCGACCACGCGGTTCAAAAAGAAATACCGGTTTTAGAGTTGGGGAATCCGAGTTATAATCTAGCCATCTAAATAATTCACTGCCTCCGTTAGCAGAGAAGACAACTGGTTGTTTTAGTGGACGCTCAAAAAATCTTAATCTTTCAGGATGCATATTTTTTGGGCAATAAAAAACCCCCGTTTTACGGAGGTATAGTTTTTTAATTTTCTCTTTTCTGTTTTTTATTAACCCATACCCCGCTTAATATTAATGGGTAATAAGTATTCGTCCCCAGCAAACTTGGGATAGATAACGGGAATATGGTTGATAAAATCTAGAAATCTGCACTAAATTGGCAGCCTATCATATTTTCTTTTACCTTGTCAAGGGTACTTGTTTGAGTTAAAATATAGCCCATGAATCGAACTTTGGTTCTTGAAACAATCAAAAAGATTGGTCAGCAAGTTCGTCTTTGCGGCTGGGTCAATCGCCGTCGTGATCATGGTAAATTGATCTTTATTGACTTGCGCGACCGTTCCGGTTTGGTACAAATAGTCGGCGGCAAGGAACTCGGTGATTTAAAACCGGAATATGTGGTAGAAATTGTTGGTAAAGTGAAAAGACGTTTGCCAAAGACTGTCAATCCCAAAATCGAGACCGGAAAGATAGAAATCGAGGTTGAGAAAGCAAAGATTATTGCTCAATCCGATTCCTTACCTTTCGATATCGGCCGGGAACATCTTGATCTCGAACTGCCTACCCTTCTGGATTACCGGTCACTGACTTTGCGCCATCCCAAGATCAAGGCTATTTTCCATGTTCAGGAGGTTCTGATTGACGCCTTTCGGCAAAAACTAAAAAGCCTTGGTTTTACCGAATTTCAGGCGCCGACTATTGTTCCTGTGGCTACTGAAGGCGGCGCCGAGATCTTTCCTGTTAAATATTATGACCATACGGTCTATTTGAGTCAGAGTCCCCAGCTTTATAAGCAGATTTTGGTTTCCATTTTTGAGCGTGGTTTCACGATCGGCCGGGCGTATCGGGCTGAACCTAGTGTGACTACCCGGCATTTAACCGAATATATTTCTTTAGACTGTGAGTTTGGTTTTATTGATTCATGGACCCAGTTGATGGACGCGGCCGAAGATGTTGTCCGTTTTCTTATTGGTCAAGTTGAGGAGAAGTGCCCGGCTGAACTTAAACTTTACCAGGTTAAGGTTCCCCAGTTCGGGAAGCAAGTACCCCGGATAAGATTACAGGAAGCTCTGGAGATCATTTATAAGAGGACCGGTCGTGATAGTCGTAACGAACCTGATCTCGCGCCCGAAGACGAGCGGGAGATTTGCCGCTGGAGTCGGGATGAGTTTGGCAGCGATTTTGTTTTTGTTACCCATTATCCGACCAAAAAGAGGCCTTTTTACACTTTTCCCGATCCGGAAAATCGAGAGGAAACATTGAGTTTTGATCTTATCGGAACCGGCTTTGAGTGGATAACCGGAGGCCAGCGGATCAATGATTATGATCAGCTGGTAACCAATATCAAAAAGTGGGGTAATGATCCTGACGATTTTGAAGTCTATCTGCAAGCTTTTAAATATGGGATGCCGCCTGAGGGTGGTTTTGCAATCGGTGCGGAAAGAGTGACTCAGGGAATTCTGGGACTTGAAAATATCAGAGAAGCTTCTCTTTTCCCCCGGGATATGGAAAGAGTCGATATCCGTCTGTCCACTTTAAAAGTGACAAAAAAACCGGCTGCCCAGAGTCTCTTTAAAACATTAGTCAGGTTGTTGAAAGATAATCAAGTTAAATACCAGCTCTACCGGCATAAACCGGTTTATACCAGTCGGCAGGCGGCCGAAGCAAGAGGGACTAAAATTGAACAAGGCGCCAAGGCACTGGTAGTTTTAGCCGATAAGAAACCGGTTTTGGCGGTTTTTTCGGCTGCCGGTGAGTTGGATATTCCTAAATTTAGAAAACTTCTCAAGGTTAGAGAATTAAAATTAGCTCAAGCCGGGCAGGTAAAACAGATAACCGGGGTAGACGTTGGCGCGGTACCGCCTTTTGGAAGCCTTCTTGGCCTTATAACTTATGTTGATCAAGATTTGGCTGAAAGTAAAGAAATTGCTTTTAATGCCGGTAGCCGTAGCCGCTCTATTAAAATAGCTTATAATGACTTCTGTTTACTGGCCAAGCCCAACTTCGGGCGATTTATGAAGAAGTAAGCGCTTGATTATGGATAAGCTAACCAAAAATATCCCAATTTATTTCAGTTTGTTCTGTATTTTCAGTCTTAATCTTTCATTTTTAGTTATTCCCAGTCAAAACCAATCAATCGTTCAGGCCGATTTTAATCCTTATTCAGTTAGAAATATTGACTTTTCTATTCCAGATCCGGCCCGTTATCCGATTAAGATTGGTATTTTAGATGAACCTGTTTTGACAGCCAGCGGCGCGGCCGTTTTAGATCGTCGCTCAGGCGTTTTCCTTTATCAAAAGAATCCGGACCAATCTCTATCACCGGCGTCGATAGTCAAAATCATGACTGCGACGGTTGCCTTGGAAACTTATTCGCCGCTCGAGGTAATAATGGTACCTAAAGTAAGTGATGAAGGTCAGGATATGAAGCTGGTTGAGGGCGAACTGATTACAGTTGAAGCCCTTCTTTATGGACTGTTGGTTTCTTCGGCTAACGATGCCGCTCAGGTTTTGGCCAGAAACTATTCCGGTGGGGAAGCGAAGTTTATCGAGAAGATGAATGATAAAACTGAGGAAATCGGGCTTAAAAATACTTTTTTTACCAATCCGACTGGTTTGGATAACGGAATACCGGGTTTTGCTGGCAGCTCCAAATCATCGGCGAGAGATTTGGCATGGCTGGCCGATTACGCTTTAAAAAATGAAATATTTGCCAAAATTGTCGCGACTAAGAAGGTTATTCTTAAGGATCCCCAAAATCGTTTTGTTCACCCTCTTACCAATCTTAATGAGCTTCTCTGGACAGTTCCTGGCGTCAAAGGCGTAAAAACAGGTTGGACCGAAATAGCAGGAGAGTGTCTGGTAACGTACTTCGATCAGGATCAAAGGCAATTAATCACTGTGATTTTGGGAAGCAAAGACCGATTTGGAGAAAGCAAAAGATTGCTTGATTGGATAAATGCGGATTTTAAATGGGAAGACCTGAACCCTGAGACTATATCAAAACGCATTACTCTTGGATATATTGGCCAGTGACTGCCGGAACGTAACTAATGAATTGTTTATCTCCTTCAAAAACAAAGACCGGCTGCAGGAAATTCTGATGGATAGGAGAGTCGTAGTAGGCAAGGTAGACTTTCCTGATGATAATTTTCCCCTCCTGGTTATCGCCCAAGTTGGCGATAAAGCCTTTACCGCTCTTAAGTTGATTCCAGGCAAAGCTGGAGTCAATAATCGGATAAGTAGCCCAGACCTCTATATCTATCGGAAAGTAACTGTATTTCAATTCAACTATTCTTTTGCCACTGGACTTAGAAACTAGGGCTGATATGTTAGCATCGTAAGGATTAGGGGGTAAAATTATCATTTTTTCTATATCTTCCCGCAGCAGATTAACTTTGATAAAGTCAGTTTCCGAAAGCGAGGTAACTTTAATCAATTCCAACGGCGAGTAGCGATAATAAATAAAATTGGCCTGCCCATTCTGGATATCTTTCGGCAAAAAATCTGCTTTCTTTAGAAAAGTCCTTGTTTCTACTAAGGCCTGATCAGGTGTGATTAGGGTTTTAATGTTCAGAAGCGATTGGTCTTTCTCATAAGAGTAGCGAATATTGAAACTTTGATTGATTATCTCCATGGTTAAGAAAGAAGGTATTGCATCACCGATCCGCCATTGATAACTGGTTCCTGTTTCTGAAATTTCTTCCGGGTCACCTGGAAAACCAAGATATTCAGCTTTACTTTTAGCGTTCTCTAGGGTTAGAAAGGTATAGATTTCCTTGGACATGAAGTAGACTTTAACCACATTCGTTATAGTTGGCAGAGTCCCCTCTATGGTCCCAAGTTCGAAAGTAAGATCCGGCAGGTTATTTCTCTCAGGAAAAACAATTTTCGGTAATTTCCCGAAAGCAACTGTGGGCTGTGCCGGTTTAGGTGGGTTTAATTTCCTCCAAGTAAAACCGGCAATATTAGCCGCGTATCTAAACATCAAGATAACGGTAACTAAAATTGCTCCCCACTTGATTAGTTTGCGGGTATAGAAAGCAGACTCAGTTAAACTAGCCATAGTCAAGTGTATCGGGTGGACTCCTGGGAAGTGAAAAGATAAAAAGATAGTCCATAGCCGACCTATTTTGAGTATAAATTGCCAATGTGTTAAAATCAAGAAGATGGTCAGAACGCGTTTTGCCCCAAGTCCTACCGGTTTTTTGCATGTCGGTGGTCTGAGAACGGCTCTCTATTCTTATGCCTTTGCTAAAAGTCAACGTGGAAAATTTATCTTGAGAGTTGAAGATACCGACCTTGAGCGTTTAGTACCGGGAGCCACCCAGGGAATTTATAAGATACTTAAAGTTTTCAAGATCAAGTGGGACGAAGGTCCATTAGTTGGTGGCCCATATTCACCTTATATTCAGTCAAAAAGGGTTCCTACCGGTATCTATAAAGAATATGCAGACGGATTAATTGAAAAAGGGCATGCTTATTATTGTTTTTGTCATCCTGAATCAAAAGAAGAAATTAAAGAGCGCCATCAGAGAAGAGAGGTTAGATTAAGAGATAAATGCCGGAATTTATCCCTTAAGAACGCAGAATTGAAAATAAAAACCGGTGAAAAACCGGCTATACGATTACGCGTTCCCGATCATGAAAAAGTTTCTTATTATGACTTTGTTCTTAAAAAACAAATTACCTGGCAAACAAAAGACATTGATGAAGTTGTTCTTCTTAAATCGGATGGATTTCCTACCTATCATTTAGGAGTAGTAGTTGACGACGCGGTCATGAAAATTTCCCACATAATTAGAGGCCGTGACTGGCTGCCAAGTACACCGGTCCATTTACTCTTATTTAAATACTTGGGTTTTAATCTGCCAAAGATTGGCCATTTGACCGATATTTTAGATCCTGCAGGAGGAAAACTTTCCAAAAGAAAAGGCAGTGTTTCTTGCGAGGAATTTCTGGATGATGGTTATCTGCCTGAGGCGATACTTAATTTCATCATGCTTCTGGGATGGGCACCAAAGGATAACCGGGAGACTTTTTCGCTGAAAGAATTTGTGACTGAATTTAAAAAGGGAGAACTGCAGGTTGCCAATCCGGTGTTTAACCGGAAAAAATTAGACTGGTTTAACGGGGTCTACATTCGTAAAAAATCGGACCGGGAACTAGCTCGGCTAATTAAGCCTTTTGCTCCGAAGGGCTTTAATAAAACTTTAATCGGTAAAACCATACCTTTAGTCAAGGAAAGAATCAGGAAGCTTTCCGATTTTCATGACTTAGTTGATTTTCTGGTCACCAGAATTCAGCCTGGCATTGATGATTTAATACAGAAAGGGCAAAGCTCAAAAGAAACCCGGGCAGTTTTATTGTTGGTTAGTGAAAAACTGCAAGAAATTCCCGAGGCAAAATGGAGTAAAAAAACATTAGAAAAAGTTATCAGTGATTTACTTGGAGTTATTGATTGGAAGAAACCGGACCTATTTTTGACTCTCAGGGCGGCCATTACGGGCAAGAAAATCAGTCCGCCTCTTTTTGAGTCGATGGTAATTTTAGGAAAAAATGAGGCATTGGACCGGCTTGAAAAAGTTATTATCTCCTTGTAGGTTTATCTATGAAGCCCTAGAGGGGTTTGATATCAAAATTTATAATTTATAAAAAAACTATGATGCGAAGTTTTGTTAATCTCTACCAAAAAAGTGCTTCCGGACCGTTTACGGAAGAAGAGCTGGTAGCTGCAGCCAGGGATCTCTATCGCTATTCAAAATTCGTCCAATTTATGAAAACTGGTAATTCGAATTTTACCTCTATTGAAAAGGCGGAATTTGTATGTCGATTGGGTGAGTTTGTCAGCCCCGGTTCCAATCGGTCTTTTGAAGAGCTTTTAAGCCAAGAGTTTAAGAAAGTTACTGGTAAGAATTGGGATTCGGAAAAGTACGACCTGGTGATGGTGCCAACCCAGATCGTTGGCGGCCGTAATTTTGTGGTTTTTAAAAAATAAACTGAGAAATATCCTCCCAAGGTATCTTTTCTCGACTAACCCCGTCTCCGTTTTACTCTTGATCGCGATTTTGATAAAATTCAGGTTAAATTGCCGGGTCGTCTAATGGCAGGACCGCAGACTCTGAATCTGTGTATCGGGGTTCGAATCCCTGCCCGGCAGCCATCTTTCGCCAAGGCTACAGAATGGCATGCCAATGTATTATTGTTATATTCTGTTGAGTTCAAAATCTCACATTTTCTATTTTGGCTCGACCAGGGATTTAAAGAAGCGATTTTTAATGCATAACAGTGGTGAAGATAACAGGGGACGGTTCTCAATTAGGTAGGAAATTAGTAATATTGTTCTCGATTATGATACACTCTTCTTATGCCAAGGGGTCCAAGACTTCTTCTTTCTAAAAGCTATTATCATATTATGACTAGGGGGAATAATCGGAGTG
>DATKWK010000025.1:0-2139 GCA_035529595.1 Bathyarchaeia archaeon
TCTACAAGATCGGCGTTAATTTAAACGAACTAATGGAAGAAGCTTACTATGCGGTCCAAATTCTTTTAGAAGAACGGTTGCAATACCTTTCGCAGCTCAACTTCATTAGCGATAAATCAGATAAGTTACATACGAAAATTATTCGAAAAGATTTACTGAAACTCAACGGAGAACTAGCTAGATTAATCAAAAACGACGGAGACAAAACGGGAGTCTATAGCGCGCTTTCAGTGAACGCTCAAGGACTAATTTTGTTTCACATGCTCGAATTAATTGAACAACAGGGTCTGGATGTGCTTTTAATCTACTTGACCAAAATGAAAGCCGACGCTCGCAAGAAAAATAGTTCCAAAGCTCTGAAAATTCTGGCGAGAGATCAGAGGTTAAACCAGATATATATCGAACTGAGAAAAAACGAAGAATATTCTCCTGAAATGCTTATCCATCCTAAATATTACTCGCTCGAATCTTTGCTAGTGCAAGAATTTGAAAACAACCCTAGTTCGAGGGTGTTAGTATTCGTAAAATTGCGCGACTCGGTAAAAAATATTGTGAACAAACTAAAAACGAGCGAACACAGAGAATTTAAACCTACTCGATTCGTAGGTCAAGCCACTAAATCTAAAGACGATAAAGGATTGTCGCAGAAGCAACAATTAGAGATTTTAGAACTGTTTAAAGGAGGTCAATACAATGTCTTAGTAAGCACTAATGTAGGGGAAGAGGGTTTAGACATTGCGGAATGCGATTTGGTGGTGTTTTACGATGTAGTGGCTTCTGAAATACGATTTATCCAAAGAAAAGGAAGAACTGCCCGGCACCGAGAAGGAAAAGTAATTATTCTTTATTGTAAGGGCACGCACGACGAAATATATATGCACATCGCCTTAACCAAGCTCAAGAAAATGAACGTGAACCTAAAGGGCGAAAAACACCTTCAAACCGCCTATTCAAGTTATTCGCATCAAAATCCCGATACGCCAATTATTCAAGAACTTCAAGATTCTAGCACAAATGATACCGCAGAAGTTTTCCCGAACGAAGAGAGTCCATTAGATCAACCACTCAGATTCAATAATAATAGTAATAACAATAATAATAATCATAAAAATAAAAATAAGAATAACCAAAAAGGGATACAATCGAGCTTAAGTTCGTTTTCTCAAGACCAGCAAATTACAGACAAAGCGATAAAACCTCAACCAGATGTTAAAATAAACGTATCGTTTCCCGTCAAATTTGGCTTAAGAAAGAAATTTCAGGAGGATGAAATATCGTTTGAAATCGTAAAATCGATACTCGATCTAACCCTATTTGATAGAGTTTTAATCCAAGTAATTAACCCTCAACAATTCGACGGAGACTCGCTTTTAAAAAAATACTCCTTGTTGAGTAAGAAGTATAAACTCATCGTGTCAGTTTTCGACTTCGTAGATTTAGAAGAAGAGTTTGAAAGCGAAGAGAAGCTACTCAAACAAAAAATCAAAGATTGGGGCGAATCTAACAAGCTCCAAGCAATATCCATCGATCTTTCGGAAGAATTGTACTTTATTATCAAAAACATTTATCTCCACATAAAAAACGAAGGTGACCTGTAGTCGTTGGAAGATACTGCGTTTAAAAAAGACGAAACCGCCTATTTAATCTTTGCCTGCAAAAAGTGTCAAGAGTATTCCTACGTAAAAACAACTCAGAAAACCAAAAAGTGTCTGAGATGCGGTCGTACCCACCAAGTACGGGACGTTATAAACGATGGTGAGGTAGTATACGGCATTACGGAAGCCGTGAATGCAGTGAAAAGAAAACAGAACGAGTTAGCAACGCCGGAATTTCGCTCGGGAAGCGATTTTGTTGTCGCGACTAATAGTTTTGCTCGACCTAAAAGCAGCGTAAATGCATTGAGAAATAGCGATCAAGAAATTGATTACAAACAAAAGTTTACCGAGATGTTAATGGAACTTTCAAAACTCTACAAACGATTTCCGGAGTACATGCTCAAGATCATGGCCGAAAATTACGGAATTCCTACATTAGAGCTCGAGGTCCTAATAAGAAACGCTAAAAAAAGCGGAATGTTGATCAAGAACGGCAACGATGACACATATTACAAGCAAAAATAAACATAGAAATATACTATTT
>DATKWK010000026.1:0-1031 GCA_035529595.1 Bathyarchaeia archaeon
CTGGTGGGTCTGCTTTCAGCAATCGCTACTGTTAAAATAGTAAGAAAGAGGCGCTAACAACCTCAGGGGTCCAGTGGGCATTAGGTTCACCTCAAAGGTTTCCTTCTCGAGAAGGCTGAGGTTAGCTTGAGCTTTCTCAACCGGGTCTTATCTTCGGAGATAGTGTTTTTAACGCATAAAGTATCTCACTCAGTGCAAGTAGCTAACGATGGACTTCCTTAAGCTCTCTTATCCTCTCTGAGGGAGCTAAATCTGTTATGAAAAAGCGGTGCGAAAGGGAATTTTTAAGCAGGGTTATTTATTTTAACTGCACTTTTCTCCACTCAGAAAAAGCACTACGTAAACCAGCCCTTTCTTGATGAGGATGAGAAAGAGATGAAGCGGTTGGTGGAGTAGGCGAAGCGATAGAAGAAGTAGAGTAATGTAAACTATAAATCAGACAGTCAACTGTTTAATAATCTGCGTTAACTCCACAATCATTCTCAAAATCGTCGGTCGCCCCTCACTTGTAATAATGGGGCGGCAGACGTGGCATAGTCCTGGTTTGTGATCAAGACGAAAATTTATCGCGACCCTTATTAATGTTTTTCCACCACGTACAACCGCAGAAAAACTTTAAAAGGGTAAATCCGAGAGGATTTAGAGATGAATTGCCCCACCCCAATTATTCTCAAAATCAGAGGGAGCCCCTCACTAAACCATTTAATAGCCGCCAGCTGCAACGTTGGCAAAAAATATTTATTCTGGAAGGATAAAGTGTTGCTTGTGATAAAATGACAAAAAAGCGGAATAATTCAGAACCAGAGATTTCCGTTGACTGGGAAAAATTAAATATGCTCGCAAAAAGACTAGAAAGTAGTGGCTATAGTTTTGATATGCCGATAGCTCACGATATAGTGTTAGTAGAGCTATCGAAAGCTCTTTATTTGGCTACACAACGGCTTAACAATTACACAAAAACACTTACTAAATTGACTTTTATTTTAGTCGTTTTAACCTTTGTTTTAGCAACTAACGTGATTTTAAAGCTT
>DATKWK010000027.1:0-2125 GCA_035529595.1 Bathyarchaeia archaeon
AGTACTCTTTTAAAGAGATTGGCAGAGGAAATGGCTCTTAAAAATAAACGAGTGATTCTAACCACTACTACCAAAATGTTTTCCTGGCAGTTAGCTCCTTTTATAAAAAAGGGCAAATTAGTTGAAGGCCACGATGAAGAAACTATTCGGACATATATTAAAAAATACTTTTCTGTTGGAAGCAAAACCGGAAGATTAGCAGTTATTGGAGAGAAGATAGAGGATAATGGAGAAGAAAAAGTATCCGGCCCACCCCCTGATTGGCTGGATAATTGGTGGGAGGATAGAATAGCAAATTATTTTTTAATAGAAGCCGATGGAGCATCGGGGAGGCCGGCAAAGGCGCCCGCTTCTCATGAGCCGGTAATACCTTTATCGACTACAGATTTAATCGGAGTGATTGGCATAGATGTTTTGGGTCTTCCTTTGCAAGAAGAGAATGTTTTTCGTTCTGAGGTTTTTTCCCGGCTAACCGGATTAAAGTTAGGAGAAAAGGTTGGGATAGAAGCCTTGGCTTTTTTAATCTGTCACCCTGAAGGTTTATTTAAAGCAGCCCCTCCAGGCTGCCGCCGTCACCTTTTTATTAATAAAGCAGAAGATTTAAAATGCCTGAAAGCAGCTGAAGAATTATCTTTTGAAGTTTTAAAAATCTGTCACCGGAAAATTAGTGATATAATTATAGGAGCTGCAGGCCAAAACGAAGTGGTAGCCGAGGTAATAAAAGAGGAAAAAACATTATGATTTACGGAATAATTTTAGCCGCAGGGGAAGGAAAAAGGATGGGGAAAGTAAAACTCACTCTTCCTCTGGGTGATAAGCAGTTGATAGAATGGGTGTTACAGGCAATAAAGTATGCACCTTTAGATAAATATTTTTTAGTGGTTCGCCCTGAAGATAAAGAAATGATTAAAACCGGAGAGAAGTGGGGAGCTGAAATTGTGCTTAATTCTGAATACAGATCCGGGATGAGCAGTTCTATAAAAAAAGCACTACATCAGATTCCCTCTGAGAATTTAGAAGGATTTTTTGTGATTTTGGGTGATCAGCCCTTTATTAATCCCTCTTTATTATATAAGATGATTAGAGCTTTTACTCTGGATAAAAAAGAAATAATAGTTCCTTTTTATAAAGACAGACAAGGGAATCCGGTGTTTTTTGATGGTTATTGGAAAGATGAGTTCTTGAAACTTTCCGGTGACGTGGGGGGTAGAGTTTTAATTAAGGCTCATCCTGAGAGAATAAAAAGGTTTAAAATTTCAGACGAGTCCATATTATTGGATATTGACCGGGAAGAAGATTATGAGAAAATGAAAAGTATTTTTGACTCTCTTCATAAAAGAGGAAAGATTTGAATAAGATGGAAAATATATTGGTAATTATCCGAGGCGGAGGAGACCTGTCTACCGGTGTGGCAGTGAGACTTTTTAGGGCAGGATTTTCCGTGATGATTTTAGAAATAGACCGTCCCACAGTTATACGTCTTCCCGTTTCTTTTGCCCGGACTATTTACGAGGGTAAGATTATTGTGGAAGGGATAGAAGCTGTTTTGATTCCTTCCTGGGAAAAAGCGAAGGATATCATTAAACAGGCAAAAATCCCGGTTTTAATAGACCCGGAAGGTTACTGTATTAAAAAACTTTCTCCTGCCGTTTTGGTAGATGCTATTCTAGCCAAACGTAATTTGGGGACAAAAATAGACCAGGCACCCTTGGTTATTGGCCTGGGACCCGGTTTTACCGCAGGGGAAGACGTTGATGTGGTAATAGAAACTATGAGAGGACATAATCTGGGAAGAGTTTACTGTCAGGGACAGGCCGCACCGGATACCGGTATACCGGGAGAAGTGGGGGGAGAATCAGAAAGAAGATTACTGCGGGCTCCGGCCGACGGTAAAATTATTCCCTTACATAAAATAGGCGATCCGGTTACGGCAGGAGAGGTGATTGCAGAGGTTGAGGGAGTTCCTTTAAAAGCCGAAATATCAGGAGTTCTGCGAGGGTTAATTTATCCTGAAAGTCGGGTGACCAAAGGGATGAAGGTAGGAGATATTGACCCCCGAGGAATAAGAGAATGCTGCTTTACGGTTTCAGATAAAGCCCGCTCGATAGGAGGAGCGGTTTTAGAA
>DATKWK010000028.1:0-10336 GCA_035529595.1 Bathyarchaeia archaeon
GCAATATTTCTTAAAGAAACTTTTCGACCAGATAAAGCGTAAATTTTAACCCTTTCTTCAAGATTAAGATGGTGATAATCTCTTGTGTTTTTCATTGGTGAATTTTACACCAATGTTGCACTTCGTTTTAGAATCTAAGAAAGATCAAGACGTAACTTACTCAGAAAACTCAGATTTCCCGAACCTATAGCACTAGGTTTTAGTGAGGTACCGCTCAAGCAGGGACGCTTTTTCTCTTATAAAATGATACTTGGTATAAGCGCCAAAACCAGGGGGGTTACCAAAGATTAATCAATATCAAGTTGGTTAATCAAAATAAATGGTTGCTTATACCAAATGAAACCAGGCCGTTATTTTTTAACTGCCAGACCAAGAAAGGAGGTGAGTAAAAAGCAAATGATCAGACTGACACTTATCCCTCTGTCAGCTTTGCTTGCTTTCGTAGTGAAAGCTTACGTTTTTCTTCTTATCGGAGGATACTGTCTGATCTGCTATATCTTTGCCCAAATCAGCAAATCTACCAAGACCACCTTAAAAGGTGAATAAGCCAAAACCAAGTTAGGTAAAAGGCTGCTTGTCTATTTTAGATAGGCAGCTTTTTTTTGATGGCATTTTTTTATCTTTGCTTGCGGTAAACCCGGCGTATCCGATGTAATGGGTAAAATATCTTGCCAGGAAAATCTCCCAGACGGTAAAATGGAGTGAATAAATTTTCCAATTGCTGGCTAAACCTACCGGCCAGATAAGCAACCAAGTGTTTTTCAGGCCAACCTTGGGCGCCTAAATATATTCTTAATGGCGGGGCAATTTTACTGATACTGCTTCTGAGTGAAGGAAGGGCGAAGGGAAAATGCCGGTCTGTCGTCCGAACCATGGCATTAAGATGAGTGATTTCTCCACGCGTTATCTGAGACCAAGGTTTTAAGTCACCTGACGGCAGAATATCTTTGATCGCCGTATCTTGAGTCAGTATTGCAGGAATCGTACGGCTGTATTGATCTCTGCAAGTTTTAACAAATATCCTTAAGGGATCTTCTGATGGACTTTCCTGGAAAAGAGGTTCACGGGAGAGCTGATCTCTGTAAGTTCCGTTCGAATGCTGCCTGTTCGGTTTCGATTCCAAAACCAGGTTAAGCCTGGGAAAAAGCCGGCTGACTGATTCCAAGAGCAGTAGTTCTTTGGTTGCCGGCCAATTGGCCTGGGCAATTTTTCCTAAAGTCTGTTCGATTTGTTCTAAAAAGACCAGCACTGCAGCTTCCTGCTCGGCAGAAACAGGCGGTAGGGATTTAGCTACGGTTGCAATAATTTGAGAAGCCTGGTCAAAAAGTTCCACCGGAGCTTGTTTATTAAGTAAAACGGCTAACTTGCCACCACGGATAACTGCCTTGGTGGCCGAAAGTACCCAATGCCAATCACGGGGGCCGGGAGGCAGAAGAGCCTCAAGACTGCCGTAGGTAATCTCGAGAACTTCCGGTCCCAAGGAATGAATCGCGCCGAAAAAATCAATTAGATATCCCCGGACCGGAATCTCCCGACCAGGTTTCGGAACTAGATAACACATCAAACTGTCTTGAGTCGGTTGTCTGCTTGCCCAAACCCAGGGGTGGTAATAGGCATCATCAGGAACAATCGCCAAGTCGGCAATCATATTTTCCCAAGCGGAATACCAGTTATAACCGCCTCTTTCACCTGGTTGCCGGCAGCAAACTTTGGCGCTGGTCGGTGGCGAATTAAAGGTGGTCGTACTTCGGAGAAGAGCAATGTAGAGAGGGCTGGCAGGCAGCTCAAGACAGCCGTACAGGTGATCTCTAAATCGGCCCGGTGAAAAAAAGCCCAATGCCCCTCTTAGCCTATCGATTAAATCGACGGTGGAGAGTAACGGCTCTTGGACATCGAGACTAAGCATCATTAAATCCAAATCGGTTAATTCTTCTCGTCCTAAGGCCATGTTTCTGGCGGCTCCGCCAACTAACAGAGCCGCCAGGTTAAATTCTTTCAACCGGGCAAGAATATCAGCCAACGATTGAGGGTGAAAAAAGCGGGCAAACGGTCGATCGGGATCAAAGTAAGACATTCGGTCATCTGGGAGCGGGTGAACATAAGGTTGAAACAGTTCAGGAATTTCTCCCTGGTCAAGAGCACGCAGTAAACTTAAGGTTTGGTTGGTTGCCGGCGCTTCGGAAGAAAACTGAAGTAATTCAGAGAGAGGGTGTCTTTCGGTTACGGTGATGAGACCTCGATCAGGTTCCTTTGCCATTTTTTAAGTAAATTAGAAGGAGGCTTTAAAGCAATAGCCCTTGCCTTTTACAGTGACCAGATTTTCTTTAACACCTACCAGGGCAAGTTTATTTCTTAGCTGGTGGATCAGTTGGTCAATTGCCCAATCGGAATATTTCTCGTACGAATCCTTCCCCCAAAGAACTTCGGCAATTTTGTCCCGTGAAATCGGGAAGTTCTTATGAGTCAGGAAGAAGACTAAAATGTCATATTCCTTACCGGTAAGAGAAAGGTCAATCGGTCTTTTTCCCTGCAGGATTACGCCGCTCTGGGGGTCAACAGTCAGAGGATTAATTTTTCTTTGGGACTCGTTTTTCAGAAGCTTTATTTGGTAGTGGTTATTTAAGAAAACTTCGGGTGTTTTGATGTCGGGATTATGGGCGAGTAAACGGGCGGCAACCTTAATCAAATAAGGATTAGCCTGGCTGACTTTTTTGATCGTCTCAACTTGCTGTTGATTGAATTTAGTTTGCAGAAAATAGGCTTGTCGTTTTATGACGTAGCTAATGTCCGCTGGGGTAAGAGAGGGGATTTCCACCAGATTTTCCATGATTGCTTCCGCCAGTTCACCGTAATCGGATATCAAAGGCGGTTGAGAAATATCGTCCCAGGGGAGGAAAACAAAATGGATTTTCCGTTTATCAATTTGCCATAAGGTTTTGAGATTATTGAAAAGAGTTTTGTCAGTAAAAGGCAGCTCGTCAATCTGGTTGAGAAAAAAAACAATTTCTCTGGCTTGAAGTTTCTTTTTGATGGCTTGCTTAACCAGATTAAGGATTTCAAAGTATGAACCGGGTACTAGAGTACTGTCTGGCTTAAGGGCCTGATATAGAAGCAGCAGGTATCCTAAAGGAGTTTCCTCGCTCATTTCCGGAGGATCAATATAGTAAAAAAAATAGTTTCCCGGATCATTTCTGATTTGATCCTTGAAAAGGAGAGCATTGTCAATAAAAAACTTCGGGAGTGCCCGACGTCCGGCTTTTGCTTTTAGAATAAGCACCAGAGATTCACCTTTCTCAATCGGACCAAACAACAGGCGAACAAATTTTTCCATTGTTTCACGAGGCAGGGGAAATAAGAAAGGCTGAGAGCTTTTCATAAAACTTATTCCTATTCTAACAAAATATAACTTTAGGTTCAACTCAGGGCTGGTAATGTTTTAAAGTTCTTGTTATAGTAAAAGAGACTTGTTATACTGGTTAGAAAGAGTTAGACTCTAAATAAAGAAGGTAATTTTCTGTTTATGATTGCTTTTGGCAGCGTAAGTTTTTTTAAAAAGTTGAATTTTTATAGTTTGGATCAGGGCAATGTTTAGGCAAAAGGCACCAGTCTATTCAGCAGTTTTACTGATTTATCTCGGTCTGGTTACCTTTCTTCGCTGGCAATTTAAGATTGAGATAGTATTTTTTTGGCTGGGAGGGTTTGCCGGTTTACTTCTTTATAATCTTGATCAGGTGGTCTATCTTGTTTGGCAAGATCCTAACAGTCTGACCACCGGAAAGCTGAAAACGCTGGTCAATCAGCGCCGTTTTAAGGAAAGTTTAGACCTTCTTTCCGATACCTGTGACGAGAGGAAGCATTTAGTGGCTCACTCGGTTGTTTTCCAAATTGCCTTGGTAGCGCTGACTTTTTTTGCTATTTCTTCAACGGCCTCTCTCTTCGGTAAAGGATTAGTCATCGGATTGTTTCTTTATTCCTTAATTAATCAAGGATTATTGCTGGTTCAGGGAAAAAGTATGGCTTGCTGGTTTTGGCAATTGGGAATTAAACTCACTCGAAGGGCAGAGGCTTGTTACTTCCTGTCCTTAGTAATCATTCTTTTTCTTTTTACGCTACTTTTGATTTAGCGGCCGTAAAGATACTCCTAATTATCTATCTCTATAAAAATTGATCTGATTCGTGTAAACTATAATCAGTTTATTCAGGAGAGGAGAAATCATGTTTGACTTGGCCGGAAAAAAAGCTTTAGTCACCGGCGGTTCCCGCGGAATTGGCCGGGGTATTGTTTTAGCCTTAGCCAAACAAGGGGCCGATGTCGCCGTTAACTATCGTTCCAATGCCGGCGAAGCGGAAACCGTGGTTGCCGAGGTCGAAAAGATGGGGCGGGAAGCTTTTACGCTTCAAGCTGATGTCTCGCAAAAAGATCAAGTGGACAAGATGTTTGCCGAAGTAAAGGACCGCTGGGGAAAACTTGATATCTTGGTAAATAATGCCGGAATTATCAACTACGGTTACTTTGAAGATTTAACCGAAGAACAATGGGATCAGGTAATGGGAGTGAATCTTAAAGGCCAGTTTCTGTGCAGCCAAAAGGCGGTTAAATTGATGCCCAGTTGCAGTAAGATTGTTAATATTGCCTCGATCGCTTCCGGCGGTGTCGGTATTGGTTTCGGCCAGTTAGCCCACTATACGGCTTCGAAAGGTGGTGTCGTCGCTTTAACGGAAAACATGGCTTTGGAATTAGCCCCAAAGGGGATTAATGTTAATGCAGTTGCTCCGGGAGTAATAGAGACCGATATGACTAAGGGCATGCTTCAGGATGAAAAGCAAATGCGGGGGACACTGACAAGAGTACCTAAAGGCAGAGTTGGAAAACCTGAAGATATTGGCGCCGCGGTTGCCTTTCTGGCTTCGGATGAGGCAGATTATATTACCGGAACCGTGCTTTATGTTGACGGCGGTTGGTTGGCAAACTAAATTTTATCGGCTGCCAAATCTTGATAAAAGCAGATTATGGCTTTTTGGAATTCACTTGAGTTTAAAAATGATTTTTTGGATCTGATCGATAAAGTTAAGGGATTGGATTTAGTACTGGAGATTGCTAACCAGTCCGGAGTCCGCTACGCCCTGTTCGGTGGTGCCTATGTCTCTTTGGCCACCAGAAGCAGACCGGTGACCGATATCGATTTTTTGACTAATGCCTACGCGATTAGGGAATTGAGACAGCGTTTTCCTGAATCGGTATTAAAAGGTAGCCAGCCCGGATTTGCGACCCAATTTTTATGCCCCTTGGGGACTAACTTAATCGAGTTCACGGCCGATATCGAAGTCTATAATGGTAAGCATAAATACTCCTTTTTTTTAACCGATCTTGTCTGGAAATATACCCAGCGAGTTATTATCAGCGTTTACCAGCTCTATTTTGTAAATCCACTCGAGGTTATTCTTTTGAAGGCAATTCTACAGCGGGGGAAAGACCAGGGCAAGCATGATCTGGAGGACATTAAAAGTTTATTGAAATTTACTTATATTAATAATAACTATTTGAGACAAAGATTAATAGAAATTAATGCCGATGAGCGGGTAATCAATTGTTTGGCTCAATTTGGGATTCGAGTGCCGGTAGAAGAACAGACTGAAAAGGAGATTTCGGAAGCTACGAACGCGGAGTAAGATCCAATTTAATTAAGTCAAGACTTGAGGTGTCAATATGGTTTCACACCCGGCGTGTATTTTTTTAAATATAGCCTGCAATGGCCAATAAAACAAAGGCAGATAAACGAAAGTTTAGAGAATTAGACCAAAAGCATCTCAGGCAGGCAACACTTTGTTTCCTGCTCCGGGAGAAAAACGGCAGGCAGGAAGTACTGCTGGCCAGAAAAAAGCGGGGTTTTGCGGAAGGTAAATTCAACGGCGTCGGTGGCAAGGTTGATTATGATAACGGAGAAACAATTGAAGAAGCGGCCAGAAGGGAAACAGTTGAAGAAATCAGGGTGATCATTAAAAATTTCTCCAAGGTGGCAATTTTACGCTTTTTCTTTCCTTTGGTTTCACCCGATTTGGATTGGGGTCAGGAGGTGCATGTTTATTTGGCCAGTGATTGGGAAGGGGAGCCAACAGAATCCGAAGAAATGGCGCCGGCTTGGTTTGATATTCGCCACTTACCTTTTGTGAACATGTGGATCGATGACCCCTACTGGCTGCCGCGGGTATTGCAAGGGGAGAGATTGAGAGGAACATTCATTTTCGGGCAGGACCAGACAATTAAAGATTTTGAAATTTACAGGGAGGAAACGTTGCTCCAGTGATAGAAAAGAGATATATATTATAATCAAAAAAGTGTAAAGTATTTATACCTGTTAGAAAGGTGGTTAAGATGATTGATCTGACTGATGCTAATTTTGAAACAGAAGTTCTGAAATCCGATTTGCCGGTTTTTGTTGACTTTTATGCATCCTGGTGCGGACCCTGCCAAATGGCTGCTCCGGTGATTGAAGAATTAGCCAAAGAATACGAGGGAAAGATAAAATTTGCCAAATTGAATATTGATCAAAGTCGGGAGAGTGCCGCCAAATTCCAAGTAGTCAGTATCCCGACGGTAGTGATTTTTAGCAAAGGTAAAGAGATAAAGAGATTGGTTGGCTATCCGGGTAAAGCAGGATACAAGGAATTAATAGATAGCTCATGTAGAGAGAGTTAATAACTATGAATACACAACCAATATACGACTTAATCATCATTGGTTCCGGGCCGGCCGGGCTGACCGCTTCAATTTATGCCAGTCGTTATAAAATGAACAATCTGGTTATCGGTAAGCAAAAAGGCGGCACTATCGGTTTGGCTCATAAAGTAGAAAATTACCCGGGTTTTGTTTCTATTTCCGGTTTAGAGTTGATAGTAAAAATGGAAGATCAGGCGCAAAAGCTGGGAGCCGGGATTATTTATGATCCGGTTAAAGACATCAAGACTAATTATGATGACTCTTTTCAAGTGACCACTGATTCGGGGAAAAGTTATGCCAGCAGAACTTTAATTCTAGCCACCGGTACCGAGCGACGAAAACTAGAGATTCCCGGAGAAGAAGAATTTCTCGGTCGGGGAGTCAGCTATTGCACCACTTGCGATGCTCCCTTTTTTCGCGATAAGACGGTGGCTTTGGTGGGCGGTTCGGATGCGGCCGTTTCCGGCGCCATTCATACGGCCGAATATGCCCGGAAGGTGTATATCATCTATCGCGGAGAGAGTTTAAGGGCGGAGCCGATTTGGGCGGAAAAAGCGCTTTCAAATCCGAAAATCGAGCCGATTTACAATACTAATATCGTCGAGATTCAGGGAGACCAGGTAGTTAAAAAGGCGATTCTAGATAACCCTCTTAGAGGATCAAAAGAATTGGCTTTGGATGGCATATTTATCGAGATTGGCGGCGTACCGGGAACAGGGCTGGCCAAGATTGCCGGTGTGGAGCTAAACGAGGTTGGCTATATTAAAGTTGATAAGGAAATGAAGACTAATGTTACCGGGCTATTTGCCGCCGGTGATATGACTGACTATTTACCGCGTTTTCAGCAACTGGTAACGGTTGAAGCAATGGGCGCGTTGGCGGCCGCTTCGGCCTACCGGTTTTTAAAACACCAGGAAGCTCCACCCCAGCGGGGGAATTAAAAGACTCTCTTCCGGCTTAAATACTTGTCAGTATTTTTACTACGGGATTTTCATTTTTTGAAAAAAACTAGCTTAAGGAGCTGAAGGCAGAGTAATCCGGTTCAGGATATTTAAGAGTAATAAAATTGTCCGAAAAGAATAATAAAGTTCTTTTTATAAAATAAAAATAGTCAACAATATTTTGAAATAATTGTCGAATAATATTGATATTAACTATTAATCGCATCTTGTTTAAATACTGGTTGACAAATATTATAGGTAGTTGTTAGAATCAATAATCTGCTCCGAATTAAAGACTTATTTAGTTTATTAATTAGGATTTTATTATAATGGTAAGGGTAGAAGTAAAAGGGCCTGGTTCTGAAGAAGAAAGATTAAAATTGCCTCAAGATTTGATGGACGGATTCAGGCAGCTTCAAGAAAGAGCAGCGGAATTAGGAGTACCTTCGGATCAAAGAGCAGTGGCAGATTATACCTACTGGGTATGGTGTGTGTCTTTATATCCTGAAGAAACCGCTCGATTGATTCGAGAAGAAGACCTTTGGCATATTATCTATACTCCGGGTATTGCCCCAGCAATGCGCTACGAGAATCTCTTGGAACCGTATCTGCCGGAATCGTTGTTACCATTAACTATTCAGGTTGACGATAATTTTTTGCGAGAAATTGAAGAAGATGAAGATGGAGCGGTGTCTTTTGTCTGTGAATTGATTAAACAGCGGGCGCGAGAGATGTATGAAGCCTTGAAAGCACCTAATGATTCGGACTGGAGCGAAGAATTTTTATCAAGAATGGATCTTTGCAATACCGATGGTCGTCGGCCTTTAGCCGAGGGTGATTTAGGTGAATTAGCCAAGTTAATTACCGTCGGAAATTAATGTGTGTCTATACAGTAACAGAAGGGAGATTGCCCTTATCTTTGATGCTAGGAGTGATGCTTGACATGGGGACTAATCGTCAAAGACTACAGGACGACCCAGAGTACAAGGGAATTAAGGCGCCTCGATTGGGAAGCGAAGATCCACAGTATCAAAAAGCGATGAGAGTAATTAAAACAGCCTATCAAAGACTGGGAATAGGTTTTGTTATGGATGAAGACTTTGCTGGTAGTGAAGCCTGGCTTAATATTCGTCTTGCCAGAGAATTAAATGACCGGTCTCTTAATGACGATGTTGAGGGAACCGGCAGCTTAATGGCGGAAATTTTGCTTTTAGCCGAATTATTAGGTATAAATATCGAGCATTCCCAAATTATCGGTTACGGTGCCGGCGGGGCCGGAACCGGGATTTTTGATCAAGCACGGGAAGTATTTTGCGGTCAGATCCCTGAGGAGGAGATATTCAGGACTCTTTTCTGGTTTTTAGATTCAGCAGGATTACTGGTAGCAGATAGACGAGTAAAAGAGAGTCAGGGAAGAGCCGAATTTAGGTCTTTTCAGCAAGAATTAGGTTTGGTTATCGGTCAAGCTGATCCGCGCTGGGCGGCGATCCGGGATTTTCGGCAAGGAGTCGGCCGGGGTTCTGAGGAGCAAATTACTTTAGCAGAAACAATTCGATTAGCAACCCAAAAAGTTCAGGAGCATGATGACGGGGCGATTTTTCTCTACGGATTTGCAGCAACTGCCGACGCTTTTAACGATGAAGTAATTCAAGCTTTAGCCGAGGCAAGAGTACCGGTTTTTATGGTTGCCGGTTCAAATCCGTTCGAGGCTTGTGAAATTCTTACTTCTGAAGATCTGGCAGAACTTAGGCGGGCTACCGGTAAAGAAGAAAAACAAACTGTCGTCAGAAGAAGGATTGAACGTCTTTACCGGGTTTTTGCTGAAAATGGTGGTAACGCGGATGACTTAAGAGTTACTTTAGGTTCTGCTTATTTAGAGTTTACAAGACCGGACGGCGGACCAGGAATTGTTGCTCAGGGAAACAACCTGTTCACTTTTGGGGCGATGGTTGAAGCAGTGATGGTCGCTAGACTTAGCCGGTTAACGCTCCAGATGAAGGCAGAAGCCGCCAGAGCCGGAGCCAGATTTATGCGAAAGCAAGAGAGAGAAAATTTCGATTTAGGGGCACTTTATCCTGAGCGGGCTCACTTGGCGGAGGTGATTTTAGCCAAAACCGCGGCCTTGATCTTGGTTGGCTTAATGGACCAATCAGTAGAAGTTGGCAATCCGGACTATGCTGAGATAAGGACTGAAATCGGAAGGATGAGAGAAGCTGGTAAGAGTGATGAAGAAATCAGAAAAGAGGGACTACTTCTGGTTAAGGCTTTATTAGATAAGAGTCGATGGGAGAATGTCGGACGGACGGCAGAAGTTATTGCTGCCCGTCGACGTTTACAACCGGAACCCGAAGTTGCCCAAAAGGCTTTTAATCAAGCTTGTAGGGTTTTGGATGATAAAGGAATCGGGCTAGCAGCCAAAACGATTACTGCGAAAACTTCATAACTGTTAAATCGGAGGCTCTAAAAGGGTATTGATTATTACTGTCTTGTCTTCTTGACATTGACTATAGGTTTCTATAGAATAGAAAATATTTCTACCTACATTCTAAGTTGAAGTGCAACAGTGGTTTCTTTTTGTTTTCTGTATTTTCTAAACTTGTAACTATTGGCTTCCCTTTCTAAAGCTTCATTGGGAGTAAAAAAATTCAGACATTTTCTGGGAGTATTATTTAAAGTA
>DATKWK010000029.1:0-10221 GCA_035529595.1 Bathyarchaeia archaeon
TGATCGTCCGGTTGGACCGCTTAGTCCGACCAATTTTTTGCAGCACAGTATTAGGTCTGCAGTGCAAAGAGGAGTGCCGGCTAACACCCTTGTTTTGATTTTACTTTTTCCTTTAGTGGCCGCCATTATTGCCGGCTCCAGGCATATTATCGGTATCCGCGGTTTTGGCATCTTTTTACCCGCAGTTTTATCAGTGGTGTTTGTCGCCACCGGCATTGTTGAGGGATTGATTTTGTTTCTCACTATTATTGTGGTTGCCAATGGCGCCAGAATGTTTTTGCGTAAAATGAAACTTCAGTATTTACCGAGAATGGCTCTTTTGATTTGGTTTGTGACCTTGGCAGTTTTGGCACTAATGTTTGTTTCTCCTTTTTTAAACTTGGCGGTTATTATTAATCTTTCTATTTTTCCGGTTTTAATTTTGATTCTCTTAACTGACAGTTTTATCAGTATTCAAGCGGGAATGTCAATGAAACAGGCAATCAGGATGACTTTGCAAACATTGTTTATAGCCCTAATTTGTTCTTTTGTTCTTCAACTTGATTTCCTGCAGAAATTTTTCCTTTTGAAGCCGGAAATTAGTGTTTTAGCTGTGGCGATTTTGGATGTATTTATGGGTAAATATGCGGGTTTAAGGCTGTTGGAATACAAAAAATTTAAGGAAATCCTTAAGTAATCTCAAATCGCAAATCTCAAATCTCAAATCTAAATGTAAAACCATAAATCTTTTTTAATTTTCTCTAATTGATGGATTTCTAGATTTAAGTTTTGGTTTTGGGTTTTGAATTTTGACATTTGAGATAATTTTATGGTTAATACGCGTGATATTTTAGGGTTAAATGCTCGCAACGTCCTTTATCTTTCCCGCTATAACAGACATTGGGGAAGAAAGGTTGCCGATCACAAACTTTTGACCAAGAACTCCTTGCAAAAAGCAAAACTTGCTACGCCCAGGCTTTACCGTGTTTTTAGAAAATTTGAGGAAATAGACAAATTTGATTTTGTCAGAAAACTTGGGGAGAGCTTTGTGATCAAACCTGATAATTCCTTGGGAGGAGAGGGAATTTTGGTGGTGGAAAAAAATGGCCAACAGCAAGGAGAATGGGTAACTACTACCGGTAAGACGGTTAAGGTAGAGGATTTTAAGCTTTTGATCAGGGAAATTTTGGAAGGGCGCTTTTCCATGCAAGGAACGCCGGATATTGCTTTTATTGAGGAGAGAGTGAGGGTTCATCCTGCTTTTGAAAGGGTTTGCTGGGGCGGGACTCCGGATATTGGCGTTTTGGTTTTTAACCGAATACCGGTGATGGCTTATCTTCGGTTACCTACCCAAGAATCAGGAGGTCGGGCCAATATGTTTCAGGGAGCAATTGCTTGCGGTATTGATATTGCTACCGGTATTACCATTAATGCGGTTAAATGGATCACACCGATTACTTTTTTTCCGGGAACCAGAAGAAAATTGATCGGGATTAAAATACCCGAATGGGAAGAAGTAATGAAATTGGCCATCAGCTGTCAAGAAGCGATTCCGGGACTTGGTTTCATGCGGGCCGATATTGTTTTGCAGCCTTCGCTTAAACATCCAGGCAAAACTTTGCCTAAAGTTTTGGAGGTCAATGCTCAGCCGGGATTAAAGATTCAGGTGGCTAACAAGGCAGGTCTAAGGCGGAGATTAGAGAGAGTAGAGGGGTTAAAAGTAGAGACATCAGAAAAAGGGATCAAGATTGCCCAGTCATTATTTGCCGACCCTAAATTGCAGGACGTGGTTGTCGGCAAAAAAAGGATTAACGTTTTTGAAGAGATTGAGGTTCGTTCTTTTATGGGAGAAAAAGTTTTGGTTAAAGCCAAGATTGATACCGGTGCTTTCCGGACTTCCATTGATGAGGTTTTGGCCAGAAGATTGGGGCTTTTAAGTCCGGAAAACATCCTTTTTCATGGGGAATATAAAAGCTCAATGGGAAGAGAGAAGCGGCCGATTGTGGAGTTGGTTTTTTGGCTGGGAGGGAAGAAAATAAAAACCGCCGCTAATATTTCTGACCGGTCGAATTTAAAAAGAGCAATGATTATTGGTCGTAGAGATTTGAAGGGATTTTTGGTCAATCCGGAATAAAGGCAGTTGCACTAAGATGAAAGATTTACTTGATAAACTAAGAACCTACAAAAAACCAGTTTTGGGAATTGCTGTTTCTGCTTTTACGCGAACCGGTCCGGCTTTTTTGCTGCCTAATTACTCCATAATTTGTCTGCAGAATACCAGCGATCTTGAGGCAATCAGAGGGAAATGCCGGGTTTATTGTCTTCAGACTGACTTTAAGATTAACCTTGCTAAACTTAAAAAGCAAAATACTTCTTCGATTATGAAAATTCCTCAGGTTTCCTTACTGCTTAAATCCTTGGCAAAGGGAACAAGTCTATTGGTCTATAAATCAACTAATAAAGTGGAAAAGGTCTGTCACAAACTGGGTATTAAAATTTTGGCCAGTCCTTGTTTTGTGCGTGACCCTTTTGAGGATAAAAAAGAGTTCCGGATTTTGGGGAGAAAAGCAGGTTTAACCATGATTCCGGGTGAAACCCTGTTGCTTGATGATTTTACCAGCAGTCAATATGAAGTTTTTAAAAGAAAATACGGCCAGAAACTGGTTTTCCAACTGCCTGATTGTAAAATCGGGGGCGGCGTCGGCACTTTTTTTGTCAAAACCAGAGATGAGTGGCGGGAGTTTAAAGCTTATGTAATCAGAAGAAGAACTGAAGGAAAAGCATTGATTTGGGTTAACGTAACCAAATATATTGCGGGAACAGCGGCTAGTATTACCGGCTGTGTAACCAAAGACGCTGTTCTTTGCGGTTTGGTTCAGACCCAATTGATTGATATTCCTGAAGCAACCGCTTTTAAAGGCCGGTCTGGAGTTTGGTGCGGCCATGACTGGGGTTTTAAGCTTTTTTCTGCCAAAATCCAGCGCCGCGGAGAAAAACTTTGCCGGACTTTGGGCCAATTTATGGGTCAGAAAGGGTATAAAGGCGTTTTTGGCATTGACCTGGCCGTTGACGAGAAAAATGAAGAGGTTTGGCCGGTTGAGTGCAATTCCCGCTACACGGGTGCTTTTCCAGTTTATAGTATGATGCAGGACATTTATGGTGAACCGAGCTTTGATGTTTTCCATTTGCTGGAATATCTTGAGATTAACTACAAGATAGATTTCCCAAAGATTCAGGAAATGTATCGCCAGCCTAAAACAGCGGCTCATGTAGTGATGCACAATCAGGAAAGAAAATGGGTCAAGGTTGATGGAGAAATAAAGGGAGGCGTTTATAAGATGGAGAAGGGAAAACTGGTTTGGCAAAGAGCTGGTTTTTCTTTACAAGATTTGGAAGATAAGGAAGAGTTTTGTTTGGTGGAAAGAGCACCTTACAAAGCTAAGATTCTAAAACCAGGAGAACGTCTGGTAAGAGTTTTGTTTAAAGATAAAATTGCTTTATCTTCAAACAAATTAAATGACTGGGCTTCAGCTGTTTGTAAAAAGATCTATAGGGCTTACCAGCTTCAGGCGATTCCTTCAAGAACAAAAAAGAAACATTGAGCTTTGCTAATTGTTATAAATGATACGCGATCGCGTGCAAATTATAACAATTCTAGACTTTTGTCATCCTGGAGGGCGCCTTTGGCGCCCGATAGGATCTCTTCATGCCCCACTAAAAAACACCTTATAAAGGTTTGAAAATAAATTATTTTTTCTTAGTTTGATGTATTTGGAAAAAAATATTTTTAAGAAGATAAAGAAGATTGATTTATAAAAAAAAGGAGGAAGGCTGGTATCGTTTAGAAACTCTCTGTGGGGAGAGTCATACCAGCCTCCTCTGGCTTACTTCACTGGTTTCTTACTTTTTGTGTCCCGGCTACTGGGACGATTGGCCGACTGGTGGGGCGTAGAACGTCCGCCATATGTTGTGGAGATCGTTGGCTGTGACCGAAGCCCACGGTTGTGTGCCGTTGCCGGGGATCTGAACGTCGATCCTAGCCACCCTCGATCCGTTCCAGTCTATCTCGACCCTGATGGTATCACTGACCTCCTTCATTCTGTACCAGAAGACTCCCTGGATTAGTTGCTCGTGTCTTTCGATTGTGGCGGGCCACATGGCGGTGTGGCCATAACAGGTCCACCACCAATCGAATGTAATATAGGGAGTTACATAGTTGACCTCGGCCTGCCAACTACTACTGGCGGCTGAGTTTGTGAGGTAGATATCCGCTCTACCTCTTGGAAGGGTAGCTTGGACAAAGACAGGAACCATACGAGACAGACCGAACTGTTCCTGCTCAGGCCCAACGCTAACAGACCAGGGGAATGGTGTTTGGTCGCCACCTTGATAAGGGGTAACCCTGACTGACTTACTTGTTTGGATTGTCGTTCCCTGGTAGTCAGCCCACCACAATACCGTTGTGTAGTCCGTACAGCGTTGACCCCAGATTGCCTCCTCGACGCTCAAGGTGTTGTTACTTCCGACAAAGAGTTGTCGGTCGTAAAAATACTCCATTGCCTTCAGATTTGGGCCGGTTTCGAAGTTACCCAGGAAGGTGATGTCATTCGGACCCAAATTGTCCGCCTCAAGGTCTATGAGGAACTTCTTTCCTTCAAGGACTTCGTCTGGGGACTGGATTCGCAGATATAGCGGATCAAGGACAACCTTGACTTCCTTGCTGGCAGTCAAGGTTCGGCCTTGCCCTATCAAGGTGACAACGATGGGGTTGGGGCCGACCGCCGACCAGCGGAATGACACTACGTTCGTCCCTTGGCCGCTTTGCGGTGTCGGTATCCAGGTGTAGGTGAATGGCTGACCAGAGGCGTTTGCCGGAACGGCTGCGGCAGTGAAACTGCAGACCTTGTTTACCTGGCAAACCTCGGGTCCATCAATTTGGACGCCATTCAGGGTCGTGAAGTCCCGGGCCAACAGGGGAAGGTAAATGTACGTTGTTGGTCCATGTTCAACGTTGATGGTGACGGTGGCCACATTCGAAGTGAGGAGACCATCATAGGCCGCATAGGTGAAACTGATGACCCCACTAGATCCAAGCGTCGGCGTGTAGACAAACGAACCATCGGCCTTGAGGACGAGTGTACCCTTGCTTGGGTTACTGACAAGCGTTGCGGTCAGGACGCTACTATCGGGATCGGTATCGTTACCCAACACACCAGGCGTGGGTATGATCAGTGGCATATTTTGGGTTATGCTGTAGTTGTCGTTGTTTGCCACCGGTGCCTCGAAAATACACTCCTCGCTGACCTCATCCATGCCGATTTCTGGCGCTGAGCCGTCGGGCCGAGTGTCACCGTCATAGTCGGTGGTGACGTCAACGTTGGCTCCAGCGTTTCGGACTGGTGAGCAGGGATGGATATGGATGGAGTCCGCATCCAGCAGGGGATCGGCTTCGAGGTTGTGGGTGAGGGTGATCAAGCTGCCCTCGGCCAAAACATCGTTCTGCCAGACGACGTTCGTGTCCCCAACGATCTCCCCGGGGAAGTCACTACTGGTTTCGGTCACGCAACCATAGCTGTTCCCCGATACGATGGAGTTTTTGACTACCACCGGACCTCCATCGATGGAGTGCAGACCCACGTTGTTGTTAACAACATTGGAGTGGTACACTTGCGACCCACCCCAACTCTCCAGACCGTTCGCCAGATTTCCCTCGAGAAGGGTGTTTTCGAGGGTTAATCCAGAGAACGCATCGAACACCCCGGAGAAAGCCTGCCCAGAGACACGGGTGCGGACCAAACGCGATCTCTCACAGAAAGCGCAGTAGGCTCCGTAGCCATTCCCTTCGAGCTCTGCTCCTTCTATGAGCGTGTCGTTCGCCCAGGCGCCGTGTACGCCTGCGTTGTTGTAGGCGAACGAAGAGTGGGAGATAGTCGTCCCACTCAATCCATAAAGCCTTACGCCATTCCACGTATTGTCGAGGAAGTGGCATTTGCTGATCACTACACCCGAGCTGTAGAACAGGAAGACCCCATTTCCGTTCCCCTCGAACGTAGAACCGGTGATTGACGAGTTACTGCCCTCATAGAGATCAATGGCGGAATCACCGTTGTTGTCGTGTAGATAGCAGTTGTCCATGTTGATATTGGCGTACTCGATTGCTAGTCCACCGGCGGCCTCGCCTGAACACAGGGCAAACTCCGAGTTCTGCACACGGACGGATGCCCCTTGAATGGCGAGCAGACCTCCGCCCATCTGTCTCCACCAGTCGTGTACCTCATATCCTGGGAACGGCATGGCGTAGCCGTTGCCGTTGATCACGGTTATGCTGTCCAGCGAAACCGTGGTTCCGGAGATCGTGATGCCGCGTCCTAGTTGATGCGGATTAGCGATGGTGGGATTCAGACTTATGTCCCAGGTGTCAGGATCGCGGCTGCCAAAGATGGTCAGGTTTTGGTCGTTTTGGTCGAGGTACACCGTTTGGGTCATCCCGCTGCGATAGACCAGATCAGTGTACTCACCTTCGGAGACAAGGAGATTGTTGTTGGCGTCGGACTGGTCGGCGGCGTACTGGATAGTACGACAAGATTCTAGGCTCAGCGAGCAATTCCCCCTGTCATTACCAGAGAGCGATACGAACCTGGCATTCGGCAGGGGCAAGTTCCCGTCTGGAACGTGAGAGTCAAACTGGTCCCAGAGGGAGCAGTCATCGTCGGGCCCTGAACCAACCAGTGACCCGCCCAAATAGTTCATCTGTGAATGCAGACGGGTCAATGCTGCTACGGCATCACAGCCGGACCAGTATGGACAAGCGTCTGTCCAGATCATTGTCTGCCACGAAGCGTTGTGGTCTGGGTCTTCCTGATAAAAGATTCCACCTGGTGAGGTTTCCTCTCCTATCAGCGCCGTTGTGAGTTCGCAGAAGTTGGTGCCGTCTTCTATCTCATGGCTTTGCTCAAGCCAGGCTACCACCAACCCAGCGTCCTCGGTGAAACCCTCGTAGCATATTGTTGTTGCACTGTACTTACAGGCGCTGACTTTATGTCCCATACTCACCAGAGCGCGAAGAGTATTGATTGCCGTAGAGACGCCATTACCGTACGACGAACTTTTATCGACGACAACGACGCTCAGTGTCGGGCTTGCCTGTGCGGTTACTTCAGTCGCCTTCAATACGGAGGTTTCCAGCGACTGTTGTAATGTTGCGCGGGGATCCGGTTCCTGCGTCAGGTAGCCGTCAGCGCGACAGGCTTCGATCTGCGCTGCGTCAAGGGTTTGCGCGCAGATTTCAGCCTGCTCTGGGTCGTCGCCGGGGGTGGCGACGACTACCTGGTTTTGGGCCAGGGCGATAGACAGGGGGTTCCTGAGGAACCCCAATAGCGCTACGAAAAGCGCCAGCACTGAGAGAACAGTCATTGCGATTGAACGCATTCTTGCGTTCATGTTTTTTTTCCTCCTTGGAAATGTATTTCCGGCGGCCCACTCCGCCAGAAAATCGGTTAAGTTAAGAAACCAGCAATCCAATAAAAAATAGAAGCATTTTAGCTTGAGTTATGAAATGCCAAGTCTGTTATATGTCATCCTGAAGGGCGCCTTTGGTGCCCGATAGGATCACAATAAAAAGAGATTCTATCGCTCACTTCGTTTGCTCCAGAATGACAAGATCCTTTCTTCCAGAATGATAGTGATAGCAGCCTGAATAATTTCGTAATTCATGTTTTTATATATTGATAATTCTTAATTCATAATTCTTAATTCTTAATTTACTTCTATTCTTTACCGGACTGCCGGTAACCAAACCCTTAACCTTTCAAGAGGAAAAACAACGCTTAAAACTTTTCACCCACAACTAACCACTTTTCACTGGCTAATCGTAAATAGTTATTTTTTGTAGCCTTATTCAAGAAACCAGCTGTTTTGACTTGTTTTTAACAAGGCTTTAATCTTCCGCAAAAGGAAGCAAAACCCGGTCAAAACAACTTAAGTTTAACTTGAAAAAGTTATTTTCAAGTTGTTAAAGTGCTAATTGCTGTTTTTCTTTATAAGACCGCTTAAAAGCCTTAAAAGATTTTGACAGCAAGGATCCGGTCGGAAACGAAGGGCTTTCTTTCCGACCGAGTCTTTACTGCCAAAAGTTTTTACCCGCCAAAAATTTGCTTTGCAAATATTTAGGCGGGCGAGAGATTTAAAATCTCTTACGAAAAAACGAGCAGGCGAAAACTTGCTCGTTTTTCTGCCCTTCTTATATTATTTTTATGCATTTAATATAACATAACGCCTTATTTTTGTCAATACTATGGGATATTTTTGTTGTTTGAAGCAAGAAGATGCTGAAATGAATTCAGCATGACATAGGCGCTTCTTAAGATTTAAAGATGAAGTTTAAAATTTTTTCAGTGACATGTTGGGGTTCACCAGCATTTGGCCAGTCGTGAAGCCTTAAGCCAGGGTCGGAGTTGACCTCGATAATCGCACAATTTTCCCGAGTTGAAGGTTTATTAATATCTTTGATAAGCATATCAATGCCAATTAAAGTAAGACCGATGGTTTGGCTAATTTTAAGGGCTAATCTAATAAAACTGGGATGGATATTTTTTAAGGAGACTGTTTCGACAGTGCCGCCGGTGGAAAAATTAGGAATAGGGTAGAGGGTAATCTTGGTATCCTTAAGAAGAATATCGTCAAAACTTAATCCTTGCTGTTTTAAATACCACTTTACTCTTTGCCAAACCAAAATCCGATTGAGCATCCGGCGGCCGACTTTCTTGTTAAGGTTAAATCTTTGCCGGTTTTCCAGTTTTATAAGCTTTCTGATATTATGTTTGCCATCGCTAGTGATGACCGGCGGCTGGCGCTGGGCCAAACCAATAATTTTATTGGCAAGAACTATAAAGCGGTAATCAAGTCCTTTAAAATAAGGTTCAACGACAACATTTTGGGTTTTTTTAAGTAACTCTATGAGCGTTTCTTCTCCTTGTTTTTGGTTTTTGATATTCAAATAAATATTTTGGCCTTTTTCTCCTAGAGTGGGTTTTAGAACTTGAGGGAAAGGAATAAGATGGCCTTTTTCCTGGTATTGAGCTAAGTTTTTAACTTCAATTTGAGGCAAAACAGGTAAGTTGGCTTTTTTTAAAATTTGATAGGTTTTATGTTTATCCCGAGAAATAGAAATCGCTAAAGAAGAATTCAAACCCATGCTTTTTTCCCAAATAATATGTTCCTTGCAGTCTTTTACTAATTTGAATTTATATTTATCCCAATCCAAAAGCTGGTATTTGATTCCCATTTTTTGGCAGGTCTTAAGTAGGATTAGAATATTGGTGTTTTCAATCCGGGTAAGGTTGACTTTTTCCATTTCAGCTAATTATACCATCAAGCCTAAAATTTTTAAAAAACTGGGAGGGGCTATTTTTCCCTTAGGGAAGCAAAGATGATGAGGTTGAAAATAAAAAGAATAATCGTGCCGAACATAGGAACTTTGGGGAAGGCGCCGAAGAACTGGAAAACGGCAGTAATAATAGTAGGTAAGGTAATGGCATGAAGGTTAACTTGCAAAGCCTTAATATAGGTAACCTGTCGATGTTTAAAGAGTCGAGCCATTAGTAAAGCGAGTAAAGCAAAAAACACCAAGGAAGAAAATTTAAGCAAGATAGTGGTTGGAGGAACAACAAGGAAAGTCAACAAGATAAGAAAAGGAATAATTTTTTTGAGATAAGGCGTGATTTTTCCCAGCGCTTGGTTGACTTGTTGCTGATTAAGACTGAAATCCTTAATTTCCTCAAGACCATAAACCCGGATTTCATTATTCTCTGCCATAAAGGCCACATCAGTTTTGGTTAACAAAGCAAAAGTTTGGTATTTACGAATATCAGTAGCTTGAGCTAAGGTGTCGATAACCAAGATGTTTTGTAAAGGTTGGTTTTCGAGCCCTTGTTTGATATCTTTGGGGAAAAAATCAGGATTAAGAGCGACAAAATAAGGCTCAGTAACGTTAGTAAACACCTGGCCATCTTTAATCTGGATTTCCAATTCTTCAGGATAAAACTCCGGTAATTTACTTTCCATTTGCTTTAAAAAGGGGTCGGCTTTTTGCCAAAGGAAAAAAGCAATGGTAAAACAGGTTAAAAAACTTAAAAAGCCAAAAAGCACAATGAAATATTTGAGAGAAAAGGAAAAACGAGCCTTAAGAACATCTTTATAGTAGGTTGGTTTAAAAGCAGAGTTTTTGAAAACTTGCCAAAACCT
>DATKWK010000030.1:0-1434 GCA_035529595.1 Bathyarchaeia archaeon
TTGATGATGATTTTTGCATACCACCGGTATGTCAAGACATCTGATTTTAAGATTTATCTGCTGATTATCGTATTTCTTAGTTTAGGCCTTATGGCCAAGCCGATGCTGGTGACATTTCCGTTTGTTTTGCTTTTACTGGACATCTGGCCGCTTGAAAGATTTCAGTATCAGATAAATAAAAATGACGGTCTTTTTCAACCCGAAAGAACAATTTATTATGGCTTTAAAGGCCTCAGACAACTCATTTTAGAAAAGATTCCACTTTTTCTCCCGGTGGTTATTTCGAGCATTTTGACTTTTTTAGCCCAGAAAAGCGACGGGGCGGTAAAAGCGTTGGAGGCGTTATCGCTGAAAACCCGCATCGCCAATGCACTTGTTTCCTATGTCAGCTATGTGTCGAAAGCGATCTGGCCCCGTAAACTGGCGGTCTTTTATCCACATCCCGGAGACGCCCTGTCGGGATGGACCATCGTTGGGGCAGCTTTGCTGATTGCTGCTGCGATCCTATTTTCTATTCGTACATTTAAAAAATATCCGTATATCGCCGTTGGGCTGTTCTGGTATCTTGGGACTCTAGTTCCGGTGATCGGATTGGTACAGGTCGGCGATCAGGCCATGGCGGATCGATACACGTATATCCCTTTGATCGGGCTATTTATCATTGTCGCATGGGGCGTTTCAGACTTTTTTATAAAATGGCAATATGGAAAATTCTTTCTTGGTGTATCTATCATGATAATCCTTTCAGCCCTGGCATGGAAGACCTTCCATCAGTTGGGGTATTGGAAAAACGGAATTGCGTTGTTTGAAAATGCCGTTAAAGTAACTGAAAACAACTATAAGGCACAAAACAATTTGGGCACGGCCTATGGTCCGGTTGATCTTGATAAGGCCATTTACCATTATAAAGAATCCTTAAAGATTAAACCCAACTACTTTCGGGCGCTTTATAACTTGGGAACAGCTCTTTATGAAAAAAAAGATTATGAAAATGCAGTATATTATTTTAACAAAGCGCTTAAAATCAATCCAAAAAGAACTGATGTTCGGATGAATTTGGCAAATGTGTTGTTTATAAAGGGAAAGGCTGATGAAGCAGTGTACCATTATATAGAAATACTGAAAACCGATTCCGAAAATGCTGATACGCACTATAACCTGGCATATGTGCTATCTACTCAGGGGAAACTTGATGAGGCTGTTTTACACTACAGGCAAGCACTCAGAATCAATCCGGAATATATAAAAGCACAATATAACCTTGGGAATATTTTGCTAAAACAGGGAAAAACAGAAGAAGCGTTCACCCATTTTGCCGAAGTGATAAAATTAAAACCCGATAATGTCCAAGCATATAATAAAATCGGACTGATACTATTCAAACAGGGAAAATATGACCGGGCAAAAGTGGTTTTTTCAAAAGCTATCAAGATC
>DATKWK010000031.1:0-1378 GCA_035529595.1 Bathyarchaeia archaeon
TTGACGAATTTTATCAACTCCTTCTTTAAGGATAAAATGCACACCCTCATTTAATCCGCTTAGACCTACCGTATTGGGAGTTCCACTTTCGTAGATATCAGGCAGAAAATCTGGCTGTTCTTCTGACTCTGAACGGCTGCCTGTCCCCCCGGTTTTTAAAGGGTTTAACTTTTTAATATCCACCCTTTCTCCGACTACCAACCCTCCTGTGCCTGGCGGTCCAAAGAGAGCTTTGTGCCCGGTAAAAGCTA
Source organism: Bathyarchaeia archaeon (assembly GCA_035529595.1). Taxonomy (GTDB): domain Bacteria; phylum Patescibacteriota; class Microgenomatia; order PFEM01; family JAFGMK01; genus DATKWK01. Next base: position 252 of record DATKWK010000031.1, read on the forward strand.
AAAGATCAATATTATCCTTTTTAATATCTAAAGGATAACAACCAGCCGTTTGAGCTGTATCTACCAAGAAAAGAATATTATGCTTTCTGGCAATTTTCCCCACCTCAATAATAGGCAACAAAGTGCCAATAATATTTGAACCATGATTTAGCACGATTAACCTGGTATTTTTTCTAATCGATTTTTCTATATCTTGGGGTTCAAGGAAGCCTTTAGGAGAACAAAAAACTACTTTAACCTCTACCCCTTTTTTCTCTAACTCTCGGAGAGGCCGCATAACTGAATTATGTTCCATACTGCTGGTAATTACCTGGTCTCCAGTTCGTAGCATCCCTTTTAAGGCAAGATTTAATGCCTCTGTTACATTTAAAGTAAATATAATTCGCAAAGGATCATCAACATTAAATAATTCTGCTAAACCTTCTCTGGTATGATAAAGCATACGTCCAGCTTCAATGGAAAGCCGATGACCGGAACGCCCGGGACTAGCACCCACCTTTTCTAAAAAATATAGCATTGCTTGACCTACCTCTTTGGGCTTGGGATAAGAGGTAGCTGCATTATCCAGATAAATCATAATTTTTCTCTCACACTTTTTTCTTTCTATTTGGAAATGGTAAGTAAATATTCTCCATCTTCTTCTCTTGCTACTACTTTCCAGTCTGCATTTGTAGCCATCCGAGTAATATTATCTTTAGAAGTTCCGGTATCTATTAAAACTACTAAAATTCCTTTTTTTATCTCCAGCAGTTTGTTCCTAACAACAACTACCGGAAGCGGACAGGAAAGTCCCCGGACATCAACCCTCTGATTCATCTTTTTGCCTCCACCATCTTTTTTCCTAAATCACTCATACTAAAACCAATAATAAAACAGATAATTAATCCTGCAATAACTGAAGCAGGCCCCCAAAGATCCGGACCTTTCGAAGAACTGGCGATGGCAAAATTATGAGCAAAGCCTGCTCCCACAATCATTCCTAAAATGAATACAGCGGCATCAGCATCACCTTCCCCGGAAAGGAAGAGTTGGCGACCGGGACAACCCCCGGCTAAGGTAAAAGCAAGCCCTGCCAAAACCATCCCCCCAAAATTCCACAATTGGTTAGTATGGGCAATGGGCTGACC
>DATKWK010000032.1:0-1201 GCA_035529595.1 Bathyarchaeia archaeon
TTCGGGAGAATGCTAAATGTGTCATTTGCTATAAAATCCTTAATAATAAATATGAATGTGAAGGGGTTCACGGTTCAGGGTTCAACGGTTCAACGGTTCAAGGTTGAAAAGGTTCAGGGTTTAAGGTTAAAAATAGGACTATTCCACCAACTTTGAACCGTGAACCTGGAACATTAAACCCAGAACCATGAGATTTTCGATAGCCAGGCTATAAATTGACGATTTTAAGCGAGGAAATGCAAAATTGGCAACCTTAAATCGTAAATTGTCAATCTTAAATCGACAATCCAGTAACAGATTCTCGCTTCTCCTTGAATCTCGGGCAAATTTTATGACTAAAAAACCGCCTTTATGGCCTTAAAAGGCCGATACGGAAAAAATATTTAAAATCTTCCAGATTCGTTATCAACATTTACCCCGCGAGAAACGCTGTCTATATAGATAGTGGCGCTCTTTGCGTTATCTCATGGGCTGAACCCCGCGAGAAACGCTGTAAATTACGAGTACGTTAGAAGGTTCCCGGTTCAACGGTTTAAGGTTAAAAATAGGACTATTCCACCAACTTTGAACCGTGAACCTGGAACATTAAACCCAGTGTGTTGTTTTGAAAATTTTTAGGTGCGGTGGCGCCGGGGGCGCGTGAGAGGCAACTTTCCGTGCCTTCGGCTGCTTATTATAAATGAACTTTTGCAAAATGGAGATTAGGCATACTTTGAAAAGGAAAAATCTTCTTTTTTGATTTTTCCTTGTCAAGTAGGAACTGCTTGATAGATAATTACTTACGTTAATTATTTAAGGAAATCAAAGAACGAATTTCCTTAAATAATATATGCCTAATCTCCATTTTGCAAAACTCTTATTATAAGGAGTAATCTCTGTGCATAGGGACCATGACGTTTTCATTGAAGGGATTGAGCAGGAGAAACGACTCGAACTGACCTTTTTCAGCAGGAAACTTTGCCGGGAAGTAGTAAGTCTATGCGCTCCGTTGCATTACGGCAAGGGTCCGGCCAGCCCCGCCACAGGTGCGGAGTATGAGCTGGAATGTTATTATCTATGGGATTTTGGGGCTAAGAAGGGCAGTAGTTTCCTGGCCTTGTCGCCGTCGCAAATCGTCAGTATGAAACTGACAGAGGATGTTTTTTACGTCCAGGAATTCTATAGCCTAAGCAGCCGTGTAGAAAAACCGGCAAAAAGCCCC
>DATKWK010000033.1:0-3228 GCA_035529595.1 Bathyarchaeia archaeon
ATTTCAGTCGAGAAAAAAATTCGTATCCAAATACCGCTTTTTCTGATTAGCCTCAAATAATCCTAAAAAAATATACCAAAAAAATAAAGAAAGTGTTTAGTTTTTTGCTACATTGTGCTACAGTAGTCTCAAAGCCACCCCTTCCACGCAAATCCGGTGGCTTTTTTTTGGTTATTGACACCCCCCCTTTTTTTCCCTAAATTAAAAGTGGATTTGCGAAAACAATTTTCCTAAATCCAAACAAAACTGAATATTAGGTTACTCACAATTTTCTCTCCTTTCTCGTGGTGCTGAAATCGGAGTTTAAGCACCACCGGAAGGGTAGGAAACTGCCTTTCAGGACTTCACTGGTTGATGTGAAGAACTATAACTTGACAAACGAGGGCAAGACTCCCTACCGGTTGATCTAAAACCGGTCAGGGCCACCGCAAGGGACGCGCCAGTGCAAACTAGGATTAAGCTGGTGTGGAAGCCGATTTTACCTAGTTAAGGTTGGGGTTGCTTACACTGCCGGAACACAGAATCCTCTGGTAGTTTGATAGGAATGTATCTTACCTATTAAAAAGCGCCTTAGAGAGCCTCTGGTGAAGCTACAAACTAAGTCCAGAGTAGCCTCTACGATTTCGAATCAACAAGCCCTCTCTGTCAAGACTATATAAACCTTTTTTTCCCTAGTTAAGCCTAGGGGTTGGCGCAAATCTCCTAACAGAGAATAAAGAGAGGTTAGGAAAAAACTAATAAATTAATAAACTACAATTCTAAAACCGGCGCAAGCCTGATTTAGCTTAACAATGTCGTACCTTACAAGTTGTGCGACGTAAATTTTAGGCTCGACTACGCCTGCGTCGGTATAAAAACCGACATTTCCTTCCTCCTTTTTCAACATGGAAAAAAAGAGTTATCGACACTCGATCGAATTTCTGAAAGAAACCTTTAAATTAGGCTCGAAAAAACAACGGGAATGGGCCTTAGATGAGCTTTTCCTTCGCTGGAAAGAGACCAAAGAAGATAAAGAATTTACCCAAACACTCTCAAATATTTTTTTGTAATCACACAACCAGAAACCCATTTGTAAAGACCATAGAACACGAACGGGATAAGGAGATGACGGAGTAATGGCGATCAGGAGACGTTAAAGAGTATCACTAACACCCACCTAAAGACCAGGAATAACCTGTGTCAAGAGTTAAAACACTCATCCAAACAGCCACGAAACACCACCTAAATAACCACTATCCGGTCTAAAATCAGATTAAGTAGGCAATTTAACGGACTCGGAGGCGAGGTTCGTTGAAATATAAGGATTTAAGTAGAGAAAGAAGACACACCTTCCCCTGACGCCTACCTGAGGGTGTGTCTTGTTAACTAACACCCAGGGTAGAGGAGTGTTTGGACGATAACGGACCACTCCCACCCCGACCTAATGAGAAATAACCCCGATCAACCACTAAACCAAACCCAACGACCAACCAACCATTAAGCCCGAAATAAGGCTCTTAAATCGTCTCTAACAACGCCTGGTGTGAAGCTAAACCAAGAAAAAAACCTCGTCGTGCCTAAAAACAAACCGCTAACTCATTCGACCGGAAAAGAAAGGCCACCTCATCTCGAGAGTCAGGGACCTAAAACTAAGTTTGCAAACTATCTCAATCTTCTCGCTAAGGAGTTCGCGCCCTTCGGGCGCTCACACTCTTTTTATGCGCTCGAATATTGCCCTCAGCTCGCCCCTGCGTTCGGGCTTCGGGGCTCGCTTCGGGCAAAGCAGGGTCCGCCCCCCCAGGCCGCAAGGGCAAAACCCCCCAATCCCGAGTGGTAGGTATGTATTGCTCTTTTGGGGGGATGCTTGGCTCACGCTCCGGGCCCCCCCAGAGCGTTCGCCAACCCTGCTATTATGAGGCTCGCTTTCGCTCGCCTCAGCGCCTCGGACTCTTTATAAGAAATGTCCTCGGCGCAGTCTGAGCCGATTTCTAGCTTGCCTCGCGCGGGGGCCCCCGACCCCTGCGCTCGGCTAAGCAGTTATCCCGAGTCCGAGAGAACAGAATTTTTTCCATAAACCTAGAGAATCATTTTCGACGGACTGGAAACGGAATTAACCCTACCCAAAAATTTGATAAAAAAAGAAGCGGTATTACAAGCCTAGAGAGAAAGTTTAGAAAATCTAAAGAATAAAAACTTGACAAATCATTTATTAAATTGGTATATTTTTAGTCAGTGAAACAAAGAACAATGCAGGTCAAAAAAATGTGTGTTCCAGAATTTCTTCTGGTTTTTCGGGCAATCCTTTACAACACTAGGATCACCTGGGGGGCCAAATGCCTCGCTTTAGCCATTATTGATTCTCCGGGTTCTTCTGTACCTAGCAACGCTATTTTGGCCCGCAAACTCAAATCATCACCGGCCCAGGTTTCTCTTTGGCGCAAAGAATTGAAAAGGAATAAAATGGATTTCAGTCGAGAAAAAAATTCGTATCCAAATACCGCTTTTTCTGATTAGCCTCAAATAATCCTAAAAAAATATACCAAAAAAATAAAGAAAGTGTTTAGTTTTTTGGTACATTGTGTTATCATCATCTCAAAGCCACTCCCCGCGTCTAAAGGCGTGGCTTTTTTTTTGGTTCTTGACACCCCTATCCTTTTCCCTCTAAAGTAGAAATGCCTTTAGACAAGTAATTTTCTAAAGACAAACAAAACTGAATATTGGGTTACTCACAATTTTCTCTCCTTTCTCGTGGTGCTGAAATCGGAGTTTAAGCACCACCGGAAGGGTGGGAGACCACCTTTCAAGCATTCGGGTTAAAGAGGAGGGAGCTTATTATCAAAATAAGCAGTAAAAGCCCTCTACCGACCGCTGAGGGCGTCCTGGTTAGCGAAAAACGCGGGTACCCGACTACAAGACCAGGACTACAACAACGTAGGGTAAATTTTTGGAGTTGGTGAGATAATTTCAAGTCCAACGAGATTAATTGATTACTTTGTTTTATGCCCTGAGGTCTTGGCTTTTCAGCCGAGGACATCTAAAAGTAAGTAGCAGGATCCTTCTCTGAGATAGGGGCCCGGGGGTGTTTTAGAGGGGGGAATTAGTTTGATACAGTAGGTTTTTCTAAATAAATTAATAAACTACAATTCTAAAACCGGCGCAAGCCTGATTTAGCTTAACAATGTCGTACCTTACAAGTTGTGCGACGTAAATTTTAGGCTCGACTACGCCTGCGTCGGTATAAAAACCGAC
>DATKWK010000034.1:0-9153 GCA_035529595.1 Bathyarchaeia archaeon
GGTAGAAAAATCGGTCTATTCACCACAAGGAAAACCAGGTGTATATTAGATTCATATTTTAGCGAGAAAACAGAAACATCGATAGGAACTATTTACTTCTCTATACAAAAATTTTCGAACTCTGTCCACGGTTCGCAGCCAGTAAAGAGAAGAAGGAGGTCGGGAGGTAGTGCTTTCCGCGCTCGCCTCCGCGAAAAGCGCGTCAAATCCGCCTTTTTTGAAACTTGCGGACAGCCGCCGATCCTTTAAAAAGAAGTTCGAGCCGACAGTTTTTGCAATGATTGCTAAATCATGGCAACTATTTTTTGCGCGCGCGATTTTGCAATTGCTTCGCAATCGCCTATTTCTCTTCTCTAATAAAATACACTTCGAAAAATGAGTTTAAAACTTCTTATTATCCTTTTCAGTTGGCTCCGTTGGCCAGGGATATGGCATCATTTGAGAAATTGGAATTTGCTTTATTTTTCCTTCTTCCTCAAAAATAATCAGAGTATCAATTCCAGAACGCAGACTATTTTCATAAATTAGCTGTTTACAGATGTGGCAGTTTGGGCCAGTGATCGCAATAATTTCTGTTTCGCCATGAACCGCGGCATGAGCCAGTGCCACTGCTTCGGAATGCATCGTCAAAGTATATGTATCTGATTTATACGAAGCTCCAGCATAAATGTTTTTCTTGTTAGTTAAAACAGCTACTGCAAACCCCTTTCCGTTTGGGTAAGCATTTTTCAGAACGTCGTTGGCAATCCTGAACATTTCTCGGCAGGTTTTTTCGTCAATCATGGGTCGGTATTAAAAACATTTTTAATAATTTCTCCACTTCGTCTAAGTTTAGTCTGTACTTATTATCATTATCTTTTTTTGACACCTGATAGCTAAACCAATGTTTCGGGTCGGAATTAAAAATAAACTCAATACTAGTATAGTCATCATCGCAAACAAGAAGACTTGGATATCCATCTAATTTTGTCATTAAGCTGCTTTTACTGATATTTTTAGACTCTCCTTTTTTCCAAATAACACACGGCCCACCGGATTTAAAACTATACCGGTTACTCAAAAAAATTTCTGACGGTTCTGAGTGCATAAATAATTTATCGGCGTTATACATCTCAGAAGATAACTGATTGACAAGAATATTAAACTGTTTGCGTAAGGTTTTATTAATCACTTCAAAATATTTTTCGATAAATAATTTATGATTTAAAGAAGATTTTTTGCTGTATTCGAAACCGAAGAAACAGTCAGTATCTTGTACTGTTTTGTAGTATGTTTCTATGGCTAATATTTCAAAATTACTATTTAAAAAACTACTAATTTCTTGCTTTGTTGGATTTAATATCGGATAAAAAAGCCGCCACGCTTGATCCCACCGATGATCCAATGCCAAGCCTACTCTGTAGGCCGGAGGTTTAGCTATTTGCGAAATAAAAGAAATATAGTCCATACTTTCCTATATTATAAACCATTTATGATTTTTCAGTAAGCATGGGACTATTATCTTTCTTGTAAAATATTTGTATATTGTAATTGTAGTTAACTTGTTTCGGATTGCTTTTCTAATGGCCGTTTTGGACAATTTGGAGCAATCCGAGTTGACTACAACCAGAGCGGCCATTTGAGTTAATAATAAGGACTTTAAATTTTTTGCGTTTTTTCTTTTAGTCGCTTTTAGCGACTTTTACGAGCCGACAGTTTCGGAGGCGCGGCGGGTGGGGGCGCCGCGCCGGAGCAAGCGATCCGAGCGGAGCGAGGCGAGCTAACACTTTGAAGTTCGACATTTTTTGTAAACGGCCAGCCAGAACGGGCACCTCAAGCGATCGAGGTGCGTATTTTGGTTCTTAGCATCTTGCTAAAAGCCATTTTTAAAACCGAGAATTCGAACCGCTTTTTACCCTCAAAAATCGTCCGTTCTAATCCTTTTTCTGTGACCCAGAAAGACCTACTTTGTAGTGGTGAAGAAGAGCACCCTTTAAGGCGGGGTTATAAGGATATAAGCATATACAGAACAGGGATTTGAATCGGAAGCACATCTTCTGTCTTACGTTCTCGACTTTATTTCATTTTAAATACTTTTTTATATTTAGCTCATGTTCTGTAAGAGTTTTAGCACAATGTATTGTTCTTGACGAATCGTGTAGGTAATAACAGCAATCCGTTTCTGGAGGGTTTTGTATGGTGCGTCACTTTGCAATTAATGTAAATGATGCTGAATCAACATAATTTCCTTTATGATAAGTAGTACCTACTATTTTATATGACCCTATTTCTAATATCCCCGTACAATAATAGCCATTAACTTCCCAAAAACCAGCATTAGTATATTCCATTTTGGTAGCTCCACTTAATTTAAGCTCGCTATCGTTTAATGTAACGGAGAAGGTAATGTTTTCTTCATTAACGAAAGCATCGGCTTCAGCTTTACCTTTGTCACTCTCATCTTTAAATTGTCCATTATTCAACCCGTCACTCATTCCTATCCAGTATGACTTTCCCGCCTCCACTTCCACAGTACTATTCTTCTGGGAAGTCCCGTAAAACGCATTTAGAGTATTGGTATTTATAGGCGTTTGATTACATTCAGCGTAAGATATAAACTCTAATCCTTCGACTGATGCTGGGGTGGTTAACGTTCCTCTTTGAACATCTACATACATCCCACCCTGGTTATCTCCAAAGTCGCCTTTGGAATCAAAAACCATAAAGATGAGATGTTCGTCTTTATTCAAGAAAATATCAATACGTTGTCCTTTACCTAATTGTTCCACTTCCTCGCGTGCCGGTTTGGAATCGGGATATCCTACCAGATAATCCCAGTTTGTATGAGTGTTGTTTGGTCCACTCCAGTCAATTGGGCGGTTTTTATAGATCATGACTTTCGCTTCCCATCCTTTTGCCGGATCTGCCAGATAAGCTCCGCCAGTTATCGTAAATCTGTACGTTCCGCTTGAGGGAGCATTATACGTTGTTCCTTCTTCTTGCGCTGATACAAAAATTGTCGTCTCGACAGTTGAAAAAGTTAAGGTTGGAGTAGCTGTCGGTGCACTGGTAAGTACCGGAGAGGGAACTGGTGTTGCCGTTTCTGTGATCGTTGTCTGTGGATTTATTGTTTCTTGAATCTGAGGCTCGTTTTTCGATAAAAAGGAAGTAGTAGGAATAATTCCCGATGTCTGTGCAATCCCGACAGTAGACGCTACGACGATTGCCATGCTGACGGTGGCAATGCTTGTCGGTCCGCTTGCCGCCGTAACAAAGTTGGCCGCAGTATTTTGAGACCCAATATTATTCTCAACTTTTGCTACTTTAATCCTCACGAGCGCTGCGTTTACTTCATCCCGGATATCGTTTACAAGATCAATGAAAAACAACAGTTTTTCCTTCTTCTCTTTATCCCTTTTTGTTTTTACTTGTATATTACAAACTATAAATCCGATTGGGTCGCCTCCGCTTAAGAAATCTAATGTTCGAGAAATTCGGTCAGCTTTTTTAAGAACCCTGTCAATTTTTGGATCAATCCCCTGGAGAGCCTCACATACTTCCTTAAACAGCTCCAGTGTTATTTTGTTGGGATTTTTGATTAGCTTTCTGGCAAGGGCATATTTCTGCTTAACTTTTTCTTTGTTACCAGATATTCCTTTATTGGGTATTAATTTTCTTTTCAATAACTGCCATAGGGCAATAACTGAAAACATACTGATAAGTAATCCCGGAAGAAATTGGATTACCTGTACACCCAGCGTAGAAAATAACAAGATGCTGTCAACCAGGCAATCAATAATAAATGATATGACCACGGTTAAGACAAATCTTTTGTTAATCAACGAAATTAGTACAGCTTCAAAACCTGCTATTAGGCCAATAATGGCAAATCCCAGGAAACCCTTATTTACCGGCATTAAAATTTGTGAAAGGTGGATATATAAATAGAAAGAAGCTAGGGAGATAAGATAACTTATAACTAAAAAGATGACAACTAAGTTTAACTTCTTCCCAAACTTTTTTATTTTCCGTATTCTGCGTTTATATTTATAGTTTCTCATTATTTACGTACCAATTTTACAACTATTCTTAATGTGATTATAGTATTATCAAACTATATCATCCCCCCCTTTTTATACTGTCTCATTTGTCTCATTTTTGCTAAAATTAACTTGAGTTATAAGGATCAAAAGGTTCAAGACCACGCTGCTCAGTAAAATACTTTATGAAAAATTACATAGTTTACAGCGACTTTAGCGACACGATAGTTAAACCATCGGTTGGTGATAAATTTCCACCTTTCGAACTTGAATTGGCAAAATTTGCCGGAATAAATCTTTCAGACCCATATGAACATTTTGTTTCAATCCGTAGAGACGACTCGATTCCCTACGAAGAGAGAATGAAAATTTGGTTAAAACCATTCATTGGTCTTTTGACTCAACAACACATTGAGCGGCTGGTTTCAACCTTTTCTTATAACGAAAACTACAATAAAGCAGTAGAGTTAGTTAAAGAGAAATTGAGGACAGATTCGTTGGAAATTATTATTGTCTCAGGGACATTGTGGCAAATTATTGACACATTCCTTAAAGGAAAGACTGCGTTTGTATACCTGAAAGAAAGTGGTATTACATTCAAGATGGGGGCTACAAAAATTCATTTTAATAAAGATGGAAAATATGACGGACAACTTATTGTCACTGACAAACTGGCATTCGCACCAGCAAGTTCTTTTCCCAATCAATGTTTAGTTATAGGAGACAACGCAATGGAAAAGTATGGCTTTGGGGAAAGGTTGTTAAATGTCCAAACCTATAACCCCCAACTTATAGCTCAACAGGTAGATAGTTATCTAAGCTTGGTATAGCGATGAAATTACAATTAGCAATAAGATAGGTTCGAACTCTGTCCACGGTTCGCAGCTTAGTATATACGTGGAGTTTAGAGCGAGGCCGCTTTATAAAGTGTCAAAAATGTTCTGATAAACTTATATGTTAAGCCTTGTCCAACAACCACATAATTATGGCTTTTTGGATATGCATCCGGTTTTCGGCTTGATCAAAGATTATTGAATTTGGATGATCTACTGCGTCTCTGGATATCTCATAGCCGATATGACAAGGCATACAGTGCATAATACCGGCCTTTGGGGCGTATTTATTGATTATTCTGGCATTTAATTGATAAGGTATGAACGTCTTGATTCTTTTGTCGTATTCCTTTTTAAACTCTGGTTTGACTTTACCATTATCAAAAAACTCCATATTCATCCAGGTATCGGTATGAACATACTGGGCACCCTCAAGACCTTTTTTTACATCTTTAGTATAGATTACCTGACCGGTTTCATCAGCCATTTTGTTTAGCTTCTCGTCGACGCTGTCTTTATCAGTATATGGCGAAATGATAGCAATTTTTATCCCGAGTTTAGCGCAAAGCAGCTTTAATGTATTAGAAACATTGTTTTCAATTCCGAGCCAAGCGATTTTTTTGATCATTTTTAAACCGTTTGAATGTTCAATCATAGTTAACATATCGCCCAAGGCTTGACAGGGATGATATTTTTCAGAGCAGGCATCAATTACCGGGATTTGGTTATATGAAGCCGCTTTTTCAACACTGGTTGCTTTTAATGCTCGAAACATCAAAACATCACCATAACGCATTACCGCTCTGATTTCATCGCCAAAATCAGTTAGAGAAAACTGCGTCGTTTTTGCGTCAAGAAAAATTCCGTGTCCGCCTAATTCGGTCATACCTGCCTCAAAGGAAAGACGAGTCCGGGTTGAGCTTTTCTGAAAAAACATCACTAAAGTTTTATTCGGCAGGTAATTAGTCAGTTGTCCCCTATTTCTCTTGGCCTTAATATTCTGGGCCAACTTTAAGACCGTAAGCAGATCATTTTTTGACTGTTCCTTAAGAGAAATGAGATGTTTCATAAGTATTTTTTTAAATTAATAATTAATTAAAGTTCCGTTTTTGCCAACCAAAGCCTCTTTTAAGGTATTGGCGTGAGTGACAAGAGCTTGTCTTTTATGGTCGCCTTCGATAAAAGCAATAATCGCTTCAATTTTCGGTTTCATACTGCCTTCGGCAAAATGACCCTCTTGTAAATATTTTTTAACCTCTTTCAGATTTAATTTATCGATGGCTTTTTGATTCGGTTTACCAAAATTAAGACACACTTTTTCTACGGCCGTTAAAATTATCAACATATCAGCCTTAAGATTTTCTCCCAATAAAGCTGCTCCTCGATCTTTATCAATTACGGCATCAACACCGTAAAGTTTATCTTTATTTTCGACAACCGGAATGCCGCCACCGCCAACAGAAACAACAACAATGCCTTTTTTAACCATGTCCCGAATAGATTCAATCTCAACAATTCTTAATGGTTGGGGCGAAGGAACAACCCGACGCCAGCCGCGGCCAGCATCTTCTTTGAAGACAAAACCGGTTTCTTTCATTTTTTGTTCGGCTTCTTTTTTTGAATAATAAGGACCAACCGGCTTGGTCGGATTTTTAAAACCGGGGCTATTCTTATCAACAACAGTTTGAGTGATAATTGTAGCAACAGTTTTATTAATTTTTTTCCTTTTGAAAATATTGGTTAAAGACTGGCCGATTAGATAACCAATCTGCCCCTGGCTCATTGCACCGCACATGTACATTGGCATTTCCGGAGTCAGTTTTGCGGCGGCTGCATTTTGTATCATAATAATACCAACTTGGGGGCCGTTGCCATGAGTGATGGTTACTTGATATTTATTGTTATCAACTAATTCGGCGATATGCTCCATGGTTTTAGTAACGTTACTTAATTGTTCTTCAAAAGTACCTCTTTCTTCTTTATTCTGGATGGCATTTCCTCCCAGAGCAATTACCAAGAGTTTTTTTTTCATGAATTTTTGAATTTATAGAAATTTATAATGCTAACTTTTGATTCCTTTTAATGATTTTTTTCATAACATCCAAAGTCTTGACTCCGTATTGGGTCAATAAAATCATTGAGGCAATCACAAACGGTTTGTAACTGGCTTCAATGTAGGTTTCTTTTCGATAACGGGCAAAAACCGAGGCATCGACTTCACCTTCTTTACAACTTACGCCGGTAATATCTGCGGGTAAGCAGTGCATATAAAGGGCTTTGCCATTTTTAGTTAACCTCATCATTTTTTCGGTGCAACTCCATTTTTTAAACTTAGCATTATTGGCAAGAGTTTGTTTTTCCAATTCCTCCAGGCCTTTATTATCATTTTTTTTGAGAAGTTTAGTTCTTTCTTTCATGACCAAGTAAGGCGCCCAAGATTTTGGATAAACAACATCAACTCCATTAAATGCTTCAGTCATATCATTGGTAATCTTAAAAGCCCCACCGCTTTCATTAGCCTGTTTGGCGGCATAGTTTTCAATCTCCGGAATTAATTCATAACCTTTAGGATATGTTAAGGTTAAATTAACTCCGAAACGACTTAATAAGGCAATTATTCCTTGAGGAACTGACATCGGCTTACCATAACTTGGTGAGTAAGCCCAACTCATGCATAGTTTTTTACCTTTTAATTTATCAACTCCTCCAAAATAGCGGATTAGCTGCAAAAAATCTGACATTGATTGAGTTGGATGATCTTCATCGCACTGAAGGTTAATTAGACTTGGCCTTTGGGCCAAGACACCCTCTTCATAACCAATATCAACTGATTTGGCAACTTCCAGTTGGTAATTATGGCCAACTCCTAAATATTTATCATCACGGATGCCGATAACTTTAGTTAAAAAAGAAAGCATATTGGCCGTTTCCATGATCGTTTCCCCATGAGCGATTTGGGAAGATTTTTCATCAAGGTCTTGGACTATCAAACCTAAAAGGCTGGTTGCCGAAGCGTAACTGTATTTAGTGCGGGTTGAGTTATCTCGAAATATGGAAATAGCAATTTCTTGATTAAAAACCTTTGACGAAATGCCAGCGTAATAAAGATCGCGAACCAGCTGGGCAACGATAGCGGTGGCTCTAATTTCGTCCTCAGTCTTATCCCAAGTTCTTAAAAAATCTTTGCCGTAGTTTTTGAGTTTAAGTTGTTTAAGTCCTTCGGCCAACTTATAAAAAAGTGAGATCTTAGAGTTAATCATATTTATTACATCAATGGACAACTTGAAATGATTATATCACGACTTCAATGATTAATTGCAATGATTTAGAGCGAGATTTTCCACCTTCAAAGTGGTATGTTCCTTGAACCTTTGTAAGAGGTATAATAGAATGACTAAAACATTCTAGCCCGGCAGCCAAGATCGGACACGATAGTTAGGGAATTTTAAATAGTTTCTATTGTAATAAACTACTGAAAAAGAGTATGGCTATGAACAATATTAATAAAAAAAAGTTCTCTCAAAAGATACAATGTGGGCATTGTTTAAATAATGCTCCAATGGAAATTGTTGCCCAGTTTTCTCGTATAGTCGATAGGGTTGAATCTAATCCGGGCGATTACGATGATGTTTGCGAAATCTATCAGGTGCTCCAATGTCCTGCATGTTTTGAAGTATTATTCCAGAAATATCAGTGGTGCGATGCATACATGGAAACACCCGGAGATACCACCATCGAACTTCTACCGTCTTTTTGAATTATCATCTGAAAAGAGGTTCTCCTGTCGTTTTAGTTGAAGATAAGGATGAGTTTCCTGAGACGCTGGGAATTTTTGAAAACCACGGTTTTTCAAAAAATAACTTTGTAAATGCGGATACGATATCAGGACCAAGATCTTTAGTATTAGTTAAAAACTAAAAAAGGTGCCTTTTCCTGACAACAGTTTCGACGGTGCTTGGTGTCACGTAGTCTTATCGCACTTGGAGTTGATAAAGGATGTCCGAACTGCAATTCAAGAATTCTACCGAGTTTTAAAACCTGAAGGTATTATTCATCTTTACACCAAAGCATATCTCACCGGACCAGAAGTAGAAGTTTCAGTTAGCTATTTTTTTAAGAAAGGGCGATTGTTTCGCTATCTTAAATTAGCTCCTCTTAAAAAGTAATTAATCAAAAATGATTTCAAGATAATTGCGGCAGAGCAGGTAGAAAAATCGGTCTATTCACCACAAGGAAAACCAGGTGTATATTAGATTCATATTTTAGCGAGAAAACAGAAACATCGATAGGAACTATTTACT
>DATKWK010000035.1:0-394090 GCA_035529595.1 Bathyarchaeia archaeon
GGTAGAAAAATCGGTCTATTCACCACAAGGAAAACCAGGTGTATATTAGATTCATATTTTAGCGAGAAAACAGAAACATCGATAGGAACTATTTACTTCTCTATACAAAAATTTTCGAACTCTGTCCACGGTTCGCAGCCAAAAACAAAAGGCCCAATAATTTGGGCTTTCGAACCTCAACTCCACCCAACTTCCAAACTAAGAAAATATTACTAATAAACGAATTAAGATCTCCGAATTAATATGGGAGGTTAGGGCCCGTCGAGTCCTAGCCCCGCAGCAATCCTTCGCCAAGGCTACGGGATTGCAATCAATGTCGCCTCAAGAAGACTGGATATTCCCAATGTCAGCCACGTTGCTAACTATGATTTACCAGAATCTTATGATGCATGTATCCACAGAATTAACAGAACAGGAAGAGCTTACAAGAAAGGGGTTGTTCTTACTTTTATAGACCAAAATTCTGCGAAGGCGGATCAATATAAGAATTACCTATACCTAGGCTTTAATATAATGTATAATTCAGGGTACAGGCCACATAAAAATATTCCTTCTCCCTTAGGGTTTATTTTGTGCTTTATTAGTAAAAACTTTTTTATGGATCAAATCACCACATTTGACGTTTTGATTGTCTACTCTGAAAGACTTGCCACCAGTGCCAATTCTCTATTCGAAGACGTTACTGCACCATTTGCCAAAGGGTCTGGTAACGAAAATTACAACCTAGTTTATAGTTACTTTTTGAAAACCTGCCGAAAAAACAATTTAAAAGCAGCTTTTACAACATCTGCTGATATTGTGGGTGCAGGAAAATGTCAAGGTTATTGGCTTTTCGAAAATGAAACTTGGACAAAGATCCGAAAAACAGGCTTTTCGAAAATGATTTTTGACAAATTCTCTCCTACAAGTAAAAGGGTAAAGGTGAGTCGTAATTTGCTTTTTTCTTCAAAAATAGTCAGAGCATTTAATAATCCACACCTTTTTAATCTTTGTTTTGATAAACAAAAAACTTACAATAAACTCCACAAATTCTCTATTCCTACAGTAACCATTGATGACCGTACCAGAAAAAGAGTTGATAAGGCGTTAAAGATACTAAAGGAAAAAATGGTTAGACATCAACATAAAGACGATTTTTCCGAGGAACTCATAATGAAAGACAGATTTGGAGCTGGCGGGATAAATGTCTACAAGTTTAAAGCCAGTCAGTCCAATATGATGATTATGTCGATGAAAAAGCATAAAAAGATATCATTTATTATTCAACCATTTATAAAATTTAATAAAGGTTTCAGTTACAAAAACTCTTTAGTTTCAACCGATATCAGGTTGATACACCTCGGAAATAAGATTATTCAAGCATATATAAGAATGGCTAAGAAAGGGGACTTTAGATGCAACGAGCACAAAGGCGGATTGCTAAAATATATACCCAAAAATGAAGTGCCTTCAAAAGTGGTGGCGGTTTCTAGAAATATCGCTAAGATTTTGAATAAAAAATCTTCTCTATTTACTCTTGACTTCATTATTAGTAATAACGGCAATATCTATCTTCTAGAAGCGAATACCGGACCAGGGTTGGATTGGAATTTATCAATCAAGGAAAACGAAATCGAAGCCAAGAAACTAATGAGAATAATTATAAAAGAAATAGTTAGACGGATTAGCTCGTCAAAAAATACTTCTGAAAGAAAAGCTGTAGTAGCTACGGTAAATACTTCTATGATTAGCGAGTACCCAGTATCACCAAATATATTAACAAAAATATAAACTACTTAATTTTTTGTTAGTAGCTTAACACGTTTCCTTAAAAAATCTAAGTTCGCTGGATCAAAAAGTCCCAAAATAAGCCTTAGTGCACACCGAGCTCTTAGAAAATGTCAGCTTTCAAGAGTATAATCAACACAATGCTTTCATTGATTAAAAACCCAAAATTTATGTTAATTTCCCTGGTACCGTGGAATGAAAAAAGACAAAAGACGCAGGATAATCTTGATGAAGCAAAATCTTTAGTGACCACATTCGGTGGACGCGTGAGTGTGGTTATTGCCCAAAACGCGGCTCGTGCCGATAAATCTACCTATATTGGTAAAGGCAAAGCGCATGAATTGGCGAATGTCGTTGCGGATAAGAGCATTGATGTTGCGGTTATAAATGACAACCTCAAATCAAGTCAACTCTATACCTTAAAAAGTATTTTTGAAAAACTAAAACCGGAGATTTTTGTCTGGGATAGAACTGACCTTATTTTGCAGATATTTGAGAAAAATGCCTCAACCGCTGAGGCAAAACTTCAGATCAAACTTGCCAATACCCGCCATAAAGGTCCTGAATTGTACGGGATGGGGCTTACTATGTCGCAACAAGGAGGTGGTATTGGTACCCGTGGCGTCGGTGAAACAAACTCAGAAATTATGAGGCGTCATTGGCGAAGTGAAATTAATAGCATTGAGAAACAGCTTAAAAAATTGACTGCGAGCCGGCAACGGCAAATGGAGAATCGTCGTGAAACTAGCATACCGACGATTTCAATTATTGGCTATACCAATTCAGGAAAAACCACTTTGTTTAATTTAATGAGTAAAAAACACAACCTAACGAAAGACTCCCTTTTTGCCACTTTAGATAGCAGTGTCGGTAAATTTTATTTGCCTAAGGTTGGCCGGGTGGTGTATATCACCGATACGATTGGTTTTATCCAAAATTTACCGGCGGAGACGGTTAACGCCTTTAAATCTACTCTTATGGAGACTTTGAACGCTAATCTTTTATTACATATTATTGATATTTACGATCACTTAATGTTGAATAAAATTGCGGTTGTTGAGGAGGTGCTTTCTAGCTTAGGAATCGATACAAAGAAGCAGCTGTATGTTTTCAATAAAATTGATCGTCCAAATCTTGTAACTAAAAGCGAATTGACTCAGCGTTTCGCCTCCTTTAAGCCGCAATTTATTAGTGCAAAAAGTGGGGAGGGTTACCCGCAATTAGTAGACGCGATTCAAAAGGAATTATTCTGAATTTACCTGCAAACGATCGTTAGAAATGAAGTTTGCAAATTATGCCTATAATGATAAGAAGGTCCTATACGGATACGTTCAATACATATCAATCCCGAAAAACAAAAACTGTATATAAATAATACTTCATTTTATCTTTATTAAAGATCTCAGCTAATATTCAGAAAATAATTGTTACAATTTTTTTGCTATGAACAAGCGAGTACTTATTGTGTCAATTACTGCCTTATGTATTGTCGTTGGGATTGTTGTATATAAACGTTTTTCAGTAAATACCGACTTCTCCCAAACCAATACTATTTCAAGTCAAGCAAATTACGGTGGACCAATCAATGAACCTAATCCCCTCTCTATCGAATACATGCGCAAGCAGGAGTATCCCGGAAGCGATATAACTATCGAACAAACTCTTCCAGATGGTTTTAACTACAATCGGTATATTGTTTCGTATAAATCAGACGGGTTAAAAATTTATGCATTATTGACAGTGCCGCAAGGTGAAAAGCCTGAAACAGGCTGGCCGGTTATTATTTTTAACCACGGTTACATTGCGCCTGAACAATACCGAACCACAGAAAAATATATTGCCTATACCGATGCCTTCTCCAGAAATGGCTACATCCTCTTTAAGTCTGATTATCGGGGGCACGGCAATTCGGAAGGTCAGCCTGATTATCCCGAATATTCATCTTCTTATACAATTGACATTCTTAACGCCATTTCTTCAATTAAGAAATACAAAGAGACAGATCCAAACAGAATCGGCATGTGGGGCCATTCAATGGGCGGGACGATTGCACTTCGGTCATTGGTAGTTTCCAAAGATATTAAGGCGGCGGATATTTGGGCCGGGGTGGTTGGGACATATCAAGATCTTGCAGAAAATCATCACGGAAGATATACCAGTAGGCCTCATCCATCACCCTTACCCGGAGAACCCACAAGACGACCTAACGGAAGAACGTTGCTAACTGAACAATACGGAGACTTTAACACCAATCCCCAGTTTTGGCAGTCAATTGACCCGATGACCTACATCAAAGATATTGCCGCCCCAGTTCAAATCCAGCATGGCACTAGCGATGAAGAAGTGCCGTATGTGTTAAGTCAAAAGTTAGATACGGCTCTAAAAAATGCCAATAAGACGGTTGAATTTTATTCTTATGAAGGAGATAACCATAATCTGTCAAACAACCTAGGTGTCGCCTTGCAAAGGTCGGTTGATTTTTTTGATAAGTATCTGAAAAACTAGGGATTTTTGGGTTTACTGTAAAGACTGAAGTAATAGTTGGGCAGATTTTAGATTTTTATTGTAAAAAACCGCTTTTTCAAATTCCCTTTTAGCATCTTTAATATTTCCCTGCTTTTTAAAAATCTCGCCCCGCATAATATACAATTCTGAAAAGGCTTTATTTTGGTAATTGAATATCTTATTGCTTAGGTCGAATACTTTCTGATAATCGCCCAATACAAAATATGCCTGTATCGGTTCAATCTGATACCATAGCGTTCTGAAAGGAAGCTTATTTTCAACTGTTTCATATTCCGAAACAGCGTTTTTAAAATCTCCGTTATGGTATAGCGCAACCGATAAATTAAATCGGGCATATATATTATCGGGATTTGACTCCAATTCTTTTTGAGATTTATCTACTGCTTTTTTCCATGATGTATTTAGATCAGCATCTTCACCCAAAATAATTCTCGCTATTTGTTCCTTATCCTGAGGTACAAGAACTAAATATTCATAATTAAACATTAGCCATAGGCTCCTAAATCGCGAATATGAATACCTCAAATTGTGACCCTGCATTGAATCATCCTGTATGAATTCTGCGGTTGTATCGTCGTATCCTTTAACGACTCTGTAGTGTCCAATATCATCATTTTCCGTAAGACGGGTTCTGGTTGTGACAGGAATATCATAAGCAATAAATTGCTTAATGAGTTCAATAGTACCGTTTGGACGGTGGAATGGGACAAGGTTGTATTCTGTAGCTTTTTCTGCCAGTTCATCCAGAGTAACTGATTTATCATCATTATTTCCAAAAGGATTTTGATATGGTCTTAAGTCTTGCCCCAGTTCCTGCTGGCTTTTGTTGATTCCATAATACGAAAGGGCCATTGATAAAGCCGCAGGACCACAATTATTGAATGTTTGAAACACATGGTAGTTGTTTTCAATAATCTTAATCGTGGGAAGTGGCTGTAAAGTAGGAGTTGGCGTAGGAATATTAATAACAGTAGTGTTAATTGGAAAGACATTAGAAACAGGTGGTTTATTTCCATATCGGCTAAAAAACAGGATAATAGTTAAAACGATTATTGATGAAATAAGAGAACGCCTTACCATAGTGGTATCTTATCAAAATCATCTGCGTTCTGATAAAATAGATCAAATGAAATTAATTAACGGCTTTAGGATTGCACCAATTTTATTAATAGGATTACTTTTAGTTACCACTACCGGTTGCTTGCTTACTTATTTTATGTTATTTAGTGCTCCGCAACCTCAATCCAAAAAGGAAGAGGTTTTTACAGTGGCAGCAAAAACTACAGAAACAGGAATAATCGATAAACTGAAAAATCAGGGATTTATTCGAAATGCTTGGGCATTTAACTTGGCGTTAGCCATTAAGGACAAACACAACAAAATCGAGCCGGGAGGATATTATCTTTCAAAAAACTTAAATGTTTGGCAGGTCGCAGATAAACTTACAAGCTCACCCGGTATGAAATGGGTTGTTATTCCGGAGGGGCTAAGGAAAGAAGAAATCGGTGAAATTCTAGCTAAAACTTTTAACTGGAGCAATGATGATTTAGACAAATGGAATAATACCTACACCGCCATGAAGTTTGATTATCTCGAGGGAGTTTATTTTCCCGATACTTATCTTATTCCTGCTAAAGAAAATGGATTGGATATCGCAAATCGCATGATTAACCGTTTCAATGAAAAATTTGCTTCTTATCTTGACCAGTTTGTAAAACAAAATATCATTTGGACAACCGGGTTAAGACTTGCTTCTGTAATTCAAAGAGAGGCAGCAGGGAAAGAAGATATGCCACTTATTGCCGGAATCCTTTGGAATAGACTATCAAAAGAAATGAAATTAGAAGTGGATGCTACGGTTCAATACGCCAGAGGTAAAACCGATAAGGGCTGGTGGACACCTATTAAGCCCGAGAATATAACGGAGATTGATTCTCCTTATAACACCTATAAATATAAGGGTTTGCCTCCACATCCAATTGCTAATCCGGGAATTGATGCTATTGAAGCCGTTTTAAACCCGACGGAAACAAATTGTCTATATTACCTGCATGATAGCCATAGACAAATTCATTGTTCCAAGACTTACGAAGAACATAAAGCTAATATTGAGAAGTATTTAAAATAAACAATAAGGCACATTGGTTATTTTCAAGGTAAAAGAGCCAAAAAACGAATTATACCGAGATGTGGAATCACGCAAAGTCGTATAGAACATGGAATGAATGTATTAATAAAATCGAAAAAATGACTACAGCCTACGATCTTTTCGGAAATAAATACCAACGCCAACTAAAAAACTTCAAATTTAGGGTAAGCGTCTACGGCATTTTGAGTAAGGGGGATAAAGTTTTGATGCAACGGCATCCCTTGCTTAAAAAATACGGGCTCCCTGGCGGCGGTATCGATTTAGGCGAATCAATTTCTTCCGCCTTGTTAAGAGAATTTAAAGAAGAAACAGGCTTAATAATAAAGTTAAGAAAACTACTCGACGTCACGGAGGATTTTTTTACTTACGAGGATGAAGACTTTCATTCCATTCTGATTTTCTACGAGGTAGAGAAAGCCGGTGGTAAATTAATAACTATGGGAAACCAGGAAGATACCGCTGAGGTTAAATACATTAAGCTAACTAAACTTAGCCGGAATAACACGCAAAGAGTTTTTTGGAAAACTATTGCAAAATTATTTTAAACTGTTGTCTCTTCTTATGGGAAGGAACAATTAGCCGGAAACTTTATAATGAAAACCAGAAATCATTACAGTCAGGTTCCTAATGCCGGTATTTTAAGAAAGATACTGAAAAAGGAACAGGGACGGCCAATACCGGAAGTAAAACAAAATCTTCACTTTGTCGATTTTAAATTGCTTGAGTTGTGGCTGAAAGCGGTAAATATCAAAGACGATTTTTTAAAGCAAGCAGATTGGCAAGTTATGTTAGACCAGGGTAGAAAGCTCCAGCCTGAAGTTATCAAAGAAACATTCAAACTGGTCTCTAAAAATGATTTTTATCTTCTGAAGATACTGAAAAATATTGAAAAATATCTTGGCAGACAAGATGAAAAAGAAAAAGTTGATATCATTTTCGTCTTTGGCAGTAAAGATATGGGGAGAATAACAAAAGCCGTTTCTTTATGGCAGCAGGATTTAGCTGGTAAGATCTTAATCACCGGTGGAGCCAGATTCGATGAAAGAGAAACAAAACAACCTGAAGCAATCATCTTTAAAAAAGAAGCTTTAAAACTTGGTGTTCCGGAAAAGGATCTTATTATAGAACCAAAGTCGATTACCATTGCCGACAATGTTCGTTCCGGCTTGAATCTTCTTGATAAAAGGAAAATCAAATATAAATCAATCATGACGATGGTTGCCTGGTTTGCTCAAAGAAGAGCTTGGTCGCATCTGATAAAATATGTTCCAGAAAAGACAGTAATAGTGAGGGTCAATTCTGATATGAAAAATGAACTACTGATGCCGGGCCAGTGGTATCAAAACGAGATTGGCTTAAATGTTGTTTTTAGTGAATTTTTAAAAATGAAGATGGGAGTGATACTGGATACAAATTAGCCACTGCTTGTTTATTCACCTCAAAGAAAGTATAATTTATTCTTAATGTTCCCTCGCGAGCATTTTTTTATTTTTAATTTATGAATATCCGAAATATTGCCATTATTGCTCATGTTGATCATGGAAAAACGACGCTGGTAGATTCTTTACTGCGTCAGTCCGGTACCCAACTGGGGAAAGAGGTTGTTAACGCTACCTGCATTCTGGATAGTAATGAATTGGAAAAAGAAAGAGGGATTACTATTTTTTCCAAAAATGCTTCGGTCGTTTGGAAAGGTGTCAAAATTAATATTATTGATACTCCCGGACATGTGGATTTTGGCGGAGAAGTGGAACGGGTGTTGAAGATGGCTGACGGCTCTTTGCTTTTAATAGATGCCAGCGAGGGTCCTATGCCCCAAACTACCTTTGTTTTAAGAAAAGCTCTCGAGATGAAACATCGAATCATCGTCGTTATCAATAAAATTGACCAACCTAATGCCAACCCCGGCGAAACCCTGAATAAGACTTTTGACTTATTTATTGATTTGGGAGCCAATGATCAAACAGCCGACTTTCCGGTAGTTTACACTTCAGCCAAGCTGGGAAAAGCCGGATTAACGCCGGATCTATCTAAAATGACTGACATTTCACCGTTATTTGATGAAATAATCAGGTATATTCCCGAACCCGGGGGCGATCCCGCCGCTCCGCTGCAAATGCTCGTTACCTCCATCAGCCGCGATAATTTCAAAGGCAGGCTGGCTAGAGGAAGAATTAAAAACGGAACTCTTCATTCCGGCCAAGAAGTGATGCACATCAACAGACAGGGTCAAATGAAAAAATACCAACTGACTTCTTTGGTTACCTTTAGCGGATTGGGCCAGATAGAGACTAATACGGTCGAAGCAGGAGAAATTGTGGCGGTGGCGGGAATACCCGACATTACTATCGGTGAAACCATTGCCGATATTATAGAACCGCAGGCTTTGCCTCTTTTGAAAATTGAAGAGCCGACGGTTAAAATGACTTTTAGCGTTAATTCTTCCCCATTTGCCGGAAGAGAAGGAAAATATACCAGTTCCCGTCAAATTAGTGAAAGACTATTTAAGGAATTGGACAACGATGTCGCCTTAAGAATTAAAAACAGCAAAAAGGGAGGCTGGATAGTTTCCGGCAGGGGTGAACTGCATTTGGCGATACTGATTGAGCGTTTAAGACGTGAAGGCTACGCTCTTCAAATCTCCCAACCTCGAGTAATCACCAAGACCATTAATGGCCAAAAACTGATCCCTTACGATGAAGTGTTTTTTGAAGTTCCGGAAGAATATTCCGGTTCCGTGATCCAAAAATTCCAAAGCCGCCATGCTGAAATGAGAAAAATGAAAGTTAAAGAAGGAATTGTTTATCTGGAATTTATTATTCCAACCCGCGGCCTTTTTGGTTACCGGAGCCAATTTATGACCGATACTCATGGCCGTGGTATTATGAATATAGCCTTTTACAAATACCTGCCAGAGAAAGGTGAATGGCCAGTACGTGAACGAGGTTCAATGGTCGCTTGTGAAACAGGCATTACCCGAATCTACGGCTTAACTAATGTCCAGGATAGAGGAGAGTTATTTGTCGGTCAGAGCGTTAACGTCTATAAAGGTCAAGTAGTCGGCCAAAACAGCCGGTCAGGTGATATGGGAGTGAATGTTTGCAAGGAAAAGCAACTCTCCAACATGCGCTCCAAGGGCGAAGGTGTCACCAGGCATCTTGACGTCCCCAGAGTTATAGATCTAGAACATGCTTTGGCCTATATTGATAATACTGAACTGGTAGATGTGACTCCGGCAGCGATTAGGGTCAGAAAAATTATTCTTGATAAGAATCTGGACAGAAGAAAAAATAAGGGGCTTATTTGATGGCCAGTAAAAATTATTATCGGCAAAATTTAGCCTTTATTCAGAAGTTAGCTAAAAAAAAGAACTGGCAGTTGGATCCGGGTTTAGTAAGAAAAGCAATCGGAAAACCCAATCCCCGATTCTGCTATTTCCCTCTGACTAACGTCTTGGGAAAGAGATTATTTTTTAAATCCTGTTTGCATGGAAAGCTGGACCTCAGGCCGCGAATTATCAAAGAATTCAAAATTCAAGACTGGCTTAAATCGCTTGGCGGTCCGGTGAGAAGAATTATCGAATCCGGACGGGAGGGACCGATATTTTGGTACACCGGGTCCGACTTATTGGGACAGGATGTTATTCATTGCCAAGAAGAGAATATTACTGGTCTAACCTTCGATCATATCACTAATTTGGCACGGCAAATTTGCTGGTTATGGGAGATCAAAAAAAATAACCTTCCTGCTGACTTAAAAAAAAGTCTTTTTCTGCGTTTGAAAAAAAGCGAACTCGTTAAAAACGTTGATCGTGAACTTCAAAGACATCTGGCAATATTAGACAGTGCCATTTCAGTGCCGGAAATTGGCTGGGGTAAAGAAGATAAGAAAAAAGTAATTGCCTTTTATGAAAACCATCGAAAAGAAGCCTTCAAAACAGACCAAGCCGATGGAGTCTTAGTTCACGGTGATTTGGCGCCAAACAATATTTTCTTCGGTACAAAAAAAATAGTGATTATTGACTGGGAAACGGCATACTGGGGTAATAATCTCTTAATTGAACTCGGGATGGATGTTGCCAGTTTCTACACTCGATGCTGGGAAAAAGAAAAGTTGGGAATTAAACTGGTCAGAGAACTTCAAAAATCGTTGCCTACCAAAGTATCAATTTATCGCCAGGCTTTAAGATTTGCCATGATTATGAAGTCCTTGCAAAAACTTTGTCCCATGTTTGAAGAAGGTTTTTACCGAAGCGAATATGACCGTCGCCATATTTATTTTTTGGTTAATCTGATCAGAGAAAACGTTTAAAATAAACGTTTTTATAATAAAAGAACATCAGCGAATACAAAAAAGAGAACCAATCGGATTTAATTCTTTTAAAACCGACCGGTTTGATTTAAAAAAAGAGGCTGATCCCCCATCGAGATTAATGGCGTTTTCGATTACGAAACCTTCCAGGGTGCTAATTGTTTCCAAAATCGAGGGTAGGTCATTTAACCTTGGCCCGGATAATTCAGATTCAGGATTTATAAGGGTAAGAAAATAAAGAACCCCGGTTTCAGTTTGAAAAGCAACCATTCTCCTGGAAAATTTATCATTTTTGATGCTAAGATTAAGCTTTTCCCCTTGGTAAAAGATCATTGGCCCGGATTGTAGCGCAATTCTTGGCGAATTATTTTCCGGTTGATAAGAAATTGTTGCCTCGGCTGATGTATTTACTAACAGAAAGCCATTAAGAAGACTGCTTTTGGTTATCTTGCTTTTAATGTCGCCATCGGCAATCAAGAGGCCAAGCGGATTCATATCGGTACCATAGAAACCGCCGTTAATTGCTTCTCGGCAAGAATATTTTTCAGATAGAATGTTACCTGATTCAAAGTTGTCGTTTATGATAAGTGATAGCTTGCTGATATCGTCAGTCCGAATAAGATCGTAGGCGTATTGTCTATCGAGAAAAGTAACCAAAGGTAATTTTTTGGACGTTACAACTACTGTTGGAACAATAGTGACGGCTGTTTGAGAATAATTAATACTTCCGAGTTTGGTTTGCCAAAGGAAAATAATGACCAACAATATTAGCAGTAAGATAATTTTATTTACCACTGTAGATATTTTAAAACAATCGCCGGATCAAAACAAATCGTTTTTATGTTAAAATCTGAGTAATGATTATCTTAGGGATTGATCCGGGATTGGCCTCAACAGGTTGGGCAGTAGTCGAAAATCTACTTGAACCGAAACTTATAGCTTACGGCCTCATTAAAACCATAAAAAATCTTTCGCAAGAGAAAAGATTCCTGCAAATTTACGAAGAGTTGCATGAATTAATTGAAAATTATCGACCGCAAGTTTTATGTCTTGAAAAAGTGTTTTTTAATACTAATGCTAAAACTGCCTTGATTGTTGGTGAAGCCCGCGGTATTGTCAAGATCTGTGCTCTTTTAAAAAGGGTTGCCCTGGCGGAATTTACTCCTTTACAGATAAAATCTGCAATCACCGGTTACGGTCGAGCCGAAAAAAAACAAATTCAGGAAATGGTTAGAATTCTACTCCGTCTTGATCAAATACCAAAACCGGACGATGCTGCTGATGCAGTCGCAGCAGCGCTTACTTATTGCTTTTATAAGAAAGATCTGGAAAAATAACTTTGTCATGATCGGTTATCTTGCCGGTATTATTATTAAAAAAGAGAGTAATAGCCTAATAATCAATGTAAGGGGCGTCGGTTACCGGATTTTTGTTCCTTTGTATATCTGGGAAAATTGTCAACTTGAAGATAAAAAAGAATTTTTTATCTATACTCACGTCAGGGAAACTGAGATCAGCCTTTTCGGGTTTCTTACTCCAGCCGAAGAGGAGATTTTTATCGAGCTTATTTCTGTTTCCGGCATTGGCCCGAAGCTGGCATTAAATATCCTCTCTTATTCCCATGGCGCCAGCCGCATAATTAGAGCTATTCAAGAGGCCGATGTCGATTTTTTTTCCTCCGTTAAAGGGCTAGGCAAGAAGAACAGCCAACGGGTAATAGTTGACTTAAAACCGAAGCTCGGTGGATTAAAAGAGATTGAATTTGAATCAGAGCAGGATCAGGACCTAATTGAGGCTCTTAAGGGCCTTGGTTTTTCCAGAGAGGAGATTAAGAAGTCAGTTAAGAATATTAATAAAGACTTACCTTTAGCGGAAAGAATCCGGCAGACATTAAAAAATAATCAATGAAAAAGCCAAAAACGAAAGAAAAAACCGCTGAATTATTGGAAGAAACTCTCCGGCCAAAGAGAATGGCTCAATTTCTGGGACAGGAAAAAATTAAGCAGAAACTGGAAATTTTTATCCAAGCCACTCAGAAGAGAAATGAAGCTTTAGATCACCTGCTTTTATATGGACCTCCAGGATTGGGAAAAACGACTTTAGCTCATCTGATTGCTCAGGAGTTGGGTGTCAATATCCGCATCACTTCCGGACCTTCGCTTGAAAGAAGCGGTGATCTTGCCAGTATTCTGACAAATCTCAAAGAACACGACATTCTGTTTATTGATGAAGTACATCGGCTCAATAAGCCGGTCGAAGAAGCTCTCTATCCGGCAATGGAAGAATTTTGCCTGGATATTGTTTTAGGTAAGGGACCATCGGCCCGGACTGTAAGACTGGAACTGCCTAAATTTACGATTATTGCCGCGACAACACGGATCGGTTTAATTTCTTCGCCAATGAGAGACCGATTTGGCGCTGTCTTCCGAATGGAATTTTATTCGGAAGAAGACTTGGCTCTAATAATCGACCGCTCGGCACGCATTTTAAAGGTGCCAACGGAGAAAACCGTCTTTTTAAAATTAGCCAAAAGGTCACGCGGGACGCCCAGAATAGCCAATCGCCTGCTCAGAAGGATTAGAGATTTTGCCCAAATTAAGGGCCAGGGAATTATTAATCTGAATATTTTAGAAGAAGCCTTGGAAATACTGGAAATCGATCAGATGGGTTTGGATAAACTTGATCGTGACTTGCTCACTGCTCTATGCCTTGATCATCAAGGAGGTCCGGTGGGACTGGACACTCTGGCCGCAACCGTATCTGAAGATCCCGGCACCATTCAGGACGTTGTCGAACCGTATTTGATGCAAAAAGGTTTTTTAAAAAGAACCAAAAAAGGGAGAATGGCCACGCCTAAAGCTTTCAAACACTTGTGTCTGCCAATGCCTAAGGGACAAAATGCTCTTTTTTAGACTTTAGCCGTATTTAGTAAGCAGATTAAAGATAAAAAAGGCCAAGAAGCTGGCTATAAACAAAATCAAAAAAATACCGGACCAGGACTTAATTTGCCGAAACTCGATTTCCCTGGCTTCACCAATGAGCATAATCACCATTAAGGCAATCCAAATAACAAAGATTATGACTACAAAGAGCCCGGAATGTTCCAGAAACTTTTCGCCAAAAGGAAATTTTTTTAACGCCTCTACAAAATGATTCTTAAATTGATTCACTGTCTATCCATTTAAACAGAATCTATTAGAAAAATCTATCAGTGATTTTTTTCGTATCGACCCCGGACTTGTTAGTAACATAACCCCAGGCACTTTTAAGGAAAGTAATTATTTCTTCCTATTGAAGATTTAGCCAAAAATATTTATCATTAAACAAATGAAAATTCTGGTAACCGGCGGTGCTGGCTATATTGGTTCTCACGCAGTGAAACTACTCTTGGAAAATCATCATCAGGTTTTTGTAATTGACAATCTCTATCGCGGCTTCCGGGAATGCATAGAAGTTCTTCAAAAAAAATATGGCAGGGAAAATCTCGCTTTTGCCGAAATCGACTTGAGAAATTTTACCGCCATTAATGCGATCTTGGAAAAGGAAAAACCGGCTGGAGTGCTTCACTTTGCTGCTCTTTGCTTGGTTAGCGAGTCAATAGAAAAACCGCAGGACTACTTTGATAATAATCTTATTGGAAGCCTTAATCTTTTAAAAGCAGTCCACTGTAATGGTATCAATAACTTGGTTTTTTCTTCTACCTGCGCTGTTTACGGTGAGAGTCAATATCTGCCTATTGATGAGATGCACCCTCTGAATCCGACCAATGCTTATGGTGATTCCAAATTAATGGTTGAAAAAATGATCTTTTGGTTTGGAAAAGTTTATGGTCTGAGATACGCAATCTTGCGTTACTTTAATGTTGCCGGAGCCGCCTCCGACGGATTAATCGGTGACAGTAAAAAACCGTCCGAGCTTTTGGTTCAAAATGCAGTCCGGGGTGCGCTGGGAATAGAAACTTTTCGGTTGACATGTCCAAAGGTTAAAACCAAAGACGGCACACCAATCAGGGATTATATTAACATTGAAGATTTAGTCGAAGCACATCTTGATAGCCTAAATTATCTTGAAAAGGGCGGCAAGAGTGAAACCTTTAATCTCGGTACCGGAAATGGCAATTCGGTTCTGGAAGTTGTTGATCAGGTTAAAAAATTAACCGGCAAAAATTTTCTGGTCGAAAAGAGCCGGCCCCGCAAAGGCGAGTATGCTCATGTTTATGCCGATATTGGTAAAGCTCGAAAACTTCTTGGTTGGCAGCCGAGTAGGACACTTCGTGACTCGGTTCAATCGCTAATCAAATGGTATAAAAGTCATCCGCACGGCTGGCAATATTAAATAACATTATTTCGGATTATTAATCTTGATCTTCGCTGTTTACGCTTCAGCATAATTAAGCCGGTTTTGATATAATCAAAAATAATAAATGCCGGGGTGGCGGAACTGGCAGACGCGCACGGTTCAGGGCCGTGTGCCCAAAAGGCATGTGGGTTCAAGTCCCACCCTCGGCACATTAAATCAAATGCAATTTTATATATAAGTTCGGGCGGATGGCGGAACTGGCAGACGCGCAGTCTTGAGGAGGCTGTGGGGCAACCCGTGGAGGTTCAAGTCCTCTTCCGCCCACAAGATATTTTTTATACAGGCCGCTTAGCTCAGTTGGTAGAGCGTCCCGTTTACATCGGGGAGGTCGGGGGTTCAAGCCCCTCAGCGGCCACAAAGTTAATATGATAAAATATATGACAAAACTCAGGTACCAAAAGAGCCAGGGTAGCCAAGGAGGTCACGGCGCGTGTCTGAAAAACATGAGATCTCGGTTCGACTCCGAGCCCTGGCACACAAGGCGGGAATAGCTCAGTTGGTAGAGCGTTTCGTTGCCAACGAAAAGGTCGCGGGTTCGAATCCCGTTTCCCGCTCCCGGCAGAATTTCAAGATATAAAGGAGAATAGGTAAAGATCACCAGTTAATGCTTCAAAAAGAATTATTCACGGTTAACAGTATAAACCGTCGGATGATATAGAAAGATCGTCGAGGCATCTTCAACTAAAAATCGCTGAAAATCAAGATAAAGCTCTCTTCTTTTGTCTTGGTCGAAAGTTTTTCTTCCTTCCTCCAGAAGCTTGTCAATCTGAGGACTGTGATAACGACTTAAATTGTTTGGCTGGGTAGAATGCCAAAGAAGATACTGATCCGGATCCGGCGGAATATCTTCGGTAACTAAAAACGCCTGAAAGGTATCAGGGACCGAATTGGTAACCTGAATTTCCGTTTCAAATCCCAGTTCCTGCCAATCGCCGGTAATCGCTTCTGCTATGGAAAATAGACTGGGAAAAGTAGTTAGTACTATCTTTTTTCCAGCCTGGTTGTCTTCACTTGAATTTTTCTCTAAAAGCTCCCGGGCTTTAGGTAAGTCATATTCGTATCTTTTTAGATTTGGATTATACGCCCAAGATTGAGGATTAATCGGTCCATAGGCACGATTTGGCCAGTTTTTTTTAAGCATGTATGCTAGTGCCTGCCTAATCGGTTTTTGCGAAAGAAGTGAGTTTTGAGTATTAAATATAATCGCTGTAAATTGATCGTTTTTTACTTTACTTTCAATTTTGATATTCGGCCAATTGCTGAACTCGTCAGGAAAAGAAAGATCCTTAATAATATCAATTTCTCCAAGTTTAAAAGCTGTTTCTGCCATAGTCTCGGAAGGGTAAAATTTAAAAAACAACTTTTTCTTTGACGCATCTAGCGGTGTCAAGAGTAAATTCTCAACTATCTGACCATTTCTCTTTACTGATTTTACCCGATAATCACCAAAACCTATAATTACCTTTTTCAATAATGGTCGTGAGACGACGCTGGGAAAAGGCGAAAAAAATTCTTTCAGTTCAAACTCTACTGTTTGATCATCAATCTTTTTTACTGCTACGTCACTAAAATTATAATTAATGTCAGCGGCAGTAACTGGTGTACCATCATGCCAAACCAGTCCAGATCTCAGACTGAAGCGATAAATCTTACCATCTTGGCTAATATCCCAAGAAGAAGCTAAAGCCGGACTAACGGACCCGTCGTTATTAATAGTGGTCAATCCCTGACTTAAGTATTTAATAACTTCGTCTGGCAAATCGGCTAGTGTGTATTTCCCTACTAAACCAATTTTGACCGGTTTCCTTTTCAGGAACAAATTAACTAAATTTGGGGAGATAACGGTGATAAATGCTCCAACAAAGCCCGCCCATATGATTGTTTTCTTATGGGTTCGGAAAAAAGCCGTTGTCAGACGAAATAAAAATCTTCCTTTTTTAAAAAGCGTTAACATCGGTAGTTAAAGCAGAAAAGCATTAATCAGCGAGGTAGTTAAAAATAACGCGGCAAAAATAATAGTACCGACATAAACTATCCTTTCAATTCCTTTTTTTGAATGGTATGATTCAGCTCCGCCAAAACTGCTTCCTAATCCCGAATCCTTCGATTGCAATAGAACCAGACCGATTAAACCGAGTGAGATTACTAATTGAAAAATAATTAATCCTTGTTTCATTTATAATTTATTTTTTAAAAGACCAGTACAAAAAACTGGTGATAAAACTTATTATAAACGAACAGGCGACCAAAGTCCAAAAAAATGACAACTGTATGGGGGGAATGGTATAACCTGAATGGCTGAATCCGGGGAAAAGAAATGGTTTAACGCTAAATTGGGGCACAATTAGAATTACCAAATAGAAAGCAAATACGCTAGCAAACCAACGGAATAAACCCAGAGTTATCAGGTTAACCGGCAAAAGTAAAAGACTGATAACCGGCTTGACAAAGAAGTTAATGACAGTAAATACGAAAGCCGTTATCAGTACCGTCTTTTCTCCCTCACCGAAACTAATAGTGGAAATCAATCGGGCAGCGATAAATAGCGAAGCAACGGTAATCAGGTAAGATTTAAGATATTTTTTCATTATTTTTTTAAGCTAACAGAAATTAATCGATTAGTCAATTTTTGATCGTAGCCAATGATGGTAACTAACTGCAAATCGGTGAGCCTCATCTCTTATTCTTTGCAATAGATGAAGCGCTGGTGATTTACGGCTAATTCTCAGAGTCTGATAGCGCTTATTATTTAAAATAATCAACTCCTCGTTTCTCTTAGCCAGGCCGATAACGATGGTTTTAATCTTTAGTTTTTCAAAAAGCGACACGCTGGCTTTAACTTGAGGTTTTCCGCCATCAACAATAATCAGGTCAGCTTTGCCCCAATCCCGATGGCCGAATCTTCTTTTTAAAATTTCAACCATCATTGCTGGATCATCTCTCTTTGTTCTTTTAATCTTAAAGCGTCGATAATAATTTTTTTTTGCTTCACCATTAATAAAGGTTACCATCGCTCCTGTCGCCTTGGTTCCGCTTAAATTCGAGACATCAAAAGCCTCAATTCTCCGAAGAATCCCTTTTATTTTCAGGCCATTTTTTCTAAGTATTTCAAGGAGACTAGTTAACTCGAGATTCCTTTGGTCAGCTAAAAGATTAGGATTTTTCAAGTAATACGAGGGGGAGCGAAAAGCTTGAGTAATATAATGTAATGACCGAATTTGATCACGTAACTTACTGGCTCCTTCGTAATTTTGTTTAGCTGATTCTCTGCACATTTTTTTTTCTAGGCTGTTGATCAATTTCTGTTTTTGGCCACGAAGAAAGCTAACGAGATGACTGATATTTTCCCGGTAAATTTTAGCTTGCTCTTCTTCTTCCTTTCCGGAAAGCAAACGAATTGTTCTCGGTGAAGGCATACAAAGTCCAAGATCGGAAAATAGACATGGTTTTCCAATATCTTTCTTACATGAACAGTAGGGAAAAAGTTTCCTTAAAAAACGCAAGACAGATTTAACTGTCTTTGATGAGGGAAACGGTCCAAAATTGCAATCGCCTTTATTTACTTCTCCTTTACGAACAATTAGTACTTTCGGATATTTCTCATTGGTTATTCTAATGTAAAGAGGGCTTTTATCATCCTTCGCTCGGGCGTTAAACTTCGGCAGATATTTTTTTATGAGACGTGCCTCCAGCAAAATAGCTTCAATCTCCGATTCGACCAGAATTGTTTCTAGTCTTCGGGATGAGTTTATCATTGTCCGGGTTTTATCACCTAAAAGAGAAGCATTTCTGAAATAAGAACTGATCCGGTTTTTTAAATTAATGGATTTACCGACATATAAAACTCGGTCATTTTTGTCACGAAAAACGTAAACGCCCGGAACAGAAGGAATGACTACAGCTTGTTGATTTAGCTTCATCTATGAAACTTTTTCAAAATCCATCTGGCAGTAGCAACCAGTAAAAAGGCCCATAAGATACCTAAGCATATACCTGACGTTGAGAAAATTAACTGAGGCCAAAGCAAGGTTTCAATACGAAAAGGGAAAGTATATTCTTTACCTTTAACCGTTAGAGATAAACTGGCCGGACCGAAATTATATATTTTCGGCTTAACTATAGGTATTGTAATTTCAATCTTTCCAAAGGGAGGAATAACCTTGATTGTTTTTTGGCGATCGAAAACTTTTTGGATTTCTACGTCTTTGGACGCAAATTTAAGAACCAATTGATAAAGAGCTACCGGTCCCGGATTTCTAATAACCACTTTCGGAAAAGGTTTATCTTGAGGCGAATCTTTAACCAGGACAAATTTAATATCTAGCTCCTTTTCTTGATATGGTTGATACCGGCCAATCTTTACCTCGATATCCTTGGCTGTTTCTGAATTACTCTTATACGATCCTGCAGGAAGAGGAGATTCGCTGTCTGAACCATGAATCGCAAATACAAAATGATTTAAATCTGAGCGAGAAAAATAGTTGCGGCCGCCGGTAGTTTTTTCCCACGTCGGATCTACGGGGATCCAAACTCCCTTTTCCTTGTCCCAGTACTCCGGCCAGGAATGAAGTACGTCCGAAATCAAATTAAGCGGCTTTAACCGGGAGTTTGTTGTATAGGCATATCCATTCAGTTCTCTGGCAGGAATTCCGGCTGCTCGGCAAAGCGCCACAAAAAGATCAGTAAATTCCATGCAAATTGACGCTTTAGGATTTTCCAATGCAAAGAGGGCACCTTTACGAACCGTTTCATTATCGATTTGATTATAGTCATAGTAAAGATGATCAACTACAAATCGATAAATTTTATCAACCTGTTTAAGTTCAGCCGCCAGCGCATTGATCTTCGGCTCATTTACTTCCCAGTATTTTTTGGCCAATAAATCTCTTTCAAGAATTTCTGCATCGAACTTAGGATATTCTTCCCAAGGCTCAGCAAAGACCTTTGCTGAGCCAACAAGACGAATGTCTAAAGCTTCGCCACTGCCAAGATAGTAAAGAGCCAGCCAATTTCCGTCTGCATCTGTGACTACATTTTCCGGTTTTGGATAAACCTCAGTTAAATAAACATGCTGATAACTAGTATCGGGCGGAAAAGCAATTTCAATTTTTCCTCGATAAGAATTTGGATTCTGAAGATGATAACTTAAAGAAAAATCAAAACTCTGAAACTGACCGAAAGCAGCACTTATCCCAAGAGATCCTAAACCACCCTGATTAAAGGTGTAATAACGCCAATCAGTATCGCTACTGGACTGATAATAAGAAGAGGTGATGAATACCAGAGGACCAAAGATCTTCGGGACAGCCAAAACAAGTGATTCATTTTGGAGATTTTCTAAAGCAGGCATGCGCGGCAAGTTAACTTCCCAGACTTCCCCGTTTTTAGATAGAATATTAAGAAGCCGGTAAGAAACAGAAAAATTAAGTTGCTTTCCTTGACCGATGATTACCTCATTAAATTTAAGTTTAATTTTGAGCCAGTTATCTTTTTTTTCGATTTCGGGGATGATATCGCCGCCCCCATCGGAAGCCTTAATATCTTCGATCGTAACTCCTTCCATTTGGAGAACATATTCTGTTGGATAAACGTCAGGAAGCTTATTAATTAAAGTAATCCGTTGACTCGTAGCTACTTTTTCGTCCGTTTGAAGCCGATAGCTAACTTGATAGCTGGTCTCGAAATCTTCCGAAG
Organism: Bathyarchaeia archaeon; assembly: GCA_035529595.1. GTDB lineage: Bacteria > Patescibacteriota > Microgenomatia > PFEM01 > JAFGMK01 > DATKWK01. The sequence goes on from DATKWK010000035.1 coordinate 20,807, forward strand.
CGCGAATAGATGACGTCGAGAAAAAGGAAAGTATGAGAAAAATAAACACTGATAGTGAACGACGCATGTTATTATTTTAAGATCTTTCTTAAGAATCTTCCAGTATAAGACTTCTCGCAGTTAGCAACAATCCTAGGTGTGCCTTGGGCGACTAAATATCCGCCATCATCACCGCCTTCGGGACCCAAATCAATAATCCAGTCAGCATTCTTGATTACGTCCAAATTATGTTCGATTACAATTATGGTGTTGCCGGCATCAACCAAACGCCTAAGAATCTCCAACAGTTTTTTTAGATCGTCAAAATGAAGGCCAGTCGTCGGCTCATCTAAAACATAGAGGCTACTGCCAGACGTTTTTTTTCCCAAGTGGCGAGATAGTTTAATCCGTTGAGCTTCTCCTCCTGATAGGCTGGGTGCCGGTTGTCCTAATTTAATATAACCAAGACCAACGTCACTTAGCGTCCGTAATTTTAAGATTAACCCGGGAATATTTCTTAAGAAAAACGATGCTTCCTCAATGCTCATCTGGAGGACTTCAGCAATATTTTTGCCTTTGTATTCAACCTCAAGCGTTTCCTGTTTATATCTTTGACCTTTACAGACATCGCAAGTAACATAAACATCGGCTAAAAATTGCATTTCAATTTTGATCTCTCCTGCACCTTGGCAAGCATCACAACGCCCACTTGGAACATTAAAAGAGAATCGACCCGGTTTAAAGCCACGGATTCTTGCTTCTGGTGATTGAGCAAATAGCTCTCGTATATGGGTAAAAATACCGGTATAAGTGGCGGGGTTACTCCGAGGTGTCCTTCCAATAGGTGACTGATCAATTAATCGGACATTATCAATCTGATCTAAACCTTCAAGGGAACGGTATGTTCCCGGTTTGTCTCGAAAAGTCGAAGAAAAATGGCTTGCTACGGCCCGATAGAGAGTTTCGTTAACTAAAGTTGATTTTCCCGAACCCGAAACACCGGTAACACAAATAAACTGTCCGAGAGGAAAAGTAACGTCAATATTTTTTAAGTTATATTGTGAGCAACCTTTAATCACTAAAGAACCTCGATTTTTTTTATTGACCGATGTAAGAACGGTAATTTCTTCTTTTCCGGAAAGATATTTGCCGGTTAGTGATTTGACGCTACTCAATATTGACGAAACTGTTCCAGCGGCAACGATCTGGCCACCTTGATCTCCTGCTCTCGGACCGAAGTCAACTAGCCAATCAGCATTTTCCATCATTTCTCTGTCATGCTCAACCACGATGACCGTATTACCCAGATCGCGTAATTTTTTTAAAGTACCAATGAGTCGCTGATTGTCGCGTTGGTGAAGTCCGATTGTCGGTTCGTCAAGAACATATAACACGCCTGTCAAACCGGTTCCAATCTGACTTGCCAGCCTGATTCTTTGTGTTTCCCCACCAGCCAGGCTTTCAGCTGGCCGGTCAATCGTGAGATAATCTAATCCCACTGACTGCAAAAAACTGACTCGGGTAAGTAGATCCTTTAAAATCGGTTCGGCAATGGTTTTCTCCTTATTCGATAAAATAACTGAGCTTGTCTGGATTTCCCTCAACCACTCCAGCAAGTGCTTAATTTGCAGCGAAGCGATTTGAGCAATGGAATTCCCATTAATTGTAACTGATAATGCCTCTTTTTTAAGTCTGTTCCCCTGGCATAACCGACAGACTTCCTTTTTCATAAATTTGCCGATTTCCTGCCTGATATAATCGGACTGTGTTTCCTTAAACCTTCTTTCCAGGTTAGGAACGACGCCTTCAAAAGTCGTCTCAAAGTCAAAAAGTTGCCCTTTCCTATTATAACCGTTAACTCTGATAATTCGGTCACTTGTACCGTAGAGCACTTTTTCGAGATCCTTTTTTTTCATTTCTTCAATCGAAGTCCGCAGGGAAAAACCGTCTTCTTCAGCAATTCTTGATAAAATTTTCCCCCACCAGGTACTGTTTTCGCCAATCCGGTTAAAAGGAAGAATACCGCCTTCAGAGATAGATAGTCGCGGATTAATAATCGATTCCGGATCGATTTTCAGCAACGTCCCGATTCCATTACATTCAGGACAAGCGCCATGCGGAGAATTAAATGAAAAAGATCGCGGTTCAATTTCTGGTAAGCTGATCCGGCAAAGAGGACAGGCAAAATTTTGTGAAAAAAGAAAATCCTCAACCTGTTTAGGTTTTTCGGGAAAGGTAAACGCTGCATCTCTGACCATAGCAACAATTACTAACCCATCGGAAAGGTTTAAGGCCGTTTCAATTGATTCAACCAACCGACCTTTGAGATTCGCTAAAGCAATTTCGCTCTTTAATTGTCTTCTTTCCAGAGAAAGACGGTCAACGACAACGTCAATGGAATGTTTATTAGTTTTAATCAAAACCAGATCATCAGTTAATGAGAAAAGCTGACCGTCAACTCTTGCACGGATAAAACCTTTTTTTCTTAAAGATTCAAACAGTTGGTTAAATTCACCTTTCCGATCTCGTACAACGGGCGACAGCACTAAAAATTTCACTAGCTTGGAAGAAGCATCACTGGAAGTAATCAGATTAATTACGTTTTCCGAAATTTGCTCAATTGATTGACGGCTGATTTCCCGATTGCATGAAGGACAATGAGGGTGTCCGATACGAGCAAAAAGCAACCTCAGATAATCATAGTTTTCGGTTACTGTTCCTACTGTCGATCTCGGATTATGAGACGAAGATTTCTGACTAATTGAAATAGCTGGAGAAAGTCCTTCAATTAAATCAACATCCGGTTTATCCATTACTCCTAAGAATTGCCGTGCATAAGAGGAAAGGGATTCGACATAGCGACGCTGACCCTCGGCGTAAATTGTATCAAAGGCAAGAGATGTCTTGCCGGAACCGGATAAACCGGTAAATACAATCAATTTATTTTTGGGCAATTCCAAATTAATATCTTTAAGATTATGCTGGCGCGCACCTCTAATTATTATTTTATCCATGGAAATTAGTATTATAAATCACCGGTCAACCGAAGGTCTCTATTAACATTATTTTATCCCGGATCTCTGCTGCCAATTCAAATTCCAGCTCGGCAGCTGCTTGACGCATTTTTCTTTTCAAATCTTTGACTATTTCCTTTCGTCCTGCCGGAATCAGCTGGGCTGGGTCAATTACATCGAGCATAGAATAAACTTTCCGCCGTCTCAAAATCCGATTCTTTTCCTCGTTTACCCGCTTAATCAGTTTTTTCCTAACCGGCTTCTGAATAGTACGAGGATCGATATTATGTTTACGATTATATATTAGCTGGTAACGACGGCGTCTTTTGATTTCAGAAATTGCCCGCTCCATCGAGCCGGTAATTTGATCCGCGTACATAATTACCTGACCTTCAACATGTCGGGCAGCTCTTCCCATAACTTGAATCAAGCTAGTTTCACTTCGCAAAAACCCTTCCTTATCAGCGTCAAGAATAACAACTAAGGAAACCTCAGGTAAATCCAAACCTTCACGAAGAAGGTTTATACCCACAATAACGTCATATTTACCCAACCGTAGATCGTCAAGAATATCGCTGCGGTCTAAAGTATTAATCTCGCTATGAAGATGATGAACTTTGATTTGCCTTTCTTTTAAGAAATTACTTAATTCTTCGGCCATTCTTTTAGTCAAGGTTGTTACCAAGATCCGCTGAGAACGCACTATTCTTTTACTGATTTCACTAATAAGATCATCAATTTGACCTTTGGTTGGTCGAATTTCAATCTCCGGGTCAATGATTCCGGTTGGTCTAACTAATTGTGAAGTCACCCCATTATAGTCTGCCTGGTAATCAAATAGCCGGGCTGATTGCCGGGCTTTTTTCAATTCCCAAATATCAGGCGTAGCCGACGTATAAATGATTTGATTGACACGATCTAAAAATTCATCAAATTTCAGGGGCCGGTTATCACGGGCCGCCGGCAGACGAAAACCGTAATCGATCAAAGTTTCTTTTCTTGATTGATCACCATTAAACATCCCCCTAATCTGAGGAATAGTCATGTGAGACTCATCAATTATTGTCAAATAATCTTTCGGAAAATAATCAAGTAAGGTAAAAGGCGGCTCCCCCGGTTTTCTGCCGTCAAAATATCGGGAGTAGTTTTCAATCCCGTTAACGTAACCAAATTCGGCAATTTGCTCAAGATCATAATTAACTCTTGTCTCTAAGCGATGGGCTTCCAGCAACTGCCCTTTTTTCTTAAAACCAGCAATCTGATTTTTAAGATCCTTCTTGATGTCGCAAAAGATTTCCTTTTGCCGCGACAAATCTGAAACGTAATGCTTGGCGGGATAAAGGCTGATGGCATTAATTTCGTTTTCGGTTCTGCCTGAAACCGGATGTAAAATCAGAAGATTATTTATTTTTTCTCCATCAAACATCAGACGCACGGCTTGATCGCTATCTGCCGGAAAGATATCAAGAATCTCTCCCCTGACCCGGAAAGTGCCTCTTATAAAATCATTGTCAGATCTTGCGTAATAAATAGAAACAAGTTTTTTCAGTAAATCTTTTCGATTCCATTGATCACCTTTTTTCAACTCAACCGAGGAGCGGGTATATGCCTCTGGTGAACCTAAATTATAGATGCATGAGACTGAAGCGACGATAATCACATCCTGGCGGTTCAATAGACAATTAGTTGCATGTAACCTCAAGCGATCAATATCTTGATTGATATCGATCTCTTTTTCAATATAGGTATCTGTTTGAGGCAGATAAGCCTCCGGTTGATAGTAATCATAATAAGATACAAAATAAGAAACCGCATTTCCCGGAAAAAAATCACGGAATTCCTGATAGAGCTGAGCCGCTAGTGTTTTGTTATGAGAAATAATCAAGGTTGGTTTCTGGATTTTTTCAATGACCTTAGCCATGGTAAATGTTTTGCCGGAACCGGTTACGCCGAGTAAAACCTGGTGGGTCATCCCCGATCGGAGGCCCTGGACGAGCCGAACAATCGCTTGGGGTTGATCACCGGTCGGTTTAAAATTTGCCTTAACCTTAAATTTCATGATTACTATTATACCTGACCTGGATCAGAAAGTCAGAATTTAAATAATTTTGTCTTATCTGGATGAAGAAACCGAAATTCGCTCTTGACAGATTCTGTCTTTTCGGGTAATCTTTGGGTTAGAAAGAAAAAAACAATGCCAGTAACCATTTATACCCGCCAGAAACAAATTCTTGAATATATTGCCCAATACATTCAGAAGAATCATTTCTCCCCAACTCTTAAAGAAATCGCCCGGATGCTTAAGGTCAACTCCTTGGCAACAGTACATGAACATTTAGAAGTGCTGGAGAAAAAAGGACTGGTGAAACGATACCGGGGATCGGTCAGGGGAATTAGACTTCTTAAAGTGAACATTAACCAGTTAGGGAGTGTCGAACTACCTCTGCTTGGATATATCGCGGCCGGAAAACCAATCGAACCTTACACCGATCCCGAGGCTTCGATTTCTGCACCGCCTAATATGTTTTCGGGAAAAAATCGTGCTTATGTTCTTCAAGTTAAGGGTGATTCAATGATCGAGGAAGGAATTCTTGATGGAGATTTTGTGGTGGTTGAGGAACAGGAAACAGCCGCTGACGGCGATACGGTAGTGGCTCTTTTAGAAAATGGTTTTGCCACATTAAAAAAGTTTTATCGTGAATCTACGCGGGTTCGCTTAGAACCAGCAAATAAAGCCATGAGGCCGATTTTTGCCCGGAATGTCAGAATCCAGGGAAAAGTTGTTGGTGTAATACGAAGATTTTGACCTTTGATGCAGTATGTATCTTGTAATCAAGACGATTTCTTACTTCTAATTTTTTTTAATTTATGCCTTACGTAAATAAACACTAGCCCTGATAAAAACAAAAGGATAACAAGTTGAAATTTTCGAAAATAAACTTCAAGTACAGCCCAATTTTCACCCAAGACTAAGCCGAGGTAAGCCAGAACGGTTGACCAGATCAGAGAACCAAAGAAAGAATAAACCGAAAATCTTAGCACGTTCATTTGGGAAAAACCGGCCGGCAAAGAAATAAAAGTTCTGACTACCGGTAATAAACGGCTGGTAAAAGCAATCAATTCACCTCTTTTTCTGAACCATCGTTCAGCCTTTTCAATCTCCCCATAATCAATTAACAGATATTTCCCGAAATTATTAACTAATTTTTTTACTAATTTTGCTTGTCCCCAAAAACCAAGAGCATAAGCGGCCAATGAACCACCTAAATTAGCCAAGCTGCCGGTTAATATTACGAGCCAAAAATTAAAAAATCCTTTCGCGGCCAAAAATCCGGCAAAGGGCATCGTCACCTCAGAAGGGATGGGAACTAAAGCCGATTCTAAAAACATTAAGACAAAAATTGCCGGATAGCCTATTTTGGAGATAGAATTCGTTATCCAATGAACAAGAAAAGTAATAATTGAATTAATCATGTTGTATAATAAAATATAACTAAAATTAACTTGTCTTTAATTCTATGGGAACTTTATACCTAGTGTCAACGCCGATCGGAAATCTCGAGGATATTACGATCAGAGCAGCCAAGACTCTTTACTCTGTTGACTATCTTGCCTGTGAGGACACGCGAAAAACCGGATTACTTTTAAAGAATTTAAGGGAAAAAAACCTAACTTGTTTAACCGGTGAAACCGCTACCGATAAATCAAAATCTCCAAGATTGATTTCTTATTATGAAGGCAAAGAAGATCGGAAAATTCCCCAAATTATCAAACTTCTAAAGGAAGGAAAAGAAATTGCCCTAACCAGTAACGCCGGTACCCCTTTAATATCCGATCCGGGATTTAAATTGGTTCGGGAGTGCCTCAGCCAAAAAATTAAGGTTGAGACAATCCCGGGAGCCTCAGCCGTTCTGACCGCTTTGACTGGTTCAGGACTGCCGACCGACAAATTTATATTTATAGGTTACCTGCCCAAAAAAGCGGGAAAACGAAAGAAAATTCTTGACCATCTGGCTGCAGCAATGAAAATTTTACCGGCAACGGTGGTAATTTATTTGACTCCTCACCGACTACTCAAGGATCTGGAAGTTATCCGTAATATTTTCGGCGATATAAATATTGTTCTTTGTCGTGAGCTAACGAAGATTTACGAGGAAATCAGGCGCGAAAGAATAACCTGCAGCCTGGCTTTCTTCAGCCAAAATAAACCCAAAGGCGAATTTACACTAGTCTTTCGAACCGAAGAAGCCTAGAATCTTTCTAAAATTTTTCTAAGGTCGAGGTATCGCCGACCGGCAAGCCCAATTCTTTGGCCTTTAAGAACCTCCGGACAATTTTTCCTGATCGAGTTTTTGGTAAAGATTTAACAAATTCTATCTCTCGTGGATACGCGTGTCCAGCTAAGTGAGATTTAACATATTTTTGCAGCTTCGTCTTTAACACTTCCGAAGGTTTTACCGTGGAAGTCAGGACAACAAAAGCTTTGATAATTTCTCCTCTTAAAGGATCCGGTTTTCCAATTACTCCCGCTTCAATTACCGCAGGATGAGAAATCAGTGCCGATTCGACTTCGAACGGACCGACTCGTTCACCGGCGGTTTTAATCACATCATCACTTCTTCCTACGAACCAAAAATAGCCGTCTTCGTCTTTATATGCCAGATCCCCGCTAATATACCAGTTATTAACGAAGTAGCTTTGGTATTTCTGGGGACGGCGCCAAATTTTACTCATCATTGATGGCCATCCCGGACGTAGGGCCAAATTTCCTATCTTTCTAACCGGTAGTTGATTGCCTTCGTCATCAACAATATCAGCTTCGACTCCAGGAAAGGGTTTTCCCATCGAACCAGGTTTAATAGCCAGACAGGGATAATTCGCAATTAAAATCCCACCTGTTTCTGTTTGCCACCAATTATCATGAAAGGGTAGATTAAAAGCTTCTAAACCCCACCAGATAGCTTCAGGATTCAACGGTTCACCAACAGACGCCAAATGGCGAAGAGAAGAAAAATCATATTGATGTAAAAGTCGCTTGTCGGCTGCGGCCAACATTCTAATAGCTGTTGGTGCAGTATACCAAACGTTAACCCGATATTCTTCTATTAAGGCATACCATTCTTCGGGATCGAATCTACCTTCATATATCAGGGTAGAAGCACCATTACTCCAATTTCCCAAAATCTCGTAGGCGATACCGGTCACCCAACCTGGATCGGCCGTGCACCAATAAAGATCTTCATCGGTTAAATCCAAAACCCATTTTGCTGTCATGTGCTCTTGAATTATCGCCTGATGGGCATGGACAACGCCTTTTGGCTTACCGGTTGTTCCTGAAGTATAAAGCATAAACGCCGGTTCAGCCGGATCCATTTCGGCTACTTTATAGTCTCGCGAGCTATTTTTTATCAGTTCGCTTAATCCTAAAATTGTCTTTGATTTGGTTTTTCCGTCAATAAGGATGATATGTTTTAAATTTGGTAAAGATGATCTGATTTGATCAACGCGGGAATAAAGTTCGTTGTTGGTAACCAGCAGGCAAGCATCCGAACTTTCGAGACGATCCTGAAGGGCTTGAGGGCCAAAGGCCGCAAAAAGACTACCGGCTATCGCCCCTCTTTTTAAAACGCCAAGAAAACCCCAGTAGAGTTCGGGTACCCGGGGAAGGAAAAAGAATACTCTATCGCCTCTCCGTATCCCTAATTCCCTCAAGACATTGGCAAATTGGCTTGAAAGAGATGATATTTCTGCAAACGTATATTTTTCTTTTTTTCCTTCACCGTCGCGCCAATATAGAGCTACCTTATTTTTACGAAAATTTATGGCATGACGATCAACTGCATTATAGGCGGCATTAAGCTTATTACCGGAAAACCAGACGATTTCATTATGAACATTTTGCCAATGGAAGTTTTTATAAGTATCATCATAATTAGCAAGATTGGGTTCTCTTTTTAGATTTTTTTTTGATTTTTCAATTATTTTGTCTTCCATAACTCCTCTCCTTAATGAGCTTTTAATAAGTCTCTGCCGGACATATTCGTTGGTTTATTTATATTCATTAAGTTCATAATTGTTGGAGCCACGTCGGCTAAAATACCTTTAGGCAAAACCCAACCGCCACGATCAAATTTCTTGTCGACGATAATAAAAGGGACTGGATTAGTAGAATGTTCTGTATCTACCTCACCTGTCTGAAGATTAATCATCTCCTCGACATTTCCGTGATCAGCCGTAATGACGGCCGTTCCGTCAAGAGCTAAAACGGAATTAACTATTTTTCCCAGACATTCGTCGGTTACTTCGCAGGCTTTGATAGCCGCTTTCAGGACGCCGGTGTGGCCGACCATATCAGGATTGGCAAAATTAACTAATATGAATTGATAAATTCCTGATTTAAACCTTTTAAGCACCTCCTCGGTTACCTGATAAAGCGACATCTCCGGTTTTAGATCATAGGTGCTAATCTGAGGCGAATTGATCATAACTTGATCTTCTCCTGGAAACTTCTCCTCACGACCTCCGTTAAAAAAATAGGTAACGTGGGGAAATTTTTCCGTCTCAGCAATGTGCAATTGGCGAACCTCGTTTTCAGCCAAGATTCGAGCTGTCGGCATGGACACCAAAACTGGGGAAAAAGCAACATTCACAGGCAATCCTTTTTCATATTGAGTCATAGTCGCAAAAAAAAGATTGGAGAGAACTTTCGCGCGCTTAAAGGTTGTTGTTCCTTCCGGAGCCTCAAATTGCTTCATGCCGTATCTTTCAGCATATGGGTCAAATTCGGTTGTTTCAGGTTTTAGATTTTCAAAATCAGGTAAAATAAAAGCTTTAGTAAGCTGGCGTGGCCGGTCGATTCGGAAATTAAAAAAGATGACCGCATCATTATCACCGATCAAACCTCGGGGTTTACCCCCTTCATCAACTAAAACAACCGGTTCGATAAACTCATCAGTTTTCCCATCCTCGTAGGAAGAATTAATCGCTTGTTCGACGGATAATGCTTGTCTACCCTTTCCTAGTACTAAAAGATTATAAGCTTTCTGAATTCTTTCCCAATGATAACTCCGATCCATCGCGAAATACCGTCCGATTAAGGTAGATATTTCGCCGATGCCGATTTCTTCAATTTCCCGTTGGACATTATTAATATATGTGAGCGAAGAAGTCGGCGGTGAATCTCGACCATCAACAAATAAATGAATGAAAACTCTCTTCAGCCCTTGGTCTTTGGCAAAACGCATCAAAGCAAAAAGATGGCTTTGCTGGGAATGAACCCCAGCATCGCTGATTAATCCCATCAAGTGAAGTGCAGAATTATTTTTTCGCACATGCTCGGCTGCGGCAAGGAAAGCTGGCAACCTGAAAAAAGTACCTTCGGCGACAGCCATATTAATCCTGGGCAAATCCTGATAAACAATGTTACCTGCTCCCAAGTTTAAGTGTCCGGTTTCCGAATTGCCATCCTCACCACGAGGCAGTCCCACTGCTTCACCGGAACAAGCCAGTTGAGTATGAGGATAAACGATCCAATATCGATTAAAATTGGGAGTCTTGGCTAAAGTAATCGCGTTTCCTGGTCCAGCCGGAGCCAATCCCCAACCATCAAGAATAATCAATACCAGAGGCTTTCTATCTTTCATTTTATTCTACCGGATTAAATTACCGTGGGGTTTTTAATTCAGTTTCTATTTCTAACAAGCGATTATACTTCGCCACTCTCTCACCCCGAGCGGGAGCGCCGAATTTAACCAAGTTGGCACCAACGCCAACGGCAAAATCAGCAATAAAGTCATCCGTTGTTTCCCCTGAACGATGAGAAACAATAACTTTCCAACCGGCAGTCTGGGCGACTTTGACGACATCTATAGTCTCGGTGATAGTACCGACCTGATTAGGCTTAACTAATATTGCTGAACAAGCTTTTTCTTTAACGGCTTTTTGGGTTCTTCCCTTGTTGGTTACCAATAAATCGTCTCCGACAATAAAAACATCTTTCATTTCCGCCGTAATTCTAACCCAGTTACCCCAGTCGTCCTCGTTTAGAGGATCTTCAAGCAAGTACAGGGGATACTGTTGGTGCAAATCAACAAAATACTCGATCAATTCTTCCGTTGTTAAAGGCATTGTCCGGTCACGAATCCGATATTTACCGTCTTTAAAGAAATGGGAACCGGCAACATCTAAACCAAGAAAAACGTCTTTACCGAAAATCCTCCCCGCTTCTTTAATTGAATCCACCAATATTTCCAAGGCGTCTAAATTAGTAAACAGATTCGGGGCAAAGCCTCCTTCATCGCCAACGCTGTGAATTGCACCATGGCGAATAAGTACCTCTTCAACTGAATGATAGATTTCTTCTCCGGTCTGGAGTGCATGGGCATAACTTGGAGAACCTAAAGGTACGATGTGAAACTCCTGAAAATCAAGATTGCCGGCACCGTGCTTGCCGCCGCTAATCAGATTAAAAAGCGGTATAGGTAAGGCGTATTTTTTCAGACCGGAAAGTTCGGCAACATGTTGATAAATAGGAATTTTTTTGGCGGCTGCACCGGCTTCGCAAACACCCTGAGAAACCGATAAAATCGTGTTAGCGCCCAAAGATGATTTATTCTTAGTCCCATCCAATTCAATTATCAACTGGTCAATTTTTTTCTGTTCGCGCGGATCGAAACCGATTAATTTCGGAGCAATTTTCTCATTAACATTAGCAACCGCCCCTAGAACTCCTAAGCCGTTGTAACGTTTAGGATCATTATCACGAAGTTCCAAGGCTTCATGTTTTCCGACTGATCCTCCGGATGGTACAGAGGCAACAGCCGTTGAACCATCTGATAGCCAAACTTTTGTTTCAACTGTCGGACTTCCCCGTGAATCCAGAATTTCCCTTGCTTTTATGGCTTTAATTGTTGCCTGATTCATTTTTTACCCTCTTTTTTAACCAATCTGGTCTCTAAGGAATAAATAAGTTCTCTAGTAGAATCAATGGCGTCCGGAGAAACGGAAACACTGGTAATTCCCAGTTCAACTAATTTTTCGGTTATCTCAGCATAAGAAGAAGGCGCCTGACCGCAGATAGAACAAGTGATCCCTCTTTCTTGGCAGACGTTAATTGTCTTTTCGATTGCCCAAAGAACAGCTTCTTGCCGCTCATCGAAAACATCTTTAAGTTGTGAATTGTCACGATCAACCCCTAAAATAAGCATGGTTAAATCATTACTGCCAATTGAAACACCGTCTATCCCGATGTTAACAAATTTTTCCAGCAGAATTACGTTTGAGGGAATCTCGACCATCAGCCATAGTTTGAAGGTGGAACTACGAGTCAAACCATTACTTACTACAATTTTTTTGACTTCCAGAAGTTCCTCCGGAGTCCGAACAAAAGGAATCATCAGCCACAAATTTCTAAAACCCAGCTTGTTTCTGACCTTTTTAATAGCGGCTAATTCCAATTCGAACACTGCCGGATCCGACAGGTAACGAAAAGCACCTCGAAAACCAAGCAGTGGGTTTTCTTCTTCCGGCTCGTAATGAGAACCGCCTTTCAGATTTCGGTATTCATTGGTCTTAAAATCTGTCGCCCGATAAACAACCGGCCGAGGATTAAAAGCCCGGCAAAACGTCGCTAACCCGGCTGTTAACTGGTTAATAAAAACCTGCTGTTTTTTCTCACGAATCATCCTCTTAGGATGAATGCCAATTTGAGCAATCATAAATTCCGCTCTGAGAAGACCGACACCGTCGACATTCATTTTAGCCACTTCTTCTGCTTTTTCGGGTTCAGCCAGATTGACATAAACTTTTGTCGCCGTTCTGATTATCGAAGTCTCCGATTCGACTGACAGATCCTTTGGAGTGCCTTTAAGGATTTTCCCCGTCCAGGCGAGAGCTCCTTTGTAAATAATGCCCGTTTTCCCGTTAACAGTAATCAGCTGATCATTTCTTAACTTTTTAGTCCCCTCTTTTGTCCCCGTAATACAAGGAACGCCCAGCTCCCGGCTAACAATAGCGGCATGGGAAGTTTGACCCCCTAAATCGGTAACAATAGCGGCTACCTTCTTCATCACCGGAACAAAATCAGGCGTCGTCATTGAAGTAACCAATATGTCACCGCGTTTGACCTGTCCAATTGATTTAACGGATTTAATCAGCCGGACCGGTCCGGAGGCAATTCCCGGAGAAGCCGATTCGCCTCTTAGTAAAATGGGTAAACCGATTCTCTTTTCGTCTGCCTGTTTTTTTTCGGTTTTTCCCTTCAGTGTAGTAATGGGCCTTGTTTGCAAAATATATAATTTTCTCCCCTTATATGCCCATTCGATATCTTGCGGGAAAAAATAATGCTGATGAATTTTTTTACCTAGTTTTGCCAATTCGATTATTTGGCTATCGGTAATTTTCTGCTTTCCTTTTTTTGAACGGGGAACCTCGATTCGTTTATTTTTTGTACCTATCTTTTTCATTTGGACTACTTGGTCACCGATATGCTTAGTAACAACTTTAAGGCGTTGTCTATCAATAATATACCGGTCAGGAATTACTTCACCCCGGACGATTAATTCTCCTAAACCGTAGATTGCCTCAATTAGAATTTTATCCTTTTCGCCGGTAATCGGATCGACAGTAAACATTACCCCGGAAATATCCGATTGAATCATCTCTTGAACCGGAACCGCAATCCCTACCTTAAAATGATCAAACTGATGCTCTTTCCGATAAAAAATTGCCCGCGGTTCAAACAGAGACGCCCAGCATGATCGAACACGATTAACTACGTTAGCCTCGCCTTTGATATTTAAAAAAGTAGCCTGCTGGCCCGCAAATGACGCCGTCGGTAAATCTTCCGCAGTTGCTGACGAGCGAACGGCCACTAAAACATTTCTTAATCCTCGTCCCATAGACAGATAAGCCTTCATGATATCAAGCGCAATCTCTTTGGGAATTGTTCCCTTTTCAATCAATCTCTTTATTTGTTGCGAAGCCTCGTTATATGCCTCAGTCTCGTCTGTCTTTATCTGATTTAAAATTTTGATAATCGGATTTTTCAGTTCATTTTTTAGTATAAATTCAAAATAGGCTTTCACGGTAACGACGAAACCCGGTGGTACCGGTAAACCGATCTTAGTCATCTCTCCCAGATTTGCCCCCTTGCCTCCGACCAAAGGCAGATCATTTTTATCTATCTCATTAAACAGCAAAATATTTTTTTCTGCTTTATTATTTTTCATAATCAATCTCCTTCACAAGCTTATTCGGCTAATCTTTCCTTAAAGTAATCAACCCAGGGTATCAACACTGGATTTACACCATTCAAAAAGGCTAAATAAAAACTCAAAAAACCACCGAAATAAACTGCTTCCAGCGCTTGTATCAATTTGGTTTTTCCTTGGACTGTAAAACTCTCATAGCCAAGCTTATTTTTCTTGACCACGTCCTTGGTGATTTTAATTCTCTTTTGAATCTTATCCTCGTAGAGATCCGAGTCGATAAAAAGAAACTTCAAGATTTTTCTATTTAATGCCGGATTACTTAATCCTTCAAGAAGATGATGATTCATTTCCGGTAGACTAAACCAGATCGACATCATTTTTGAATTTTCGTTTATCATATTGGCAATAGCGTGATTGGCTCCCGCCAAATGCTGTCCCGAAATAAGAACCGGGATCTTATCCTGTAGCGAAAGAGAAAGCCTTTTAGCGGCATTCCCCTCAATGGGCGTTTCGGCAGCAAATTGAGTTTTTAGATTACGCAAATAGGTTATGGCTTCGATGAGCCAAGTTTCCTCCAAATCAATAAAGCCGCACTTCTTTAAAAATGTCAGTTGAGCAGCCATCGAATAGCCTAAGCCTAAACGCGGTTGGCCGGCGGGGTTAAATTTCGGCTCAATAAAGTAGGCCATAAGCTTGTTTTTTCTAACCATCTCTCTCAGCTTGCCGCCGGTGGTTATCACAAAAATCTGGCATTTCCTGTTGATTGCTTCTAGCGCACAAGAGAGCGTTTCTTCGGTAGTTCCGGAATAACTTGAAATAATCACTAGTGAATCTTGACCGGCGTAAGCAGGTAAATGATAATCATTAAAGACCTCTAAAGGCAGCCTAAGATTTTCCAGGCATAAAGAGTCAATTATTCCCGCTCCTAGAGCGGAACCACCCATACCGGCAACGACAATATTTTTGGCTTGGTGAAATCGGAGCGGAATGCTTAATTGATTAACGGCTGACCACGCTTGTTCAATCTGATCGGGAAGTAATCCGATCGACTCAAGAACGGATGCTTTATCAAATTCCTTAATTTGGGCAAGATCATCAAGCGAATTCATAATTAAACCATTGTAAGCAAAATATCCAAAGTTAGCAAGTAGAAATTAGATTAATAAATGTATTAGCTGATTGTGAATTTTTCCGTTTGAAGCGACAAAAGATTTTGATTTTACCCTCCACGGGTTGCCTTTCCAATCAGAGACATAACCGCCGGCTTCTTTGACTATGACGGCACTGGCAACCGCATCCCATGGATCGACCATACCAAGATAACCATCGATCCGGCCGCTGGCGAGCAAAACGCAGCTTAGCGGAGTCGAACCAAATTCACGTAGTTTATAAGCACTCGTTATTAACCTGCCGGCTATTTTTGAGGTTAGAGCTCGATTTTCTTTGGTTTTTCCCAAGTCAAAAGCAAGCATCGCCCGGCTTAAGGAATTAACTTTAGAAATTTTAATTTGTCTTTGGTTAACAAAAGCGCCTTGATTCAGGCTAGCGGTATACAACTCACGATCAATCGGTAAATAAATTACTCCCAAAACCGGATTATTTTTATACAATAATCCGATTGAAACGACAAAAAGAGGTATATGATTGATAAAATTAGCCGTTCCACATAAAGGATCAAAAACCCAGGTAAAATCAGACTTACCAAATTCGTGGTAGCCGGTTTCTTCCCCTAACAGATTATGTTTGGGATAAAACCGACCGATTATTTTTTTAATATTATCCTCCGAGGACAAGTCAGCCGCCGAAACAAAATCCTGAATTTCATGATTCTTTTGCCTGACAGAATTTTCTTTATGGTATTGGTCGAGGATAATTTTACCGCTTGATTCAGCTGCTTTTCCAGCAATTTGCAAAGCCTGTTGGATAAATGATTTGCTTAATAAAAAACTCATTCCGAAACGGCCGAATTTATAAATTCAGATACTCATATATGGATTGTCCGTATTTAGCGGAAAAAGCCTTATCAACTTTCTTAATCGGATCTGATCCTAAAAAATCGAGCTTAGCATCAAGGCGTTTTTTTCTCATTTGTTTATTCTTTACTTTTCTTAAACGGATAATTTCCTTTTCGATCTCAAAATAGCGCATCTTTATTTTAGCCGGCAATTGCCAGAAAAGTAAAAATCCACGATCCGGAAAATCAATCCCGATAATTTTATAGCAATATTTCATAAATGCTCTTTCAAACTCAGACATGATCTGGTTGACCTCTCCTTTCCGTTCCTTAATCTCTTGAATATTAAAGGGATGTGTTCCAATTTCAAAATACATTTTTATTTTCGGGTCAGTGCCTGAAGGCCTAACCGTAATTCTCATTTGAGAAATTTTCCCGGTCGGTTTCATGTAAAAGACTAAAACATTTCGTGAGGCAGTGTCCGTAGCTGAAAGATGCGGTTGAGGCGGTCCCTCCCATCGATCCCATATTTTGTTAACCAGAAAATTACCGAAATTTTTAGGTTTTGTCTTTCTAAGGACTGACTGAATTTTGTTAATTTCCTCCATCCCTTCTGCTCCGAGAAGACGTATCTCGGTTAAATAGTTTTGGAAATAACCGTATCGGGCATAAATCTCATCTAAATAGTGAAGTAATGTCTGCCCGTTTTCTTTAAGCTCACCGGCAAGTTCGCTTAACCAAACAGCCGGAATCGTGGCGTCTTTATCACGCAGATAATTTCCTGAAATATAGCCGTGACTTTCTTCAGCTCCAAAAAGAAAATTACCAATCAGCCCTTCTCTTTCAAGTTCATCCATTATTTGGCTGATATATTTATAACCAACCAATAAATCACCAATGATACGAATATTACATTTCTTGGCTATGACTGAAATTAAAGAGCTGGTTACATCCGTCTTAACAATCACCTTAGCCGGACTCAATTTACCTCTGGTTTTATATTTAGAAATGACATATTCGGTCAAAATAACCGCAATTTCCTGGCCATTTAAGTATTGCCACTTATTATTGCCTGAATTGACCATGATACCAATCCGATCCGCATCGGGATCGGATGAGAGTAAAATATCGGCCTTAATTTTTTTAGCGAACTCAAGTGATGTCTCGAATGATTCAACTACCTCCGGGTTAGGGATATGAAAAGTAACGTTTTCAAATCTGGGACTGGGAAAAGAGGTTTTTGGATCAAGGAATACTTTGAATCGTAACCGCTTCAGTACCTTATAAACCGAAGTTGTACCAACACCATGAAGCGGAGTGTAAGCAATAATCGCCTGACGATTGCTAGAGAGCGATATTTTAACCGATTTATTAATATACGCTTTATCTATCTCCCGACCGACAATTTGAATCAGTCTTTGTCTAACCGCTTTCTTAAAATTAAGGCTCTCAATCTCCATAACACCTTGTGTCACCTCATTTACCAATTCTTGATCAGCGGGAGGAATCAACTGGCCGCCGAATTGATCATAGACTTTTTTGCCGTTATCACTCGGGGGATTATGACTGGCACTGAACATATCGCCACCGATAGCTCCAAGATGTCGAATAGCAAACGAAAGTTCAGGGGTGCTTCTAACATCATCAAAAAAATAGACCTTTAATCCATTAGCGGCATAGACTTCGGCCGCGGCTTTTGCCAGATCCTTACACGAGAGTCCGTAAATTGGGTTAGTTAATTTCGGGTCATAAATATCTTCCTCAAGATAAACTCTCACATCATAGGTCAAAACGACTCCTCTTTTTTTGGCGATTTGACCGAATTTCTTAACCAAAAATTGACTGTGCCCCTGGGCTGACGACATAATCGTCCAACGATTAATTCGATTGGGGCCGATACCCACCAATCCCCGACGTCCGCCGGTACCGAAAGGAATAATTTGGTAAAACGAATCGAGAAGAAAATCCCATTTTTTTTGCTTGATCAAGAATTTAATCTGGGGGACATAGCTTTTAAATTCCCTCTCGCTTAACCACCGCTTCAGATAAAATAAGGCTTTTTTTTGATATTTCCCGGACACGCTCAGGGTACTAAACCCGGCTTTGGCTTTCTTAATTAAGCTTTCAAGATTACCTGCGACCATTTTTCTAACTTAATAAATATCTAGGGTAACTGTTGATTTTATAAATCGGTAATCAGTAAATCAAGAGCTGACTTAAGCGGAAGGCTTGCTCGACCGGTTTTCTGCTCACAGTCTATTTTAAGCAACTGCCGATGAAAATTTAACAATTTTTGCCAGGAAAATAAACTGCCTTGGCGTAATAGATTTCCCAGTCGCCAAGGCGCCAGGCCGGATAGGCCAGCTTTACCCAAGTCTTTACCGACTAATAAATCACGTGTTCGCCTGGCTAACATGTAAAAAACAAGTTCTGTAGCCTCGGTTTTCAAGGTCTGATGCATCAAATCTAAAATTAATCTGGCATTGCCAGGTTTAAATGAATCTAAAAATTTAAAAAGCAGGGGTGAGAGCTTAAAGTTCGTAATTTTTACTTTCACCGGGAAACTTTTCAAAAGTCGTCCGTCAATCTGTTTTTTATCCCAAAGAATTAGGGATGTTTCGGCCGGTAGAGCCTTTAAGTAATGTAAAAGTGTCTGTTTATCTCTGCTTGCGGGTAGAGAAAAAAAATTCTCGATAATCACCAGACGATCCTGGCCAAAAAGGGACCGGGATTCAAATATTTGCTTCATTAACGCCAAGTCAAGTTTTTTTTCCGGAAGTTCGATCACTTCCTTGCCAGAGCCTTTAGCAGCTTCTTTGATTTTTATTAAAGCCTGACGGCTAGCAACAATGTTGGCACCGTGTAGGATTTGCATTCTGTTCTTGACAATAATTACTTAATCTTTTGAAATAATTTCTCTACCTCTCGGGCATCGATTCTCCGACTACGACCCCGATGGGAAAGGAGAGCCCCGGAAAAATTTCTGGGTATATGTAATAATTCATGAATCAAGATCCGCGTCTGTTCTTCTCTCGTGAGATGGTCAAACCGCTCTTTCATAACTTCAATGCAGTAATAAGGAGACAAACCCAAAGCCTGTTGCCAGATGCGCGGAAAACTCCAGATTCTGGCTCGCGCACGGGCTTTTGAACCGGAGCTGCGGAAAGTAATTATTTTTCGTGGATCAATATAGGAAAGGGATAATTGTTTAACTAAAGAAGTGACTTTCTTTTGAATGTCGGGTGCTTTTTGAAAAACCATTTAAGCTTATTGATTAAAGGTAAATTATTTGTCTCAAAAAAAAACATATCCTTGATTCAACAAGATTTGTTTTTCTTGCCTAATCCAAGCAAGTTTGCCGTTTTCTTACCCGGATATTTTTATAATCGCATCGCCTTCCTTAACCGGCTGGTCGACCTTTAAACCGACTACAGCTCCCTTTTCTGCTTGCTGGATTTGCTCATGTTCAACCTGCAATGAAGCTATTACCTGCTCAAACTCATTACTGCCGGAAATTTTGATCTTATCTCCTATTGCAATGGGTGCTAAAACTTCAATGACAGCAACGCCAATCTTATTATAATAATGATTGATTTTACCTACTTTGAAATCGGCCATTGTTCACCTCCTTTCGCCATTTTCATCTTCATCGTAAGACAGGCTTATTAAGTCAACCAGAAGTTTTTTGCTTGCCTAACAATACTTTTACCAGATGCTTGCCTTCCCGAAAATCAGGCAGAATCTTACCCTTAATTTCTTTTCCGTCTACCTGGATCTTATTGACTCCTTTACTTATTTTTTCGGGATTTCGGACTTCGATTTCATAGCGAGCTTTCCGGAATTCTCTTACTACCTGGTATTTCTTCCATCCGGGAGGAATACAAGGATCAATTAACAGGCCATCTAAGGTCGGCCTGATTCCTAAAATCCAATCTAAGCAAGCACGAAAAAACCAGGCGGCACTGCCCGTAGTCCAGGTAAACGATCCTTCACCAAAGAGCTTGCTTTCAGGGCCGTAAACAAATTCCGCATAAACATAAGGCTCGGCCTTGTACAGTTCAGGATCCTGACCTCGAGTCATAAAAGAAGTTTTTCGCCAATAGTTATAAGCTTTTTCACCCCGTCCCAGAATACATTCGGAAATTACCGCCCAGCTCACTGGATGATTAAAAATAGTCCCATTTTCTTTAGTCCCGGGAGAAAATTGGGATATGATCCCGAGGGCGCTGTTCAAGTAAGTGTACGAAGGCAGAAATAAGCATGGCCCATAAGGGGTATTTAATAATTTATCAACCGAGTCCATCGCCTGTTTGCCTCTTTTTTCATCAGCTACCCCGCTCATTACCGGCCAAATTTGGCCATCCAAAAAAATCTTACCTTCTTTTTTGCGGTGGCTCCCAATCGCTTCACCATCATCACGGGTAGCCCGAATATACCAGGCTCCGTCCCAACAATATTTATTCAAAGCTTGTTTAATCTCTTCATAAATTTTCTTATATTTTTTAAAAAGATCACGCCTATTTTTTGCTTCCAAAATAGGCAGCAGACGGATAATATTCCAGCACATTTGATTGGAAACCATCATTGATTCGCCCCGGCCTAAGTAACCCCCAGCCAAAGCATCATTCCAATCAGCCGTCCGGTGAAGCGCCAAGCCACGGCTACTCCTGTTGGAAACGGTATAATCAAGAGCGCTAAGTAAATGCTCAAAAACGGTATCCTTACCTCCGTTATAATATTTTACTTTCTGATTAAGAATTGTCAGATCACCGGACTCATTAAGATAGTCTATAATGGACATCACCAACCACTGACAATCATCGGCATGACCGGTAATAGCGCCTTTATTTGTGAATACGTCAAAATTATGAAAAACTTTGCCATCAGTAAACTGATGTTCCAGGAGATAAATGAGCTTACTTTTGGCAAATTCAAGGTCATGTGGCAATATTCCTAATAAATGCTGGCACTCGTCACGGAATCCATAAGTAGCTCCTCCGGAAATGTAATAGGAGTCCATTTCAGACCAATGAGGTGTAATCCAAGCTTGGTATTTATTCCAATAATTAACGGAAATATCAAATTCCGGATCAGGGGTTTTTACCCTAATTTTCTCAAGATACTTTTGCCAATAAAGCTGAAGTGATTCCCATTCCGATTCAATTGCTTCGTGCCGGCTGAATTGTCGACAGCGTTTTTTAATCTCTTTCTTACTAGGCCCAACTCCTAAACAAATGTCAAAAATTATCTCCTCACCGGGTTCAACCTGAAACTGTTTCATCAAGACACCAACAGCATCTTCTCCTTGTCCACAACTTTGGCTACATCTTCCTTCTTGAATTATTTTCGGTGCAGAAAGATATTTGAAAGGCCCAAGAAATTCCCGCTTGCTACAATCGAAACCGTCAGCGCCAAGATTAGAATAGAGAAAGGCAATCTTATCCCAGGGTAAATCTTGTCTATCAGGACGAATCCAACGACGTTTTGTGGCAAAAATTATTTCTTCCTCACACTCGGTAACATTAAAAAGCGTGTCAAAACTTCGGTCAACCAAATCTGATTGATAGTTACCAAGGCACCACTCGACATAGGTAAAAATACTGAGATTCCTTTTCTTCCAGCCAAGATTCTTTAATCTGACTGTCCAGAATTCATGCAAGCCTTTAACCGGAACAAAAAAACGAAGACTGCTCTGAATTTCTTTATTAACCTGGCAGATCTGGGTATATCCGAGACCATGTCTTGCTTCCCAAAAATCAAACGGACTCTGAACCGGCTGCCAGCCTAAGCTCCAAAACTCCCCCGTCTCATTATCCCTGAGATAAAGATACCTACCCGGCCGGTCTTCTATTAATTCATCACCCGGCTTTTCTCTTAAAATCCGATTATAACCGGAGTCATCGACAAAAGAATAACCGCCACCGGAGTGTGAGATTAAAGCGCAATACCGTTCATTGGAAAGGTGATTAATCCAGGGCTTAGGAACATCCGGCCTGATAATTACATACTCTAAACCATCAGGCGTGAAATAGCCATATTTTGATTTACAAATTCCACTTGAACTCATTAGGCAGTTTTCTTGATTGCTAATAAAGATCTATTAAAAAAGATTAAACATTCGAATCATTGCTTATTGTAACATAAGAATAAGCTTGACTACCAAGAACCAGCTCTATTCCTAATCGGTTAAGGTCATCCTTAACAATTGTTTCTTTACCATTTAAAAAAACATTGCATTCCCCGCCTGGCGGCTGTTTGAACTTTAATCGAAATCGGCAGTTAACTTCGGTAGGATTATAAACAATGAAGTCTTGTTTGCCATCAAGCCTGGTGATTATCGACGGCTCCAGGTAATCTAGACGCATCGTCATGATTTCCCTTACCGAAGCCTCGGCAAAAGCTTCAAAAAGTAAATAAAGCCAAATAGCTTCACCTGCCCCGTAGATTGCGTGACCGACTCCTCCACCGCGGTGCCTTGAGCCGCTAGCACGTAAGGCAGGTAGGGATTCTAGGGGGATGAAACAAGGGTCGGTTACTTTTTGATACGTATCAAAGAAATAAAAGTTGTTCCGGCGAGCTAAATTTAAAAACATCAAAAGTGGTCGGGTAAACTTTTCATCACCCAGAAGGATTATCCAAGGTAAGATTGATTCCACATTCTCCTTAAAAGCCGGGTTTTGTTTGACAACCGGATAAATTTTGGAAGGAAACGAACGAACCATACCGGCACAATCACAATTAAGCTCTTTTTTGAGACTTTTATCCGTATACCAGTAAAACATCCGTAGTTGCTGCGCAATAAACTCCCAAGCCCACTCTCTAAATTCAGAAGACCCAGTCTTCTTGAATAGGCGGTAACTGGCAGCCGCGGCATAAGAAAGCTGCTGCGGTTCGTGGAAAAGCCAATCAAGCGGGAGTTGACGGATGGTTCTAAGTGAAACTTCGGCTTCGGTAAGAAATTTAGTCTCCGAAGTTAATTCAGATAATAAACACATTCCGTAACTGTAAAGCCCCGCGGCAGCGAAGTTCTTTCTTTCGCCATGAGCTTTTTCGTTCTGCCAATCATAACGCAACGGAAATAAATAGCCGCAATCCCGGGCAATGCCGATTATTTTTTGGCAAAATTTAATATAAATTGACTTTAATGTTTTGTCGCCGGATAGAAACGCAATCCAGCCGAACTTAATTAAACCATTTTCCAAAAAATACCAAGTTTCCTCGTCCTGACACATAAGCTGATCGTCTAGCGGGTACCAGTTAGCCAAAAAAAGCTTCTTTTGGTTAAAAAAACCGGGAAGGATTAAAAAAAGTTTCTCATATAAATGTTTGATTGCTGTATCCGGCTGCAGGCGCAAATAATGGAATAATGGCCATAGAACGTCAACTTGAGTCATTAGCTCAACCCGAGAAGGCGGATTTGAAGAAGCAAAATCACCGATCTGGGCATACGCCCGCAAACCGGTTTCCTTGTCGGTTAATTTGATTTGGGACATTTCTTCTTTTGCTAAATCCTGAAAGCATTTTTTGGCAAAATCCGTCCAAGAATATTTTCCTTTCCAAATAGACTTTTTTGATTTCAAAAGCGGAGAAAGTTGGCCTATAAACCGGGAAATCCCCAGCCATTGATCCGGCTGTTTTTCGATCGATTGGCTCCTGATATAATAAGAGAATCTTTGCTGGCCTTTGGGGAGGAGCTGCCCCAGATAATCAATATTTTCCGGCCAAAAACCGACATATCTTTCCCGCAGCGGTTGGTCTTTTCCTCTTTTTAAAATTGATTTCAGACCGCACCGGCCGCCTAAAAAGCCAAAGATGTTACTATTTGAAGTCCAATTAAGACTCTCCCAATCTAAAAAGAACATCACTTCGCTTCGCGTGCAAGGATCATAATAGTAGACAGCGGGCAAGTCACTGCTTTGAACACCAAGATTGTCGGTAGCCGGATTGGCAATTAAAACCTGATTCCAAATAAAGCTACCTTCTTCTTGAACCGAGACGGTTGGCAGCTTAAAAACAATCTGTGGTTCGCTCTCACGTTGATATCTAAGCCGCATTGAGTCTTTGAGGTCAATAAAGACATCAAATTTAAACCAATCGCTATCCAGGAGCTTAATGTTGGCATTCCAAGAGTAAGCGAAAGGTTTGTTTTGAAGATTTACGGCCGTTGAAGTCCCGCTCAAAGAAAGACAATCAGACGACTGTTGATTAATCTTTTGCGCACGAAGGTTAAAACTTGGCCCCCAAATAAGGGGGTTATCATTTGAGGTTGTCGGTGTCCATTCCACGCCTCTTTTACTAAAAAGTTGCCAACCAAAACCGTTTTTTCCCGAATTAAAACAAATCTCCTGGTTGCCTCCTTCAATTTTGAAGCAGCTATTTTTCATTATCGGCAAGAGCCAGATAGGCCAACAAATAACAAATGGAGCTTTCGGCTCCTTTATTCAAGTTCACTTTCCAAGGTTCTAAACCATCATAACATCCACCATCCTTTTTATCAATCAAGCTTAATCCAGCCAGATTTTTCCCGTGGAACCAAGTAAACCACTCCCAGGCTAAACCTGAATAATACTTGTTCCCGGTAATCTCACCGGCAGCAAGCGAAGCTAGTACCAGATAACCTGCTTCTATCGGTTGTTGATCATAAATAGCCCGGTTACCTCTTTTCGCATACCAGCCGCGTTGGCCGATCGGAGCAGGAATATTATTGATAGTCGAAACCTTAATTAAGAACCTAAAACTTTCCGAAGCTACCTTTAAAAGACTTCTATCACCCAATATTTTAGCGGCGATAAAAAGAGAATAAGGTAAAATAGCATTGGCATAAGTTAATATGTTTTCAAACCAGCGCCAATCAGCCGTCCGGTTTTCCTGATATTGCTTTATCAGCCGTCCGGCTAACTCAGTTGCCCGTTTTCTGACTTGGAGATTTTCTCCCGTCCGGAGATAATAACAAAGACCAGCCAACGAATAAGCCTTAGTCCGAAGACCAGTAAATTCAAGTATTCTAGGCAGACAGCGATTAAAAATTTTATCTATCTTTCCGTCAAGGTTTTTCGTGTAACCGAGCGACCGGAGAAATCCAAGAGCCCAAACTGTCTCCCCAAAACTATCCTCAGCCAACTCGTGACTGAAAAACGACTGTCCGTATGACCGCCAAAGATAATTATGAAACCTGCCATCGTCTATTTGAGTCTCTTCAATGAAGTTTAAAATCTTGCCGATTAAATCATAAAAAGTCTTCTGCCGGTAAAGTTTATAGTGCCAAGCTGCAACAATTAAGCCTCGAGCGTTATCATCAAGACTATAACCCATCACTTGTTCAGGTGACGAAAAACGGCTATGCTGAAGAATTCCATTTGCATCAGCCAATTTCAAGAAAAAAGTAGTTTTGGGAGCCTGCTTCAGGTTGGGGAGAATAAGTTTCATTATTTTCGCTTCAGTTTTTTCCTTTGTGCTCGCTTCTTAAGTATCAGCCGGAAGAGATCAAGATGCCGAAGTGCAACGTTATGCCAGATCATTTTCCGACCAAAATTATAGGCTTCAAGTTTCATCTTTTGCATTACCAACGGGTGTTCCAGTTGAAAATTGATTGCCTGAGCAATTTGGTCACAATCACGAAAATCAACCAGCAATCCCCGTTTATCAGCCAAAGTTTCTTTAGCATATATGTAAGGAGTCGAAATACACACCTTACCGGCGGCCAAAGCATAAGCCAGGGTACCGCTGGCCGTTTGGTCAGGGCCAAGATATGGCGTAATATAGAAATCAGTCGCCATCAAATATTGAATTAATTCTTCCAGGGTGATATACCGGTTATCAAACTTAACGTAATCTTCAAGCTTCAGATCCTGGATTAGTTTCTTCAGCCGGTTCCGATAAACTTCGTCTTGCCATTTGATCACTTCGGGATGAGTCATACCGGCAATGAGAAACAATATTTGCGGATGTCGACGGACTATTGTGGGGAGTGCCTGAATGACATATTCAAGGCCTTTATTTTCACTCAATAAATTAATGGCGGATATTAAGATTCTTCCTTCAAACCCAAGGTCTTTCTTATAGGGCTCAGAAGAGGTAAAAGCAACGTCAGGTACTCCATGAGGAATAACCACAATCTTCTTCCGACCCAAACCGTAAATTTTAACTAACCGACGGACACAAACTTTGGCCATAACGGTAACTACCTCTGAATAGTAACCGATTTTTTGCATAATATTTAAGACATCTACAGGCGGATTCTTGGTGACTGTATGCAAAGTAGTCACAATCGGTTTCTTGATTCTTTCCATGAAAGGCACCACGTACTCACCGCTCTGGCCGCCAAAAATTCCGAACTCGTGCTGAATGCAAACTATTTCCGCCCCAGATTGATTGATATAATCTGCAGCGCGAATAAAACTGGCCAAGTCATGCATATTAATTCTGAATTTGGCCTCCCACGGATAAGGATAGCTATCTTCGGGACGATCTAATACGGCAATTTCTGCCAAACATTCAGGATTTAAGATATTGAAAGCATTGGTTAAATCTTTCGTGTACGTGGCAATACCGCAGGGCCTGGGTATGTAGGTTCCAACATAAATTACGGCGATTTTTTTTTCGCGTGTCTGAAGCTCTTGTAAGATTTCGTTCCTGACCAAAGTCTCCCCTTGTCTTTCAGTGTATGACTAAAAATTATCACCAATCTGCCTATTATAGCCGAACAAGTCCAATTTCTCAAGAAACGTAACTTTTTAGCTAATCGCTTTTTTTAATCTTGCCACCAGACTTTCAGCAAACCCGGGTGCTTAATGATTTTGACTAAATCTGCTAAGGACAATTTACCATCCAAATTGTAATCAACCGGTAACATTGGCTTAAAGACTATCTGGCTGTTGTCTTCACTAATCGTGACATAAGTTTGGCGGGGGAGATAAAACGGTCGCAAGATAACCAGGCGGTACCGCTGACCGATAACCAGATTTTTAACACCGCTAATCTCGCCTTTCCCACGACTGACGTTAACATCGTTGGCCTCAAAAATAACTCTCTCCTGGTTATCATAAATCAATAATCTAAAATTACCAGCGCTGGTTTTGGGGCGAAAGATCGCTCGGGCAGCGATTGTTATTTTTGCTTGGTTGATGACTTCAAGTTTCCAGGGAATTACATTTGTTACCAGTTGACCGGCTTTGGCGATACTAAGATTTAAATCAAACCGGCCGATTTGCTCGCCCGTTTTTAGGTATAAATAGAGCGATTTTTTTTGAAATGGATAAATCGGAGACAGATCGGAAAAAAAATAATCGTAATCATCTGGTAGTCCTTTTAATACCGGCCGATAACCGTCTTGTCGTGACCAAATTGCTTGCCCTTCGTTGGTGATTTCAATTCCGATTTGATACACTGAATCCTGAATAATTTTTACCGGCAAGTTACCGGTTAAAGTTAACTTTTGCTCCTGAGTCGGATTGCCTACTTCTTTGACGATTTTTTGCATCAGGTCGTATTGGGGATAAAAGTCATTTCTTGCCAATTTTTGCCAGGAAAAATGATCAAAAGGCTCATCCTGGTAATTTAGAACGAAGGGGGTAATGGCCGTTACTTTGGGATCTTTGATCACTACTCCAAAATAAACACGGAAGTTTTCTGCCACTTTAATAGCCGGATAATAATTATTACCGGTTTCTTTTCCTTCTTGGTGAGGCCAACCGGTCTCGGTGATAAAAACTGGCAGTTCTTGTTTCACCCCCAACTTCCTTAGCAGTGCCATCTCCCAGACATAATTTTTAACAGAATTTCTACCGCTGGCACCAGGTAAACCAATAAAACCGTGATTGGGATATGAATGCGACGCCCAACCGTCAATATATTTAAAAAGACTGTCTGGAGTGGGGAAAATACCAAGCATCTTTTTCAGAAATTTTTCCTGATCTTCAAATTTAGGCGGTTGCGAAGGAGCAGCCGAATCAAAACCGGCAAGCAGAATAAAGAAGTCAGGATTGGTACTTTTGAGTTTTTTGGCAAAAGATATCGCAACTTGACCGTAGGCCTCAGGATTAACTTCTCCTCCCCATTCAGCTCCATGATTTGGTTCGTTAAATAAAACAAGATAACGATTTTTAATGACCCAGTTTAATGAATTCAGAAAGGATGCCCATTCGGCTGCATCCTGGGTTGAAGGTTCGCGCCAATAGTTCTTCTGGAATGAAGTTGCCAAACGCACAATCGGAATTAAATGATGAAACCGTAATTTATCAAAAATACCCTGCCATTTATTTCTGTCCCTATCTTTTTCCTCAATCACTAAAGTTACATAACCCCAATCCCCGCCTGAAGAATTGACCAAATCAGCGGCATTTTCTAAATCATCATCGCTGGCTGTAGTTAGATGAATACCGAATTTATTATTCGGTTGCTTGTCTGATATTTCTTGAGCCAGAGCATTCCCTGTTAAAGAAAACAGGCCGATGGCAAAAAAGATAAAAAGACTGCTAATAAATTTTTTCTGTCTCGTCATTTTAATTTACCTTAATTCTAACAGAGAGTTGCCAGTCCTTACTGTCAAATATGATATTTTCTTTTTTATTAAAAAAAAATATAATGAAAGAGGGTAAATTATTATGCCCGAACAGACACAATTAAGTTTTCCGACTGAAGCTTACCGTGAGGCAATAAATGCCATAAGAAATGCTGGTGAGAATAATCATGCCAGTGACAACGGTAGTAATACTGTTATTCCCTTGTTAAAAATGATTCCTGGAGTTAAATTCGGTCAGTCTGCACCTCAAGCTGAACTTCATGATCTAGGTATAAATGGAGTCCGTGCGACAGTGGTACTGGCAAGCAGGGACAGTGATAAGGCTATTGAAGCGATAGTTCATTTAATTCCGAAATCGCAGTTAAGTTGGATTACAATCACTAGAAGAAACGGAGACGCCCAGTTAAGATTGATACTAATAATCGATGAAAAGGGTGTTCTTTCGTATGGTTTATTATTAAAACAATCTAGACAGGTAGACGAAAAGAGAGACGGTCCGTTCGAAGGCAAAATCAGCGATCGATTGACATTTGATTCGGCCGGTAATATATCCCACGCCAGAGTAAGAAATCTTGCCCTTATGCCTGATCAACATGTAAACCTGGCTTATATGATTTCCCGTTTAACTGATCAAACCGATCTTTTAACTGAAATTAGAGATATTCCCCTTGAAAGTTTACTCGAAGAAAGCCAATAAGCTCTATAATTCTATTTTATCCTATTTCTTAACTGTCCGGGATAATCCATTTTAATAAATGGCTTTCCCTGAGCATTATCAATAACTTTCTTAATTATCTGATCCAGTTCTTTTACCTTTATCATTTTGGCCTCTTTTTTACCGATCACTAATGAAAACGGCACCAGATCTTCTCGAGCCAGTCTGATTTTTTTAGCCACGCTCTCCGCCCGGTCGTCAATTTCAAGTCGTACCGGAAATTGCCGATTTTTTTCTATCAGCGATTGGCAAAAAGAAACGTAATCTTTCCCCACCGGAATTAGTCTTATTTGAGCCGGATAAAGCCAAAGCGGAAAGCTTTCTTTAAAATTATCAAACATCAGATACATAAACCGTTCAATGCCTCCGGGCACGGCGGCATGAATTATAACCGGATTAACCTGCTCCCCTTTTTGATTGACATATTTAATTCCCAACCGGCTAGCGTTCCCCATGTCTACTTGAATGCAACCAATTTCTCTTGCCTGGCCTAATTTATCAATAATCTTGTAGTCGACATTAACAATCCAATACCTGTCCTTGCCGTCCATCAAGACGCCAACTAAAATATCCTGATCCAGATTCCTGGCAATGGCTAAAAGCCGGTCTTGGTATTTTATCCAGTTATCCCAAGAAGATACTTCGGCAACCACCTGATAATGTCGGCCGACTTCTGCGGCTGCTTTAACCAGCTGTTTTTCAATCCTGGGATACCATTTAAAAGCTTCTTTTATATCCTTAAAGTAGGGATGCAAATCCGGCATAAAAAACCGCCTTTGGCGATGAAAAATCATGCACTCGCCGCTTTGTTCATGCCGATAGCAGTCGGCAATGGAGAAATGGGCAAAAGGCAAGTTCTTATAACTGAGTCGATATTTACCGGCTAAATTGAATTGCGGGTAACTGGCATCATAGCTCATGACTACTTTCCGCTTTCCTGATTTAAATCGGAACAGCCGGTCACCATAAAGATTAGCGTAAGCACGAACCACCGGATAAGATTCATCAAAAATATTGGCACCCCGAACTTCATAAATCGGGAAACCAATCTGGTTAACTAGTTGGCGGGCATAATCTTTTACCAACCGCATAATCAGCTCGGCTTTATAGTCATGACTTAAAAAACCGGCATCAGAATTTTCTTCCCAACTGAAACCCATCTTTTGGGCATAAAAAAGATATTCCGGCTTCTTTTTTATTGCCTCAGATCCGGAAATTAAGCCTTCCTTCAAAGCTTCCCTTTTGATTAAAGCTCTGAAGTCTTCCTCACCCTTCCCGGCATTAAGATAGGCCTCAGGCTGGTAAACTTGGCTGTTTTTTTGGATGATGAAATATTTATTATCCATGTTTTACTCCTTTAAGAAATTGAAATTTCAATCTTCTCCTTTGGGGAAAGTCCTAAAATGAAGTTTTTTTCAAGGCAATAAAAAAACTCCCGCCGCCGGGAGTCGCAGTTGCGCTGATTTCACGACAACCAACGGGCTAGGACTTAGCCGTGGTCGTGGTAGTGAAATTAGCAGAATGTATATTTGGAATCATTTGATGTATATATAACACATCTCCGGCATAAAAACAAATTTTATTTATCGAGACTGTTGAATAACATCTAGCCGATCCTTTTTTCCTCTAAAATCTTTATTTTTCTTTTCCGCAATTCGTTCATAAATTCATAATAGATTTCTCCCTGAAGACAATTTTCGGGTGTAACAATCCCCTTTTCTTTAATTTTACCGGCGGCAAGCATTCTGACGGCGATTGCCGCCGGAAAAGCGGTTACCCGACTCATCGCTGAAATTTTCTTCCGCGTATCTGCCTTCTCCCACATATAGTAATCGATTCTTACGCCTTTACCATTCTTCTTCCCCTTGACCGTATTCCACATCACACAAACATCACCGTCTGTCTTATCCGCTCTTAAACGCGGCTCCAAGACCGAAACCAAAAATTCACGCGGTACCAACGGCTGGTGGTTAAATTCGACCGGTTTAAGGTCCAAGAGACCGCATTTTTTTAAAGTCTTGATTCCCTGCCAGTGACCGGGCCAACGAATAGTTTTTTCGGCAAATTCTTTTAATCCGGACCGGGTGTAAAGAAAACTGGGCATCCCCGGAGTAATAAAACATTCAAGCTCTTCTTTTTTACCCAACTTTTCAAACTTAAATGTTTCATAGCCTTCCATTGCTTCAACTTCTGCCGGCTTACCGTTTTTTAAAATCTTTACTTTTACCATATATTCTCTTAACACATGGCCAAACGCCCAAGTGATCATATATTTCAGAGGCCGGTTTTGGGCCGATTTCTTGGACGGGATACCGCCTACCCGGGCAACGGCTGAATCTGCCTCATCTAATTGATTGATACCTTCATTAACCGTTATATTGCTTAAACCCGGCGCAAAACCTATACCATCAATTATGGTAACGCCATTTTGGACTGCCTGTCGATGAAGCCAGTCTCCATATTGATTAAGACTTTGACCGGCAGGAAGATCTAAGCCTTCCGTCTCATAAGGATCGGGACGACGGTGGTATTCTTCTAAAACATCAACCCCGCTTTTACCCACCTCGATCAATGCCTGAATTATCTGATAATCGGTTCTTCGATCAGGCAGGCAAATTACCGCCGCATCGTATTGTTTGATCAATTGCCGAACTTCCTGTTTCCGGTTAACGTCAAGGAGATGGCTCTTTACCTTGCTGCTTGCCAACCAATTTCCGGTTCTGTCAAGATTTTCCTGATTTCGGCCGACAATTCCTATTTGCTCAAGTTGGGGATCACCAACCAAATCCCAAGCGACTACCGACCCGATTTTCCCGGTTCCGCCAAAAATTAAGATTTTCATTTTGCTCCTTTCTTCTTAAATAAAAGGCTTTGTTTAGAAAAACTAAACTATTGTAATATAATATTCATTAAATAAAATCAGTCCAATTTTATTCTAACATGACCAAAGGCAATTTAATCAAGAAGCTTCGTCTCTATTTAGAGGAACAATCAAAAATTGATAACTTTTCAGGCACAGTTTTGGTGGCCAAGGATGGCCAGCCCGTCCTTGAATACACTTCAGGTTTTGCCAATAAAGAAAGTCATTTGGTCAACAAGATTAACACGAAATTTAGCTTAGGCTCTGTCAACAAGATATTTACTGGTGTAGCCATCGCCCAACTGGTCGAAAAAGGATTACTAAAGTTTGATGATATTGTTGGTAAATACCTGCCTGATTATCCAAACCCGACTGTTAAAAAACAAGTAACTATTCATCATCTTTTAACTCATACCTCAGGCTTGGGTCATTACCCGAAAGACTGGGATAAGCTTAAAGCTTTTCGCGAATCTCTACGATCAATCAGCGATTTTGTCGGTCTATTTAAAGACAAACCATTATTATTCAGGCCAGGCGCAAAGTATCAATACAGCGCCGATGGCTACGAACTATTGGGAGCAATTATTGAAGCTACGGCACGGCAAAACTATTACGATTATGTAGCAGATAATATTTTTCATAAAGCCGGTATGCCAAATACAGATTTTTACGAGATTGACCGGGTAAATCTTAACCCGAATGTTGCCATCGGATACAAGAAAACTCGAGACAGCTTTTTTTCTCCCTCAAAAGCACCGCCGGAAAATAATCTGGCAGTAAATCTCATCAAAGGAAGCGCCGCGGGAGGAGGATATTCTACAGTCTACGATCTGTTTCATTTCTCCCAAGCTTTACTGGAGCATAGACTTCTTAGTCATGAAATGACTTGTCTGGTCACTACTCCTCAGGTAAAGATAGAGACAGTGGAGACGCAAACTTTATATTACGGTTATGGTTTTCAAATCGTGGATTTCGCTGGCCAATATACAAGGATAGGCCACGGAGGCGCGTTTGCAGGTGTTAATGCCAGATTAGATATATATAAAGAACCTGTATATACTGTTATTGTGCTATCCAACTATGACAGACCAACTGCCTTCAGGGTAGCCGGTAAGGCGGAAAAACTAATCACTATGAATAAAATGCTATAATCCACATATGGATGAGCTTGAGCCGAAAGAGCAAAATTTGTCTTCCAGTCCACCACCAAAGAAAGCAAATATAACCCTTCAACAAGCAATCGACTTTGGAGAATACGATCCTAAATATTTAGCGAATTTTGCCGAATGGCATAATCTAAGTATTCATATTCAATGGCAGTTAATAAGGAAAGCGCTCGAGATCCGCCAACGCCAGCTGATTACGCAATATGCTGAGCTAAACAATGCCCTTAATTTCAGTAAGAAGCCTCACATTCATAAAGCCTGCAGAAGCGTTGAAAGACAACTTAAAAAGCTGGCACAAGATAATGAAGAGCTTTACGTTGAATATTCAAATAAGATTTAATTTTCAATTTAATAATAATTAACGGCTGCCACCGGACCTGAACGAAGAAATCTTTTCACTAATCCCAGTTAGAATCTGGAATAAATAATACTTCAAAAGCCAGAATAATTTATTATTTTATACCCGTAAACATGTCTTCATCGCTTTGATTTTCAATTATCGCCTTTATAAACTGAGTGTTTTGTACCTGCCCGATTTTCCAATTTCCATAGTCCATAAAAGCATCAAGATTGCTGTCAACCAATATTGGTAAAACCTCTTTCCATCCGAGCTTCGAACCATAAGCAGCAAGCAAGGCTTCGTTTGGATACGACGCTTCTATCGCCCGCTTTCTGACTATTCTCAAACCGTCATCAAAAGATGTTCCTTTCTGAGCGGCGATAATATGAGCCTGAAGATGAATATTCACCAGAGTTGAACGAGCCTCTTCCATAAATCGAGAAAAGGGCAGATCTGTAAGAACAAGGCTATTCTCTATTAGAAAAGATCTAAACCGGTTTCTTAAAATTCGGACATTTCTCTCCTGAAAATTAAGGCCGAGTTGTTTATTGACATATTGAAGTGCTTCCGCGCAACCAAAGGTTGAGTAAGAATCTTCATTAGCTATGTCGAAATCGACTACAGACCTATAGGCAGGGCATAAATATAAAACCATCCCTCCAATTAAATCGGCGATATTATCGATTCCGTAATTGCCAGCGGCATACGACTTCTTTACCATTATTAAGCCGCTGCTGGATAAAAAATGAGCATGGGCTACCTCAGTGGCAACCTGAAGTTGTTGTCTAAACCAATTCGAAGACAAAACCGCCGGATGAAGCATTAGCTGATTCTCAGCTGCTATCTGTTCTCCAAAGACTAACTCATCAACAATTATTAAAGCTTGACGATAGTCTCCGATCCGATTCCGTAGCCACCCGGGATACTGCGGGTGACTAAGACCTTGATCAATAAGCTGGCATGCCTCTCCGGTATTCAACCGTGCTTGTTTATCTTCAACCGACGATGCCAATACGGCTTCAATAATTTGACGTTCTAAATGTTCTGGAAATGGTAAAAACACATACACCTTCAAGGTGTCTTACCCTTGACACCTCGGTCATCCGATGTAAACGGACAAATCCACGCTAGGCCCCCAAATAGCGTGATCATAAAAAACACAAATAATCGAGCTATTTCCATAATTGAGCGTATATTAACAAAACCGAACTAGTTTAAAAGGCTCGCCGGAGGCTAGGTAAATGTGGCGGCTTGCTTAGTTTATGAACCAGCCGCCACTCGATTGGTAGCCCAGTCTCCGCTGCAGTCGGGGCGGGCCAACACGATCCCGATTGGAAAAAGGTTGGAATTTTTCTATAATAGGCCACAGAAAGATAATCTTGTTTGCCTGCCGGAAAATTCGCCAGCGCGATGGCGGGCGTGCGGATCGATAAAAAGAGCTTTGTAGATTATTTATATTAATTACTTTCTTTCAAAAAGAAAACGCAAAAAATTTACATCTATAGATAAATGAATACAAATCCCAAGGCAAAACGAATTTTATGCTACGGCGACTCCTATACTTGGGGCTATGTTCCCGACACCAATCATCAAAGACTTCCTTCAGATAAAAGATGGACCGGTTTGTTACAGATAAACCTAGGTGATAATTTTGAAATTATTGAAGAAGGGCTAAACAGCAGAACCTTAAATAGCAAAGATGCTCGTCCAGGAAAAGAAGGCCGGAATGGAAAAGAATACTTGATTCCTTGCCTTGATTCTCACGATCCTGTTGATTTGGTTATTCTTGTATTGGGAACCAATGAACTAAAAGACTCTTTCGACACAACAATAGAAGAAATAGGAAAAATTATCGAAGAGGATTATGTCCAAGTAATACTAAATCGTAAATCGCAATTTCGTGATACCACCCCCCAGCTTTTACTAATTTCACCACCCCTAATTGATAACACTAAAGAATATGCCAAGCAAAGATATTCGAATTCAAAAGTAAAGAATAAAGCCCTAGCTAGTCTTTATGAAAAAATATCTATCAAGAACAATTGCTATTTCCTGGATTCCTCACAACTTGTTAAAGTAGGCACAGACGGGGTTCATTTAGACGCCGATAATCACAAGAAACTTGGTGAGGTAATAACCGAAAAGGCTTTAAATGTTTTTAGGGGGAGGAAATAAGCTAATGGATTCAAAATTTGAAATTCTAGATAGTGTTGATAGGCAAGGAAACGTTATTGGCCAAGCTACTAGGAAAGAGTTTCATCACAATCCAAAGCTAATTCATCAAGTCGCCCACTGCTGGATTTTTAACAAAAAAGGCCAAATTCTCTGGCAGCAAAGATCTCTAAAAAAAGATCTGTCCCCCGGCTATTGGGATATGTCTTGCGGCGACCATGTACCAACTGGTGAAACACCAGAAAGAACTCTCAAAAGAGAGCTTGAAGAAGAACTAGGCTTAACTGATGTAAATTTTAAGTTGGTTGATAAATATATTCAGGGTAATGAACAACAAACAGAACTAATCTATTTATATTACGCCATAGTTGATAAACCAGCAGAAGAATTTAGTCTTCAGGAGGAAGAAGTTGAAAAAGTAATTTGGATAGATGTTCAAGAAGCCCAAATGAAATATGTCAAAAACGAACTTGAATCGACCGAATGGGTAGTTTCTCAAGTATCAAGAATCTTGCAAAAGGTTTTTAGCGAAAGAAAAAGTGAAGGATAAAACTTACCAGTATTTACTTTTGGATTGGGATGGTTGCTTGGCGGATACTCTTTCCATTTGGATGGCCGCTTACAAAAATATTTTTAAGGTATTTGGTCTTATTCCAGCTGAAAAAGAGATTGTTGGCATTTTTGGTGATTGGCAAGGAGCCAGCAAATTGGGAGTCAAAGATAATGATCTTTTTTTCAAAAAACTCCTGGTTGAGGTAAATGCCAATCTCCCTTTTGCCAAACTTCACCAGGGAGTAAAAAAGACCTTGGTCGAACTTACTAAAAGAAGTAAAAAATTAGCCCTAGTGACTTCTTCTAAATCAGCCTCAGTCCTTCCAGCTTTAAAAAATTTAAAAGTCCAAAAGATATTTCAAGCAATTCTGACTGAGGAAAGGGTTACCCATCACAAACCTCACCCGGAAATAGTAGATAAAGCGATTGCCGCTTTGGGTGGAAATAAAGACCAGGCTTTGATTATCGGTGATGGACAAAAAGATATTTTGGCAGGTCAAAACGCAGGGATTGATACTTTGATCTTTTATCCTCAAATCAATAGCCGCTTTTACAGTCTAGACAGCTTGAAGAAATTAAAACCTGACTATTTTATCCGAGATTTTAAGGCTGTTTTGGAGATTATAAACTAAGATGAAAGTCAAAATTAGGAAAGCCACCAGTACGGATTTTAAGATCTTTCAAAATCTTAATACCAAGCTCTTTTTTTATGATAAAAAATTTGACCCCGAACTTGATCTGAAATGGCCGAACAAGAAAGTAGGAGTTAGTTACTATCAGGATCTGCTTAAAGAAAATAATAGTTTAACACACCTTCAAGGTGTCTTATCCTTGACACCTCGGTCATCCAGATAAATCCAGGCTAGGCCCTTAAATAGCGTGAAATCATAAAAAACACGAATAATCAAGCTATTTCGTAGGTGACCCCACAGGGAAATACCTCAAACACCATCTCAGTCTATCTTTTAACCACCTATCAGAAATTCAATGGGTATTATCTCCCCCAGTCGATCCAATTTCCTTTATCAATTTAGGTAAATTTGCTAAAATCATTTCATGGGCAAGATAGTGAGTCTGAAAGATTTAAAATAAAAGAGATTGCCAAAGCCTGTCGTCTTTACTGGTGGTACCTTTGATCTTTTTCATAATGGTCATGCAGAATTCTTGCGGCTATGTAAAAGTTTTGGTCAAACTTTGGTGGTTTTAGTTTCTAATGATCGGCGGGTAAAGGACAGAAAGGGTTCTTCTAGACCTGTTATTGGAGAAAAAGATAGGTTGAAATTAGTTAGTTACCTGAAATTTGTTGATTATGCTTTTTTAGGTGGCAGTCTTAGATGTGAAGATAAAAAATTGTGTGCGGCTGTTAAGGCGGACATTTTAGTTTTGTCTGACGAAAATAAGCAAGAGAAGATGGCTTATTTAAAAAAAAGCTTTAGCAAGGAAGGCCTGGCGAAAGAGATTAAGGTGAAGTTTGTGCCAGCCAAGTTTTATTCGGCAAGTCTGTCAACTACTAGGTTGATTGAATCAATTAAAAATGGGACGGTTTGGAGGTCGGATATTAAAGAAAAATTTATTAAAAGAGGTTCATCATCCCACATTGGTAATGAAAAAAGAGCCTAAATAAACTAGACTCTCTTATCATTGTCAGATACCAGTTCTGACTACGAACTACCAACAGCTTATATTATACCAAGAGAATACTACGATACCTACCACCTAGTTTTTTCGCATTATGATATGGATGTTAAACTTGGTAGAATAGGACTTAATGCAAACCAAAGACGAAAACATCAATCAGATTCCAACCCTCAAGCAAGCCTTGGACAAACTTATGACTTCTGGTACAGTCGTGGGGCAAATATCGGCTCCGATCTCATTCGAGGACGATTCGATCATCTTCGATAATTCACCACTATCAGCCGTAAAGTCCCTCAAAGTCAATCTGTACTCAACTGAAACAGAGGAAATGGGAATTCTCCACAAACTTCATACTATGACCAGGAGTGTAGAATAAGTTTATCGTTTACTTTGTCTTGCAGCTTCAATGGCGAATCTGGAGCGATAATCTCCAGGATACGGACTCCAGCCAAACCCCATTTCGATAATCCCACTGAAATACTGCTGTGTATCAGGCGATAGTGTCGTGAAGTTGTCTATTAACAACCCCAAACCAGGATCACTTTTATTGCTCGCAAGCATAAGCTGAAAAGCAAATGGCGGGTATGCAATCTCCTCGACCCATCTCCATATTTTTAACTTGGTATCAATTCGCAGTTGTGGGCCTTGGATTCTGGCTCTTGGTCCGAAATACAAAAACATTCCTAGTTCCATGCCCGAAGGAATCGCTTCCGTGGATTTTTCCAAAATAATTCGTTTTATAGCGGGATACCTACCAGCCAAATCCCATGAACCACTCAAACTGCACATGCACGATAATACCTGTCGCACAAAGGCTCCAGGCTTGACCGCTCCATCTTTCTTGCTACCGAATGTGACATTCTCCCCAAAAGGCCCGACTGTGTTGTTTAATTGGGGAATAACTCCAGAACCGAAACCATTGATAAACTTATTTGCCTTTGCCACCCAGTTTTTGTATTCTTCCCCATAAAGTTTTCCAGTCAGTGAGTTGCAATCCCTACAGAGGGTATAACCAAAAATGCCCCCTGTTCAATTAAATGTTTTGCGTTTGGATTTTCTTCAAGCCGATCTCTCAACCAGTCGTCAAATGAAAGATGAGTGAGTCGCTCTTTATTTCCACTCGCTCTTGGTGGAATATGCTCTTTTGTCAGATTGGTAACTTTCCCACACAAACGGCATTGTCCTTGTAAGGGTCGTCTGGGAAGCATGGCAACTGTATCTTCAGAAGAAATATCGCCATTGACTGCGATCTTTACATAACTGGAAGGAGCTGCTTGTAAAGCTTCATCAAAAAGTCGTTTTACTTCAGGGTCAGTTGGATCAATGTCTTTGGCCACTATTTTCCAGCTCATATTAAAATTAAGTCTATCTCGTTAATGAGTTGGCAAACTACTTACTCCGCATAGCAAGGCCAGTCCGAGAATCACATATACAATGCCAAACGCCCAAGGGACAAAAAGCTCGACATGAGAGAATGGAAAATATTTGTTATTGTCTTTTCCTTTGCCCAAGATGTCCCACTCATGTTTGTATATTGCCAAAGGGAGCTGTTT
This sequence comes from Bathyarchaeia archaeon, assembly GCA_035529595.1. GTDB lineage: Bacteria > Patescibacteriota > Microgenomatia > PFEM01 > JAFGMK01 > DATKWK01. The sequence goes on from DATKWK010000035.1 coordinate 60,480, forward strand.
TTCAATGTCATGCAGGACATTGAACTTGCCAGTATTGAGTTGTTTATAAGATCTGATCAAAAACCAAAATATAACACAGATTATGATGCCTACAAAGGCCACCATGGCTTTAATCCAAGCGTAACCCTCAAGGATTCTATACTGAATCGAAAGACCAATCAGTGAGATTAAGGCGGTGTTAATGGTGATGAAGTAGTTGTTTGCGTTCTGTCGGCGGTCACTGATTTTCTCAATGCTCTCAATATAAAGTTTATACTGCTCCAGGTAGTGATCCTTATACTTTGATCCGTACTGCTTCTCCGTTTTGACAAATAGGTCGCTCATAGTTTGTAAATCCGAAAGCCATAGGCAGAAAGTCAATCAAAGGGAATTGATAAAATTGGCGATGCCATCCCAGCTCCACTCAATAACTTTATAGCCATCCAATTCGGCAGGGACTGATCCTTTATCATCTTTGTGTATATGCACTCCCAACATCGGCACACCTTCTTCGTCTGCACACTGCATTTCCCACTTGGCCCCATCAGCGTTCCAGGTTTTCTTGCTGATCAAAGCAATTACAGCATCACAACTCTTAATCCGTTCCCTGCATTTGGTTTTCCATGAACTGTCCCAAGGTTCTTTAACGGACATATCAGTAAATTCAAAAGGACTCCGTTTATCTTTGCCCTGTTGAACCAAAAAATCTCTGGCGTATTCGTCCTCAATGGCGAAGCTGATAAAAACTCGTTTGTTGCTCATAGTATATAGCTGCTTTCGGGTTTAATTATACTCTTATACAAGCCAGGGATCAACGAAAAGGGGACGGTTCTCAAACAGCCTCATAATTCGTAAAAGTCGGGACTTGTGACCCCACGGGGAATCGAACCCCGATTTTCAGGATGAAAACCTGATGTCCTAAGCCATTAGACGATGGGGCCTAATGTCTGAAAAAATCAAAAAAAGTTTTGCTTATTTTAGCAGAAAGGCCTTGATACAAGCAAGACAAAGATAATCTTTTCATTCAATCATACATAATTTTGGGTCCAGTATTTTCCGTTAATCGAGAATCTGTTAAAATCAAACCGTAGTGACAACAAAGACTTACGATATCCAAATCAAAACAAAGATTAGAATACCCGTTAAGATAGCTCTCGCCAGCGATTTCCACTTGAAACAAAATTCAAGCTCTCTAATTAGAGATTTAGTACGGACCTTGAATAAAGAACCAGCGGATCTGATCTTTCTTGTCGGTGATTTTGTTCAAAACCATCGGAAACTGCACTTTCTTGACCCTCTTTCCGAGATAAGGAATAAAAATATTTTTGCCGTCTTGGGAAACCATGACTTTAACATCAATCTACCTTGGCAAAAGCCAGATTACTTGATAGCGAAGCTAATAGAAAACTACTTAAAAAATATGGGTATTAAAGTTTTACGCAACCAGAAGACAAGCGTAAAGATAAGTAACCAATCAATTTCTATAACCGGTATAGACGATCTCTGGACCAGGCAACCCTTCCCTGCAGATTTTAGACAGACAGACATCCTTTTATCACATAACCCGGACATCATTCTTTATCCACCAGTGACATCATCACTGATTCTCTCAGGCCATACTCACGGCGGATCAGTCAGCTTTTACCCGATCAGGCGGCTTTTCTCTTTCTTAAATTGTCGCGTGGGCAGAAGAATTAGCAATGGTCTTTTTAGCTATGAAAAGCGCCAGGTTTTTATCACGCCCGGAATCGGCAAACTGATGGGCTTGATAAGAAAAGGGGTCAAACCAGAAATTAGCTATCTAACGCTAAATTGTAGGTATTAAACTTCATATTTAAAGTGTATATCGAACTGAAGACAGATTCTTATTGGGATCAGTCTGTTATCAGCTTGTCAAGAATTTCTACTTCTTTACTTAGGGTTTCATCGCCGATTACTTGTTGCTCAGCCAGCAGATAACGTTTAAAAGCAGCAATTAAGTCTTTATAGCATTGGGAAACTTTAAGCGGAACGGAAGTTCTCTCCCATTTACTCAACTGGATTTTTTCAGGAATCAGAATTCCGCTAATTGAGTTGATTGAAGGCTCTTCTACTTCCTCATTCATCTCCCTGCTCTCCCGTTCATCACTTATCCAGATTTTCATCAGATTCGCGTAGCGGCCCAGGAGTATTGCCTTACGAATTCCACTGTTTTGGTAAAAATCCGCCTCTGAATCTGCAATCAGCGCATTTTTATAATTGCTAAAATATTTACCTTCTCTGTCAGTATACCTGGCCGTTAGTTTGAGCGCCGGCGAGTTAGAATCAGTCAGTTTTTTTAACTTCAAAAGAACGATGCCGCCTTTCACTCCTTCATCACGCCTTTCCGACGGAAATAGCGTGTTAACTTTCATAATTTCACCTGTTGCCAGATCTGCTTCCGGTGAACCGTAGACCTTCTCAATGTCAAAGTCAGCTGACGTGACTTCAAGGGCCAAATCAAATACTAACGGCGTAACCATATATTCAAACCCTTCGTCCATTCTGTACTGGAAATCTTTAGCCGAATGAATAGCATAGTAATTCGATCCCTTGATTTTGGTTATGAATTCAACCAGCTCGGTATTAAAATCTACGCCAATTCCGATAAAGGTAGTATAGATGACCTCATCTGCATTAATCTTAGTTAATCCTAATAAGCCTTTTTCATCAAGCATCCCGGTATTGGGTTGGGCATCAGTTAAGAATATAATTCTATTTTCGTAATCTTTTTTACTCAGGTCTTTAAACGCCTGTAAAAGCTGGGTCGCTTCTTGATAACCCGACTCCATGTTGGTACTGCCGCTATCGGTAATTTCCAGTACATGCTCCTTTAGTCTGGTAATATTGGTTGTCTCGACTAAGCGCATTGGTTTGGCGACATAACCAATGTCGTTATAAAGAACCATTCCATACCTATCCCCCGGCTTAAGATGGTCAAGCAAGGCGACCACAGATTTGTTGGCAATCGCCATTTTGGTCTCATTTGAATCTTCAGCCTCCTCAAGTTCTTGTCTATTTCCAAATTGGTCATAGTAATATTTATTAAACGGCGAACCCATTGACGCGGAGATATCAAGAACAATGGCTAAATTGAGTTTTTTTCTCTCAAATTCTGATTGCTTTATGCCTGAATTGAGACCAACGGCAAGATAATATTCTTTTCCTTGAGACAAAGGATCTTTACTTATGGCATAACTGTATGATGGGCAAAACAGCTCAGAGCAAGGCTCAGCTTGGCCGGTTTCAAAATAATAATCATAGAAAAGGCCTTCATAGGTCACGTCAGTCACCAGCGGCAGGTAACCGTTTTGAATGTTAGCCCGGAAGTTATTGATGTCCTTGGCACCGCCGGTTGATAAACCGATATTTTCCGACATATCAGGCATCGATTTTAAGTTTGATAGAGGGGCAAATTGTCCCGCAGGAGATAAACCACCGCCGCCGCCGGCTTTAGGTAACGTATTATATTGAAACTGTAATAGATTGACTCCAAAAAGCAGATCTCGCAACAGAAAAATTATAATAACCGTAAACAAAAAACCACTAGCAGCTAAATTAAAATTAATTGATATGCTTTTAAGCAATTTTCTCTTATAGCCCCTAGTGTCTTTCTTAAGTAATTTCCGACTTACCCAAATTAAAAACATTGAAGGTATATAAACAATGGTAATTAGCCAGGAAATCACCATTCCTGTCGCTACTACTACCACTGCTCCGGTAATAGAAACCTCATACCAGTTGAAATTTAAGGCAAGATACAGGGAAAAAACTACCGATACCAGACCAATAAAAAAGTAGCCCAGTTTCTTTCTTAATTGTTCCTTTGTTCCGAAAAATAAGTTCGGCCTGAATTTCCTGATAACAGAGCCGGCAAATCGATATAGAAGATACCAGAGCGAAAGCGGTATCAGGGCAAATAAAACTGAAAAAGCCAATAACAACATTATTTTAACCGGTGTTAAGCCAGACCAGATTTCCTGAACAGATAAAATCCTGTCAAGGTTAACACTAGGAACATATTGCCAATCATCTGTTTGTCCGGAGCCAAGAGGAATATTGATTTTAGAAAGAAACTGCTGTGAAATAAATGATACTAAAACGATCAAAATTGCACCGATGACAATAAAGTTCCACTTATTTGCAAAGGGTTTATTATTTTTCGCTTCCATCCAATCTGATTATTACACTAATTGTCCCGTAAGTTCAAGAAACATTTTTATTCCCGTTCATAAAATGGTTTCTTAACTACTGCAGCTGTTCGTAGCTGATCATGTATTGTAACTTCTACCTGGGTTCCTATTTTAGAATAGCCTCTTTCTACGTATGCGAGGGCAATAGCCCGATTGAGAGTCGGCGACAACATTCCGCTAGTTACCATACCTACCATGCAATCACTAACACTAACGGGATAATTTGACCTGGCAATGCCTTTACCAACCATCTGCAAACCAACTAAAACAATGGGACAGCCTTCATGCTTGATTCGTATTAAAGCATCCCTGCCTATGAAGTGATCTTTTTTAAACCCGACCGCCCAACCTAAGCCGGCCTGAATAGGATTAATGTCGGGCCCAAGCTCATGGCCATAAAGCGGCATACCCGCTTCAAGTCGCAGAGAATCCCGGGCGCCAAGGCCGACCGGCACCGCGCCATTGGCAAGAATCTCATCCCATAACTTCCCCGCATCGCCTTCAAAAAAAATTTCAAGCCCTTTCTCGCCGGTATATCCGGTACGGGCAACCAAGGCCATTTGCCCGTCTATATCAATCTCAACTATATGATGTCGTTCCAAAGAAGCAAGGTTAAATCCCGTAAGCGGTTGCAGCACTGCTTCCGCATTTGGACCCTGCAAAGCTAGAGCGCTTCTTCCTCCCGAAATGTCTTCAATTTTAACTTGCCGATAAGGACCGCGTTCTTTTTGGTCTTGAAGCCAATCTAAATCAGTCTGCCTGGTTCCGGCATTAACAACAACAAAATACTCTTCATCAGCTAACCGATAGACAAAAACATCATCAACTGTTCCGCCTTTGGCTTTACAGACTAAAGAATATTTTGCTTCTCCCACCTCTAAACCCGAAAGATCCCTCGTCATCACTCTCTGAAGGTAAGGCAACGCCTCCGGACCTTCGACGACAACTTGTCCCATGTGACAGATATCAAAAAGACCGGCCGCTGTCCGAACAGCCTGATGTTCCCTTAATATTGATGTATACCAAATTGGCATTTCCCAATCACCGAAAGTAGCCATATGTGCACCTAAAGCTAGATGGCGATCATGCAGGTTAGTTGTTTGAACCGGTGACTTAGACGCTAGTCTTTCAACTTTACTCATTTAACCTCCCTTAACGGCAAAATTATTCTAATCAGTAAATTGTAAAAAATCATATCATTTCTTATAGGTTTATGTCAAACAGAAAATTGACTCTATTTTTCCAATCTATCCGTATTATAATAATTATTTAACAATAAGTTTTTATGTGCGCCCGTTACGTTTGCTTTGACAGCGAAGATTTTAAAAAAGTCTTTGGTACCATCAATACCTGCCCTTCTTTCCAGTCCTACAACATCGGCCCCGGGACGATAAATCCAACCATTCTCAGCCAAAGCCCGAGACAGATTGTAATGATGAAATGGGGTTTGATCCCTTTCTGGGCCAAAGATCCCAATATCGGTTACAAAACTATCAATGCCCGGGCTGAGGGTATTGAAAACAAACCAGCGTTGTCTCATCCCGACTAACGGCTTTTATGAATGGAAAACCTTAAAATTGAAAGAACGGCCGGAAGAGATACCCTGGTTCATTGGCCTTAAGGATAGGGATATCTTCGCTTTGGCTGGAATTTTTGATATCTGAAAGATGCCGAGGAAAAAGAATTTTGGAGCTATTCAATTATCACTACTGAACCTAATAATCTTGTTTCGAATATTCATGACCGAATGCCGGCAATTCTTGATCAAAAGAACGAAGACTCTTGGCTTGAACAAACAACTCCCTTACCAAAAATATTAGACCTATTAAAACCCTATCCGGCCGAAGAAATGGTCAGTTGGCCGGTTTCCAACCCACCTTGGGATCCAGATCAATTTGAAGAAGGTGTTAAGTGATTAAACATCTTGCCTACTGCCTAAAATCAACTGACGAAAAAGACAAACAAGTCCTCTCAATTGATTCCCAACTTCAAGAATTAAAAGACTTTGCCAAAAAAGAAAATCTCCAGATAGTAGAAATAATTCATACACGCCGGGTGTGTAATTATATTGACACCTTGGGTATTTAATGACTTTCGAGGAGTATTTTTCATCTGTGAGCCCGGGAGGGATCGAAGACGCCTCGTAAGGCTTTACATAAATGCTAGGCAGTAAACGTTATCCAAGATAATTTTCGAAGTCTCAATCGTTACCTTGCATTATCAGAGTTTCTCGCCCTCACCCGGCTCAACAAAAACCTCCCCAAAAAGGGGAATTTTTGTTGAGTGAGCCCGGGAGGGATCGAACCTCCGACACCTTGCTTAAAAGGCAAGTGCTCTACCACTGAGCTACGGGCCCGAGTAAACATTCGCCTAGTAAACGAGTATTTAAACTTCCTGAATTATACTAAAAGCTTAAAAATCAATCAATCGGAAAGATATTTTTTAAGAGATAAAATTTAACGATCAAAAGGTAGTTACGTAAAATTATTATAACCTTGATGCTTTTACAATCCGGAGGTGAGATGGATAAGCCAATTCATACTCTTTCATTTGGTCTTGAAGTAAGTTTTAGTCAGTCTTAATAAAGTCGGCTTTTTCTTTGAAGAAACCCTCGGTAGTATAAGAAGAAATCTTAAAAAGCTCGTTATCCGGGTCTCTTTCGGCCAAATAATCATCCTCTCCCTTATAAAAGGTAATTCCGATAGTCTTGTCATCAAGACCAATCGCCAGTAACAACTCTTTCTCTTTTTGATAGTTATTTCTTTCATCCTTATCTGCCAAAGAAGTAGCCGTAAGCGGTGAGAGGCCAGCGATAACTTCTTCAACTTTATCTTTATCTACCTCCGATACGTCATCTTTAAATTTCCAGCCTTCCTCCCTGTTTTCAAGCATAAACTCGCTACCGGAGTGGGCAAATTTTAACCAGTGAATATGTTGATTTTCCAACGAAACAATTGTCTTATCGTGCCAATAGTCTTCTTCTAATAAGCTGCCAGCGTCGGTCAACTTGGAAATCAGGTAAACAGGTAAATCATCTTGAAAACGGGTGTAGGTACCAGAAAAATTGCTTTTCCCGAGAAAGTATTTGAGCTCTTTCTTATCGGACTTCCTTAAGGCTAAACGAGTCGCCTGTTCTTCTTTTAATCCCATTTTCTCGTGCTGTTGATCGGTCTCAGCGATCAATTCCACTTGATCTCCAGCCATCAGACTATCAATCAAATCGTTTACTCTTTTATTGTCAGCCTTCCTTAACCCCAGCTGCCATTGATTATCTTTTTCCTCCAGTAGCAACTTTTGCTTTTCGTCACTACTGATTATTTCGATAAAACCTATCTCATCCTTGCTAAAACCGGTAATCTTTTGTTTGTATTTTTCAGATGACAAGGTTAGTTGCTGCTTCCCCCACGATCTTTGCAAGATTAAAGCAACAACCAGTACTACTAAGATTAGAAATATTTTTTTGAATGCCTTCTGACTCATTTTAAAATTATAAATCTTTTAATTTAAAAACCCGCTTGGCTAACCTTTTTCTTCTGCTAAGCCAGAAAAAGCCGAATAAACTGACACAAATTGGTGGCAGGAAAATACTAAGATATTGGATAAGCATCGGCTGGAGGGGATTGGTAAACTGAAAGACCGCCCGCCCGAATGATTTACTCGGAATCGAGGCCAGTAACGGATCAGCCATCGCCCAATCCACTAGATTGCTAACGAAGGAAAAGTTTTCAGGCGATTGCCTGATAAATTGATCGGAAACAAAATCGCTGTCTCCGATTATGACTATTCGATTACCCTTCTCTTTATGGTTTGCGGCTACCCCAAGAAGTATCGGTTCACCGGACGGGTCCGGCAAAAGATTTAACTGTTCCGGATTGATGGAAAAATTACTTTCCTGTCTCCCACCGGACGAACTGGTCTGCAATATTTTTATATATTCAATCGCCTCTTTTTCTTCCAACGCAATCGAACTTGGCCAAGCAAGCAGAACACTCTCAAGATTAGCTAAAGGTGAGAATTGCTTATCGGCCGGTAAAGCCCTAAACCAGAACGGATATGAAGCCAAGTATTGGGTACTTCCTTGGCTGAGAGTAATAATTTCGCCCAGTCGGGAATCAAAGATTAAGTCGCTATTTAATTTTAGACCATATTTTTCTAAAATCGATTCAAGACCGGTGCTTACTTCATTGGCCGTTCCCAGTTGAACATTAACATTGACTTTATCAACCAAAAATACCGCCTTACCACCTTCGTCAAGGTAACGGGTAATATTGGCTGCGGCAGTTGCATCTTCACCAGGACCGCCGATTGCCAGCAATAAATCAAATTGATCGTCTTCTTTATCTAAGGAAACATTTTTAATCTGATACTGAACCTTCAATTCATCCTGCAAAATCTGGCTGCTTGCTAATGGCTGCGGAGAGTAAAAACCGACAGCCTTTTCTTTCTCCGCCGTCAGCTTATTAATCCTCCGGCTGACCTGATACTCTAAGTCAGACGTATCTTCAATAAAAGGAATCGTCTCTGTTTTGTCGCCGAATCGTAAAACCAACCCTAAAAAACCATTTTGAACTTCGAACCGGCCGGAACTGATTCGGTTAAAAGCTACTTCCTCAATCCCTAAGGATAGGGCTTCATTTCTTGCTTCCTGATCTGTATCGGGATAGACTTTCTCTACCTTAATTTGTTTACCGTAACGCTGATAGTCTTTAAGCATATCCTCAAGATTTTTTAATATAGGCTGGACGGATCCCGGTAAATCCCGGGAAGCAAAAATTTTTATTTTTAGAATATCCGATAACTGGCTAACCAACTTCTTGGTCCCCGGACTAAGGCTATACTGTTTACCTTGGGTCAAATCGATACGCAAAGGATAAACCAGCATTAACAGATTTAAAAGAATTCCAATGGCTACAATTAGGCTCATCCCGAAATATAGTTTTCTTTTTTCTGATTTCTTTTCTTCGGTTCTTCTTTCCGAAAGTTTCGCCACTGCTATACTCAAGAAGAGAAAAGTACCAGTAAGAAAATATAAAAGATCGCGCAGATCCAAAAAACCGCGGGCAATATTTCCCATGTGAGGCAAAACGGCAATTTCGTTTGCTATTTGACTTAGAGGCGAAGGCAAAGAGATTGTAACTATTTCCAAACCCGATAAGATCATCAAAAAACTGAATGATGCGCCCAATAAGAAGCTTGCTGCCGCGCTTTCCACGAGTGATGATGCGGCAATACCGATACTTAGAAAAAGCGCACCGACTAGAAATGCACCTAGATATTGCGAAAAAATCATTCCGGGGTCGGGCGAAGAGAAAAGAAAAAGCGTACCCGGCAGAAGCAACGTCGTTAATAACACCCCGCCGAAAAACATTAGCGATCCTAAGAATTTACCGATAACTAACTCGATTTCACTAATCGGGTGACTGATTAATAGCTCAAAGGTTTTCTCCTGTTTTTCCTTAGAAATTGTCCGCATCGCAATTGCCGGCGCCACCAAAATCAAAAACCAGGGTAAGAGCTCAAAAAAGGGCCTTAAATTAGCGATTCCGCTAATAAACGCCGTCCGGATATACAAAAAAGACGACAACACCAAAAAAGGAATAATAATCACGTAGGCAGCAACGCTGTTAAGATAATCGAAAAATTCTTTTCTTGCTAAAGTTAAAATTGTTTTTCTCTTCATTGGTTAATCCTTCGTTAATTGGGCAAAAATATCTTCAAGATCCAACTGTCTCCTAAAAAGCGTCCATAATTGCCAATCATATTTCTTTACCAGGGAGATAATCGCTGGCCGAATATCGCTCTCGGTACCGGTTTCAATAACAAAGTATTTTCCTTTTACGTCTTTCTTTTTTATTTCTTCGACACCGACAACATAAGATAACTCTTTAAATAGCTGGCGATTGATCTTGGGTCCTGACACCTCAACTTCAAAATATTGCTTACCTCCGCGCAGCCTGCCCAGATTTTCGGGCGTATCATCAGCAACAATTTTTCCCTGATGAATTACAATTACACGATTACACATCTTCACTACTTCAGGTAAGACATGAGAACAAATAATCACTGTCCGGTTTTTTCCAAGACCTTTAATTAACTGGTGAATTTCGCGTCTCTGATTGGGATCCAAGCCTTCAGTTGGTTCATCAAGAAGTAATATCTCTGGTTGGGCAAGAATCGCCTGGGCCAAACCCACCCGTTGCCTGAAACCTTTTGAGAGTTGGCTAATCGGCCGGTAATAAACTTCAGCCAAATTGGCATTGCGGACAACAAAACGCAAAGCTTCTTTTTCTTCAACGCTTTCAAGTGCTTTAACAGACAGCCAGAGCTTCAAATACTCTTCAACAGTAAGTTCTTCATAAAGAGGATTATTTTCAGGTAAATAACCGATCTTTTTTCTTATTTCACTACCACTATTTTCGTAATTGAGATTATCGATTAAAACCTGTCCCTGGCTGGGTGGCAAAATCCCGGCTATCAATTTGATAGTCGTAGTTTTACCGGCTCCATTAGGACCGAGAAAACCAACTATCTCTCCTTCTTGAATCTTTAAGGATACTCTGTCTACTGCCAGAGTACTACCAAACCGCTTAGCTACTTTATCAAGATTTATCATAATTTTTAATACCCAAAATTGCCTCAATAAAACTTAAAAAAATTGGGTGTGGTTGTAAAGGACGCGATTGATATTCCGGATGGAACTGGGTTCCGATAAAGAAGGGGTGATCAGAAATTTCGATTGCCTCAACCAGTTTATTATCGGGCGAAGTAGCGGCAACTTTCATCCCCGCTTTTTCAAATTTTCCACGGTATACATTATTAAATTCATAGCGATGTCTATGCCTTTCGCTGACAATTAATGAGTCACCATTGATCCAACCTACCTTATTATACGCCTTGTAAAGTTTTGTTTCCTTCATTACATGGCAAGGCCAGCTTCCTAATCTTATTGTTCCCCCATATTGATGCTCTTTCAAATACTTTTCCTGATCAGGCATGACATGGATTACTGGATACTTAGTTTTAGGATTAATTTCTGTTGAATTGGCTTTTTTTAATTCCAGGACATTACGGGCAAACTCAACTACGGCCATTTGCATTCCGAAGCATAATCCCAAATATGGAATCTTCTGCTCACGCGCTACTCTGGCAGCTTTAATCTTCCCTTCAGTTCCCCGACTTCCCCACCCTTGTGGAACCACAATTCCATCTGCTTTTACTAAACGAAAATCAACTTCTTTTGAATCTAACTGTTCTAAACTCTCGGAATCGATGGGAACTACCTTAAGTTTCACACGGCAGGCAGCCGCAGCATGATTAAGCGCTTCTAAGACAGAGATGTAGACGTCCTTATGCTTATTGGCTCCATGGATGACATATTTTCCTACGAGATAAATTTGAAGCTCCTTTTTTGCTTCTTCTAACCTACTTACAAACTCATGCCACCTAAGGAGATCTTTTTTTCTAGGATTCTTAATTCCAAACTTAGCTAAAATCTTTTCTGCCAATTTATTTTTAGCAAACGAAAGAGGTACCTTGTAGATCGAATCAATATCCGGGTCATCAATAATATTTTCCCGATCTACAAAGCATCTTTTTGCGATTACTTCAATCCGAGGCAGATCAATCGGAATTTCATTCCTGGTAATAATAAAATCGGGCATAATCCCGATCTCTCGTAAGCGAGCTACTGCGTGTTGGGTTGGTTTTGTTTTTAACTCACCGGTATTCTTTAAGAGTGGTAAGTAAGTTACCATAATATAAATGGCCGGATAATCCCGTCCGATCTCACGCGCTGCGTGCAAAAAAGGCATGTTTTCTAAATCCCCAGTCGTTCCTCCAATCTCAACAATCACAAAATCATAACCCTGGGCCGGCTTATAGATCATTCGTTTGATCTCGTTAATCACATCAGGAATTAATTCTGCATCCCGTCCCTTATAAAAAAAGTGTCTTTCTTTATTGATAACCTCTTGATAAACCTTTCCACTGGTAATGTTATTATCGCCAGAAAGATCAATATCGAGAAATCTTTCATAGTGGCCGATATCTTGATCAATCTCCGATCCGTCTTTAGTAACAAAAATTTCTCCGTGTTCCGCCGGACGCATCGTACCAGCATCAATACTAATATAAGGATCAATTTTAATCGCTGTTACTTTAAAACCCTGTGATTTAAGAAGTAAGCCTATCGAGGCACTGGCTATCCCCTTACCTAGACCAGAAAGCACTCCACCGGTAACGAAAATATATTTTGGTCGTACTCGCATATATTAAGATAATAGAATAACCAAAGAGGAAAGACAAAAGCAAGATGCATTTTCAAATGGCTGTGTACCCCTAAAAGCCTCGACACGCAGGTTTAACTTTTTTTTACTAAGAAACGTTTCTAAAGATCCTAACATTTTCAAGCCTTTCCTCAGGCGATAACTGCACTGACACAACATCAATTCGCAAACCTAATGACCTAGGAAAATGGGAATCCGTGTAAGAAAAAGCAGCTCTTTTAATATGACGGATCTTTCTCTGATCAACTGCCTCTTCGGGTAAACCGAAACTTTCTCCTCGGCGAGTTTTAACTTCAACAAAAACTAGATCTCCGTCCTCAAGAGCGATAATATCAATTTCACCATATTTTGAAGAATAATTACGTTCGATTATCTGGTAGCCTTTATTTCGAAGATACCTGACGGCGGCTAGTTCGCCGATTTTTCCTAACTGCTTCCCTCTCAATCCTTTCCTCCTTGATCTTCGGTTTTATTTTCATTACCATACGTTCATGCTTCGCTTTTACCTTGGAAGCCGCCTTCCCCTTTCTACCCCTAAGGTAGTAAAGTTTAGCTCTTCTGACGTTGCCTCTTTTCTTGACCTCGACTTTTTCAATCCAGGGTGAGTTAATCGGCCAGATTCGCTCGATTCCCACCGCTCCGGTGCCTATTTTGCGAACTACAAAGACTGTATTTTCGCCCCGGCCTTTAATCGCGATTACCAGTCCATCAAAACGGGAAAGACGCGTCTTCCCTACTTCAACCAAGCGGAACGAAACGGTAATTAAGTCACCAACATTAACCAGCTCACCTTTGATTCGCGATCGATTAGCCATACCTTAAAACCTGTTTAAAAAAACTACTTAAATTATTCAGTCGTTTATTTTAACAACCCAATCCGATTTAATCAACAACCTCTTTTATTTTAGCCTGAAGGTCCCGTGAAAAATTAACCCCATAAGGTAAAATCAAGCGCCTCGTTTTTCCTGTATTATCGACAAAAATCAAAGCGATGCGTTGATTTCCCTGACTTTGTTTAAAAAGCTTATTAAGTTCAACTAGTTTTCGGGGGGAAATTGACGAAGACAATCTGATTTCGAAATCATATTTTTTCCCTTCTTGAGTTTTCTCTTCTAGTGCGGACATAAGAGAGGCCGAATCGACAATTATAGAAGGCGATTGTTCTCTGGTTTCAACTTTTCCTTCGATCAGAACAATCCGGTCTTTGGCCCAATAATCACGCGTGGCAGCAAAAACTTTAGGAAAAACGACCGCTTCCAAACTAGCCGTATCATCCTCAATTTTTACGAAAGCCATTTCTTGAGAGGTCCTTCGGGTTGTCACAATTCTTAGATCAACTATCATCCCGCCGACTTTTACCTTACCACTAATTTCCTCCTCCTGAAAAAATTCGAATAATTTATGAGTACAATGCTGCTCTAGAAGCGACAAAGCAGGCGCTAAAGGATGCTCCGTTAAGTAGAACCCGAGTAAACTTTTTTCCAGTGTTAACAGTTCGTTTCGAGTAAATTCCTCCATCTCTGGTAATCTGTCCTCGATAGCAGTAAAGTTAGTCTCTCCGAAACCATGATTATCAAACAGACCGACTTGACCGTTATGCTGTTGCCGCTGAAATGAAGCCCCTTGAATTCTGATCTTTTCGAGCGCCGAAAGCATGGCTGCCCGTTTCCCAAAGATATCCATGGCTCCTACTCTTATCAGACTCTCAAGAACCTTTTTATTTACTTTTTGAGGATCAACACGCTGGCAAAAATCAGAGAGGGACTTAAATTCACCAATCTCACGGGCAGCCAAGATTGCCGAAATTGCCGCTTCACCAACATTTTTAATGGCTGAAAGACCAAAACGAATTGCATTGTCTTCTAACGACCGCGAATCAGATTCAACGCTAAAACCAATTTTTGACCGGTTAATGTCAGGGGGAAGCACCACAATCCCCAATCGGCGACATTCCTCAATCGCCAAAGTAAGTTTCTGGTCCTTACCTGAACTGGAAGAAGCTCCAGATTCAACAGTAAGAAGAGCTGCCACAAATTCCACCGGGAAATGGGCTTTGAAATAGGCTGTTTGATAAGCGATCATGGCATAACTGGTCGAATGTGCCTTATTAAAACCATAACCGGCAAATCTTTCAATCAAACCCCAGACATTTTCTGCCACCGAATTCTCATATTTTGCCTCCATCGCTCTCTTTATGAACCTATTTTTCTCTCGAGTCATGATCGCTTTTTTCTTTTTTCCGATTGCCCGGCGTAAAATATCTGCTTCTCCTAAACTATAACCACCCATAACGTTGGCAATCTGAAGTATCTGTTCCTGATAAACAGCAATTCCATACGTCTCTTCTAAAATTGGTTTTAAATCTGAATGCGGATATCTGATAACCTTCGGATTTTCCTTCCCGGCAATAAATTCATCGATAAACTGCATCGGGCCGGGTCGGAACAAGGCAACCATGGCGGAAATATCGGAAAAACGATTAGGCCTTAGTTTTCTGGCCAGTCGTCTCATACCGGCACTTTCTAACTGAAAAACCCCGGTTGTTTCACCTGAGGCAATCATCTCGAAAGTTTCCTTATCCTCCAAAGGAAGTTCAGAAACATCTATTTCTTGGCCACGAAGATGCCTGATGTATTCACGGGCTTTTTCCAATATCGTCAAGTTCCGCAGTCCCAAAAGATCCATCTTTAAAAGACCAATTGCTTTATCTGAAACGTTCAAGTCAAGAGAGTACATGTCGTACTGAGTAATAATTTTTTCGCCTTTTACTTCCCTCTGTAGCGGAGTGTATTCCGTTAGCTCTTTGTCGGCAATTACCACCCCGGCGGCATGAACTGAAGCATGTCTTGATACTCCTTCAACTCTTTGAGCCAAATCAAGCAGTTTTTTATATTTTGGCTGGTGATAGTATCGCTCAAGTTCGGGAACTGTTTTCAGCGCTTCAGCGATCGTTGATTTAAAAGGAATCAGCTTAGCAATTTGGTCGGGCTCACTATAGGGCATTCCCAAAACTCGACCGATATCTCTGATTGAACCTCGTGCTTCCATACTTCCGAAAGTGATGATCTGGGCAACTTTATCTTTACCGTACTGATTGGTTACATACTCAATTACTTCATCTCTCCTATCATCGGCAAAATCAAGATCGATATCAGGTGGAGAAGGACGTTGAGGATTCATAAATCTTTCAAAAGGCAGATTATGCTTAAGAGGGTCAACGGAGGTAATCCGCAATATATACGAAACCAACGATCCGGCTGCCGATCCCCTACCTGGACCGACGCGAATATTTTCCTTCTTCGCCCAGTTGACAAAGTCCTGGACTATTAAAAAATAAGTGGCAAAACCTTTCTTACAGATGATATCCAGTTCATAATCGATGCGCTTAATAATTTCTTCACTTGGATGAGGAAAGCGATCATCAAGTCTCTCGTACACAAGCTTTTTCAACTCTTCTTCAGCTGTTTTTCCTTCGGCTAATGGATAACGGGGCAAGATCCAGTTACCGATCGGGATTTCGACATTACAAACACGGGAAATCTTACGGGTGTTTTCAATTGCATCCGGAAAATCAGCAAAGATTTCTATCATCTCTTCTTGGCGCCGTAAATAAAAATCCGGACTATCAAGCATCGACAGTCGGTTTTTATCGGTTATCTTTTTCTGCGTCTGGATCGCCAGAAGCGCATCTTGGGCTTCGGCATCATCAGGTTCAATATAATGAACATCGTTGGTAGCTATCAGAGGAATACCTAATTTTCGCGACAACTGAACTATTTTTTTATTTGCTTCATCCTGTTCGGCTATTTTTGGATGGTATTGAAGCTCAAGATAAAAATCTTTGCCAAAAATCTCCAGCAATCGACTAGCTAAGATTTCCGCGTCTTTAGTTTTCCCTTTAACAAGAAATGCTGGAATTTGGCCACTCAAACAAGCACTGGTGACAATTAAACCGGCTGAATATTGTCGTAGTAAATCCAAATCGATCCGAGGTTTATAATAGAAGCCTTCCAAATGAGCCAAGGTAGTCAATTTCATTAAATTTTTATAACCGGTTTCATTTTTAGCCAGTAAAATCAGATGATATTGATCGGAATCTATATGGGCTTGTTTATCAAAGCGTGAACGGGCTGCCACATAGGCTTCAAGACCAAGAATTGGTTTAATGCCTGCTTCCTTAGCCGCCAGATAAAATTTGACCATTCCATACATCACACCGTGATCGGTTAAAGCAATCGAATCCATGCCATATTCGACAACCTTATCAATCAGCGCATCAATTTTTGACAGACCGTCAAGAAGTGAATATTCACTATGTACATGCAGATGAGTAAATTTAGCCATAAGCTGCTCAAAATACTTCACCGTTCGAAAAGTCCATCGAACACTCGAAGGTGTCTTTTACTTATTAAACTTAAATATCAACCAGATCTCTTCGTGGCCAAATTAGTATCTGCCACGCCGGATATATCAATATTATTCTGTAAAATCTCACGAGTCAAATTAGGATCCGCAGCACCGTGGGCTTTTGACATAACCTGGCCGACAAAAAATTGCATTAACCCGGTTTTTCCCTCCCGATAGCGTTTGACCTCATCCGGAAATTGTTTTAATACCTCGTTGCATAAAGTAATTGTTCCTTTTCTGTCTAATTTTTGTTTTTGCTCTAGTATGTTATTTATTAATTTATCTGGACTAACATTTTCAAATTTTACTTTTCTGTTGATTATTACGTTAGCAATTTCTTCAGACGAAATTCCCTTTATCAAACCAATCTTAACCGCTTCTTCAAAATAATCAGCCTTTTTTATGCTTTTTGACAGGCTGGCTGCTTGAAAATCAGAAAGTCTGTAAGCTTTAATCAATCGCTTTCTCTTAACATCAGGTAATTCTGGCAATAGCTTTTTCAAGTCATCGATCTGCTGTTTTTCCCATCTAACCGGCGGGATGTCCGGCTCCGGGAAATAGCGATAATCGTGGGCTTCTTCTTTACGACGCTGACCGAAAGTAATTTGTTTTTCTTCGTCAAAACCCCTAGTTTCTTGAACCGGCACTTCCCCACCCAGTAACATACCAGTCTGCCGCTTGATTTCATAAAGAGCCGCTGCCTTTAAGAATTTAAACGAATTGATATTTTTGACTTCAATACGGTACGGCGGCAAATCGGTGTGGCCATTTCTTCTTAACGATAGATTTAATTCAAATCGCATCTGTCCTTTTTCCATGTCCGCATTAGAAATTTTCAAATAACGGGCAATCTCTCTAATTTTACGGGCGTAGTTAAGCATTTCTTCAATCGAATGAATTTCGGGCTCGGAAACAATTTCGACTAGAGGAACTCCTGAACGGTTAAAATCAATCAAAGTACACTTGTTACCTTCAATCGTCCGATGGATTAGTCTACCGGTGTCTTCTTCTAAATGAACACGATTAATCCTGATGGTACGAATACCGGAATCTTGAGTTTGGAAAGTTATTTTACCATTTCGGCAAAAAGGCTGGTCATATTGTGAGATTTGATATCCTTTTGGCAAATCCGGATAAAAATAATTTTTACGATCAAATTTAGAGATTAAAGGAACTTGGCATTCCAAAGCCAATCCTAAAAGAACCGTCCATTCGATTGCCTTCCGATTAGGATACGGCAAAGACCCCGGCAGCCCAAGACAAATTGGGCAGACTTGGGAGTTTGGTTTTTTTCCAAAATGATCAGCCGAACAGCGACAAAACATCTTGGATCTAGTTGCCAGTTCCAAATGGATTTCAAGTCCGATGACTGTTTCGTAAGACATAATTTCTGTCTACCTTCAAACTAATAATACCAGTTAAAAGGGCGACCATGCCGATTAAAAGAAGGGTAATCATCACACCGAAAAGATCGGTAATCGTCGCCAAAAAGAAGATAGGCAAGTAGGAACTGATTATCATCAAGGTACTTAAAGCACCAAAAACTCTACCTCTGATTTCTTCCGGTGTGTTCTCTTGAATCATCGTTAAAGAAGTGATAATCACCAAAACCCCGCCAATCCCCAATAGTAAGAGTGTCAGAAATACAAATTGGGAAACAAAGCAAATCTTCGGTGCAATCAAGGCAATAGCTAAGAAACAAACTCCAATAATCAGCCAACCAAGAGATATTAACCTTTTTCTCCCCCAACTTTTAATTTTTTTTGTAATATAGATACTGCCTAAGATAGCACCAATGCCCACCGGAAGTAAAACAACTAATCCGGCATCTTTAATATCAATTAAGAGAACTTCTCTTGCTAAAGAGGGAAATAAGATGATACATACCCCAATTAACATTTGCGAAATAATATAAAACAGAAAAGGATAGAAAACTCTGGGCTTTTTCCGGATAAAGCGATAACTCTCAGCTACATCTTTAATTAAAAGTTGAAGCTGTTCTTCAAGAGTCTTACCATTATTTTGTTGACGAGGATGATCATGAGGCAAAAGGTAAGCCAGACAACTACCCGCCAGCAGAAATAAGAAGGCTAAAATAAAGGGGAATCGGGGAGATAAATATTTAACCAAGGGTCCACCGAGCAATGATCCGGCCAGAATTGAACACTGATTGGTAAATAAAAAAAGGCTATTAGCAACCGGCAGAGTTTCGGCCTTAACTAAGGCCGGTAGGCTCGCCGCCTCAGCCGGAGCAAAAAATTCATCACAGAGCGAATAAAGAAAAACGATCGTATAAAGCGGCCAGATTGTTTCTCCCGCCCCCAGATATAAAAGTACTACCAGAGACTGGGCTAAATTAGTAAAAAGCAATACTTTTCTCTTACTCCAATGATCAATAAAGGCGCCGGCGAAAAGCCCTAAGAATATCGAGGGAGCCGTATAGACCAGCAAGAAAAGGGAAAGAGCTGTCGTAGAACCAGTCGTTTCATAAATTTTCACCATCAAAACAAAATTTAACAGATAGGCACTGACTTGGGAAAAGATTTGTGAACCCCAAAGCTTTAAGAAATTTTTGTTTTTTAAAATCTTAAATAGAGATGCTTTTTTCATAAATTTTCTAATTACATTTTCACCCGGAAGGTGAAATCAGAAAGACGGCAAATTTTAATCCAGTTTAGGCTTTCTCAAATGCCATGTTGTTGCTTGCTCATAGGCATAGGCCGCCCGCAAAACCAAACTTTCCGAGAATTGAGGGCCAATAATCTGCATCCCAATTGGTAAACCATCTTTTGAGAAACCACAAGGAACACTAATCCCCGGTAAACCAGCTAAGGTACTGGGTTCAACCAAAATATCTTGCATTTCACCAAACATCGGGCTATTTTTACTCGAACCGATCTTCAACGCTGGACAGGGAGTAGTAGGAGCCACAATTAGATCGATCTCCCTGAATACGCTGGCGAAATCTTCACAAATTAATGTCCTAACTTTCTGTGCTTTTAAATAATACTGGTCATAATAGCCATGTGATAAAGCATAAGTTCCGAGCATAATTCTTCTTTTTGCTTCTTCACCAAACTTATTTCTACCGTAACCATATCGAACTCCGTCGTAACGGGCTAAATTCGACGACACCTCACTGCGCTGTAAAATTGTATAAACAGCAACGCTAAATTCAGGATCAAGAAGGGAAATCGGCTTTAAAGTGCAACCCAGTTTTTTTAAAACCATTATTGCCGATCTAATGCCTTTCAAGACTTCTTTATCTACTTTGAGGGAAAAGTACTGTTTGGGTACCCCAAATTTGATGCCTCTAATACCGGACTTAAGGGTTGATAAATAGTCTGGAACCAGCCGAGGGGATAGAGTAGCGTCTTTCTGGTCTTCTCCTGCCAAAACCTGTAACACCAGCGCCGCATCTTCAACCGATTTAGTCATCGGGCCGGGACAATCCAGAGAAGAGCCCATGGCAATTAACCCATAACGACTCACTCTACCATAGGTAGGCTTTAACCCAACTATGCCGCACCATGAAGCCGGTTGCCTAATAGAACCGGCTGTTTCTGAACCGACTGCGGTAATTGTTTCATCAGCAATAACAGCGGCAGCACTACCACCTGAAGAACCTCCCGGCAGCTTATCTTGGTCCCAAGGATTCCGAGTAGTAAAGAAATCTGACGTTTCTGTCGAAGATCCATGCGCCCAGGCATCCATATTGGTTTTTCCTAATAGAATCGCCCCGGCGTTATTTAACCTCTCAATAACTGTTGCATCATAAACCGGTACGTAATTCGCCAAAACATTTGAAGCTGCAGTCGTTCGTAAATTTTTCGTGCAAAAATTATCCTTAATTGCTATAGGGATTCCCAGTAATAATTGGTTTAAATCCCACCCGGTTTTTGCTATTAATCTATCAGTATCTCTAGCCTTATCTAAAGCCTGTTGCCGGCAGACGGTAATAAATGCCTTTATTTTCTTATCAATCTTACCAATTCGACTAAAACAAGCTTTCGTTAATTCGAAAGATGAAAACCTGCGTTTTCTCAAGCCTCTAAGAGCCTGAAAGAGAGTCATATCAAACAATTTCATTTTTCGATCACCCCTTTAACTTTATAGAAATGACGGTAAGATTCGGAAGTGCTATCTAAGGTTTGTTTGATTGAAATTGGCGTTTTCGCCACAACATCATCCCGAAATACATTTTCCAGTCCTGTTACCTGACTGGTTGGTTCACAATTGCCGGTATTTAATTTGTTAAGAATAGCGATATAATCAAGCGTATCCGAAAGTTGTTCTTGAAATTTCCTTATTTCTTCTTTGTCAAGAAATAACCTGGCTAAACCAGCCATATGCCTGACATCATTTTTGGTAATCTTTGTTTTGTAACCTCTAGCCATCATACGAATTATAGTAACAAAACGACTTTCCTTCAAGAACAACAAGAAGAAGACAACTCAAAAGGAGTCATTCTATTTCTTTTTGATAAGAATCTTGCCTTTCTCTGTGCTGACCAGCACTCTATCGCCCTCATTAACTTGTCCATTAACCATAAGCGATGCCAGTGGGTTAAGAATCGTCTCCTGAATTGCCCGTTTGAGAGGTCGGGCTCCAAAAACCGGATCGTAACCTTCTTTTGCCAAAATTTTTTTGGCTTCTTGGCTAAACTTAAGTCTTATTTTTTGTTTTTTTAACCTTATCTCGACTCGCTCAAGCTGAATCTCAACAATTTTTTCAAGCATCCCCAGCGTTAGACTTTCAAAAAGGACGATTTGATCCAGCCGATTGATAAATTCCGGCCGAAATGATTTCCTAATAATCTCCCTCATTCTGTCCTCGATTTCTTCAGGCTCTTTTTTCTCTAGCCAAAGATCGCTTCCCAAATTCGATGTCATGATCAGAACTGCATTTTTAAAATTTACGGTCCGGCCTCGGCCATCAGTCAATCTTCCTTCGTCCATAATTTGTAACAGTAGGTTAAACACTTCCGAATGGGCTTTTTCTATCTCATCAAGTAAAATTACGCTGAAGGGCTTTCTCCTAACAATTTCCGTCAATTGTCCGCCTTCTTCATAACCGACATATCCCGGAGGAGCACCAATTAAACGGGCAACGCTGTGTCGCTCCGAGTATTCACTCATATCAAGCCTAATCATGGTTTTTTCGTCACCGAATAAAAATTCAGCCAAGGTTTTAGCCAACTCGGTTTTACCGACACCGGTAGGCCCGATGAATAAGAAAACCCCAATCGGTTTGTTTTCTTCAGCGATGCCCGCCCTTGAACGGCGAATACTATTGGCTATTTCTTTAACGGCCTCCTCTTGCCCTACAATTCTTTTTTGCAATTCTTCTTCAAGGCGGGCCAATTTTTCCGCTTCGGAGGTAACCAGCCGGGCCACCGGTATTCCGGTCCAACGCGAAACAACCGCCGCAATATCATCAGCCTCAACCTCTTCCTTAATCAATCTCTGATCGACAGGGATTTCCTGCCATCTCTTTCTCAAATGGCCAAGTTCCCTCTCAAGTTTTGGAAGATGACCATATTTAATTTCTGCCGCTTTTTCTAATTCAACTTCTCGCTCAGCTTTTTCCAACTCTAGCTTTAATTTTTCAATTTCTGACCTCGCCGAATTGATTTCCTTAACAATCCCTTTTTGTCTTGTCCAAGATAGTTCTTGCTTTTTTGCCTCCTCACGCAAGTTGGCAATTTTTTTATTCAAAAGGCGCTTCTTCTCCTCAACCTCACTCCCCTTCTCTTTCTTCAAAGCCGCCAGTTCAATTTCCAATTGGGTGATTTTTCTCTTCAACTCATCAAGATCAGCCGGCAGAGTCTCAATCTCAATTTTTAAAGCAGAAGTTGCTTCATCAATTAAATCAATCGCCTTATCCGGCAAAAAACGATCAGAAATGTATCGTGAAGAAAGAGTAACTGCGGCAATAATAGCCTCATCGGTGATTTTGACGCCATGATGAAGTTCGTATTTTTCCTTAAGCCCACGTAAAATAGAGACGCTGTCTTCAAATGTCGGTTCTTCAACTAAAATCGGCTGAAAACGTCGCTCCAGAGCAGCATCTTTTTCAATTTGCCTGCGATACTCATTTACGGTGGTAGCACCGATGGCATGTAAAGTACCGCGAGCCAGTGCCGGTTTAAGCATATTTGAAGCGTCAACTGCGCCTTCAGCAGCGCCAGCTCCAACAAGAGTATGAAGTTCATCCATGAAAATTATATATTTACCGGAAGCTTTTTCGATTTGATTCAAAACCGTTTTCAGTCGTTCCTCGAATTCACCTCGATATTTAGAACCGGCTAGAAGAGAAGATAGATCAAGAGCTAAAACCTCCTTATTCTTCAAACTCTCCGGTACATCCCCGGTTATTATTCTTTGAGCCAATCCTTCAACGATAGCTGTCTTACCTACACCAGGATCTCCAATTAAAACCGGATTGTTTTTCGTGCGCCGGGAAAGAACCTGCATCACTCTCCGAATCTCTTTATCTCTGCCAATAACAGGATCCAACTTACCTTTTTTGGCTAAATCTGTTAGGTTGGTAGTGTATTTTTCCAACACCTGATATTTTGACTCGGCAGTTTTGTCGGTTGGTTTCTGATCTCCTCTAATTACCATTAAATTCTCCCTGATCTTACTTTCATTGATATTATATTTCTGTAGTATAGTTCTTGATTGGCAGTCTGTCAATAAGAGTGCTAAAAAGAGGTGTTCTTGCGTTACAAAATCATCCTTCATCTTCTTTGTTTCAGTAAAGGCTTTTTCCAGTACTTTTACCATGACTGTAGATAAGACTGGTGACACCTTTTCATCTCCTACTCTAGGTAGAGAATCAACTGCTTCTTCCACTTCTTCGATCAGTTCAACCGATGAAGCAACCAATCCCTCCAATAAATGAGATATCAGACCGTCTTCTTCCAGCAATAACGCCAATAATAAGTGAAGATCCTCTACCTGAGAATTCTTATTTTCTGAAGTCAGTCGAATGGCATAAGATAAAGATTCCTGTGATTTCTGAGTCAGCTTGCTTAGATCGGGCATAACTTAAGCCATCTCTTTTAACTTCTTTATTCTTTCCCCAATCGGTGGATGGGTATTAAAAAAAGAAGCAAACCAACCTATCTGGTCATGCCGGTTTTTTAAAGGGTTTGCAATATATAAATGGGCGGTTGCCTTATTAGCTGCCTCCAACGGTTCCTTGTCTGAAGAAATTTTTTCCAGAGCCCGAGCCAGTCCATCCGGAAATCGAGTCAGCATAACTCCTGAAGCGTCGGCTAAATATTCCCGACTTCGGGAAATAGCAAGTTGAATTAGTTTGGCAATTAATGGGGACAAAAACGCTAAAAACAGACCAATCAGGAGAAGAAGACCCCCCTTGCTCTTTCTTCGTTCGCCACCTTGCCAATGAGAACTGCGCAGCAGCCAGTCTGCCAAAAGAGTCACGAGTCCAACCAAGACAGTTACGATAGACATCAGTCGAATATCAAAATTTTTGATATGCGCAAGCTCATGTGCAATTACCCCTTCAAGTTCAGTTCTATCTAATCTCTTAATCAATCCCGAAGTAGCGCAGATTGAAGCATGCTGAGGATCACGGCCAGTGGCAAAGGCATTCATCGCCGTATCCTCAATTAGGTAAAGCTTCGGCATCGGTATTTGAGCTGCCATTGCCAAATTTTCTGTAACCGTGAAAAATTGGAAATTTTTTTCACGAGAAGCCGGCTGGGCCTGGGACAAAGCTAAAATAATTCTGTCGCCTTGATAATAACCAACCAAACTTGATAGACCAGTAAGCAACAAAGCCCAGCCCACCACCGAAAGTCCGTATCCATAAGCACGAGAGAACACATAAATAGTTAGGGTTAAGAAACCAACAAATAGGGCAATAATTAAGGCACTTTTCCTCTTGTTAGCATCAATCTGTTCGTAAACATTAAGCATAGAATTAAAACCCTGTCACTATTATCTAGTAACCAGAAAATAAATTCATAAAATCAACCATTATGCCTAGTTTAATTTTACCTTCGGCGTTTCGACTTCAGCTTCCGATACTTCTACATGCTTTCCAGTCTCCGGTGTTTTTAGTCCTGCCTCTTTCTTAAAGCCAAACATTTGGGCTACAAACATACCTGGAAAAGTCGCTACTCTAACATTATAATCTGCTGTCAAGTCAATTAATGTTCGCCGCGAATACATGATTTTATCGGCCGTATCACGAACTTCATCCATCAATTTCACCGTCGGTTGAGCAGCTTGGAGTTGTGGTGTACTTTCAAATACCGCTCTGATTGGCGCTAGAGCCTTTTCCAGCCGGCTACCGGCCTCTACAAGATTATCCGCTCCACCCTCTTTAATTGCTCCCAATACAGCTTTCCTTGCCTGGGTAATTTCGTCAAAAATCGATTTCTCGTGCTTCATATAACCCTTGACCGACTCGACCAAGTTGGGAATCAGATCTGCCTGCCGCTTTAGCTGATTACCGATTTCTTGGATAGAAGCACCAATTCTCGTTTTTGCTTTAACAAACCAATTATAGCTATTCCAAAGATACGCAATAACTATAATAACCAGTGATAAAGGAATCAGAAACATAATCTTCACCTCCTATCAAGTCAATGTCATTTTGTAATTAGCCACTGACTAATTCTATCACAATCATAAGAATTTAAAATATCCTTTTTTTCGACCCAGCCCCGACGGGCCACCGAAACACCATATTCTATGTTATTCATTTCCCGAAGGCTGTGCGCATCTGAATTGATCGCTATTTTCACTCTTCTTTTCACTGCTTCCCGAACTAAAGCATCAGGCAAATCCAGTCTTTCCGGAAAAGCATTAATTTCCAAGGCCTTGTCATGCTTTAAACAAAAATCAAAAATTTTATCCCAGTCTAATTCATATTCTTCTCTTTTCCCCAGTTTTCTCCCTGTCGGATGAGCTAAAATCTTTACCTTTGGATGATTTAACCCGTATAAAATTCGTCGAGTCATCTTTTCACGAGTGATTCTGAATCCACTATGAATAGCAACAATAGCAAAATCAAGCATTTCTAAACCTTCAGCAGGCAGAGCTAGTCTCCCATCAGGTTTAATATCAACCTCTAGAGCATTAAATAATTTTAAGTTAAGGTTACTTTTATTACTCGAGTAATTTATTCTCTCTATAAGCTCTTTTTTAAGCCTTAATAAGTCAATAATTTGCCTGGCGCTATGTTGACTCACGCTCGGATTATGTTCTGAAAAGGCCAAATAAGTATAGTGATGTCTAATTGCTTCGCTGATCATTTCCTTCATCGAACTCTCACCTAGATCATGGCTCGGTTCAATTTGGAAGCTTGAGTGAAGATGCAAGTCTCCTTTGATGTCTGAGATTTCTACTAACACTGGTAGCTTCCGCTCTTGCGCGGCTTCAATTTCACCGGTATCTTCTCTTAATTCCGGAGGAATCCAAGATAAACCGATTGCTTGGTAAAAATTCTTTTCGTCGGCATATTCGTCCAATTTGCTTCCTCCTCCGATTAGTTTTCTCTTAACCCCGTATTCGGATAGACTTAGTCCTTTTTTCTGGGCGATTTTTCTGAGATGAATATTGTGTTGTTTTGATCCCGTGAAGTGTTGAAGCAAGGCTCCATAGGCCGAGGGCGGTTTTGTCATTAGATCAACGCTGTGTCCGGAACGGAGCATTACTGAAGCAGTTGTCTTACCGACCTCAATCAGCCTTTTAATATCCGGGTAGTCAACAAAACGGGCAATTACTTTTTTAGGTTCGTCTGTGGCAACTGCCAGATCAATATCACCAATAGTAGCGCATTTTCGTCTTAAAGAACCCAAAGGATCAACTCGCAATACAGTTTTTTCTTCTTTTATAAAAGCAATTAGTTTTCGCGCTAATTGCCAGGCAAAAGGTAATAAAATTCTTCTTTCTCGCCGCTTCAGTTCTCGAATTGCACGAAGAAGATTTTTTTCCGATTCTTTGCCAAATCCTTTGATTAGTCGTATTTTTTTTAAACTAGCTGCTTTTTCTAGCTTCTTGATTGCACCTTCTGCTCTGTTTATGCCTAAATTTTGGTAAAGTTTCCAGGCACTTTTAACCCCAATCCCGGGTATATCTAAAAATTCAAAAACAGCCGGAGGTAATCCCTTGAGAACCTCTTCAAAATGTTTTACGGTTCCTATTCTGAATAACTCACCCAGATGAGAAGCAATGCTGGTACCGATCCCGGGCAAAGATACCAATTGATTATCTTCCCATAAATCTTTTACTTCTGAAGTCGCCTGATCAACCGCCGTAGCGGCTCGCTCATACGCCAACACTCGGAAACGCGATTCTCCTTTAATCTCGTAAGCAGCCGCAATTACCCGTAAAAGCTTGGCAATTTCACTATTATTCATGTCTCTATGCAATCTCATCAATTTTATACTAACACATAAAAATCGGATAGAAAATAAGCTATCTGTGAAACATGAATTTTCTGTATACCTTACACAAATTAAGAGGAATATTGGCGGCGAATTTATTGACTGAATAGGTAAAATTTGATACTATGCTCCATAATTGGGGTTGTAGCTCAGCTTGGTTTAGAGCGTTGCCCTGTCAAGGCAAAGGCCGCGGGTTCGAGTCCCGTCAACCCCGCTTTCTCCTGCCCCCGATATTAGGTATTAGCACCCGAAGCATGATTTATTTTGTTTATTTGCATAAAATTAATCAATTTTTCAGCTTATTGTCGAACCTGCCCCGAGAATAGAGAGAAAGGGGGTGAAAAAGAAAATCATGAGCAAAAACCGGCTCAAAAACACTCTCAAAAAAATTAGGTTGAATGAAAGATCAATTAGCCGTACACTGGGAGCCCTGGTTTTGCTGGTAATCGGTATCCTGCTCTTTAACTATTACCAGGGTATCAGAGGAGATGTAATTGCACCGGAAACGCCAAATGAAGAAATTACTCAGGAAACAGGTCCGGTTAAATTAATTGAAGAGGAAGGTAAAATCGTTCCGGAAGGATTGCCAACGGAATACACTATTGAAAGCAAAGATAATCTTTGGAAAATTGCGGAAAAGTTTTACAGTTCCGGTTATAACTGGGTTGATATTGCCAAGAGTAATAATATTCGTAATCCAGATTTTATCGTCGCCGGGCAAAAAATAACCCTGCCAAAGGTTGAAGTAAAGAAAATAACAATCGATCCACTGGTGGCAGGAATTGAAGCAGAAAAATCAATATCGGGAGAAACTTACCGGGTCCAAAAAGATGACAGTTTGTGGAAAATCGCTCTCAGGGCTTATGGCGACGGTTATCAATGGATAAAGTTAGCCCAAGCTAACAATCTAACCAATCCCAATATCATTTACCCTGGAAATGATTTAATCGTCCCACGCTAGAAATAAGTAAGTCTCCCTGCCTATCCGATATGATATTCTCTTATCTGTCAAGTTCGAGATTCCGCTAAAGCCGGGAATATGTTTGAATTTCATAAGAGACTATTTTGGTAAGAAAATAATCTTGGACATAACAGACTGCACCTTGAAGCGAGATTTGCCTTATTATAAACTTGACTGAAGCGGGATTAGTTGAGCGGCCCAACGTCACCTTCCCAAGGTGAAAAGACGGGTTCAACTCCCGTATCCCGCTCAGGTAGCAATTTTTGTTTAGTTTAACCTGCCTTTCAGGAACCTGAGGAACTCATCTTCACTCTTAGTAAAAAAGTCAAAACAGCACCTTTGTAAAGAAAGAAAAAAATCCTTGCGTATGTGTATTTATTCATCTTCTTAAAGTAATTATCTGGTAGTAATAACCAGGCTGGCAATTTAGGTAAACATTTGATATAAAGAGTCTAACTTATTTGGGCGAAATATGATTAGTGATGATTTCCATACCTATTCAATTGGTAAACTCCTAAAAAGTTCCCAAAGCAGCAAAGCCGGACTGACCCAGACAGAAGCGGAGCAAAGACTGATAAATTATGGTCCCAATTCCTACGAAGAAGGAAAAAAGATTTCGGCTTGGCAAATCTTATTGGCTCAATTTAAAGACTTTCTTATTCTGATACTGATTGTAGCAACCGTCCTTTCTTTTTTTATCGGCGAGACACTTGATGCAATCGTCATCTTGTCGATAGTTTTAGCCTGTACAATTCTCGGATTTATCCAAGAATATCAATCGGAGAAAAGCCTTGAGGCTCTAAAAAAATTAGCCACCCCACAGGCTAATGCTCTCCGTAATAAAGAAGAAGTAGAAATCAAGTCGGAAGATATCGTTCCCGGCGACATCCTTATTCTCAGAGCCGGTGATAAAATTGCTGCTGATGCGCGATTAATTGAAGAACTCAATCTCAAAGTCGACGAATCACTTTTAACCGGCGAATCGGTTCCGCTTGATAAGTCTTCAGGAATTATTTGTCGACCTGGAACGGCTTTGGCAGATAGAAAAAATATGATTTATGCCGGCACAGTTATTACCTATGGACACGGGAAAGCTCTTGTCGTGGCCACCGGTGGCAAAACGGAGTTTGGTAAAATTGCTTCAGGTTTGGCCGAAATCGTTCCCCCTAAAACGAATTTCGAAAATAAACTTGAAAAAATAGGTAAGACCTTAGGTATCTCATCTCTAATCGTCTGTGCTGCTGCCGCCTTCCTGGGTTTCTTAAGAGGGTATCAACCCCTAGAGATGATTATTTGGGGCGTTAGTCTGGCTGTGGCGGCTGTACCGGAAGCTTTGCCGGCAGTAGTGACCAGTAGTTTGGCAATCGGTGTCAAAAGAATGGCAAAAAGAAATGTCATCATCCGAAAGCTTAAAGCGGTTGAAACTTTAGGATCGGTAACCACCATTTGTTGTGATAAAACAGGAACATTAACAAAAAATGAGATGACGACTAAAGAGATCTGGTGGCAAAATAAATTAATTTTTGTTAAAGGGGAAGGTTACTTGCCAAAAGGTGAATTTTATCTGAGAAAAAAACTACTCAAAATCAGCAGAGGCTTCCAATTTTTTCTGAAAATCGGTGCTCTATGCAACGATGCAATCTTGAAAGAAAAGAACGATGTCTGGCGTATAATAGGTGATCCAACTGAAGGCGCTCTGGTAGTAGCCGCAGAAAAAGCCGGGATTAAAGTTGAAGGTCTCAGAAAAAAATTTGCCAGAATCGGCGAAATTCAATTTGATGAACTACGAAAAAGAATGAGTACACTTCATTCTGGCACAAAACAGGTCCTAATTTGCCTAAAGGGCGCACCGGAAAGCGTGATTGACTGCTGTAGTTATTACGAAACAGGCAAGGGCATCAAAAAAATCACCGCTTCGGTTAAACGGAGTATTGTCGCTAAAACGGCAGAAATGGGAAGAAGAGGACGCCGGGTTCTGGCTTATGCCCATCGGTATATTCCCTACTCAAGCTTTCTGGATAAGAAGGAAGATCTTCAACCAGAACAAATAGAAACAAAGCTTATTTTTGCTGGCTTAGTTGGTTTAATTGATCCTCCGAGACCAGAAGTCGAATCGGCAGTTAGGCTCGCTAAAGCCGCCGGTGTCCGGACTGTAATTGTAACCGGTGATCACGCTTTGACAGCACTGGCGATTGCCCAAGAGATCGGCCTGGTCGGCCCGAATGAGAAAATCGAAGATGTCCTGCTTACTGGCCAGGAATTAGAGAAAATAAGCGACAAACGATTTGCACAGATTATTGATAAAATCAAGATATTTGCCCGTACTACCCCGCATCACAAATTAAAAATTATCGAAGCCTATAAAAAGAATGATGAAATTGTCGCCATGACCGGTGATGGTATCAATGACGCTCAAGCGGTAAAAAAAGCCGATATCGGACTTTCAATGGGAATAAGCGGCACTGACGTTACCCGGGAAGCTTCAGATGCTATTTTGACAGATGATAATTTTGCGACCATCGTCGACGCAATCAAAGAAGGTCGCTTAATATTCGAAAATATCAGAAAATATTTATTTTGCCTTCTCAGCTGTAACTTAGCTGAGGTCATGATCCTTTTCTCCGGCTATCTGCTCGGCCTACCGACAATACTTGTTCCGGTCCAAATTCTGTGGGTCAATTTAATTACTGACGGTTTACCAGCCATCAGTTTAGGAGTAGATCCACCTGAAGGAGACTTAATGGCCAGAAAGCCGGAAGGAATAAACCGACAAATTTTTTCCAAGACTACTTTCCGTTTCTTAATTTTTCTCTCCGTTTTTACGACTCTTTCTCTACTCCTCATTTTTGTCCGGTTTTTATCTACCACAAACCTGGCTAAGGCACAAACGATGACTTTCGTTTCCATGATTATCGCTGAACTGATTATCGCTTATGTCAGCCGGTCTTCAAAAGAAAGTTTACTTAATAAAGAAGCCTTTAAGAATCGTTGGCTTAATCTTTCGGTCTTGGGATCAATTCTAGCTACCTATTTAGTGATCCAAACGACTACCCTTCAGAATTTATTTCGGACAATCTCATTAACAGCAAGCGACTGGACATTAGCCCTTGGCATCGGCTTGGCAATCGCCTTAGTCGCTGAAATTTGGAAATATTTTATCCGCCATTCTCGGGATACCCGATCAATTCCCGGTAATACAACTCTTTCCTTATAGTCTATGCCCGAAAAACCCTATGAAAATCTCCATCATCATACAAATGTCTCTGACGGAGAGTTGTCTTATCTTGAGACATTAGTTTTTTGCCAAAAATACAATATCAGCACGGTTGCTTTTACCGACCACGACAGCTTACCCTCTAAATATCAAGTCAATAAACTGCGAAAAGTTTACCCGGTAAAGACTGATTGGATTATAGGAATCGAAATATCTTCCGGTCTCCCAGAAGAATTAGGCGGTTTACCATCAGCCAGTTTCCATATTGTAGGTTTATTTGTAAACCCATTTGATAAAAGACTGACAAACTATTGCCAAAAAAAACAGGAAGCCCGACAAGAAAGAATGAAAAGAATGGTAAAAAACTTAAACCAACTTGGTTTCCGAATTACCGCGGACGATTGTCTTCGTGAATCACAAGGAGAGAGTATGGGTCGTACCCACATTGTGTCGGCTTTAAAAAAACGACCCGAATACGGAAAAATCATAGAAATTTTAAAGAAAAAGATGAAAGAAGACAGTCTCAGGAACAAAAAGATTAAGATTAAGTACCAAGAATTAATTGATAGGGGACCAGAGCAATATCCCTTCGCTCTATTTTTAACCGATAATGCCTATTTACCGGGAATCTACGTTAACCATCTTTACAGCCTTCCCCTTAACATGACTGTTAGCCTTATTCGAGAAGCCGGAGGGATAGCAATTCTTGCTCACTGGTCATTTATTAAAAAAAAGATAGACCTAATACTAGTAGAAAAATTACTGAGAGAAAAACGCCTTGACGGTCTGGAAATCGTTTATAGTCATTCTTCTACCGCAATTCGCAAAAAAATCTATCAAGATATAAAAGAACTTAAAAGAGTAGCCGAACTGAATAACTGCCTCCGAAGCGGAGGCATCGACTCTCATACAAAACAAAATATTCGCAGCTTTCTCCGGAACAAAAGACTGGCACCGCTAACCAGAGGACTTACTAGAGGAATAATAAGGCATGGTAAAATTGATACCAGTTGGTCTTCTTTTCAAAATTGACCGGACCTGATAAATCTTTGCCAATTCTTAAGTATCTTGCTAAAATACAGACAATCTAATCCTTATAAAATCAATAACAAGTTGCTGACGTAGCTCAGTTGGTAGAGCAATCCTCTCGTAAGGGATAGGTCGTCGGTTCGAATCCGACCGTCAGCTCTCATATATGGCGCCCTACCGACAAAAATCAAGATTAATTAGAAAGGAAAGACAAAAAAGTCTGCAACGAACCTATCTTTTTACTGTCTTAACACTTCTACTGGTAATTGCAATCTTATTTCTCGGCATTCCCCTTTTGATCAAGCTAGCCGCTTTCTTAGGAGAAATAAGAAGCTCTTCAATCGTTATTGAGAAAAATGACACTATTCCCCCACCGACACCGCAGACTTATGCTTTACCAAAAGCCGTTAAAGAGCCGGAGATTAAGCTGGAGGGCTCAAGCGAGTCGAATTCTAAGGTTTCCATTTATGTCAACGGTCAATTAGTTAAGGAAGTGATAACGGATAAAGAAGGAGTTTTCACAGCCCAACTT
Source organism: Bathyarchaeia archaeon (assembly GCA_035529595.1). GTDB lineage: Bacteria > Patescibacteriota > Microgenomatia > PFEM01 > JAFGMK01 > DATKWK01. The sequence goes on from DATKWK010000035.1 coordinate 93,524, forward strand.
CCACTTCCAAGCAAAAGAAATGAAATCATCTTGCAAGCAGAAGACCAGGCGGGAAATAAGAGCCAAGAATCGGAAAGGAAAGTGGTTATTTATGATAATGAACCACCTTTGCTGGAAATCATTATGCCGGAAGGCACCGAAGTTACCTGGGACAAAAATCAAATAGAAATCGCAGGCAGAACCGAACCGGAAGCTTCTTTATATTTAAACGACCGCCTGGTCATTCTCAATCAGGACGGTAATTTCAAGTATCTTTTGACTCTCGCTGAAGGAGAAAATTTAGTTAAAATCAGCGCTAAAGATGAGGCGGAAAACCTGACAGAAAAAGAGATAACTATTATCTATACCCCCTTTTAAACGACCTCTATTCAATTTCTAAAATTACGATCATCATCCAATACCAAGCCATAATCCAAGCATAAAAAAGGCTATTTAAAAAAAAGCTATGAACGCCCAAGGCAGCTAACGTCGCAAGAATAAATAAGCCAAATTGACCTGGCTTATTTTTTTCTTTCCTGCGGATTAAATTAAAAATCCCCAGCCACAACCAAAGATAGGTAACCAAACCCGGCAGACCTGTAGTAGCCAGAACTAGCAACAGACTTGAATCGGAACCGGCACCGGCATGATTCTCTTGCCAATCGTGGCCCAAAAAACCATAGTCCCGCGCCGCATAACGATAAGCATTAAAGCCAACTCCCAGCAGAGGATGATCAAGAAAAATCTCAGTTGCCTGTTGCCAATTTTTGATACGAGCTTCAATTGAAGCCCATCTTTCCAGCCGAACTCCCTCTCCTCCCGGCCTAGGCAAAATCACTATAGTCAGTAATAAAATAATAAAAGCCAGCCCAAAAAACCTAAATGATCTTTTTTTCCAAGCAATTATACCGGCAGCCACCAGATAAGCCAGATAACTGGTTCGGGAATACGTCAAAGCGAAAGATAAATAAATAATGACTGCGGCAAATATCAAAATCTTCTTCTTATTTACGAAAGATGCTTGCGCAAAAAAACTTATTATCAAAATCAGTCCGAAAACCAAGATTAAACCGGTAAATCCGGGATCCAAAAAGGTTGATACAACCCGATAATAATGAGGATCCCAATTGGCAGCTTCAAAAGTCCGTAAATCAGGCCACAGAAGATATTGAACCAAGCCAAAAAAAGCAACCGTAACGCTTAACACCATTAAATACAGTTTCAAACGATGGGTCAAAAAAGATTTCATCTTAACTTGATGATTTAAATCAAAGATACTTAAATAGAGGCCCGCGTATACTAGCCAGCGAATTAGATAAAGTGAAGAAACCAATGTTTCTTTGATGGATAGCCGTGAGATGTTTGCCAAAAGGGATAAAAATCCAACGGCAAAAAAGGCAAGAATTGGTCCAATTAAAGAAGAAAATCGAATTCTTATCTTCGCCGAAAGATGCCAAAGTAGCCAACTAACAAGCAATAGAATAAGAGACACGTCTGTCAGGTAAACTCTTACTTCTACAGGCAGCAAGGGAAGTCGAATTCTTGTCAATTGACCAAACGGAAAAGCTACCAAGAAAATATATAGAAAAAATTGACTAAGTTTTAAAAACAGATTCATCGCTGATATTCAAGCGGTCCCTTTTTCCAAAGTAAAAATAACTTGGCCCAAGATAAAAACGAGTGAAGGCTCATCATTAAAGCAACAATCAGGCCCGGCATTCTATCGAGAAAGCCGAACCGAATTAAATAATTGTATATGAACTTCCCCAAAGGATAACAAATTATTTTGAAAGTCCCGCTTTTTTTGCGCTCCTCAAACAAAGCCCAGGCATGAAGCGTACTGTAGAAATTAATGGCGTTTAGAAATTCGCTAATCGCCTGGTGAGGGTAATGGACCAGTGGAGCAGCTAGTTCGCCCACCTTTCCTTCTACTTGCCAGACTTCGTGGACTCTCCTTTCCCATTTACCCGATCCCCGGCGGGCGAGACGAAGCAGTTCTACGTTTGCTGTTTCTCCAAACTCCAGTTTTTTTCCAAAAAGAACATCCTGGCGTTTCAGATAATAGCCGATAAATTTGGGGTTCTTAATCACACTCTGAATCTCTTCTTTCAACTTAGGAGTAACCCTTTCATCGGCATCAATAAACAAAATCCAGTCTCCTTTGGCTTTATCGAGGGCAAAATTACGCTGAGCAGCAAAATCTTGATTAAGACCTCTTTGACTAACTTTTACTCCCATTTCTTGGGCAATTTGAATCGTTTTGTCCTGAGAATAATCGTCGACAACAATCACCTCATTACAAAAGACAAGGGTCTTTAAACACTCCCCGATATTTTTTTCTTCGTTTTTCGTCAGTACAATCCCAGTGAGCATAGCAGTTTATTATAAGTTATCTTAAATAATAGAAATAATAAATATGAATACGCAAATATTCTATTTTTCCAAACAATATATTTATTGATAAATCTTAAGTTCCCTTTTAAGAGATAATAAACGCTGTTCCATGGTTTATCCACTATGTATTTGAGTTTATGAAATATCACAACTCCTAATTCAATATCTATCGTTAAGTTTGCTCTTCTTGCCCTGATACAAAAATCAACATCCTCCCAATATAAAAAGAACTTCTCGTCTAAAAAACCAATTTTAAAAAAAACTTTAGATTTAATTTTCATACAACAACCAGATACATAATCAATTACTTGAGGCTTAAAAATTGAACGAAAACGTTTGTGTTTGGTCCTTCCCAAGATATAATTAACTCTTCCCCCTAAATCATAAACAGCTTTACCATTAAAAATATATTTTATTACCGGCGATACTATATCTGCTGGATTTTGTATTAATCTTTTAGAAAAACCTTCCTTAAAATTAGTATCTGGATTAAGAAGAATGATATTTTTGAAATGCAATCTTAAAGCTCGACGTATACCAATATTTGCTGCAACTGCAAAACCCTTATTAACAGAATTTTTTAAAACTATAACAGAAGAACTAAATCTTTCTATAATTCTTTCTAACGATCCGTCTGTAGATGCATTATCGATTACAATTATTTTCACTTCCTCCTTAATTAGTAAACCTAAGCATGATAATATTTGATTCCCACAATTAAAATTTACCAAAATTATACAAGTATTTTTCATTTGACCAAACCAAAGCATCGTATTTTTTTATATACCATATGCTGATTAAAACTATCTATACTCGTTTTTCTTTGTCCAAGAATAGTTATTCGTTTTGCAATAATCTTCTTAGCATTTTTCAACAACCAAATATCCGCCATAAAAGCTTCTTTCCAAAATCCTCTCATACTCATATAAAGTAATGTATTCAAATGAACCATCGGAATTGTGATGAATCTCCAACGTTTTAATAATAAACCAATAGGAAAATTTTTAATTATACTAAATGTCATATTTCTAAACTGTAAGTATTCTACTGATCTGCTAATCCTTTTTGAGGTTGCTTTATTATGATGAAATACTATGGCTTTAGGTTCGAACCAGAACTCACATCCAATTAATTGAGCCCGTAGGCACCAATCAACGTCTTCCCCATATGCAAAAAAATCTTCATCAAACAATCCTATTTTCTTAAAACAGTTAGCTTTATAAATGCTAGCACATGCCGTAATCAAGAATACTTTTTCTCGAATATTCCATTTAGAAGTATCATCCCCATTTCCTCTATGAAAAGCTTGGCCTACACTATTTATAACATCCCCTGCTGAATCTATTATATTAGGATTATTATAATTTAATATTTTCGCCGCTACTGCACATATTTTGTTACTCCTCCGAATCGATTCAACTAATGTCTGTATAAAATTCTTTTCTACTACCGTATCATTATTTAGAAGAATTATGTATTTAGATCGAGACACAGATATTCCCTGATTTACAGCCTTGGCAAATCCTAGATTATTACGATTAACAATAGTTCTGACAGTTGGATAACGAGAATTAATTAAACGAAGTGATCCATCGATCGAGCCATTATCAACTACTATGATGTTAAAATCTTGAAACCATTGATCCATTAAGGATTTTAGACAATTATCTAATAACTGTTCTCCGTTCCAATTAGGAATTATTACAGTAACTAATTTTGTTTTCGCTTTATTAATCATAAAGAAATCGCCTTCTACAGATAATGGTTTCCTTGAGTAATATTATCATTAGATTATTAAACTAAAGATGATCATGTTGACAAAATTATAAAATTTTTGTTCAATAAAAGGTATAGTGAAGAAGTGTATATCGATAGTTCTAGGGATATTTATCTTATATCTTGCTGATATTTTAATATTATCTTCTAAAGCTCTAGCTAATACGACTATTCTTTCTGAAGATTTTAACGACGGGATTGCAGATAATTGGATAGAATCAGGGGATTGGGGAACTTGGAGTGCTCAAAACGGTGAGTATATTGGCACTGTTAAACTTAAAGATTATCCTGAAAAATCAATGATTTCTTATTTTAATGATCTAAGTGAAAAAAATTACATAATTCAGTTAGATGTAAAAAACACTGAAGGCGTAGATAAGGCCGTAAGGATTCGCTATGATCCTAGTTCAGAAACATACTATGGTATTAATCTACGGAGTAAATATACAGCTGGAGGTGGTGGAGGTAACGATATTAATTTAGGTAAATCAGTTAATGGTAATTCGACATTATTAACCAGAGTCCCTTTTGAAAATCTATTAAACAAGTGGTACGAGATTGAAGTGTCCATAGTAGACAATTCAATAAAGATATATATTGACGATATTCTTAAAATAGATTTTATTGACGAAAACAATCCTATTGATTCCGGAACAGTAGCTTTACAAGTATGGCCTGGCGGACATACTAATCCTGTAATGGGTAATAATACTACAACTCATTACGATAATATAATCATTACGTCGTCTTCTCAATCCAAGCTTATTTTCCTTCCTGGTATGACGGCGTGTTGGAATAAGGCGCTTTTAACAGACACTAATGCTGATGATTGGATTTTACCGTTTCCTGCTTATTTCTTTGTCTATAAAAACCTGATTGATTCTTTCAATAATGCCGGTTTGGTTGAAAACAAAGATTGGTACCTGTTCTGTTACGATTGGCGGAAACCATTACAGTATAATTCAGGAAAATTGAATAATTTTGTTCAAGATAATATTAGTCCGGGTGAAAAAATAAATTTGGTTGGTCATTCGATGGGAGGATTAGTTGGCCGCACTTTTACCCAGGCATACCCAGATAAGGCCAACAAAGCTATCACTCTTGGCAGCCCCCACCAAGGTGCGGTACGTGCTTATCCAGCCTGGGAAGCTGGTCAGCTTTGGGAATACGATGGACTTTCAAAACTCCTTTTTGAGATTCTTCTTTGGACCAACAGACAAGATGCCGAGCATCCAATGCGCACAATTCGGCGGATAGCTCCCTCAATTCAAGACCTGCTGCCTACTTTTGATTTCCTAATAGATGATCACACAAGTGTATACAAAAATATCAATACCCACATTTACCAGAACCTGACATTAAATCAACTAAACAATACTCTCGGCGGTGAATTAAAAACAAAACTTTTTACTATCGCCGGCAAGAATCAACAGACTCTTGATACACTAAAAGTAACTTCCATCTATTCTCCTCCGGCAAATTGGGTCCATCAGCACCTGGGTCTTTGGGAAGATGGCGAACCCGTTCATAATTGCTCTTCAGTTCTCTGCGAATATACCGACAGTAGAAAGGACTATTCGCCGTCCATGGTCTACTCTTCAGCAGGCGACAAGACTGTTTTAGTGAAAAGCGCCACCATTAATGGTGTAGAAACTTACGAAATTGACGGAGATCATAATCAGATAGTTCAGGATCAGCAATCCATCGGGCGTATTTTTGACCTCTTGGATATTCCCACCCCTTCGTTAACATCTCCCCTTCAGCAACTTCAAAAAGCGATTGCCTTTCTAATCAGGTCACCAGCAAAAATCACAATAATTGATCCTACAGGAAAAGAAGCTGGGTACCAATCGACAGGACCGGAAATAGAAGGAAGTTTTTATGACGATCAGGCAAATGTTGTGATTATTCCGAATTACCTAGAGGGAATTTATAAACTCGAAACTAAGGGCACCGCTAGCGGCAACTACCAACTCCTCGTTGCCGATCTTAATGACGACAATAACGTAAATCTAAGAGAATATCAATTCGCCACTCAGGCAGATCAAGTTGACTATTTCTACCTGGATTTAGGCCAGGAAGAACTGATCCTTGAAAATACCGACTATTCTGTCGTCCTACGAAGCGCAACTAGTAAAATTGAGAACATCAGGCAAAAAATCGATAAGCCCTGTGGCTTGAACAAGTATTCAGTCTTCTTAAACAAAATTGATCCTTTAGCCCAGAGGGGAAAATATCGAGAAGCTGCTCAAATTATCAAAATCGTCCTTACCCTTTTAAACCAATGTGTTCTTAGTGCCAAAGGAAATTTGATTTCAACAATTTTCCCCTCATATGAATCAATTATTAATGATTTAACCGGTGAATATATTAACTTTGCCGATAAAGGCAACTTAAAATTTAATGCAAATAAACTCAATAAAACTCTTTTCCTGACAGATCAGTTACTGGTAAGGAAAAATCAAGAATACAAACGAATCTCTGTCAAGAATCAAATATCTCTAAATAAAGTAATTCTATTCGAAAAAGCGGCGGAAATAGCTCAGGAAGCAAAGGAAGCTCTCAAAAGCAATCAACTCGCCAAAACTTCGATATTATTATTCCAGGTAGATTTTTTACTCCTAAAGCTGAATTAATGGACAATTTAATTAAATATGGAGAGAAGATAAGTAAGCCTTTAACCTCTTGGTGCTTACTGCCAAAAATCCCAAACCGGATCTTTATCCATTATCACCAATTGCAAATCTCCCCGTGCTTTGCCTAGGCAATCATGAAACGCTAAAACCAGAAAACCTACGACTTTAAAATTCGGGTCAATTAACGTTTGGTCCTCTTCAGCGATTCTCTTAATTAAATAAAAATCATTGAGAATAAGCCGCTTGTCTTCTTCATCAACTACCTCCTCAATTGTCGGATATTTCAAACCTACACGAACAGAATCTGCTTCCGGATTTACCTCAACTACCGGATCAAAAATGACTTCAGTATATGGTTCGCCAAATATCTGACCCTGTTGACGCAGTGTCTCTATTTTCTCAAAGAATTGCACACCCTCAGGGGTCAAAGCTTTAATAACCGCATCTGGATTAATGGGGCCAGCACCGGCTTGAATATCAGTCATGGAAACCGGAGTTAATACTGGTTCAGCCGCTGGGGTTACTGTTGGCAAGTGGACTGAATTAACTGACGATTCTACTACTTGTGACGGAGTAATCATATAAGGAGTTTTAGCTACTTTGCTACCAGAGGATTCTACTCTCACCCCAGCTACAACCCCTTCATTCATCAGCCTTTGGTCCTTGATTAATTGAGTAACCAACTCTTTTTTTAACTGACGGTTCATTTTTTTGTCCTTTACGGACAACAAGAGCTCTACCGCTTTTACATATTTACCGGAAGCACTTAAGACCTTCGCTTGTTTTATAGCAGTTCCTACATGAGAAATCCGGTTGGACCGTCCCGTCAAGAGAATAACTCCCGGAATAACTAAAGTTACGACCAGAATCGATACGATAGCCTTTAGACTTAACTTAGAGGCAAAATATTCAAGAAACGCGTCTAAAATTTCAAATGTCTCTTCTATCTTATATTGATAATCTCTGCTGCTCATATTCTCCAAACCAGGTAAAGTTTTAATCGGTCTTCAGTCCATGATAAAATGGTTTTCAACAAAAATCAATCACGAAGCGAGAAAACAGTGGAATAATAGTCTCGATACTGTGTTTATTCAAGAATTAATCGTTAGAAATAGGCAATATCAATAAAAATTAAATTAAGCTTATGCTTGATGTAGTTGCTCGCTATGCACCGGTAGTTAACAAAATAAAAAAGTATCCTCCTAAGGATAAAAAAATTGTCGAAATCGGCGGCACCGGAGAAGGCCTCGGTTTTTATTTACCAAATTATCAAATTTATGATTGCGACATCCGGTTTGTTGAAAACTTATTACCTAATACCAACCCGGTCAAGGGCCGTGGAGAAAAAATCCCTTTACCGGATAATTTCGCGGAAATTATCGTCTCTGTAGATACACTCGAACATCTTCCTACCTTTAGGAAGAGAACTCAGATGATAAAAGAAATGATCAGGGTGGCCGCAAGACTGGTAATTTTAGCTGTCCCTACAGGAACAAAAAGCAAACAAGCGATTGAAAAATTCGGTCAATTATTTAAGGCAAAATATCCGAATATCGATTATCAATATCTTAACGAGCATCTTAAATATCAACCTCCGGAGAATGGTGAGATTATCAAAACGATCAAAGAAGCGGGTATCCCCGTAAGAGTCTCGATCAAGAAAAATACCAATATCAAGGTTTGGTTATTATTCCAAAGGTTTTATTTAAGATTTCCAAAACTTTATCTCATCTTTCGCTACCGCCGTTTTTGGTATCACCTTTTAAAGCCGGTTTTTCCTCTCTTAAATCAGGGAGAAACTTTGCGGACAATTTTTTTTGTTCAGCTGGAAAAAACAGGCAGGTAGAATACCTGCCGGACCAGATAGTTTGATCATGGCGCAATCAAAAAATTCAGAACCACTTCTCCGCCTAATCGGTGGACCCGAGAGGATTCGAACCTCTGACCTTCCCGATGTGAACGGGACGCTCCCCCACTGAGCTACGGGTCCGAGCCTACCGACTCAGAACATAATCAGCTTTGATAATTTTAACACTTTTCTTCTTGCCAAACCAAACCAGGCAACCTATAATGACTTGATCGTTATTAATAAATTAACGTTCATTATGTTTGTTCAAATAGCAAGAATCATTAAAAAGGTCGGGGCCTTTTTTCTGGATATTATCGAAACGGGAGTGATTGCCCTCTCGATTTTCATCGTCGTTTATCTATTCGTGATGCAGCCCCATGAGGTAAAGGGCAACTCAATGTTTCCTAGTTTCGAACATGGTGAATTTCTTTTGACTGATAAAATATCGTACCGCTTGAATCAACCCCAAAGAGGCGACGTAATCGTTTTTCGAGCACCCCTTAATACGCAATTTGATTATATTAAAAGGATTATTGGTTTGCCGAGGGAAACAGTGATGGTAAAAGACGGGTACATTTATATTCAAAACCAAAAGGTTGACGAAATTTACCTTCCTGAGGATACTGTTATCCGTGCCGGCAATGCCTTTAGCGAAGGCAAACCGGTTACTATTCCTGAAGGTCAGTACTTTGTCATGGGTGATAACCGCGCCCACAGTTCAGATTCACGTGATTGGGGAACGGTGCCGCGAGACAATATTGTCGGCCGGGTTTGGTTTCGCTACTGGCCCTTTGACAGATTCGGGAAGATTGACAGAGCAGTCTACACCTTGAATCACGATTAACTACAAACCCCTTTAACGATTTTCTGAAGTTTTTCTTCCGTTTGTTCTAAATTGCCTTTTAAGACAAGCATCACTTTTGTTTCTGCCCGAGAACGGGTCAATTTAACTTTTACATTCTTCCCCCCACCGAGTGATTGATGAAGTTTTTCAATTAGATTATCAATCGATTCGTCAACGATAAAAGGCTTATGCCCATGTTTACCTAAAGGAGAATTACCTTCAACCTTTCTCATTCTTCTTGCCAAATCTTCTGTTTTTCTTACCGAGCTTGACTGCCTCAATACCATTTTATAAGCCTCAACCATCAATCGCGTATCCATAATTGCCGCCAAGGCCCGAGCATGTCCCTCGGTAATCAACCCCTGAAGCAGACCATCCTTTAGGGCATCAGGAAGCGTCAAAAGTCTTAAAGAATTCGATATATAAGCTTGGCTTTTACTGATTCTCTTGGCAATTTCCTTATTAGACAGGCCAAACTCATTCATTAATCTTGAAAAAGCTTGGGCTCGTTCTAACGGATTTAAATCTGTTCGTTGAACGTTTTCCACAATTGCCATCTCCAGCATTCCCTGAGGAGTCGTTTCCTTAATTATTGTTGGAAGAGTTTTCAGCCCCGCAATTCTGGACGCCCGCCACCGACGTTCACCGGCAATAATCTGATAGCCGGCCGGCGTTTTAGCGATCACTAACGGTTCTAATACGCCATGTTCTTTAATAGAGTCAACCAAGTCGACCAGCGATTCAGGAGTAATTTGACCACGCGGTTGAAGCGGATTTGGTTGAAGTTCGTCTAATCCGATTTGGACAATCTTTTGTTCTTCGCCTGCCATTTTTTATTATCGACTAACAGTTACTTCCGTTTTTCCGTGGCGGGTTTGAAATTTAATAAACCCGTCCTTAAGCGCAAAAAGAGTATGATCTCGTCCGATACCAACCCCGGTCCCCGGATGGTACTTTGTCCCTCTTTGCCTAACCACGATATTTCCTTTCTCTATCTGCTGACCACCAGAAATCTTAATCCCCAACCTTTTGCCTGGCCGGGGAGTTTTTTGCCTGGTCTTTCCGCCGGTTTTTGTTTTCGCCATAATTCTTCCTTTTTGAGAGTATAAGTAAATTTTTCACGAATGTCAACAACATATCAAGGGAAAAGATCACTTAATCTTTAGAAGACTGCTTATTTTGCTTATATTCAGAGGGCTTTCTAATCTTTTGTGTTTTGTTCGCCAATTCTTCTTGCCCACTAATGGCAATCTTTTCAATTTTTACGCGGCTCACTCGAGGACGGAAACCTTTGACGCGACGATATCGGGATTTAGCCTTATAGGTGGCAATCCTTATCTTCTTACCCAGATAGTGATGAATAACTGATCCTTGTACAACCGCCCCTTCTACAGAGGGACGGCCAATTTTAATATCTTCACCGTCGACTAAGAGCAGTACTTGCTCAAAATTAATTTTTTCTTTTTCTTTACGATCAATTTTGGGCAAGTCAATTTCCTCTCCTTCTGTGATTTGAAATTGCTTGCTACCGTATTTAATTACGGCGTACTTATTCATTTTTTCAGATTCCACTAATGTAAAAAGGATCGCGGAAACGCCCCACCGTTGGTATTATATAAAAATACTCTGCAAATAACAACTAAGAAGATTTTTATTTAATTTCGATCAATCTTCTTTTTTTTGCTCTCCTGGCCACACTTTCAACTAAACCCAGGCTCGTCATAAGAGCAACGATTGAACTTCCTCCGGAAGAGACAAAAGGAAGAGTAATGCCGGTGATTGGCATTAACCCTAAATTCATCCCGACATTAATAACAATTTGGCTAAAAATTAATCCAAAAACACCGACGCAGATTAAAGTGCCAAACTCATCTTGGGCATTATCGGCAATCTTTAAGATCTGCATCAGCACGTAATAATAAACTGCCAGAAGAATAAAGCAGCCGAGAAATCCCAATTCTTCAGCCAAGGAAGCAAAAATGAAGTCACTGGTTCTTTCAGGTAAAAATTTCAGGTACGACTGGGTACCGTGGAAAAGACCCCTACCTGAAAATTTACCGGAACCAGCGGTAATTTTAGCCTGAATTAAATGGTAACCTTTACCCAAAGGATCATCAAGCGGTTTAAAAAACGTCTGAATTCTTACCTTCTGATAGTCCCTTAAAATATTCCAGGTTAAAAATAATCCGGACAGAAAGAATATCAACAGAAACAATGTTTGTTTCCGATCAACTTTAAAGGACACAATTAAAAGCCATACTAAGACAATCACTAGTGAGCTTCCCAAATCCGGTTGCTGAAAAACCAGATAAGCAGGTAGAAAGAGGAATATTAGAGTTAACAAGAGACGCCGAAATCGCCATGTACCCTGGGATACAAAAGAGGCAAAAGCGAGAATCAAAAACGGTTTCACTAACTCGGAAGGCTGAATAGTAAAGGAACCGATTCTGATCCAGCGCAGAGTTTCTCGAGTTCTACTCCCAAAAATAAAACCTGAGATCAAAAAGAGGCTAATCAGAATGAATAAGGGTAAATAAAGACGGCTGAATATCTGGTAGTCTAAAAGACTAAAAATGATAAATACCATCAGTCCTATAACCATGAATAATACCTGAAGAGGTAAGATTTGGGGTTCTAAACTTGAAAGTACAGCAATACTTAAAACAAAGACGATAAAAATTGAGACAATAATCATCCAATTAAATCCGTGAGCCATAAGATTAGATGCTTCTTTTTATAGCTAGTTTTTTTCCCAAAAGAAGTTTCTGAGCAAGGGTTTTTTTCTTGATAATGAATCTTAAATTCTGGCTCTTAGGAAATTGAGGTAGATATACTAATATCCATTCATCCCGCAAACAACCGGCCTGTTTTCGCATCTGCTGGATTTGATGGATCCATTCTCTTGCCTGTCCCTCAGCCAGAAGTTCCTTGTTTAAACGTAAATTCAATTTGACCTGGGGATCAGTAATTTTCTTTATTTGACAGATTACTTCCTGTACGTTAACTTCCGCCTCAATCAATTTTTCAAAAGCTGCCGGTAACCTCACAGGCCAATAGTAGGTCAAGCAAGAAAGGGGTTGGCGAACTTTAATTTTTTTTTCTTTTCTGATTGCGTGACCTAAAGAACAGATTTTTCTGACCAGATCCGTTTTTTCAAACAGACTACACTCCCTCAGGCCAATTTTTCTGGCCGGTGGAAAATTACATAAATGAACAGATTCGACACTTCCCTGTGTTATCTGACGAACCAAGTTTTGATAAATTTCATCGGTAATAAAGGGAATAATCGGAGCTGTACCTTTTATAAACAAAACCAGTACCTGATATAAAGTCTGTAAAAATTCCCGATCTCCTCGATTGAAAAACTCCCGACTGCGACGGATGTACCAAGTTGACAAATCTTCCATAAAAGGACGGAGAAGACGAACGGCCCCAGGAATGTTATAAGAACTCAAACACTTATCGATTTCGTTTATCAACTGCTGATTTCGGCTCTTTATCCACTTATTAAGAATATGTTTCGGATTATCAACTCGTTTTTCTGCCGGTTCAAAATTATGTAAATTGGCATAGGTAATGAAGAATTGATATGAATTCCAAAGAGGTAAAAGGACTGTCTTTACTTGTTCTAACAACTCCTCTCCTTTAGTAATATTAATATCAGCCCCAGCCATCAGTCTTGTCCCCATTAAATAGAGTCGAAGAGCGTCGCCCCCATATTGCTCCAATACTTTTTTCGGATCAGGGTAATTTCCGTAACTCTTACTCATTTTACGACCGTCAGTTCCGGCCATTACTCCGGTGACAATGACATTCTTAAAGCAGTGGGAATGAAATAAACCGGTCGATAAGGCGTGCAGATAATAAAACCAGGCGCGGATTTGACCGACGTACTCTACAATATAATCTGCCGGAAAGGCCTTCTCAAAAGCAATCTTATTTTCAAAGGGATAGTGTCTCTCTCCATAAGGCATTGAACCTGATTCAAACCATACATCCAATACCTCAGGAATACGTTTCATTTCTCCCTGGCATTTACCGCATTTAAACTTAATCATATCAACGCTCGTCCGGTGTAAATCTGTTATTTTTATCCTCTCAACGGAATTTTTCTCAATTTCCTCAACCGAACCGACTACCTTAAATTCACCGCATTGCCGGCACTCCCAAATTGGCATAATTGTTGCCCAATACCTGGTTCGGGAGACACACCAATCAGGAGCATCCTTAAGAGTATTCTTAACCCGTCCACGTTTAAAGAAATTTGGCACCCAATTGACATTTTCATTTAATTGGAGCATTTCCTCTTTTATTTTTTGAATATCGACAAACCAAGCTTTAACGGCGCGGTAAATGAGAGGCGTTTGGCAACGATAACAATAGGGATAACGGTGAGTAATTATTTCTTCTTTGAACAAAATCTCCCTCTTTTTTAGATCATCAATAATCAACTTATCGGCATCCTTAACATAGACACCTTTAAAATCGGTAATCTTATCAGTGAATTTACCTTCATCGTCAACATTAAACATTAAAGTCAATCCGTAATGCCGGCCCATCTCGGTATCAATTTCTCCAAATCCGGGAGCAGAATGAACGATACCGGTACCTTCATCCATATTAACCATGCCTTTAAACTTGTAGATTCGAAAATCTTTTTTATTGGGAGAAATGTAACTGTAAGGTGGCTGGTAAGCTAAACCAACTAGTTTCGCTCCTTTGAACTTTTTTATTTGAGAATAGTTTTTACCTTGAATCAGGTCTTTAATTCTTTTTTGAGCAGCAATGTATCGCCTACCTCTAGACTTGTCCTCAAATTCCACATAACTTTCATTGGGATCAACTACTAAAGCCCGGTTGGAGGGAAGGGTCCAGGGCGTAGTCGTCCAAGCTAAAAGTCTTACCTGCTGGAACGGGCCGGCAGTAGTAATGACAAACTCTACTGTCACCGCAGGATCTTGCATGCTAGCATAACTATTATCCATAGCAATTTCGAATTTGGAGATCGGGGTACCGCAGCGGGTACAGTAAAGAAGAGTTTTAAGCCCGCGATAAATTAAACCCCGGTCATAAAGCTTTTTGAAGGCCCAAATCACTGACTCCATAAACTCAAGATCCATGGTCCGGTAAGCTCGATCCATGTCAACCCAACGAGCAATGTGATCGATATACCATTTCCACTCGGCCGAGGTTTCAGAGACATAAATTCGGCATTCTTTTATAAATTTCTCTATCCCGATTTTTTCGATTTCTCTTCGATTTTTAAGACCTAATTTCCGCTCTGTCTTTTCCTCAACCGGCAATCCATGACAGTCCCATCCCCAAACTCGCCTTATTTTTTTTCCTTTCATTGTTTGAAATCTGGGAATAAGATCCTTAGCAATCGAACCTAAAAGATGTCCGTAGTGTGGTAGTCCGGTGATAAAGGGAGGCCCGTCATAAAAAGTGTAAGGATTTTTATCAGATCTCTGCTTGATGGATTTTTCAAATATTCGATTCTTGTTCCAGAAAAGCAAAATCTTATTTTCAATATCAGGAAATCTGACCTGATGAGAGACTGGTTGGAAAAAAGACTTTTTCTTTACCATACTTAATTATTATAACAGAGGAGGCGCTGTCTTAAAATATTTTCTACTAGCGAGAACGGCGCAAGAAAGCTGGAATATCCAGTTCTTCCTGAAACTCTTCAGGTGGGATACCATCTGGAGGTTGAAATTTTTCTTCTTCGTCATCCTTCTTTTCCTGGGGGTGCTCGCTGACAATCCCTTTTGCTTCATCTTCGGGCTCTTTATTTACAAAAGAAGCCAATTTTACTTGTGTCTCATCAAATCCGGTAGCTATAACAGTAATCTTTAACTGATCTGCAAGCTCTTCATCGATTGCCGCTCCGAAGATGATATTAGCGTCAGCATCAGCTGCCTTAGAAATGATTTTAGCGGCTTCGTCAACTTCACTCATCGTCAAGTCCTTACCGCCGACGATATTAAATAGGACTCCTTTGGCTCCCTCAATTGAAATATCAAGCAGCGGTGATGAGATAGCCGCCCGAGCTGCCTCTTGAGCTCGATTTTCACCAACTCCGGTTCCAATACCCAAAAGCGCTGAACCAGCGTTACTCATAATTGTCCTGACGTCGGCAAAATCAAGGTTAATTAGACCGGGAACAGTAATTAAATCGGAAATTCCTTTAACTCCCTGACTAAGAATAGAATCAGCCAATCTGAAAGCTTCAAGCAGCGTCATCTTACGGTCGACAATATTCAAAAGCCGTTGATTGGGAATAACTATTAGAGTATCCACCTTGGTTTTCAGTTTCTCGATACCATCCTCCGCCACAACCATTCTCCGCGTGCCTTCAAAACCAAAAGGTTTGGTAACCACCGCTACCGTTAATGCTCCATTTTCTTTCGCAATTTCAGCAACTATAGGCGAAGCCCCGGTGCCCGTACCTCCCCCCATACCGCAGGTGAGAAAAACCATATCGGCGTCGAAAATTGCTTCTTTGATTTTTTCTCTTGATTCTTCGGCTGCCTGAAGACCAACTTCTGGATTAGAACCGGACCCTAAACCATGAGTCAAATTTTCGCCAATCTGAATTTTTGCCGGGGATTTATTGGCAAGAAGCGCTTGCGAATCAGTGTTGACAGCAATAAAATCCACTCCTCGAATGAGCTCATCTTTCATCATTGAATCGATAGCGTTCCCTCCACCACCGCCAATGCCTAATACTTTTATTTTGGCCAATTGAGCGGTATCTGGTTTAACTAGAGCCATAAAATGTTGACTGATATAAACAGGATTCCCTCATAAAATTCGGGCAGGAGAAAAAACTCAAGGTAATAATGATTTTATCAGATTCAGTGTTCTGTTGGCAAGTCCGTGAACGGGGATCTTCCTCAATACACCACTAATCCGACCTAATGATAGTCTGTTACTCGGCTCGACCCTTCTCTTTAACGCATATTTAATTAAACCAACCAAGGTAGCAAATTCTGGCGAGAGAATATCGTCAACTAAGCCCACCACTCCTTTAGGTGTTCCGACACGGACAGGTAGCGATAAAGTTCTTCTGGCTGAATCGACTATGCCGGCAGTCATGGCGCCACCACCGCACAAAACAATACCTGATGGTGTCATTCCGCCGAAGCCGCTCTTTTTTATTTCCACTCCTACCAAACTAAAAATCTCATTTAATCTCGGCCTAATAATCCCTTCAATGAGCGTTTTCTTGGAAACTTTTTTGGCTTCATCGATACCTTCAATTACGGTTAAGTCCAACTCATCATCGTCATTATGGCTTTTCTTTAATTCTTTCTCATTCTTGCTCTTTGATACTTTCGTTTCTCCGCCTATAAATACCTTTACTTTTTCCGCTACCTCAAGTGGCAACCGTAGGCCGATTGCCAAATCATTAGTTATATTTCTTGCTCCGACTGGAATTACCGAAGTAAAAACGGGTGAACCTTCAATAAATATAACAGAGCTGGTTGTACCCCCACCCAAATCAACCAAGATTACACCTAATTCTTTTTCGGTTTCGCTTAGGACCGCTTCCGCTGACGCACTTGCCGTCGCTATCCGACCGGTGATGTTAGCCCCAACCTCTGAAATACACTTAGTCAAATTTTTTATAGCCGTTGTCGAACCGGTAACAATATGTGTTTCAACTTCGAGCCGAATTCCCGACATTCCCACCGGATCGGCAATACCTTCCTGGCCATCAACATTAAAATTTCTTGTTACCACATCAATAATTTCCCTTGAGGAAGGCAAGGATATCGCCTTAGCAGCCTCAATTACCCGTCGGACATCCTCCTCACTGATTTCTTCTTCAGGTTCAGCGATTGCCACGACCCCTTTGGAATTCTGTGAAGCAATATGCTGTCCGCCAACCGATACATAAACATCGGCAATATTATAGCCAGCCATTCTCTCTGCGGCTTCAACGGAATCAATAATGGCTCCGGTAGCTTCATCAATATTTACTACCTGACCCTTTCGAACTCCCCGAGAATTAATTGAAGAAGAGCCTAAAACGCGAATATTTTCTTCCCCATCGTCGAGCGAGGCGATGATTGTTGCAATCTTTGAGGAACCGATGTCCACACCGGAAATCAGTTTTGTTCTGGCCATATGAATCAATCTTTGTACTTAACTATCGGTTTTTCAAATCTTAAGTCAATTAACTGTGGAACCTTGCCCTCTATTTTAGCCCGGCTCAAAATTAATTGTAAAGAGTCAACCTGAAAATCAGTATTATTAAATGAAAAAATAGCTCGCCAATCAGGCGAGAATACCATCATCTGGCCGGATTGGGTCTCTATATAACCATACTTTAACGGTAAATTTACGTCTGATAGCACTTGAATTATCTCCCAAAAAGGCGGAAAAGATAAATCAGCAAGACTAGATCCGGAAGAAAGACTAATCGGTTCCTTAATTTTAATTAGCATCCTAGGTAGACTATTATTTTCCTCTGCCTCACTATAAACAACTCCTCTTTCATCAACTAACCAACGAACATTAGAAATCGATTTAGCCTGATAAAAACTAGTCTCTATTTGTTTGAGATTTATCTCTCTGTTAAAGGTAAGATTACCCGAGAAATCAAAAACAGCGATCGCGACAGGCAATCCTTCTGAAAGATTGACCACTAATCTATCCGGAAACTTAACTTCAACCTTTTCATTTTTGTACTGAGGAAAAATCTTTTGAATTTTGGCCCCAAGCCAATCTCCGGATAAGGCAAGACTCAGTCTACCGGATACCAAATTATAAATTCCGGCCCAAATTTCTTGGGAACACCTTCGGTTATCGAGATAACAGTCAAGTTTCTTGATCCTCAATATATCCGTATTAGTAAATAAATACACGATCAGGAAGGTAAAAGAAGTAATAATTAAAATTAAGAAAAGATCAAGAAATTTCCGTTGATTTCTTATTTTTCTTAAAGAAAAAAATTTAAACCTCATACGTATTTTTGGATTAAGTCAATAATTTGGTCAGCTGCATTTAGTTTAACCAATTGGCGTGCTTTAGGGCTATTTTTTCGATAAATATAAAGATCTCTGATCATTTGACCCACAACCCGACTTAGCTCCTCCGAAGTTAATTTCCCTTGAGGTAAGACACGAGCCGTACCAACCTTGACTAATATCTGAGCATTCAGATTTTGCTCAGAGGCATGACTCCAGGGGTAAGGAATAAAAAGTACCGGCTTTCCTAGAGCGGCTAATTCGTAAACTATGTGGGCGCCGGCTCGACTGACAATTAAGTCAGCTGAGGCAAAGATTGACCCAATTTCCGATCTAAAAAAATAGTCCTTAACAAGATATCGTTCTTGAAGTTCTGGGCATAATTTTTTTTTAAATATTTTCAGATGAGAATAATCATAATGAAGAGTACTGCTGCCACACTGATGAATAATGTTATATTTCTCAAGCATCAAAGGTAAGTTTTTTTTGACCACTCTGTTTATGATATGGGATCCTTGTTTACCGCCGGTAATATAAATTATCGGTAAATGATTAGGGAAAAATCTTGTTTTCTTAGCAGACAATATTTCATCCCTCAAAGGCAATCCGGTGAAAACGATTTTTCGACTAGGAAAATGACAAGAAGAGACTTTCCATGAAACACAAACTTTTTGGGCAAAGTAGCTGATAATTCGGTTGGCAAAGCCATACACAACAGTTTGTTCATGGGTTATGGAAGGAATTCTTAATAAAAAAGCAGAGATCACAACCGGAAAAGCCAAATAACCACCGAAGGAAAAAACAAGATCAGGCCGATACACCAAAAGATAATAAAACGATTGTAAGAAACCTCGCGGGAAACCAATCAGCTCTTTACCGAGGAAACGGCGTCCGATTTTACCCGCCTTAATTTCGACAAATTTAAAACCAGCCTGGGTTACTTCCCGGTATTCGGCTCCTGGTTGGCAGTCTCCGAGCATCGTATATTTGTGACCAAACCAGATTACTCTGTACCCTCTTAAACGGAGCTTTTCCGCAATTACCAAAGCACAGTTATGGTGTCCACCCGTAATGACAATCGTTTTCCTCATCTGATATATTTAGAGATATTAACTAAAATTCCGGCTGCAGTAAGTGTCAGTAATAGTGACGAACCGCCATATGAAATAAAAGGAAGCGGAATACCGGTTAAAGGAACTAAAGCAACCATTGCTCCGAGATTGACTAGAGCCTGAAGTCCAAGCCAAGCGGTTATACCCGAAGCAAGCAGTTTTCCAAACATATCGGGAGACCTTTGTGCGATACGAAACCCACGAGCGATCAGTAAAGCAAAAACCAGTACCAAAAAGGAAGCACCTACAAAACCTAATTCTTCTGCAATAACAGCAAATATGGAGTCGGTTGCCGCCGCTGGTAAATATTCATATTTTTGTCTCGATTGGCCTAACCCCAAACCAAACAGATTACCCGACCCAAGCGCAATTAAAATTTGTCTTATATGGTAAGAGGCTCCCAAAGGGTCTCGAAGAGGATTTAGAAAGGTTAGGAACCTAGCCTTTCGATAGGGAGAAGAAATCGCCAAAATAATTCCGCCAATTATTCCGAAGATCATTAAGCCGATAACTTGAATAATTGGTGCACCCGAAACAAAATAGACCAGAAAACCACTACCTAGAATAATCACCGTCGTTCCCAAATCAGGTTGAAACATCATTAGAATTACGATCAAACCGGAAACCAGCAACAGCGGTAAATAATTCTTTTTCTTAACCAGATATGCTGCCAGATAAATAATGAAGGCGAGTTTAACTATCTCTGATGGCTGAAAGTTTATTCCACCAAAATTCAACCAGCGCCGTGCTCCAAAGTGCAAAAAACCGATTCTGGGAAGAATAACTAGAATCAGACCGATAAAAGAGGCAAACAGAAACAAAGGTACCAATTTTTGAAGCTTCTGATAAGGAAAAAGGGATGCAACCAGAAAACTTACAAAACCGAAGATCACCCAACGAAACTGAAGTCTAAAATAATAAAGTTTATCGGCAAAATCTCGATAGGCTTCAACTGCTGAAGCGTTAGCTACCATTATCAAACCAAACAAAGTTAAAAAAAGCACTATCCCCACTAATAACCAGTCGGGCTGGCGGACAGATGACTCAAGAGAGAGCCTTCTTTTTTTCTTTTTACCTTTAATTCTATTTTTTTTAAAGATAATTGACTTCATTCCTAATAATTATAGCAAATACTTAAATTAATTCCCTCCATCCTAGCGCTAGCATTATTTGCAGTCCGATTAAATTGGACCTGGATTCCTCGATAAACTCGAAATAATGAGAGTTTATACAACGCTTTCTATTGTAATTAGATTGAGGATGAGCTATTAAAAGTGTAAAATTACGCCAAGGTAGCTTGATGACAGTTTCCAATTCAAACAAACAGTACCCGCGTTTTTTTTATAAAAGCTTTAGTTTTAGAAAAAAAGGTAACAACCTATTTTTATCTTTCGAGTTCTTCACTGAACCTAATCTTTATTTTAAACCGGAACTGGTGATTTTTAACCTTCCCCAATATACCCAGAACTTAGATAAGGACTTACTTAACAATCTGGTTTTTCACCTGGGACTAATAGAAATCTTAAGCTACTGGAAGGCAACTTGCTCTCCAGAGATTATCATCGAAGCCGGTTACTTGAACAAAAAACAGATCAGTTGGTGGCACAATTTAATACTAAAAGGAATGGGTGAGTTTTTCTACACAAATCAGATTGATTTTAAACGGAAAAACTTTCTGACGATAAAGAATGCTCACCTAAAAACTAAATTCACCCGTAAAACAGAAAAAGCCGGACTTAATTCCAAGACATTTCTGGTCCCGTTTGCCGGCGGAAAAGATTCGATCGTCACCGCCCAACTACTAAAGAAAAACAAGGAAGATTTCAGACTTTTTTGTCTTAATCCAACCTCTTCATGCTTAAAAAGCATAGAATTAATCACTACTAAGCAACCAATTATTGTTCAAAGAACAATTGATCCGCAGCTGCTGGAATTAAATAAAAGAGGTTATCTTAACGGCCATACCCCATTTACAGCCTATCTGTCTTTTTTAGGTGTTATCTGCACTGTCTTATTCGACTGCGGCACCGTAATTTTTTCCAATGAAAGAAGCGCTAATGAGGGAAATCTCATCTATCGCAGCCAGATGATCAACCATCAATATTCTAAAAGTTGGGAATTTGAAAAAAAGTTTTCTAGGTACTGCCGTAAATATCTAATTCAAGTTAATTATTTAAGTTTATTACGACCTCTTTATGAGATTCAAATCACCAAAATATTTTCACGGTATCCTCAATATTTTGGCCATTTCAAAAGCTGTAATGTTGGTCAAAAAGAAAACATTTGGTGCCAACACTGCGCGAAATGCTTAGCCACATTTACTCTTCTTTATCCCTTTATCAGCCAGAAAAAAATTATTGAAATCTTCGGTATTAATCTTCTTGACGAAAAAGATAACTTGCCTATTCTTAAAAAACTTCTCGGAACAGTAGGTTTTAAACCTTTTGAATGTGTTCCAACTAAAGAGGAAGTAAAAAGTGCTCTGTATTTAGCTTACAAAAAAGACCAGAAAAATAAATACAAGCTTTCGTTAGCTTTGAGATACTTTAAGTCACGATATTTTCCGGAATTCAAGTATTTACAGAAGTCGGCAAAAGAAATATTAAATTCCTGGGGTAAAAACCATAGCCTTACGAAAAGATTGACAAAAGTTCTCAAAGAGGCAATGCGGGGATGAAAAAAAGGGAGAAATTACTGCTTTTTTTAAAAGATAAGAAGATACTTATTCTCGGTTTTGGCAGTGAAGGCCAGGCTGCCTATACGTATCTTCGGCAAAACTTTCCCCAAAAAATAATTGGGGTTGCTGATCGTCTGACAACAAAAAAGTTCGGAGAAAAACAACAAAATATTCTTAAAAGTGATAAGCAATTAAAAATTCATTTAGGGAGGAAATACCTAGGTGATCTTAATAAATATGATCTGATCATTAAATCTCCGGGTGTCCCTAGTCATTTACCCCAAATAAAAACATTCATAAAAAGGGGCGGAAAGATTACTTCTCAAACAGAATTGCTGCTTGAATATTGCCCGGGTGAAATCGTCGGTGTCACCGGAACTAAAGGAAAGACAACGACGGCAAGTCTTATATATGAGATTCTTAGAACGAAATTTAGGGACGTCCGCCTGGTTGGAAATATCGGTCATACTTCACTGTCGTTTGTTAACCGGGCGAGAAAAAATACTATCTTTGTCTTTGAATTTTCCAGTCATCAGCTAGTCAGTCTTAAGGTTAGTCCGCATGTCGCCGTTTTCCTAAATATCTTTCCGGAACATTTAGATTATTACTCGAATTTCAGAAAATATTTACGGGCTAAAGAAAACATTACTCTCCATCAAAAAACGAATGATTATTTTATTTATAATCGGGCATTTCCGGATATCCGCCGAATCGCCAGCAAGACTCGGGCAAATAATATCCCTTTTTCTCTTGAAGCGCGAAAAGGCAGCATTTGTTTTATAAAAGATAATTATCTTTTATACCGAAAGGAAAGAATTATCAAGACAACTGAGGTTCCTCTTCTTGGCCGCTTCAATCTCCAGAACGTTATGCCGGCTGTAATCGTTGCCAAGTTATACCATATTCCTAACCGGGAGATTGTTAAGACAATCGGTAACTTTCATCCCGTTAAACATCGGTTGGAAAAAGTCGGTACCTTTAATGAAATTATTTTCTACAATGACTCGATCGCAACTATTCCTCAAGCAACTATTGCCGCCCTCGAGGCATTGGGTAATCAAGTGGAAACACTTATCTTAGGTGGATATGAGCGCCATTTAAATTATCATCAACTGGCAACAAAAATTTTGGAGACCAAACTTAAAAACTTAATTCTGTTCCCCACGACAGGTAAAGAAATCTGGCGCAATATCAAGCTAGAAATCGGAGATAGAAAAAGCAACCTTCCTAATCATCTATTTACTAAAGAAATGGAGAAAGCCGTAGTCTGGGCTTACCGGTACACTAGTCCGGGTAAAATTTGCTTGCTTTCACCAGCCGCAGCCAGTTTCAATCTGTTTCGGGATTACCAGGAGAGAGGAAACCTTTTCAAGAAATATGTCAAAAAAATTGGGCAGGCCTCCTCAGATAACCGCCAACCATAGGCCAAAAAGCGCCAAAATCAAACCGGCCAACCAGGCGCGCATTACAATTTTTGGCTCCTCCCAACCTCGGTTTTGCAGCCATAAATGAAACGGAGCAACCGCAAAAGCTTTTTTCTTTAAAAAATTTTTAGATAATATTTGGATTAAGCTGGTAGAAATCTCCACAATGTAGAGACCGCCTATTATAGCCAAAGCGGCGATCTTTCCGATTAACAATCCAACTACGGCTAAGGTAGCCCCAAATGATAAAGCACCAACATCTCCCAGCCAGAGACGTGCTGGATAAACATTGAAGTATAAAAAAGCGATAATTGCCCCAAGCCAGATTGAAATAAATGCCGACAGGACAGTATCGATTACGGTATGCGAGAGAATCCAAAAAGCAAAAAGACAAATCATTAGCAGGCCGGTTGAAAGACCGTCCAAGCCGTCAGTAATGTTATAGGCATTAGCAAAAGATACGATTATGAAGGCACTTAGAGGCACAAACCATAGTCCGAGATCAATTTCTCCTAAAAAAGGAATATAGATAAAGTCGATTCCTAAATTAAAATATAAGAGTATGGCAACGACGATGGCTAAAATGCACTGGATGAGGAATTTTTCACGAAGTCTCAGACCGAAAAAACCGCTTTTTTCAAAACCAAAGAATTTATGGAAATCGTCATATAAGCCCAATAGGCCAAACGATATAAAAGAAAAAAAAATAACGTTAAGTTCTTCTTTAATTGGATGAGCTGTTGAAATATAAACACCTAAAATATTTATCAGGGGAAACAGAATAACGTAGAGAAGACATACCATAATGATAATTAATAGGCCTCCGCCGACCGGCGTCCCTTCCTTTTTACTATGAAGCCTATCAAAAATCTTTGCCCTCAAACCCAGGAAATCGCGAGTTATTTGTTTCTGCCGTAAAAATTTCAATCTGTATAGAAGATTGATAAAAGGCACAATCAAAACCGAAGTAATAATAAAGGAAAAGATTAAAAGCCCCAGATAAAGAGACATAAAAACAATCCAGAGTCAAGAAATTAAAAATTTACCATTAACTTGATAAGTTTAGGCATGAAAATCAAGCCACCTACAATCACTGAACCGACGACCCCTAACAAGACCATTCCGGAAGCTACGTCCTTAGCCATTTTTGCTTTCTGGTGCCATTCTTCTTTTACTAAATCAGTTATTGCCTCAAGTGAAGTATTAATCATCTCTACGGTCACAACAGCAAAAATTGCCCAGACAATCATAGTAAATTCTATAAGAGAAACTTTCAATACCAAAGCAACGACAAAAACCAAAACCGAAATAATTCCCATTAACTTGAGATTTCTCTCATTCCTGAAAGAAAGAACTATTCCAGAAATCGCATTCTTAAAGGACTGCTTATGATTGCCATTTTTCATGTGACCAAAACCACTCATGCATGTAAGAGTCTATTACATTCTACTCGGCTTAGTCAAGAAACAGAAACAATTCTAACATTAGAGATGACGAAAGACCCGCCTAAGAGTTTCAAAACAATATGTAACCCCGTAACGAATAGAGAGCGGCAGATCCTGGGCATGAAGCCAGTTAACCCGCTGACCTCCGAAACCTTTTTTAAAGGTTGTTACGCCGGCAAAACGATGACGAGGATTATCATTAGGCGCAATGCCCCAAAAATTATAAATGCGGCAGCCTCTTTTTTTGGCCTCTTTGATTGCCTCCCACTGAATCAGGTGGGAAGCAGGAACCCGGCTGGCTCCATGGGTTGAACCCGAATAGTGGTATACCGCCGTATCACCGTAAAATATTATCATTGAGACAGCGATAATCTTTTTTTGGTATTCAGCTAAAAGTAAAAGCGCTTGATTATCTCCGGTAAAAACCTCAAATTGTTTTCTTAAAAATTCGTACGAAAAAGGGACGAATTTATGCCGCTTGGCCGTATCCAGTTGAAAACGATACAATATCTTGATATCTCTTATATCTCGACTAAAAAGTATGCGCACCTTGCCCTTGGTCGCCTTCCTGATACAGTGACGAGTGGTTTTTCTCATGCCGGCTAACAATTCACTTTCAGGAGAACTAAGATCAAGTTGCCAAGTCGTTTCCGCATGCATATGCATTGGCGCATTTAGAAAGCCAGCTTTCTTAAAGAACCGGCGGTTTTGGTCGTTATCAGAAATCGAAGGCCTGACTCTGATAAAAACTGCCTTTTCCAGTTTCCCCAAATTCTTAAGATAACTGACAAACTCTTTAAAATAATTTTGATTTTGCCAATCAAATAAAGGCCCGCCGGGACAAGAAAGATAAGTACCCCTTTTGGCTTGTTCTTTTATTAATAAAGACACCCCGACCAGCCTTTTTTTCTCGAAAAAACCTAAACGAAATATTTTTTCTCCCAAGGCTTGGTAAAACTCTCCCCAGCTCCAAGATTGAAGGAAAACATTGGGGTTATGACTCAAGACAAATCTATCCCAAATATTTTTATTATCGACCGGTTTTAACTCCATAATCAAAAAATTGTCTGATTACTTTAATAACTTTTTTTGCCTCTCTTAAGCCGATTTTCGGATGAGTTGGTAAATTAACAACCAGAGGAGAAGTCTTTTCCGCTACCGGACAAGTTTTGGGATCATAACCAATCACCGAATAATTTACTCCCGGTGGTGAAATTGACGGATAATACCAATTATTTAAAATCACTTCTCTAATCTTTGCAAATCGGTATAATTTCTGGGCCTTTTCGGTTTTAATCGTAAACCGCAGCAAAGGAAAAACATTTGCCCCTTCCTGATAGTTGGGTAACTCAATCGGTAAATTCTCTAAACCGGCTGCATAAAGCTTGACTATTCTTTGGCGGTTTTCATTAAACTGTGAAAGTTTAGCTAATTGAAAGCACGCCAACAAGGCTAAACTATTTGGGATCCGGCCGATAAAATAAGAAGGTAAAATGCCTCTTTGCTCGCAATCTTGCACCGGATTGATAAATATTCTCAGCTTCTGAAAAAAGACTAAAAGAATTTTTCCTAACGAAAAAAAATTGTAGACCGACAAAATAAGACTAAATAAAACCAGGTAAAGCAATTGACGAAAAACAAAAAAACGGGTTGGGTAAGAAAGCGATCGATGATATTTTTTTAGCTTATTAAATAGTTTTTGATCTTTGGTAATGACCATTCCCCCGAAAACGGAAGAAATGACTTTGTCTCTGCCAAAACTGAAAAAAGCCGCCTCTCCAAAAGTACCCAATTTTTTTCCAACGAAGGAAGCACCAATCACGTGAGCGCAATCTTCAATCATCTTCAGTCCATATTTAGCGGCAATTTTGACAATTTCGTTGACCGGGGCCGGGTAACCGAAAGTATGTTGAACGATAATTGCTTTACTTTTAGGAGTAATTTTCCTGGCTAGATCATCCGGGTCCATATTGAATGAATCCTTGTCAATATCAACATAAACCGGTTTTGCTCCACATTTAATAACGCTGTTGGCAACTACCACGCAGGTAAACGCTTGAAGTAAAACTTCATCCCCTTTGGCAATACCTAAACAATTAAGAATCGCCAGCAAGCCGGTCCGGCCGTTAAGAAAACTAATCGTTCGAAAACCGGGATAGATATTTTCAAAGTCGGTTTCAAGTTGTTTGGTCCCTTTACCATGAACCCAATTTTTCGGTTGGAAAATTAACTTTAAAGCTTTCAGTATATCGGCAGCGTTGTTATTAGGCAACAAAGAGACGGAAATCGGCTTAAACATGAATCAATTTCCCTCTGCTTTCTGAAAAACTTTTAGGTATTTATTAGCCTCTCTTCCTTCAAAAAGAACAACGTCATCTTTTTTCAGTAAAGAAAATATCTTTTGACGAAGATACCTTGGCGAACCGACTAGTGAAATTTTTTTTCGTTCTTCTTGATTAATACCAGCCAAAATTTCACGAAAATAATTTCGATTGGTTAAGAAAATTTGATCACAAATCTTAGTCGCTTTTCTAAAAACACGTTTGTGCTCAATCCAAGTTGCCTTACCCAGTTCGATCATTGGTTGAAAGATTAAAAACCTCTGTCCCAAGAATAGCTTTAAGTAATTAAGTGCCGCTAAAACACCTTCCGGATTACTATTGTATGTATCATTAATCAAAGTCGAATGATTCGGACCCTCAACCGAATTCATAGTTCCTGGCAATGACTTGATCTTATCAATTTCTTGAGAAATTTCTTTCAAAGTTAATCCTAAATTAGATGCTATCGCAGTTGCCGCTAACAGGTTACTGATGTTTTGTTTACCCAATAGTCTGGCTTGAAATGTTTGTTTTTCTTCTCCTTTGGTAACTTGAAAATTAAGTTTATCCTTGAAAACCTTTATTTTAGAAGCATATAAATCAGTTTGGTAATTTTTAGTTGAATAAAGTATTTTTTTTAAGCGGGTCAATTGAGAAAATTTTAAACATAATTTATCATCTGCATTTAAGATCACTAGACCGTTTCCCGGTAAACTATCAATCAACTCAAATTTTGCTTCCACTAAGTTTTCAAGTTTACCAAAAAGTGACAGATGTTGAGTTCCTAAGCCGGTGATTACACCAATTTCAGGTTTAACAACATCGCAAATCGTTTTGATTTCGCCTTTTTTATAGGCACCCATTTCAACAATATAAAATTGATCATTTCCGTCAAGTTCCAACAATATTTGCCTTGCTATACCAATTGCCGTATTATGATGAACATGCGTTGCCAAGATTTTAAATCGGCTATTTAAGATCGATGCAAGAAACTCTTTAGTGCTGGTTTTTCCGAAACTTCCGGTAATCCCGATTACTTTCAAGTCAGGATAAGTTTTTATTTTCTTAATTGCTTTTCTGATAATTTCCCTTTTAAAAAATAAGCTCGGTAAAGCAAGGGAAGCGACTGAAATAGCCACCCAAACCGCTATTAAAATGTCAGCCTCAAGGAAAACCTGTAGAACTCCGTCTGCGTAACGATTTATTTGGGCAACTTTAAAGCGGAAAAGCAAAAAACAAACTTGAAGCGAGACAGACTCAAGAGTAATTAATAAAGCTTTAAGAGTAAACTTAGGTCTTCTGAATTGATGACGGAAGACCCGGCCTAAAATATAAAACATCTCACTGTAAAAAACTCCGCCCCACAGAACCCAATGGATATACCTGGCTTTGGCAAAAATTATAAAAACATTCCCGTCGATAAAAAGGAATAACCAAACTAAAATCTTAAGAAGCAAATGAATATTTAACAAATCCCTTTTGCCTTGATAAGTTTTAAAGTAGTCCTTCAGCCGATCGAAACGGTACTCCTTTAACTGCCAAAGATAAAGAAAAGAAAAAAGATTACCCAAAACGACAACCACATAATAGACAGAAAACAGATCTCCCAATAAAAAAGTAAGCAACTTGTTGCCGATGGGTAAAAGAAAAGTCACTATAAAGAACAGAATTGATGCGAAAAAAATAAAATATTCCATTTTTTAATTTGTTAGAAAAGGATTAATTTGTTCAGACAGAGCTTTTGGCTTTTCGTAGGGTAATTTATGGGAAGCGCCCGGAATGACTACCAAGAGAGATTTTTTGATCATCTTATGAAGATAACGAGCTTGGAGAAGAGGTGTTACCCGATCATCTTCTCCCCAGACAATTAAAGTCGGCGACTTAATTTTTTTTATAATCTTTTCTTGATTAGCAGAAACTACTCTCGTAAACACTTTTTTCATGATACCTTGTGATTGATAATAATCTTTCTCCCGAGCAAAAAAATATAGATATCTTGTAAATTGACGTCTAAATAGAAAAAAAGGCGGCAGAAGAAAAATGACTTTTGCCATTTTAGCAACCAGCCAAAATGAAAATCGCTTCAAGGTTTTTTTTCGCAACACCGGCACTCCGGTTAAAACCAGTTTCTCAACTTTTTCAGGATAAGTGACAGCGATCTCCAGCGCAACTCGACCACCAAAGGAATGACCAAGAAGGCAGAACTTTTCTAAAGCGATTGCCTGACAAAACTGAGTAACAAAATGGGCGTAGTCTTTTATCCCCCAGGAGAAATCAGGCAGGGATGTTTTTCCAAATCCAGGCATATCAGGAGCGAATGTATGAAAATTCCGAGCCAATATTTTTTGCAGCTGGGAAAAAACCGATCCCGACTTATCCCAACCATGAAGAAGCAGCAGCGGTTTTCCGCTTCCTTCCTCATGATAATAGACCTTAAGATCCTGAAGTTGAATTTTTTTTAGCTTCACCTTCCGTTTATTAAACTGATTTTTTGCCATTAACTTTCCTGATTTCAGCACCCAAACTTCTCAGTCGTAGATGAGGCTCTTGGTAACCTCTTTCGATTAACTGAATATTTTCAATAATGCTTTCGCCTCGAGCGCAGAGGGAAGCTAATACCAGAGCCATTCCGGCGCGAATGTCAGGGCTTTCGAGAATTTTACCCTGTAAAGGTGTTGGTCCGTTAACTAAAACACGGTGCGGATCACAAATTGTGATGTCGGCTCCCATCGTCGTCAATTTATCAATAAAAAACATTCTTGTTTCATACATCCAGTCATGGCAAAGAGTCGCTCCTTTCGCTTGAGTGGCCAACACGATTAACGGACTCATAAGATCGGTCGGAAAACCAGGCCAAGGCCGGGTTTGAATTTTGCCTCGCGGGGCTTTAAGCTTTGATTTTTTGATCAGCAGATCATTACCAACCAAACGCAAGTCAACTCCCATTCGCTTCAAGTAGAGCATAATCATATCCAGATCGCCGGGTATGGTATCCTTTATCAGAATTTCCCCTTTAGTAACCGCCGCAGCAATGGCAAAAGTACCGATCTCCATATAATCGGGAATGATTTTGATGGCTGCTCCCCCCAATTTTTTGACTCCATAAACATTAAGCCGATTAGTACCAAATCCCTCGATTCTGGCACCCATCTTAACTAGAAACTGAGCCAGATTTCGGACATGCGGTTCGCAGGCAGCATTCTCAATGACCGTCGTACCGGGAATCAGAGAGGCTAACATTATCGTATTTTCCGTCGCAGTTACTGAAGCCTCATCCAAAAAAATCCGGCTGGCATGCCCACGAATCAACTTCCCCTCATAATCTCCTTCGCCAACAAAAACTTCGGCACCAAGAGCTCTGAGTGCCTCAAAATGAGTCCCCACGGCCCTCTTGCCGATGAGACAACCGCCCGGATGTTTTAAACGAGCCTGACGGAAACGAGCCAAAAGAGGCCCCATGAAAAGAATCGAGGCTCGAAGTTTTTGGACTAGTTCTGGTTTTAGATGATGCTTTTTAACACCAGCAGTTTTGATTATCAGTTTTTCAGTACCCAGACCCTCGACTTTGGCCCCTAAATCTTTCAGAAGCTCGCCCATAATTGTGACATCACTGATTTTAGGAACATTTTCAATTAGGCATTCTTCATCGGTCAGTAAAGTTGCTGCTATGATCGGCAAAATCGCATTCTTATTACCGGCTACTTTAATTTCACCCTTTAGAGCCATCCCACCTTTAATTAAGTATCGAGCTGACATTGGAAAACTCCCTTCTTAAATTTCGACTGTTTAATATTATAAACCAAACCGGTTACTATTCTAAATAAAATCAAAAAATATCCGGGTAATTATTTCTCGCATATGATTGGACAAAAGGATAAATGAATTTCTGTAGCCAGTTAAAATTGGACATAGATAAAATCAATCGCCTCATCAATTTTGCCTTTCTGATCGGAAAGACATAGTCATAGCTTCCAAACTTTCCCCACAGATACCGGTTTACCAGGCTTGCCTTTATCTTACCGTCAAGATGCCTTTTAATAAGCGCTTTATAGTCACTGTTTTCAATAATGCTTTTAGCCGCCAGATAGCCTGATCCAATGGCATACCTGATCCCGAAACCCCAAAAAAAATCCTGCAAGCCGGCTGCCTCGCCAACAAATAATTTTCTCCCTTCTTGAAGTTTTGGATTTATCAAGAAGCTGGCTATTCCAGAAAACCGTCTTACCGACCGTAACTTAAGATCGAATTTTTTGATGAAAAAACTCTTTGTTTTCTGTAAGTAGTCGCTGATATTAATCTCTTTTATATCTTTAATCGCAGCGACACAAAGACATCCATAATGGTCTGCAATATGAAGATAACCATACCCGCCCGGAGCAAACCGGTCATTGAAAATCACCACTGATTTGTCCTTCGAATCCGTTTGAAAAGTGATTCCCTTAGCTAAGCCAAAAACATGAGACAAATTGGGCCCGGTCGCAATAATGTCGGCTTTATTCAAAGCTAATGATTGATTAAAGTGAATATTTACACCTAAATCCAGCGCCTGCTCTTTCAAGCTATAATCAAGACTGCCAAGAAAATTCCCTCGTTTTACTAAATAAACAAGAACTCCCGAACCGGAAAGCCGATTCCAAAACTGACTATTAGTAAGCATCAGGTCTGAAACCGGTTTATGGTAAAAGCGGTGATAAATACTCGCTTTCTTTAGGAATTCTAAGACATCTTCTTTTTCCGTCCAATTCTCTAGACCCTGAAAATCACCGTGAAACCTCACTCCCACATCAGATGCCTGCTCATAGATATCAACCTGATAATCGTGTTTGGCCAAGTTGATCGCGGCTGTCATACCGGCAAGTCCGGCACCTAAAATGATAATTTTTCTTCTTTTCATTTATTTAGCAAGTTTTTTAAGTTGGCGGACAATCATCTTGGCCAGTTGACTGCTATTGCCTGCTCCAAAAACGATGACTACGTCTTCTGAACGACTGTTTTTGGCAATAAAATCAGCTACTTTTTTGAAGTCTTCGATACAGCTTGCCTTTGGTAAGCCGATTTTAGCTGCCAATTCTTGGGCACTTAGACCGGAAGTTATTTTCTCTCTCCCCCAGAAAATTTCAGTAACTATTACCTGATTTGCCTTCTTCAGAGCGGTAACAAATTCATTCGTAAAAAACCGGAATCGCGTTTGGTGAGGCTCCAGTACTGCCCAAATAAACGACTTGGGATATCTTTGTTTAACTGCTTCTATTGTCGCTGCAATCTGAGTCGGATGATGGCCATAATCGTCAATTACGATCCTCCTGGCTTCTTTCCCAACAATTTCAAATCGTCTCTTAACGCCTGAAAAACTGTTAAAAACGGTTTTTAGCGTTTCACTATTAATGTTAAGAAACCAACCGCAAGCATAAGCCGCTAGAGCATTGTAAACATTGTGCCTGCCCGGAATTCTCAATTGGAAATCTTCTTTAATGGTTTTTTTTCCATGATCAAAAACAATCGAAAACCTGGTTGAAAATTTTTCTTGCCGGTTAATTATTCCCCGGAAATCTTTAGCAAAAGGAAAATCAAACGCCGAATCGAGATGAAAAGCGGTTATTTGAACCCTCTCCCGGTTTAATCTTAACTGGTTTTTGACTAAAATCTGCCGAATATTGTCATCATCACTATTAACAATAAGGATTTTGGGTTGATCCAGACGAAAGATGAACCGGGTAAAACTTTTTCTTAGCTGGTCAAGGTTTGAAAAAAATTCAGGGTGATCCATTTCAATATTGGTGATAACGGCCATCTTGGGAGAATAGTTAAGAAAATTATTATAGTACTCATCAGCTTCACAAATAAAATAATTTGACTCGCCGCAGCGGACATTTGCTTGCCACACCGGAACGACACCGCCAACCAGCACAGTAGGATCAAGTTTTCCCGCCTCTAAAATCTGGCCGACTAAAGCGGAAGTAGTTGTCTTTCCGTGGGTTCCGGCAATGCAGACAAGATATTTATCTTTCTGAAGATACCGACCTATAAACTGCTGCCACGTTAATATAATTCCTCGTCTTTTTGCTTCCCGAATTTCAGGATGACGACTATTGACAATCAACACCGCCGGCGAAGTTACCAAAAGATCAGCTTTTCTCAAATGGCTGATATTATGACCGCCATGAATAGGGATCTTTAATTTCCTCAGTTGGTCAGTTGACGACGTGTTGGGATTAAGATCACAGCCACTAACTTGAAAACCCTCGTACCTGGCAAGATAAGCGGCACCTGAACAACCACTGCCGCTAATACCCATAAAATGAATCCTCTTAATCTCTTTTGCTGTTTTTCTCTTTTTCACAAGTTGTCTCCGATAGCGGCCACCGTTAAAAATTCGCCGAATGGACGGCCGTCTTTTCGAAAAGAAAAGAATTCATCATTTCGACAGGCAGTACAGATACCGGCCGGTTCTATATTCTTTACCGGTATCCCGGATGTACGCAACTGCCAGATTAAAGGAACAGAGAGATCAAGATAATAAGCAGCATCCCTTATGTTTATCATGCCTGGCAAGTCACCAAAATTAGCCCGAAATTGTCTGGCTCTTTGTTTATTTATCCGGTAACAACAAGGCCCGATATGAGGCCCAATTCCAACCACAATATCTCCGACATGTCCTCCTAATTCTTTCAGCTTATCAACTAATTGACAGACAATATTATTAATAATTCCTTTCCATCCAGCGTGAGCAACACCTAAAACTATCTCCTGAGGATCATAAGCCACCAGAGGCAGGCAATCGGCGGTTTTAATTGCCAAAATTAGATTTTTTTCCTGAGTAACCAGACCATCTACTTTTTTAATCTCTGTCCCTTTATGATTAATCCAGGCAATTTCCACCCGGTTGCCATGAACCTGTTCCATAGTGACTAAATCATCAATCCTCAGGCCAATTTTACCTAAGAACTTTTGGATATTTTGTCTTTGTTTTACCTTGTCGGCCTCTGTCATATCTCCCATTGACCGGGAAGAAATTGCCTGAGTTAAATTTTCTTGTTGACTTAAGAGCTTGAAATAATAAAGATGTTCTTTCTTAAGCATTGCCCAACCTTTCCCGTAAGGCTGTTTTTATTTCTTCATGCTCACTCCAGGGTTTTTCAATTCGCCCATAACATAGGCTCGCTTCATGTCCTTTACCGAAAAAGGCCACGATATCGTTCTTGCAAGCCAATTTATTAATTGCAAACCTGATTGCTTCTCTTCTGTCAGATATCCGAAAATAAACACCTTTCAGCTTGCTAATCTGAGACTCGTTAATACCTGTCGGACTTTGATAAGTCAAATGACCTTTAAGGCATCCTTGAGCAATCTGATCAATAATTTTTTCCACGTCTTCGGTTCTTGGGTCTTCAGCGGTTAAAATCACAACATCGGCTATTCGAGCTGCAATCTCGCCCATCAGCGGTCTTTTATAAAAATCACGTAAGCCCGCACAGCCAAAAACGGCTATTATTCTTCTCTCGTTAGATTTTTCCTTCAAAGCAGTCAGTGCTTGTTGAAGACCATTAGGGGTATGGGCAAAATCAACAAAAACTTGGAAGTCTTGCCCTAAATCTATAATTTCCATCCGGCCGGTTACTCCAGTAAAAGCAGCCAGGCTTTTTCTGATTGTTTTATCGTCTATTTCTAAAGTTTTGGCAACGGCAATTGCCGCCAAACAGTTATACCGGTTATACTCGCCGATCAGAGGGGTTTTAAACCTATAGGTGTTAGGAGTAAATTCGGCTTTCTTCTTAACCGCGTAAGTAACCAGCCGTGAGTTTCTTGATCTAGCCGTGTTTAGATAACTAAACGAACGATCATCTCTATTTAATACGACTACTTTGGTTTTTTTGAATAGCTTCCCCTTTACTTCTAAATATTTTGAATAAGTACCGTGATAATCCAAGTGTTCAGAAGTGACATTAGTAATTACCGCCATCTCAAATCTAATCCCCAGGAAGCGATTTTGTGCCAATCCATGGGAAGTACATTCAAGTACTAAATATTTGATTTTTTGGTCAGCGATGTTCCGTAAAAGTCGCTGCAAAAAAAAAGGTTGGGGCGAGGTAACGTGAAGACCGATAGGGATTTTTTCTTGGCCGATTTTGGCACAGACTGTCGAAATAAGGGCCGCTTTTTTGCCGGCATGCAGTAAAATTTTATAGATCAATGTCGAAGTGGTTGTTTTACCATCGGTTCCGGTAACGCCAATTATATAAAGTTTCCGGGAAGGAAACCGGAAATATAAATTGGCCGCTATCGCTTTCGGACCATGCCAAAAAAGATTAACCAGCCAATCAGGGAAAAGTAACCGAAGATTCTCTCCCAGCTTACTATAACGAATCTTAGTCAAAATTCCTGAAAACATCTAACAAAATTATATCATTTAAAACCTAATCAGAAACTTATTTAGTGGGCGAAATACCATAGTATGTAAAAAGCTCTTTAGCGATATCAAACCAAAGTGGGGCAGCAGTTTCTGAACCCCAGGGCGATGAAGTTGGTTCTCTTAAGGTAACTAACATCGCAAAACGCGGTTGTTGGGCCGGAGCAAAACCGATAAACGAAGCAATAGTTTTATCCCGATCGTAGTGTCCGGCAACGGGGATTTGGGCGGTACCGGTTTTTCCAGCTACAAGAAAACCGGTCGGTTTAGTCCACTTTGCTTCTCCTCTCTCTACGGCAGCAACCATCATCTCCGTTAATGTTTTAGCCGTCGACCCTTTAAGGACTGTTTTCCCCATCTCAGGTTCGATCATCGTCGTTTTACCTTGATCAATAACTCCTTTAACGATAAAAGGTTTAACTAATTTCCCTCCATTGGCGATGACAGACACCGCCCTTAACATTTGGATCGGAGTTACGGCAATTCCTTGACCAAAACTTGCCGTCGCTAAGTCAATTTCTCTCCATTCTTTTTCCAGTCGCAAAGAGACAGTGTCTTCTTCTTGAAGATCAATTCCGGTTAACTGTCCAAGACCAAATTTTTTCAAGTAGGCATGAAGTTTCTTGATCCCTAGCTGCCGACCAACGAAAACCATACCCAAATTGTCCGAGTGAACCAAAATATCGGTCGCAGTTGAATTAGGATAGTATTGGTTGTTCCAAGTATTAATGGTATAACCGGCAATCTCAACCGGTCCTCCACACGAAGTGCACTGTGTTTCCGGCCCAATTACCCCTTCATTAACAGCCGCTGCCATGATCAAAACCTTGAAGGTTGAACCTGGCTCGTATGAAGAAGCAACCGCCGGGTTTAAAAAGATCTTTTCGTCAAACTCGGAGTAAATAGAAGGGTCGTAGGTCGGCAATGAAACCATTGCCAGGACTGCTCCATTGCCAGGATCTATAATAAGCACTGAACCGCTTATTGCCCCATATTTGGCTAAAGCTTGTTTTAAGCGATTTTCCACAATAAACTGTAACGTCCGGTCGAGACTAGTTAAAAGACTGCGACCGTCTCTTTTGTCCTCTCTTTGAGAGATTCCCAATAAAATTGGTTTTCCTGAAGCATCTTTTTCGCGCTTAAGATATCCTGGATGACCCTGAAGTTCCAAATCATAAAATCCCTCAAGTCCAAAATAACCTTTCGGTTTACCGTTTACATCACTTCCGACAAAACCCATTAAATGGGCCGAGGCAGTTCCCTCAGGATATGTCCGTTTCTGCTCGCGCTCAAAACCGAGACCGCCAATGCGCATAGCTTCTATTTTCTCTTTTGCCTCCCTTGAAATCTTATGTTGAATCGGTAACCAACTGACGTCCTGACGAAGAAATTGCTGCTTAATCTCCTCTTCTTTAATTTTGATCAATTCCTGCACCTCTTCAGCGGTAATCCCACTGGCGGTAGCTGTTTTAACAAGATCATTCATCTGTTCATCAACTAATATCGGCGCTAACTCTTGTGCAACCGATTCGAAATCTTTACCGATTTCTGATAACGAGACATACAATAGGTAGACTTCTTGGTTGGTCACGAAGGGGAAATTATCAGAGGCAAAAAATTGTCCTCTCTGGGCGGGGATTTCCAGAACATCTAAATGCTGCTTAGCCGCGGCTGATGCTAATTCGTCTGTCTTTAAAATCTGCCAATAAAAAAGTCGCCCCAAAACTAAGAAGGAGAAAAGCCACAAAGAAAGTAAAGAAATTCGTATCCGACGAGAAGTATCCATCAGGTAATTTAATCATTTAAAGCTACGGAAACTCCCGAGGTTAAGTAGACGATATCTGCTAGCGGCCTAAACCCGAGAGCCTGAGCTTTTTGGCTAATTACACTGAGCGAACCTTTTTGATCAATGCCCTCGCAAAGCTTTTGATTCTCTTCACGAGTTCTCAGTACTTCATTCTCCAATTCGGCGACTACTTTTCCGGCTGTCGCCAGTCGGTGAGAAACGTAAATTTGAACTAGAGCCAAAAACAAAACTAGCGAAAAAAAGATGCTCACGACATAGAAAAACTTTTTAGGTCGTTTTTTATTCATTAATTTTTTTGTGCTGCCCTGAGTTTTGCACTTCTACTTCTTGGGTTTTTTTCTCTTTCAAGACGAGAGGGTTCAATTGGCTTTTTTGTTAATACAATCAAATTATTCAGTTTGCTTTCCTGCCGAAAAAAATCTTTAGCTAGCCTATCTTCTAAAGAGTGGAAACTGATGACCACCAGCCGTCCTCCTTTTTCTAACAGTCCCAGAGTTTGGCTTAATCCCTGCGATAAATTCTCCAGCTCGTTATTAACTACCATCCGTAATGCCTGAAAACAGCGTGTCGCCGGATGACGCGTTCGTTTCACTCGTGAAGCCGGTATTACCTTCCTGATGATCTTTGCCAAATCAGAACTTCTTTCAATAGGTTTTTTTTTACGGTATCGGCAGACTGCTCGGGCAATAGGCGCTGAAAAGGATTCCTGGCCAAACTCTGAGAAAAGCTTTTTTAATTCCTTTTCGCTCAAATGATTAATTAAGTCACTGGCGGTAATCCCAAGCTCCGGATTCATTCGCATATCAAGAAAATCATCATCCTGGAAAGAAAATCCTCTTCCGGAAGTTTTTAGCTGATATAGCGATACGCCCAAATCAAAAAGGATACCGGCTACTTGATTAAAACCACATCGACAAGCAAGATCATTTAAATGAGCAAAATTACCGCGTTCTAGTTTCCAGTAGAAAGCGCTTGGAGGGCAGGCAGAAACCAAGCGCTTTCTACTGAAAGCTAACGCTTGAGGATCCCAATCAATACCTAAGACTTGACCTCCTTTTCTTAAAATTTGTTCGCTGTGACCCCCTCCGCCTATAGTTGTATCAATGTATCTTTTTCCTTTTCTAACGTTAAGAAAGCGGATTGTTTCCTCAACTAAAACTGGCTCATGAAATTTTATCATCTGTCTTGCGTATCTTTTTCTTAGGCTTGTCTTCTCCCGCAGTCGTGTCTTCCAAAAGCCTTTCCAGTTTTTCTCTCATTTGCTGACCATTAAGACGAACCAATCGACCTCCCCTCCTTAACTTTCTTTAAAACTTGTCTGCTTCAAGAGAATTAAGCTGTTTTTGCCAGCTATCTTGCTTCCAGATTTCAAAATGATCGCCGGCACCAACCACAGTCACGCTTGTTTCGATCCTGGCATAATCCAACAGGAACTGGGGAATCACTACTCTCCCTTGAGAGTCAAATTTAGCCACCATTGCCCCGGAAAATAAATATCTTCTTATCGCCCGACCCTTTTCTTCCGTAATTGGCATTTCAATTTGTTTTTTAGAAGCTTCTTCCCAGGTCTTTTTTTCATAGCCGAAAATGCAATTCTCAAATCCGCGAGTCAAAACCACCTTATTTCCTGAAAGTAAGCCTCTGATTCTTTTAGGCAAGGCAATTCTTCCTTTACCTAAAAATTTAATCTGATATTCACCAACAAACACCTATCCTCCAGTCAACTATTAGACATTTTCACCACTTCGTTCCATTTTGTACCAATTAAAACCAGGCTGTCAAGGGGCAAAATTAACTGACTCTGCGTCATCCACACCAGGCAGCTTTGGTACAAAGTGAAAAAGTTTCTAAGTTATCTCAAGATAGAAGCAAAAACACCTACTCCATCAACTTTATTTCCTTGAAGCCTTTGCCAACTCCTACTATCCCAATAATAGACAGATTCTCCTTCCAGCTCCATTATGCCATTATTGATCTTAGCTGAACCGGAGGTAAACACTCCATATGGTCCGGTGACTATTTCTCCCGCAAGTTCTGCTGGTAAGCCAACAGTTGGCATAATCACATAGAACTGACTTTTGGAAAAATCGGCCATAAGAGCAAACCGGCCGTCAATAGAAACTAGTTTGTCCATCTCTTGTCGAAGAGAAAAATCACTATTAAATCTTCTCGTTCCGCCTGTTCCGTCTAAGCGGATGGTTATTGTTCCACCGGAAACGCCCTCATGGTAACGGTAATGACCGCTTGATTCAGTCCCTAAAAGTATTCTTTTCTCATAACTATCTCCCTCTAGTTTAAAGGGGCCACCAACAGCCCCTTGACTCAAACCGTCGGCAGTGTCGTAAGTTAATTCGTACTCCAATGAATCCGCCGCCTGAATACGAGTTATGTCCAAACTTAACCAATGGCCGTCGACGGAGGGAGTCAGAGAAATAAAAGGCCTTTCTGCCAGAGAAACTTCAACATAAGTTTTTGGCGGTTGAGTGGGAAGAATTTCCTCCTGTTTAGGGCTACCCCTTAACTTTTGATATCCCAGGACAGCCAAAATAATAATTAGGCTTAAAGTTACTAAAGCGATAATTATCTTTTTCATAAAGACTCCTTTTTTGATAAAGACGTCGTCCGAGGCGGTATTAGGTTAGTTTTTTTTGAAAATAACCGGTTAGTACCTGACTCCCCAACCGTTTCTGTTTCATAGTATCTCTGTCTCTTACCGTCACCGTCTGATCCTTTAAAGTCTGATAGTCAATCGTTATACACCAAGGCGTTCCGATTTCATCCTGTCTTCTGTAGCGCTTACCAATATTACCAATATCGTCCCAAGCGGTTCTGAAATTTTCTTTTAAATTTTCATAAACCTTTCTTGCTTTTTTCACAAGTTCAGATTTATTAGCCAAAAGTGGAAAAACAGCGATTTTATAAGGAGATATTGATGGATCGAGAGATAAAACTACCCGGAGTCCGTCCTTATCTTTTTCCTCACGATATGCCTCACATAATGTTGCCAAAAAACTTCTGTCTATGCCGAAAGTCGGCTCAATCACATGCGGGACAAATTTCTCTCCAGTTTCTCTATCGGTATAGCGCATATCAACCCCTGATTTTTCCATGTGGTTTCTTAGGTCGAAATCTGTTCGATAAGCCACCGCATAGAGCTCCTTAAAACCAAAAGGAAACTTATAATCTAAATCCTCTGTTCTCTTTGAATAATGAGCCCTCTCTTCATCTGAGTGAGGCCGCCATCTAAGATGGCTTTCCTTAAGCCCTAAAATCTCGCTCGCCCACCGCCAAACTTCTTTTTGCCAATAAGTGAAAAGTTCCTGCCAATTATCTTTCTTGGGATTGAAAAAGTATTCAAATTCTGCCAAATTAAACTGTAAGGTCCGAAAGACGAAATTTCCCATTGTAATTTCATTACGAAAGGCAATACCCGATTGGGCCAGTCCAAAAGGAAGTTTAGGGGAAAGGGAATCCAAAACAGCTTTGAAGTTTACAAACATTCCTTGGGCAATCTCCCCGCGCAAATAAGCCAAATTTTTTTCTCCGGCGATGATACCGATATGCGTTTCAAACAAATTGTTGAATAGCCGACCTTTTGTCCAGGAAAATTTCTGGCAGTTAGGACAGTTGATTCGATTTTCATCAATTATCTTATCCATTGCCTCAGGCAAAAACCCTTCGACTTTAATTTGCTTCCCGCTCCGGGCAAAAAAGTCCTCAATTAAATGATCGGCTCTAGTTCGATACTGACATTTTCGGCAATCCAATAAGACTTCGTTAAAACTTTCGACGTGGCCTGATGCTTCCCATACTTTACGGCTCATAATCACCGCGGATTGAAGGCCATAAATATCTTCCCGACGACTGACAAAATTCTGCCACCACAGATTGTTAACATTTCGCATAAGTTCTACCCCCAATGGACCATAGTCATAAGTATTGGCTAAACCACCGTAGATTTCCGAGCCGGGAAAGACATAGCCTCTTCTTTTACAAAGCGAAACGATCTTTTCCAGTTTATTTTCCATATTGAATCCTTTTTAATACATCTTTACTTTTTAATCTTTTCTCAACGACCTCCTCAATATAGTCCGAAAGACTTCCCGGCTTATCTCTTAGTTGCTTCGGAACGCCAAAACCTAGTCCATCAAGCATTTTTTCCTCAAATTCTCTTATCAATTCGCTTAAACTGGTACGATCTCCGATTGCCAGCAAGGATCTTCTTAAAAGAGAAAAGACACCGACATTTTGCTGGGATTCGGCCGTCAATTTATCGACCAGTTCAGTTAGATAAAAAGCTACCCCTACCCTAATTAAATTACGCCGCCAGGATTTAAATGAATCTTGTAGTTCGACTTCAGTGATTATATCAAGATTTCTTCCTTTTGCCAAAAAAAGGTTGACCTGATTAAAAAGCTCAAGATTGCCCCCTTTGCGGCTATTGATCTTTCGGACCCCTTTGGCCAATACATGTATTTTACCGTAATGTTTGGAAAAGATTGTCAAGATCTTGTCCGCTTCACTAAAGTTAATCCTTTTTAAGATAATGGCTTCAGTTTTGTAACTAGCCATAAAAACTATCAACTAGTTTTATAACTCTACCTGGAATAAAAACACGGCAATCCATCTGCCGTCTCAAACCTAAAAAATAAATTGAAGCTCCTTATCTGAATCAAGATCAAATACCTCAGATTGGTCCAGATAATTCACCCCGTATTCGTATGAGGGCGTTCCCGGTTGTTTTTGAACTAAAAGGCGATACTGACCTCCATCATTGACTTTAAAAGGTAGGCGATATTTAAAAGTCAGTTTTAGACTACCTTCGGGACGAAGTGAAGTCGCTGGCGTCTTTCCAAAGAAACCCTCAAAAACCGTTTTACCCAGCTCTTCGTAAACCTTAATCTCCACCTCAGAACCGGAGAACTCAAGCAGTTGGCTGCCCTTAGGAACAAAAATCCGAAACCAATCCCGATAGTACCCGTTGAGACAAAGCTCCCCTTTCTCTAAGTTACAGTTTGAAGGAGGTGCCGGATTTTTGTAATCGACAGTGACTTTTTTTAACAAAGAGCCATCCGGTTCCTTACTGATTTCCTGAGTAACTTTTTGTCGAATGTACATATTTGACTTGGCACCGGCGAAATTACAATCGTTAAGGTAAAAATAGTCGCCTTCGAACTCTTTAATCCTTCCTCCGGCATTTAAAGCCTCAACCGCTTTTTGAAGGTCTTCATTGAAAAAATAGAAAAGCAAATGTTTTTGCTGGATTGAAGTTAGGAAGACATTAAAAAATTGAGGCCAGGTCTTCCGAGGCGATCCCATAATATTTGATAATATCGAGTGCATCAGGGGACCGATAATCCCCTTCCGTTCCTCACGCTGAGTACTAACCGGTTGGTCAGCGTACTTCTCAAGTTCATAAAATACTTGAGGGCAATCACACCGAGGATCAATTTCGGCAGAAAAGTTTCCCCAACCTGAGACGCCAATTTTTCCTAGGACTTTGAGGACTTCTACTAACACCTGGGTATCCAAGGCGATAATTCCGTCCACTTCTTGGCTGTTGGGAATCTGACGGTAGTTTTCCCAGAAAGTTTGCATCGACTTGGTAAAATCAGCAGACAAATTCATATCCCTTAAATGCCAGTAGCGAACATCAGGTAAATACTGCAAGATCGGTTCAGGCGCTTTCAATCGGTCCCCGAATTGCTTGTCAAGGCTGTAGATATCGTGAGAGGAAAGGGGTTTAAAGTTACCATTATGAACCGAAAGAAAGGCATAAGCAGTCATAAAACCACCGCTGGGACGAAGTTCGGCATCATTCTGAAAGAGCAAAAAATAAAGCTTTTCCTCAGGAATTCCCAATAAAGGTTTAAGATAACTGACGATCGGTTTTATCTCGTCAAGAATATTCGACAGGTTATCTACTAAGGCAACTAATTCTTCCATTCTTTTTCTTATCTTCTTTCCAAATAATTCCTCCGGGTAACGACCAGTGTCGATTTGATCAATTTCTTTTTTCGCTTCAACCAATTTTTGGTTTATCTGATCGAATTGAGGGCTGATTTTATCGAGAGTGTCCAAAATCAGTACCAGTCTTTCTTCAACCGTCATTGGTCCTAAATCCTGCTCCTTCTTATTTTGCTCAAAACCAAGCAGGTCATAGTAAGGCATCAATGCCTGATTGGCAACCTCAGCTGCTTCAAGGAGGTACTTACTGCTACTGATCAAATGATATCCATCCTGGTAATAGCGATTAACATAAGGGATGAGCCTTAAAAGAGCCAGTTTC
This sequence comes from Bathyarchaeia archaeon, assembly GCA_035529595.1. Taxonomy (GTDB): domain Bacteria; phylum Patescibacteriota; class Microgenomatia; order PFEM01; family JAFGMK01; genus DATKWK01. The sequence goes on from DATKWK010000035.1 coordinate 137,459, forward strand.
TGATAATCTTTCTCCATTTTTTCCACTGACTGGTAAATTATCTTAAGCTGGTCAAATGCCTCGGGGAATTTTTGATCGTTTAATGAAGCAGAAACCTGATTCAGTTGTTCCTCCAAAAGGTTGATATCGTCTTTCAGATGCATCGCCGGCAACAGTAAGAAACTGGCTAGAATAATGACCAGTAAACTAACTAGACCGCCTCCAACCAGAAGCGGTTTTTTAATGTTTTTCGTTTTCTTTTTGAATCCTGACTCTCTTGCCTGTTTTCCGACAAGGGCTGGCTCTTCTTCTGTAAATTTGATCTTTTTCATTTTTTCCTCCTTACCAACGGGACAGCATTGCCTTAGGAGTCTTGATTAAAATTTTGATATCTTTCCAAATTGATCGTAACCGGGAATAATTCGCATCCATTTTAGCCCGCTTCAAAAAGGGAACCTCATTACGGCCAGAGGTTTGCCAGGGCCCGGTTATCCCTGGTTTTGCACTGAGAATCTGTTTCATTAACGGTCTGACCTGAGAATATTTTTCCAGCTGTTCCTTAATCTCTTGAAAACGATATGCTCGCGGACCGACAATACTCATTTCGCCTTTTAAAACGTTCCAGATCTGGGGAAATTCATCAATCGTAAAAGTCCGCATAAACATCCCGAATTTAGTGATCCTTGGATCCTCTTTCATACCTAATTTCCAATCAGACTCTTTAAATTTTCTCAATAATTTTTTATCTCTGGCAATAATCTCGTCCGCATTAACAACCATGGAACGAAACTTAAATAGAGTAAATTCCTTGCCGCTTTTACCGATTCTTCTCTGGCCATAAAAAACCGGTCCAGACGATGTAAGCTTAATAATTAAGGGAACAACTAAAAAAATCGGAAAAAAGATAGCCGTTAATAAAAGCGCAATCGTTATATCCAATATCCTTTTCTTAAATTCATAGGACATATTTGTGCTATTTTACAGGCAATCCTAAAGATACTCAAGCCGTCTTGCTTCTTTGAGCTTATTAACAATTTTTTTTACCTTCTCTGCCTCTTTGCGGTGGCAAATAAGCAAGGCATCCTCCGTATCGACGACAATCAAATTATTCACTCCAACTAAGGCCAGTAAGTGATCATTAAAATGAATCAGGTTGTTTTTCGATTCAAAAACAACATAGCCCCCTTTTTTACCATATTTAATAATCGCGTTACCATCGCTGTCCTTACCAGATCGCTGATAAACGACGTCCCAATCACCGATATCGTCCCAACTAAATGAAGCCGGCAACAGGACTAAATTGTCAGCTCTTTCAGAGACAGCATAATCAATTGATATATCTTCGGCGTCTTTGTAAATCCGACGGACTATCGCCGCTTCGCTTGCTTTTCCCATCGCCTGCTGAAAACGCTCTACTAACTTAGCCAGTTCAGGTGCAAAACGTTTGATCGTTTTAATGATCACCGACGCTTTCCAAGTATAAAGACTGGTATTCCAATAATAATTACCTGAGTTGAGAAAAATTTGCGCCTTATGATAATCAGGCTTCTCAGTAAAGGCCAGAACCCGGTAAACAGCTTTTTTCCCGGCTAACATTTCCTTCTTACCCACTTTGATGTAACCAAAGCCGGTATGGGGAAAAGTCGGCTTGATTCCTACCGTGACAATCTGCTGGCTATCGTAAGCGGTTTTGGCTGCCAAGTACATATCTTGCTCAAAGATATTTCTAGGCGAAACGGCATGATCCGAAGTGAGGTTAATAATAACCGCCTCCGGATCCTTGGCAAAAATATTAACCGCTCCCATGGCCATCGCCAGAGCTGTATTTTTAGCCATCGGCTCGGCGACAATATTGCGCAGAAGCAAATCTTTTCCTTGATTTAAGACATTGTCAATATAGTCATAAGAGGTGACGATATAGATTTTGTCAGTAGTAGTTAATTTTTTTGCCCGAGAGACTGTTTGCTCAAAAACAGTGCTGTCGCCAAAAAGATCGATAAATTGCTTGGGCGTTTGTTTTCTCGATCGAGGCCATAACCTCTTCCCGCCACCACCACATAAGATGCAAACAAAGAGATGCTTTTTTAGTTCTTCTTTTGATATTCCTGCCATTTTGTCTCCACTATCTTCTTAAAATTTAATAAAAATTTTTGCTCATCAAAACTGCTGGCGTTATTGATGCATTTAGTCTTCGAATATACCTTGCCGCGAGAGTCTCTTACCGCTTTCATTAATGCCTCTACAGTCTGAGGATAAAAAAACTCCCCGGTTTCGCCTTCAATAATAGTTTCTAAGGCGCCGCCCTTTTTATAGGAAATTACCGGTTTACCGCATGCTTGAGCTTCCAAGGGAACCAAGCCAAAGTCTTCTTCTTGCGGACAAATAACAGCTTTGCAACCATAATAGTAGCGCAAAAGGTTTTCCTCTGTCAAATAACCTAAGAACTCGATGTTTGATCCGGCAAATTTTTTTAATTCATTAAGTTGGGAGCCGATACCGACGACTTTTAGAGGCAATTTTAACCGGTTAAAAGCCTTAATCGCCAAATCTATTCTTTTATAGGCAACAAGCCTGGAAACGATCAAATAAAAATCACTCGCTTGAATTTTTAAGTTTTCATTTCGAATTTTGAATTTACCAAGGTTTATCGGTGGATAAATAACCTCGGCATCGCGATGGTAATATTTTACAATTCGCCGTCGGACATTATCCGAAATTGTCAAATACAAGTCTGGTCTTTGAGCAGCAGTTTTGTCCCAGAATAATAAATAAGGTCGAAAAGTACGGAGACTGGTTCTAGCAAGAAAGTCTAGCTTGCCAAAGCCGGGACAACTAAGATAAGCGCTATAGGCGCTCCAGAGATAGCGTGTCGGCGTTAGGCAATAACAAATATGCAAGGTATCCGGCAGAGTGATTATTCCTTTGGCTTCCGCGCTGGTAACCGTAATTACGATATCAAAATCCGAAAAATCGAGTAGTTCAAAAGCGACCGGTGTTAGCCAAGGGTAAAATTCATGATGCCTTCTGGCGAACGGCAGCTGTTGCAGAAACGAAGTTTTAACTCTGAATTTATTAGCCCAAGGCGCCTTCTGTTTATCACAGACAGCCGTGTATAAAGGAGCATCGGGAAAGATTTTTTGCAGTGCTAAAAGAATCCTTTCCGCCCCACCCCACTTATTGACCCGATCATACACCAGGGCAACTCGACAATTATTCAGTCTTAGACGGTCAAAACTACTGGGCTTCTTTCGTAATAGATTCATAAATCGCTAATGTTTCTCTTGCCATTTTATACCAACTAAAATGAGAAACTCTTTGATAACCGTTCCGGATTAGCTCCATTCTTAATTTTCTGTTATCGATAACCTGCAAAATTTTGGTTTTTATATCGTTTATCTGATTGGGCTGGAAATAAGAAGCGGCATCTTGATAGATTTCGGGCAAACAAGAAGCGCGCGAACAGACAACCGACAAACCGACGGCCATTGCCTCAAGGCCGGGCAAACCGAAGCCTTCTAAAAGAGAAGGGAAAACAAAAGCTTCAGCTTGTTGATAAAGCCGGGCTAAATCTTCATCCGGAACAAAACCAGCTAACACGACATACTTATCTATCTTCTTTTCTCCGATAATCTTTTTGAGCCGCTGCCAAAAAACGTTTTTGGCACAAGCAATAACCAAATACAGTTCTCGTTCCTGATTTATTTTCTTGATCGCCTCCACCAACTTAGCGATATTCTTATGAGGATATAAATTACCCGTATAAATAACAAAGGGTTGTTTAATCTCATATTTAATCAACAACTCACGGACTTTTTTTTGGTTAGATATTTTAGTTAGTCCCTTAAAATTATCACTGACCGATTCGTAAGTAACCTTGACTTTTTTCCTTTTGAGTTTAAATTTCGCAACCAGTTTTTTTTGCCACCAAAAACTTGGCACAATAATCCTGTCAGCTCGCCTCACACCGGCATTGACGATTAACAAATAACCTAAGTATTTAAACCAATATAAAAGGGAGGGGCGAGTAGTAGTCAGAGACCCTTTGGATTCATGTTTAATCAGATCATGAATAGTAACTACAAATTTACCTTGATAAAGAATTGGCAAATTAAAATGGGGAAAATGGACCAAGTCGACTTTTTCTTTCTCAAGTATTTTTTTAAAATGAATTTGCTCCGCAAAAGAATAATTGGCAAAGTCAGCTAAGACCTTCTTGAATTTCGGGTTTTTAAACTTCAATTGATTGAAGTACTGCCTTCTTAAGAAGATTATATATTCGTTTTTTCGATCAATCTTTTCAAGATGTTTAACTAACTCCATTATATACCGGCCGATACCGGTATGCTTAATTCCCCAAAAACGAGCATCAATTCCTATTTTCATAATCAAATTCAGATCTGCTCCACCCTCTTCAGGCTGGATTGATTATTAAGTTTAAAAAAACTAACACAAACAGCCCCCAAGACACCCGGTGGTGGAGAGATTATAATTTTAAGTAGTGACTCGTTAATCTCAGATAACCTTTGGCTCTGATCCCTACAAGAACCAGCGACGTCATCCAGTCCGGATATTTATCTTGGTAAAATTTTTTATAGAAGATCTCCATTGCCCTTATTGATGCTTCTGCCGATCGAAGACGGGTTCTTCGGTCTGCTCGGCTGATTGCTTTCGATTCATTTCTTAGGCCGGAACTGGCCCCTTTATGATGTCTCAAAAGAGGTTCGGCATAAAACATCACCCGCCAACCTGCCTCTTTAATTCGATAAAAAAAATCTAGGTCTTCCCCATAGAAGAAATAGCTTTCATCCCAAGTGCCGACTTGATTGATAACATCTCTTCTAACCAGCATAAATGTCCCGAAACCGGCGTCAATTTCATGAACCTGGTCAAGGTCCTGATAGAGCTTATGATATTGCCCAAAAAAATGGCTTTTAGGAAATAGCCTTTCTAAGCCCAGAAAAAATGTTAGTGAAGCCCATGGTGTGGGAAAACCGCGATGGCAATCGGGATCCATCTTACCGGATGTTAATAGAGTTTTTGGAGTAACGGCACCAATAGTCTCATCCTTATCCATAAATTCAATCATTTTTCTGAGGGAATTAGGATAAATTTCAGTATCTGAATTTAGAAAAAGAATATATCTGCCCTTGGCCTTCTTCAACCCTAAATTATTTCCTCTGGAAAAACCGACATTTTTTTTACTGATTACTAATACAGCCTCAGGGAACTGCCGTCTTACCAAATAAGGACTGTTGTCTTTTGAAGCATTATCAACAACTATCACTTCAATCCGCTGATTGCCGGCAGTTTTGACTGCTCTAAATACCGCCTCAAGGCAATTCCTGAGTAATAACTCAGTGTTAAAGCTTAAAATTATCAGTGACAAATCAGTTTTTACCATTGGTAATCTCCCGGTAAACATTATCTAACTTTTTGGCTGAAATCTGCCAGTCATAATTTAAACTGGTCAATCTCCTGGCCGCAAAAGCAATTTTTAGAGCTAACTCACGATTGTTGATCAGGCGAATGACGTTGGTAGCTAATTCTTGACTTGTCTCACCTTTTAGATAATGAACTCCATTTTTGACTCTAATCCCTTCCACACCTTTGGCCGTGGCTACCACCGGTAAACCGGAAGCCATTGCTTCAAAAATTTTTAAACGTGACCCGCCTCCGCTTCTGAAAGGAGCAATAAATACCCAACCGGTTTGATAGGCTTCCCGAATATCGCGAACTTTTTTGACCCTTATTCGCGGATCACAAACCCTAACAAACTCTTCACTATGGCGTCCGACAATCAACAGTCTTACTTGCTGATTTTTCTTGACAATTAAGGGCCAAATTTTTTTCACCAGTAAATCAACGGCTTCTTTGTTTTGCAGCCATTTAAAATTGCCCACAAAAACAACTGTCGGAACTGCTTCCTTGGCCGTAACTTTTTTTGAAAAGTAATTACAATCAACCCCATTAGGTACAACACGGACATTGACTTTTTTAACCAATTGAATAATCATTTTTTGATCGCTTTCTGAAACAGCGGCTACTAAATCTGCTTTCCGCCAATAAAATTTCTCCCACCATTCAAGTTTAAAGATATCAAAATAAAGAAATGGTTTTAAGAAAAAAAGATAATAAGGTAAGGTTTTAACAAAGTGATCGTAAACTTGACATTCAATTGTCTGTTCGACAAGCAGGATCGGAATCTTCGTCGGTGGAATATGGGACATGACGTAGAAAGTCTCAGCGTGAATTAAATCAAAATTTTCTTTAGCAATTTCTTCTTTAATTTTTTTCTTGGCCAGAGCTGAAAAATTACGGACAACCAAAAAAGGATCAAAAGAAAACCCGGTGCGAATTATATTCCTTAAAGTCCACGGACTAGAAGGCCGGTCGAAAGCCCAAACGCGAGCACAAAATTTTTCTAATTCTTTGATATACTTTTTTTCTTGATTGTTCTTTACGAGAGAAATAAGGAAAATCTGGTGTTTATGGGCTAAATTCTTAATTAAATGATAAGAACGAACCTGTCCGCCTGAGAAAGGAGGATAAGGTAAATAGGGAGTAATCATTAAAATTTTCATCTCAGATCAAAAATTATATATTGGTCAGTTTGTTTGATCAATCTAAACTTATCTTTCAGATAACGGCCAAACTCCAAGTTTTCAAACTGGTTAAATTTAGTCGTGACAAAATACTGTGCCCCTAGCAAGCGGGCCTTTTCGATTGAGGCCACCTCATTGGGGAAGAATGAAGCGTAGCCGCCACTCCATCCGTAGCGGTTACAGTTATAAAGCAAGCTGGCATCGTTGGAATCTCCGGTTAAAATCAAGGCATCTTTAGGCGTGAGTGAATCAACCGCCTTACCTGCCAAATCAACTCCACCCTGGAGGTTATAAAAGTCACGCACCTGATACCAGGAAAAAGCTAACATAAAAACCAAGCTTAAACCAGCAGCGGTCAAACTAACAAAACGGTTAAGATATCTTTTCGGCGCTTTAGAAAAAAGAAAATCAGCTCCTCTGGCCAAAAAAACTGCTCCGATCGGGACAAAAACAATCTGGTAGTAGTCATGGGTAACATTACCAGCCGCGAAGACCATTATATAAATTAGAAAACTGACTAACCACCAATGATAGAACCAGCCTGATTTTTGTGTCGGCTTAAGCGCTAATCCTATAACAAGAAACGGCAAACCCCAACAACCTAAAATCAGTTTCCCGATTCTTTCGTCAAAAATCCAGCGAAAAAAAGCCGGCCGGAAACGAATACCGCCTTGATTAAAAAGCCAGTCATAAGGAGGAATTCCGGCCGGATATTGACTAATCCACCGGCGCCACAAAACAATCGGCAAGATACTAATGACCAGATAAATAAATAGAGCTAACAGATATTTCTTGTGTAACAGCTTCCGCCATCCCCATATTTTAAAAATCAGGTATGTCATCGGCAAAGCCAAAAAAAGAGGAAAAACTTTCTGTGTCAAACTGATCATGGCCCAAAAAAGAGCTAAGAAAAAACTGGTTATGTTTCCGCGAACCAGCCAATTTTTAAAAAAATAAATCATCCCTAGAGAAGTAAAGACCATGAACGGTTCAGGTAAAATTACCCGGCTATAATAAATACTGAATGGTAAAAGCGCAAAGAATAGTGCTGCCCAAAGAGCCACCTCTTGGCTATCAGTCTCTTTAACAAAATAATAAATAAAAATTATCGATCCCAAAGAAGAAAGAATAGATACTCCTCTGGCTAAAGCGAGGTTAATCCCAAAAAAATAGTAAAGAAGAGCAACTAACGAGTTATATATGGGCGGTTCAGCCAGAAATAATCTCTCGGAGTTAGGCATATCCGGAGCATGGAGAGGGGTGAAATTATCGATCTTCGGTCTCAAGAAGTCAAAACCCTCTTTAATAAAATTTCTAGCCACGGATGCAGTATCGGCCTGCCTCCATGAATGATGATCGGCCAAAGGAATATTTAGCTTGTAAAGGCGGACCGTTAAAGCAATAATCAGGATAAAAATCAATCGCAGATTAACTTTTCCTTTCCTTTTCGGTTCCAACATATGTTGCATTTATCTTAACTTTTCTAATCGAACGATTATACCCAACAAAGCGCCCGCAAATATCCAGAAAATGAATGCCACCTTTGAAGCTTCAAAAACGTCGATAAACAAGGCATTTATCAAAAACCCAACCAGTCCTCCGGCTAATCCGACGACAATTGCTTTCTCAAAAACTGACTGGGGTTTTCTTATAAAAAGAATAAGCCTGCTGGTTAGCTCCAAAAAAATAAGAGATAAGGCCCCAAATCCGAGAAGGCCAGTCTCGGCTAAAGCCCGCAAATAATCATTGTCGGTTGCCAAAGTCACCGAAGAGTAACCGGTTCCCAATAAAGGGTTTTTGGCAAAAGCCCGAATTGCTCGTGGCCATTCGACCCTAAAGCGAATCTCTCCTGACCGCTGAGCGGCAATTTCAACAGACTCGGGTTGCGGGAACTGGGCGGAAATAGTGGCTTTTTGGGCCTTTTTTTTATCGAGGGTGACCTTTTCCTTCTGTGCCGGTGCGACTGAAGTAACCGGACCGGAAGGGGTGCGGGATGTAAGGGCAACCGGTAACGGCTCAGGTGTTAATGTGGGAGCAAGAACGATCTGTCTTTCCATCTGCCCAATCTTAGGCGAGAGAAAACTTAAGTCGATTTTGAAAGTAGCTGCGTACCGCTGGCCCAGTTCTGAATTAAAAACCATTACCAGCAAACTTAAGAAACAAACAGGCAAAATCCACTTTGATCTCTTCGTTAATAATAAAACAATAATGATTGAGAACAGATAAGCGCCAAAAGAAATTCGCGAAGCGGTAAGCAGCAGTAAATAAAAAGCTAAAACAATCAAAACAAGGGCCAGAAATTTTAAAACCCAACTGCTTACCCCAATGAGAAAACCAAAGCATAAAGTGATAACCAAAACGCTAAAAGCGGCCAAATCATAATGACCGGCAAAAGTAGAATTTATCCGCGTCCACTCGCTCAAGTATAGCACCAGCCCTTTAGAAAACTCTTCATTCATAGTCGAAATTACCGGCCAGTTGAAAAACTTTTGGCCGATTCCAAATACGGTTACCCCGATGGTGGCAAGAAAGATAGCCACCCAAAAACCGTCGATATTTTTCCGTTCCCGTAAAGCAGCCAACGTTACAAAAAAAAGGGACATATATTCTAACCGGCGCAGGTAATGAAGCAGGGATAGATGCGGAACAACGATCCTAGTAATTGTTAAGGCACTGACTAGAGAAAGGGCACCTGCGGCAAAGTACCAGAGTACTAAACGCGATGCCCTCTCTTTAAAAGTCGGCCAGCCGTGCTTAATTTCCAGGAGAAACCAAACCCCAAGGACTAGGGCAACAAAAAAATCTTCCAGCCTTACCGCGACATAAGTACCCGGTACTTTAAATAAGGGAAATTTCGGGTATAAGGGAATAAAGAGCAGCAAGCTAATTATGCTCAAATATAGAATATTGTCCTCAAGATATCCGAAAAGCTTCCGCATAAGTTCCTTTCAAATATTTATCTTGCGTTAGACAGCCAATTATCAAAGCCAAAAAAGCTTTTAATTTCAGCATCAAACGCAAAACCGCCAACTCAGGTAGAGAACGATGCTTTTTGTAAAAATATATTAAACCCCGGTAGATATTTAATATCGGATCCTTTTTACCTGTTTCCGAACTGCCCCGTCCTAAATGAGTAATCTTTGCCTCCGGGTAAAAAACTACCTCATATCCTGTTCTTTTTATTCGATAACAAAGCTCTAATTCGTCCATATACATAAAAATATGCTCATCGAAAACACCAACCTCGTCCAGAACTTTTTTCTTAAGCATCATCGCCGCCCCCATCACCCAATCGACTTTCTTAATTTTATCAAAAGAACCGCGAACAGAGTCACTGGGGCGAAAATGTTCTTTAAAAAGCATCACAGCAGTGACCCAAAGATAGGGGAACAAACCGGCTGAGGACTGATTACTGCCGTCGATGTTTAAAAGCCGGCAGCCAATTACTCCTGCCTGATTATTCGCTCTTAGGTAATTCACCATCATAATCAAGGCTTTCCTATGAACAAGCGTGTCGGAATTAAGAAACAAAACATAATTCCCTCGCGCTTTTCTGATTCCCTGGTTATTACCACGGGCAAAGCCCAGATTTTTCTTATTAACGAATAAACGGACCCGGGGATAGAGTTCTTTAAGCATCTTCACCGATTCATCTTGGGAATTGTTATCAATCACGATTACTTCAAAGTTTAACTCCGGGCTGTTTTCATAAAGACTCTTCAAGCAGTTCTTAAGCAGCCGACAGGTATTGAAGCTTAAGATAATAATAGACAGAGTGATCTTTTTCATTATAATTTCTTTCTAAAAGAAAGATAGACTGATCTTGCTTCAGCAAGAATTTTAATTGACAGAACGATGGCCAAGGTGAAGATAAGCAAGCTGAGTAAGCGGGATGAGGGCATGAGGCGTAAAGTAACTTTACGTTGATAAAAGCGGTCATTTTTGTTAATTATTTGAGTGGGATCTTTGGCATTTTTTAATTGCGGGTCTTCGGCCGAATCCCAGCCGTTAATAAATAAAGAGTCGCGACCGGGATGAACAAGCTCATAAAGAAAGGTCGCATTGGTGGTATCCCGAATTGCCCGGCGGGTATATTCCGGCGGATGATTAAGAACAATAACCGGCAAGGGCAAATTTAGAAAAGATGAGCGAGAAAAAGCATTTTCATAAAACTTGACTACTTCTTGACGGGAAATGTCGGTATAGTAGGCAGAAACCCCGGAAATTTGTACCGTATCACCCGGCTCATCCGATTTTAAAGAATCAGGAAGAGGCGGAACAGAAGGAACCGGTAACATGAAGTAAATCAGAATTAACGAAATTGGAATAAACACTAATCTTCTGAATATTTTCATTGAAAAAGCCTGGATCTGCCAAGACGATACTGGTATTTTGTTATTTTTCGGGCTGCAATCTCCCTGGCCGGCACACCGGCAACGATTTTTCCTGAAGCAATATCCTTAGTAACTACTGCCCCGGCGGCTACCACTGCCCCTTTACCGATTTTTACCCCCGGTAAAATAATTACTCTTGGTCCGATAAAAACGTAGTCCCCGATTTCTACCGAAGCTTCTATTGCTTTCATCTCCTCATCATGAATATTATGTTCGGAATTATAAATCAAAACTTGTGAGGCAATATCGGTATGCGAACCGATTGTTAGCAAAGCCCGGCCGTCTAAGAAAGCAAACTCGCCGACTAGAGTATCCTCGCCGATTCGGATCTTTCCCGGATCGAAAAATCTGGCTCCAAAATGAATTTTTGATCCCTGACCGATTTTCAAGCCGGCAACCTGATAGATAATTTTTCGCCAGAACCAAAAGGGGCAATAACCGGACATATCAACGATAAAAATTTTAAAGTCAAGCCACCAATTATAAATCCTGGCAGCCGCCTTTTGGAATGCTTGAACTACCGGTAACCGGTTTCCCTGTTTATCGGTAAAAACAATCCCCTTCTTGCTTACGCGAATATTTTCTGAATAGAGCATATCTATTACCTATCCAACGATCCAGCCAGCTTTAACTCCACGCCGGGGGTGGATTGCTATTGACACCTTGGGTTCTGGCTAACTTTTTCCAAGATAGTCAGAGTCTGTCGGGCGCATTTACGCCAGGAAAATTGACTCGCCCTTTCTATTCCTTTTTGCCGTAATTCTTGTCTCTTTACTATCGCCTCCTCGATTCCCCGAGCAATACTTTCCGGCGAATACGGATCAACCAGCATCCCAGCTTGGCCAACTATTTCCGGCAGACTGGCGATGTTGGCGACCACTACCGGCGTCCCGACGGCCATTGCCTCAAGCACCGGTATGCCGAAGCCTTCCCAAAATGAAGGCATCACGAAAAGCTCAGCGCCGGCCATCAAACCGACAACGTCTTTTTCGTCAACAAAACCGGGGAAAATCACCCTATCCTGCAAATTTAAATCCTTTACTTTTTGATAAATTGATTCATACAACCAGCCCTTTTTGCCCGCAATTACCAGTTTGACTTTTGTCGCCTTGGATTTTCCAAGTTGCTCGAAGGCTTCTAGCAAACCCTCAATATTTTTATTGGGCTTTAAAGTTCCTAAAAAAAGGAGATATTTCCCTTCAATATGATACTTCTTGGCAATCTTATTGACTACTGGTTCTCGAATCCCAGCTCGATACTGAGACCGGGAATAACTTAACGGCGTTGCCGTAACTTTATCCGGCAGTATCCGATAAGTCTTAATTATATCATTCCGGGTGAATTCGGAGATAGCAAAAATGTGACTGGCTCTTTTTATGGAAAAATAAGTCCAGAATTTGAGTTTGGCGCGGATCGGCAAAGTAAATTGTCCGGGATAACGCAGGTAGCCTAAATCCATGACGGAAACAACCAGCGGTGCCGGAAAAAACAGAGGTGAATAATGACCCGGGTTAAAAACAACATCCGGTTTTGGCTCTTGTCTGAAAAGAGCCAAAGGCAAACCCAAAACATTCCATAATCTTGCCGGGCCGACTATCTTATACTGCCAATTTTTTCTCCCGATAGGTAAATCGGGCACAGGCGGCTTTGACAGATAAACGCAGTAACTATTCTTTAAATCAAGCCGATAGAGGGCTTTGATTAGTTCAAAGGCGTACTGGTTTGATCCGACCCGGTTTTTGATGTTGGCTTCGTAGCCGATTAGAGCAATATTCATAAAAGTAAGATTAATTTCGTTTTATTTTGTTAATTTATATATTACAATACCGGCCGGTAATTCCCAGACAGAGGTAATTTTTTCCGGTTTAAAAAGGCCAACTTCCCAAATATCAAGTTTGAGCACCTCTAAACTGCCGGTTTCACTGATTAAATATAAAATTTGCGCTTGTTGGTAGTCTAGAACATCCCATCCGGGAACGCGAATGCCACAGTCTGCTTCCAAAAAATAACGGTAATCAACCGCATTATAATAATATCCGTCTTTATCCCGGTAAACGGCAACTAAATTAAACTTCTCATCAACCTTAATTTTATCGGCCAGAAACCGGGCAGTATCAACTAGCCCATTGATTTTGCTCGATCCTATTGGGGAAGAAATTAAAGCCACGATATTTTTACTGATTAAAAAACCAGCCACCAGAATAAAAACCAGGGTTACTTTCCTTGATTTTACTCTTATACGATCAAGTAATAAGAGCGTCAGCAAAAAAGGCACCGGATATAAAAAAGTAAGATAAAAAAAGAAAAAACTCCCTTTATAAAAAGCGGCAAATAATACGCCTCCAAATAAAGTCAGGAACGTAACCGTAAAAAAGGTCGGTTTAGTTTTTATTTCATTAAAATAAAGCCAAAAACAACCGACTAAAATAAATACTGCTGCGATTTTAATCCAGAGAGAAGGTAAGTTGACTAGCAGACCAAAAAGATAAACCAGCTTTTCCCACAAACCGGTAAAAAAGGCTGGCGCCGGAATTCGTCCGCCGGTGCCGGAAAAAAAATATTCAACTATATTCCCGACATTCACGAATTGATGCCGGAATTCAAAAACTAATAGAGGCAGTAAGAAAAGACCCAGGATTAGAAAAGATAGCGCAACTGTCGGGTAAATTTTAAATCTCGGTCGAAAACGCAAATAAATTAGCAAAGTGATAAACAGAAAGGTAAGACCGGAATAATGAAGGTTAATCGCCGCGCCGATCGAAAAAGCCAGCAGTAACAAATATTTTTTTTCATTTTCACCGATTATTTTTTGGCAGGCAAGCAAAAACAGCAGACTGAAGATCGGTAAAGGATTTGGATTCCAAGCAAAACGGCTTTGGGCAACAATTTGGGGCGAAAAAGCAAATAAAGACGTGAACAATAATATTAAAGCTTTATTCCCGGTTATTCTTTTGGCGATTATGAAAAAAACAACAATTGATAATAAACTAAAACAGGCAATGCCAAAGTCTAAGCCGACCGGGTTTAGTCTAAAAAGGAGTAAAAAGGGAGCCATCAAATAATAATAAAAGGGGCCAGTATAGAGTCCGGGGATAGAACTTTGCGTACCGATCAGTCTGAATTGACCGTCAACTATAATTCGTTTAATATACAAGGCATCTCTGGCTTGGTCATAGGTGAAAAAAGCCAAACCGGTAAGTTGTCGAAACCGAAAGAAGGCAGCCGCAATCAGGATAATCAGTAAGAATAATCCTTCGAACTGACTAAGTTTTTCGTTTCTTATATGCTTCTTCATAAACTTTCAGAGTCTCTTGAGCTGTCTTTTCCCAGGTAAACTTTTTTACCCGAGCAAATCCCCGTTTAATTAACGTCTCCCGTTCCTCTTCAATTTGCCTCAAGCCATCAACGATCGATTTCACTTTCAGCGGATCCACAAGAACGGCCGACTTTCCGGCAATTTCCGGCATACTGGAAAGATTTGAAGTAACCACCGGACAGCCACAGGCAAAGGCACCCAAAATCGGCATGCCGAAACCCTCATACAAAGATGCGTAAACCAAACAATAAGCACCACTGTACAAAGCCGCCAATTCCGCTGTCGGTAAATAGCCGGTAAAAATCAAGCGGGGAATTCTTTTGTTAAGCTCCAGAACCTTTTTATCCCAGCCGGTCTTACCGGCCACCACTAAGGATAAATCAGGCTTCGTTTTTAGCAGCAAATAAAAAGCTTCAATAATTTTGCCCAGATTTTTCCGCGGCTCGATCGTTGATAAAGCCAGAAGATAGCGGCCTTCAATACCGTATTTTTTCTTAATCGCTGCAATTTGCCTGATAGATGCTGGTTTCAGAACTTCATCTTGAAGCGCCTCGTAAATAACTTTGATTTTCTCTTCGGGATAACTCAGATACTTAATCGTATCTTCCTTTGTTGTCTGGGAAACAGCAATAACAAAGTCAACTTCCTGTTTAACTAACTGCAGTTTCCTTTTCATTACTGCCAGTATCTTCGGGTGGGCGGTTTGAGGATACTTGAAAAAGCCGAAGTCATGAATAGTTGTCACTTTAGCGCCAGCTGATGGCGGCTGAATCCAATCGGAAGAGTGAAAAACGTCAATCGGTCCGGTTATTTTTTCCACTGGAAATATTCGCCATTGATTTCCTAAATATTCGGCTAAAGTTATCGGTAAGCTGAGTATTTTACTGCTGAAATTAGAATTGACCCTCTCAACTTCTTTGCCGAAATCAATCAAGGTCCTCTTAAGACGACAGGAAGTACCAAAAAGGACATATTGATTGTCTTTATCGAATTTGGCCAAAGCCTTAACCAGGTTACGGGTATAGAAAGAGACACCGGTTCCGTAAACAATTTGACTGATATCAATGGTTATTCTCATAGCTTCCCATACTCCCACACTGGAATCTGATTAAAACTGATTTCCCTGATTTTAGCAAAACCTAGTCTTTTTAGCCATAAATCAATCCGTTCTTGGGGATCAAAAAGCGGCACTAAATAGCGGATATAATATACTTCTTTATCGGTAAATTCGCTTACCGGTAAATTGTCGATTTCTCTATTTTCTATTGGTTTAACTTTTTCGGAAACTGATATTAACTTTCCCTGTTGCTTCGCGTAATATTGCCAAGGCCAGGCAGATGTCGCTGATGGCAATACGGCAACGGAATTTTCCTGGGACTTGATAAAACGGGTTACTCCCCGCCAATCTTCGCGCTGGAAATGGGGATTAAAGTAGTAAACAGCTAAAGAAACCAGATTAACCGACAGAACGAGTACCAGTGCGATTATTCTAATCTTTGAATTTTTTGTTTGTATAATCCCGATTGCTAAAAGCAGATAAAAAGCCGGCAAACATAAAAGCAATCGAAAGGGCTGATAATTTGGTATCAAAGACGATACCAACCAAGCAATAAGAATCGGAAGCGACAACCAACTCAAGATCACAAAATTTATGCTATTCACCACAAATTTTTTACTGGATAATATACCGGTGACGATTATTTTCCCGTAGACCAGCAACAATATCCCGATAAAAAAACCGTATATATTTTTATTAAAAATGGTAATCCGGCCGATGGCGAATTTAATAAAAGTTAACGGCAGGGCTTTAAAAAAACTAAGATTGACTAATCTCCCCCATCCCGGTAGAAATAAAACGGCTGCCCGCCCCACTCTAAGTTGGATAAAGAAAAAAGGTAACCAGGGAATAAAAAGTAACCAGGGAATAAAAAAATCTCGAAGTAAGAAACGCTTTTTGGCAAAAATTGCTATTAACCCCTGAGCCAAAAGAATAAAAAAACCGTAATAATCAGTATAAAGCAAGGCGGTAGTGGCAAGAACATAACCGACAGTCAGAGATTGTTTTTTTCTATAATCTGCCGGCTGGCAACCGATGACTTTGGTAAATATCCATATCGAAAGACCGGCAAAAAAAGTTACCATCACATACATTCTCGCCTCTTGGGAATAATAGATATGATAAGGCGCGGTTGCTAGCAAAAGGGCAGCTACCGAAGCAGTTGAAAATTGAAAATTGAAAATTGAAAATTTGTAAGAACTTATTTCTAGGCCGATTTTATAAACCAGCCAGACTGTTCCTACTCCAAATAAAACTGAGGGCAGACGCAAGATTACCTCACTTGACCCAAAAAAGTGACTCCAAAGCCAGATAAACAAATGGTAAAGAGGCGGATGAAAATCACCCCGAAGTTCACTTAAAAGATTGCTAAGTGAACCCTGGCTGGTTAACGCCTGGACGGCCTCATCAAGCCAAAATGATTGATTAAGATTAATCAAGCGCAAAAACAGAGCGAAGATTAATATTGATAACAGCATCAAACCCTCTCTGCTTGTTGTAAAGGCAATAGAAAATGATAATAAAGGTCCATTATTTTTGAAGCGGCGTAGTTTTGAATTATCATCTTCCTGGACACAATGCTGAACTCACTTCTTAAACGCGGATTCCTTATCAATGATTCCAATGCCACAAACAGTTCTTCAGGATTTTCTTTTTCTACAAGAATGCCATTCTTTTTGTTAATCACTATCTCAGCTATTCCTCCTACCCTGGTGGCAATAACCGGTAAACCGGCGGCCATCGCTTCTAAAATAGAAAGTGAGATTCCTTCAGAATGAAGTGAGGGGTAAACAAAAATATCAGCCGCTTTCAGGTATTTTACCACCTCGTTCTTTTGCTTTTCGCCTAACAAAAGAACTGATTTTACTTCTCTTTCTCTTAAATATCTTTTCAGCTGGTCTTCAACCGAGTCAAAATTATTTTTCCCCGAACCAAGAATAACTAAAACAGTTTTCAGATCTTTTGTATTAATCTTTTTCCAAGCCTTTAGCAAAACAATTAATCCTTTCCTGCGAACCAATCGGCCGCAAAAAATAACAATCACTTTCCCCAAAGGAAGTAAAATCTTTTTTCTTATCAGGTTTTTCTCTTCGTAAGAACTTGGGGGGATAAAACAGTCTGTCTCCACACCGTCGGGTATCTTGATAATCTTCTTCGCGGAAATTTTCAGACTGATTAATTCTTTTTTAATCTGCTCGGTTTGAGCAATATAGAAGTCAGCCTTCCCGGCGATAAAAAGTCGAAATTTCATTAAGGGGTGAATAATTTTTCTGGCTGTTAAGGCAAAAGGGCCGGAAAAAAAAAGTTCGCCCGGTGTAGCTACCCTCGCAATCACTTTTTTTGAAAGAGTTTTTCCAAGCAGAATTCCGGTTGAACCGAAAATATTAGCCAAGCCACCGTTAACAAAAATTAAATTATACTGCCGATGATTTTTAAGCAGGAAGAACGCCAGTAATAAACCTGCTAAGTAGTTAGCCAAGCGAGTATTTCCGGGTATTCCTAGTCTTTCTACCTTAAAACCTTGCTTATAGTATTCTTCCTGAGATAATTCTTTCTTAATTCTCCGGGTCAAAACTAAAACTCGGGCTCCCCGCCTTGACAGATTTTCGGCTAAACTAAAAGTCTGTGTTTCCGTTCCACCGACAAACGGATGAAACTTCTCGATGATAAAAACTATTGAAAAAGGTAACTTTTCGGATTTTTTCATAAATTGGCCTACTTGTTTTTGTCCCAAGAATAAAGCTCTATTGGCCATCGGTTCCAATCGGGAGAAAACCAGGCAAATTCTTCCCGCTTTTCTAAATTCAGCTTTTCTCTGCAAAATTCAACTAGTCCCGATGGATAAAAACGAAAATTATGCTCTACCAAAACTACAAAGCCTTTTGGGTATCGGTCATATATTTCTTTGACCTCCTCTAAATTATGAAGAAAGACAGCTCCGCTATTTGGATTTTCTTTTATCGCTTCAGATACATCATTTCTGGGAATGAAAACAGGGATTTTTTCACCTAAATACCAAAAAGGGAGATCATGGCTTAAATCTACTATTGCAGTTTTTTCCCTATCCCGATAATCGCCTATCTTTGATTCGACAAAGCTGTAAATGCCTTTGTAGTCGATCTCGGGAATTTCTCGCATATCAAGGTTAAGGGTGTAAAATTGCCGTGGTTTAATAGAAAATTTATCACCGTTTAATAAAATAAATAATAAAAAAAATGAAAAGACGAGAGTTTTTCCAATTTTGGTTTTGGAAAAATAATTACTAATAAAAAAAAGGGAATATGAAGAAACAAGAAACATAATGGGAAAAATCGGCAAAGCATACTTTTCGAAAGGAACAGCAATTAAAAATGAAATTATGAATAAATAAATTACTGTAAACGAAAATAGAATTAAGAATAGGTTCTTTTTCTTTCTATTTAACAAGGCCAAAAAACCTAAGTAGGTCAAAAAAGAAATCAAAGAATATTGACGCCAAAAAAGCGAGTGATAGTAGGATAAAAAAATTTCCTTACCAAAATTTATTATCTTATAATTATAAACCCAACTTATTGCATATCTGAAATTAGAACAAATTATTATCAGTCCAATAGAAAAAAGAGTAATTAATAAACTAGTCCTCTTACTTAAAAATACCTTGAGGTTTATTTTCCAGAGTAAGCCAAAAAAGATAATCGGCACAACTATTAATCCAAGGGTATGTGTCCAGATACTTAGAAATGAGAAAACAATCGATAAAAAGAGAGGCCTCTTTTTGCCAGTTTCAAGGAATTGATATAAAAAGTAAATCGAAAGAAGAAGAAAAACTTCTAAAATTACATAACCACGGGCTTGTCTTGACCAAGCAATTTGAATATAAGAAAAAGTAGTTAAGGCCGCTGCTCCTAGTCCTGTTAGATTATTGAATAATTTTTTTCCAATGAAAAAAGTTATAAGAATTAGTAGTATACCAAATACTACTTCTGGAAGACGAGCCGATAATTCGTTTTTCCCAAGAAACATGAAAGAAACGGCTGTCAAATAGTGAGTTACAAAATAAGAATTTTCTTTATAGCCGGTTGAGGAAATTTGCGGTAATCCGGTTTCCAGAATTCCTCGGGCAAAACGGGCAGTTGAAGCCTCATCGGTCCAAAACGAATATTGCGTCTCTAAACCATTAATCCGATACCAAAAACCAAGAAGAACTAAAAATATGAGAACAATCTCTCCAAAATACCTTAAGAAAAACTTCATAAAGTTATTTTCTCAAAATTTTTAAGACAAATAAATTATTAACTACCACCCCAAGAAATTCTCCTCCAACCAGCGCCCAAGCAGCTCCTATAACTGAGAAGCGAGAAATCAACCAAACACAAAGACACAGATGAAACAACCATTTTAATCCTAACCACTTTAAAAAATGTTTAGCTTCGGGCGAGTTTTGAATAATATTTCCTGCCAAAGAATTCAAAAAAAACAAAAAAAGTGCTATTCCCAAAACCAGAAGAACAGGAATGGCTTCCTGGTAATTCCTTCCGTAGAAACTTTCAATGATCAATCTGGAAAAGTACATTAATAACAAGCAAATAGGCAAAGCAAGCAAGACTAAAATCCTTAATCCTCTTTTATATAATTCTTTTAAATGAGTTAAATTGCCAACAAACAATCTGGAAGATAGCGGAAACAAAGCTAAAGAGAAGGACTGGGGAATTAAAATCAGAGCCTCGATAAACTTGAAAGCAGCACTGTAGATTCCGGTATAATAAGTCCCCTTGATGAAAGCAACTGCGAGAACTGTCGTTCTTAAATAAAAAACCGCTATAATGGTCAGACCGGCGAAAACCCATGACCGGGAAACGGTTTGACGCCAAAATTTTCTATCTACCACCCAATTTACATCTAAATCCCATATGGATGCTTTAATTAAAAAGACTAAGGCAATAGCCAAATTTGCCAATACGACCGCCAAAAAAAAGAAACCAATCGGTAGTTTAAGGAGTATAAAAAACGCTCCTAAAAACGCGGTCAATACCGGCGTGCTGATGTTTACCATTGCCATATAGCCCATCTTTTCCCGGGCATTTTGCAAATTTGTAAATAAATAAATTAAGTTGTAAGGAAAAAGCATCAATCCAAGAATAGCTAAATAAAAAATCTGTCTTGGAGGCCGGCCTAAAGCGGCGCCACAAGCCAAAGCACCAATATACGCCCCGAAAGTGATAAGAAAACGCAAAGGCAAAAGACGCCTTAAATAAGAAGCGGCTCGCTTGGGCTGACGCGAAATATCCCGAAGAACTAATCTCTCAATTCCAAAATCAGCCACCGGAATAAAGCTGTAAACAAAGGACAATACGAAATTATAAACCCCGAAATTTTCTACTCCCAGAAATCTGGCTAAAAAGATAAAATACAAAAAACCCACGACTCTGGCAACAATTTGGGAAACAGAAAGAATTAAAGTATTTTTGGCTATTTTTCGCCTCATACCTTGAATTCTACTCTACTCGGACCGCTTTTCTCAAACGGATATTTTTCCCCAGAGGTATTGATTACTACCAAGTCGCAAATGCATCTAAGTTTATCTATAAGATGGCCGTGTCCGCCAAAATTACTTCTTATTTTCATCTTTTAAATATTCAACGAACATTTGAGCTACGCCTATGGCCAAGAATATATACGCCCAAATCGCGGTTTTTTCAGCAAAAGACTCCTTTTTAAGAATCAACAGAAACGGGCAAAAAAAAAGAAAAAATAATCCTCCCGCCACAGAAATTATTCCTGTAAATTTGAAACGCTTGATCGATAAAAGCCACAGGCAAACCAAAAATAAAATCAGCCAATCAGAAGTAAAAGTGAAAGCAAGAATATCAAGCACAATCCCTAAAGAGACTGCCGCCAGAATATTATATTTACTTAGGATAAAGCTTTTCAAGGTTTGCCAAAGTCCGCCAAAGATCGCCAGAATCGTAGCAAAAGTCATTATCACCGGTCCCGTCTTGCTAGTTAATCTTTCTGGATCACGATCAACCATTTTCCTTAGTAAATTTTCTCTTCTCTCCAAGAAATTATTTTTAATTCCAAAAAGCACTCTTCCTAAAGCCAGATGAATAAGTCGCCATCTACTTTTAATCTCCGATATGACCAAGAGAAAAAAAAGGAACCAAAAAAAACTATTTAAGACCGATGCATCAATTCCAAAATTTAAGCCGAATAATTGGGCTGTCCAGAGCAGAAAAATGACCGTAAAGAAAGAAAAGAACAACTTACGGTAATTTAAAAAATAAATCCTCATCTTTATTCAACTACTGGGAATAAATCCCAAAAATATCTTAATAAGTAGCCTTAATAGTCAGATTACCGGGATTTCTAATTTCAAACGGAATACTGTTGCTGATTATACCATCGCTTCTTTTCAGATAAAGATTAACGCAGCCAAATTTAACCGGCACCGGCAATTCAGCGATAATTATTCCTTCACTCCAAGATCGGATGTTAGTTTCTTCATTATCGAGCATTACCTTGCCTCCTTTCCAAATCGGAAAAAAATTCAATCCCCTGATTTCAATTAAACTGCCCTGAATTCCCCAGTTAGCGCTGATCTTATAGATCTTGGGCAAATATTCCTTGGTTAACTTTTCCTGACGATACTCACGGTAAACCAACCCGCAGATAACCACAAAAACAAGTAACAAAAACCGAAATATTTTTACTTTCAATAATTTATTCCAACTAATTGAATTTAAAATAACCGCCAGGATCAACAAAAAAAGCAAACTAAAAAGAGAAGGAATTTTAGGAATCAGCTTCCAATTTTCAGTCAGCTGGTATTCAAACGGCAAAAAAATTAAAACATAAAAAGATAAAACCAGAATTGACGTAACAGAGAAATTTGTTGCCAACCTTATAAAGGGAGAAAAAGCCGGTGACTGCTTGAAGCCCCAGGCCAGCTCAAGTAAAATCATTAAAAAAAGAAAAACAAACGTTGCCCCTAACGCTGTCAGGATAACCCTTGAGAGAAAAAGAGTGATCAAAAAAACCAAGCAAGAAAAGATAATACTGGTATATCGTTCCATTAATTCACCAGTTTACTGGAAGAATTGAAGATCGTCAACAAAGAACATCGCCTCACTAGAAGCGGCAATGCCGATTCCGCCCCTAGGAAAACTAGTGTCATTCACTTCTGATAACTTGATAAAGTCTATGCCGTTCATAGAAAAATAAAATATTAAGCGGTTTTCCTTCATCTCTACCTTTAACCAATAAGGTTGATCTTTCTCCATTTCGAAACTAGTTATTTTCCCTTTGCTTAAATTCAAATTCTGAGTTTTCCCCTCAAAGAGACCATATTTATTAATCCGCCAAGTATTAGTATCGATCCCACCCACTATCAAATAATAACCATAGCCGCTTTTGTAGTCGCCGCGAAAGAAAAGACTAAACTCGCCGTTTTTCATGGGTGTTAACTTGGCCTGGAAAGTGCCATTCTTAACCGAACCTTTTTTCAGAGTCGCCCGCTTACCAAACATACCAACCGCTAAAAGACCACCTTCTTTCCTAATTGATAAAAACTTATCCGAGTCAACATTCCAATCATTAAGATAATCTTCCTCCTTTTCTGCCCATAAAGTATCAAGATTAACCGTACTTCTCGTTTTCGGGCGGGAAGTCAGCTCAATAACTATCTCTCGAATATCCGTTCCTATCTCGCTTTCACCTTCTTCTTTATTCTCAATCGTATAAGTTGAAAATTTTTCTTTGGATAAAACCAAAAGATTCCAACCCTGACTTAAGCCACTAATAGGAAATTTATAACCCACGTTTTCACTAACAAAAACCAAGTTAAACTCTTCAATGCTGGCATAATCTGTAGCTAAGTAAACAATGAATTTAAAATTTAGAACATCTTCGATATTAAATCTCTTTTTCAAACTAGTAATCGCTTTTTTTCCGTCATTACTGGTAATAAACAAGGAACTTACGCCTTCGTAAAATGTAGCATAGTCAAATTCTTTGTCACCAGACCAATCTTCGTTTTCCTCGAAGCTGGCGATGTCAAAACTAGAAGCGGCTGCATCCCGATAAGAAAGTTTATACTCTTTGTCGCCAATAGGAATCTGGACTTCAATGGTCTTACTAATAGCCGTTTCTTCTTTCCGAGATAAAAAGGAAACTTCACCCCGCTCATAAAAGTAAAAGGCAATAACAAAGGCCACAAAAATCAAGGCTAAGGCAATTATCTTTTCAGAAAAAGTCTTTTTCGTCTTTCTCCTTTTCTCCTCAGATAGAAAATCTAATTTTTCAAACGCCATCAGGTTTTCAAAATATCATAAAACCTCAAGTAAGACAAGTAAAGTTTTAGCTTAGTAAGAGTTCAGATTTACTGACACACTTTGTCATCCTGAACTTGATTCAGGATCTATATAGATTCCGTGTCAAGAATCTGAATGGTTACTTAGTTTATTTTACGGCGAAGCCACTTATCCTTTATAAAAGGATATCCCAAACACCCAAAACATGCAACCAAAGTCATACCGCTGATGAATAAGCCAATATAAAAAAGTCTTTGCGGACGGAATTCAACGATTATTTCATAGTTTTCTCTCCCATCGACATCTGCCGGAGTAATATACCAAGAATTAGCATAGCCATTAACTAATAGATGTCTCTCTTCAGAAATTGGTTTACTACGAAGAGTTTCAAAAGTATTTCTATCAAAAAAGATGTTTTTATGGGTTCCTTCTTTAATCTCCCCATCAAAGTAACTAGCCACGACTTGCCCATAATCGTTTTGAGTTTTGAGTTTTGAGTTTTGAGTTTTATCTATATATACTTTCCAGCCCTCGTGGAAACTTTCGGAAAATATTAAAGTATAAGGATTAACGGCTCCTTCAACTTTAACTCGGTATTTCGTCGGATTAATTTTGGCAAAAGTAATTTTGGGTATTGCCTTTCTAGTATCTAATGCCTGATTTCCAATATCTTTAAGTCTTAAAATAACTTCCGGCTGAAAAATGCGCTCAATTGCCAAATCTTTCTCCTGAGCAGTTGATATCGACAAATGAGCAAAAGCTATTTCTGCTTCCGAGGAAGATTTGAAGAACATTTCAAAATGCCTAAACTCTTCATTAGTGGGAGATAAATATGTTTTGGCTACTTCTCCAGCTTCTCCTTCAGCAACAAAAAAGCTGCCGCCCAGAGGCGCTTTATAATCAAAACTAATCCGATAAATAGAGTTTGGCAAATAACCTTTTATCCTCAAATTTTCATCAACTAAATTCTCACTAACTCCTTTTATGGTCAAAAACAACTCTTGTGCCCCTTTTTTAAAATATTCCTCTCCCAAGTTCATCCATCCAGCCGTATTTACGTTTTTTACGCCCCTCTCTATGCTCTCGCTCCTTAAAAATACTCCATAATTCCCCTCCTTCGGTACATTCAAATTATAAACCAACTGCGAAAAGTCTCGCTTAACCTCAAGCCCATTAGCTCTTTCCTCCAACTCCTTAAAAACATCTTCCCAATCTCTTAATCTCCCAATTTCTTCTATTTTTACTCCATGCTCCCGCAAACTCCCCTCAAAGTTCGCCAAAAACCTCGGAAAATTCTTGTTTTTTGATTCTTTCAGGCTTATTAAAATCTCAAGAGCGTCTATCATTTCTCTCCGATAGCGCTCCGCCAGCCGTATTATCCGCTCTTCATCAATACTATCGGCAAACCTTTTCATCTCTACTATCCTCTTCGAGGCATAAAACAAATCCTTTTCAAACAACTTTTCGGGCTCTTTTCTAACCTTCCAGCTATCATATTCTTCCTCTTTTAAAATTAGGGGGTAAATCAATTGGTTTGGACTCCATCGGACATCAGGCAACTCTATCTCCCTGGGCACTATTGTCAATTCCTCTCCGCCAATCATATTCTCCAGCTTTCCTCTCACAAACACCTCATCCGCCCAATTCAATGCTGCCAGTTTCTTATCAGAGTTACCAGGAGTATCTGAAAGGTATATAGCTGATCTCATTTCGTAGTTATCAAGCCCCACTATATCCACCAAACTCTCTATGTTACCCCTCGCATAAATTATATTTTGGGGAATATAAAAACGGGGGAGAAAATATTCATCTTTAATTTTATAAATAAATAATTTGTCTCCAAAGTTCTTAAAATAATCTTCTTGGAAGTATTTTTTTATTCCAGATTCCCATTTAATTAACGCCTCAACTCTAGTCTTGTCAATATCGTTCTGGTCTAATAAATAGTCAATCGTTCCCAGTTTAATAAAATTAAAATTTTTTTTATCTACAAAGGCTTGCAGTATTTTGCTATAGGGAGCAATCTTATTATAATAATCTCCTATATAATTAGAATTACCAAATAAATGGTATATTTTTGCATTTGAATTTCCCAAATTTTCATCATACCATTTATAATTCAAATCATAGCCTTCTGTCATAAAAGGGAAAGGCAATATGAAAGAGTCCTTGGTGCTCTTTGACCACGATGAATATTCATACCAATAATACGGCAATTTTATAAGATTTTTCTTCCAGCCTTCGTTTGTACGATCAAAAAAGTTATAAGAAAACAATGGGATGCCGCCAATTGAAACAAGAAAAAAAACACAAACGATAAAAAAATTTTTATGATTTCTGTTTCTAAATTTTTCGTAAATATTATCCAAAGAGATTGAAAATAAAGTAACCATTAAGAATAAAACTAGGGGCATAAATTTCGCAAATGGCTCTCTGAAAATATAAAAGAAAGGAACATTCCTATAAAACCATAAATATATTTCCGGAATAAAACTAGATCCGCTGGCAAACAAAATAAAGATTAATAAAAATAAAAATAAAACAATATTAGCAATTTTTCTACTTTTTTTGAAAAATAAGAAAGAAATTGAGAGGCTCGATATTATAAATGAGTGCAAAATTACAAAAGAATTATCATAAAAATATAGCCAAATATTATAAAAAACACCTTCGTAATCTAAATATTCCCACCATCCTCCTCTTAGTTGAAAAATTAAAAAAAGCGGCGAACCTATCGCTTTAAAAGTAGCTGCCTGCCTGATTTCATCAAAATTATTCATCAGTAATCTATAAATGAGTCCTTGATAAAAAAAAATGGGCATCAATAAAATGAAGAAAATGCATAACCTATAAATATATTCCCTAAAAAAATTAAACAAACTAATTTTTTCAGAAAATATAAATACCACTACCGCTATAACGTACACAAAAAGCGTCGTCGCTAACTGGGGCGGATTGCAAAAAATTGCCTGAAATAAAAAAAAGTAAACGAAATTGTATATTGCGTACCTATAACTTCTTGTCTTTAAAAACTTATATAAAAGAACAAAGAATAAGGGCATTAAAATGAGCTGGTACATTTTGGCACTATAAAAAATAGTCGAAGTAAAATAAAAATTGAATATATAGAGTAAGGAGCCTGTAAAAATTATGACATTATTACTGGTAAAGAATCTTAATAGGCAGCTCATTCCAAGAAGAGAACAAAGTAGAAAAACCTGTAGAAATACTATTTGTATAGAGTGATTACTCAAGCCGACCTCTGATAGTAATTTATAAAAAATAGCATTAGGAATAATCATCGTATGGTCGCCAAGAGATGATGCTTGCCCATAGTTTGCTTTTTCACTCCACGAAAACAAGTTTTTATCAATTATATTTTGATAATTGGCAAAGCTAGACTCTTCTGATACAAACAGATACTCTCCTTTTAACCAGATAAACGGGATAATTATCGATAATATTATAAAAGATATGATTAAATATTTTTTTTGCATATAAAAATATTTATGGGGGCAATACTAGAAAAAAAATAAAATAGTTTCCCAAATCTATAGTCGAATCCTATTTTTTTAATTACTTTGAATCCGTGATAGTTAACCATTCCTATCATCGCTTTATAAGTTATACCTCTTATATGGTGTATGCTTCCGCCTGGTTTATTATTAATTTTCCCAAATATACCGGTGCCAAAATTTCCATATTCGTTGGAAACCTCTAGGATATGCGGTTGATATCCTAATAGTAATTCAACTCGGGCATAGATAGAGGATAAATTAGGGAAAGAAAAAATTAAATTACCATCATCCTTTAGATTATTAAAGCAATTTTTAAATAGAACGTCTGTTTTATCTATATGCTCAATCAATTCAAAAAAGGCTACTACATCAAACTTTTTATCAAGACGAAATTCATTTTCTACTGATTGAAGAATAAATCTATCGACAAAATCAGGCTTAAAGACTTGGGGAATAATATCAACACTGGTTATATTAACATTCTTTTCTTTTTTTAAAGCCTTTTCAAAATTAAAATTAATTCCGCAACCAAGGTTTAAAACTGAAGCATTTTTCTTAATGAAAGAAAAAGTCATCGCATAAAAAGAACTATCAATATTAACATTCCCTCCTTGCAAGTTTATTTTATCCATTTTTTCTAGTCATTTATATTTTTCTAAAAATTCTCTGAAAGATTTAATAATATAATTCAATCTTCCTTCATTTAAGCCAGGGTAAACTCCAATCCAGAAAAGATTATTCATTACTAAATCTGTATTTTCCAAAGAACCATAAATTCGATGTTTTGTCTCCAAATAAGCAGGCTGCTTAGTTAAATTCCCACCAAATAGCATCCGGGTGGCAATTTTATTCTTTTCCAAAAAACTAACAATTTCCCCCCGATCAAAAGGAGCATCCTTTTTAACCAAAAGAGGAAATCCAAACCAACTTGGATCAGAATAACCGTCCCGAATAGGCAAAACAAAAAAATTTTCCCAATCCCGTAAATTACTAATAAGATACTCAAAGTTTCTTTTTCTCGCTTTAATAAATCGAGGTAGTTTTTCGAGCTGGGCGACCCCAATTGCCGCCTGCATATCAGTTATTTTTAAATTATAACCGATATGAGAATAAATATATTTATGATCGTAGCCATATGGAAGTTCGCCTAACTGCCAAGAAAATCGCCTGCTACATGAATTATCTTGCCCTGGTTCACACCAACAATCTCTACCCCAATCACGAAAAGAAGCCACAATTTTTTTTAAAAGCAAATCATCAGTTAAAATCGCTCCTCCTTCACCCATCGTAATATGGTGAGCTGGGTAAAAACTAGTGGTGGAAAGATGACCAAAACTGCCAGTATATTTCCCTTTATACATCGAACCTAAAGCGTCACAATTATCTTCAATAAACCAAAGATTGTATTTTCTTACCAATTTTAGAATCTTATCAAGATTAACAGGATTACCAAGAGTATGAGCAATAAAAATGGCTTTAGTTTTTTTAGAAATTGCTTTTTCGATTTTATCCGCATTAATGTTATAAGTTCCAAGGGCCACATCTACAAATACCGGAATCAAATTATTCTGAATTATTGGGTTTAAGGTCGTTGGAAATCCGCAAGCAGTCGTAATCACCTCATCACCAGGCTTTAGCCTTTTCTTTCCCAATTTGTTGGAAGTCAAAGCCGAAACAGCTAAAAGATTGGCTGACGAACCAGAATTAGTCAAAAGACAGTATTTTAACCCTAATAAGCCAGCCAATTTTTTTTCAAATTCTTGGGCATAGGGTCCGGCTGTCAACCAAAAATCTAAAGAAGCATTAACTAAGTTTACTAACTCTTTTTCATCATAGACTCTACCCGCATATCTAACTGGCGTCTTACCAGGAATAAAAAGTTCTTCACCACTGAGCTGATGAAACTTTTTAACCAGAGTCAAAATCTGTTTCCTGATTGCTTTTTTGTCATCCATACTAAAACATTTCTGAAGCGAAAACTCCTGATTGATCTAAATCCTAACAAGACCAAAGCCCTTTTTCAATCATCTAATTCCTGAATGTCCGTAGTAAAGAAGGTCTGAGCAAGGCCACTAATTCTTTTCTTCTCTATTCTATCTATAACATCCAAAAGCCCGGTTGAATCAGCTTGCAATACATATTCCAAACCAGCTCTTTCCGAAAAATCATTTGCAGGACTTCTGATTTTTTACCTCAATCGGTACTTTCCTGCAGTCCATTTGGGTAGCATCGGCTGGTCGGGATCAATCATTAACTCGCAAACTACCGCTCCCCGGTAATCTATTACTTTTTTAACTTTATAAAGATCTTTATTAGCAGCAATCTTCTCGTATTTTATTCCCCAAGCTTTTATCAGTTTCTCAAAATTGGGAAAACTTACACCCGTTTCCGGGGTTGAGGCAAAAATTCTTTTGAAAAAAGCAGCGTGAGTTACTTTTATTGAGTAATAACCATTATTATTGAAGATAAAAATTTTCAAGGGAAGATTGTGATGAACCATAGTTTGTAACTCATGAATATTAAGCATTATCGATCCATCGCCTTCCATACAGATGACTGGCCTTTTATGATCGGCAATACAAGCTCCAATTGCCAAAGGAAGGCCAGATCCCATCTGTCCTAAACCAGCATTGGTGATAAACCGCTGTCCCCGCTTTATCTTAAGAGCCTGATGAGCAGCTAAACTCGCCATCCCGTTAGCGGTTGCCAGATGATAATTTTTTGTCTGTTTACCTAATTCTGCTAAAAATTTATAAACATTAAGATATTTTTTATCTCCCTGAAAACTTTTAGGATTGATCGGCTGAATTTTTACTTCCCAACGATTAAGTTTGATATTTTGTTTGGACAATTCTTGTAAAAATAGTTTCGCATCACAACAAATTGGAACATTAATACTCACTGTTTTCTTATGCATTTCTGCCGCATCAATATCAACCATAATTTTAAAAGCGTCCTTGGCGAAATTTTTATAATCGTAAGAAGTTTGGGTAAGTTGTAATCTTTCACCAATCACCAAAAGGAGATCACAATTGTCAATCGCATAATTGGCTGACTCATTACCAGGCATGCCTTGCCGACCCAAATAATAGGAATAATCATCCGTAACCAAATCATCGGCCGTAAAAAGAGCAGTCACCACGTTTATTTTTAATTTTTCGATCAGTTGCCAAAGTATTTTTTCTCCACCACTCAATCTAATCCCGTTTCCTACCAAAAGGAGTGGTTTCTTTGCTTTCTGTAATTTTTCTACAATCAAATCAATCTGAATTTTAGGTAATTTAAATTGAAAATTTGATGAAGGAACGAAAGGCCTTAATTTTTTAGGATCTACTTGACCAGTTTGAGCATCAACAGGGCCCTGAACATCAAGAGGGATTTCAACCCAGACCGGGCCTGGACGGCCTGACTTGGCCAGATAAACTGCTTTTTCCAGGTGGTAACGAATGTCAGCCTCTTTTTCAACGGTTACCGCATATTTGGTAATTGGTTTAACGATATCAATGACGTTTAGTTCTTGAAAACCAAGTGCTCTAAAAACAGGCACGCCGTTTTTGCGTGGGACAATATTATCTCTCTTTACTTGGCCGCTGATGACTAAAATCGGAATGCTGTCCAACCAAGCGCCCGCAACGCCAGTTACCGCATTAGTTCCTCCGGGTCCTGTTGTCACCAAACAAACGCCAATGTCATTTTTTATCCGGGCATAACCCTCAGCGGCAATCGCCGCTGCTTGTTCATGATGACAGCAATAAGCGTTAAGCTTAGATCTCCCAACCGAATCGACCAAGTGCATAATCCCACCACCAGACAAAAGGAAAATTGAATCAGTATTTTTCTCTAAAAATTTGACAACGTAGTCGCTAAGTTTCATTTTGTCTCCCAAGCCTCTAACTCCAATATTTCCGCTAATGAATGAATGACGGGGAATTCTTGCTGTTTCCCCTGCCAAGCAGTATTGCGGGCGGTTTGGACACCGATAAATCGACACCCGACTGCTTGGGCTGCCTGCCAGTCGTTCTCACTATCTCCAACATAAAGAATTTTTGAGGGATCGATTGATTCTCTCTCAATGATAGTTTTTAGATTCTCGACTTTGTTTCCGGGACGTCCATAAACATCCTTAAATCCCCCCAACTCTAACGCTGCAAGACTTTCTAAAGATTGTTCCTTAGGCGTGGCTGTATTAATATAGACCGGCATCTTTCCAGAGAGAATTTTTATCGCTTGGCGATTTTCTGGCGAAACACCGATTTGTAAAATACCAACCTGGACAATGGCATTAAAAGCCTCACAACGATATTCTATTTCAGTAGGGATTTTTTCTTCTGGGATGCCAAAATGTTTACAAACAAGACGCACGATATCGCGACGATCTCCTTTACCACCCTTAATTTGCTCCTGCGCTTCGGCTATCACCTTTTCAAGTTCTTCCGGATCATATTCCGTGAAGACTTTACACCAAGCCTGATCTTTAACCTCTTCAGATCCTCTTCTGGTTGTCGGGTCTAAAACGATACAATTATCAAAATCTAGTACTATTACTTTTATTTTATTAACCTGTCTCATAATTATTTATTATTTTTTAAATTAAATCCCCTTAGCAAAAATAATAGAAATCAATAATCTTTTTAATAAATCTAACGACATAATCATTCATCTTCATGTTCCTTATTTTAAGCAGTTAAAATGTATTTTGATTCTTCCTTAATTGTTTCCATCGATGTAAAAACCGGTTTATAACCAATCTCTCTTGCCTTATTATATTTGGAATAGTAAATATCTTTTGAACCAGTCGCGCTAACATGTTTTAAAGCCCGGCTTACTTGATATTTCAAACCGTATTCTGATGAGAAGTAATCAAGGATTTCCTTTTTTTCAACTGGCCTAGCGCTGTTTATGTCAAAAGCGGCATTGATTTTTTTAAACTTCATACATCCTTTTATTGCCGAGTACATATCTTTCGGATGTAGGTAATCGCGAACAAAGTCCTTATCAGTGGTAACAAACACTTTTTTCTTTAAAACACAATCCAGTAATTCAGTAATAAAATAACTATCCGTCAAATCAATAAATCTACTAAAATAAGAAAAAACCCTAAGATCAACAATCCTCAAATAATCAAATGCCCTATGCTTCACCTCGGAGTTGAGTCTGCTAATAGAGTAATAATCTTCTTTAGCAACATGGTTCACCCGGATACTACTCATCGTGTTTTCCTCCGCCGGCATTGTAAATCCGCTACCATAAATAGCTCCACTACTGAAACTGATATAAAGAGCCTCAGGACAGCTGCTACGCAGACACTCAATAACCAGATTGTCATATTTTTCGGTTACCATAAAGTAATTAGTATAATTACCCTGTAACTTATCTATAGGCCCCACGCCAACGCAGTTAATGATGATATCATAAGAAGATTTAATAAAATTCTCATAACCTTCATGAATAACACAATTCTTATCAGGGGATTTCTTTATCGTGCCAAGAAAACGGCAGGCCTTGTCCGGCGATCTCGTATAGAGATGTAGGCTGAATTCTTCTCTCTCTAGAAAATTGTTAATCAATCCTTTGGCAATATGAGAAGTGGCGCCAAAAACAGCAATTTTTGCTTTTTTCATGTCTCATAAAACTTTTTAAGCCGCTCGGCATCATCATTTAAAACATCCTCCGGGAATAATCGATACTTAATTAAATCACAGTTTGGACATATCTTGGGCATCTGGGAAACGCCGTCAAGCATCCGGCGCCTAAAACTTTGAAATTTTTTTCCATTCCATATCTTAACCACTGATTCTTCATGACAATCACCTAAAATCTCAGGATATTCAAAAGAATAACAGGGAACAATTTTGCCATCCGGATTAATCTGAAAGTGAAAAAAAGGCTGGGGACAAATTTTGACTTCTGAAACCGGCAATCCAAACTGGGTAAAAGACATCTTTTTACCCTTGATTATTTTCTCATAGTCCACGTTTGAGTGAATCGGCACCATATGTTCGATGGCAATCGTATCGCAAAGATCGCCAAAAATTTTATAAAACTTCTTTTCATCGTCCTTGCCCTGCAAAGCGCAATCGATGATTTTAATATACATTTGGGTATCGCCTTTATTTTCAAAAAAGTAGCGCAGGTTCTTGACAAATTCTTCAAAATCGATGTCTGTTTGACAGACCTCTTTATATTTTTCTTTGGTCGTTCCCTGCAAGGAGACAACCAATCTTGTCAGTCCGGCGGAAATAAGTGAGTCTGACATTTTAGGCGTCAAAAGCGAAGCGTTGGTTAACATTTCGACTGTCCTGGCGATCTTTTTGGAAGCGGTATAGGCAACCATCTCTGCGATATTGGGGTGCAAGAGTGGTTCGCCGATTCCCACAAAACGAACCACTTTTATCTTGTTTGGAAACTTGGCCATATCATCAACGCATTTTTTATACAAACCAAGATCCATGACCACTTTATCGGAAATAAAACCCCGCTTATTCTTGTCTAAATGAAAAATGCAATAATTACACTTAAAATTACAGGCATAAATGGGAAATATCTGAACCACAAATGGCGTCGCCAGGGGAAGAACAGCCGCCAGTCTTGTTCTTTTTCCCCCGGGTGCTTGTCCGCTAATATCTGTGGCTTTCATATAAGGTCTTTATAAACATGATGACACCCCAGTAAATTACGAGGGCATGATCCATGCCATTTGAGATAACCAGGATCGGTTTCCTTCAGGCCCCTGTTAATGGGAATAAATGTCCTTGTCAGAAAGCACTTGAATAAAATCGAAACAAAATGACTTCTGACATCCCGCTTGTGATTAATAAATTGATTAACGGCGATTGGGATAGGGTCAAAACTTACCTCAACCCCTACTTCTGCTTGGGCGACTTTTTTGAGCCTTGTCTCCAGAGTTTCTTTATACCTCACAATCCCCCCCGGAAGATGCCAGCCTTGCCCTGACAACTGGTCGTCTCTCCACGATAAAAGAGTCTGCCCATCCTCATCTTTTATCAAAAGATCAACATTCACCAATGGGGTAAGGCCACTGATAAAAAAAAATACTTCTTCAGGCAAACTTTTTTTTCGATTGGGAATTTTTTTGTTAAGAAAAGCAATCGCTTCGGTAATATTCATGATTGGAACAGTCTTTTGTCTTTGTTAAATGGTTTTTTTGTTTTATCTTTAGCTGTAAAAACCTTAGACCAGTGAACCGGAAGGGGTTTACCATAAGTCTTTTTAGCGATATAATTTTTAATAAAATCTCTATCTTCGGCAATCTGACAAGTTTCAACCCGCTCGCCGAAGTATTTAATACTAAACCCTCTTTCAATAATATCTTTTAGCGGTTCTTCAAAGACATTACCAATCGAGACATATATGTATGGACAAGGCAGAACATCCCCATATTGGGTAACGGAAAACATGCCTTTAACGGCAATACAACCCATATTAAGACCATAGGCCGGGGTTAAATGAGTAAAAACCTTGTATTTTTTTTCAAGCTCTTCCATGTATTTCATATCTTTTTTATCAATCAGGTTGTCAAAATTCCCTTCCCAAGCCCCAACCGGCTTGGCATAGCTCACAAAAATCCCAATGTCTCTCTTATCAAAATATTTAATAAAGTTAACAAACTCATCTGAGTAAAGCCTTTGTTTCCAAACTACGGTTTGGATAAAAATGCCTAAACCAGCCTTTAGGGCGGCATCAATTGACTTTACTGCCCTCGCATGAGCACCAGGCATTCTCCTAAACGCATCATGCTCCTCGGCGTTAAGACTATCGATGCTCAACTGGACCCTATCCACCCCAATGCTTTTTAAATGCCTGGCTTTTTTCTCGTCCAAAAACCAGCCGTTAGTATCAGAGTTGATGTAAAACTTTTGTGGATTAATAGCAGCAACCAATTCGTCAAAATCTTTAAATACGAGCGGTTCACCCCCGGTGATCGTTACCCGCGCCAAGCCTAGTTCGTCTGCTTGTTGAAAAAGATTTTTAACATCAGAAATGGTCAATGACCGCTTATTTTGCTTACCCTGCATTGTTTTAATCGAACAATGCTGACAACGAAAGTTACAGGTGTAGTTATATTGAAGTTGAATAATGGCAATGCTTTCTCCTCTTTTGAGTTTTTCATCAAACTTCATAATCTTCTCATAGACCAAAGGTTTTTCTTCTTTGAGTTTGTTTCTTCTGCTCTTTTCCTCGGGTTTTATCTTTTTCTTGGCCATGATATTTTTTGATATTATCTCATAGTAATAATTTCATTATTGAGCCCCATCTTTTCTATCTCTTTTAAGATTTCATCGCTGTATAAAGCAGCACAAATAACAATGACGCCATTAAATGATTTTAGCCTGTCTGGTGAACAAAAAATAGGGACCCCTTTTATTTTCATTCCTTGTTTTTTATCGTCTTTATCAATAAAAAAGGCAATCTTGCATTTGCCAAGAGAAGTATTATTGATAAGCCGCATCGTATAGGACCCTGCTCCCCAAATAGCAATCTCCTGTTGTGACTTAGCAATCCTGTCTATTTTGGGCCATTTATCCTGACGACGTGATTTCTTAATATAGGAAACAATTGAATCTCTAACTTTGAAACTGGGAGCGATCCTTTCGGGTGGCTTTTTTGGGGTTCTTTTTTGGTAAAGAGTATAAACGGCTGGATAGAGTTTATTAGACACATGACTTTCTTTTTTTGCAAATTCCACCAAATCAAGATTTTTTTGAAGAAATAAATTGTTGAGAGAATTTTCGTCAAAATGGTTAATATGCTCGCAATCAAAATAATGAAAAGGGACGAGGTAATATTTTGTATAGCGTGATGCGTCCGGCACTTCAATATACAATATCCCGTTTTCATTTAGTTTACCGACGATATTATCAGCGGCTACTTGCAAGTCACAGATATGTTCCAGAACATGAGAAAGAATAATGCAGTCAAATTTCTGTCGGGGAATCGCGGAGCGAATGGTAAAAAGCTCTCCCTCAAAAGCATTTATGCCCTCTTGAACATTCTCGACACACTTTCGAGACGGATCTAATCCATTTAAGTTCTTATACCCTAATTTTTTGAATTCGGTTAATAATTCGCCGTTCGCGCAGCCAATATCCAGTATTGAAGCGTTTTTGTTCTCTAAACGATTTGATATCGGCGTTAATTTGCTTAAGTTCCATTTCGTGGTCGTTTTTGTCGCACCACTAAATTCATATTTTGAAAATTCTTGATAAAACTTATTGTAATCTCGCTGGCGGGCGGGCGTATCGGCGTAAACAAAGCCGCATTTTTGGCAACAAACAACATCATATTCTTCTGGCAAAGGATAGTTTTCGGGTATCGCAAAAAATTGATGATGAAGTATTTGGCCAGACTTATTAAAGCATATCGGGCATTTCCTA
Organism: Bathyarchaeia archaeon; assembly: GCA_035529595.1. GTDB lineage: Bacteria > Patescibacteriota > Microgenomatia > PFEM01 > JAFGMK01 > DATKWK01. The sequence goes on from DATKWK010000035.1 coordinate 174,008, forward strand.
ACCAATTTTTTAATCACGTGGAAAAGTTTTTATATTTTTTAACCGCTCTATAATCTTTTCTGCATACTGATCAATATTATCAAGTTCGCAATAGTCGTTCATTGTACATTGTTTGCAGGGTTCAATTTTATCTTTGCTTCCCATCAAATGGGCAATCTGCAACCCTCTTAACTTTTTACCATTCCAAATTTCTAAAAGTGAGCTTTTGTTGGCGTCACCGATGATGTTTATCCTTCTCCAATCGACGCAACAAGGAACAACTTGGCCGTCTGCTTGAATTTGAAAACCCTTAAACATTTGAGCGCAAACTTGTCGCTTGACCACCTTCCCTCCGTACCTGAACTCACTACTGGAGTAAGGACCATCAAATTCAGGCCACATAGAAACTAATTTTTCAATGTATATTTCGTCACAGCTGTCACCAAATAAATCTAAAAATTTTCTTTTTTTACTTTTTGAGGGAACCGCTTGATGATGAATCTTAACATGAATAATGCAATCACCGCTGCCAGCGTGCAAAGCGCGAATATTTTTCAATAATTTTTCAAAATCTATCTTGACATTGGAGATACGCTTATACTCCTGGGCCGATAATCCTTCAATAGAAAAAATTATTCTATCAGCAAAACGCGGCAGATTTTTAATCAAATCAGGATTAAGCAGAGTTCCGTTACTGATCAACTCTATCCTTTCAATAAGTTTTTTTTCCTTTGCATACTGCAGTATTCCCACAATGTTCTTGCTCATTAAGGGTTCGCCATTGCCACAAACGCGCAGTACCTTAATTTTATCGGGAAATTCAGACAAATCATCGATTAGCTTTTTAAGAAGCTCAAGAGACATAAAATCTCTTTTGAAAGCCTTGTCGCCACTTGTTTGGGGACAAAACGCACATTTCAAATTGCAATAGCCTGATGGCTCAATGTAAACAACAAACGGAGTAGTCAGAGGAATATGCTTTCCCAATACTAGCCGTTCGTGACGTGTTTGAGATACTAATTTCGCCTTCATAAAATGATTTCAAATATATTTTTTTAGCATTATAGTATACCTGTCTATGTTTATCAAGATTTTTTTAATCTATCCAATAGGTAATATACGTTTTCCTATTCTTATTTTTCCCAATCTTCTCATCTTCATAAAAAGAATCTTTTACATAGTGAGTTGAAGAAACCTCCTCGAATACCCCATCAGTTTTAGCTTTCATGCTATGCTTCACTTTCCGCTTTACTGTCACGATATCACCTGCTTTATAATTTTTTTCCTTACCATTTAAAGTAATTACGAACTTACCACCAAGAATATAAAAAGTCTCTTCTTTCTTTTTATGATATTGTGCCGGATGCTTCTGGTTCGAAAACATAACAATTAATTTTTTGCAGTATTCTCGATTAACGCAATCTATCAAAATCCCGCCATATTGATAAAATTTCTCAAGTCCATAATGATAAGAGATTGAAAAATCAGTTTTTTGAGGAATCGCAATTTTATATTTTTTCAAAATTTTATCAGCTTTCTCCACTATTGAATAAATCTTTTTTCTAATATTTACTTTTTTAACATCAATAATCGCTTCATTCTTTTTAATTTGTTTATTAGCATAAAAGTGAGTATATTTAGACATATCATTGGCTAAAACTTGATCCTCTTGATTAGGAAAGGCAAAAAAAACATCCTTAATATCAATAAGCTCGCCTTTTTTAATTTCCTTTTTGGCAAAAACCCCTCTTTTAAATTGCCTCAGGTCAGCCAACTCTTTTTTAGTAAATTCAGCTCTCTGATCTGTAAGTCCACTCATTTTTAGAGCCTCTTCAGCCGATTTTAGCCATTTTTTAGTTTGATTCGGAGTGGCTGAATAAGCATTGATGTTAAATTTTTTTGTTTTAACCGCTACGTGCTTTTCTAAAATCCTTGCCCCCTTAGCGATTGCCAATTTAACCGCTTCGAAACTATTCGGATCTTCATGAGTTGAAAAACCAATCACCACCCCCGAATATCTCTTCCTAAGCATATCTATTTGGCCAAGCTGTAAATTTTCTTCTCCTGTTGGGTATTCGCCCACACAATGCATTAGGGCAAACCGTTTCTTCCGGTTTTGAAAAAAACTTACCACTTTATCTATATCTTCAAGCTCTACGCCTGCTGTCGAAGCAATAATTGGTTTCTTGGTTTTAACAATTCTCTCAAGCAATGGCCAATCATTAAAAGAACAACTGCCAATTTTGACAATATCAAAATTTAAGGCTTCAATCCTATCAACTGATTTCTCATCAAAAGGGGTACAAACGGAAATAAAGCCTAATTTATCAAGTTCGTTTTTTAAAGTTTTCCATTCTTTTTCTGAAAGATCTGTTTCCGAAAATCGCTTTACATATTTGATATCCATCCTTTTTTGATAATCAGGATGAATAAAGCTGGGAATATCACGAAATTGAAACTTAAAAGCAAAATTAAAATCAAACTCTTGGGCCACCTTATAAAAACTTCTGATTACTCCTAAACCATGTTCAACACTGCCCATATGATTATTAGCCAATTCAAAAATAAACAGCGGTTTCTCTTTCCTTGATAGCTCAAAGTCAAACAAATTTTTAAGCTTCAATTTCATTTACCTCTATTTTTAAACAAAGCTATAAACTTTTGTATACCATTTAATTGTTTTTTGCAATCCCCTTTCCAGGTTGTATTTTGCCCTCCATCCCAAAATCTTTTTGGCTTTTTGGGAAGATAAGTATTGATCTCTTATCTCCGCCTTAGCTTGATTAACTATTTTATAGTTTGACTCCTGACCACAAAGTTTATAAATAGCGCTTACTAACTTTAAGACAGAAACTGGTTTTTCGTTACTAAAATTAAAAGCCTGGCCATAAAGACCAAGTTTTTTCATTTTGGAGGCTAACAGAAGATAGCCTTCTACCACATCTTTAACATAAATATAGTCACGGGTAAACTTACCATCGCTGCGGATTAAGAGCGTTTCTCCAGCCAGCGCTTTTCGAACCGTGTCCGGAACAATCCGAGAGAAATGGTGGTCTCCCGGACCAAAAATATTCCCGCAACGAGTCATACAAACCGGCAAACCATAAGTATTGTAATAAGTATAAGAAAGCAAATCAGCGCAACTTTTAGAAACATCATAAGGGTGAGATCCTCTTAAAGAACTATCTTCCTGATAGGGAAGACTTTCTTGAACTCCATAAGCTTTATCGCTTGAAGCCACCACAATCGACTCAATAAAATCATTCCCTCTGGCTGCTTCCAAAAGATTCCATGTCCCCTGAATATTTGATTTAAAAGTCTCAATCGGGTCTTTATTAGCTTCGCCAACAATCGCCTGGGCAGCCAGGTGAAAAATTGTTTGCGGTTTATATCTTTTAATAACCTTTTTTACCAAGGTCAAACTAGAAACATTACCCTTAGCAATTTTAATCTTATCCCTAAACCCAGCCAAAACAGAAAATTGACGCGCCTTTACCTTATCTAAACCAATAAGGTTTGACCCCTGCTTTATCAAGGCCTTAGTTAACCAAGAACCAAGGAGACCTTCATGGCCAGTGACTAAAACCCGTCTTTTCCGCCAGTAACTACTAGTCATCTGATTATTTCCCTGAAACACTTTTCTCAAACTACCTTCAGTAATCTCTCGACTCGATTATACTTCCCTGAATCGAAATCTTCTCGAGTATACCCAAATTGCTTTAATTTTACCACCAAATCCTCAATCGACTTCCCTAAAGGCCAATTTTGCCTCAAGTTCGGAAAAAGAGAATCAAGCTTATCAAAATTTACTCGATAACTCCGCTTATCATCACTGTGCTCACCGGTATAAACTACTCCACATCGTGGTAGCTGCCGGCAAACTAACTTAATAATATCTTTAACCTGAAAATTATTTTCATTAAAACCAATATTGAAAACCTCGCCATTTATTTTTCTTGCTTTCGCCTCCAAAAACTTAACAAAAATTTCACTCAGATCCCGAACATCAATTAGGGCCCGCCAGGGAGTCCCGTCACTTTTTACTCTCAACTCCCCCAAAACTAAAGCCGACGCCGTCAAATTATTAACCACCAAATCACCCCTGAATTTAGACGAGTAACCATAAACGGTAGAGTTTCTTAGAATCCCAATGCAAAAATCATCGTCAGCTAATTTTAAAAGCTCATCTTCTGATTGCTTTTTACTCCAAGCATAGGTGGTTAAAGGATTAGTCGGACTAGCTTCAGCCACTGCTTCTTTTGACCAACCGTAAACACTGCAAGAAGAAGAAAAAAGAAACTTACCAACTCCAGCTTTCTTGCAAGCCTTAGCTAATTTAACCGTTCCTAGATGATTAATCTTTTCCGTCAACTCCGGATTAAGTCTTTCCAAAGGGTCATCAGGCAAAGCAGCTAGATGAATAACCGCATCAAAACCTGATAAATCAAAGTTCCCTAAATTACAAATATCGCCCTTACGCAAATGATAATTTCTTCTATAAGGACCAAGAAGTAGGTCTTTGTAAAAAAGAGCGTCCAAACCGACTACCTGATAACCCTTTTTGACTAACTTTTCTGATAAAACTGCACCAATATAGCCATCCGAACCGGTAACGAGAACTTTTTTTATTTCCATATCTTCCAAGGAGCCTTGCCGTCTCTCCACATTTTATTCACTAAATCAAACTCTCGGGGAGTATCAATGCACTGCCAAAACCCGCGATGTTTATAAAGATGCAGTTTCTTGTATTGAACCATTTTGGGCAACACTTCACTTTCTAAAACCAAATCCTCGCCATCCCTGAAATATTTATTAAATACTTCCTTGTTAAAAAACATATAACCGCCACCGATCAACTTATCTCCTACCGCCGGCTTTTCATCAAACTCAGAAATTATGCCTTTTTTCTCAGCCTTAATTTCGCCAAAGCGGCTAGAAGGATAGACTCCGGTCACTGTCCCCAGGGCCTTTGATTTTTTATGAGCACGCAACAGAGCTTTGATATTAATATCGCTCAGACCATCACCGTAAGTAACCCCAAAAATATCTTCATCTTTTAAGTATTTCCGGGCTTTCCAAACCCGAGCCCCAGTCATTGAATCCTCTCCTGTCTCTACCAGAGTCACTTTCCAATCCTCGCCTATGAAAGAGTTGTGATAAACAGCCGAATCATGTTTATTTAGACTAACTGTTACATCAGCTAATTTTGCACAATAATTTAAGAAAAATTCTTTTATTACCCAGCCTCTATAACCTAAACATAAAATAAAATCATTTATCCCATAGTGGGAATAGATTTTCATGATATGCCAAAGCATCGGCTTTTCCCCAATAGGAAGCATCGGTTTAGGAATCATTTCCGAAATCTCTCTAATCCTTGTTCCTTTTCCACCGCAGAGAATGACAACCTTCATATAGCTCCTTTAAATTTATGATGCAATATGTATCTTATCTCTAATATTAATTAAGAACTTTTTTATATTAAACCAACTATACCCCAAGGTAAACATAAAACACATTACAGGGTGTAAAAACCAAGCAATATCTTTCACATAAAGATATCCCTTGATTGCCCGTGAAAAGGGCACGATAAACGTCGTGTTGGCAAATACCAGCCAAATAAGCCAGCTCGTATCCTTTTTATGAAAAACTCCGTAAACTCTCTCTATCTTAGTGGCAGAATACATACCGGCATACCGCATTTTTCTTCTTAAAAAATTAATTACTCCTACATCAATATAATGAATTATGTGCTTATTTTTAACAAAGGCAAAGGTATTATATCCCTGTTGTATCAAACTAACGCACATATCGATATGCGTCGCGTTTTCTTTATAATCCATCTTCTCCAAAAGCTCTCTTCTCACCAAAAAACCATTGGCGCCAAGAGTCGGAATCTTTGAAACATCGGGTTTAAATTTAACCTTATAGTATTCCCCACAATCGTAAACTGTACCGAAAGAATGCCAATTTCTGTTATCATAGGGCCCTCGATCCGCTTTACCCAAACCGACGGCAATTGGATCACACCCGCCTATCAGAGCAAAATAACGGGATAAAATCGGATCGGTTTTTTTATAGCCGTATCTTAAGGTTTGGCATGCGATTATCTCTTTATCAGTAAATGTCTCCACCATTTTGACTAGAGCATCAGGTTCTTGAAGCCTATTGTCGGCAGAAAGAGAAAGAATCAGATCGCCCCTTGACAAGTCAAGCGCTAGTCTTCCCCTGATATTTGGCTGGTTTTTAAGGTCAGGCCGGGAAATTATAACCGCTCCGTATTTTTTGGCAATTCTCAAAGTAGCATCAGTAGAACCACCATCTATAATTATAATATTTACTAACTTCTGATCGTAGTTTTGGCTTCTGATAGATGCAAGGCAATCTTCCAAAATCGTTTCATCATTATATGAAATCATTGGCGCTGAGATAGAATAATCTTTTTTCGATCTAGACATTAAAATCCTTTCTCTTTGAAAAATATTTTACTCCCAACCAAGTATAATATTTAAATCTATCCCAATCAGTTAAGCCTTCTTTTAATTTCCGCCAGATAAATTCGGGCGTTAAAAAAGAACTGTATATATTTCGTATCAAAGCCATTATTTCTTCATCGGTTATTGGTGTTTTCATTACCGGCTCTTTCATATCATACCGGCTCCAATCCGTAGTTTTCAACCAGTTATTTTTTTGACACTGGGCAAAAAGCGGTGTTCCCGGATAAGGAATCACGATTGTTGCCTGGAGAGTATCAACCCAACCATTTTTAAAAAGCTGCTGAGCTAGGCTTAGAGTTTTTAAAACTTCCTTTTTGGTCTCCCAGGGATAGCCGACCATCACTGTCACATGCGGCCAAAGTCCGGCTTCTTTAGCCATTCTGACTCCCCGGCTGATTTGTGCCACCTGAAGATTCTTGTTAACCCGATCAAGAGTTTTTTGGTTGGCCGACTCTAGCCCATAGAGGATGAACCTAAAGCCGGCTTTTGCCATTCTGTCATAATCTTGCTGAGTTAAAGAGGCATTGAAACGCATATTACAGTCTATTTTTATTTTTTTATTGTAACCTCGCCTAATCATTCCTTCACAAAATTCCCTGAGCCAGTCCCCAACCGGAAAGGTCCCGCTATCGTCCATGATTTCTCTGACCGGCCAATGATCTAAAATATATCCGATTTCATCTATCGCCCTCTTTGGTGACATTACCCGATAAGCTCTACCTGGGTATAAAGTTGTCCAACTACAAAAAGTGCATTTTCCCCACCAGCAGTCCCGGCCAAACATGGTATAAGTCCCTGGTGTCCGGCTATAATTGCTGTTTTTGTAGGCATAAAGCCGCCAACAGGTTAACTCCCGATCAATAAAAGGCAAGCCATCAAGATTATGATTCAGCCTAAATCGACCAGTAGATTTATAGTTTTGATATTTGAGTTGTGGATTTGAAATTTTAGTTTTTATTTTTGAGTTTTTTCTATACCAGATTCCCGGCTCAAGTTTTTCTCCTCTTGTCAAATGATTCACAAGATTCAATAGCAAGAAATCATAATCGCCGCCGGCCAAAATATAATCAACCCGAGAATTCTTGAAGCTTTCTTCCGGAAGGGCGGTTACATGATCACCGACTAAGACAATTTTGAGCTTTGAATTATTAGTTTTAAGTTTGTCGATAATCTTCCAATGGAGCTTCACTACCGGAGTTTTTGTTTCAATCAGCATCAAATCCGCTTTTTCTTTCCTTAAATCATTAAACCACTCTTGGTAAGTCTGGCCGCCGGCAATCCCGTCAAGCCAGGCTATTGGATAACCGGCTTTTTTCAAAAGAGTCGCCGCGTAAGCCGGTACCATCGGATAAGCGGTCCAGGGAACTTTTGACCACTGAAATTGGCGATTCTGACCTAAAAACGGAATCCCCTTAGGGGATTCCAACGGGGGATAAGCAATAACAATCTTCATTGGCAGCTAGTATAACACGTAAAAATTATCAGGAAATCTACCTAACCACCGACATATCTTTTCCTTTGTTTGTCGATCTCATGCGGAACTATACCTAAGTCTTTACGGAAAAAACCATAAGGAAAATATATGCCGTAGCAAACATGGGTAAAAAAAATCGCTATCATAACCAACCAGCTCAAATAGAGATCCTTCTCTTTTATCAATACTTCAGCTCCCGAAATCAGCAAAAGCCCGGTATAGATTACCAAGGCTGTAAAATAAATATTTTCGAAGAACGGATAAAACAGCGATATTATACTACCGATAACTAAACCGCTTATAAAAATAGTCGGGGCAAAATAACCCAAGCGGCGCGAAGTCTCCGGATACTTTTTGGCAAAAAAACCGCGGCGTACAGCGTAGCGGCTGATTTGCTTCAAATGCGGCCCAAAAATTGGCCGGCGATGGTGATAAACTATTACTTTGGGGTCATAAATTATCTTCTTGCCCAAACCCTTGGTTAAACCGAGGCATAGTTTGGTATCTTCACCCGGCCAGTGCTTAATATCAAATCTACCCACCCGTTCGAAATCTTTTTTTCTAACCAGCAGATTAACGGAAGGAAAGTCATCAACTTCCCGCCGGTGACTAACTTTATTCCGGTAAGTCCCGGCTCCGGCGCTGCCAAACCAGCTGGCCCAAACCCAACCGGAGGCTTTTTGGCGGATACTGTCATTGGGAGGCGTTAACGACGGACCGCAGACAGCAACGATGTCTTTGTCTTCTTCAAATACCCTGATTGCATTTTTAAGCCAATCTTTTTGGGGATAAGAATCATCATCCAAAAAAGCCAAAATTTTACCTCTGGCTTTTTTTACTCCCAAGTTTCTCTTGTAAGCCGGTCCCGGTTTTTTACTGGCGATTACTCTGGCAGTTTCAATCTTTTCTTCCTCGTCGGTAACAACAATCAGCTCATACTTTTTATACGATTGTTTTCGTAAAAAAGAGATTGTTTCTTCAAGATAGGTGGTTGCGGTTCTGACCGGAATAACTACTGCTACCAAATCTCCATCTGAAATGCGTGAAGTAGTGCTGGTCACCTTATTTACTTTTTGAAAAAGCTAATTTAGGGTCACAATCCCATTTTCGCTTATTATAGCTTTCATAATAACGAACTAAGTAGAGACGATAAAATATCGCTAAAACATCAATGCCGGATTTCCAAATGCCATTTGAGCCAAATATTTTAACATTACTGGAGAATTTCTCGGTCAATTTAACAGGGGCTTCGTAAATCTTGTTATAACCTACTTTTCTGGCTACCACTAGTAGTTCAACATCAAAAGCCCACCTTTTCATCAAAAGACGCGGTAAGACATCTTCTAAAACTTCACGGCGAAAAACCTTCAAACCAACCTGAGTATCTTTTACTTTAAGACCAAATAAAATCCAAACAATCATTTGAGTAATAAAACTTAAAATAAAGCGGGGTAATGGATAGTTCACTTCCGATGCAGGATGCCTTTTTGAACCGACAATAATATCGGCATGGTACCACTCCATGTGTTCCAAGAGCATCGAAAGACCATTCGGATCTAAATCCATTCCCGCATCAATGAAAGCGACCAGGTCTCCTCTTGCCCGAGCCATACCGTAACGGATGGCATAGCCCTTGCCCCTGTTTTCTCGATAACGCAAGATCCTGGTTTTTGAAGATTTTACCTTACGGGCGTTTTGGTAACTCTTGTCTGTATCTCCATCTATTACGCAGATAATTTCGTAATCATGCCGAATCTGTTTTAGAGCATTTTCAATCTCCCGAAGGCTTCTTTCAATTATTTTCTCCTCCCTATAAACAGGGACTATCACGGAAAGCAATTTTCTGCCTATTTTTGGTTTTTTATCTTTATTCATCTGCAATATTAACTAAATCGTGCCCCTGCCAAAGTCCTCTGACAGCTGCAAGTTGTTTTCTTCGGCCAACTTTTAATCATGGACAGAATAATCTTTTTGGCATAACCGATATTTTCTTTAAACATTTTAAGAACCTGATCCACCGAAACCGGTTTAATTTCACCTTCGGCCACTAAACCGGCATCGTAGTCGGTGACAATGGCAACCGCGCAATAACAAATTTCTTTTTCGCGGGCGAGCGTGATTTCCGGATATTCGGTCATATTGATTACCTCCCAACCCATCTTAGTGAACCAAGTCGATTCAGCTGCCGTTGAGAATCTTGGCCCCTGGATAACTACTACCGTTCCCTCTTCGTGAACCTGGAGTTTTAAATTTCGGCAAACCTTTACTGCCAATTTCCGAAGTTGGGGACAGTAAGGAAAAGCAGTTGAAACATGAGTGGCAATCTGGCCATCATAAAAAGTATCAACTCTTCCTTTGGTCCGATCTATAAATTGATCCAAAATAACAAAATCACCCGGCTTAATGCCTGTCTGTAAAGAACCGACTGCGTGTGAGGTAATTATTCTCTCCACGCCGAGGCTTTTTAAAGCCCAAATGTTGGCGCGGTAATTAATTTGATGCGGTGGAACATCATGGCTTTTATTATGACGAGGCAAAAAAGCCACCTTGCGACCGGCTATATTACCTAAGGAAATCTTATCAGAAGGCGGCCCGTAAGGGGTTTCTGTTTTGATCTCTTCTAAGTCCTCGGCCAGGTCGTAAAAACCCGAACCGCCAATAATACCGATCTCAGCCTGATGCTTTTTAATTGCCATTCCGGTCCTTATAATTAATTAAAGAATCCAATCGGTAATTTTTTAATTTGTCTCTCCCCGGAAAATAATCAAGAACAATTAAAAAGGCAATCGCTACAATTTTGCCTTTCAGTTTTTTTACCAAATTGGCAACCGCTTCCATAGTCCCGCCGGTTGCTAAAACATCATCAATCAGTAAAACCCGGTCACCCGGAAAGATTGAATTTTTTTGAATCTCCAGGGTTCTTTTTCCGTACTCGATATCAATATCGGCTGACTCAACCTGACAGGGTAATTTTCCCTGTTTCCTTACCATAACTATTCCCGCTCCCAACCGCTCCGCCAGAATTCCGGCCAATATAAATCCTCGGGCGTCGATACCGACGACTTTATCAATCTTTTTATTTTTATACTTAAAAACCAACCGGCCGACAAGATATTTAAGGGCTTTTTTATCTTCCAATAGCGGGGCGATGTCCCAGAAAACAATACCTTTTTCCGGAAAATCAACGATCCGGCGAATTTTTTTCTTAAGATCGGTATCGATCATCGCTGAAAGCCCTCCCGGCAGTTCTTAAAAAAATATATCATGAATGACAGAAACAGTAAACCGCAGATTATAGCCGAAACCGAGACGATCTGAACGATGTCTTGGTGAAAGAAAAAAATATAGACAGCTTGACAAAAAGCCGCCAAACCGGATAATACAACCGTCTCGTTTTTTGATATTGAAAGAAAAAACTGGGCTGTCACGCTCGCCAAAGAATAAAAAGTTAAAAAGAGGGCAAAAATAATCAGATATTTAGAAGCGGCCAAATAGCTTCCACCGAATAAGATATTGACCATTAGATCCGGGAAGAAAAAATAAACTCCGCTGATTCCCAAGCTAACCAGCAGCACTAAAAAAAGGCTCGTCATGAAAAGTCGCCGGTAGTCAACGCCCGCCGCCTGGCGATTGGAAACCATCGGAAACATTACCTGTCCGACTGGACCGCTGGCAAAAAAAATAATTTTCCCCAAAACAGACAGGGCCGCATATAAACCCGCTTCGGTGGCCGGTAAAAAATGGCGGGCTAAAACCAGGTCAGTGGTGTAAAGAGAAGTAAAAGCAACCGAAGAAACAAAAAAAGGCACCATATCTCGGAAAATATTTTCCGATTTCCGCCCGATCCTGTCCGTATGATCAAACTTAACAATTTTTTTAAGATAAAAAAAACTCAGCCCAAGGGCCAAAATCGAACCAATCAAAAAAGCGCCAGAAGCGCCAATTACTTGCCATCCCAAGCTGACTAAAACCACCGCCGAGACCAACTTTATACCCGCTTGTAAGATTCCTAAAAAAGAAACCTTTAAAAACCGGTAAAAGGCATTAAGAACAGCCGAGTTTATGCCGATAAAAATGCCGACGAAAGAATAAGCCATAATTGCCAAAATCGGCCAATTCGAGTCAAGGTGAAGAAAATTCTTAATCTTGATGGAAAAACAGGAAATTACTATTAGTCCCAAAAAACCAATAAGGAACATTTTCGAAGTTATGTACTGATAAAAAAAACTGATTTCCTTTTCCTTTCCCTCTCCGCGCAATTGCGAAACCTTCTTGACTACCACTAAATTTATTCCCGCCAAAGGAATCCCCAAATAATAAACCAGAGAAATAACCGACTCCAATGCTCCATAATTACTTGGACCAAGCATTCTTCCCATTAATAAATGATATACATAATTACTGATATTACCGATCATACTGCCGCAAAATAAAATCATACTGCCCCGCACCAGCTGATTATGAACAATCCGTCTGGCTAAGAGCCTGGCTTTTTCTTTAAAAATATTCATATTTTGTAATTAACCGACCCAATATCCCTGACTAAAAAGAAATTGGCAGATAAAAAGCAATATAAACAAGATAAACGAAAAAATCTTTCCAATAAGAGGATGCTCCTTATGAAATAAGGATAAACCAATAAAAGCCGGAAAAAGAACCAGCACATATCGGGGAAAGGAAGAAAGAGTTCCTGTCAGAGTCGGTATTAGGTAGGCAAAAAAAGCAAAAATTAAATATGAGTAATTGACCTTCTTAAAATAAGCAAGAATTAAAAGCGCTAAAAACAAAAGTGCCGATAATAATTCGAACCAAACATTGAAATATACGAGACTATTTTTTTGGCAGCTGATTACCATCTTCAGGTAGCGCCAGAAAACCTGGTAAAGAAGGACCATTTTACCTCCCGATCTCTGGGCGCCAAAGTTCGACTGAACATGAACGAACATTAAAGAATCCTGATAATTATTACTTAAATATTTCATATAACTAACCAGCCCTAAAGGAGAAATCAAAATCAGCCAAAGAGACAGGAAAAGATAACCGACTTTTAGTTTTTGTCCTCTTTTCTGCTGCTGCCACAGTTCAAAGAGCAAGGCCGGGATTAAAAAAATACCGACCAACCTGGTAGCGGACGCTAGGGCAATAGCCAAGGGCACGAGCAGCCATAGTCTCTTTCTGGCCCAGTAAAAAGCCAGCAAAGTCAGAAAGAGAAAGATAGATTCCGTGTAAACGGCAGTAAAAAAAAATGAGGTCGGAAAAAGAACCAGAAAGAAAATGGTATGTATTGCTTCTTCCTTCGACCAATCCAGCAAGACTAAATTATAAAGCAGGTATAAAACACCCAATAATGATATTGATGAAATCAAAAAACCGGCCAGAAGATATTGGCCGGCCAGAATTTTCCCGATAAAACCGATCAGCTTCGGATAAAAGGGAAAGAAAGCCTGTTGATAAAGGCCGTAACCCCGCTGGGCGATCTGTAAATAATGAATTCCGTCAAAATTTGCCCAAGACTGTAACCACTTTGGCTGTTGGCCTTTTTCCGAGTAAAGATAACCATCCTTATTGGCTATCAACTTCGAGCTTACCTGGAAATTAATAAAAACCAGCAGTTGAAAGAACAACCAAGCAAAAAGAATCAACCGGTATTTACCTTTGCTGATACACTTTTTCATAGATTTCAATAGTCTTTCTGGCCGTCTTGATCCAGGAAAAGTTACTTGCCTGCCGAAAACCTTTCTCAACCAGTTTTTTTCTGAGTGCCAAATCATTTAAAACTAATTTTAATCCTCTGGCAAGACCGTCAGGTTTGGGATTAACTAAAACAGCCGCTTTTCCGCAGACTTCAGGCAAACTGGAGCGATTACTGGAAACCACTGGGCAGCCACACCTCATTGCTTCCAAAAGCGGCAGGCCAAAACCTTCATAAAAAGACGGCTGGCAATAAACTGAGGCTAAATTATAGATCGCCACCAAATCTTTGGTGGGAACAAAACCAAGGCGGATAACTCCTTTATTATCTCCGTAAACTTTAATCAATAGCGCCAGCGGCTGATTCTCAGGATGGTCGGGGTTAAAATCGGACTGTACTGCCTGCTTTCCGATAATTACTACCGGCATTTTAATTTCTAAACAAGCCTTAATCAGACCTAAAACATTTTTGTTATAATTAACATCGCCAACGTATAAGACAAACGATGGTGGTAAACGGTATTTTTCTCTGATCGCAGCAAGTACTGCTTTATTACCCAGAGGTCGAAAATCTTCATCAGGAGCCAGGTAAACAATAAATATCTTATTGGCCGGTATTTTCAGAAATCTTAAAATATCCCTTTTAGACGAGTACGAATCGGTTATTACCGCTTTGGTATTTTTTAAAGATAACTTTTGCAGGCCGAATTTGATCTTACCTCTTATGCCCGGCGGATACTGGACTGGGAAAACTAAAGGAATCAGGTCGTGAATCGTAACTACAGTCTTGACACGCTTAACAACCGGTAAAGTCAGAAAAAAAAGATCAAAAAACGGATAATGGATCAAGTCAGCTTGACTAATCAACCGTCTATCTTTATCGGATATCAAAAAAAATCGATTTTGACAATCTACTTTTTGAAGGTTATCGACTAACTTTTGCGTATATTTTCCAATACCACGATAACGGTGACCGGACTTTAATGGTGAAATATCTACAGCAATATTCATATCTTTTCTCCCAGCTTTTCGATTCTTGTTGCTCCGATCTCCCATTCTTCAACCGCGGCTGAAAAATTATTTCTCCATTCGATAAACCAGTTTTTTTGCGACTCATAAGGCTCGATGATTAAATAAACAAATTCGCTTTTCTTAACCGGCAGTAAAGCGTCCGCTTCCTTTTTACCGGCAACGTAAATGGGCTTACCGGATAAGTATACGTATTCCTCCGGTACGTAGCCGTATTTATTTTTGGCACGCCACCAGATAAGGTATTGGTAGGGATAATCATAAACGTAAGGGGCAAAAGTATAAACATTGAATCCTTTGCCGGCAGCATTCTGATATATTCGATCAATAACCTGAATCCTATTTCTCAGATTGGCAGGATCGGAAGAGAGGGTTTTTTCAAGTGGAAATGGCCAATATTGCCGGATACTAAATCCTAACCAGTAAAACAGGAGTATTATACTTAGTACTTTTGAAAAACGGCCTTTTTTATAAAGGACCGCCAAAGATACACCAATCAAGGTTACCATCATGGCACTAACGGCATTTAAATACCAAGGCCATATTTCGAAAGGCGCCATATTAAGACAAAATAGAACTACCGCTAAAAGAACCAGGCTGGTAAGAAACAGTGAAAATACTTCTTTATTTTTCGGCTTATTTTTAAGATATGAATTCAAAACAATCCAGGCTATCAGAAAAAGAAAAATATAAGCTAATAGCTTGCTTCTGCCTGCCGAATCCAAAAAAATATTGTACCAGATCGGAAAGCGACTCAGGAAACGCGCTTTCGGACTCATCTGCGAGATGCTCAAAGATCCAGTTTTTCCTTCTATTAGCGGTATGATCGATTTCGTCTGAATAAAATCATGACGTAAGTCGAAAATCAGCTGAGGGATAAAGGGAAGGAGAAAAAATGGCAAAAATGATCTATGTATCCAGATTGATTTTATTTTTCCATTAATTAAAAAAAGCAACAGGACAGCCGGAACCAAGGAAGCAGCTATCACAAAATTAAAATGGAAGCCTGAAGCCAGCAAAAACAAAGATAAAGCCAGCCACAGTTTCCGGCCACAATTCATGTATCGGCTCAAGCATAAAATAATAACAGGAACGATATAAACCATTGGATTCGTATTCAGGGCAATAGTGGTATTGATAAAAAAAGGCCAAGAAAAACTATAAGTAAGAACGAAAACCGTGGCGATTTCTTTATCGTCTAAAATCTTCAAGAAGAAAAAAGGCAACAAAACCGAAAACAAGATTAATGGTCCTAAAGAGCTTAAAGGGTGCCCGCCTGTCAAAATATAGAAAGGCAAAATTAAGTAATACCAAAAAGGACCATAGAAAAGACCGTGCAGCGAAGTCGTTGGACCAATCAGTGGCGGTCTTTTATATATTACTGTCCTTCTGATATCAAGCAAATCGCGACCCTGATCATAAGTAATAGGGGCAGAATGCCGCCATATAAAAACTAAACGGAATATCAGGCTTATCAATACGAGCACTAACAACCAAAAAGAGTATTTCCTGATCATACTATAACCAATCTTGTTTTATATCCCTTACCCTGCCGGATCTCTTCATTTCCCAATACTTAACATAGGCGAGCAGGTAATGAAGCCCGGAAAAAAGCGAAAAAACAAAACCGGGAAAGCCGTCTCTGAAACCCTGATGCCGAACGAATAAAGAAAAAAAAGTGGAAATAGGTTTCAGAAACAAATATTGAAACGAATTAAATAAATTTATTTTCAATTTTCTCTCAGCCATAGATTGAGCCTCGAGCGATGAATAGCGGTTCTCACGGGTTAAGTATCGAGTAAAGGTCGGACTAGAAAGGTGAACAAGATCGTTTTTCAACCACCCTAATCGGCCGTCGACTTCTATTTGCTCGTGAACACTGACTTCAGGATGTTTACCTTTCCCTTTTTCAAAAAACCTGATTACCGGATCCGGGTATTGGCCGCCTTTCTTCAGAAAGCCCGTTAAGAAGAAGTTTTTTCTTTTAATCCAAAAACCAACCGGGTCCCCTTTTTCCCGCTTCCGATGGGCAACTCTTCTAATTTCCTGTCCCAGTTCCGGACTTACCCGTTCATCGGCGTCCAAAACCAAAATCCAGTTTCCGGTACAAGCTTCGACTGCCCGGTTTTTATTTATATGAAACATCGGCCGGTTTTTGGTTTTAATTACGCGCGCCCCCAGCCCTTGGGCAATCTGCCTGGTTTGATCTTGTGAGGCACCGTCAACAACCACAATTTCATCGGCAAAAGACTTAACCGACCTAAGGCAATCAGCAATATTGGCCTCTTCATTAAAAGTCGCTATCGCAACCGATATTTTGCCCATCATCTTAATGATTATACTTCAAAGCTCGGCAATTTCAAAAGCCGGCCGATTGTTTCTAAAGTAAATTCGTTTGACGATGTTGGCCGAATCGGGTATTTCTTCATCGGTACCGACAATTAAGACATTCTCTTGATCCTTAAGCTTCTCCCAATCGATTTCCTCAAAATGAAAATTGTCAAAGTCACGGACTGTCGAAAAACCAAACTTATCCCGCGGAGTTAAAACAGCCTCTTTCTGAAAAACCGCCGGCGGGTATTTCAGATAAAACAGAAACAAAATATAAGGCTGATCATATTTATCGGTAACCAGGATTTTCCGGTATTGATTATGTATTGGTTCTAAATAGCTTACCAATTCTTTCATCCCGTATTCCCAAACTTGGGGTGAATTAATCGGATAGTCTGCCAGATAGCTTTTCAGAAAATACCCGAGCTGCCAAAAATAAACTGAAATCACTACCAATAATAGAATTAAAATTTTCCCTTTAGCCGCTCCGGGACCGGGATTACATATACGATCGGGTATCGAAGATTTTAAGGAAAGCAAAAATCGATATATTCCATAAGCGACAATTAACAGGAAAGGAACTACCATCGAATGAGAACGAAGTGCATGGGGCGATTGAAGCGTCAAAGACGCCGGCAATGGCGCTATCATCAGCCAAGCCGTTAAGAATCCAAAAGATGTCTTTCTCTCCCTTAAGATAAAAAAAGCGCCGAGAACAAAAAAAAGCAGATCCAAATAATAAAACTGGCCGATTCCCGGACAATTACTGCGGACTATCGGATCGCCGCTGATGAATAAGAAATCACCTCCAAAATGACTTGACCAATTTGCTAAAATTTTAATCAGATACGACAGCGGCCGGTTGTGAAGGATCTTGACCCAAAAAGCGTCCATATCCGGTCCATGTTCACCCCGAAGACGGTTCGTATTCCAAAATGGACCGATGTCTCCGGTTATTCCGACTCCGGAAAAACGGGCCAAGGCGCCTCCTTTCAAGAAACTTAGCAAGAGGGGAAAAGACAATAAGAATCCGATTACCAACCAGATTGCCAATTTGGATTTTTGCAGAAAAAATATTTTTCTATTCAGCCAGATTAAAAGCAACAGCAATAAAGGGGCAAGAATCCTGGAACTGTGATAAACATAAGCGGAAACAACAAATGCAACCAGGGAACAAACATAATCAGAGAAACGATTGCGACTAACTCCTTTCACGAATAACCAAGTACCAAGAATCAGAAAGGCAGTCGCTACATTTGTTTCCCAGGCGCCCCGGGAAAACTGAATATGCCACGGAGAAATTGCCAGCATCAAGGCAGCAATTTCCGGATAAGAAAATTGGATTCGGGAAATAAGATTTCCCGGTACCGGAATCAGCTGCCGGGCCAAAAGAAAGATCAGATAAACGGACCAGACACCAAAAATCACCGATGGTAACCTGACAGCCGGTTCGCTTAAGCCCAAAAGTTTAACAAAAGGCAAGGCTAAATAAAAATAGCCGCCCGGTTTGTAATCGTTAAATGACCGAAAGTGCAGCGGCCAAAAATTTCCATGCTCATCTCTCCCGGTCGTAATAAGGGAGTAATCATTATACCCAATTGCCGCCTCATCGGCATTAAAACCATGAGGAACTAATCCGATTTGATAGATCCTTAGAAAAGAAGCAAGAATAATGATTAATAAAATAGCCCAATTCTTTGTCATTTTATAAGGTTTCGACTATTCGGAAAGCCAATTCTCCGTTTAAATAGTAAATATCTTTAAGAATTCGTGCTTGCTGAAGCTCGATGTCTGTTTCCGGGATCTCGTAAGTTGCGGCAACATAAAGTGTTTTTTTCTGAAAACGGTCAACCGGCCAATAAAGATTCCTAAATTCTAAATTATCGTTGTCTCTCGTATTTTCAGGCGGGTTGAAAGAACAAAGGTCGTCTGAAAATCTGTTGGTATAAAAGTAATAATAAAACTGGGCCGAAGGGTACTTGTTTGTAAAAACTACCTGATTATAAGAATGCTTTCTGTTATTGACAAAACTGACCGCTTCCCGATAACCATATTGCCAGGCTTGCGAATTAGCCACAGGTGCATGGATAAAGTAACGATCCCAGAATAGAACAAAAAGAAAAAAATAATTCAATCCCAGGCCGATTGAAAGAAAACACCTTGCCCAGATTCGGCTTTTTCTTATTAAAAGCCCCAGGGCTAATACTCCGAAAGAGCTGATAATTACCAACGGCAAGATCAATAAATAAGCTTTCTCCGAATCAATAGCTTGACTGGAAAAAGACGCCGATAACGGAGAGACCAGGATGAGAACCCAGAGAAAACTTTGGTTTTTTATTCGTTGGTTAATCAAGAAATAAGTACCTATTGGTAATAAAAACAAATCTAAATAGTTTAATAGCCCCAAATCAGGCAAACCGAACCTTTTTTCTTGCCAATCCCCCTCAAAAAATAGAAACCGGGGAGAAAAATGGTTCAAATATTTAAGAAAGAAGTTTCTAAATGACTTATGAAAATCAGTGTGAAAAACAACATTCTTGATAATAGGAAAAGAAGAATTGGCCC
Source organism: Bathyarchaeia archaeon (assembly GCA_035529595.1). Taxonomy (GTDB): domain Bacteria; phylum Patescibacteriota; class Microgenomatia; order PFEM01; family JAFGMK01; genus DATKWK01. The sequence goes on from DATKWK010000035.1 coordinate 193,574, forward strand.
AGATAATAGCCAACAATCCGATTGTTAGAATAACTAAAGTATATTTTCTGAGCGATGCTTTATTAAAGAGTAAAAATTCTTTACCATAAATAAACCAGAAACTCAAGAATGTAAGAAAAATAATCAGTCTGACTGATGTACCAACATAAAAAGCAACTATAAAACAGGTTAACGCCAACCAAAAATAGCCTTTCTTTCCCTGAATGACCCAAAAAAGAAAGATTAAACCAAAGAAAAGAAAAACTAAGTACAGATTAGCGTCGCCGGCACTATGGGAAAAATCGTAATGCCAGAACGATAAGGTCAGCCACAGACTGGCGATTGTGGCCAGCAGCCTATTTTCCCTAAATTCCGAAAAAATGTTTTTAACCAGGATATAGATAAGAAAGACGCTCAATCCGCCCAAAAACGCGGCCGGTAATCGTATAGCAAACTCAGTTGCTCCCAAAAATAACATCGGTATAACGCTAAGGTAGCTATAAAGGGATGACTGATTAATCTGCCGGAATCTAAAAAAGGCAGTCCAGCCCTGACTACTCTTAAGCAGACATAAGGCGCGATAGCCCAAAGCTACCTCGGATGAGGAAAATCCGACAGGTATTTGGCCTAAACGATAAAGCCTCAGACCAAAGGCAACCAAACTAATACTGATAACAATTGAAAGATATTTTCTATTTGTCATTTTGACGATACGTCAAGTCATAAACTACAAAAGCTGTTTGACCGTTGCTAGATGGAACCAGATAATCGGGTTTAATTCCAGATAGAGACTCGCCAGCTGGCCGGTTATAAACCAAACGGCAAAAGAGGTAGTTGAAATGACCAAGACAATTAAGCCTTTTTTCCTCGATTCGGGCAACGACGCCGGGATCGGTAAAAATACTGACCTTTAAGAATCGCTCGCTACTTCCCCTAAAACCGGAGAGAACCAGCGGTATCAGCAAAACTACAAAAATAAGAGTTGCCGGCCAGATTTTTTTTAATGGTTTATTTTTAAAAATCAGGGTCAAGACGAAAAAAAGCGCCGACAAACAAAAACTTTCTTTCAGAAAGAAAGTAAAACCTGCCAAAAAAAAGAAAAGTCCTAAATTAGCTTCTAGGGCCATCCGGCTGGTTTGGATATGCCAGGGATTAATAACATAAAGAAAAGAAGCTGCCATGATAAAAACATAATTTTTCTTTCTCCCTAAACCCATACTGGTAACAATATTGATAAAAAACAAAACACTCATAGCTCCAAAGGCAGCGGAAACAAAACGCGTCGCCAATTGGTTAAGGCCAAGAAAAGAAATCGGCAACACGGAAAAATAAATATAGAGCGGTAATTTATGTTCGCCAAAAGCCTTAAATGTTAAAGGAAGCTGATTGCCCCATTCATCCCGACCGGTCTTTAATAAGCTGAAAGCATTATAGCCAATACTGGCTTCGTCAGAGATGAAGGTCGGGAAATTACCTAATTTAATTAAATGAAGCGTAAGAGATAAGGCAAAAAGGAAAATAGCCCAACCGCATTTTTTCATTCCTGTTTCCTCACATGATAATATGCCGGCAGAATAATAATTTTCTTAAATGGTTTTAAAAATATAAAAAGCCACTTCCCCGTCAGGATAGGGAATTTCCTTAACGATTTTGATACTTGAATAGCCTTCAAGACTGTAACCCATCGCCTGGGTATAACCCGGAGTAACCACAAAAAGTATGCCATCTTTTTTTTCTCCGGTTTTTAAGAATGAAAGATCCGGATTTGCGAAGAGATACTTGCCGAGTCCGACCGGGGAAATAGTAATTTCCTTCTGAATCGTCTGCGGTGAATAACGGTTATAAAAGAGAGCATAAACAATCGGCGGATCATAAGCCGGACTAAAATAAATCTGACGATACTCGTCCTCAACCTGATTTAAGTAATCAAAAGTTTGCTGATAACCATAATTCCACCAGCGCCACCAACTGCCTTGTTTATTGGGAAAATGCAAAAAATAGAAATGGAAAAAGGAAAAGGAGGAAAGCAATAAAGCCAAACTGAAAATTGAAACAAACAACTTTTTTAACCGGCCGGATTTAATCAAAGTAAAAATACCAACCAGACCGTAAGCTGCCAAAAATTCCCACCAAGGCAAAAACTGGTAAGTCCTAATTGCGTGTGCTCCCCCGTTTTGAGTCAGAGCTGCCGGAACCGGAGTTAAAAACAGTATTAAAAAAGGTAAAAGCAGTCTTTTATCTTGATTTCTTAAAAAGTTAATAACAATCGCACAGGCTCCGACTAAAATTAGAGGGAAGAAAAGCGGGTAAAGCAGTCCTTTTTCGCCCGGATTATGACGGAAATTCGGGTCTCCCCTGATAAACAAATAATCGGTGGAAAAACTTGTTAAATAGTTCTTGACAAAATCATCGAAATAAAACAGAACTTTATTGTGGATTGCCCTTGGCCAAAAACCGGACCGGGAACATTCGCGCCGAGCCAACTCTACTCTTTCGGCGATGTTCGGGGAGGTAATAATTGAGATATTCATGAATCGAGATCCTCCTTGTCCGAACAGAATATCAAATCCCATCGGCAAAGAAATAAGCAAGAGCGGCAGAAGAAAATACCACATCTTTTTCTTTGCCAGCAGTTTTTTTCCTTGAAGCAGAAAAAGGAAAGACAAGAATAGGGGGATAAAAAGCTTGGCCGTGCTGTAGGCGTAAAGTGAAAGTGCAAACAAAATTCCGGAAATCATCAAAATAACCGGCCGATGATTATGTTGGCCTTTAAGGAAAAAAAACAAAGCAGTCAGAAATAAAAGGTTAAACAAGGTCACTTCCAGTGCGATTCGGGAAAAATGGAAATGCCAAGGTGATAAAACCAAAAATAAACTGGCCAAGAGGGCGATTTTAGTATTATTAGTTATTTCTTTTACCAAAAAAAAGGTCACGACGATTCCCGAAAGGCTGAAAATAAGGCCGGGTAAACGAACGGCAAAATTAGTCAAGCCAAAGACGGCGATTGAAGGAACGGTTGCATAAATATAAAGGGGCATTCGCCAATCGCCGAAAGACTGAAAATGGACTGGAAAACGATTACCGAAATAATCTTTACCGGTCTTCAAAATCGAGTAAGCCTGATATCCGGTGTCCACTTCATCGCCGAAAAGGCTGGGGGGGATTTTGTTAAAATTAAAAGTACGCAAAAAAGTTGCCAGGGCCAATATCAGAAGCAACCAAAATTGCCAATAATGCCGTTTGATGTAAACAATGATTTTTTTCACTTTAAAGTGTAATTTACCCCTTTCTATCCGACTTGATTATAATGCTTTTCGCAGTTTAACCATCTTTTGCCCGCCGGCGATAACCGTATTTATCAGATAGTGCCTAAAAAGACCGTGATAGATTTTGCTGCTTTGCACCAGATAGCTGTTAACTTTTCCGGGTGTTTTTTTTCCACTTGCACCGTGACAGTGCACAAATTGCGCCTGGGGAAAGTAGTAAATTCTGAAACCGGCTTTTCTTAACCGCCGGCAATAATCAAGATCCTCAAAATACAGAAAAAACCGCTTGTCGAAAAGACCGACCTTTTCGGTGACCTGCTTGGGGATAAGCATCACCGCACCGACAACAGCCTCAACAATGACCGGTTTATCACCATCCGGTAAATATTTTTGGAAAGCGCCTGACTGACCTAGCCAAAACTCTCTGACTGCTCCGCTAATTGTGGGCAGGTGGAACACCGAAGACTGGGGCGTACCATCCGGATTAAGAAGTCTGCCGCCGACAATCCCTACGGATTCTGTTTTTTCCGTAAATTTAATTAGACTGACAATAGCGCCTTTTCGGCAAATAACATCGGAATTGAGAAGCAGAAGATATTTACCTTCGGCTTTCTTAATTCCTTGGTTAACTGCCTTGGAAAAGCCATAGTTCTTGGCCAATCCAATAAACTGATAGGCCAAATTTTCTTTCTGCCATTGTCTTAAAAATTCAGCACTGCCATCGGTAGAACCGTTATCGACAACAACTACTTCCCAGCTACCTTTTAATCCCCAACAACCATGCTCAAGGCTGCCGAGACATTTTTCAAGAATATTCTTGGTATTGAAACTGACAATAATAATTGATACTGTCATTCCCCGGCAAATAAGGTAAATATATCTTCATCGCTTAATTTTGTCTCATTCTTCTCTTGGAGACGGCGTGAAAATACCCTAGCTATATTTAGCAAAGCGGCCAAGATTACTTTCAAATAACCGGGATTTTTCACTAATCTCTTCACAAGAAACTTTCGGTGTTCATTAATCAGTTTTTTAGAGGTCATATTTTTCCAGATAAAAAACAGTTCATTACGTTGCTTAATTATATCAATATAGCCTTTGGAAAACCGGCTGACAGTTGACTGATGCTGATGGTGGACAATCGATCTCGGCTCCCATAAAATCTGGTAACCTCTTTTCCAAGCCCGGTAACAAAGATCAATGTCTTCCCAGTAAAAAGGATAATAGAGAGGGTCAAAGCCGCCAAGTTCCTGCCAAATTCTTTTTCGAAAGGCGGCGCTTCCGCCTGAAGCCCAAAAAGACGAATGCGTCTTTTTACTTTTTGGCCCCGGCACATGTTTTAAGAAACCGTTTTCAAATATGCCTTTCGCCCAACTGAACTGAGGTTCATTAAAAGAAACGGCGAAAACACTTGGGTCTGAAAAATCATTAACCAACGGCCTCAGGAAGCCCTTTGTGGGAATGACATCATTATTAAGAAGCACGACAATATCCCCCCGGGTTTTCTTAACGCCTTCATTACAGGCATAAGCAAACCCGTAATTCTGATTAAATCTTACTATACGAAGTGGTGGATTTTTCAGAACCATTTCCTGAAGATAATCTAGGCTTCCGTCAGTCGATCCATTATCGACAACAATTATTTCCGTATCCTTTCCAACTGACGTCAGGACTTTTAAAAAGTTTTTTTCAAGAAGCTTCTTACCATCCCAATTAGGAATAATTATCGAAAACTTAAGCATTATATTTATAATAGCGCCTTCTTTCCAGGAAAACAATTTGTTAATATAATCGTATGAATAAAAAAGTTATTCTCTTCTCCGTCTTTCTTGTTGCAATTTTACTCCGCTGTCTTTATTTCAAAGAAGCAATTACCTTTACTTATGACCAGGCACGCGATGCACTTCAAGCCATAGATATCTGGACAAATGATCCGGTTAAAATAATCGGGCCCCAAACCGACCTTAAAGGATTGTATCATGGCCCTTTGTATTGGTATTTGATTTCTCCTGTCTACTTTTTTACTAAAGAAAACGTCTGGATAGTTAAGTTTTTCCTTATACTCGCTAACACCGCTAATCTTTTTTTGATATACAGCCTCAGTTTCTCCCTTTTTAAAGACAAGAAAATCTCCTTCCTGGCAGCTTTTTTCTATGCAATATCCTTCGAAACAGTTCAATATGCCCGTTGGCTATCAAACCCTTCCCCGGCGATTATATCGACTACCATTTCTTTTTGGTCGCTTTGGAAATTGATGGAGAACAAAAAATGGGCTTTACCATTACTGCTCTTTTCCTGGGGCCTTTCCGTTCAGTTCGAGTTTTTCTTAATCTATCAAATCAGCATTTTTGTCTTTATCTGGTTACTGGCAAAAGGCACGAAACTGCCTAAATTAAATAACCGTTGGCTAATGGTTACTTTATTTTCGCTTATTGTACCTTTCATGTCTTTCCTAGTGGCCGAGATTAAATTTAAAGGCCAAGGATTACAGGCGCTGCTTCTTATCGGTAAAGGTCAGTCTTCGCTGGGAACCAATTTTAGTCGTTTACTTTTGGGAACGGTCGATCGATTGGTATTGGTTTTTTTCCACAATCTCTGGGGAGTCAATATTTTTCTAGCAGGTTTAATGACATTAATTACACTTTACCTTGCTTGTCTCTTGATAACCCGACAAAAAAACTTAAAAAAACAGCTGATCTTACTGGTAATCTGGATAATTTCCCCAATGGCTCTAGATTTCTTTAAGGGAACTCAAAGCACTTTTGTCACTCTCGGCTCCGGTATCGGTAGTCTCATTTTATCGGCCTATTTAATAAGCTATTTTTTCGCCCGTTCTGGCCGGCGTTGGCTTTACTTCCTAATTATCGGTATTATAACCTTTGGCAACTTAAAACTAATTATCAGTCAAAATAGGTACGGAGAAACCTTATTTGCGGTCCAAGACAAAATGAATTTAGGCGACCAGTTAAAGATAATTGATTGGATTTACGAAGAAAGCGATCAGCAACCTTTTCACCTCAATACAATCACCAATCCTCTTTTCATCAATACAACCTGGGCATTTTTATTCAACTGGTACGGAAAAGGCCATTACGAATATATGCCGGTTTGGTGGGGCGAGACCCAAGTTGATGTTTTCGGCTCTGAGATCAATTTCTCGCCGGAACAGAAAACTAAGCTGCATTTTTTAATCATCGAACCGGATCCGGGAATGTTCGGCGGTTACATTCAGGCTATCAGGCAATTGGAAGACAGCCGGTCACAAGTAGTCGCAGATAAACAGTTCGGCAATTTTTTAGTAGAAAAAAGAATAGTTACCAATCCAAGAATCTTTACTTCCCGCGACGTCTTCGATCTGCTGAGCAAGTAAACCCTATTCTTTGCCAGCACCAGGCAACAGTAAGAAGCAGCCAGACACCCAGACAACTTAAGATGGTACCTATTTGGACCGATTCAGGCCGGTATAACAAGTCGACGCGATGCTTACCGGCAGGAACTATAATACCCCGAAAAGAGAAATTAGCTCTGTATGTTTCCGTTTCCTGGTTATCGACAAAACTTCGCCACCCGGGATAAAAATTATCAGATACAAAAAGAATTCCGTCCCGATCAGTTTCAACTTCCAAAACAATCTCATTTTGCCAATAAGATTCTTGATTAATTAACACTATATCTTTTTTTCGGACCGGCAATCCGAAATCCCCTTCGATTTCTTTTTCTAAGATAACTTTCTCCAAAGGATCAAATTCTTCATCCCTCAACTGTTCTATAATCTCCCTTTCGTCTTTAATTACTTGATAATCGTGAACCAAAAAAACACGCGGAAGAGCCTGTTCATTCAGATAAACTTTGGAACGACCGTAATCATAAACCGGTTCGAATCTATCTGCCGTTTCCCCCAGATACCAATCTTTATCCGCCAAAATATAGCGCACACCTAACAAATCAACTAACGACGAAGAAAAATTATTAACCTTGACCCAACGACTGCCTACAGACAAGGAAGTAAAATCTGTTTCATTGACCTGATTTGCTAAAAGATTATATCGCCTGATCATCAGCGGTTCATAACCTTCAACAGAAGATAAATGGTAAGGAATAAACATCCCCTGCGGAATTAAACCGACAAAACGATCAATACCGATATTCTGTTTCAAATAATCGATTAGGTCGGTGTTTGGGAATAACCAATCTCTTTTACTGAAGCTATTATATTTCCAGCCGAACCGGAAAAGTTCAAAAATAAGAAGCAATATCAAAAACCCGGGCGCTATTTTTTTAATCCTCGGAAACCGATCCGTGATAAAAATAATTATCATGACAATAAAAAATGCGGCCGTCGGCAAAATCATATTCCTTTGACTCACCTTTAAATGAGTAACCAGCTCTGTATTATTTATAACCTTAACCTCTTTAAAGACCCAAAACCACGATAATACCAGGCCAATAAGCAGCCAGATAATGATTTTTCTCAATAAGATCAAATCCCGACTCTTGATAAATTCGTCAAATCCGAAAGCTGCCAGTACAGCCAGAAAGAAATCAGCCAAAAAAAAGGTGCGGCCTACTGAAGCAGCTGCCAATCCGGGAATCTTGAGAGCTTGTATAAGCAAACCGAAAGGCTTAAAAAGGACCAGCATAGAAAACAGTAAAAAAAGGCGGAAAAAGTTAACATGTCTTTTACTCAAGAAACCATATAGGGCAAAAACTAGTCCGCTGACACCGATAAAACCGGCAACCTCGTTATAGGGAAGACTTCCCCAGAAATTCTGAGTCGACGGATTGCCGTAAAAATCGGGAAAGAAAAAGAGAATTAAATGCCGTAATGCAATATAGCCCTGATCAAAAGATCTGGTTGTCACGTCTTCATTTCTGATAGAGTTACGCACTAACTCCCATCCCGGTACCAGTTGTATTCCTGATAAAAGGATGCCAAAAATAATAAAGGTTATAATTAAACCCATTGAATAAAAATTTCTTACTTTAAAAGTATTAGATAGGTTAAAAAAAAAGGCCACTAATAATAAGTAGATACTGACTTGAGGGTAACCGGCGAGCAAAGAAAAGGCAACTGAGACTGCGCCTACTATGAACCAGCCTAAGTTTACTTTTCTGCTTAAACGATTCACTGCAAGAAGAATGAGAGGTAGCCAAAGACCGGCATGCCCGATAATTCCATACTCCAGCCAGACTAAATTGAAACCGGAATAAGCAAAAATAAGACTTCCAAAAACGGCAGCGGTTTTAGATACATCCACACTTTTTAAAAAAAAATAAGAAAATAAAGATGCTAGAAGCGGCTGCAAAATAATATATATTGTCCAAGCATCAATATTCCGAAAAATAAAAAAAAGAAAATTGAACGGGTAAAAAACCGCGGACTGAAAATTAGCCAGTAGCGGTTGTCCCGCTAAGGCATGAGGAATCCAGAGCGGTAACTTACCAGCCTTTAAAAGCTCCATTCCGTAGATTCTCCACGGATAAATGATGGAAACTACATCGGAAAGAAGGCCATTCTTGAAAGGAACACCTGCCGGAAATCCGGGCCAAATATAATCCCGCCAAGGATAGTAAATGCCAACGATTAAATCAGCCGGTATCGGTACCAAATTATGCAATATCGTTTTAACAAAAAAAAGAGCTACCAAAAAAACAAGGAAAAAGACAAGAATAAAGTCTTTATGTCCGGCTAATTTTTTCAATAATTTTTTCATAACTTTTGCAGAATCTGTCCTTGGAGAACTTTTGGCTTTCGTATACGGCATTTTGAGATAATTTTTGCCATAAAATTTCATCTTCGATTAACTGCCGGGTAAATGTTTGAGCTTCATCAATATTATTCCAGAGGAAACCATTTCTGCCTGAATCAATTATCTCTTTCTGTCCTCCTTTACCGACAACTATCGGTACACAACCGGCAGCCATTGCTTCAACGGTAGTTATTCCAAAATGTTCGACTTGTTCCGGACTTTTTCCTTCGTCAATGCCATAACCGGTGGCTGACCAGAAGATTTTAGCTCGCCTATAAAGCTCGCTAATTTGGGTAAAAGAAACATTAGTCAGAACCTCTATCGGATACCCAAGACTGGCTTTTTTTAAATTTTCAACAAATTTTTTTCCTTCCTTGTCGTTACCGGCCAAAACCAACTTCCAGGAATCTTTTCGAGACGCAATAAGTCTTATAAAAATATTTATCAGTACATCTTGTCTTTTGTTGTGTAAAAGGTCCGTGAAACGCCCAACCGATAAAATAATATTTGACTTTTTTCCCGGACTCAATTTATCAACCGTAACCGGCGGATATATAACTTGACTCTTAATAGAATACTGTTTATCAATAAATAACTTAGTAAAGTAAGAGTTTGAGATTATCTCATTAATAAATTTAAATTTGATCAGTTCGGCAAGCTTATTACGTCTTATGTTATGAAAGGGAACCTGAAAATGCAGGAAATTTTTTTTGGCAAAGAGAAAAGGAATACTACCGTCTGAAATAAAAAAAGATAAATCATATTTCCTCATTATTTCTATCTTTTTGAGTAATTTTATTTCATTTGGGTTAATGTCTAATATTTTTACTCTTTCGGTGTCTATTGCAAAGATTTGCTGGGCTTTCTTGATCGTATTCATATCAGGCCATAAAATATCAACCTGCCAGTTCATATCCGTTAAATAGGAAGCCAGTGTCAGAAAGTATCTTTCTCCACCTCCCAGAGTATCAAGATAAGGATCAAATAAAACGGCTTTCATATTTTGTTAAGCTTTGTTTTGCATTTCCCAAAGACGGGCATATATGATAAAAGTATTGCCGACTTCAAAAAGCGCATTAATCCAGCCTTCTGTCCCGTCACGCCAAGCTTGCTGAAGGACGATTCTCTTCCAAAACTTGGTTACCATCATGCGCAAAATCCGCCACCAGGCAACTCGTGGATGGTTTGATGCGAACAACAATTCTGCTTCAATTACAGTCCAGTCAATTGTTTTTTCCATCATTGATGACAAGTCTCGGTGTGTCAGATGAATAAGCGGGTTTTTAAGTTTGCCGATTTTACCACTGATAACCGGCTGTTCATGAAGCTCGCCCACCCAACGGATTAAGTCTTGGCGATGGAAAAGCCGGATAACGTCATCGGGCCAAGCTCCACCGTAATGCATTTCTTTGCCCAGGTAAAAGTTCCGCCTGGAAATCGCATAAGCGGAAATTTTATTCTTAACAACTTTTTGAATCTCCTTTTTTAACAAAGGCGTCACCCGTTCATCGGCATCAAGATATAAGATCCAATTTTCTCCTGCCCTCTTCAATGCCTGATTCCGCCACTTGGAAAAATTGTAACCTCTAAATGGAACCTGAAATACTTTTACGCCCGTATCGCGAGCAACTTGAGCGGTTTTATCACTCGAGCCGGTATCAAAAACAATTATCTCTTCTGCCCAATTAACCGACTTTAAGGCATCAGCGATCATTGCCTCTTCATTTCTGACAATTATAATGACACTAAGTCCAATTTTATTATTCATCTTCTTTGACAACGCTGGATGATTGTCGATTTAACCCAATTATAATCTTTCCGGCCAGCTGCCCCGACCGAATTTCCTGAGACAGAAATCTATGACCGCTTTTCTTTGCCAAGGACGCCCGAAAATTAAAAATTTCAATGATTGTTTAAATAGAGCGAATTTTGCCCGCCAAGGGGCGAAAGACCAGCCAAAAAGCAATTGGTTACGAACCATAAAATAATCCTGTAAAACTCCCCCGATCTTACTTGAGGCAGCAACTTGATGCCAAACACGAGATGCCGGAACATAAAAAAGATCAAAACCGGCCCGAATTGCCCGCTGACAAAAATCGGCATCCTCATAATAGAGAAAGTAACGCTCGTCCAACAAACCAATCTGCTTAAAAACGTTACTCTTAATTAAAGTGGCACAAAAACTGGCAAATTCGATTTTTTTAATCCGATCGTATTGACCATGGTCAACTTCATCTACGCCGCGATGAGGAGTAGCGATATTAGCCCAATCAACTTCACCGCCGGCAAACCAAATAACTTTACCACGATCTTTATTCCGGTAACGATCATGATGAAATTCGTAACCGGGTGCAAAATATATCTTTGGTGAAAATATTCCTCCCTGGCGATATTTTTCTGCTGCTTCAATTAAAGCAACTACAAAACCAGAATCTACCAAAGTATCATTATTAAGAAGTATCACGTAGTCGGCTTCAGCCTTGAGAGCATAACGAATACCGATATTATTACCGGCTGAAAAACCCAAATTCTCACCGGTCATCATAAATTTTACCTGGCTAAATTCTGCCCTCAGCGATTCCATATTTTCCTGGGAATTATTAACGACAACGATTGTTTCAATCAGATTATTAGCAGACTCAATTCTTTGCAGAGACTCAAGACATTTACCGGTTAAATCCAGTCCTTGATAATGGATAATGATGATAAATATCTTTTTCACAAATATTTATTTTTTTTAAAGACGAGTAATCTCTTCAGAACAAGCAAACCGATGGTCAAAAAACTGGTTATAGTGATCATCAATCCCCGATAATAAGATTGTGGCCGAAAAACAAATTTAACTTGATGACTCCCCGGTAAAATATCAACGGCACGGAAAATATTTTCGTATTTTTTGATACTTTGAGGCCGACCGTCAACCAAGACTTCCCAGCCGGGATAAAATACATCAGTTAAAACTAATTGCGACGGTTTGTCCGCTTTGGTTGCTAAATCGATCTCATTTGGATAATAATTGACAATTTCAACAGCAGTCCTTTCACCGTTATCATCTAAAAAAGCCCGTGGGAGAACGGTCCGGTTCTCATATATTTTAACATTCTTAATTTCCTTAACCAACCTATATTGAGGAAAATTGCCGATTTCGTTTATGGTTGAGGTAAAATTGGCATCGACAAGAAAATATTTAACCCCGAGCAAATCTAACCGAAAATCAGTCAATGGCAAAGAATCTACTTCATTGACATTGATTCTGCCGGTATCCTGGCTCATAAAATGAGCGTAATCCGACAAGACGAGATCACCGTAACCCATCGGAGTCGCCAATTGATGAAACAAGCCCCAATTCGGCGGCAAACTTCTCAAACGACTCTTGAGTTCGGTAAAATTCACCTGCTCGTCCGGGGTAAAGACCGAAGGGGCAAAGGGCGGACGCAAAGAAATATTTTCCCAGTAAACATTAAGACCGGTAAACGGCCAATAACCGGTGCTGCTGATAAAACGATGGTAACCGTCCCCGACAAATTCGGCCACCGGTTGCTGATCATTGAGAACCGATGCTTTTATTGAAAAATAATTATTGCGGTTAAAGAGAAACAGTTGATAAATAATAAGTAGAAAAATAATTACTCGAAAAAGCTTACTTCCTATTATTTTTCGCTGATACAGATATAGGCTGAGAAGAAAGCCGGTCAAAATCGAGGAAGTAAGCAAGAGATGACTAACCAAAGCCTCAAAAATTGTCCGGTCAACATTAAAATTGTGAAACAGGCTTGTTTGAAGAGGTACTTTTCTGTACCACCAATATACCTTTTCCAGCCAAGGGTAAAAAAGAACAAAAAGATTTTCCCTGATTAATAAAATTAAACCGAGAATTACGGTTGATATAAAACAGCCAATAAGAAAACCATAAACCAATCGCCGAAGCTTATTTTTTTTGATTAAAGAATCAAAAGCAAGCCAACTGAAAGCGACTAAGACAGAAGCGGAAAAGTTAGTCACCAGTAAAATTTGCGTTGGCGACCGAAAGAGATTAAAGCCGGGGATAATTCTGCAAATCAGGCCATAAAGAGGCGTATACTTTCCCATTGCCAAAACAATGCTAGTCAAAAATACTATGCTGAAAAAAATCACCGGAAAGTTTTTTTTAATTTTTGGTAAAGCCGTAAAAAGAATAAAAAGAGGAACTATACCGAAATAGCCGGTATTATCAGCTACTAAACGATAAGCCGGTCCCCACGAGAAGCCTTTAACGGCCGCCCCGAAAAAAGAGGGAAAGAAAAATCGTATTAATAACAAAGGGTGCATCGACCAGGCAGTCAAATAGGAAAAATCTCCCGCTGGCCTGGTGGAACGATTGACTAACTCCATAAAGGGTAATAGTACAAAGGCCCCAAGACCAAGAAAAAAACCTAAAAAAACTAAACCCCGTTTAACTTTTGCCGTAAAAGAAAGCCGGGGATAAAAAAAGAAATATAAAAACAAAAGGGTTAAAGTGTAAAAAGTCGGCTGTGGATGGCCGGAAACCAGCTGAAGTGAAGCGAATACAGCCAGAATGATCGGCCAAAACCCAGTTGCTTTGGATAAGACTTGCTCCCCCGCCAAAAAAATTAAAGGCAAGAAATAAGCACTGGATAATAATGAAATATTGTTAATAAAAGTCATCATTGTTGCTGAGAAGGCAAAAACAACTGCCCCTAAAGTAGCTGCAAATTCACCAACTTGCCATTTCTTCAGCAGTAAATAAGTAAAAACAGCCGCCAGAAAAACTTCCGTAATTGCCAGGCTTGTAAGAGCCCAGAGTGGGGGCAGAAAGAAAAAGAAAAAGTTTAACGGATTAAAAATCCCCAGACCAAAATCGCCAATCAGCGGAACCCCGGCAAAAAGATACGGGTTCCAGAGAGGCAGCCGGCCTTCTTTTAGTTGTCGGGTAAAAAAAGTAACAACAGGTAAGAAGAGGGAAAGGTTGTCGCCGAAATAAAAAACCTCACCTAAAAAAATATTTCTGAAAAAAAAGATTGTTACCAGTGTCAGTAAAAGAAATATTGGTTTAAACTTTCTCATGGAGAAAAATATTTCAGTTTCAAAAGAAGTCCGGCTGCTCTGACACCATCATACCAACTAATCTTTTTCCCTTTATCAAATGAACGTGCTTGATAATTAATCGGAACTTCGTAAATTGGTATTTTCTTTTTAAGGATCCGGACAGTGATCTCTGGCTCAAAATCAAACCGGAGCGATTGCCAATTAATACTCTGGATTAATTCTCGCCTGAATAATTTATAGGCGGTCTCCATATCGGTTAGCCGGCTTCCAAATAGAACATTAGTTAAGGCGGTCAGGAACAGGTTTCCCAGTCGAAAAAAAGTGCTCATCTCCCGAACTTGCCCGGCAAACCTTGAACCGTAAACTACTTGAGCACCTTTCCTGTCGGCTACTTCAAGAAGCGTTATTATTTGCTTCGGCTCGTATTCCAGGTCGGCATCCTGAACGATGACATATTTACCCTGTGCAACTGCAACACCGGTTTTTATAGCTGCTCCCTTGCCTTTATTCCGGAGATGGCTGAAAACCCGGAACGGGAACTGAAACGAGAATTGTTTCAAAACCCGGCCGGTCCCGTCAGTCGAACCGTCGTTGACAACGATAATCTCTTTTTCCAGCGGAAGACCGGCGACTGCTTCGATAACTTTCTTAATCGTCCCCTCTTCGTTAAATACCGGAATTATAACTGAGAGTTTTAATGCCGATGAATTTTTTTTGTTAGCTGCAGCCATGTTTTTTTGAAAATATTTTTTTCCGCTTCAATTCGACCCGAGAGAAACCAAAAACGGATTTCTTTGATTTTATCCTTAATCTCCTGATCCAACGCCGTCAGCAAAGAAGCAGTTTCCATCTCCGACGCCTTTTCTTTTTCCCAAATCTTGGCGTAAATTACCATTTCTTTAAAAGCCTGGAAAAGTGCTAAAATTAAACCTAGAACTCCATCTTGGAAGCCTTTTTCGGCAAAAAATCTTCTTAAAAATTCGTCAATCGGTTTTTTAATCAAATCGCTTAAGACGAACCGGTAACCGGCTTCTTGCAACTGGTTGGCTTCCAAGCTGGTGTAAAGATCAAATTTCAGCGGGCTTAAAAAATGGGAAACAGTCTCGTAATTATGATGGATTAAAGGATTTTTTAGAAAGCCGACTTGACCCTTAACCTGAACTTGCTCGTGAACTTTCTCTTGATAACGTGCCTGGTGGGTTTTAAATAAATGAAGTTGATAGTCAGGGTACCAGCCGCTATGCTTTACCCAACGGCCGAAAATTAAGTTTTTTCGCGGAATTTGGAATCCGTCAAGATCTGTTTCCCTGATCGCCTCTTTGATTTCTTTAGCCAAGGCGGAGGAAACCTCCTCATCGGCATCAACCATTAAAACCCAATTACTTGCCACTTGCTTGAGGGCAAAATTACGCTGGGTAGCAAAATCATCAAGCGTTCTTCGCAGTATTCGAGCACCGGATTTTTCAGCAATTTTAACCGTCCCATCCGTTGAGTTATCATCAACCAGCAAAATCTTATCCGCAAATCGGAGGGATTTCAAACACCGGGGCAGGTTTTTTTCTTCGTTTTTGGTTATCACCACTGCCGTCAGATTCGCTATCTCAGTCATTTTTACATTTTAACATTTATTTTCCCTTTGGGTTAAATTATTTTATATACTTTAACTCTGTCATTTGAATAGAACAATTCTAACTTATTTCCTAGATCAGCCTGCCAAGACTGGTCATCAACCAGGTAAATATATTTAATATGGCTTTCTTTCAAAAATTCATTAGCCAAAGAAGCGTCTGTGGTCATAAAAAAATTTTTCACCTTTGCCAATCTTTCTTCAAGCCCATAGTCCTGAATCAGGGCAGCAGTTTGATCCTCAAGATAAACCCGCCGGTTGGTGAAAAAAGAAACATAGGCAGCATTATAGTAAGATAACGGTACCGGAGCTGAAAAATGACTTTCTGACCCTGAGGCATAGGGGTAGGCCAAAATGACTTCACTCCTGCCGGAATTGTTTTCGACAAAACTCAAAGCGTCTTTTTCGCTTCGATCCAAAAGAGCAGTCGGAGTTTTTCCCCAGTGCCAACTGATTGTTTTCAGGCTGCCGGGAAGGGAAAAAAGAAGCAAAACTGAAACCATCACCGCTTTTAAGCTAACCGGTCTAATTTTTTTGATCAACCCATCAACGGTAAATGCTGTAAAAAATCCTGTTATAAAAATGGCGTAGTAGAAAAATTGAATCGTATTCCAGGGAAGATATTCTTGAATTAAAAATAGCGGCGGCAGCAAACCGGCCGCTAGAAGAATAACCAGCAGCAGGTCGATGATTTTTGGCCGAATCAATTTTTTAAATACTTCGATTAAACCTAAACTCCTGACGCCCAAATTACCAATAATAAAGCAGGCCAAAGCAACTCCGTCGATAAGTAAGACGCCAAGCCGATTGCGGTAAAAAACATAAACTTGACGCCTGAGTTCCCAGGAGACCCAATTCATCCGATCGCCTGCCTGGATCATAACCCTGACAAACCAAAAAGGCTGCCATTTCACCAAAGCGGTCGAGGTTTTATTCGAAGGAAGATAGACCACCAGTGCGGTAACCAGAGAAAATAAAGCGACTTTTAATAGATTAGTTTGCTTACTACTAACTTGCTGCCAAAGACCAATAGCTAAAAGGGCCACCAAAACAATCAAACCACCGTAAACCTTAAATTCGATGATTGAGCCAAAAACCAGGGCTAAAATAGTTAAGCGTTTCAGATTCCATTTCTTTTCCGCTTCAAATGACCAAAGAAGAAACAACCCCAGTACCAGAATGAGCAGGGAAAGATAAAAAGGCGGATTTTGCAGGCTGGTCGCCGGCTGCATTGCCCAAAAAGCAGTCTCCCAATTATCAGATCCGATACCGAAAAAAGGCAATAAAAAACCAAAACTTGAAGCAAAAGCGTTAAAGAAAACCGCCCAGCAGCCGACGGATTTCCTGCCCGACCAACGGCTGGCAAATATGTAAACCAGACTATTAAGTAAAAAGGCCAAAAATATAGGCAGATAACGGAAATAAAGATTAAGGATCGGAATCTTAGTCAGGCGGTAGGTTTCGGCCGCAAAAAGATCAAAAAAATAATGATAGTTTTTTAAAGTTTCTCCGGCAAAACCGGGATTCTGACCGGGAAAATCCTGCGCCAGTTCCTGAATCAGAGTTGCGTGCCAAAGGCCATCATGACCGTGCACCCCCCAGAAGGCAATTCCTCCCTGATAATTGGTGCCGCTTTTAATCATCACCAAGCTTTGAAAAATGGAGCCGCCAAGAATAAGCAGAATAATTAGCCAATCAGTACTTGCGGGTTTTCTAAGAATCGGTTGCCATTTCCGCCGGAGGAAACAGAAACCGGCAAAAAATAAAAGCGGCCAAAGAAGAAAATTCAAATGGAGCCACCTCAAAACGAATGAAGCAAGAGTCAAAATAACTATACCCAAACTAAGAGCAACAACTGGCCTCTCAAATTCAGTCAATTTTACTTTTAGCCAACTTAAAACCAGTTCTCCCGGAGCAAATAGCAAAAAAAAGAAAAAGGAAAGGAATTTTACAATCGCCAAAAATTGACTTATCATTTACCTTAAGCTTGAAAAACCGTTAATACCGATTCTACCACAATCCAGTTCCGCTTTTTGCATTCCGAAGAAAATTCAGGGTATAATTTGGCCATCATGCAAAGCTCTTTTTCCATCCTTGTCAAAACGCTGCTTTATCTGCTGGTTTTTTTATTGCTTTCCGTTTTTACCTTTTACATCCCGGGCTGCCTGCTGATTGAGAAAATCAAGAAAAAATTACGCAGCGACGAAAAAATTACTCTGTCTTACAGTATCGGTATCGTGCTTTTTTTGATCCTGGCCTGTGTCGCCGGTTTAGCAAAACTTAGATTTCTTTCACCCTTAATTCTGGTTCTGATAAACCTTTACGCTTTGAAAAAGTCAGGCCGGCGGTTTCTTTCTCCCTTCAGGCAAATCAGCAAAGAAAAATTTCTGATTCTTTTACTGCTTTTTTGCACCCTGGTGGAAGGTTTTATCAATTTTCCCAGCGGTTTCACCTACCCGAGCGGCCATCTTTATTGGAGTTCACAGGGGCATGACGGCTTATGGCACGTCGCGGTGATCGAGGCGATAAAAAAACAATTTCCCCCGAATAATCCTCTTTATTCAGGCGGAAAACTTTACAATTATCACTATTTTACCGATGTAATTATGGCCGAGTTTGGACGGATCTTTCCTTTTTTCTCGACCCTTGACCTGTATTTTCGGTTTTTTTCCTTCCTGATTTCGTTTTTAATTGGACTTTCGGCTTATTCCCTCCTAGTAACCTGGAAAAAAAGCAGGTCAATCGGCCTCATCGGCATCTTTTTTACCTACCTGGTAGGCAGTTTTGGCTATCTGGTGCTTCTGATTCAAAAAAGAGGCTTTTTTGGTGGTGAAACGATTTTTTGGGCCGCCCAAAGCAATACGATCATCGGTAATCCACCTCATGCTTTTTGTTATTTTTTACTGCCGGCTTTTTTCTTGGTTTTTCATTACTTTCTGGAAAAGAAAAGCGATTTTTTCTCTTTGCTGGCTTGTTTCCTGCTTGGTGGTTTCTTGGTCGGCTTTAAAGTCTCAGCTGCCTTTATCCTCCTGACCGGTTTGGGCTTAACTGCAGTCTGGTTTTTTCTGACCCGAAAAAACAAAAAAATCATACTGCTGACACTTTTACTGGGCTTCTCAAACCTGCTTATTTTTAAACTAATCACTAAAAAAGGCGAGCTGTTTTTATTATTTTTACCCTGGTGGTTTATCCGGACAATGATCGTTGTCCCCGACCGGGTTAACTGGATCGATCTGGAACTAAGACGCCAGTTCTATCTGGACAGAGGCGGCTGGCGTTCGGTTCTGCGCATCATCCAATTTGAAACCACCGCTTTTCTAATTTATCTTTTCGGAAATTTGGGAATGCGTTTTATCGGCTTCTTGGAAATAACCAGGGCCTTTTTAAAGAAAAGTATTTTCAAAAACCCCCTGGAAAGCAGCTTGTTTTTGACGATGTTAACCGGTTTTATCATGCCGATCTTTTTCGTTCAGAGAGGAGTCGCCTATAATTTAATTCAATTCATGCAATATTTCCTTCTTTTTTTCGGATTTTGGGCGGCTGCCAGTTTTCATTCAGTCCTATCTCTCTTCAAAAACAAGGCCATCAAGGTAGTCCTTTGGGGAATTCTAATTTCTCTTTCTGTACCGACCGTGATCGGCAACCTGAAAGAATTCTACGGGAAAAACGCTTTGGCCAGAGTTTCCAACCAGGAAATTGAAGCTCTGAAATATATGCAGAAAAACAGCACTGATCAGGATATTATTCTTACCTATCCCTTCAATCCCTACAGCCACGGGCAGTATCCACATCAACCCTGGCCGATTTACGCTTGGGAATCAACCGCTTACGTCAGCGCCTATACCGGCCGGCAGACCTATTGCACGAATGACGGCCAACTGCGGATATTGGCCATCGATCCGGAACCGAAACTGGAAATGATGAAAGCTTTTTTCAGCGAGAAAACAACTCTGGAGACCAAACAAGACTTTTTACAAAAAGAAAAAATCACTTATTTGTACCTAAGAAACGAAGAACTGACAGCTGATCTTGAAAAAACGTTGTCCCGGTTAAATCTTAAGCAAGTTTTTAAAAACGACGACGCCGTCATTTTTCACTTCGGGAGCTGAATGAGTCTTTTAACAACAAAACTCCCCTAAGTAAATTTTCCCGGGCGATCAAAAAAAGAGTCAGTGAATAAACCAAACCGCCACTGGCAATCAAGAAAAAGATAATCGGCCAACCGATAAAACTCAGCCTATCGGTAACTACCCAAAGATAAGCACCCATCAGCAGACTTGAAAGCAGGGGTGGCCAGACAGTTTTTAAGACATTAATCTTAAAGTCTTTATAAACCAGATAAAAAACTATCAGTGAAGAAACCGGTATTAAACCTAAAGCCCAAGCAGCGCCAATAAAGCCGAATTTCACGGCCAACAGAGGAGTTAACACCCAAGTCAAAACAGTCCAGAGAATCATTAATTTAAATGTGATTTTGATCTTTCCGACCGCATTATAAACATTTGTTAAAGGAGTAGTGATCGCTCCCCAGGCAGCGTTAAAACAAAAAAGGCACAGGGGCAACAAAGCCGTTTCCCACTTCTGGTACTTGGGAATAATTCTCACCAGCGGGCCAGCCATTAAAGCCAGTCCCGTTAAAAGAGGAAAAGCCAAAACCGCAACGGAAAAAAGAGAAAACTCAAGCGCTTTTTTCAGACGGGTTTGATCTTGCTGCAGGCGGGAAAAGGCGGGAAAGGTTACTTTCATTACCGGATCCATCGCAAACCGCAGCGGCATTTGGGCCCATTTTTGCGCCCAACCTAAGATTCCCACACCGCTGACGCCGATAATTCTCCACAAAAAAACATTCATCAAGCGATCTTTGATCACAGCCAGCAGCGTATTTGCTTGAAAAGGCAGGCCGAATTTTAGAAGCCGTTTGAGGCTTCGCAACTGGAAGGAAAAACCTATCGGCCAAGGAGAAATAAGATAAATCATCACCACGCCTGCCAAACCCCGGCATAAGACTGCCCAAGCATAACTGATGACCCCGAATCCCCGCCAGGCTAAAAAAACAGACAGACCGTAAAAGATTAGCGTTTCTACCACTTCAATTAAAACTAAAAGATCAAAACGCAGCCTTCGCTCAAGCATTACCGAAGGAATAGTTTTCAAAGAAGCCAGAAAAAAGCCAGCCAAAAAGGCGCGCAGCAACCAGAGGCCGGCCGGACCGATTTGATAGAAACGGGCAATCACGGGAGTCAAAATAAAAAAAGTGCCCACTGAAAGCAAGACAATTATTTCCTGGATGGTAAAAGTGCTTCTAATTTCTCTCTCGTCCGGTTTTTCTTTCTTCTGAATCAGAGCGGCTGCCAGGCCAATATCGGAAAAATATCCCAAAATTGCCACCAACTCAGAGACAGCAAAAAAAAGGCCGATTTCAGCCTGATTTAAAAAAACTGAGAGCAAAAAGAAGCCGAAGAAAGAAACGATCTGAAGTAAAAAAGTTCGGCCGGTTAAAGCCGCCATTCCCTTAACAGCCCGTTTTTTAGTCGCCTGAAAGCCGATTTCTTCTTGAATATGTTGGCGCGAATCAACCATAAACCAATTAAAAAAACTAAGGGCGCGAATTAGGTTTTTTCATGATAATCAACAAACAAAAGATCACCCAAGAAACCAGAGACAGCCAGTTACCGAATGTTCGAATGGGCGTGTTTAAGAGCCGCGCCTCAACCGCGTAGCTACCTTTGGCAACTTCAAACGTCGGTAAACCCAAAAAGTTATTCGTATCGGTTGCCGATATCCTGCCGTCAACGTAAACGGTCCAGTTAGGAAAATAATAGACCGGTAATCTTACTTTAGCCCGATCACTGTTAATCGCAAGTTTAAATTTTAACCAGTTTGTTCCTTGCCGGTAATCATCAACCTCTCCCCCGCCTTCTGAGAACCAAGCCATTTTCGGAGCCGGCTCACCCGGCGGATAGCTGGCTGATTTCGGTAAATAATCAAAGATCCCGGAAGTCACCTGCTCTCTCCACTCTACCGAATCAGAAAACTTTTGTTCATCGGTCAGACGATCATACCAAACCTCCGGTTTAAAATAGCCAATGTTGAGATAAATCACGCTCGCAACCAACAAAGAGACTATTAATAAAACCACCGGCTGCTTTTTTAACCAACGGTTAAGAATATACACCAGGCCGCCTATTAGTAAAGAGAAGGAAAAAATCGTCAGCGTCAAAAACCGCCACGGGAATTGAAGATATTCCAGGGGCTTTAATACCTTCCAAAAAAAAGTCGAGCGCGAATGAGTAAAAAATGCTGACCCTAAACCGACCACAAAAATAAAAAAAACTTCCCAAATTTTTTTCTTACTTCTTCTTAAAAAAAAGCCAGTCAAGAGAGCCACCAGAAAGGACAGTCCCCAATGCAAAATCCCGATCTGGAAACTGATCTTTTCATCCGTTCCATAAACTGACGCCCCCCATCCCCACGAACGGTCCCAGAAAAGCTGTTTGAGCGAGACGAAATGCGCCAGATAATTAAAATAGCCCATTAGCATTGTTTCCACATGAACTAATTTTTTCTCAAAAATAACCGGCAGGGAGAAAAAAGCAGCCAAACCAAAAGCCAAAATTGAAGGCCCGATAAATTGAAAAATCTTACCGATTCGTTTATTCAAGTAAAGGCATAACAATAACCAAACGAAAGCTACCGGCGTAAAAATCATCACCATTACATTGTGGGTCAGCAACAATAAAGCATAAAAAAGAGAGAAATATAAAAGATATTTTTTCTGCCGGCTTTTCGCATACTGATAAATTGCCCAAAAAATGCCGGGGAACCAGGCCAGTGACCAAAATTCGTTCATCGCTCCCCGGGCATAAATGTCCAAAGAATGATAGGGGGCATAAGTATAAAAAAGACTTGACAAAAAACCGCCCCAAATTCCCCAAAGAACCTCGCCTAAAAGAAACATGGTAAGAGCAGCCACCAGAAAGCCCATAACGAAAGTAATTTTAACGCTATCAAGAATCGAAAAACCAAGCAAATGAATAACTTCCGCCAAATAATACGGAAACGGGGGATAATAATTAAATAAAGGGTAGCCGTAACCGTAACCGGCATCCGGCACCCAGCGGCAAGGAATCTGGCCATCGCGAAAGCATTTATCCATTTCCAGAACCCGAAAAGCCTGCATATCATCATGCATGGAGAAATAGCCGGGCTTTAAGAGCGTTTGCCAAGCAAAGAAGGTAAGTAGCAAGCTGGCAATTGGTACAAACAGCTTTATTATTTTACTTTTTCCTTGTCTCATTTTTGCCTGCCTTTTAAAGACACCTGCCTGGCAACACCTGCTAAGCTAATATAGAGAGGCGGTAGAATCGGTAAAAGATATCTCGGGTAAGGCACGCCAAAATTATACATCAACAAAAACGAAAATATCCAGGTAGTCATGAGCAGAAGCCGATAATCCTGTCTTTTTATGGCCAGAAAACCTGCCAGCAATGAGGCAAAAAAAGATAAGGGCCAAAAAATTTGCCATTGGTTAACAAAAACGGTCTTAAAACCTTCCCACCAAGTAAGCCATCTGCCCGAGATTAGAATATTGAATATTTGTCCTTTAGGATAACCGGTTACCTGGACGCGGGCAAAATGGCGGATCCAGAAATGCAGATATTTAAAATCGCCAAGGGTTTTACCGGTTAAGAAGTATCGGAGATAGACAGCTAAATAAGTTAAAAAGAAAAAGGGGAGGAAAAAGAAAAAAGAAAGATATTTCGGTTCTTTCTTTAAAATGGAAATCAGCAGTACCGAAACTGAAATACCGGCCAAAAGCCCGATACCGGCCAAATAGACTTTGGTAGTGCTGGCTAAAGCCAAAAAGAACAACGCCGGCAAAAAAAATAGTGTCTTTTTTTCCGCTTGTAATAGACAATAAAAAGCCAGGCTGATAAACAGGGTAAAAGGCAAATCCAGCATCGACGTCGTTAAATTTTCCCGAAAAAGAGAATCGAAACTCAAAAGTGAAACGGCAATAGCTGACCATAAATAATCATCAGTAATTTTTAGGGCAATCAGGAAAATAATAACCAGAATACTTAGACCCAAGATCGGCGACAGAACAAGCGGACTGTTAAAAAGCAGGGAGGAAAAACCGAGGAGATACTTTCCGGTTGGGGGTTGTTCGGCATTAATTTCGGTCGGATCCATACCCTGAATCTGCCGCCAACCGGCATAAGCATAAAGTTCGGCATCGCCCATCTGTTCTTCCGCCGCAAAACCCTTGGCCCACTGGGACTTTTCGTAGCGCTGCTGCCAATAAAACGGGTCAAAGCGTTCGCTAAAGATTTCTCTGTCTCTTAGTACATAGGCAACAAGGCTAAAAAAACTGCCAAGCAATAAAAACCCGGTAATCAGTTTCTTTTTAGCTGGATTCATTTTTTACTTGAAACAGCAGTAAGAAATCCTGGCCGTTAGGACCGCTAGCCTTAGGATAGCGGGCAATCGGTATTAACCGTGCATCCTGTCCGACCAGAAAACGCGACTGGTTAACCAGCAAATAAACTTCGTTGTCAACCGTCGCATTAAGCAAAGAAACCGGTACTTCCCTAACCGGCTGGCCGACGCCGACGACGATTACCCGCCTGTTTTGGTCAAAATACATTTGGAAACCGTCGGGCAAGGTGCCAAAATAGCCCTCCGTGCCAACTAATATATTTCGATTCGTTTCGGCCACCCGCCGGTTTATGAAACTAACCGCCTCCTTGATTCCATAACCGGATGTCCATTCCTCAAGATAGCCGGAACGCATCTTCCGCGGTAACGGCGCTTGTGCCGGATCCACCAGCAACCACCGGACGTAAGAAAGCGTAAAGAATAACAATAAAGTAACGATGACTCCTTGAAGCCAACCTTCTGGCAATCTCTTATTGCATCTGCCAAGATACTTTGACAAGCAGTCAATACCAACAGCTGCTAAAATAACTGCCGGCCAAACTGCAAACAGCAGATAACGCGGTGCAAATACCCGGGCAACGGCCGACTGGGTAAAAATTGGAACGATGAAAAGACTTACCAAAAATAATATCTGGCGGCGGTCTGTTTTCATCAACCAACGCATAAAGACACCCAAAAAAATCAGTAAAATCACCGGCGGCGTGAAAAGATTCGGCAACCAGGTTATCAAATCATTTAAGTGCGGCTTTAACGGGTCCAACGGATGCCTAAACACCTCCCGGATCGGAAAAATGTAATCCTGATTACGAGTCGCAATCATGCCAAAATTCGGCCCCAAGCGCAATAGGTTATAAATTACGAAGGCAAAAAAATAAACGACCAGCCAAAAACCGCCTAGTTTAATTAATTGAAGCAAATAGGGTTTTTTTAACCTATTATTTTTGTGCAAAAATAAGGCCGATGGCAATATCAAAAAAGCGACGAATATCGCGGGCGATTTAGTCAGAAAGGCAGCGCCCAAAATAATACCGGTAATCATGGCTAAATCCAATCGCAAGTAATGGGCCAGGAGAACGGCTAAAAGATAAGTCCAAACCGCCAACATACTAAGAAGGCTATCAACTAAAGCCAGCCGGTCAAAGAAAACGAAGTAAGGGATTACCGTGTATAAAAAGGCGGACAAGAAAGAAATCTTTTTGTCCCGAAAGAGAAAATAACTTAAAAGCGTAATACCGATGAAGGATCCAAAACCGGCAAGAACCGATATTAATCTGCCGACCAAAAGCGGATCCTCGGTAAGCGGCAACAGAAACATCAACAGCCACATAAAAAAAGGTTGCTTGCCATCAGAAAGAGGCAAAAAGCGCAGCGTCGGTTCCGCCCTCATCACCTGCGCCCAGCGGACGTAGATTGCCTCATCGGCAAAAACCGGCAGCAAAGTCAAACTCATCAATCGAAGAAGAAAAAAGAGCAAAACCAAAGCTGTCCAGCCTAAGATCAATTTCCGGTCGATTTTTGAGATTTGCCTTTTAAAATTTGCCATTTCAAACGTATTTTCCGCGCCAGTCATTCAACTTAACACGGATTACCTCAAAAAACATATTCTGGGATTCTCTCAAAAAGTTATGTTGCTTGGTTTTCGATAGGTCACGGTTTTGCCACTCAACTTGAATTTCCTTGATTTTATAGCCTTTTTTTTGTGCCAAAAACAAAAGCTCAACATCGATTGCCGAAACCCGCCAACCTTTAACTTCTTTGATGTCTTTAAAAATCTCCAGTTTGGGAAAAATTGATT
Source organism: Bathyarchaeia archaeon (assembly GCA_035529595.1). GTDB lineage: Bacteria > Patescibacteriota > Microgenomatia > PFEM01 > JAFGMK01 > DATKWK01. The sequence continues at coordinate 219,476 of DATKWK010000035.1, forward strand.
TGATGACTTCAGTCCGATAGGCCTTAAAGCCGCACTGAGTGTCGTTTATTTCCCCCAAAAGAAACACCCCCCTGATCATCCTAAAGCCAATGGTCATCAGCTTTCGGTACCAAGCCGTTCCTTTCCTGACCAAGCCACGGGAACCAATAACTATTGGAAAACCTTTTTTAAACCAGGGAAGCAGTTTTTCCAATTCCTTAATCGGGGTAGACTGATCCATATCGGCAGTTAAGATAATTTCTCCCTGCGCCTTCTCGATTCCGCTTTTAAGAGCAAAGGCTTTTCCGCCGTGTATGTTTGCCAACAGCAAAAACTGCTGACTATTGGCGATATAATTTTTAACTATTTTTTTGCTGGCATCAGTCGAACCGTCATCAGAAATAATTACCTCCCAAGAATATTTCTGTTTGGAAAGATATCCGGCCAGTTCAGCCAATACCCCTTTTTGAAGATTGGCTTCTTCATTGTAACAAGGAATGATCACAGAAAGAAAAACTTTTTTCACCGCTATTCAAACTCCTTTTTTTCTCAGTTTTACAACTCTAAATCCAAAATCTTCGAAATACCACTCGGTAGCAACCTCCGATTCTCCGAAACTCGATATTTCCCAGGCAGTCATATCACCGAGGGGAATATTTTCCTGCTCGTAAATTACATATAATGTGTCGATACCGGAATAATTTTCAAAACCCTCGGGCCGGGCATCGTAAATTTCTACAAAATAACGATAGTTCATCGCCCGGAAGTCATAAGTAGGAGAAATCAGGGCCAAATTGAATCGGCTGCCTTTCGCGTCTTCGGCAATTACTTTACCGACTTCCCTGGCTCTTTTAATCTGATAATTAGGTCCCCGACCGGCTACCGGATCCAAGTTTAAAATGTTAACAACCAAAAGAAATGCGAGCAAAATAAAACCTATAAAAATTAGCCGCATTTGAAATATTTTTTTGATTACGATTGAAACCAGCAAAAAAGGCATCGGGAATAAAAATCCCAGATAATGATCATGGATATCACCCAGATAAAAACTGACCCCGATTACCCCGATCAACAGCCAAAAAAATAAGGTTGTCAGTACCGGAGATTTTTTTTCTTTTTTTAATAGACCGAGAAAAGGAAGAAAACCAGCCACTATTAAAAAATAAGCGATAATCTTTTTCCCGCCGGCAAGGAAATAGTAAAAAAGACGCCAAGGGACAAAAGCGACTGTCTTAAGATAAGTGACTAAACTAAAACCTAATTTTTTTTCTTCCCGAAAAAAGCGCCATAAACCTTCAGTGATAATGAAATGATGACGAACTTCAAAAAAAAGCAGGGGAAGAATTGGTATTAAAAAAGCCCCGGCTCCCAAAATGTACCACTTTCCGGAAATCCGCGGCCGAAGAAAAAGGATTGTTACCAGGGATGAAATAACAAACAACCAGCTAATGTAATGAAGCTGGGTACAAACTCCCAGGCAAAAACCAACGACAATAATCCAAAACCCCCGATCGCTCTTTAATAGTTTCAAAAGGGCATAAACCGCCAAAGCGGCAAAGAAGGGTGTCGGATTAGGATTCCAGGAAAAGCGAGAATGGCTAATAATCGGCCAGGATACTGAGTATAAAGAGGCAGCGATTAACCCGGTCGGCGAGCCGAAAAATTCGTTACCGAGCTTAAAAATCAGATAAACAGTGGCGACGCCAAAGACGGCTACCATTATTGCCGGACCAACCGGATCAAGACGGGCCAGCCAAAGAGGCAAAAGCATAAAATAATAGTAAACGGGTCCCAAATAAAGGTTGCCGATGCTGGTTGAAGGCCCGAGTAAAGTAAACTTGTGATCAACAATCATCCTCTTAACCACTAAAGCATCCCGGCCCTCGTCACCTAAGAAAGTAGCGTAATCAGCAATCCGGTAAAGCCGCAAAAAAGAAGCCAGTATCAATATCAGCCAAAGAAGAATTAAGGTGATTTTTTTTTGTTTTGTCCGACTGGTCATCTTAACTGCCACCAAAGTCTCCCTAAATCAACGAAGGATTTGAAGATAACTTTAAAATCAGCGCCTGTCGACCTTCCCCTCTTTCGCGGATAATGATGGACACCAACCTCAGCGATCTTAAATCCGGCTTTTTTAGCTTTAGCCAGCAACTCCGGAGAGATCATACCGCCTCTGACTGAGATAAGACGGGGAATAGAATCAATTACCTTTTTGTCAACCAATTTAAAACCGCAGTCAACATCTTTTACTTTTATTCCCAGAAGAAAATTAGCCAGAAACGTCCAGCCCCGGCCAAATAACTGGCGAACAAATGAATCTTGCCGGTTGATCCGGTAACCGATTACGATATCAGCGCCTGTTTTTTTCTTGGTCTCCAAGAACTGGCTGATTTCAGAAAAGTCAAATTGCCCATCGGCATCGGTAAAAGCAATCAGGCCGAAACGGGAACCGTAAAAACCCTCCTTTAATCCGGAACCGTAACCCTGATTTGTTTGGTGATGGATAACCCGAATCCGCTTATTTCGGATGGCTAACTGATCGGCAACCGCACCAGTCCGATCGGTCGAACCGTCATTAATAATCAAGATCTCCCACTCTTGGGCAATCTTGGGCAATATTTCAAGAGTTTTTGCTACTACCGATTCAATGTTTCCTTCTTCGTTATAGGCCGGAAAAAAAACGGAGATTGATTTTAGCTTTTCCATTTAGCTTAAAAGTATAGCATAAACTTAATCCTCTATGCTATTATAAACAAAAAGTGAGCAATTACCCAAAATGAGCCAAATGAAGAAAAAGCTGGCAATCATTGCTTTAATCACACTAACATCCACTTTCTCAATCTGGCTGCCTTTTATTTTATCCTTGAAGAGTTTTTTGGGTTTTCCTATCCCGTCCGGAGGAACGAGCAATCTCTGGGCCAATTATGACGGCCCGAATTATATTATTGTTGCTAAAACCTGGTATCAAAAGAAGCTAATTGAGCGAAATTTTTCCTTGCCTCTGCCGCTTGAATATTATCCGGCCCACTGGCCCGGTTATCCCCTGCTTATCAGACTGGTGGGAAATCTGCTTCCCTTTACCCAGGCGATGATGGTTTCTACTTTAATAAGCTCGCTGCTGGCTGCAACGGTCTATTTCCTCTTTCTTTCGGAATTTAAACTATCGACTAATCCTCTCTGGTTAACGGTAGTTTTTCTCTTTTTACCGGCTCGCTTTTTCATCACCCGCTCGGTCGGTACCCCTGAACCGCTCTTTATCGGATTTATCTTAGCTTCATTTTATTTTTTTAAAAAGAAAAAATATTGGCGGGCCGGGATATTCGGCGCTTTAGCCCAAATAACCAAAACACCGGCAATTCTTCTTTTTTTTACCTATGGAATCTATTTACTGCAACAAGCATTCAAAAATAAAAACGTCAAGGAAGCGGTCCGGAAGACGCTTAAGGAAGCCTTGCCTTTACTAATGATACCGCTGGCTGTTTTATTGGTTTTTATCTTCTACCGGGTCCGGACAGGCGACTTTTGGGCTTATTTTCACTCGGGCGATAATTTCCACCTAACTTTACTGCCTTTTCAAGCTTTCAATTCTTCGCGAAGCTGGCTGGGTGATATCTGGACTGAGGATATGATTTGGCTGTACCTGCTGGCCGCCATCAGCGTTATTTTACTGCTAAAGAAAGGCTTAACTGATTTAGGAATTTTTGCCGCCTTATTCTATACGGCGACTCTTTTTGTTGCCCATCGGGATATCTCCCGCTATAGCTTGCCCCTTTGGCCTATTGGCCTGATCGGTTTTGATGCATTCATTCAGAGGAAAGAATTCAAAATTGCCTTTTTGCTTATCCTGCCGGCGATTTATTTATACGCTTTAAATTTTATACTCGGGAACCGGGCGCCGATTGCCGATTGGGCTCCTTATCTTTGATGAAAAAAGCTTATCAAAAACCGGATTTTTCCATTATCGTCCCGACCTACAACGAAGAAAAATATATTTTCCAGTGTCTTGAGGCGATCAAAAATCAGAATTTTACCGGCTCTTGGGAAACTATCATCATTGACAGCTTTTCAACAGATAAAACTGTTGCCATTGCCAAACAGTTTAATACCAAACTGTTTCAGGCTAAACGAGAAGGTCCGGGATTGGCTAAAAGAACCGGTTGTCTGAAAGCACAGGCCGATCTGATTGCCCTGACCGATGCCGACATTTGCCTGCCCCGGAATTGGCTGCAAAAAGCTTATCAGAACTTACAAAATCCGCTGGTCTCGGCTACCGGCGGACCTTACCTTTACCGAGAGATGTCAAAACCGCTGGCTTTCATAAACAAAACCATTCATCTATGGCTTTTAAAGTCTTTCCAAGCGCTGCCCGGCGGCAGTATTGCCTTCCGCCGTCAGGATTATTTTAATGTCGGCGGAATTCCGACCGGGGTTACTTTTGGCGAAGACGTCTATATCTCGCGTAAGCTGTCTAAGATCGGTAAAATTCTGGTTGACCCTAAGTTGACAGTTATCGAATCGGGCAGAAGGATTGGCATCAGCGGTTTAATCAGCGGTAAGTACTCCTACCTGATCCACGCCTGGAAATTTTTGAGAACCGGAGACTTTGAAGTACTTAAAAAAACCAGAATGAAGAAAATTGATTAGGACACCCGCCAAATGACGCGGGTATACATCAGGTAGTTATAGGGAAGGACAAAAAAACCGATGGCGGCCACTAAGTAAAATTGTCTCCACTGCTCGCCAAAAAAATATGCCAAACCGCCGACAACCGCCCCCTGAATCAGCACTGCGCCGAGAGAAGTAAAATTGAACTGCAGAAATTTAGCCACGAGTTTCCCCGGACCGGAAATTTTTTCTTTGGAAAACGTCCACAGATTATTAAGCGTGAAATTGGAAATGATCGCCAATTCCGCCCCGAAAGCGGCGGCGATTCCGGGACTTAATCCCAAGCGGTAAAATAATTCCAAGCCGGAAGCATTAACCAAATAGCCGATAAAACCGACGACGCCAAACTTGACGAACCGCTGGGAACGCTCGATTCTGATTTTGGTGGCCTGCTTAATATATTCTAAGATATCTTTGATAAATTGCAGATTAAAGCCTACCTTGGCCTGACCAGCCCGCCGGTCTTTATAGATTGCCGGAATTTCACAAAATTTAGCGCCGGCCTTGCTAAGTTCATAAATCATCGTCATCTGAATCACAAAACCTTTAACATTGAGCTTTTTTAAATCAACTTGGTCAAGGATCTTTTTCACTCTGATGGCTTTCATATTGCCGTTATGATCTTTTACTTCATGGATACCGGCCCAATAATAAGCCAACAAAGTATTGGAAACCCAGTGGGTTAGTTTTCGGAAAGGGGAAAAATTGTCGCGGCCGCCGGGGACATGGCGCGAAGGAACAGCCACATCATAGCCTTTTTCAATTTTTGCCAGTAAATCGGGAATATAATCCGGATCCCATTGAAAATCAGCGTCATTAGGAATCACTACATCAGCTTTTAATGCCTTCATGGCGTACTGATAACCTTGAATCAGAGAGACACCCAGGCCGCGCGGCGCTTCCAGACAGAAAAGATCTTTTCTGTCTTTTGCCAGGTTTTTAACAATCGCTGCCGTTCCGTCGGGTGAATGGCTATCAACCACCAGAGTGGAAAAATCGTACTGAGGCAGCTTTTTGGCAATTTTATCCAAAACCTCAATCATCAGTCCGACGTTATCTTTTTCGTTGTAAGTCGCCAGCAGATTAACAACTCTCATCTGTTTTTTCCGTTTTCTGTATTTCTCCTCTTAAGAATTTTTTCGTCAAAGCAGATATAGACCTGAACTTATCTGTAAAACTTCATCCGGAGAGAAGCTGCCAAACTCTTCGCCTAATTCGTCATAAGAATGATTATAATTCGCTATCGCACCCTTTCGATTTACTAAAACCCGCTCTTCGTGATCATCTCTATCCTGTTTCCAGGCTAAGGCTCGGGCGGCAGAATACCACATCAATGAAAACATCATATCTCTTCTTCGTACCGGATCCGGATTTCCTGTCTCCGAATCAATTAGTCTCCTTTTTAACTCTTCAATCTTAGCCTCAACCAACCGTTGTCGTTCTTGTTCTTGTTCTTCACTCATCTTTCCTCTCTTTAATATTATAACTATAAATTTACCCGATGTCTGAATTAATGTCCAGTCCCGATATTCCTTATACTAACCCTGATAGTTTTCTTACTCGCTTAATACAAAATTTAAGCCAGTAAGTATACTGATCGGGGTTTCTTCGGATATTTTCCTCCAAGTTCTTAAGACCGACCCACTGCCAGCCTTCCGCTTCATCAGGATCAGGAAGGGGATCACCATCATAATGGCCGATAAAAACGTGATCGTACTCATGCTCTGCCAGGCCATTATCAAAATCAACCCGATAGCAGAATTGGAATACTTCCTTCAAAGGGCAGTCAAAACCCATTTCCTCTTTTAAACGCCGATGGGCCGCTTTGGGGGTAGTTTCTCCGGGCTGCGGATGGCTGCAGCAGGTATTGCTCCAGAGACCAGCGGAATGGTACTTGCTTTTGGCTCTTTTCTGAAGCATTAATTCTCCCCGATCATTAAAAATAAAAATTGAGAAAGCCCGGTGTAGTTTCCCCTGCCGATGGGCTTGAAGTTTTTCCTGATGACCGATTTCCCGATCATCTTTATCAACCAGAATTACCTTAGCCATAGTGTTACTTTTCAACAGAAACACACTTATCAGAAACACATTTCGGCTTGGGAGCAAAAAAACACATATCAATCAATCCTGTGCATTTTGAATCATATTTTTCCATTTTATTATAAAAATATTGTTTATCAACTGTCTTGTTAATGAAATGGTAACATCCGAACTCAATATATTTTCCACCTAAGAATATTTCTTTACAATCAGAATCGACTTGGCAGTAATTGGCCTTATTCAATTCATTCTCTATCTGATAATATTGAATCATACAGGCAGGAGACCAAAATAATAACAAAGCTAGTAAATCAATTACCACACTAATGACAATTACTCCAATCACAGTAATCAATAGGAGTCTTAATAAATATGTTATTGGTGAAATCTTAGGTGTTCTATTTATGACTTTCACCATATTTTATGTTCTTTTATTATTTCCTATAGAACTAGTATTTATTGAATTATTAGCCGTCGACCCAGAATAAATTGACTTATTACCAATTAATTTCTAAAATTGGCTCAATTCAAGTTTCAAGGCCATTTTATCATGTTGGTTGAGAAATTACGAAGCCTTAAAAACAACCTAAATCTATCACGAGTTTCGCAGTTTCCTGTCATTCTGGAGCGTCAGCGATAGAATCTCCTTTTTTACTTTGAGATCCTATCGGGTCGAAGGCTCAACCCTCCAGGATGATAAATAGACTGGTTTATATTAAAGTGCGAAACTCGTATCTATATCTAAATAGCGATAGACTATTCAGCTAGAATTAAAGAACATTAGATCAGCTTATGAAAATCGATATTTTAACCCTATTTCCAGCCATGTTTAAGGGCCCGTTTGAAGAAAGCATTATCAAACGCGCCCAAGATAAGGGTTTTGTGGAAATTAAGATCCATGATTTGAGGCAGTGGACCAAAGACCGCTATAAAACCGTCGACGACCGTCCTTACGGCGGCGGCACCGGCATGATCATGCGTGTCGATATTATCGAACGAGCAATATTAGATATCAAAAATAAAAAAACAAAAACACGAAGTAAAAATCAAAAAATAATCTTATTAACACCTCAAGGAAAAGTATTTAATCAACAAAGAGCCCAAGAATTGTCAAAACTAGATCGTTTAATTTTAATTTGCGGCCATTACGAAGGCGTTGATGAACGAATCAGAAAATATTTAGTTGACGAGGAAATCTCTATCGGCGACTACATCTTAACCGGCGGCGAGCTACCGGCGATGGTGCTTACCGACAGCATCGTCAGACTTCTGCCCGGAGTTCTTCATAAACCCGAAGCGGTTGAACTGGAGTCTTTTTCACACAATAAAAACAACCACTTGTCGCTCCTGCTCGAATATCCTCAATATACCCGGCCGGCTAATTTCCGGGGTTGGAAAGTGCCTCCAGTTTTACTCTCAGGCAATCACCAGAAAATCGAAAACTGGCGCCAGGAACAAGCCCTAAAAAGAACCCGGAAGCGACGGCCGGATCTGCTAAAATCGATAGCTCGATAACTTAACCCACTAAATTAAAGTTCGCAAGGTATCAATAGCCTTACCAGCTGCCGCTGGCGCCGCCACCACCTGAGGAACCGCCGCCAAAACCGCCAAATCCCCCACCGCCACCGCCGCCGCTAAAAAAGCCTCCCCGGGAAGGCCACCAACTGGTCGACCGGCCGCTTGACTTTAACTTGTCGTAGTTGCGGGACAAAAGCCAATCCAGAAGCAGGCCAAAAAGAAAAAAAGCTAAGGCTAAAATAATTACCCAAGCTAATATACCGATAATCCAACCAGCCGTTAACCCTAAAATTCCTCCAGTAATGCCGCCCGGCCAGATACGCCTGCTTCTCCCCCAAAAACTGGAAAAATAGACCAAAATAATAACGGCAATCACAATAATATTGATATAACCGGCGGCCTTAGTTTGAATTTCCTCGGCCGCAGTCGGCGTTTCCCCCGAACGGACGTAACTTAGAAGCGAATCGACGCCACTGCTCACACCAGCCTCGTAATGGCCGTCTTTAAACTCAGGGATAATTTTTTCCCGGATAATCCGGCCCGCCCGGCCGTCGGTAACCACCCCTTCCAGACCATAACCGACTTCGATCCTTACCTGCCGCTGATTGGGAGCAACTAAAAGCAGCAGGCCGTTATCTTTTTCCTTTTTGCCAATCCGCCATTCTTCAAAAAGCCGAACCGCCAAATCTTCAATCGTCGTTTCCTGAAGATCGCCAACGGTTACCACAGAAAATTCTACTGTTGTTTCTTTTTCAAAAGAAACCAGCTGATTTTCCAGAGAAGAAATAAATTGAGTTGAAAAAATTCCCGCCCAGTCGTTGACAAATCCGGCTGGTTGAGGAAATTCAACTGCCAGCAAGGGAACTGTCCCGGCCAGGGAAAAAAGAAAAATAATACCGACCAACGATAATATTTTACGCCGCCAATTAGCCATCTTATCTATTACCCAACTTGTAATAATCTAACCTTTGGATATTTTCCCAGCCTTTTGAGCGAATCCTAAGTTAAGGATTTATGTCTACCTCGGGTGCGTTTTCGGCGCCTTCGCTGGCTTCAAAGAATGACCGGCTTTGGAAGCCTAATATGCCCGCAATCAGATTAGCCGGAAATTTCTTAACGGTAACATTATAGTCTTTAACCAGATCGTTAAAGCGGCGCCTTTCGACGGCAATGCGATTCTCCGAACCGGCCAGCTCATCCATTAACTGGGTCACATTTTCGCTTGACCGAAGCTCCGGATAATTTTCCATGACCACCAGAAGTCTGCCTAAAGCCGATTCTACCTGAGTGGCCGCTTTCACCCGTTCCTCCACCGTGACCGCTCCCGAATATTTGGTCCGGGCTTCGGCAATCAGCGAAAAAACCGCTTGTTCCTGCTTCATGATGCCTTCAACCGATTTAACCAAGTTAGGAATCAGATCAAAACGGCGCTGATATTGGGTTTCTACTTGAGCCCATTGATTATCAACTCCCTGGGATTTGGCGATCAAATTGTTGTAGAAGCCAACCAAACTTAAGCCGGCAACCACTAAGATAGCCCCCAGGACTAGCGCTAATTTTTTCATTTTTTCACCCCCTTTCATAACTCGTTACTTATTAATAGCTTTTAATAGACAGTCAGCCTTCTTCATTCTAACAAAACTTGTTTTGAAAAACTATAATTAAACCATGGCCTTAAAATTTAAAAAACTGGTCGTCGGCCAACTGGCAACTAATTGCTATCTTTTATGGGGCGAAAAAAAAGAAACATTAATAATCGACCCCGGGGATGCCAGTGATTTTATCAGCGAAACAATTCTGGCAAACGAACTTAAACCTAAAATAGTGGTGGCTACCCATGGTCATTTTGATCACGTATTAGCCGGCTTTGCCCTGCAACACACTTTCAAGATTCCGGTGGCCGCCAGCCGGAAAGATAATTTTATTCTCCAATATATGGCAAAAAGCGCGCAGTATTGGCTGAATTTGAAAAATGAACCGGTTGATCCGCCGCCGGAGATTGGCCGTTTGCTGGTTGCCGGCGATCAAATTCCGGCCGGGAAATATGTCTTCAGGATTCTGGAAACACCCGGCCATACACCAGGGAGCCTCTGTTTATATTGTCCGCAGGGAAACCTGGTGCTTACCGGCGACACCCTTTTTAGCGGCGGCTGGGGCCGGACCGACTTGCCGGGCGGCGACGAAAAACAGCTGAAAAAGTCCTTGAAATTACTGCTCGGCCTGCCGCCCCAAACCCAGGTATTACCGGGCCACGGCCCGGAAACAACTATCGGCAAAGAACAGGAATTTCTAAAACAACTGTTAATGCTATAATCAAACTGCTTATGGATATTCAACTTAAAAAAATCGGTATTAACCAGTGGCAAATCGAAAAACAGCCGGGGATGAAAGCTGACGTGGTAATATTTGTCAAAGAGGAGATGCTGCCGCAAATAAAGACAGACCTGTCTCTTGTTCAGCTGATACAGTCGGCTTCTCTGCCGAGAGTCATTTCGCCGGTAATCGGCATGCCGGATATTCATGAGGGATTCGGCTTGCCAATCGGCGGAGTAATGGCGACTGACAATCTGGTTTCTTCGGGGGCAGTCGGAATGGATATCAACTGTGGTGTACGCTTGATCGCCACTAATTTGACTTATGCCGCCGCCAGATTTAGCCGGAGCTTTCTACTTGACTTGGTTAGGGCAATTGAAAAAGCAGTCCCGATTGGCCTGGGTGGAAAAAGAAGAGAAGGCTTGCCGAAGAATCTCACTTTTGAAGAAGTTGTCACCGGCGGCGTCCAAACCTTAGTCAAAAAGGGCTATGCCACCCCGGACGACCTGCAATCCTGTGAAGAATACGGCCAGATGCCCGGAGCCCGTATAGAGGCGCTTTCCTCCCAAGCGGTCAAACGAGCCTCCGCCCAGTTGGGAACTCTGGGATCGGGCAATCATTTTATCGAAATCCAGCGTCTGGATAAAATCTATGATCCAAAACTGGCTAAAGCTTTCGGTCTTTTTGAAAACCAAATCACAGTCATGGTTCACTGCGGTTCGCGGGCCCTTGGCCAGCAGACCTGCCTGGATTATACGGAAAAATTTGCCCGTGCCGCCGGCAAGTACGGCATCGAGTACCCGACACCCAATTTATCAGCTCTGCCGGCCGATTCACCCGAAGGCCAAGCATATTTGCAGGCGATGGCCGCTTGCGTTAATTTTGCTTTCGCCAACCGCCAATTCATTACCCACCAAATCCGCCGCATATTTGACGCCTCTTTCCGGAAAGATAACCTTAAACTGATGTTGGTCTATGACGTTGCCCATAACATCGCCAAATGGGAAGAGCATCGGGGCAAAAAATTATTGATTCACCGCAAAGGCGCCACCCGGGCCCTGCCCGCAGGCCACCGGCAAAATCCCCAAAAATACGCTCAAACCGGCCACCCGGCGATTGTGCCGGGCAGCATGGGAACAGCGTCGTTTGTAATGGCCGGCTTGCCTTTAGCGGAAAAAACTTTCTACAGCGTTAACCACGGCGCCGGCCGGAGAATGAGCCGGCATGAAGCCCAGAGAACGATCAAAAAAGAAGAATTTGATCAAGTCATGAAAGATATCGTTTACAATAAACCGTTCCGGGTGATCAGCGACGAAGCGCCTCAAGCCTACAAAGACATTAATTTGGTGACGGAGACTCTGGTGGAAGCCGGAATCGCCCAAAAAGTCGCCCGCATCAGACCGCTGGCGGTAATCAAGGGCGATTAGGGAACTAACCGCTAACTTAATCTAAGTCCGCCACAGTAACGTCACCAGTAAAACGGCGGCAAAAGCTGCAATGGCCAGATACTCGGCCAAAACCTTCAGGTGAAAATCTTTATTGGCCAGATGATGGAGACTGCCCCAGAGAACGTAAAAACCGGCGATTAAGAGAACGATAATTGTTTGCAACCGGCGGTTATAACCGAAGTAAACAAAAGCCAATAGCCCAAAGGCCAAAAGCGTCACCAGGGCCAGGTAGTCCTTATAATCTTTCTTTAAGTCAAACATATTTCCCTCGCTCAATTTTTGACACTTTTACCATTATTTTTCATAATATCAACCCCGGTTCGATTACCATAATTGCCAGAATCAAAAAAAGCAAAAAAGTTAAATGCGCCAGACTGCGGCCGGACAGGCGGACGGTCCTATTTTTGGCGACTAAATAAATATCCAAAACTAAGGCGCCGATGATGATCCCGGCGGCAAAAATAACTAATATTTTAGTGACTGAAAATGGGCTGGCCAGAGGTTTAGAACCGCGATCCCTTTTCAGATCAGCGGCGGCAATCAATTGTGAAAACCAAGCCGATGAGGTGGCTTCCCCGCCGGCAAGAGCCGGTTTGGGCCGGCTCGGATTCAGGTTAGCCAAAACCGGTTTATTCTCTCCGGGGCTGGCCTTTGCCAGCGTCGCCGTTGAAGAAACCGGCGTTCCAAAGAGCTGGACTACCAGAGTGGTTTCGACTCCTTCAAGCATACCGTCAACCACGGCGATGCCAATTTCCTGATAGTTGGAGTTTAAAACATTATCCCGGTGGGTCGGCGAATCCATCCAGGCAACTACGACCGCATCCGAGTCGTTAAAATCCCGGGCCAGATTCTCTCCGGCAAAACTGTAATCGTAACCGGCATCTCTGAAAAAAGCCCAGGGAGTTCTTCCGGTCGGCGAATTATGCGCCCAGTAATTTAAGGCAAACATATCGCCCGCTTTTCTCCGGGCAGCCTCGTTCAAAACTGGATTATTATTCAGGGGCGTTAAACCTCTTTGCGTTCTTTGCTGATTAGTCTGCTCGATCAAACGGTCCGGATTGATATTGGCCGCATAGCCCAAAACCCGGGGGAAAAAAAGACCGAAATAGTTCAAGAAAAACTGGCCGGCCAGAAAACAGGCGACGACTGCAGAAAGGAAGGCCGGATGCAGAACATGAGCCCGCTGATTATTTGACTCTTGAGGAAAAAAATAATGGCCGACTTGGGCAAGCGCTGTTGGCATTGGTTAATTATAGCTTTAATGCAAATTGACCGTCAAGCCGGGAAAAACCCATCAATACCCACCCGGCGTGTAAAGCTAAAGCCGGGAGACGATGACTAGACGCTGCCGGTCCAAATAGCCGGTACAGGTATAAAGCGTTAAAGTAGCCGATTTTGTCGGCGACAAAACACCAATGTCCTTTGGCGAGACGGTCATTACCTGACTGACCTGATAGTGCCATTTATCGCCTGCCTGATCGGTTATTTCAACCAAATCGCCATTTTTAACCTGTTTCAAACGGCCGAAGAGATTAGTCCGGTTATGGGCATAAATAATCGCGTTTCCCGGCCGGCCGATTATTCCGGAACCAAGCACATAAGAAGCGCTCCCGGTAAAAAGCGGCCAGTCGCTTGCTGTTAACTCGACTTGGGAAACAGGTAAATCAAGGCTGATCGAGGCAATTTTGAGGTGTGCGGGATAAAGCTGGTCTTTGACAACAGTTAAAGCCGGTTTCCCGGCGAAGGAGACCGGCGACGGGGAAAATTTAGCGGTCAGCCAGAATACCAAAACCAGCAATAAGCCTGTTCCCAAGAATAACCAACCGCTCAGACGGCGCCGGCTCTTAACTAAACCTGCGGCGCGGAAGCTTTGACTAAGATTCTGACGCCAATCCCCAAACATAGACAACCACCAGTATAAAACCAAAGAGCGGCTTTTTGCCAGTCGAAACTTCCGGTCGCCCCCAAAACCGCGGCCCCTAAAATCCGGCCCCCGCCGGCGGCCGTCCCCAGGCAAATTTCGTTGGAGAGCTCGCCGGGAGCGCAATCATTGACCGCCCGTACTGCAAAACAATAGTCGGTTCCGGGATCCAAACCAGCCACGTTGAAACTGGTCACCCGGCCGGCATCGGCAACTCCGAATTGGTAGTTCCGGGAAGTCAAGCCGTAAGAAAGTGCATAATGCGTGGCCAAGTCAACCGCGGTCCACTTCAAAAGCACCTGGTCACGCTTTTCTAAACGGTCAGCGCTTAATAATACCGGCGCCAGCGGCGTGGCCGCTCCGCAATGGGGCGGTTCACCCGGCCCTCCCAAACCGCCGCCACCGCCTGACGAGGATGAAGGCGGTACTGCTGTCGGGGTAGAAACCGGTACCGGGGTCGGGGTCGGGCTAAGTTCTTCCGCCGGTGTCGGGGTCGAACTTGGTTCTTCCGGAATCGTCGGTGTCGGCGACAAGCCTTCTCCCGGTGTTGGGGTCGGCATTTCTGCCGTTGTCGGTGTCGGACTCGAGCAGGGCTGGCAGCCGCCACACCAGGAAGAGTCGCACCAACCGCCAATGCCAGGGCAGAAACAATTCCCGGAACAGCCATCGTCCGCCAGACTCAAAACCTTGGTTTTCCAAATACCACTGATGGCCAAAATCTTGTAAAGCGAAAACCCGAAAACTCCGAGAACAAAAAGGAAAATTAAAACCCGGGCGATTTTCTTAATCATTTTTTTTGCCCCGGACAGGTGAGGATCCTTTCCGTTTAACTAAAGCCAGCTGTTTTTTTGATTTATCAACCAGCCAAAGGGCGGACACCAAAAAAGCCAAAACATAAGGCAAAACGTTTTCATCATCAATCGGACAATTGCTAGCGATCCCTAAAACATCTTCCTCTTTCCCGGTCGCTTTGGCCTCAAAAAGATTCGCCAGGGCTTTCCATTTAATCCGAAAATCAGTCCGGGCCGTATTGGAGACTACCTCGCCACCGTTGGGCGCATAACCGTAAGCCTGAGCTTCGGTATGGTAAAAACCGGCCGGCAGAATACCGTCATCAGCCAGTTTCAAGCCAAAGGTGAGCACCACGCCCCGCCCCGGTTCGATTGTCCCTAAATCAAAACCGGCGGCGCCAAAACCCTCGTGCGGGATGCCGTTGAATAGCGCCTGATAAAGATAGGTATTAAAAGAAGGCACGTCACTGGTATTGTTGATTTTAATCTCAAAAGTGACCACATCGCCCGGATAAACATACTCGCCGACATTGTTCCAGGCGCTGATCTCGAGTTTAGGCTGGCGCGAATCGACGCCGGCCTCGTCAACCGATTCAACTGATTCAATCGATTCAAGAGAATAAACGACTGTTTTGACGGCGGCAATATTATTACTCAGATTGGATTCCGGATCCAGGGTGCCGATCGCGGCTGTGGCAATAATCTCCTGTGAGGACGATCCCTCAGCCGCCATCACCGGCGCAATCAGCTTTGACTTCAAGCGCGACCAGAAAGTCATCGCCTGAAACGAGGAGAAATCGCCGTCAATCTGAACCGTAACGTCAAAACTGCCGCTCCGGCCAACCCCCAAGTCTCCCAGAGTCCAGGAACAGTTTTGACCGGAAATAGCCGGCATCAAGTTACTGGTATCATTTAAGTACTTCACTCCCTTGGGCAAAGTTAAATTCAACCGAACGTCAGTCGCCAGATCATGGCCCTGGTTTTGATAGTTTAAAGTGTAATGGGTGGTGTCGCCGACATTGGCCCGGCCGGTACCGTTGCTGATGGTAACCGCCACATCGGGATAGGCAAAAAAGAGATTGCCGGTCCAATCGCCTAAGATATTAAACAAACCGAAAAACCAGCGGCTGCCGAAAATGTTTAAATTAACCAGCTCAAATAGGTTAGCCAAAGCCGTTGCCTTGCCGGTTTGGATAGCGGTATCATCACCATTGTCATTGGCCTGGTTATCACCGGTAGAGGCGGTTACCGCCAGATTGGTAGTGACGCTGGCATCATTGTCATTTACAACCGCACCAGCCGTCTGGTCACCGGTTTGATCGCCAGCCTGGCCGCTGGCCGGAGAATCGGACTGGAACTGAAAAAATGTCGTTGTTTCATCGTTCGGTTCTTCGACGGCCTCCGGAGACGACCAGCCGAAGATCCGGCCGGCCCAGGAACCGAAACGATTAATGATAAATAAGAACCAGTTATTTTGGGAAATATTGGTATTGGCCAGAACCATGACGTTGGTCCGGCTATTGGCATCGCCGGTGGTCAGCAAGCCGTTACCCTGATTGTCCAACGCCTGGTTGCCGCCGGTATCGGCGGTGGCTTGGGCTGAAGCATTGATGTCGGCCTGGTTCTGATTATTAAAATCAGCCGGCTGGCCATTTCCAACCACACCACCAGACTCCCCGGCGAACTTTTCCGGCCGGGGAAGAATCAGGTCGCCGACAAAATCGCCGATGATATTGAAAACCACAAATAAAAATTTACCGCCAACCAGATTAAGGTTGACCAGGTCAACCACATTGCCCAAAGCGGTGGCGCTTCCGGTGGTGATATCGGCGCCTTCGCCGTTTCCGGAGGCCCGGTTACCGCCGGTTTGGGCGCTGACTTCAACGTCATTGAATAAACTGGCGATATTTTCATTCCTAATGAGAAAATACTGGCCGTCCTTGTGAATCAATTTCCAGCCTTCGGCATCCTGGTTTAAAATATCATTCCAAACTTGATTGAGGTCAATCTCTCCCTGCTTGCCTTTCAGATAATTCTCAACCAGAATCTGGAAATCGGCAGCGGTGATATTAATGTTTAGGATATTGAAAAGATTAGCCAGGGCCAAAGCGTCGCCGGTATCAATAGTCGCCTGGCCTTGATTATCGCCGGCCTGGTTGCCGCCGGTGCCGGCGGTGACATCAAGATCATTACTGATATCGGCTTGATTATGGTTATCAACTACCAGTCCACCGACACCCGCCTCCGTCGTTTCGGCCGCCTCAGCGGCTTCAGTGGCTTCGGCCGCTTCTGTAGCTTCGCTACCGGCAGTTTCAGCGTCGCTGTCGCCAAGCAGAACGGTATTGCTATTGGCCTGGTTGGTAATCTGGCCGCTGGCAGTGGCGTCGCCGGTACCAACGGTGGCATCACCGCTTGAACCGGTGGTCGAGTTATCGCCGGTTTGGGCGGAAGAGCTGGCCGTATCATCAAGAAGCGCCGTATTGTCATTACCGACCTGGTTACTGTCACTGCAGTCGCCGGGTTCGGTGGCGATATCCGGCGGGGTGCAGGGATCCTCAGGAGTAGAAATTTGGCCTTCAAGACAGGTAAGCGTGGTATTAACTTCGGTTTCGACTTCGGCCTCGGAGTCGGCGTCGCCGGTGGTCATGGTCGAATCGCCGTCCTGGTTTTCCGGGACCGGCGTTGAAGCCGGATCAGCCGGTGGCGGGCTTTCCTCGGGCGGCGGGGTTACCTGGCCGGACAAGTCTGCCGACTGGCTGGCTTCATCACCCTCGGCATAGGCAATCGGCGCCAAGACCGGATTAAAAACCAAAAGGCCTGACAAAAGCAGGCTTAAAAAGCGGACTAATGATTTGTTGTCCTTTTTCATTCGTAATTTCTCTTTGACACCTCGGAGGAGTCATGGCTTCGGTCGAAGTATCGACCCTTCCGAGGTGAATAAAATTCAACGTTTTTTAACTAATTTTTGGTCTGGCCAGGGAGGCGCCGGACGGCGCCCCCCGAATCTTGAGAAGGATACCGGCCGGTATCCCCTCGCTTAAGCGCTTAATGACTAACGTCGGTGTTGACAACGGCGAAAGCCTTAACGCGTGAACGGGCATTCCCGGTGTACATCGTCTGGTTGCCGCCATCACTGGCGCTCTGCAACGTACCATGTTCTGCTTCAGCTTTTTTACTCTGGCCGTTCGCACCGGTTTCAGCATAAGAATCAGCTAAAACCGTAGCCCTAACCTTGTTCTCTTCATCCTTTTTACATTCGCAAGGATCGGAAGTCACACAAGTACAGCTGGCATCGGTATTGACCATGGCACCGGCTTTGGCGCTGGAATAAGCATCGCCGGTTTTCATATACTGGCTACCACTGGCATCAGCTTTCTGCAACCTACCATGTTCTGCTTCAGCTTCGCTACTCTGAGTATTCCACCCGGTAGAAGCTTCTGAATCTGCTGTAACGCTAACAACAACATCATTTGTCTCTGTTGCCATCGGTTGCTGCTGAGGTCCGTGATGTCCTGCTAAAACTGGCATGACGGCACCCAAAAGGATGGCACCGGCACCCAAAATTGCAATAGTTTTCTTCATCATGTTTTAATATTCACCTCCTTTTGATAACCGCTTCGCCTCCTGCTCCGAAGGGTGACCCCCTCGAAAGCCAAAAAAGCTTTTGGAGGGGTTACCCCTCCGTCGCCTTCGGCGAAACGGCCAAGATACAGGCAAGCCGTCTTCCAGCCAGACCAAGGTTTTCCGACGGTCCGCCTGCCCAATAATAATTATTGGCACAAAAAAACTCAGCCACCACTGACGGCTGAGTCATCTTATCTAATCCAAATATTCCGGCTGAGCAAACGGATAAACAGCATCGAATACCGTTCATAAAAAAAATTACGGTGAATGCTTCCGTTTGCGGCCAGCCCTTTTTATTTAATTTTATTCACTATATCCGGCGTGAAAATCTTTGTCAAGAGCCAAAGAGAAGGCCATAGAGCAAGATATAACCAACATTAGCTATTATTTTAGCTGCCAGTGAAAAAGAGAAAGCGTTTCTTTTTTTAAAAAAGCTTATAAGCCGGCATTTGGGCTTTGGATTTGACAACGGCTACCGGCCCGATATTTAATTTTGGCCCAGCGCCTGGCTCCAAAGCCGGCTGTCTTCCCCACCCAAGCGCCAGAAACAGAATTGGCGGATCCCCTGCTTTTTGGCAATTTCCAGTTTCCGACTGATGCTTTCCCGGTCTTCAAACCAGATCTCATGGCCGACGCCGTCAAGCCGGTAGCGGCCGACCAGGGACGAGGATAAGGGATCGCGATTAGTCGTACCCTGAAATTGGCTGAGGCGTTCCCGGGCCTGTCGGTATTCCACCGGCTCACCCTTATCCGGCCCCCAGTCATAACCGTAAGTCGGTATTCCCAGGACGATTTTTTCCCGGGGCAAATTTTTAAGGTTAAAATCAATCACTGCTTCTAATTTGTCCAAAGGCGTCACCGGCCCGGGCCGGGAATTTTCGTTATGAAAATCATAGGCCATGATCCGTAATTGGTCGGCGGATTCGGCCAAAGCCTGATAGTCTTGGCCGGCCAGTCCCTCCCATTGGTCGGCAGCTTCCCCGGTTTGGGCATAAACACTGACTGAAAGCAGCAGACCATTCTGATGCAGAACAGAAGCTAAATCGGCGACAAACCGGCTATAGGCGTCTTTATCGGCCGGCTTCAAGCCTTCCCAATCCAGATCCCAACCTCGATATTGGTTGTCCTTGGCAATCCGCACCAGATCCTTAAGCAGGCTTTCCCGAAGACTGCCATCGGCAAGCAATTTGGCCACCCGCCGGCCGTCAAAATCATTAGCCAGGCTGGGAAGTATTTCCGCCCGGTTATCAGCGGCAATCGCCAAGACCACTTCTTTATTGGCAACTTCAATTTCCCGGATTTTACCGTCCGGCTCCAGCCGGTACCAAACCGGCAAAATCGTTTTCAAATATAAAGCAGCGACTTTTAGGGAAGCGGCGACTTCATCCTCACTCCACCAGGGCAGCCAGGCGGAAAACTGAATATCTGCGGATTCCCGGTTGCCGGTTTTCTCGCCGGAAAGCGAAGCGATACCGGCCACCGGAGCCGAAGGCCCGGTCTTAAACGGCCAAATCAGCTCCGCCGTCTGTTTGCGAAAACGGGCAATCAGGAAAAATCCGACAGCGGAAATTAACAAAGATAAAAATATTCCCAGTTTTAATTTCATCTTCTTGTGATTCGATTATAAATTGTCATCAGCCGACGGTGGATCCCGCTCAGGGCCAGAACGACCAAGTGAACTACAAAAGAAAATCCGCCTAAGCCGAGGACGGGCTGGGCCATATCTTTGCCTCCTTTTCCTGATAACGAACCGCTTTATGCCAGCGCATTAGAAAATCGCCTCCCAAGACTACCTTGAGGAAACTTTTTAAATAAAGCAAACTGCTTAAAGCCCTTATCAAATAAAACTGGGGAATGAAGTAAAAGATTTTCCAAGTTCCGTTTTTCCAGGCGGTATAAAAAAGAGTCGGAATCAGAAATAAAAACAGATCGGCCAAAAAAGGAACCACCAGCAAAGCCGGATTTTTCAATAAAATCCAGGGGCCGACAAAAAGGAGAAACAAAACCAGAAAACTATTTAAAAGTCCCTCGCTGGCTAAAAGCGCTACTTCCAAATCCAAGCGCTGGCCGCCCCAGGGAATCTGGTGCTTGGCGACACATTGCCAGAAACCGGTATACCAACGGTCAGCCTGTTTGACAAAATCGGTCAAATTTCCCGGATCCTGGGTCACAACCTGGGCTTTCTCGGCATAAGCGATCCTGCCTAAGTTACGGCGGTGAATTTCAAAAGTGAAATCCATATCTTCGGTAATCGTCTCAGCCGGAATCCGGACCCGGGCAAAAATCTGGGCCCGGTAAACGGTAGCGCAGCCCGGACAGACAATAATCGAGCCGATTTTTTCCTGGGCTTTTTTATAAACGGCTTGCGAAATTTCGTATTCCCATAACCGGTAACTGGTGATCCAGGAATGATTTTTCCCCAGCACCTTACCGACAACGCAGGCTAATTTTTGCTGCCGATCTCCTTCTAAAACCTTTAAAGTTTCCGGAATAAAGTCAGCGGTAATAATCGTATCGGCATCCATTGGCATCAGAAACCGATAACGCCGGGCCAGCTTGAATTTCCGAATCGCTAAGTTGGTCGCCCGGGCTTTACCCAAGTTCCGGGAAAGCACTAAAATCCGGGAACCGGGCAGGTATTTGGCGGCCACCTGAGCCGTTTTGTCCGAGGAACCGTCGTCAATCACATAAATATCCTCCGGGCAAATCAGCTCAAGAATCGCCCGCAAGGTTCTTTCCAGAATAACTGCTTCGTTATAGGCCGGAATTAAAACTGCCAGTTGACGCTTTTTAGCCATTACCAACCTCCAAAACCTGGCTTGGTAAAACAACCGATAAGCCGGATGATTTAATTTCAGTGATTATTCCTTCAAACTTTTCCGGAGCAACTCCATATCTGGCGTCTTCCTTATCCACCTGATGAAAAATAAAAATTAACCAACTGCGGCTGTTTTTTGCTTCATGAAGCCAGCCGCGGATTTCCTCAAGAGAAGTGCTTTCTTCAATTCCGAAAGCCTTAAGCGAATAGGGCTCTTCCACCGGCAGCGGATTAAAACCGCCGTCGCTGGTCCGCAGAGAACGGTAATATTTTTGGGCAAATTCCCCGGTCCTTGAGGAAATCAAACCGCAAGGAGCCACAAAATGACCAGGCCGGAAACCTTCATTGATAAGTTCCTGACGGGAACGGTAAAATTCAAGTTCCGCCTGAGAATCGGCTATCTGACCGTCGTCGCAATAATGGCTGACTCCGTGGGAGGTAATTTCCCAACCCTTTTTCTGCAAATCTCTCAATTGCAACCAGTCAAGATAACCGCCGTAACCGGTATAGTCGGTCACCACGGAAACCGCCGCCGGAAAGCCGGCTCTGGCAAGGATCGGAGCCGCAATTTCATATTGGCTGAGCCAGCCGTCATCAAACCAAATAGTTACCAAACCGCTTTCAATTTGAGATAACGGTTTAATTTCCGGCTGAGAAACCAGATAGTTTTCAGAAAACGACGATAACGCTGGCCGGGCCGGGTTCCTCGGTCGCCAGCCGGTCTCTCGTCTAAAACTGACCAGATAATTGCCGCTGACCCAAATAAAAAAAAACGGAAAAACCGTCCAGAGAAACAGCGACGACCGGGTTTTTTTAAGCCTTTCTTTCATAATTAAGTCCGCCGATAAAGATAAAAGTCACCGTCAGCATAAACTAAACGGTAATTATCGCCTAAGTTTTCCCAGATCTGGCGGTGGACCCGCTCAAAGATGCCGTTTTCGATTTTCCGGTTACTGGTCAGCTGGATGTAGTCAAAGTAACCGTCAGCCGCTGCCTGGGCATAAGCCTGATCGCCGCTTTCCCCCTGGTATTCAAACCAGTCGAAGGTAGTATTATTGACCGGATTATTGTAATCGTAGGTTGCCAGAATTACCGGCGGACCGATTTCAATTAACAATTTATCGCCGGACTTAACCACCGAAGTTAAATAATTTAAGATCAGGCTGGAATCAAGCCATAAGTAGTTATAACGATCGGCCGCTTGATAAGAAAAAGACACAAAAGCAATCAGAAAAACCGCCAGGCTAGCGGCAAAGAACGCTTTAATGACTTTGGGTTTAATTTGCCAAATTAGCTCGCCAATTCCCAGGCCGGCAACCAGTGACAGGAAAGCAACACCAATAAAAGTGTGTTTATCCAAAGTCGACAAGCGCCGGGTAACTAGATGAAACAAAAAAACTAGCAATCCGGCCGCGGTTAAAACCAGCCATTGACGGCTCTGTTTTTTCCAAAGCAAACCGATTGAGCCGACCAGCCACCAGAACCAGATACTGCCGCTATTTTGCCAGAACTCAAACAATATCCGGCTGAAGGCCATTCTTTCTCGGCTAATCTGGGAACCGGAATAAGAAACCTGCGCCGCCAAATTAGTTAACCCATACCAGCCAAAAAGGATTACCAAAGGCAGGAAAAAATATTTCCGCCAGAGATTGAAAAGATCGCCGCCAGATTTTTTGGCTTTGAACAAGGAATAAAGAAAAACAAAGGGCAAATAAATGGCGATGACCATTTTGGTCATAAAAGCCAGAAACAGTAAAATTGAAGCCAGAAAATAGGCTTTGGCTGGTTTTTCTTTTTTATCTTCGGCTGAAAGTAAAAAGGCTAAACCAAAAAAGAAAAAGCAGAAACTGGGCATATCGTAGGTAGCCAGGCGGCTGAGGTAAAGAGAAACCGGCGCAAAAGCCAAAATCGCGGCGGCGATCAAACCAGCCAAAAGCTGTTGATCGGATGAGCGTTTAGATAGCAGGCAGGCTAGCCAAAAAATGGCCGCTATAGTTAATAATCCAAAAATGACATTTAAAAAGCGGGAACCGACAATTCCGCCAAACGAATAAGCAATTGCCGTCATCACCGGATAAACGTACGGGCTGCCGGCCATCCAGGTTTTGGCGCCGTAACTCCACCAGTCGGAATCAAACAGGCCCATTTTACCGACAACGACATAAATCGCCTCATCGGTAAAAGGCACGTTGTAATTAAGATTGCTGATTCTCAAGAGCAGGGCGGCGGCAAAAACCGCGACGGTAATCACCGCCAGCAGATGCTTTTTGAGCCAAAAAAAGACTACGGCCAGTTTCATCTTAGATTTAAAATAAAAATAAAGAAGACTTTATTGTTTAAACCGACTGATATTCCTAAGCAATAATCTGATTCCAGTCAGCCGGTAAAGACCTGATTTTATAAAAAAAGTTATCAGGCTGTCAAGAGGTAAAAAATTAGTCGGTGGACTCTTTCTGAGTCAGATGGTTGGTCTTTTTTATCTGTCTTTTAGTGATCTGGGTCACCTGGTGGTCAACCACGTAAATCTCCAGGCTGCCGTAGTCAAGATTTTTAAGGCTGTCAATGATTTCTTCCAATAAATGATGGGAAATGGATTTGGTTGAATACAAAGGTGTCGCCATATTACCTCCGCTCCGGGCAAGCATTTTTGAAAAAAATAAACGGGGCAGTTTAGGCAGAAATATATAAGGTGTCAAAGAGTATAAGTTAAAAAAGACTCTTTTGTCAAGAGGCAGGCGGTAAAAATTTATTTCAGCAGACCGGACAAGCGGGCAAAGAAACGGGCCAATCTTTCCTGAAAAATTTTCCAGAGAGAAGCAGGCGGATTGATCATTTCCGGTTCCGGGGTAATTGACGGCCGGGCAACCGGCGTCGCCGAAGGATAAATCCGGGGCGCGGCTGAAGTGGCAACCGACGGAGACGGACTCTTTTGCTGGCCGCAGCCGCAGCCGCTTTCCTGGCCGGTAACACTTTTGGCTTCGGAGGTGACCGAAACTGAACCGCTGCTCTGGCCGACGGTAATATTTTCCTGGCCGGCCCAGGAAAAACCCCGGCCGCTTTTAATCTTAATATCCAGGTAATAAATTCCGGGCTGGCCGGGGGCAGTTAAGGAAAGGGTGTAATAGTAAGGACCGGAACCGGACTGGTTTAAGGTGAATTGGTTGATGGTTTTTTTAGCGCTATCCAGGAGCCGCAAGGTTTTTTCCTGATCACCGCTGCCGTCTGCTTCCAGACGGAGATAGATTGACTGACCGGGCGCGAACTGAGAAGTCGCCTGAGTATAGCCCGGATCGGCAAAAACGATGGCTTCTTTGCTGTCAATCTCTTGCTCTAATTCTTCCGGAAAATCTTCCCAGAAATCAGTTGCCCGGACCGGCAAAAAACCGGCCAGAGAAAGAAAACAAATCAAGAGAAGCAAGTTTTTTTTCATTTTTTCAGTCGGCAGAAACGGCCCCTAAAGCATTTACCAGCCCCGCTCCGACCAAAAGCGGATCAGGGACAAGCCAGTCGGCGCTGCCCGTCAACACCTGCCTGATTTCAGCCGGCGTCTGGCCGGGAAACAAACTCAAACGGAGAGCTACTACCCCGGCGGTGTGCGGCGCGCTCATTGACGTCCCGGAGAGGGTTTTATAACCAGCTTTAAGATAAGTTGAATTGATAGCAACTCCGGGCGCGGCCAAAGCAATCTCCGAACCGCGGCTTGACCAGGAAGGAACCGCGTTATTGATATCCGTGGCCGCCACGGCGATTACCTGGGGATAACGGGCCGGATAGTTAACGGTATTAGTTCCGGGACCGGAATTACCGGCGGCCGCCACTTGAACAATCCCCGCTTGAGAAACGCGTTCAACCGCTTCGCGGAAGGAAGTGACATCGCTGGTGGTACCCAGACTTAAGTTGACTACCTGCAGATGGTTAGCCACCGCCCAGTCTAAAGCTTCAATCACATCAGAAAGGTAGCCCTGCCCCTGCCTGTTAAGCACCTTCAGGGCATAAATTTTGGCCTGCGGCGCCACGCCAACGACGCCTGAAGAATTGTCTTCAGCGGCAATGATGCCGGCCACATGGGTACCATGGCCATTATCATCTTCACAATTACGCCACGAATAAATGAAATTAACACAGCCCGCCAAATTACCGTCAAGATCAGGATGATCGCGGTCAATGCCGGTATCAATGATACCGACCTTAACCCCCGATCCGGTCGAGAGTTCCCAAGCTGGCTGGCTCTTGATCCGCTCTACGCCCCAAGGCAAAGGCTGGCTACCGGAAACCGGCGTCGGCGTCGGCGTGGCCGGAAACGGAGTCGAAGTCGGCAGCGGCGTAGCGGTAGGCGTGACTACCGGTGAAGGACTGGGAGTTGACGTCGGACTGGCAGGGGGCCGAGTTGGCGTCGGCGTCAGGGTGATTGCCGGGGTCGGAGTTGCAGTCGGTGAACACCAGGGCAGCCAGGGATAACGGGCACAACGGTCATTTCTTGCCAGGGCATAAACGCGGACATCGGGATCTATCCTGAGAATACGCCGGTCCTTTTTAAGAAGATCTATCTGTTGATCCGACAGTCGGGACACGCGGGCGTTTATCAACCTCAAATTTTTAAGAGATTCAACACCGGACCGAGCCAGAATCTCCGCCTGGTCAGAAAGGGCAACTTCCTGACGAAAAACAACAATCAGTCTTTCTTTTGGCGGAAAAATCCCGGCGGCTTTTTTCGGGAAAAAAACAAAAAGAAACAGACCGACTAACAAGACAAACATGGAAAAAATATTTCTTTTACTTTTCTGTCTATTCATCGATAAGGTACCCAACTTAATTAACCGGCTCGGCTTCAATTACCAGCAATCGCACTGCCATGCCCGGGGGATAGCCGGAAACAAGCACCAATTTTTTCTCCTCGCCCGGATCAAAGAAATCAAGATAAGTGGGCGGAGCGAAACTTTTTTTGGCCACCTGGTAAACATAACCGCGGTCATGGTAATAAATCACAATTTCATCACCGACGGCCAGTTTATTGACCAGGTAAAAGTCCGGATGAAGACGGTCGGTATTAAAAAAACTGTTCAAAGGATGACCGACAATCAGAACCGCCCCGAAATCTCCCGGCAAAGCTGACGACTTAACATGGGCTAAACCGCGCCGGAGACCGGCTTTTAATTTAACCGGATCGTAAAATTCAACCTCCTCAACAACTTTCTCATTTAAACCCAGCTTGGTGATAATCAAGCCGAATTCGGTTGAAGCCGGATCCAGGAAACTGGCTTCCTGGTCGATATCACCCCGGCCCTTTATCGAATAAACCAGCCCCGAGCCGGAAATCGACTTGTACTTGACCAGACTGACAAAGTAATAAGGAGCAGACAGAAAGAGATAGCCGCCGGCAAATAGGAGAATCAGTACCAAAACAAGAAATTTCGGTCTAAGCAGTTTCATTCTTAAATCAATTATAACAAATTATTTTATTAAACCAAGTCCAGCTTTTGCGCCCAACTCCTGATACCTTCCGGCGCCTTGGGTAAAACTACCGCCGCCATCACCACTCCGGCCAATAAACCGCCGGTGTCAATGACCAAATCTTTAATCTGGAAAGCGCGAGTGGGGACAAAACGCTGATGAAGCTCATCGGAGAGAGCATACAGAAAACCGACAACCACTGCCCCGGAATACCTTTTTAACCGGGATAGCGGCTTCAACGGCCTCAGCCAAAGCAGAGCAAAAATGGCATAAAAAATACCGTGCAGGCAACTCCGGAAAATTTCATCCCAATAAGGATTGGTACTGGCTCTCAGATTGGGAACTGAGGAAAGATAAAAAATAACCGCCGCCCAGACAAGGACGGGCAGCCAGCAGGAAACGAACTTTTCAAACCTCATGGGTTGATTATAGCAAAAACCAGCCCGGCAAGAACAGATCGATTATTTCAGGTTACTGGCCGAATTTCTTTTCAAAAACACCAGGGCGACCGCCAGGAAGACCAGTCCCCCGCCGATAAAAAAGAACGGCAGAAAATCCCTTTTTTTAGCGCTGCTGCCAAGAACCTCTCCCTCTGCCTCTTTCTCTTTGTCTTCGGAATCAGTCTTGATTTCAGAAGAAAGAGTCGCCTCCTCGGTCGCCTCCCCGGTCAGCTCTTCGACAGGCGTTGGTGAAGGCGGAGGTGAAGGCAGAGGCGGTGCAGTCGTAGATGTCGGCGCCAAAGCAGTCAGCACCGGAATGTCTTCCAAGAATTGGCCGGCATTTAGAGTGATTGTTATTTGCCAATCCTGGTAACCTGATTTGGTTAATTTGACGGCGTGCTGTCCGAAGCCGCAGGCAACCTGCTTGTCATCGTCGCAATAGCGCCCGTTACCAAAGGTCAGATCCTCGGAAGCGTAGTGGTGGGTATACTGGTTGTCAACATAAATCATTACACTGGAAAGCGCTAGGCCGTTTCCGTCCTTGGCCTCGTTAATCCGGTAGGTAGCAGTGACACCGCTTGGCGTCGGGGTTGGTGTCAAAGTGGGCGGAGGAGTGGGCGAGGGTGTTGGCGAATATACAAGGCATTGAGAATTGTCAGCTTTAGTATCGGTACTTTTTCTAACCCAATTTCCCGAACCTTCCGGTTCGCGAACACCATATTGACCGCTTTCTAATTCAGGCAGGTCAATATCTTTCCCTCCGCAGGCTGGGCCTTCCTTATAAGCAACACAATCAACGACTACCCCGTCTTTTTTTAACTTAATCTGATCTCCTCCATTATTAAGCCTGTTTGACCAGTCAACTGCCAAAAAACCGCCGGCGAGTAAAAGACAAGCAGAAAATTGTTTCACGCCGTCAATACTGTCAACAAGTATATATTCCGATAAATTTACCGCTTCGGTTGACGAATTATAGACCTCAACCCAATCGTCAGATGTAGTCGCGCTAAACTCATTAAGAATTATCTGGGCTGATACCTGACCGGTTGAAAATATCAGAAACAGGAAGAGCAGCAAAAACAGTTTCAGTAGGTGATAAACTGAATTTATCCTAAAGTAAGATTGTTTCTGCCGTCTTCTTAAAGTAAACATAATGGCTCATCGCAGGAGTGATTCCGCTCATCTTCAACATATAATTAGTTTCACCTCGGAGGAGTCAAGGTCGTTGCCTTGACACCATCCGAGGTGTATCCAGGTTTTTTTAATAATTAACGTGCAGGTAATAGGAATTAAAATCCGAGTCTTCATGGTCAACTTTCACATAGCGCAGAGTTCCTCCGCCGCAATCAATGCTACAGCGGTAAAGAAGCCCCTTTTTCACTGCCTTGACCGTCAAATCTTCGGCATTGATGTCAATACCGGTATGAACGGGATACCAGACGACATGTGACCGGATGGCGCTGGTATTTTCGCCAAAACCCTGGGTTAATTTGATCGGCTCATTAAGCGGCCACTGCCAACTGCCGGTGGCCGCGTGGGGATCGCCGTCGGAAGCATCGATCAAAGTAATGCTTTTAAGATAGACAAAAGGATTTCTGACCTGGTCGCCTTCCCGGACTTCAAAATGCAGATGCGTACCCAGAGAACAGGCCGAGGCGCCGGCGATAATGGCGGCGATTCTCTCACCCTCGTTCACCGGTCCGGCTTCCCCGCATTCGCCTTCGCCGGCCACAATTTTAACAATCGCTTCAATTTCCGCCCGGGTTACCTGCAACAGCTGCTCATAATGGGCCTTATTGCCCCGGGTTTCGGCCAGAAACCTCTCTTTATCAGCCTTTTGCCCGGCCAAACGGACTTTCTGCTCTTCCAGCTTTACTTTAACTTCCTCCAACTGCTGCTGCTTTTCCTCTTTAAGTTTTTTCTGTTGCTCGTAACTTAAACGGGCCGATTCCATTTGGAAAAGCAGTTTCTTATCGTGAAGCTGGATGGCGCGGAAATATTCAAAACGGGAGGCAAACCGGGAAAAGCGGTCAGACGAGAAAAGCAAAAGGAACGAATCGAACCGGCCTTTTTTATAAGTTTGTTCGATTCTTTTAACCAGCAGGGCAGAAATCCGGTCCAGGGAAAGATCCAGCAGTTTCACTTTCTCCCCTAAGTCAGCGACCTCTCTTTCCAAAACTTTAATTTCGTTTTCCGTTTGAATGATATTTTTGGCCGCCAGAGCAATTTTTTGGTCAAAAGCGATTACCTGAGACTCAAGCGACTTAGCCTGAACCTCCTGCTTGCCGATCAATTCATTAAAAATCTGCTCGCATTCCTGCAATTCCTGGCCGTTTAAGGACTCTTTACCGACCCGGTCTACACACTCCGCCTGGCTGATCGCCCAAGACTGGCGGCTGTTGGAAAAAAAGAGACTAAGAAAGAGGGCAATAAGAAAGATCTTTTTAAGCAGTTTACCCATGAGTCGTCTTAACGCAAGTACCTTTTTACCGCCAGGAACGCTCCCAAACTCCCGATAATTATTCCCACCAGAGCTAAGCCGCCAAGCAAAACCAGCATTACTCCCAAGGAAACCGGTAAAAGAGGTATCCCTTCTAAATAGGTTTTCAGAGTCGGCGTGGCGTACCACAGCAAGCCGTAAACCAGAGCCCAAGACAATAACGCCCCGACAAGCCCGTAAAAAATGCCCTCCACCAGGAACGGGCCGCGAATATAGGCGGCGGTGGCGCCAATCAGTTGGACGATTTTTATTTCCCGCCGGCGGCTGGCAGCTTTCATACTGATAATGACTAAAATAACCAAAAAGGAAATCGAGATCAGAAAGGAAATTATAATCAGGCCGCCTTCTCTGATTCCGGTAGTTATTTTTTGCAGGATTTGAACAACGTCTTCCTGAAAATTAACTTCTTCTACTTTGGAATCGGAACGCAGGATATCGGCAATTTCCCCCAGGAAACCAATTTCTTTGGCCGATACTTCCAGGGAGGCAGGCAAAATTTCCGCACTGACCATCTCCAAAAGCAGCGGGTCATCCCGGTTTTGGTCTTGGTAAATCTCGAGCGCCTGTTCTTTGGAAACATATTTGGCCGCCGCCGCTTTACCGGAAGCTAACAGCCTGAGCGTCAGCGCGTCTACCTCCTGTTTAGTAACGTCGTCTTTAAAAAAAGCAATTACTTGGGGTTTTTCTTCAAAGTAAGACAGGATCTTCTCCGAACCGGCGGCCAGGAGAACGAAAACAGCACTGATAAAAAGAGTCAGGGTCATAACCGCAATCGCGGCCAATGCCTGATAAGGAGAGCGGCGGATATAATGCCAGCTGGTGCTTAAAATTTTTCTCATTTAACAATTTCTATTTAACTTTATATTGGCCTTTTTCCTCATCCCTGACTAATTTACCATGGTCAAGTTCAATCACCCGGATTTTTAAAGAATCAACGATCTCAAAATTATGGGTGGTTACCAAAACGGTTTTCCCGGCCCGGTTAACCTCCTGAAGCAGGCTGAATATCTGCCAAGCGGTGGCCACGTCCAAATTCCCGGTTGGTTCGTCGGCGATTAAGATTTCCGGACTGGGCACGATGGCCCTGGCCAGACAAGCCCGCTGAAGCTCGCCTCCCGCCAGTTGGGAAGGAAAAAGATCTGCCCTCTCAAAAAGGCCAACCATTTCCAAGATTTCTTCGACCTCTTTAGTTACTTTTTTTCTATCAAGACCGGTAACTTCCAAAGCAAGAGCGACGTTTTCGCGTACGGTCCGGTCGTTTAACAGCTTGAAATCCTGAAAGACAACACCGATCTTCCTTCTCAAAGCATAAAGATGTTTCCGTTTAATTTTACTCAAATCAAGACCGTTAATAGAAATCTTACCGGTCGTCGGCTCCAGTTCCTTTAAGATCAGTTTGATTAATGTTGTCTTGCCCGCTCCCGACGGGCCGGTCAGAAAAACCATCTCACCGTCCTTAATTTCAAAACTGATTTTATCAAGAGCGGTAATTTCAGCGAATTTTTTGCTGACTTCTTCAAATTTAATCATAGATCTTCGGGACACTTATCCATAACCTTCACCCGGCCGATGTCCATCAGCCAGCCGACGTCTTGGGACGAAAAAGTTTCTCCCCAAACTTGGACGCATTGGCCGACAAATTGGTCCAGATCAACCACCGAGGAAGTCAGGAAAACGGTTTGACTATTGCCGCCAACCCGGAGTAATTTATGGGACCCTTGCTTGACTTCGGCAGAATCGTTGGCCTCGATTTTTCCCTGGGTCGTATCACGAAAAGAGCGTTCGTCTTTTATCCCCACTTCCTTATTGCCGGAAATAACTTCGACGTTTCCGGAAATCATTCTTTTGGTAACGGTATCTCCGGCCGCTAGTCCGCGGCGTGATAGAAAGTAGCCCGAACCGACCCCGGCTGCAATGATCAATAGGATGACCAGGGCGGAAGTAAGGGCTTTGCCCCAACCGATTTCTTTCTGATCAAGCTGGTGCAAAATCTGATCCTCCTTCTGAAATTCAGAACCGCTATTTTCATTTGTCTGATTCTCCGTCTGTTCTTCTGTCATAAAGAAACTCCTTTCTCTAAAAAGACTATACCATAGTTGGCGGCCTAGAACCAAAACCTGAAGGGATAAGACCTCAGATCTATCCCTAATCAAGAATCCTAACCGGTCAAAAGCCGAATCTCTCCTTCGATAAAGCGCTCCAAACCACCGTCAAGCACACTGTCGACATTCTGGGTTTCAATTTCAGTGCGTAAATCCTTGACCATCTTGTAGGGATGAAGTACATAGGAGCGGATTTGGGTTCCCCAAGCGGCTTTAGTGCGGCCGCCTTTCAAGGCAGTGATTTCGGTAGCCTTTTTTTCTCTTTCCTGCTGCCATAGCCGGGACCGGAGAAGCTGAAGTGCGATTTTGCGATTTTGCTCCTGGTAGCGCTGGGTTTGGCAAGTAACAATAATCCCGGAAGGTTTATGGTGCAACCTGACCGCAGTAGAAACCTTCTGCACATTCTGACCACCCTGGGTGGAAGAACGGAAAAACTGCCACTCCAAGTCATCTTCGGCGATTTGGATTTCATCACGCTCCTCAATCTGGGGCAAAACTTCAACTAAAGCAAACGAAGTTTGCCTCAGCCGGTCGGCATTAAACGGCGATTGACGAACCAAACGGTGAGTTCCGGCTTCAAATTTCAGGAAACCGTAAGCGTAAGGCTCATCAATGGCAATCGTGACACTCTTAATGCCGGCTTCCTCACCGGAGTTTTCATCCAACACCCGCAAATCCCAATTTCTTTTTTCGCAATACTTGATATACATCCGCTCCAGCATCTGTGCCCAATCCATGGCTTCGACTCCCCCCTGCCCGGCATGAATTGAAAGAATCGCCGGCAAAGTATCATATTTATCGGCGAAAAACAGAATCAGTTCAATTTTCTTAATCATCTTCTCGGCTTGATCAGTTTGTCTTTGGCTGATTAATTTTTCCAATTGGTCAATCTCGGCGATTTCCTTTTGGAGCCCAGACAAGCGTTTCATTCCACGAGCAGCCTGTTCTTGATCCTGCCAATAACCGGGATCGGAGGAACGAACTTCTATCTCCTGAATCTCCTGCCTGATTTTTGCCGGATTCCGTCTGTCTTTAATCTGAAGGAAACGATGGCGCAAATCTTCTAATTTATCCATAGATTGAAATCTAATCGAATAGCGTTATTTCTCCTCAACTATTTCTTCACAGACCTGTTTAAATAATTGTTTTTTGATTATCTCGATTTGTTTCTGGGGCAGTTTTTTCAATTCTTCGATTAATTCCCGGGATTTTTGTTCAATAATTTGGACGGACCGGCTGGCTTCCTCACCGATCTCAACCGCCGAATCTCTTTGGTTAATCCTTTGGATCCTGCTCATCACTCCCAAGACTTTTTCTTCAATCACGGCCGGGGAAAACCGGAGGGAAAGGCCATTACTTTCATTTTTTTTGGCGGCCAAATAACGAACTACACCAAAGGCCAATAATCCTGAAAGAATAATAATAAACAGGCCTCTCAGTCTTTGTCCCCACATCAACAGTAAGCATACCAAGCCCAAAAAATAAATTCAATCAATATTGACCTTTAGTTTTCTCAATACCCGGCAATATTGCTCAAAATCCTGATAAACAAAAGTTTTGATGCCCAGATCGGTCGCGCCTTTTATCTTTTCAGGATCGTCATCGGAATAAACAATCTCCTCAGGACCGACGCCGGATCTGGCAATCAGCTCCTTAAAAATCATCTGAGCCGGTTTTAAGACGCCGACCTCGTAGGAAAAAATGGCAATATCAAAATCTTCAAGAAAACCGAAGCGTTGATTGAGCCCTTCAATCCGGGCGGGGAAGTTGTTTGAACAAGTCGCCGTTTGGTAATTTTCCAACCTGAGCTTCTTAACCAACTGGGCGGCCGGTAAATTAACTTCATACCCGGAAAGCAATAAATCAACAATTCCTTTCGGACTCATCTTCAAATTCCACTCTTTCAGGGCCCATTGCCAATATTCCTCATCCTCAATTAAACCGGCTTTATATTCCTTATTCATCTTATCCGATTCGAGGAAAACCGAGCGCGCTTTTTCCTCAGCCACGCCTCTTTCAACCAGGTTGGCAAGAAACTTTTTCTTGCCGTTGATAAAATAAACACCGTCAAGATCGAAACAGACAACCTTAATCATTCTTTCGCCTTTCCCGTTTAAAACTAATTAGCAAGTACAGGTAATTATTAAAGGAACCGTAAGCAGGAAGCAAGACCCATTTTTGTAAAAAACAACCGCTATTAAGTTAATTTTAGGATTTGCTTCCTAAGAAAAGGCTTAGAACGTCGACTAGAGAGTAAAGATCTTTAATTTGAATATTTTCATCACGACCGTGGATATTACCGGTTTTATCCCGGGCAACACCGCAACCGACAAATTGCCAGTTCAATTTTTTAGCAATCTCAAACAAGTCACCGGAACCCATCACCGCATAAAATTTACCATTATCCAGAACACGCTTCATATATTCCGCCATTATCTTCGAAGCTGGTGAGATTTTTGCATAGGCAGACATTTGGTGAAGAAATTCAAGGTTATATTTGATTTTAGACTGATAAGGCGACAGCGCTTCTCTTATTTCTCTTTTAACCTTAGCTATTTTCTCTTCAGGGATAAACCTCCGGTCAATCTCAATCTCACACCGGTCCGGAACAATATTAACCTTCAAACCGCCAACAATTTTGTCAATATTAAGTTTTGCCTGCATGAACCGTATCCCCAAATCAGGATTAACGGGAATCTTGGAAAAGCGCGACTCGACCTTCTTTTTAAGCTTAACCAGGCTATTGATAAGGGGCAAGGAATTTTCAACGGCATTGATACCGAGATGGGCAATCGCCGAGTGAACCGATTTGCCTTGAACGGTAATTTTAATTGAAATGTGGCCCAATCCGCCAATAGAGACATAACCGAAGGTACAATCAAGATTAAGAAAAACCGCTCCGGCGGCCTGATCAATTTTATTGGCCAAAAGATAAAGAATTTGTTCTGTTTGATTTGTTTCCTCATCGGTTGTCACCATGACGGTCGTATCCCAATTTTGAATCTTGCTCTTCAGCCGGTCAACTGCCATCAGAAAGGCAATTAAAGAACCTTTCATATCGGCGACGCCCCGACCAAAAATCTTACCGTTTTTGATCTTTGGTTTAAACGGTTGCCAATCCGGATCGGCCGGTACAACATCGATATGGGAATAAACCAACAGCCGGGGTTTACCTGGATTACGTTTATGGGCCAGAAGATTGACTCTTCCCTCGGCAATTGAAGAAGGAATATTAATTACTGCCGTCTCAAAGCCTACCTTCTCGAAAAGCGGTTTAAGAAATTTCACCGCCTGATGATAATTATTACCCGGAGGATTGGTGTTATCAATCGCCACTAAATCCAATAGTGTTTTAATCCAAAAATCCATCTTAGATTAGAAATAAATATTAGCCTATCTATTGGCCTTTCTGGCTAATTTGGTAGCGGTCCAGCCAAAAGCGAAACCGCCGATATGGGCAAAATAAGCAACTCCGCCGACTTCCTGCCCGAGATAAGCTAAACTGCCCACCCCGGAAAACAGTTGAAAAATGAACCAGTAAAAAAGCATGGTATAAGCCGGAACGGAAGCTTCCCGAACCACCCAACCGAAGATAAAGAGAACATCAACCCGGTGGCGGGGAAATAAAACCAAATAGCCTCCCATTATGGCCGCGATTGCTCCCGAAGCTCCCAAAACCGGAACGGTTGAATGAGGATTAACCATCACCTGTAAAACCGCCGCTATAACGCCACCGAAAAGATAAAAAAATAAAAATTGAAGATGGCCAAAATAGTCTTCCAGATTATCGCCAAAAATATAGAGAAACAACATATTGCCGAAGACGTGGGCGATCCCTCCGTGTAAAAACATTGAGGTTAAAAGAGTGTATAAATTTTGACCGGTGACCACTATATCAGGAATCAAGGCGTAAGTTACCACCAATTGTTCAACCGCTGTTTCGCTGGCCAGGAACATGACAGCGAAAACAACCAAGTTTAGGGCAATCAGTAAATAAGTGATAAAAGGAAACTTTCCCGAGGGATTATGGTCTCTTATCGGTATCATCTATTATAAGCTACTGACTAATTTTGCTTCCCCGATAGCTTCAGCTATCAGGTGCGAAGGTATGCCAAAACCTTTAAGTAAACGCGGCTCGGCTTTACTTAAATCACGGCAAAGGACGATTCCTTCTTCAAGCAGACGGGCTTTCTGGGCTTGCGAAAGCGAAGTCAGGCAGGTAATTGGGTGCAGATTTGCCTTTTCTACCCAGTCACGTAATGAATTCTTTTCCGGATAATTCCAGCCGATCAATTTAATTCCCGCGCACTCGCCGTAGCGGATTGACCGCACCGAAAATTTAGTATTGGTAACCAAACAAGGACGGACGAATTTAACCCGGGATAATTTTCCCTGCCAGTTGGCCATAATATCGTCAAACCGGGCTTTAACGTATAAGCAATGCTTAATATCGCTTCTGATACCGGTCCGATTGTGGAATTTACACTCCGTCAACAGATATTCGCCTCTTTTGTGGGCGACTACATCAATCTCGTGTTTGGTACATTTACCTTTAAAGATAATGTCTAAATCCGTTTTATAACCGCGGCTGGTAAAAACTTCAGCCATAAATTTTTCAAAAGGATAACCGCTGGGCCCGAACATCATAATCGCCTGCTTAAGACTGTAACGGGCTTTTCCCTGCGAATAGTCCAAATCCTGCAAAGATTTAAGCACCTGGTTGTAGATCTGAACCGTGGGAATATTATCATAGAGGTTTTCTTGCAAATCAGCCAACAGCTCATTTTGAAGATCGCGGGGTATTCTTGCCCGCTTAAGCGATTTTCTCAGTTTAAGCGCACTAAAAGGCTCGCTTTCTCCCGAAGCTTTAATAACATGAATCTCTTTTCCGGTCATTAATTTTTAGCCCGCTCCAAAGATAAATTTCAGATCTTTTTTGACAGAAAATCAAGCAATTTTTTCCGGCTAATATAAGCAACACCGATACAACGGTCAGCCGCTCCGTAGTAAACGTAATACCGGCTTTTCCAAACTATCGCTCCGCAAGGGAAAACAACGTTATTAACATAACCAGTTGTCTCATACTTAGCTTCGGGAACGAGAACCGGTTCAGGACTCCGATATAAAACCTTCCGCGGATCCTTTAAATCCAAAAGGAGAATTCCAATCATATAGGTCAATTTCTTATCCGGCCCCTCGTGAACACCATGGTAGAATTCCAACCAGCCGAGATGCGTTTTAATCGGTGGCGCTCCGGCACCGATCCGGCTATTATCCCAACTCTTTTTTCTCACCCGACACAGAATTTCTCCCTTGGAAAATCTGCTTGACTTCTCCGAGAAGGAGATCCAAATATGAGGGAAAACCCGGTGAAGCATGACGTACCGGCCGTCAACCTTCTCAGGAAAAAGCGTCCCGTCTTTGGTATCGAGACCGGGCAGAGGGACACCACGACGCTGATAATAAATAAAATCCCGGGTGGTTGCCAACGAACAGCGTATGCGCCAAGGAACTCCCATTCTGCCCCAAGTCTTCGTGACCTCACCCCGGAAAGGATGAACCGAAGCGGCGATGTAAACAATCCAATAGCGGTCTTTAATATAGACAATCCGCGGATCTTCAACACCAAATCTCTCGTGCGTATTACCCTCCTCAGGAAAAAAAACCGGATAGGGTAGTCTTTTTTCGATGGTTACCGGATCGCTTAAAACCGCCAGTCCCAATTGGGAGAAATGGATTCCGCCCATCGCCCGATACAAAAGATAGATTTTACTACCCCTAACCACGACGCCGGGATTAAAAACAGAACCTGACTCCCACCAGTGGGAGTCCCTTCTGTTTGGTTTCAGAAGAGGGTTGCCTACCCATCTTGTCAGTTGGATTTTGTCCATTTAAATAGCCTTATTAATTTTCTACCACCTTAGAGAACGACCTCTTTTTTCTCCCAGGTAAACAGAGCGCCCAGCGATTTTCCCAGATGAATCCGCCTGATAACTTCCGCTAAAAGCGGTGCCAGAGAAATGATTTCAATTTTATCAATCTTTTTTTCTTTGGCAAGGGGAAGAGTATCCAAAAGCAAAATCTTGGAGGCAGCAGACCCCCTAAGCCTCCGGCAGGCATCGCCTGACAGCAACCCGTGAGTGGTACAGATAATTACTTCTCTGGCGCCTTTTTCTTTTAGGGCGCGGGCAATTTCCACGACCGTACCGGCCGTGTCAATGATGTCATCAATCAAAATAGCGGTTTTTCCTTCGACATCTCCGATAACGTTTAAGACCTGTGCCTGATTATGGACCGGTCTTCTTTTATCAATCATTGCCAGGGGCAGATTCAGCAGTTTTGCCATGCCTCTTCCCCGCCTCAAACCGCCGACATCGGGAGAAATAATGACCATCTTGTCAATTTTATTTTCTAACAGGTACCGGGCAAATAAAGGATAACCGACCAGGTGGTCAACCGGAATATCATAAAATCCTTGAATCTGGTCGGCGTGGAGATCGACTGTCACTAACCGGTCAGCCCCGGCTTTAGTGATTAAATCAGCTACCAACTTGGCCGTAATCGGCTCCCGTGAAACCGCCTTGCGGTCCTGCCGGGTATAGGCCAAAAAAGGGCAGACTAAATTAATGCGGCCCGCCGAGGCCCGTTTAAGAGCATCAACTCCGATAAGAAGCTCCATCAAGTGGTCATTTACCGGAGGAGAAACACTTTGGATAAAAAATACATCATCATTACGGACTTTCTTGCCGATTCGAAAATAAATTTCTCCGTCGGCAAAATCTTTGATTTCCACCGACGTTAAGCCTATTTTTAAGATTTTGGCAATGCTTTGAGCCAGTTCAGGATGAGACCGACCGCTAATTAACTGAATTTTATCCATGGTTTTTTTATTTTAACCGGAAAATCTTATTTCTTCAATCATAAAAAAATTATTCTCCCAGCTCGCCTTTTGTCTGTAACTGCCAAAGATACTGATAAAGACCCTTTTTCTTGCCAACTAAATCTTCATGCGTCCCCATCTCAACAATTCGCCCCTCATCCATGACTATAATCCGCTGCGCCTTCCGTACGGTTGAAAAACGGTGGGCAATTATCAAAACGGTTCTGTCTTTGGCGACCTCCCACAAAGCTTTCTGAATTAGGCGTTCCGACTCGGAATCCAAATTACTGGTCGCTTCATCAAAGATAATAATTTGCGGATCGATTAGAAGCATCCTGGCAATCGCCAATCGCTGCTTCTGACCGCCGGAAAGTTTGATTCCCCTCTCGCCGACTTCGGTGTCGTACTTTTCAGGTAAATTTTCCACAAAATCATGAAGGTTAGCCAATTTTGCGACCTTAATTATCTTCTCCAACGAAACATTCTCTTTGCCGTAACCGATATTAAATCCAATCGTATTGTTAAAAAGAATCGGTTCCTGGGGAACAATGCCGATAAAGGAACGCAATTGGCTTTTAGTAAATTTTCTGATATCAATCCCGTCTACGGTAATGGTTCCCTGGCCAACGTCATAAAAACGGAGCAAAAGTTTGATTATCGTCGTTTTTCCGACTCCCGAGCGGCCGACAAAAGCAACCGATTCGCCGGGATTGATATGAAGACTGATATCTTTAATAACCATTTCCTGGGAATCAGGATAGGCAAAATCAACATCTTCAAATCCAATCTCGCCCCGGATCTTATCCACCGCCGCCGGTATTGAGGGATCGCTAACCAAAACCGGCTCATCAAGAATTGAAAAATAACGGTCAATATCAACATAATGCTTAGCAATATCCCGAAGCCGGTAAAGAATGCCGGACAATTGATAATAGAAACCGGTCATAAATGATACTACCATGACGAAATCACCGGCACCGATTTTACCTTCCGCCAGTCTTTTGACTACAATCCATAAAACCGCCAACGCCCCAAGATTGGCTAAACTGCCAACGCCTACATCCATCAGGCGAAATGAGTTGGCGTAGCGCCAAATTTTAGCAAACCAATCTTGAAACTCGATCGTCAAACGTTTTTCTTCCCTCTTTTCCTGGGCAAAAAATTTTACTGTTTCATAGTTAATTAAATTATCGGTGATGATTCCCGAGACCAGATCTTCAGACTTATTAAAAGCCTTTCTCGCCTTCATGTTTACCTTAATCAGCTGCCAGCTTAAAAAGACGTTCCCGACAAAAACCGCCAGCAATAACCAGGCGATCGATGTCGAAACCCGGCTAAAGAAAAACAACACCACCATCAGGCTGACAATGGTGCGGATGATATTGTGGTGGATATCGTGAAAGAGGTCAAAAAAAGCGCCGTCGCCTCTCTTGAAAGCACTGATCAGGGAGCCGGTGTTTTTATTGACATGAAAGGCAAAATCCAAATCCTGGAT
Organism: Bathyarchaeia archaeon; assembly: GCA_035529595.1. Lineage (GTDB taxonomy): Bacteria > Patescibacteriota > Microgenomatia > PFEM01 > JAFGMK01 > DATKWK01. The sequence goes on from DATKWK010000035.1 coordinate 259,461, forward strand.
ATAACGAAAAACGGCGATCCGGGCATCCCGAGCGGCCGGAATCAGTACCTTATCACCTAAATAGAATGTTAAAGCGTTCATGAAATTGCTACTGATCTTTACTCCGATAAATAAGACTAGAATCGTAATTAAATCGGGATAATTGCGTGACGGGGCACTGTCCACCAAAAGCTTGTAAAAATAGGGGTTTAAGTTTTCCAAAACGGCCGCCACTACCAGCACTAAGCTGAAGATAATAAAAGCTTTCTTATATTGAAAGATAAATTGATAGAACCGCTTGAAAATTTTGAACATAAAAAAATCTCCCCCAAATAATGGGCTAAATTTACGGGAGACAAATTTATTATAGCGCAAAAAAAATAATTGGCAAGAAACTATTTCCTAGTCGCTAGCCGCCCTTGCGGATCTGAACTTTAAAAGTTGAACCAGAATCAAAAAAAACAATAATATCCCCAAGACAAAGGCAAATCTTTTAGCGGTAAAAAGATCCATCAATGTTCCCAGGAAATAAGCGCTAATCATATAAGGAAGATTTTTGATCATATTAAAAGTCGAAATCGTCGTTGCTCGGTATCTTGACGGGGTGCGATTATTAATAATCACCGAAGCTAAATTTTCATAGACCGTTTTAAATGAAGCCCGGAAAATTAAGGATAATCCGCCCAAAAATAATCCGGCTAAGGGCGAAACGGCAAAAGTAATCGCAATTAGTCCTCCCATTAATAAAATCGCATCAGTCTCCTTAAAATGCCGCCTGATTTTCGGGGCAATCTGGGAAATTCCGGCGGAAATCAGAAAAATAACCGCGACGAAAATTCCCAACTGTTTTTCATTAAATCCGAATTCTACGGCCAGAATATCATTGAGCATTTCATCGGCAATTACCAAAAATCCACCAATGGATAAAAGCATCAGAGTCTGTCTTTTAATATCGATTGTCTTAAAAAGTTGGATCAATCCCTGCTTATTTTGAATAACGAAATTTTTCAGGGAAAACTTGATGGTATCGATTGTTGGCTCTTTAAGAAAAAAAGTCAGCAGTAGCGCTAGAAAATAGGCAGTCGCACAGGCAAAAAATGGAAGTCTGGGATTATAACCATACATAAATCCGCCAAGTGCGCCACAGGCAGCCATCATAATCAGCTGGTATGTTTTTATATTGGCTAGGACCCTATCATAAAAAGCTTCTTTTCCCTCCTCTTTCAAGGTATCAAAAACCAAAGCCTCCATTGTCCCTGAATAAAGCGTTCCGCCGAGTGAAGCGATAAATACCGAAAAAGCAAGAACAGTAAAATTAGGTGCCAAGGCCATCGAAAAAATTCCGGCCGATTGCAGTAAAAAAGCAATCGTAAGAGTTTTTTTCTTACCTAATAAATCGGCAAGTGCGCCGGTTGGAATTTCCATTGTCGTCATCGTGATAATCAGAATTGATTCGATTAGGCCAATACCGGCGTAGTTAGTAAAAAGTAGGTAATAAAAAACCCAGACTCCAAGGAAAAACCAAGCCGTTCTTAAAGCAGCAATCAGATAAGCGATTTTGATGTTCCTAATTTCAGATCTCAATTTTCTTGCAACTATGATATTTTACCCGGGGAGGCAGCTTTAGAAATTTAATCAATGAAATTTCCAGCTAATAAAATTTTGATCAAGAAAATAGCTAAAAAATTCTCTGATTTAAAGAATGCTATTGATGTCCATTAAATTTTCTATCGTTCTCCAAGCGTATTTTTCTAATTTTGACCTTTTGAAAGTAATGCCGTGCCCGGTTTTTTTAAAAAGTTCAATGTCATTATCACCGTCTCCCACGGCAACACATTGAGATACTTTAAGACCAAGTTTCCTGCAGAAACTCTGTAAATGGCGGAGTTTAACCAAAGAATCGTCACCAAGAACCACGATATTATCGAGCCGGTCATTCTCATCAAAAATAAAGATATTATTGGATTCGAATAAGCCGATGTTCAATTCTTTAGCGACTTTATCGACCAAGATATCCATCGATCCGCTGATGAGGGCAACGGCGTACTTTTTTCTTTTCAGATAACTAACGACTTCTTTCGCCCCAGGCCGGTAAGTATAATCTGAAATAACTTTACTGATATTCTCCAAACTGGCGTTGCCCCTTTTTTTATAAATCTCCGTTAAGATCTTCTGCCATTCGCTATACGAGATAACGCCTTCCTCGTAAAGTTTGAGAAGTAATTTATCTTCCTCCCGGGTGATACCCATGGCCAGATTTAAGTTATACTAAGTATTTTCATGCAGCAACGTCTTATTTAAATCGAAACAGACTAATTTAATATCAGTCATTATCTTGATTATAGCTCTATTTACTGATTATCTCTCATCTGAAACTCAAAAATAAGGAAACGGTCATCATCGGCTACCGGCCGGCCAAGATAGGCATAATAGCCGGAAAAAACCTGCCGCTGTCTTTCCTTGTTTGGATAGGTCTCATGCCCGGGAATAGTCAATGGAAGCCTTCCGAAGGTCGTTCTTTCTTTAGCGGTAACGGCCGCCCGGCAGATAATCTCTTGAGTCTTATAGTTCTGAAGATCTACCTGATCGCCAACTTGCAAATAATCGTGTTTTTTACCGAACCGATAGGTTTTTACTTTGGCTCCTGAAAGAATCAGGGGAACCAGTTCCGGAGCAAAAGGAATTACGTATTTATCCGGTCTGGGCTCTACGGGATATTTTGAAGTTATTGTCGGTACTCGAACGATCTGCTTTCCCATCTCCTGACATTGGTCGTTTCCAAGTATAAATTTAAACCTTTTTTTGCTCCCGCGGCGGAGGTGTTGACAACTTTCCGGTCACTGATCGCCACGAAGTCTGGCTCATTCTGTTAGCCCAGTCTTTATTCTTTATCTTATCAACATAAATTCTTACAATCAGCCTCGGAGTCATAATGCCTTCCTTGTCCCGGTCGAACTCAATATTCTCCTCTACATGAGCGCCGATATAATTATCGGCTATCTTCAGCTCGTCTTTTAAAACTCTCAGAATCGTATCGTTCAAACTCTCATTAACCCGGATTTTATCCATCGCCAAAAGCGAAGACGAACTGTCACTGGCATAAGTATAGAACTCATAAGCTTCCTGATTAAATTCAAAGATCAGCGGTTTCACAAAAACTTTCCGGCTGGAATTGAGGATATTAATATGGCTTTCATTAATAATTTTAAAATCCCGGCCGTAATAGTCATAAAATTTTGTCGGGACCAGCCCTTTTTCAAACAGACCGGCAAAAATCCTTAAGTTAGGCGAGACGACATAACTTAGCTCGTCCAATTTTTGTTCAGGGATCTCTTTTTTATATAGGAAGTCCAGTAAATATCGGTTAACGATTGCGACGGTTCCGTCAGCAGTCAGGGCATAATAATGCTTTGTCTTTTGGTAAAAATAAACCGGCTTTAAGTTAAACTGGCCGAGAGACTTGCGGACCTCTTTATTGAAATTTCCGATATCATCAGCGATCAATTCCGGATCTTTGGGTATGAAACTCTGATAACTTTCACTGTAGAGTTTATAGTCGATCCGGGAATACCATAAAAATTGCCGGATGGCGCTAAAGGTCGGTTCATCTTCCGGACTAATCACTAAACTGGCAGCAAAGGGAAAGCTCTGGTTGTCCAAAACTTTCGTACCATCAACCAGGGTTATTTCCGAAGAATAACCCATATTGTTGGAAAGGGAAGCCTGGGTACTGCTTTTTTGGATAATACTTAAAAACCACCTCTCCCGAAGATCATATAAAAATTGTTGAAAGTCACGAATCTGATCCTGGGTCGTTTTTGAAAGAATATAAAAGGTCAATTTCGGTTTTTGGTTGTCTTGATCCATGATTTTCCTTTTTGTTGCTATTAATTTAAAGAGAACTTAATTCACTCACCCTAAGGCTCCTCAAACTTTCTTCTATACCCGACAAATCAGTCGTTGTATAAACTCCCTCAGGCTGCTTTCTCATTCCGCACCTAACAGCCGCTTCGCCCAGTTTATCCGAATCCGTTTCAAATGAAGTCGATGCAAGAGGCAAGTGCCTTTCTTCTATAAACCTCTTTAATGTCTGCAGACCAATCAGGAGCATTTTACGGCAGATCCGATAACCTCGATCTTTACCTGGTTGTGGAGATTCTGATACTGCCAGTCTCGCTTCGCCCCTCTCCTTGGTGTATTCTATTGAACCCCGAAAGACGACCTGCCTTTGGCCATCATAAGCGATAAAGCTGCCAGTAGCGACACTGGGACTGTATGGAGCCTGAACCATCCTGGCTGCAGCTACATATAATCCACCTAGATCATAATTTTTAAACAAACCCTTCAGATCATCATCAACCTCGACTGGATACTTGTCTTCTGCTGCCTGGTCGTTCATATTAGTTTATCGGCTTATTTTATCAACACCAGCTTACTTTATCAAGTTTAAATACTCTCTCTATCTGGCTGTCAAAATTAGTGAAAACATTTGAAAGATTAATCAATAAACCATCTTATTTAACCGCTAGTCTTAAAATACTAACAATTGCTTCTTGGTATTTACCGACAAAAAATAAGATATAGACAATAATCCCGGGAAAGACAACATATTTTTCAAACCACTTACCAGTCTTTATTCTCCAGGAAGCAATGGGCGGAAAACCAATTTTTAACTTCAGGGGGAAGAAAAGCGGCAGGCCTCCTTCGGTAAAAGAATCTAAAAGAAGATGGGAAATAAAGCCGACCATTATCGAAAGATAGACAACCTGAATATCAATAAAGTTCGGATTAAGAAATAAGGGCAAAGTCAAACCCAAGAACTTATAAGTTAGAAAAGTACCGATTATTGAATGAGAAATTGTCCGGTGGGAAAGAAAAATATTTTTCAAAAACCGGCCGATAAAATCTCCTCCCGGAAGCAGATCCCAGAGTCTGTTTGACGCCTGGTCAATGTCAGGCAATAATGAACCGATAACGCTGCCGATCGATGAAACGATAATAGTCGTCAAATTCAAAGAAACGGGCGGAAAAAAAGTCCCAACCGTAACTAAAGAAGCAAAAGCAAAGACATCATGAGTCCTGGCAGTCATTAAAAAGAATTATACTATAATGATCGATCTTGGATCTTTGTGAAAATACATTTTAGAAAATTTTTAGGCAGCTATGCCGAAAAGGAATCTTAGAATATTAAACAGATTCTTTTAAAGAGAGTTATACTCGGCGGCGCCAGTTCAAGTTCCGTAAGCTTATCTGGTGAAAACCATCTCAGGTCTATTAAATCGTCGCCTTTCGGAAGTTCAATCTCACTTGCTATAACCGGCATTCTCTCCTGAGCAATCTCGGGGACAGTTTTGCTTATTTTCTCCGGCTATCGGTTCACAAAGCGTGTTTCCGCATTTTCCCTCGATCTTCTGTTCGCTACTTTCTTCTTGACCATCCACCTCAGGCAGATTTTTCCCGCATTTTGTTCCAAATATTTTTTGGAAAAAGCCGACAATTTTTTCACTTTTTCACCAAAAAATCTTTAATAAAATAAAATATACTATCAAGATTACCACTATTAGGCTGGTAATCAAAAAATCACCCTTTCGCCCCTTTTTCTTAAAATCCCAAAGGGCATACAGCCAGATTGGTAAAATGATTAAACTTACCAAATAAGCGATCTCCTTATAAGAGCGGATCAGGGTTATGGTCATCTTGGTATCGATTTGTTTTTTCAAATCGACCAAACTCTCTGATGGCTCCTGGGAAACAAAAATTTTCAAAGATTCTTTCGTATCGTCCAAATAAGCCTTATTGACATCAATCTTTTGCCCATGCCAGATTACCGGGATGTTCCAGTTGTCTCTTGTGTCACCGGGTTGGGGACGATAACTCATATTTGTAGAAACTTTCCCTTCGATCTTCGTTACCCAGGCAGGCGCAAAAGGAACAATAATTCTGCCGAAATATTCCCTCATCGGATACCAGTGATCGGGACAGACAGCATCCTGATAAAGATGGGCAGCGGCAGCTAGCAGCTGCCAATCTGCTTTGCCTTCCTGGTAATATCTTTTTAAAAAATACCGGGCTCCTAACCTGGCAGTACAATCAGGCTGGTTATCCAAACACACATGCCCCCAGTCATCCCACTTATTAGCGGTTTTAAACTGCCGATCATCGGCAATATTGCAATCAAATGAACCTGGGCATAAGTAAGTATGAATATCCCCGCCCCAGGCTTTAACCTGGCTTGGGAATATCACTAAAGACAAAAGAGAAAAAGATAAAAGAAGTCCTAATGACTTTTTCCGAAAATCCCTAGGCATTAATTATATTTATAGTCTTCACTCTGTCTAAAATCAACCACGGGCAAAACCTGACTGTGGCAAATAAGAACCTCGGGAATGTCCTGATGGGCCGTGACCTGGTGTTCCTTTCACCGGGAACAGCCAAAAATGATGTTTATATTGTTTCTTTATCGGCCTTATTAAATACCTGGAATAACTTCAATCCCGTTTTTACTCATGTCCAATCTTCGGTTCAATTAATTAAATAATGGCTTCGAAAATTAGGGGTCGATTTTAATTTGTTCTGTATTTATTTTGTTAATTGGTTCTACTGGTGGGGAATTAGTAATTTTAACCTCTCTTAAATTAGAAAAACCAAAATAAATTCCAAATAAAGCAAAAATCATAATTATCAAAAACTTGGAAGTAATTTCTTTATTAATTATGTATTCAAGCAGAAAAAAAAACCAATTAACAAACTACCAAAAAAAATTGAAAAATACAGAAATTCTAAGTAGTTGAAGCTTCTCGTTAATTGAAATTCTATAGAGACAAAAGTAAAAAGCGCAACAAAAATCGCTATGGTTTCAATATTAGTGCGTTTTGCTTCATCTATTTTTTCTTGAAGAGTAACGAGTTTTTTCTCAATGTCATCTATTTTACTGATATCTGTAGTTACTGATGATCCACTCGGAGGTAAATTAAAACCTCTTGGAGGTAAAGATTCGCTGCTATTTTTCTTTTTTTGTGCCCTATTCATAAAGTTAATTACGGGCAGTTATTGATTGCTAGAAACTTCTAAATCTAATTCCTCTTGAAAATGTTTATCTAAATCAATCTTAATTTTATAGACCACTGGTTCTTTAAATTGAAGAATAAAAAAGTAGCCAAGAAATTAGATTGTTCTGATTCAGCAACTTAAATCTATGTTCATAGAGCCCTCGATTAATTTCCTAAGAAATTATATAATTCGAGCAGTATTTCACCAGGTAAACTTTAAATAAATGAACGAAGATTCTCTGGTATCAACAAAAAGCAGGGAAACCGGAAAAGGTGCTGAACGCCTTCAGCAATATGACAACATTTATTTAGCGCCGCCTTTTTCCGTTTTAGAACCGGGAAAAATAAGAGAGAAATTTCCTCAACTGAGCAATTTTTGGATTTATGGCTGCGATTTTGCGATCCGAAGGAACGGCAGTGAAAGAGAAATCAGAAGTAATAGCGGCGTCTTAATCGGATTCAGACATGACAACAGCAGAGTAATTAATATCGATCACCATGCGGAAACTCCGGAAATGGCCCGCTTCGTCTCGACTACCAATTTAGCTATCCTTTTTGTCCAGACGGAAGGAACAATACCACAAGGCAATGTCGTTCTTTTAAATCATAATGATACTGATAGTACTCTATCGGCTTTAATTCTGACAGGAAAACTTTCTCCTTCAGACCGATTTGGTCAGGCAGCGATTGCCGCTGACCATACAGGAGAAAGAAATGATATCGCAGATCTTTTAAACGCAATCAGTGCCAAAAAAGATTTGGTATTTTCAGTTGATTGCTTGAATAAACTCTTAAGAGGAGAACAGTTACCGGAAGAAGCAATTGAGTTACTGAATAAGCGAATAGCTGAACGACAAGTACTAGAAGAATTTATAAGAACCGGTGGTTTAGAAAATATGGGAAACGGTGTTTTATTCGGTCGGTTCACAGGTCCAGTCCGTAGCGAATTTATCCCTGCGATGGTGCCGGAGGCCAGAATTTTTGTTCTGGCTTCTCCTCTGGGTGAGGGAACTGATGAAAATACCTGGGATATTAAAGTCCGGGCAGGCCAATCTTTTCCTAAGGGAATGAATTTACAGAGGCTAGAATTACCTTCCTGGACAGGCCGATGGAATGCTGGAGGTACCAAAAGACAAGGTGGCTGGCACGGAGAAGACCCGAGAGACTATGCTTTACTGGTCGTCCAAAGGTTAACCTTAAGTAAATAGTATAGCTTATGAACTTCTCAGTTTGGAGTATTGGTCCAAAATTTTCTCCGCCCAGAAAAGCTGCTGCTCACGACTCTTTATTTTATGAGGAAGTTTCACTAATTTTTTACCCAGTTTTTTTCTTGCTTTCCTTAAAAACTCTAAACCAACTTTATTCGCACCCTTTGCTAAGTAGAAGGCCGCTCTATAAGCGTCAACTATACCATCAGATTTTATATCAAATTTATTTAGGCCCATAATGGCTTAAAAAATTCTTTTACAATTTCAACAAATTTTTTTCTTCTTTCCGGATCTAAAACTTCTAGATTATCGTTCCCCAGTTTTGGACGAATATTTAACACGGCCGTCGCGTCTACTTGCTTATCTTTCAGATTTATTCCCCCACCCCAAATGTCATCTTGCCGGCTGCCCTTTTTTAACAGAATCCTTTCTCCGTCCGCATGTAATTCTCCGCCTGCAACTAGCCAACGATTTTCAATATCTACCGTCACTTTCAAATAATCTCCCCATTTATCCTGAAGTCTTTTTATTTCGTCAAGAGCCAGTGGAGAATCAAAAAATTTCATATTTTAATTTTAACACAATGGTTCTTTCATTTTTTTACCCACACTTCGGGTAGCAACATTTTTTACACTTCTTACCTGAAGCGCAAGCAAATTTACAATCCGGGATCGGAATGAACTTATGATCCGGGAAAAAGTATACTTTCTCGGCTAATTGTGGATAATGACACTTTTTGTAGTGTTACCTAAGTAGGTTACCACAACATAACCTAAGTAATTTTTCCGAACATCACAGCGGATCGATAAATGACCAATTTATAATTTGCAAGATAATCCAAGACTATTCGGAAAAAGATCAATTACTTCCCCTTGATTAAGTTTTGACATATCGACACTATAGAGGTTTCTATCTGGAGCCTCTAAAATAATTTTGGGCTCATCTAACTTAGCAAAGTTGAATAATGATCTACTGCAATATGTCCATGCTATCTTTCCTGTGTTTGGACTAATAGCATAGATCAGTTCCTCGTATGGTATCAAAAGAATATCTTCCGAATTAACCGTTATGATATTTTTTAACGATATTGTTGCTGAACTATGGCCTTCTTTCAATTCAATTTCCCAAACAATCTCATTAGTAGTTTTATCAACCGCGTAGACTTTGGAAAAATCCTTTTTTAAAATTAAATTCTTATATATTGGGTCAGTATTCCCGGTTGGCCACGATTCGTTGATTACTTTATCTTCAATCTTAAAACCATTGGTCCCATTAATGAGAAGCGATCTAACAAATTTACCATCTTTGGAAACTAATAGTTTTATATTACCGTCAACCAAACTGTAAGCTGGATAAAACATAGAATCAGTAAAACGCCATTGTTCTTTTCCATCAAGTAGGCTGATCGCCACTAACTTAATATTTTCATTTACACCAGCATTGGTAATCAAAGTTTGATTCGCATCAAACAAAATAATATCTCTATCCCCATATTCGACAGGGTAAAACCAGACTTGTTTATTTGCAAAGAGATCTTTTCCGTAAAGACCTTCACCTTGTACTTTGACAATCAAAACATCCTTATAATACAGGAAATTCTCGATTTCGTTTCTTTCTTGATTTTCAAATATTTTAGAAAAAGCCTGATGATCTCTTGCTCGTAATTCTTTTGGTAAATTATAAAAAGCCAAACTACAAATCTGTGAATTTTTACCGTTTATTACTGTACTAGACGCGATCGTACCCTCTCGCTGTCGGCATTGATCGAATAGGTCACTATTACTCACTGAATTGTAACTAATTGTACATCTGGGAATCATTATTAATCCTATGCTCTGCCCATAATAATCTTTCGGCTGGAATGAACTTGAAATAACTTCTCCGTGAGATGATTCGCACTCACCGAAATTAGTTGCGACGGCATAATTACTTGAGAGCGGCTTATCATAAACAATAAAGCACCCCTCACTATCGCTTTTCCCACCTTGAGATAAACATTGAGATACTAATAATTCTTCATCATTATTACTGTAAAAAGAGCCAATTTCTATTCTGATGAAACATTTATCAGGGAAATTGACCGTATCTCTTCCACCCAACGCATCACAAGAAGAAAAATCAGACGGGAAAGAGGCATCGGCATTACGATATGAAATATTACAGAAAGACTCTGACCCTCCAGGGTCGACATGTATGACTCCTGTTTTCCCATATTTCTTGCATTCTTCATACCATTTGTTTTGCTCATCAATATAAAGTTCACAAATAAGCTTATTACTTTCTAAACGAGGAATGTTTTTTTGAGTCATACACTCGCTGTAGGAAGAAGGTAAACTATTTAACCGAGCTAACTCTTTCGGTAATCCTGATCTAATAAATGCTACCAGTAGCATGAGCAAGAATACCAAAATCCCGAAAACAATAAACTTCAATTTTGGTTTTTTCGATAGAGCCTTTGGAGAAACTAAAATTTTACTAGACTGAGGTAAAATTGGAATAGACGGTTTTATTGTCTTAGATAGTTCCATCTAAATAGGTAGTAGATATTTGTGGGATAAAAGTCAAAAAATGTTATCAACGTAAGTTACCACATCGATCCAGTCTCTTTGTTCCTATTATGATAAATGTCGGAATATAGTGTGAATCTTGCAGTTCTTTTGAATAATCATGGGCAAATCCATCGCCTTTTGGTTCCTCTATGCGAAATGTAAGTAAACCATATTTTGACATTGTATTGACCAATTCATGCAAGGGTTGGTTATACAGATGAAGTTTTGTCTTGTTATCACACCAGCAAATACCTTCTCTACTTTCTTTTTTCAGATAACCGGTTACTTTTATAAAAAGCGTCTCTTTCTCATCAATTTTCCCTAACGTCCATTCTGAATAGGGATGGACAGGCCGGAATGGATGATTCGTTGAAAAAACGAATATCCCGTCTTTTTTTAATACTCGACTTATCCCCCTAAAGAGCTTATTGATGTCTTTTATGTAATGAATCACCATATTCATTACAACAACATCAAACATCCCTTTTTTGTATTTATCAAACTTGAGAGCATCATGAGCTGCGTAGGAAATATCTAAACCCTGGCTTCTTTCTTCTGCAATTTCAATTAATTTAGAAGAAATATCTGATGCATATACTTTTGCACCTTTTCTTGAAAGGTTTCGTGCTATATAGCCATTTCCGCATCCAAGATCATAAATTATTTTTCCTTTTGGATCTCCAATGATTGAATATATCAAAGGGTCTATTTGGGTTCGGTGATAATAATCACCTTCATCAGGCATTGCATTTGAATATAACTCAGCGACATTATCATAATCGGCCATATTTTGTTATCCTCTCTGTGAGTAGTGATATTTTTCCATCATTCAATTACTTCGACTACACTCAGTACTTATAGTCCACTCAGGATCTCAATGTTAATTATACTAGTTGTGGATAGTGACATTTTTTCCATTTCTTACCTGAGCCGCACCAACAGGGGTCGTTACGGCCGATTTTTTTCTTTCCCGAAATAACCGGTTTAACTGCCGAAGCAGAAGAAGCCGCTTGATTACTGAATACGTCAATAGGCTGATCTGGCTTTTGTTGAATCGTCGTCTTACCCCGGCCTTCGATAATTTGCGCGCGAGACCGCGGCTGCTCCAGGGGCGTGATTTGAACCCGGAAAATCCGCCGGATTATTTCAACATCAATCATTTTCAAAAGTTGTTCAAAAGCTCCGTAGGCTTCTTTTTTATATTCAACCAAAGGATCCGCCTGAGCATAAGCCCGCAATCCGATACCCTCTCTTAAATCATCCATCGCATCCAAGTGATTTACCCAAAGCCTGTCAAGAGAAGAAAAAACCAGAATTCTTTCTATTTGTCTCATGTTAGTTTCGCCAAGCCGTTTCTCCCGCGCCTCATAAGCTGAACGCAAAGTTTTAGTCAACAGGTCAACCATCTCGGTGCCGCCTTTATCCGCGAGCGCCTTCTTTAATTTCGCCTGAGACTCAGTCTCCAAAGGTAAAATTTCACAAAAGGCGTTGATAATCTGATCAAGTTCAATCTTGTCAAAACCCTCCGGAGCATACATCGCCACTAAATCGACCACTTCCTGCTTCATTTTCCCGAGGATTTCTTCTTTAGCGGATTCATTCGATTTATCTAAGGTTTTCCGGCGCCGCCCATAGATAATTTCCCTTTGTTTATTCATTACGTCGTCGTATTCGACAACTCTCTTTCGAGCATCAAAATGGAAGCTTTCGACTCTTATCTGAGCCTGTTCAATTGATTTACTGATCATCTTATGTTCAATCGGCTGGTCATCCGGCAGTTTTAAAGCCGTCATTATACGGGCAATTCTCTCACCCCCAAAAATCCGCATCAAATCGTCGTCTAAAGCCACATAGAATCGCGAAGATCCCGGATCTCCCTGACGGCCAGAGCGTCCCCTGAGTTGATTATCGATCCGGCGCGATTCATGTCGTTCGGTACCGATCACGTGGAGACCACCTGACTTAATAACCTCATCGTGGTCTGCCTGCCATTTTTTGAGTTCTTCCTCACCCGGATTTTCCGGCTTGGCTCCTCCCAAGACAATATCCACTCCCCGGCCGGCTAAGTTTGTCGCTACGGTAACGGCCCCTTTACGGCCGGCGTCAGCAATGATTAAAGCCTCTTTCTCGTGATTTTTGGCGTTCAAAACCTGATGAGGGACGCCTTTTTTATCCAGGAATTTATCAATCATTTGGTTTTTTTCAATCGAAGTCGTCCCAACCAAGACCGGCTGGCCCTGCCGGTATTTTTCCTCGATTGACTCAACTACCGCCGCATATTTGATCGGCGTTGACTTATAGACCAGATCGGGGTAATTTTTGCGAATCATCGGCAAATTAGTAGGAATTACCAGAGTCGCCAAGCCGTAAATTTTTTCAAACTCTTCGGCTTCCGTAGCTGCGGTTCCCGTCATACCGGCTAATTTTGAATACATCCGAAAGTAGTTCTGAAAGGAAACCGTTGCCATTGTTTTTGACTCTTGTTCAATCTTTACTCCCTCTTTTGCCTCTACCGCTTGATGCAATCCGTCGCTCCATCGCCGACCAAACATCAACCGGCCGGTAAACTCATCGACGATAATTACCTGCCCGTCTTTAACAACATAATCCCGATCTCTTTTATAAAGAGTACGGGCTTTTAAACCATTTTCTACATGATGAATCGTATCAAAATCTTTTTCGTAAAGGTTATCGATTCCCAATCTTTTTTCGACCTTGCGAAGACCATGCTCGGTCAAACTGGCGGTCTTAAATTTTTCGTCAATCAGATAATCGGTATCAGGAGAAAGGCTAGAAATCAGACGGGCCGCCTGGTAGTATTTATCAGTCGGTTCCGTATCGGGAGCAGAGATAATCAAGGGAGTCCGTGCTTCATCAATTAAGACAAAGTCTACCTCATCAATAATGGCATAGTGGTGTCCCCTTTGGGCCATTTGGCCAAGAGAGTAAACCATATTATCCCGAAGATAATCAAAGCCAAACTCATTATTAGTACCATAAGTCACGTCAGCATTATAGGCTGCTTGTCTTTCCGTTGGCCGGAGATATCTTAACCGCTCGTCAATTTGGTCCTTTTGCGAGTAATCAAGATCAAGTAAAAAAGACTGTTCGTGAATAATACAGCCAATTGACAGTCCTAAAAAACGAAGCGCTTTACCATACCAACCGGTATCCCGTCTGGCAAGATAATCATTAACGGTTACAATATGGACGCCTTTCCCAAGCAAGGCGTTTAAATAAGCAGCAATTGCGGCTGAAAGTGTTTTTCCTTCTCCGGTTTTTTGTTCGGCGATTTTCCCCTGGTGAAGGCAGGTTGCTACCATTAACTGGACATCGAAAGCACGCTCGCCGACTACCCGCCTGATTGCTTCACGAGCATAAGCAAAAGCTTCCGGAAGCAAGTCATCCAGAGATTCACCTTCGGAAAGCCGCTGCCGAAAAGCCGCCGTCTGTGCCGGAAATTCATCATCTTTTAAAGAAGAAACCTCTTTTTCTAAAGAGTTAATCTTGGCAACAATTGGCTCAAAGCCGCGCAGTTGGCGGGTATTCTGATCAAGAAGCTTTGAAAAAAAACTAATCATAGATAGATCTTTAATTATACCTAGTCGGAAAAGGTAAAACCAGATTCTTTTTTATTATTTGATGTCCAAGAAGATACCAGTCTGTAATAACAGTTATTGGTAATTAAAGATCAACTGGTTGCTGCCGACATGAAGCGTTTTGATTCTGGGAAAAATTCTCTTAAGAGTGGCTACAAATTGATCGACGGTTTTTTTCCCGGCTTCGTCAAGCAAATGATTAAAAACAAGCACCCCGCGCGGCGTCAGTAATCTTTTAAGTTGAAAAATAAAATCTTCTCTCTCGGCAAAACCCGGTAATTCTTTGCCAAGATAAATATCAACGATTACCAAGTCAAAGTTACTGTCTTCGATGCCTTCTTTCCTTTCATTAATCACCTCAAAGGCGTCATTGGTCGCAATCTTTAATCCGGGAAGATTATCCAAGCCAAAATAGGTCCTGGCGATGACTACTACATGAGAATCGATTTCCACGGCTAAAATCTTTGCCTTGGGCCACCTTTTTTTAAGCAGACGAATAACCGAACCACCGCCTAAGCCAAGAAGAAGCACATTCGGAACCGGCTCAAACTCAGGAAGAGCTTTGACTCCTTTGTTCCAAATTTCCCGGACAATACCGCCTGATTGCGGAATACCTTGGACATAGAGAACATGCCGCCCAAGCTGTTCCTTGACGATAATTTCCCCACTAACCGGAGATATTAGTCGATGAACTACCCTGGCAATTAGGGAGAAACTCATGCCTTATTGATAATATTTTGCTTGTATCATAAACAGCTTAGCATATTTCCCTTTTAATTTCATCAGTTGTTCATGAGAACCCGCTTCAATGAACCGGCCTTTTTCCATAACATAAATTTTATCTGCCCGCCTGACAGTAGAAAACCGGTGGGAGATAAGAATTAGAATTCGTTTTTCACCGGTCAATTTCTGGATTTCACCAAAAATCTTTTCTTCAGCTTGCGGATCAACATTGGAAGTCGGTTCATCTAAAATAATTATCGAAGCCTGTTTCATCAAGGCCCTCGCCAGACCGATTCTCTGCCATTGACCGGCTGACAGCTCAATCCCCTTCTCAAAGTCACGAACTAACGGATTCTCGTATTTAAGCGGCAGGGAAGAAATAAACTGGTGAATGTCAGTCTTTTTCGCCCATTCAGCGATCTCCTTCAGATCATTTACTTTATTGATATTGCCAAAGCCGATGGATTCCCGGGCGGTATAAGGAAAATGCTGGAAGTCCTGAAAAAGAACTGATATTCGCTGGTAAAGACTTTCCTTAGTCAGAGCGGCAATATTGACTCCGTCAAGATAAATATGGCCTTTATTGGACTGGTAAAAATGACATATTAGCTTGACCAAGGTCGTTTTACCGGCACCATTTTCACCCACAATAGCAATACTCTCCCCAGGCTTGATCTTTAAATCTATACCCTGAATCGTCCACGGAGCCGTCTTTTGGTATTTAAAGTAAAGATTTTCAACATTAATTCCTTCTCTAAGTTCCCCTCTGATCTCTTCTTTCCCAAAGGATAGTTTAGGTTTAAGATTGAGAAACCAGGTTAAATCGCGGACATAAAGATAGTTTTCATAAAACTCAAGAACACTTCTGACTAATTCAGACATACTGGATTGAAACGAGGTAGTTGCCCGGATATACATCTCGACGCTACCGACGCTGATTTTTTCTATTATTGCCAGAATGACTAAATAAAAGTTAAAGCCAAAAAGAAAAATCGCCAGAGGAAAACTTGACCAAATTCGCAAAGATTGTCTCTTTCTCCTGATACTAATCCAAGAGTCTAAGACTTGATTTTGGATTTCTCTTAATCTCCCTGTCAGATAGTCGGTAATATTTAAAAGCTTAACCTCAAAAAAATTTCTCGCCCTGGTCAGTTGGTTACTAATCCAACCCCAAAGTCGTTGTTTTGGCGAAGACCAGCTGACAAAATCATATTCTTCTTTAATGAACCTGGCATCAACCAAGAACTGGGGCAGTGAAAGAAAAAAGATCAATAAAGCCACCCAGGGTTTGAAAAAAACTAATAGGGAAAAGGCGGAAATCAAACTGCTGAAATTACCCATGATGCCTCCTAGGGGATAGATCAGAGCCCAGGCCCGGCGGGAGCTTTCTCTTTCGATCTTATCGAACTTATCCTTAAACTTGGAGGTTTCGATCGTTGCCATATCAAGCTCGGTCATCTTTAAACCGATCAGAAGTTCCAGGCGAGCGCTAAAGAGGCGGGAAAGACTGCTTTCCAGAAACCACAAAATCCGATGGATCGAGCTCTGGAAGAACTGCAAACCCACTCTTAGAGCAACCAAGAGTAATAAGCTGCTGATTACTTGCTGCCAAAAGGGATTGCCGATATTCTTGACTACCGCATCAATGATATTCTTTTCAATGATAAAAACCGGTAGAGTGCTTATCCCTAAGAGGAAATTGAGAATAAATAGAACCAGAAGATATTTTTTATTTATCTGCCAGACAATTTTACTTACTTTTTTGAAAACAAAAAAAGTCTGCGAAATCCGGGAAGTCAAAAAATGCCAATAAGTTATAAACTTCATTGAAAAAGTAATTACGGCCTGTTATCCCTACCGGTTCGGAAGAATTACTTTCTTTCCCGTATATTTTTGAAGAACCTTAGGAATTGCCACTGAACCGTCTTTTTGCTGATAATTTTCTAAAATCGCCAGTAAAATTCTGGTTGCCACACCGGTATCATTGACTGTATGGCAAAATTTTTTTGTTCCATCTTTATCTTTATATTTAACATTCATTCTCCGAGCCTGATAATCAGTCGCGTTAGTATCGGTACCTTCTTCAATAAACTCTTGAGAGGCAGGAAGCCAGGCCTCAAAATCACATTGTTTATAGGAAGCATGGTAACCCATATCGGCCGTTGATTTTAACCACAACCGGTAAGGTAATTCCAAAGACTGCAGCAACCATTCGTTAATCCCCAACAAATAATCAAACACTTCCTCAGACTGGTCCGAACGGCACACCACATCCATCTCTACCTTATCAAATTGATGGTTGCGTTTGATACCGCGGACATCCTTACCCCAAGAACCAACTTCACTGCGAAAACAGCTGGTTTGCGCAAAGACTTTTGCTGGCAGCTCGCCATACTTTAAAATCTTTCCGCCAAAGTAAGCAAAGAGAGAAGGTTCAGAAGAACCGATCAGGTTAAGTGTTTCTTTCTCTTCAACATTCTCATTGCTGATCCGGTAAACTTGGTCCCGCCCTTGAGGAAAATGGCTTGTGCCATAGAGTGGCCAATCTTTTACTAAAAGAGGCACCACCATTGGAGTGAAATTTTCCTTTACCAACTTAGACTTTAGAAAATCAAAAATAGCATAAAGCAGAATAACAACTTCCCCTTTCAAATATGTAAAGCGGCTACCGGAAACCAGAGCTGCTTGTTTCATATCTATTCCTAAAGAATCTCCAAGTAAGTAGTATGGTTTAGGTTTAAAATCTTTTTGAATCGCATGAGGAGGTTTATCAGGCATATATTTCTTTGATATCCAACCGGTACCCAGCTTGTTTTTTGGCAAATAACCCTCAATGGGAATCCAAGCCTTAATTTCCAGGTTATCTGCTTCACCTTTACCAAGCGGCGTGTCTTCTGACGGCAAATTGGGAATTTCATAAAGCAGATTTTTTGACTCTTCTTCCACCGCTTTTAAGTCCGGCTCCAGCCGCCGAAGCATCTCTTTTATCCTTTTTCCTTCGGTCGCCGAAGCCTTACTAAAGCCGATTTTACTTTTGGTTAACTTATTCCTCTCCTCGCGCCACTTTTGAACCTCAGCAATTAATTGCCGCCGGGTTTCATCAACTCTCAAAAACCGATCTACGACCGTAATATCGCAGCCCCTACTTTTAACTGCCTTTTTTACCTTCTCCGGATTATCGCGAATGAACTGAATATCAAGCATCTTAAACTCCTTAAATTCAACCTTTGAATGGATTTTTCTCAAATGTCAAAAAGGAAAGCCTGTTTAGCGACTGCTTACGGCATAAATTAGCTGATTTAATCTTTACCTGTTATTGTTTGTCCTCAAGGCACTGGGCTTCGCATTCAGACAGCTTAATTCCATCGTTTGTATATTTCTTTACACAACTCTCAATGCAGTTCTTACACAAATCAAATTCTTTACTTTTGACTAACTGGCATTTGCCGTCAATTATTTGGCAACTAGCGTAATAACGACAACTATCTCCCATAGCATGCATCATAGTACAATAGGTAGGAACATTGGGACCGCAAGTAATCTCAAGGCCATGACAATTCTCCATCGCACACTTAACACCAGGATCTCTAGGTCTAGTTACGCTTACTCCCTCTGTAATTGTACTGCCGTCAGGCATCCGGCATTGGCGCGGGTAAGATTCTAAAACTGGGTTACCAGCTTTGACACATTCTTCAAAGTTTTTTATTTTAGCTACCGGTACTGTCGGCTTTATTCCCTCACCGGTTTGTATACTGCCTTTTTTCGCTATCCAAAAAACTCCTGTTGCCACTAACAATCCTACTAAAATACCAACTATTAAATAAGTGATCTCATTTTTTTTCATTGTTCTCACTCCTTTTAATCTGGCCAAACAATTCAAAGTCCTAAAGTTTCTGAGATTCCCTGCATTGCTACCAGGCCGATTTCCATGAATTCATTTAAAGGAATAGCCAGTTTTTCTTCACAAAGTTTAATATCTTCCCGGCGTGTGCCCCGGGCAAACGACGGGTCTTTAAACTTTTTCAGAATCGAACTTACCTTGACTGAAGAGAGTTTTTTATCGGGGCGTACTAAAGCCGTAGCCACGATCAAACCGGTTAATGAGTCGCAAATAAACAAAGACCAGTCCATTAAATTCTTAGGTACCAAGTCCGGGTTTAAATTATAACAGTGGGCAAGAATCGTTTGGTAGACCGATTCCGGCAAATCAGTTTTCTCTTTTTTTAAAATCTCAACTGACATAATTCCATGTTTCCCATAATCTTTTCCTAAATCCTGTTCATAGTCAATATCGTGCAATAAACCGGCTAAAGCCCATTCTTCTTCCTTGTCAGGCTCCAAACGCCGGGCTAAAGTCCGCATGACCGCCTCTGTTGCCAACAGATGTTTAACGGTATTTTCCGTTTTGATATATTTCCTTAATAAAACTAATGCCTGATCCCGTTTTATCATAAAAAATCCTCCTTAAAGCGGATTGGTGATGTCAATGAATTTCGTCTCTAATTCTGAAAACTCTTTTTTCAAATTTCTCTCAAGTTCATAAAGACCAATCTTTTCGGTTGCGTAGTGACCGCAGGAAAAATAACAGATTTCGCTTTCGGAAAAAAGATGAGGCCGGCTCTCACTGATTTCTCCGGTAATAAAAAGCTCAATTTCTTTTTCGCTTAAATCGGCAAGTTGCTCTCTGTTAGGAATTCCGCCTCCGGAACAAACGCCAACCCTTTTAATCATTTGACTTGGTTTACCGACAACAAAAATTTCATGATCAAAAAGCTGCTGGCATTTTTCACTGATCGTATCCAGTCTGGCCCTTTCTGATAAATCACCGTAAAATCCCCAATTGTTCATAATCCTGCCTAAAACCTCGCCCTTTAAATTCCTTAAAATCAACGCATTATGACCATATTTCGGATGAGCATCCATTACCCCATGAAAACCGAAAATATTAAGGTCATTAGTAAAAATCGTCTTTAAACGATTCTTAATGTAACCGGGAAGAAGGAAGTGAAAAAACTCAAATCTTTCGCCATGATGGAGAACGCAGGTATCAGCCCCCCAGTCAACTGACCGGTCTAGAAAATCCTGATTCAGACTCACTCCCAGGGCGATTTTTTTCACTTCTTCCCGGCCTTTTATCTGAATGCCATTGGCTCCATGAGTATCAGCAATCCGCCATTGGGCTAAAAAATCAGCTCCCCAATAACTGGTGAAAAAATCAATCAGCTCTTGTCTGGTCACTTTTTCTCCTTTTGCGGTCGTAACGTCGGAAACAGAATAACTTCCTTTAACGTATGAACGCCAGTTAAAAGAGTCAGTAGTCGGTCGAGACCCATTCCCCAGCCAGCGGTTGGCGGCATCCCATATTCAAGCGCCCGGATATAAGCATCGTCCAATCGTTCAGCCTCCTTGGCTCCCCTGATAACCAACTTCTCTGCCTCAAGCCATCGCTTCTTTTGATCTTGCGGATCATTCAACTCATTATACGCCTTCACCAGTTCAAAACCGTTAACTAATAGCTGAAAACTGGCGATTTTGTCCGGACTTTTCTCTTTTCTCTTGGCTAAAGTAATCATACTGGCCGGATAATCCAATAAGAAAGTCGGCTGAATGACCTTCGGTCTCATTCTTTCTTTATAAAGTTTATCAAAGATTTCTCCACAACCGAAAACCCCTTTCAAGTCAATATCGATTTTTCTTTTCCTAATCGCGGCTAAAAGTTCGTCTTCTGTTTTAACCTTATCGGCGTCAATTCCCGTCTCCTGAAGGAGAAAATCACGAAAATTAAGCCGGCGAATCGGACTGCTAAAATCCAAAACAGTCTCTTCATATTTGAGCTTCGTCTTTCCCAAAGTCTTTTTAAGTACTAAATTAATCAGTTCTTCGGTTAATGTCATCAAATCCTCATAATTAGCATAAGCCCAATAAAATTCAACCATAGTAAACTCAGGATTATGCTGCCGGCTTAACCCTTCATTCCGAAAATCTTTACCGATCTCATATACTTTTTCAAAACCGCCAACAATAAGTCGTTTAAGATAAAGTTCGTCGGAAATTCGCAGATAGAGATTACAATTGAGAGCGTTATGGTAAGTAACAAATGGTCGAGCGGCGGCACCGCCGTACATTGGTTGTAAAATCGGAGTCTCTACCTCTAAGAAACCGTGATCGTCAAGAAACTTCCTGATTGACGTTAACACCTTAGACCGGAGATAAAAAATATCTCTAATTTTAGAATTCACAATCAAATCGATATATCTTTCCCGATATCTTTCTTCAACATCTTTCAAACCATACCACTTATCCGGCAGCGGTCGGATTGATTTCGTTAAGAGATGAAAACTCTTCACCAGAACAGAGATTTCGCCGGCTTTGGTGGTAAAAATTTCACCTTGGACGTCAATAAAGTCGCCAATATCAAGAAGTTTTAATAACTGAAGATGATGCTGGCTTTGATCATCAATCTTAAAAACCAATTGAATTTCCCCGGATTCATCAATCAGATCAAAAAAATGAATTCCGCCATGCCCGCGGATTGCCATGATTCGACCGGCAATCGAAACCTTTTTAGCCATCATTTGCCGGGCTTTGGTAATCGTCTGATCTCGCCGGCAACCCGCTGGATAAGGATTAATATCGTGTTCTCGAATTTTGGCAAGCTTATCCAAACGAATTTTTCTCAATTGTTGAAGCGGAGTTGTCATTTTTCTTAAGTATAGAGGCAAATAACGCAAAAAACAACTCAAATCCTGAAAATATTATTGGTGAAACCGTAAAGAAAGCCAGTCCTTAAATTCCCCGTATCAGAAAAACAGTCCTAGATATTCCGGAGTTTTTAAATTTCTCTTAGCCAAGTTATTTTACTCAATTCTGATAATCCGATAGATAAGTTTTCCGATCGGAGCCTCAACCTCCACTTCAGCCCCACTTTTTTTACCCAGTAGTTTTTGACCCAAGGGAGACTTATGAGAAATCTTTTGCGAGGAGGGATCAGCTTCCCACTCACCGACGAGATGAAAAACAATCTCCTGGTTATCAAGTTGAACGGTAACTTTACTCCCTATACCAACACATTCTCCATTACTGCCCTTTCCTTTAATTACTACGGCATTTGCAATCACGTCCCGAATCTCATCAATCCGGCCATCAATTAAAGCTAAATCTTCTCTGGCTCGAGAATATTCCTGATTTTCACTGAGGTCGCCTTGATCACGGGCAACCGCTAACCGCTCGACAATCTCGGGTCTCTTTTCGTCTTTTAAGCGAACAAATTCACTTTTCAAGTCGTTAAGACCCTCGGTCGTTAAATGAATTTTTTGCGGAATCTTAATTTTATTCACAGTAACCACACTACCTCCCCCAACAAATTATATTAAATAAGGCCAAAGGGGTTATTTCTAGAAGGGTTAAACTATAGAGGAGATTTTATCGTCATTGATTCATTCTGTCAAGAGTTAAAAAATGCCTTACTTTTGGTCTTTTCTAATTCAATTATTTCTTAACCCTGATTTTGGGCTTCATTTCAGTTGAAATCTGTAGACAGGAAGAGTTCTCAAATACTTTACTATTGAATCGTCAGTAATCTCGTTAAGATTAAAGTTAACGCTGCTTTGAATTTGCTTTTCCAGTTCCAGACAGTCTTGTTTCATCTGTTTTAACTCCCCTGAAGCTACCCGGCGATCCCTTTTCCGATAACGCCTGATAACATCGTCCAGCCTTTCAGCGGTGGCCGCGACGCCGTAAGGCGCTACCCGACAGTCAGCGTAATTGCATATTTTCCGGTTCCAATCATAGCCTTTTAATACTCGAACCAAGTTTCTACTGCCGATATTCTTAAAGACATAAATAACTTTATCAGAAATACCGACTTCTTTAGCGATTTTTACTGTGGCAGCGTGTTCTTCACTGCCATATTTCCGGATAAAGTCTTTTTGGATACTCTTCCAGTAATCGAGTCTTTCTTCATCGTCTTGCAAAAAATGGGAGTAGTTTTCAAAATCGAACCTGATAATATTGGCAATATCGTGAATCAAAAGAACCTGGGTAATGATCCCCTTATCAATCTCTTTGCTGCCAACCCAGCCGTTGACAACTTGCAGCCCGACAGAAGCCACTTTATATAAATGTTCCTGCAGGTTTGGTGGAACCTGGTACTCCCGGTATAATTCGGACGCAGTTTTGGAAAACATAAAAAATCCAATGAAGTATTATAGCCTATTTGTTAATTAGCTTGCCAATAGCTGAAAAAACCATAGTAAATTCATCATATTAAAAACGTTTAGCCATAAAAAAGCTATTTTGATTTGATATACTTAAAGTTATGGGGAACAAAGGGAAAAAATTGAAAAAATGGCAACTTCTTGACTCGTCAATGGCTTTTGATAACCAATGGTTTAAAGTCAGACAGGACAAGGTAAAACTAACCAATGGAAAGGTTCTTGACGACTATTTTATTTGGCTTAAGGGTAATGTTTCGATGATCGTCCCGATTACCGAAAGAAATGAGTTAGTTTTTGTCAGACAGTATAAACACGGCGCCGGCCAAATAATGATCGAGTATCCGGCCGGTTTTGTCGATCCGGGAGAGACTCCCCTCGAGACAGCTAAAAGAGAATTAAGAGAAGAGACCGGCTATTCGGCTAAGTTGACTTTTATTGGTAAACACAAAAATGAACCAACTAAAGTAACTGGCATAATTTATCTTTATTTGGCCAAGAATCTGAGACCGGCAAAAATTACTACTCGCGACGATAACGAAGACATCGAAGTTCTAAAGATTCCCTTTAAAGATACTCTAAAAATGATAAAAAACGGAAAAATCTGGGCTAGCGAAACTGTGGCGGCAACTTTTTTGGCTTTTAACCAGCTAAAGTTTTTCCGGAAACTGGATTGGAAGTGAAACCGATAATCGAATAAAACATTATACCGGACCAACTAAATACCGGGCTTAAATTTAATGAAACAAACTAAGATCAGCTTAATCAGCGCTTCCATCTCTGGTTATTTTCTTTTAACTGCTATCTTCCTCCAGGCACTGGTATTTCCCTTAAAAAACGTTGACTTTATCTACGAAGGCGCCATTATTACTTATTTCATAGAATTTATTAACATCCATTCAACCGTCTCCTTGCTTATGGCCAGAAGCAGACAAACAGTTTCTAAATTAACTGTACAATCTTTGCTATTAGTTTATCTTTTTTTTGCTTTCATTCTAATGTTAAATGCAAAAAATAAACTATTGATTATCTATTTCACCATTAGCCTGATAAACAAAATATTATTCAACCAGTCGCTACCGAATAAGAATACCTCCTTTATAGTTACCTTTTTGCTTCTTGGCAGTGTCGGGCTGGCAATATTAACCGGGCCGGTGTGGAAGTTTTTATTCCCATTCCCTCCGGAGGTGTTATTAATGAGGCCGAAAAATATTAGTGGTTTATTCGTCGATGTACCCCAGATATTATTAGCCTGGGGAGTAATCTATACTTTAGCGATGGGCATTTACGAAATTCGCTTCCTTAAAAACTAACATTATCTAAATACAGATTCTGGACTTGATGTGGCGAAGATTTGTGATCTTTCCGAAGAGAGTTTCCTATTCCAACTTAGAACAAGATAAATATTTTTTATATTTATTGTCTTTTTTGATTTCCTTACTGATTAAGTTTCGAATTATCTGAGAGCGGCTTTTCCGGTATTTATTAGCCGCCCAATCAAGAAAATATTTTTGGCTTTTATCAAGAACAATATTGTAGCGACTATAGCCTTTCTCCAGTTTACAATAGCCGATAAATTCATCAATTATTGCCTGATAACTTTTCAAGTCATAGAGCTTTACCGTCAGAAAGCGTGATTCCAAGGCTTCGATATAAGAGTCAGCGAAACTGTTATCCCGGAAAAGTCTCATTACTAATGTCGGCTTCCTTTTCTGAATTGAGTAGTAAATTTGATGGGAGGAGCTGAAATTGGGCACCGTATACTCGATAACTGAGAAATCCGCTTGGTCAATCGCCTGCAAAACCGTTTTATAGACATTTTTAATATCTCTCTTCCCCTCGGGATCGCTTTTCTTGTATTCGTAAGCCTCCTCTAACCAATCTCCGGTAATCACAAAACCTAGTTCAATTAAATAATTCCGAATAGCAAAATAATAATCTTTGTACTCAAGCAGTTTAGTGGTCGTTGTCCCAAACCAGACTTTCATAAAGTTGTGGAAAAAGTATAGTTATTGTGTATTGACTACACAACTATTTAAGAATAGCATAATTTTTAAAAATAAAAAACTATGGCCAAACTCGAAAAACTTATTAAAGAAATAATTAAATTCAATCGGGCTCACGGCTGGCAACCAACGGCTGTTGATTGCGCCAAATCGATTGTTATTGAAGCTGCCGAACTGTTGGAACATTTCCAATGGGACGATTCAAACGGGCTGGAAAAAAGAGGTCTTGCCCAAAAAGACTGGGAAGAAATTAAACTGGAACTGGCAGATGTTTTTTGGTATCTAATCGCTTTCTGCCAGGCAGCTGAATTTGACCTGAGCGAATGTGTGGATAAGAAAATCAAGCACAATAAAAAGAAGTACCCCTCAGATATGTTCAACGGCCGGCACAATGAAAAATTTTACCGCGAGCAAAAAGAAAGATACCGGAAAGCACACCGTAAAAACCAAACCTCGGGTTTTAAAAAAACATTGTAGCCTGTTTGTTAATTGGCTTGCCAGCCTAAGGCTGCAGCCTTATTACTGCTCCGCCTAAGTACCGAAACCTAAAATACCCCTGAATAATCGAATAAAATAAATTATAATCAAGTCATGGCTATCGAATACGAGGCGACTTTTGCCAACATCAATAAGAATCGAATTCGCAGTAAGCTAAAAAATATGGGGGCAAAGCTGGTGAAAGCCGAATTTATGCAAAAACGCATCGTATTTCATTTACCAAAAGGCCACGAGATAAAAGGAGGCTGGTTAAGAGTAAGGGACGAGAGCGATAAAATTACCTTAAGTCTTAAAATTGTAATTGGCGATGGGATCGAAAACCAAAACGAAATATGCCTGAAAATTGATAATTTTGAAGAAGCAGTTAAGTTGCTAGAACAAATTGGCTGCCGGCAAAAAGCATACCAAGAATCAAAACGGGAAATTTGGGAGATAGATGGAGTCGAAGTTACAATTGATGAGTGGCCGTTTCTTGAGCCTTATGTAGAAGTAGAAGGAACTTCAGAAGAGGCAGTAAAAAATATGAGTGATAAATTAGGGTTTGATTATAGCGAGGCAATTTTTGACAGCGTTGATTACCTTTACAGCAAAAAATACAATATTTCGAAAGATATTGTTAACAACTCGACTCCCAGAATAGTTTTCGGAAAAGAAAACCCTTTCCAGAAATAGATCCTTGGTGAACCAAAAAGTCGTAGTTCGAAACTAAGCTACTCCTGAGCTAATGAAGTACTATAGGTAAAAAAATAATCTATGAGGACGCGGATAAAATACTCACAAAACTTTCTGACAAACGCCGGACTGGTTAATAATATTTTGTCTAAATCATCAATAAACCACCAGGATACAGTCTTAGAAATCGGGGCTGGTGAAGGAATAATTACCCAAGAGCTACTTAAGCGTGCTAAAAAGGTGATCGCCTATGAAGTTGATAATAACTGGTATCACAAACTCAGCGAACGGTTTCTAAAGGCTGGCAACAAACTTGAAGTAATAGGAGCTAACTTTTTGACCGTCCCACTGCCTAACTTTCCCTATAAAGTTTTTTCCAATATTCCTTTTAATATCACCGCTGACGTTATTAAAAAGCTGGTATTCAGCAATAATCCACCGGAGGATATTTACTTGATAACGCAAAAGGAGGCAGCGGCTAAATTTTTGGGTAAGCCCGTAGGCGATAAGAATAGTTTGCTGTCCATAGTAATCGGAAACATATTCGGAGGATCAGTTTTCTATACCTTCAGGAAAACCAACTTTTCCCCAATTCCTGCTGTAGATATAGTTATGCTTAGGCTAAAGCGATTGGAACGGCCACATGCAGAACCGCCAGGCCTATTTAGCGACTTTGCAGCGTTCGGTTTCAGTCAATTCGAACCCAACATCCATAAGGGACTGGGCAAGGTGATGAGCGAAAGTTTAATTGTTCAAACGGCAAAGGAAAACAATTTTTATCCATCATATAAACCCAGCAAACTAGACCTTAAACACTGGTTAGCGCTTTTCAACAAATTTTTAGCAAACGGAAACACGCAAAAAGTAGCCGGCAGCTATAAGAAAATACTTCTTCAGCAATCCAAACTCCAAAAGGTTCACCGGACACGCGTGGATAAGAATTGGAAAAGATTTAGTGAATAGAGTTCGTTTCGCAAAAACTATTTATCCAGGATAGCGTGTAGGATTCTTACACGCCGGGTGTGTAGTTAATTGATATAATTACCTCATAGTGGTAGAACAAAGATTAAATATGGCTTTAATTAAGGTTAAAGACGCACCGCCGTTTCTCGTTCTCACGCTTTTTGGTCAGAGCTACGATAAGTACCGACACGCTGAACAAATCTTCCTCCTCTTACAGGAGATTGAGTTTAAATGGTCTGCCGTGATCATTGCCTTCAATTTGATATTAGGGCAAGAAAAAGTCATACAAGAGCTACACAAAGATACCACGCCCAAGGTAAGAAGCTATGAACCCGAGGTTAAACAGATGGCATATTTAGGATTTTTTCTTGACACAATCTATGCACTAACAGAAAGATGCTCGCACGTAACAAAAATCTTTCACAATGGTAAATTAAAGGAGGGTTTTAACAGACAAAGACAGGTATTACTTAAGAAACCCGAGATTGATCCACCACTCGCAAAATTGTTGAGTCAAATTAAATGGTATGCCTTGTTCAGAGAAGTAAGAGTTCAACACTCCCACTACGGATCCTCTGTATTAGCATTCGGATATGACAAAGAGCCGCAAACCGGCTCCTCTCAACTGATAATTGAGATTGGAGGCGGGGAGGAAAAGAAGGTACTTACAGGAAAACGATACAATTTTGACCTTCGTAAAACAGCAGAGATCAAAGAGGGTATTGAGAAGTTTATTCAACAGTGGGCTTTAGTATTGCTTAAAAAATTAGATACGAACGCTACTATCTCGAGAGACCCGAAACAAAAAGAGGAAATACCCTTAGAAAAATTCATGGAAGGCAGGAGTTAGTTTCCAGACACCCACCAATAGGACTCACCTATAAATGACATAAAGAAGAATAACCCCCGCTCCTGTTAATTTGATATAAACTGCGATATAAAAACAACTCACGGTTCTTTCACACTCGGTGTGTAATTATATTGACACCTTAGGTATTTGGTAATATTTTTTAGGAGAACAATCTTAGCTAATAGTTGATTCAGCACCTTAATAAAGAGAGCAATTATGTTAAAATAATATTAGATAAAAGCTATTAGGCCTCAGTGATATTGTAAATATATATGTTAGACCACTTGGAAGAAGAACTTAATATCGATGAACCTTCGGAACAAGGTGAAGCTAAAAAAGGGGAGCCTGTATTTACATCCTATATATTAGAGCCTCTTTATTCTGGATGGCTTAACCTTTGCAGACCAGAAGGAACAGAATACTTTGTAATTGTAGACCTTCGCCCCGATTCTGGCGTAAAACGGGTGAAGACCGAAACAACGTTTGAAGGTTTGAATCCTTCGGAAAACCGGATTGTAGAAGCTTCTTTAAAAGCAGCTGATTCTTATTTAACAGATGGTCATTTGAGAGATCTAAGAGCCTATTACCAGTCCTGGAGAGAAATTAAAGCTGCCGATCAAGTAACCGACCAATTAGCTTACTACGATCCAACAGTATTAGAAGGTGGTGGAGAAGTTGGTTTAAGGGTAGAGCCTGAACTCAAAGAATATCTGGTTTTTCAAGATGATAGAGCTTTAGACGAGATAAAAAGAGATCTTCTTGGTGAGTCTCTAGAGGCTTGGCTTCAGACATTCAGAGAAAAATTTGAAAAAAGTGAGCCATTTTTTTTTAATTATTTTGTTTTTACATCTTTTGGTGGTTATAAGTATAAAAAGGGATCGGATGGCGAATTAAGACAAACTAAAAGAGTTCGTGAAGGCCGGAGACCACCCGTAGAAGTTGAAGATAAACCTATAACTTGGGATACATTTGAAGAAACTGCAAGGAAGTTCGTCTTCGCAGAATTGTCCACTTAAAAAGTGAAATAGGTAGTCACTCTTGGAATAGAATTCTTTCACGCCCGGTGTGTAATTGTATTGACAACTTAGGTATTTGGTAATATTTTTTATCTGTGACCCCACGGGGATTCGAACCCCGATTACTGGGATGAGAACCCAGTGTCCTAAACCGTTAGACGATGGGGCCGTGACCAGCTTATTTTAGCAGAATGACGATCAGGTTAGCAAGAAAACATCAGCTCTTTTGAGACCTGAAGAGAGGAGCAATAAAAAGTTCGTAAAACCAACCAAGAGGAATTGAACCAAGACAAATATTAACCGACTCATCAAGAATCCTTGACAGCCAGAACAAAAAAATTGAGTCAGAGATATCAAAAGCGTTATTTCCGGCCAAATATATAAACATTATCCACATCCCGGTAAAAATAAGAAAGACGGACAAATTCCTTAAGGGTTTCTTTTTGCGAAAAAGTTTACCGGCCAAAACCACTATCAGCAATACAAAAATGAGGATAAAAAACATGAGGATAAAACTGCCAATAATCCGGTCAATATCGCTAAACTTTTCCCTCGCTATTTGTTTCCAGAAAAGATCAATCTCATCATTAATCAAAGAAAGCAGAAAAAAGGCCAAGGCGACCGAAAACAAAAAAGTCGATACCGGAGGCTTGAAACTAATTATTTCCGCGTGTCTGCTCTCCGGCATCTTGAAAGTTTTTGAGTTAGATAAGGCATTACTTACCAAAAATAAAACTAATGCCAATCCGGCAAGCATTGCTATGGACAAGCCTGAAACCGAATAAGACTGGTAATCTTTACCCAGTGAAATTCTTCCAAACAGCAAGTCAGGTAAGTTATAAGCAAGAACAAGAGCTGCCAGAATTATACCGATATAGGCTGAAGCCGAAAACCAAAATTGGCCAAAATCAAGAAAAAGAAGCACCTTTTTAACCTTCTTCATATTTGACCAAGCCAAAGATTTAATCAAAAAGAAATTTGCTTGATTTCCTGCCAACTTTTTTCGTCCAGAACGACAATTCGGTCATCGGCAATAATGTACAAGTAATCATTTATATAAACTGCCCGACGGGCAACAATATCCTTAACCTCGGCCTTCAGCTCAAGCTTATTATCCCGGTAGCTGAAAACATAACCGCCGTTGCTGGCCGGCAAGAAGAACACCTTATACTTGGGATCGATTAAAAACGCATGGTGGGTTTGTAAAATATCTGACCAAAACTGATCCAGCAGGTATTTATCTTCTTCAACCGGATTGCTGGCCGAAAGCACGTTGAATAAAGAAATTTTTACCCGTGATCCCTCTTCACCGATTCCCAAGATATATTTACTGTCAATTGGATGCAAATAAGACGAATAGCCGGGGACTTTCAATTCACCGGCAAGCTGGGGGTTACGCGGCTGGCTCAGATCGAGAATATGAAACGGGTCTACCTGTCTGAAGGTAACCAAATAACCTTTATCTTCAATAAAACGGGCTGAATAGATCTGTTCCCCCAATCCCAAATCCCGAATCGAACCGGTGACTTTTAAATCTTTATCAAGAACATAAACATCGTTTGCGCTTTGACCACCGCCAAAACTGCCGATAAAAGTATCGCCTATCGTTACGGCCAGTCGCAAATTATCCCGATACTCATCCAGAGAAAATTGGTTTAACAGATGTCCCGGAACTCCAGCCGCAGCCACTACTTCTAATTTAGTCAAGTTGATCTTGACGATGCCGGTCTTTTCCAGTTCCCTTTTATTTTTCCGGTAGAACGCGTCCATCTGCTGTTGTAAACTGTTTTCTAATTGTTTTCTTTGTTCTTCGTCTAAAGAATTGTAAAGTTGTTGAAGGGCCAAACTTATCTCCACCATTTTTGATTGTTCACTGATCTGATATTCTTTTAATTCGGCTATTCTCTCAAAAATCCAGGCAGGAATTAAGCCCTTACCTTCTTGTTCAAGAAAAGCATAATAAAAATCAGCCAAACCGGACTGGCAGAAATAAGTAAGATAGAGAGACTTCGGTGACATATAAATCAGCGAAGAATCAGCGGGACCGGCAAAAGCCAATGTATCTTTAACTTTACCGGTATTGGGATCGGTGACAAAAATAGTATAAACCGCATCGAGAGGAACTGCCGCTAATGGCCGATAAATTTCATTGCAGGAAAGACTAATCTCTGTCTGGCCCTGAGTCATGGGGGTAATCGGACAAGGTTTTCCCGGATTGATCGTTTGTTTGATAACAGTATAAATCTCCTTCTGATAAAGACGGGCGCTGACTAATTTATTCTGGTCTTTAAATTGAATCACCCATTTTTCTTTTGGATTGGCAGAATCGGAAATATCGAATCCGTAAATTTGTGAATCAGTAAAAATCACCAAAGATTTGTCGTTGATAAGCAGATCGCCCCTTTTACTTATCGGAGTCCTTAATGACAAAGACGCAGGCGGAAAAGCATTGATAACCTGGACCTGGTCCTTGGGACCGGCAATTTTCTCTTCCTGTATCAAACCCGGCTGACGCACTAGCGGGTAAGCATAAAAAGTCGAGGAAAAATAGATATCGGAGCCGTCTGTTTTAACAATATCCGGTTCGTCAATCCCTTTGACCTGAACATTTGTCCCCGATACGCGCTCCGGCGACCAGCCCTTTTCCTGGTCAAAAGACTCTGCCGGAGAAAAAGAAGCCGGTTCCTGATTCAGTCTCAATAAACCGGTATTAAAAGGATCGGTTAATCCGGAAGGCGCTTTTTGGAGATAATTCCTGAATTCGTCTTCTGATTTAAATTTTTCGATGCCGGGTTTAAACGTAAAAATCGGCTGAGACTGGGTGGCCGTTTTGGTTTTCAAGGATTCGGACGGGGCTTTTTTCTGTCTGTTCCAAAAAAATCCGCCGGCGATCAGGAATAGGGACAAAAAAAGACTCAAAAACATCACCTTGGACAGGGCGCTTTTCTTGACGATTGCCTGGGAACCAGAAAACACGGCTTTACCAGGCAAATTCTGCTGATTCTTATTAAGATCAGAATTTTGATTTTTTAAAACCATTTTTGGGGTATAAAAATGTTTCTTTATCTAAGCCAATTATCCAAAATCGTTAACAGTTATACAAGAACCAGTCCGGAAAACCCCTAAATTATTCAGCCTGTGGTATCTTTTGCATGGCTTGCTGATACATCTTTAAGATCCGGTCTTCCAGTTGTTTAATATTTTCTTTGGTAGCGGCTGAAATGATTACGAAATTATGCTCTCTTTTTGAGAAAGAATTTTTTATGGTGATAATTTGCCTTTTATTAAGCAAATCTTGTTTATTAACAACTACCAAGCCAGGCGTATCGAGAAGTTTTTTATTATAAGCTTCTAATTCAGCCTGGATCTGCTTAAATTGACTTAATAAAGACCGGGTTAATTGCCTTCCCTTCAGGTTAAGCTCCTGCTCCCGGGGAGATAACAGATAAATGAACAACTGGCAGCGCTCGATATGCTTTAAAAATTGAATGCCCAAGCCCTTTCCTTTGGAGGCGCCTTCTATTAATCCGGGGATATCAGCAATCACCAAACCGTTTTGTTGACCAGGGATTTTCATAATTCCGAGGTTGGGTGAAAGAGTCGTAAAAGGGTAACTGGCGATTTTCGGTTTTGCCTTAGTAAGAACAGAAAGAAGGGTACTTTTGCCGGCATTGGGCTCGCCAACTAAGCCGACCTGGGCCAAAACTTTCAATTCTAACTGCAACTGATACTCTTCGCCAAAATGTCCTGCCTCTGCTTCCCGGGGAGTGGTATTAGTACTGCTTCGAAAATACCAGTTACCGCGACCGCCTTTCCCGCCTTTGGCGATACAAAATTGCATATCCGGTTGATCAAGATCAACCAAAAGACGGTCGTTGCAGTAAACCACGGTTCCTACCGGAACCGGCAGGAAAATGTCTTCACCGTCTTTGCCATGCTTTTTGGCCCCTCCTCCCGGCCGGCCATCTTCAGCCTGGAAAATGCTTCTTCCGGAAAAGAAACGCAGAGTGTTTAGATTGGGTTCGGTGAAAAGATAAACTGATCCGCCGTCACCGCCGTCACCGCCATCCGGTCCGCCTTTGGGAACAAATTTCTCCCGCCGAAAGCTAACCCGGCCGTTACCGCCGTCACCGGCTTTAATTTTAAATTGAACCTCGTCAATCATTCTTCTTAGTATATCAATAAAAAGCTAATATATTCGGAGGAATTATTTTGTCTTTATTCTTTAATTGAAATTCGAAGTGATTTCATTTTAAGACAAAATCTTGGTGGTTTACTTAGTTAAAGAATTAGGACAGCCTCATCATCTCTGCCGGATTTCCGGCCAATATAGATATCTTGATTAAACTCATTAACACCAACCAATTCGGCCTCTGCGCGTAAAATTGACTCATAAGGCCGACAGGCAGAACAGCCGTCTTTCTGGGGACACTTAAACCGCTCTAGCTGGCGAATAAGCTTAATGCGCTTGCCGATCTTTAAGACCCTTCTGTGGGCTTCTTTAAGATCAGGCAGAGCCTCTTCAGTCGGTTGATCGTTTCGTTCCAGATGCCAATAACTTACTTTGGTAACCGGTCTTTTTTGGCAATTACGTGCCAGCAGAAAATAAATCGGCAGTTGTAACGATTTAGGACTTTCGCCGGCCTTTCCGGTTTTGAAGTCAATGATGTGAACGCTATCGCTAGCCGGCAGATATTCCAG
The DNA here is from genome assembly GCA_035529595.1 of Bathyarchaeia archaeon. Classification (GTDB taxonomy): domain Bacteria; phylum Patescibacteriota; class Microgenomatia; order PFEM01; family JAFGMK01; genus DATKWK01. The sequence goes on from DATKWK010000035.1 coordinate 293,487, forward strand.
CCAGTCAATCTTACCGCAAAGAATCAGATTATCTTCTTCCGAAAGCCAATAGAAAGGCAAATTTGTCTTCAGTTTAAGAGCCAGATTAGACAAAGGTCCGGGGTTTTTTGCCAACCGGCTAATCATCTCTATGCCACGACTTCGATATCTGGCTTCGATCTTCGGATCTATAAATCCACCTTTTTTTCCGCTCAACTTTTGCCAAATACGGGCAAATATATCCATTAAAGGCTCATTAAATCGCCTGTCTTTAGGCAATAGCGAAAGCAATTCAACCACTTCATGAACCGCCTGACCTAAAGCTAAAGGAGGAGTCATTAATTTAATTTTGTGGCCGGTATTGGGATCACGATAAATGTTTTTCAGATAATAAGCCCGGGAGCATTTCAAAAAATCGCTAATCGAGGTATGGGAAATCCAAACCGCAGTATAACGATCAACTGCCATGATTTTCTTGCCAAAAAAAATTATTTATTTTTTATAAGAGGGTCATCAGATGTTTATTCGATACAACAATCAACTACCTTTTTTACCAATTCTCCCAGTTTATCAAAAAAATTATTGCCTTTTCTGGTGGCGATTGTTTGTGAATTGACAAACTCGGCCTGATTAAAACCCATCTCTTTTAAACTGGCTTTGATACTGTTACTTTTAACGACCCCCAAATTTATACCCCAAAATAAGGAATACAACTTGTAGGCCAGATTAAAAAATTCCCACGCTTCTTGTTTCTGATTATTGCTTAAACTCTTAGTTCCAACTTCATTCAGACGCATTGAGGCGGCTAAAAGATGCTTACTGATGCACCAAGCTTCGCCTTCGTAATCCTTAATAATCTTTTTGAGAAGAGTTTTTCGCATCTCCCGAACCTGGTTTAAAACGTCAAGATAAGCAATTTTCCCTGTCTTCGTCGCCGTAAAGAAAAGGTGCTCTTCGATACCAACCAAATTCATAATCGCTACTGACAAATCTTCTTGCGTAGATAGGTCAAATTTACCCTGCTTTTGTATTTTTTTGACCTTACCAAGCAAATTCTGAACATCTTTTTCCAAATCCGGATTACTTTTAGTCATTTTCTAGCAAAAAACTAACTGAAAGATTAAACTTGTCGAAACTACCATTGCTAACGGAATCGCTACTTTCTGAAAAGGGAAAAATACTTTCCCTTGGTTTTTACTTCTTAACCACCGGTCAAGCAAATTCCCTAAAAAAATGAGAATCGTTCCTAAGGTTAAGCCAAACAATATTTTATCCAAGCCCCACAACTGGCACGATGGATGACCGATTTTTCCTTGCAGATAAAGAGTCGCTACTGTTAACAGATAAAAAATCAATGTCCAGGAAATCTCAGGTTTCGGCAATTTGATTTTATGGAATTTTTGCGCTAACCAAAGCGCGCTCACGGTTACCAAAGCGCCAATCCAAATCGCCGCCACTAAATCATCAACACCCAGCATTTTCGCCATTGCCAAGCCGCCGCCGACGGCAATCATACAGACCGGACAGGTAGCCAAGACTGGTTTTACGAATATCATAAATATTTTTTACTAAATAACTTATTTTCTTAAAAAGCTGTTAAATTATACCTCAGCCTCTCAAGTAATTATACACCGAAACAGACTAAAACCAAAAAACATTCACTTCATAAAACCCTATAGGGTTTGTTATAATAAAAACGTGGGTAAAGAAACGGGACTAAAAATATCCGGAAACGAGTACGTTCCTGGTAAAGCCATCGAAACGGTCTTAATCGCCTTGGAAGCACTGGGTGTGACTGCCGACCTAAATGGTTGGTCCGGCGTAGTGTCTGATGAAAAGCCATCGGAGACAATCCTGACACTCTATTCTTGCAGAAACAGGACAACCGCAGCAACTGAAGACCTGGCGATAGATATCAGTTTTTTCAGAGGGCTGGGAGAAATATCATTAGCCCAGGCGGCCGTTACCCAAATTACGGTCACCAGAAGATCACGGAGTGCAAGCGGGACAGAAACAGTAATTAGCGCTCGGACCAATAAAGCAGAATTGAAAGGCAGTTCTCTTGTCTGGCAAGCCGTTAGTTTTCAAAACTTTGAGGAGGTAGAATTTGCAGCTCTTGGTTTCTACGGGAAAAAAGATATCTTATCAGCTGCTGTTAAAACGAAAGGACAACCAAAAATCCGGTCTGCATATTTGGTCGAACCGGATTATGGCCTTAGTCAAGGCTCTATCCCTACCCGTTTAATCAGCCGAAAAAAATTAAGACAACTGCTCTGGCAGCTAAGCGAAGCCTTAAATTTACCGCCGGGAGCTTATATAAGCGATACTTTTGACGTAAGCAATTTTTTCAATCATCTGATTACTATTCATAAACCATCAATTCCGGAAATAATGGCTGCTGCGGTAATTTCTGCTGTTAAGGCACCTCCAGACTTAGCCATATTCCATACGGAAGCCGCTGGTATCCGCCGTTACATGGGATATGCGGAAGGGATCTTTTTCGACAACACGGCTGGCCATACCGTCCGCTGTATCAATCGCACCAATCGCCCCGAACAGTTACCTTCTTTATCCCGTCGGCAGGAATTAAACAGAAGGCTATTTGAAGTTGTACAAAGAATCCTCTGGCTTCATGATCTGCCTGAGATTTTTACCGGTGACTACCTCGCTCCGGATAAAGACGCCCATCCAGAGCTGGCTGCCGCTGTAAGCGAAGAAGAACTGGCAGCCGCACATCAGCACTTCAGCCCGAAAGATGAAATTCTCTTGCTTGCCTTTAATCAGGCAAGCGCTGCTCTTAAAGAAGGGCAAACTACCGGTAGAATCCTACCCGAAGCCGTCATTGCCAAAATCATCGACATCGTCGACGGTAATGAATTCTTTCACTGGTCTTTGGCTCGTTGGGTGGCATCCGCAAGTTATGATCCGGCGATGATGCCGAATGAGAAAGCTCTTGTTTATACAATGGATTCTTACCAAAGATGCCGGGCAAGTTTAACCAGCCTGGGTTTAAACCTAAGATGTTTGAAGGTGACCACTGCGCTTTTGGTTAACCAATTGGCGTATGTTACCGCTCAATGGCAAAGAGTTCCACCAGAACGAATCCCGCCGATATTGGCTGCAAAATTGAAGTGGATAGAAGCAGAACTGCAAGAAGCTAAAGCAACCAATCAAGGCAAAATAATCTAGAAAAGAAAAATAAGGCGCTCAATTTATTAGGCTTCAATTTTGGAAAAAAGAAAACTCCCGATTGCCAAAACGATCAAACTAAGAAGAGTTAAAATTAAAATGTCCGAAGCCAAACCGAAATGGGAAACATTTACTAAGGTTTGGCGTAAACCGTCTACTCCGTAAGACAAAGGATTGAGACTGGTAATGGTTTGCAATAATTTAGGTACCCCCTGTAGAGGAAACAGGGCGCCTGAAAGGAAATAACTGGGCATCACCAGAAAATTCATGATCAGTTGAAATCCATGGAAATCCTCAAGCAGTGAGGCAATTGCCGTACCTACTGCAGTGTAGAAAAGGGATATCAAAAACATAACCAGCAGGGCAATGGGCAAAGATACCAGACTTACCGGCCGGAAACCAACAATGAGACTCAGAATAAAAATCATAATTCCCTGGAAAACCGCAATCGTCGCTCCACCCAAAGTTCGACCGAGCATAATTTCAAATCGGGAAACCGGCGCTACCAAGGTCTCTTTTAAAAACCCAAATTGCCGATCCCAAATTAGTTCCACTCCGGAAAAAACGGCCAGAAAAATGATTCCCTGGGCAATTACTCCCGGAACAAGAAAATTAAGATAACTGCCGCCACCGGCTTTGGCAAATACCGGTCCCAATCCATAGCCTAAAGCTACCAGAAAGAGAATCGGTTGGCCTAATGAACCGATTATCCGCGACCGCGATCTGAAATAACGCTTCAGTTGCCTTAACCAAAGTACATAGATAGTACTCATAGTAAGTTTAAAAAAATTACCGGCGGCTAAACATCCGCCGTCTCATTCTCATCTGATCCAAACCATTAGCTGTTTCTTCTCGAATCGTATCGCCGGTTAATTTCAAAAAAGCATTCTCCAAGGAAGAAGCACCGGTTTGTTTTTTTAATTCATCGAGCGTTCCCTGGGCGATGATTTTACCGTGGTCAATTATGGCAATACACTGAGCCATTTGCTCTGCTTCTTCCATATAATGAGTCGTAAAAAAAATGGTCACTTTTTCCTTTTTGTTCAAATCCAAAAGATAATCCCACATTTGTTTTCTGGTCTGCGGGTCAAGGCCCAAAGTCGGCTCATCCAAGAAAAAAATCTTCGGGTGGTGAAGCAGTCCACGGGCAATCTCAAGCCTTCTTTTCATTCCTCCGGAAAAAGTCTTAACCAAGTCATCTTTACGTTTCCAAAGGTCAACCAGGAGCAATAACTCCTGGATTCTTTTTCTCCTTAAAAGCACAGGAACTTGATATAACATACCATGAAATTCCATATTTTCATAAGCCGTCAACTCATCATCGAGGCTCGGGTCCTGAAAGACAATCCCAAATGACTGTCTTACTTGATCCTGGTCGACTGACGGATCAAAGCCGTTAACCAGGATCCGGCCGCTGGTTGGCCTCAAAAGGGTGGTCAACATCCTAATCGTCGTCGATTTTCCGGCGCCGTTAGGACCAAGAAAAGCGAATCTTTCTCCCCGAGTAACTTTAAAGCTGACATGATCGACGGCGGTTAGATTCTTGAATTGCTTGGTTAGATTTTTTACCTGGATAATCTCTTTCTTCTGCTTATTCATTTCTTCCTGTCGAACCTCTCTCCAATAACCCTGTTATTTTAACAGTTAGTGTCTTTAATTTAAAAGGGCCAATCTTAAGATTGGTCCTTTTGTGTTAATATAAACAAGTAAGATAGGTTCGGTGGTTTCATTTTTGACAAGAATTTTAAGAAATCTTCCCGGTTTCAAATCAGGCCGCTGGTCAAAGGCACTAATTGCCGTACCTGTTTATTTCTTTTTACTGATTGTCACTCTCGCCCTAACGATTCCTTCAGTGCCTACTTTAGTTTTAGATCAAATTAAACCTACAAATAAAGATACTGTCTTAATAAACGGAAAAACTTCTTCGGGAAAACCCGTTTATCTTCTCGAAAAAAATGAAATTGTCCAATCGGTCAAAGCTGACTTGAAAGGCGAATTTTTTTTCAAAGTCAACGATCTTCAAGATGGGAACTTCGCTTATACGATTGAAGCATGCAATAATCAAAAAAGAAAACACTGCCAAAGAAAAAACCTACTGGTGACGATTGATCAAACGCCGCCGGTACAACCGGTAATTACTCTTCCAAAAGAACTACCTGAAAAGAGCGATGGCAAAATCTTAATCTCCGGCAATACGGAACCGAAGGCAAAAATAATTGCCCAGGTGAAAGACAAGAAAAGTTTAGAGATCCGCACTAACGAAAGCGGCGGTTTTGAAATTGAAATCGGCCTGGTGCCGGGAAACAACCAGATAGAGATTAGGACAGCCGATGAAGCGGGCAATGAAAGCAGGCCTATCATATCCGAGATAAACTTCAATCCAAGAAGATTAAAGGCTAAAGCCATCAGAGTGATTGACGGCGACACCATTGAGCTTGAAACCGGCCAGCGTGTCAGATATATCGGCATTGACACACCGGAAACGGTTCATCCCAGTAAACCGGTGCAATGCTACGGCCAGGAAGCGTCCGCTAAAAACAAGGAATTAGTTGAAGGTAAAGAAATTTATCTGGAAAAAGACGTCTCGGAGACTGATAAATTCGGCCGGCTACTGCGTTATATTTGGCTTGGCGACTTATTAATCAACGAATATTTAGTCAGGGAAGGCTACGCCTTTTCAACTACTTACTCGCCGGATGTCAAATATCAGCATCTTTTTTTGGAAGCCGAAAGAAAAGCCAGACAAGAAGAGAAAGGTCTTTGGGGTAGCGCTTGTAAAAATTGGATCCCGGGTTAAATCGCGGAAGAGCCGGCTAACCAACCGGTACTAAAAGCCTTTTGCAGATTATACCCTCCGGTTGGCCCGTCTAAATCAATAATCTCCCCGGCAAAAAACAGATTTCTTACTAACTTTGATCCCATTGTTCGGGAGTCGATCTGGCCGATATCCACTCCTCCGGCGGTAACTATGGCATTTTTCAGAGGCGCCACGCCATCGATCTGAAAAGAAAAGTCTTTCAAGAAATCTATCAGATAAAAAACTTCTTCTTTGGTTAAAAAGCTGTTCTGTTTATGCCCGTTAATCTTGGTTTTTTTCAAAGACAGAGGAATCAATAATTTCGGCAAAAGCCCCTTTAATAAAGCCCTGGCTTCTTTCTTAGGTATTTGGTGGATATCCCGGTAAATCCTATTTTTTAGCATTTCCCTATCTAAGGCCGGTTTGAGGTCGATGACTGCCTCAACTCTTTGCTTTTTTCGCAGTCGGTCATAAACTTCTTTGCTTGTTTCCAAAACGATGGGGCCGGAGATACCCTGATGGGTAAAAAGCATTTCCCCAAAAAAACTGACTACCTCCTTACCTCCAGCCCGGATAGACAGCTTGACGTTTTTTAAAGACAACCCGGCGAGTAAGCGAACCTCCGGATCTTTTACAAATAAAGGGGCTAAAGCCGGTTTCAAAGGATTAATTTTATGGCCGAGAGCGGCAGCCAAACGATAGCCGTCACCGGTTGAGCCGGTCTCCGGATAGGATTTACCACCGGTAGCAATAATTAACTTATCAGTAACGATCGTTCTGCCGGACTGGGAAAAAATCTTAAAGCAATTATCCTGATAAAAAATTTTAGTCACCCGAAAATTATGAACAACCGGTATCCCCTCTTTCTCAATTTCTTTTATTAAACAATCCAAAATGGTAGAAGCCTGATCGCTTTCGGGAAAAACCCTTTTTCCTCTTTCTATCTTAGTGATGATCCCCCTGTCGTTAAAAAAACTAATTAGATCCTGATTAGAAAAACCGGTAAGAGCCCGGTAAAGAAATTTACCTTTTTTCCCGAAGGCGTCCACGGTCTCATCAATTTCTCCGGCCGTGGTGAAGTTACATCGCCCCTTGCCGGTCAAAAGCAGTTTTTTCCCCAAGCTCCGGTTTCTTTCCAAGATACAAATTCTTTTTTTTTCTTTGGCGGCGGCAATCGCCGCCATCATCCCCGCCGGACCGCCGCCAATAATTACCAGATCATAATCTAAATTCATCAGTGCAAATCAAAAAATATCCCCAAAATATTATAACAAAGATTCTGAAGTTAAAATGGGATTTGCAGCAAAAAAAAGATTCTGATATAATTTGATATGTTCAGTGATAGATAATATTTAGCTGTTGTTTAACTATGATATCGCCCGAGTCAGAAAGACCGTATCTTTTTCCCGAAGCAGAACTCAACCAAGCAGTTGAGGCAACCTTAGTTCATCTTTATTTACCTTCAGCCACGAATGAAACCGGCTTAAGTCTCCGCAGCTACCTGGCTACCTGCGCTGCCCGGTGTCTTTATAATCATGGTTATACCCAAGCTTTGTTTCTCTGTGTCGGTGACGTTTGGGGGCCTAACTACCCTGACATCAGTTCCTGTGCGCAAAGATTATTACTTAATTGGGGATTACCACCCGAATCCATCTTTGCCACCAGCGGCGCCCGTTCAACAATCGATGAAGTTGACTTTTTTCAAACAGCAGCCGCGGATAGACATTGGCGGTCTTTGGCCAGCCTAGCTTTTGAAACCCACTTCATGACTATCCCTTCCTTATACTCGCCCGTTAAAACTTTTAGCGTTGAACAGGTGCTTTTCTCTTTAGGAACACCTGAAGAGTATAGGTTAATGTCTAATTTACTTTATTCGGCACACGAGGAATTTTATTTAGCTTATGAAACCGTTAAGTGGATGTTAAATCATCTGCCACTGGGAAAGCAGTTCCAAAGATTATTATCTTCGCAACGAAGAAGAAGACCACCACCAGGACCCAGCCTCTGGCGATCATCGGATAGAGATTTCGAATTGCCTTAAAAGTTCAGAAGGATATGCATTAATCTTCGGCTATCGACACAGAATTGACTACGGTTGGTTCAATCGGTGTCGAATTTTCTCCTGAAGAACCAAGTTTGGTCGGAGACTGGGCAATTTGATCAACTACCTCGATTCCCTCAATTACTTGACCGAAGATAACGTAATTTTTCGGTAACGGATAGTTCTGATGCATAATAAAAAACTGGCTACCATTGGTATTGGGCCCGGCATTGGCCATGGCGACTATGCCTCTGGCGTATTCGCCTTCAAAGGGCTCATCGTCAAATTGATAACCGGGGCCACCGGTACCGTCACCCTGAGGATCACCGCCTTGAATCATAAAACCGCTGATTACCCGATGGAAAATCGTCCCATCATAAAACTTTTTTCGGGCAAGGGAGACAAAATTATTGGCAGTAATCGGAGTCTTATCGGCAAAGAGACTTATTTTAATTAGCCCCTTTGAAGTATTTAGAACTGCAGTATATTTTTTATTTTGGTTTATTTCCATCTCCGGCAATTGTAGCGTTTTTACCGGCTCCATATCAAGATTCGTTTTTTCCTCTGCTTCTTGACCAGTAGGACTACTTTTATCTTCTATCTGCACGGCAATTTCCGGCTTCTTCTGGCCAGGGTTTAAACGGTTAAGAAAAACTAAGGCGGCGGCGACAATCAGAATCGGCACCACCAGTAGAATTATCAGATTCTTTATGTTCATAAACTAATGGCTGAAATTTGATAAGCTAAATTAATTTGACTGATTATAGCAAAACAACAAGACTGAAATGAAGGACCAGAGTAACTCCAGACGTTATTGGTAACAGTTCGGATTTTCCTTCCAGGATTAAAATTAATAATGGTTAAGGTCTTCTTCTTATGCTACTTTTTTTATTACTATCCCAAAAACTCTTTTTTGAAATAGTCTTTCCTATTTGTACGAGTTAATAACCGCTATTTTAGCATCATCACCAGTCATTTTAAAATGTTACCGGACAGTGTGCCTCCGTCTATGTTTTTTCAAATAAAATAAATAATCCAAATACGAACATCAGCAAAGCAATAATTATTTTGGGAGTTAAGGAAATTACGAATTTTAATAGTGATCCTTTTTTTTCCATTAATAGCCGATCCAAATCCTCCAGCACACTCAAAGTTTCAATGTATCCAAACAGCAAAATTATAAAAACGGCAAGCTTGTCATTGTTGATATTTACGAAATTTCCGATTTGACTGGTCATTAACGAAAGGTTAATCAACCAGGAAATAATCATAATTAACAAGGCATAAATAAAATAAGTAAGAATTACAGAGTAAACTCGTAACTCGAAGTTAAATCTTGTCTTATAATCCCGATCCGAATAATTAGGCTTGAATTTACCTCCGGGGGTGACACTTCTTTCGATTGCTTCAAGAACTGTCATCCGATTGCGATTGTAAAAACCGGGTTTGCATAATTTAGATAATACTTTTTCAATCAAGTTTTCTAAAAAATAAATCGCCAAAAAATTGAGTACGAAACAAAAGTAATTAATCCACGGATTCACGGAAGGAAAATCGATAATAAAAATCCCGTAGGCGATATTTAAGATCAAAGCTGTTAATATCTTATGAGGAGTAGAGGAAATTCTGATTAATTCAGGGCTTTTGATATCCATTATTCTTTGAAAGCAGTTTAACAAAAAAAATAAGGCGAAGCAAAAAAAATTTGACCAAATCTTAAATTCTACGAAATAATTTTCTTAACTCTATTTTTACCTGACCAAGAACTTTTTTACGCTCGGAGGATAAATTTTTACCAGCCCGGTTGATATAAAAATTGAGCATGCTCATGGCCGATTGAAAAGCAGTCGTCTTTCTCCTGGTACTTTCATCGGCTGAACGTTTTAATGAAGCGGCAATTCTTTTCGGATCCTTCCAACTAAAAACTCCGGCTTCAAGATCCAAGGCAATGCTTTTTTCCGTGACTTCCTTTGACCAGTTTTTCCTAGTTGTCATTAATTAGTCACATTTCCACCAGCGAGGACAACAAATAGGCTTTTTTAACATTGAACCGGAAACACGCTCATTTTTAAAGCAGCATAAACCGGAGGTATCGAACCAATGGCAATATCTTTTACTTTTACACAACTGGGAATTTTTCAGATTGTAGCAACGTTCGGAAGAAGGCAAAGCTTCAGGATTAACAGTTTCTTGGAAATAGTTAAGGTATACAAAATAACCAATTAAACCTAAAGAAATTATGATTATCACAATCGCTATCTTTTTTTTTATATCAAGTATCATGAATTCCTTAACCAAAACAATACCGAGAATAACTTCCTATTGTCAAGGAGACAATCCAGGGACAAAAAAATAATCTGATAACCGTTTCAAGAAAAGCATAATAAAAAGTTCTAATCCTTTCCGTGAAAACGTTGAAATTTATTTCTAATATGATATACTATAAGACTATTAATATGGTAAAAAGAAAAAAAAGAGCCACTACCCAAAAAAAGGATAATTATATTTTAGTTCTTATTGACCACGACGGGACACTTTGTAATACCAGTCCGTCTGCCTACGAAAGTCTGAAATTCGCCGCTCAAATGGCCTGCGAGTCCGTTCAAATCAATATCAATGATTTACAGGTTGATTGGAATACTATATTCCATCAAACACGGGGAAGTACCGAAAGAAACTTCATTAGGCTTTTTTGTTTCCGCCACAGCGTTCCTCTTAATCAAATGGGTAATTTTGAGGAACGTTTCTATTTAGCCCGGGCAGTCTGGTTTAAAAACATGAAGTCGTTTAAAGAAAATCCTTATGATACTTATTTTCCTGATGCCGAAAATCTGATCAATATCTGCAGTCACCACCCAAATACAACTGTCTGGCTAATCACCGGAAATCCTATTCAGGTAATAAATGAACGATTAGCCAAACATCTGCGGAATTACTTTACCGATAAAAAGAATAACCTGCTTGGATCTTTTGGGAATGAGGCCTTGACCCGTGAAGAACTAATCCAAATAGCAATCCAACGAGCGATGAAATTACTGAAAGGATTTGTTCCCCTAAAAGATAGTTTAGGATTTACTACTAATGTCGTCTATATCGGTGATGCCAGAAAAGACTTTTTTTCCGGGCTCAATTCCCGGGTTAAGACTGTTTGGATCCCTTCACGATCTCTCCAGGAAGTGAAAGATGTCCTAGCAGAAGATTACATAATTTTCTTAAAGCAATTTTTAAAACACCGGATTCAAATTGTTAACCGGATTGATTCGGAAGAAGTATTGGAGATGATCCTTTCCAAAAAAAATAAACCGGCCGGTTCCTAATCATATCCAATCACCCTCGGTTCCGCTCATTAGCTTTCGATATTGGCAATACTCACAACTCGGATTAGCAGCCGGGATTTTATCATCCTCAAGACACTTTTTTATTGCCAAGATTACCGGTTCAACCCAAGAATCATCTCCCTGATGGGATAAGATCATCAGTTCAAATTCCAGCCGGCCGTCAAATTTAGGCCGGTTGCGACCGGCATTGGCATAAACAAAGTAGCCGGTGTCATTGACTTGAAAGCCCATCCGTCGAAAAATCCACTGATAGATTTCCAGCTGTTTTTTGAAACTTTGTTTATATTCGTCTTCAAGCGAGATTTTCTGACTAGTACTGGTCGATTTATAGTCGACGATTACCAATTCTGCTTTTTGATTGATCCAAACATCATCAATAATGCCGCAAATCTCAAAGTTCGTCGGTTTATGGATAATGGAAGCACCGATAAACCGATAAATATCATCCCGCCAGACCGGCAAATCCGGATGGCTATAGGGAACGGCATTTATCCCGTATCGCTTCATCAGCTCATGCTTTTCCCCGTTTTTCCGCAGTAGATCAAATTCGTTTTTTAAAAGCTGGTCTACGGCTGAGTTTAAGGCAAATCCCGGCATGCTTGGCCGGGCTAAACCTAATTTACGATCCAAATAAAAGCATCGCGAACAGTCTAAAAACAGGTCAATTTTCCCCCGGCTAATACGAAAAGGAATTTTTGAGTTAGAGCTAAATAGATTTCTTTCTCTCTGCTTATACTTATTCATGATTGAATACCACCTTACTTTAGTTCTGAAACATTATCAATGCCAATATCTTCTTAGTAGATTTCAGACTGCCCACCGATACTCAAGATGAAAACTGCTAACTGCTTTTTCTCTCAACCCCTCTGTTACCACCGCTTATTTCTTGTAAAAATTCCCTTCAATCCCCGGCAACTTTCACCAGAAGGATTCTGCAACCTTTTTTCAGATAAGCATCAGTGCCCTTTCTCTTGGTCTAAGCTCATCAAAGTCGGGTGTCAAATAGACTGTTTTTTCTCCGATGCCTTCCAGCCATTCATTCCGAGAAATCATTCGTTTGGACTTAGCGCAATCAGCCAGCCAAGCAATCATTAAGAATGACTCTGTGTGTTTATGCCAACATTCAATGCCTAATCCTTTCAATCTTTCCAAGCTAAAGGCGATTATTTCCCCCATATCGGAGCTGTTTAAGCTGACAACAATTGCTTCAGTTGTTTTTGATCTTATTTTCCGGGCCAGTTCTATACCCGGCATCATTCCATATCCGGTTCTATTGTCCAAAATAAAAACTTGCCATGCGCCAAATCCCCGCTCTTCCATAACCTGAAGAGCTTTGTCGGTCGTTTCAAAAAGGTCTACTTCGGCATCTAATAAAACTTCCATCCCTAGCTTAATCGGCTCAGCCGCAATCGGGCTATCTTCAACATAACAGATTCGGTAAGGAAATAATTTATCCATAATAACTTATATTATCATAATAAACTAACTTAACATCCTAATTTTTAAGAAGGAAACTTGATAATATTATAAAATAACCGCGAAGACATTTGAAAAAGAAAATTAGTCCCGAAGTGTCAATAGAAATACACACCCGGCGTGTATAAGCTTATGCTATATTTTAAGAAGCACCATTGTGACTATAGTTAATCCGATTGCCACTATTCTTCGCCAATTTAACTTTTCTTTATAGATCATAACGGAGAGAACAATTGCCACCAAGGAAGATAAACCTGATAAAACACTTACCACCAGCAAAGAACCTTTCTCTAAAGCCTTAAGATAGCTAAAAAAGGCAATAAAATTAGTAATACCCATCAGAATTCCAATGGTTATAGCTTCTCTTGCCTGGTTTGGTGTAACATCTTTGGTGTTTCTTAACAATACCTGAGCTGAATGATGAAAAGCAAACAATAAGACCGTATTAAACAAATAGGAAATCCCCATAAAAAGAAGTGTATTAAATGAAGAAATGGCGATAATTTTAGATATCAGAGATAAAATTGCCGCAGAAACAATTGCACCCAAAAGTAAAGGCGTACCCTTGTAATATTCCCGGTATCTTTTTTGCTCGGCTGTTTCTTTCCTACTAACCAAAAGGGCGACTAAAATACCGAAAAATACACCCAGTATCTGTTTAAAATTTAAAGACTCTCGAAAGTAAAACCGGGAAAAAATAATAACCGGAATATAAGACAATTCAAACATTGGAAAGGCAACCACACCTGGAATATACTTTAAAGATTCTAAACGAAAAATATTTAAACTTAAGAAGATAACTCCGTTTAATAAAGCGAATAATATCAACTGCTTTAAATTCATAAACTTTCGGCTAAACAAAAAAAAGAAAATAAAACTTAAAACAGCAACTGTGATCATAAAATAGAAGTTCGTGATTCTGGTCGAAGATTTTTTTTCTGCTGCGACCTTAAACAAAAATTTTTGCAGTCCAAAAAAGAGCAGGGCTGAAAGTGATAACAAATACCAACTCATAATTTAATCTTTCTCTGCAAGCAAGTATCAGGAAAAATTTGTTTATATGTGATTATCATATTTTAGTATTCCCTACTTCTTTTAGTACTCCCTACTTCCGACTAATTATGCAAAATCTAATTTTCAATTATTTATAACCCCTAAAAGTCTGGCCATTTCTCAGATACCAACTCCTTACCTTGGTAAAAAGACGGACTTTATTTATTAAGGAATCGTTAGCTTTAAAATCGGTAAATTCTCTCGGATCAATCCAGCGGTATTCGGAATGTTCCTGACTCAGAGTGATAATCCCAGAAGTATAGCGGCAAATATAATCAATCCCGATATGTTCCTGGCTTTTATCTCGACACCGGTAGAAATTATAAGTCCCAAAAGGAGCAATTACTTGGCACTGGAAATCACTACCCAACTCTTCCCGAATTTCTCTTAAAAGCTCACTTTTAACGTTTTTGATATTTTGCTCCAGCCGGCCGCTGACGGTTTCCCAGCAACCCGGCTCATGATCACGATAGGGGCTGCGTTTTAAAACTAAAAGCTTCCCTTTTTTGGCGATAAAAGCAGCTACGGCTAAAAAAAATTGTCCGGGCATTAATCTTTATAGTATATTCTAAAGCTATTCAGGTAAACACCCCCTGGTTAATCTTTAAAAAGGCATCTGTCTTAGATTGAAGCCTACTGGATATTCATTTTAACTCGTAATTTCTCAATATCCTTTTAATCATGTCTATCTCCCGTTAGAATTCCTTATCTGACTTATTAAACTTTTGCGGCGTTATTCCTGTTTTTACGTGATTTTAAAAAAATGGCCACTACTCTTCAAAAACCTGCAGGGCCTTTTTTTATTATAAAGATTCTTCAGCGTATGAATCAAATAGTTTGACTACCAGGAAAATGATAAGATTTAGATAACTGATCTGGTTTCATTAATAACTAATCAATGAAAATAAACAAAGTCACAAAACGGTTTCTTCTGTCAATACTTGTCATTAGTGCCTTGTTTATCATCAAAGGCAAAACAATCACAGCTGATAACGAGTGCGATTTCTTTGTTGATAATCAACACGCCCAAGCTAGCGACGGTTATTTAAAAGAAGAGAATTCCCAAGATAAACCCTGGCTAACGATTCAACGCGGGGTTAATCTGACAGCAGCCGGAGAAACTGTTTGTATTAAAAGTGGCGTCTACAACGAAAAAGTCACTATTCAAAAATCAAATCCCCAAGATCAATGGTTTACTATTCTTTCTTACCCTGACCAGAGTGCGGTTATCGACGGCCAAGGTATCGAGTTCGGCGATTCAGGGGGACTTTTATGGATTAAAGACTCAAGTTATATAAAAATTGCCGGTTTCAAGGTCATAAACTCCGATAATGCGGCTATTTTGGTTACCGATTCTTCTTATGTAAACCTGGAAAATAATCTTACCAGAGAAAGCGAATCTTCGGGAATCGGTTTTTGGCAAAGTTCCCATGTAGTCGCCAAGAATAATCAAATAATCAATGCCCGAAATGCTCCCTATTGCCCGACCTGCGAAGATGCCGGCGGCCATGAAGAATCTCTCTCCGTTGCCGATACGGAATTTTTCGAAGTTGCCGATAACGAACTATTCTACGACGGAGGTTTTACGGGATATTTCGGTGATGCTGGAATTGATGTTAAGGAATCAAGCCGCTTCGGAAAAGTTTACGGAAATTATATTCATGATATAACGCAAGATGGTGGAATTTACCTGGATACCTGGGATGCTGGTCTCGAAGGAAGGCCAACCCTTAATGAAGTTGAAGTTTATCGCAATCTTCTGGACAGTTCCGGTATCAGAGTCGGTTCGGAACGCGGTGGCACCGCCGAGAATATTAAAATCTACAACAATATTGTCCTTCGCAGCAGTTTTTTAGGAATCGGTATCCTAAGACAGAAGGATGGTCTGCGAAAAAACATCTTAATTGCCAACAATACAATCTATGAAGCTACCGGTCATGGTGGGGCAGGAATTTATATCATCGCCAAAAACATTGAAAATATTAATATCAAGAATAATATTGTCGCTTTCGGATGGGGAGACTGGACCTCTGAGGGCTGGAGTTCAGGCCACGCCGGACAGATTACCTTGAGCGGTAGCGACATTGCTGATAAAGTAACTGCCAGTAATAATATAACTTTCGGGCCGGATTTATGTTCCCAAGACTATCCCGACTGCCGCCATCTTCCAGGGATTAATGTTGATCCTTTATTTGCAGGACGCACCAGCAATAACTTTCACTTACTTGAAAACAGTCCAGCGATAGATGCGGGACTGGATTTAGTAAGTGAAGGGATCACTAGTGACTATGACGGCAATTCCCGACCGCAAGGAAGCAGATATGATCTTGGCGCCTATGAATTTAGCACGGTTGTAGAACCAGGTTGCGGTAATTATAATCTAACCGGCGACAATACTGTCGATTACCACGACGCCGTTTTGCTATTTCAGAACATTAATACTCCCAATCTTCCGGAAGCCGACTTCAACAGCGACGGGAAGGTCAATCTATTCGATCTTTCTAAGATAATCAACTGCTGGAAAATAGTATTATAGAAGGATATTTGTCCAGCATGTAGAACTAAAAAACAGGATGATATTTAAAAGAAAAAGCCAGCGAATTTTCTCTTGTCTTATCCTAATCTTCCTATACTTATTGATTTATCTTTACCCTAAACAAGCAGAAGCCAAATCCTATACCATTACCAACGTTGATATCACCGCCCAACTTATGAATAACGGGTCGATGTCAGTCGAAGAATTCCGTACTTATTCGTTTGATGGCAGTTTTTCGTTCGCCTACCAATCAATCAAAAAAAAAGGCGATCCAAAAACCAATCCCGGACGGATAGAATCATATATTTTAACCGACTTTCAAATCTGCGACGAATTAAGCTGCTATCGCCAGTTAGCTCCCGGTGAAATAGCAAATGCCGATAATATTAAACCCCAATCAGTTTTTTACGTCTTGGATAAATCAGGCGAGTATTACATCAAGTGGTTTTACCGAGCCTATAACAAATCTAAACGATTTAAACTCTCTTATCTGGTAAATAACGCGGTTACCTTGCATCAGGATATAGCCGAGCTATACTGGAAATTAGTTGGCAGCGACTGGGAAATTAAACAAGGAAAAATAAAAGCCAGAGTAATTCTTCCCGAAGGCATTACCGGAAATGACATCCAAGCTTGGGCGCACGGACCTTTAAACGGCGTCGTATCTATTCCCACACCAAAAGACGTTCTCTATGAGGTTTCCGGGTTATCGACCAGAAAATTTTTCGAAGCAAGAATATTACTGCCGAAAAACGCCTTCGACGGCGGAGTAACCGGTTCACTGACCAAAAGGGAAATAACCGACCAGGAAAGGCAATTTATTACCCGAACAGAAAGAATTAAAATCATCGCCCGGCTGGTTGGAAATTTAGCATTACCGGTATCAATCGGCTTAATAGTTTTATCAATACTCCTCTTCGTTAAAAAAATAGGTTTGTTTCTCAAATATTCTAAGGACAATGCCCTGCCAAAGGTAAATCTTTCGGGAAGACTCTGGGAACCGCCAAGCGATATCGACCCAGCTCAAGTCGCACAGCTGATCTCCGGGAAAAAAGGACTGACTCCTAAAGCTTTCACTGCCACTATCCTTTCCCTTGTCCAGCACCGTCTTTACCGGTTGGTTAAAGGAGACGAGAAAAAAGGGTACTGGTTTAAAAAATATCACTACTATTTGGTTCCGACCGACAATACAAAATACCTGCCTTCAACAATTGAATCCAAAGTTGTCAGCCTGATTAATAAAATCGGGACGAAACCGGCATTGATTGAGAAAAACTTAGTCGAAGCTATCGATCTTAACGATATCGTTTCCTGGTGCCGGAGAAACCGTTCTACCAGCTACCGTTTTTTTAAATCATTTCCGGGGGTGGTTTTGAAGGAAAATCTGGCTGAGGGTTATCTGGACTATATCGCTCACAGATTGAAAAAGAAAATAACTGGCCTGGGTTTTTTTATTTCGATTCTTTTACTTCAAGGAGCTTTGGATGTCTTAAGCGTTTTCATTACCGCATCCGTAACATTTCCAAGTTTTATCGGAATGGCCCTAACCGCGGTTTTTATAATATGCTTAGCCATCCTCAAAGATTATGGGGAAAGAAGAACAGAGAAAGGCAGGCAAGAAGCCGCTAAATGGCTGGCCTTCAAACGGCATATGAAAGAATACCAAAAAACCAGAGATTACCCGATTGACTCGGTGATTTTATGGGAAAAGTATCTGGTATATGGAACGGCACTCGGTATTTCCACTAAGGCACTTGCTCAACTACCAGTAAGCTTTCCTGCAAGCGACCAGTCGACGGCCATCAGTTATTGGGGCGGCCGGGGACAGTTCTCGGGCGCAGATTTTTCCAGCTTCTCCCAAAGTCTTTCCTCAATTCACTCGGCAATTTCCAGTATCTCTTCCGCTGCTTCTTCCAGCTATGGCGCCTCCGGCGTCGGTTCCTCCGGCGGCTCCTCCGGTGGCGGTGGCGGTGGTGGAGGAGGTGGCGGTGGCGGCGCCGGCTAGAACAGTTAATATAAAAACTACTTTAGAAGTGCCACTGTTTCTCCTTCTTGCAAACCCTCCACTATCTCAACTTGTGTAGCAGTCTTTAAACCCGTCTGCAGGTAGCGCTTCTGCAACCGGCCGTTTTCCGAAACATAAACGAAATTCTTGTCGCCTTCAAAGATAAGAAATTCCCGCGGAATTACCAAAACATCGGCTTTTTGGCTGACGGCGAATTTTGCCTCCCCATTTAAACCGGTAATTAAAGGTTCCTCGGTTTTTTCCAAAGAGATTTCAACCGGAATACTCATCACTCCGGCGCTTGATTCTACTCCCTCTTTACCGATAAAGACGACTTTTCCGGAAACCTCTTTCTCCGAAAAAGCATCTAAAGAAACTTTTACTGCTTGGCCGATCTGAATTTTGGCGTAATCAACTTCATCAACTTTGGCCTTAAAGTAAAGGGAAGAAAAATCAACTATTCTGACATAGCTTGTGGTCAGACTGGTGGGAGTCAGATTCTCACCAACTACCAAATTTTCCACTGCGACTACCGTTCCGTTCATCGGGGAAACTAAAACCGCTTCGCGGGCGGCGATATCGGCAATCTCGACATCAAGGACCGCCCGATCCAATCCGAATTGTGATTTTTCCAAAATCCGCTTTTCCTCCGGCGTTAAAGTAATATCGCTTAAAGAACGGCCAGCGACTTTATACTTGTCCTGTGTTTGCTCAAAGTCCCACCGGGTAGTCGAATAATCCAGCAGTTTTTGGCGCAAAGCCTTTTCCAGTTGACGCCGGTCAACGGCGGCTATTCCCTGCCATTTCTTAACTTCTTGCCCGGCAGTGACCCCAATCCAGGTCACTTTACTGGAAGTTGGAAAATGCAGATTGGCTTTATTTCTTGCCTCAATTTGACCATTGGCAGAAACAGTTTCCTGTAAAACTTCCCGCTTAACCAGATCAGTCCTGATCACGTTTTTCCCGGACAATAACCGCTTTCTGATCAATAAGCCACCGATAAACAAAAGAGCCAGGAAGATAACTAATTTCTTTTTTGTTTTTAACAAGCTGAATAAATTTTTTATTCTATCAGCTGTTTTTTTCCGGGACGCCATGATAATCTGATAAAGCAGGCAGGGTAAATATTAGCAAGCAGTTTCCGAAAGATTTAATCCGTAACTTTCCCCTTATTATAGCATAAAATATTACTATTTTCCTTACTCGTAGGCTAATGTTTCACGAACGCTCATTCTCGCCGCTTGCTGAGCCGGCAACCAACTGGCCAGAACGGAAATCACCACTATCAAGATAAGCCAAATTAATAAGCCCAGCCAGGAATAGCTAAACACCAGCGGCTGGTTCATAAAAGCAATCCCCACTGCTCTGCCAAAAGCCCAGCTGATGGGAAAACTTAAAGGAATCGCCAAAAACCAACTGATAAAACCAATCAGAACGCCTTCAACCAAGATAATAGTCCGAATCATTCCATCGGAGGCGCCGATTGAGCGCATGATACCGATCTCCCGTATCCGCTCGAGTACATTAAGACTCATAGTTCCGGCCAGTCCTAAGCCGCCAACGACGGCCACTAAAATCGCCATGAAAAGCAAAAAAGCAACTAAGAAATCAAATTGGCCGGTACTGGCTTTCCTGATAATTGAAGTTGTAATCGAGCTGGTGATTTCAAATCCGCCTTGTTTAAGCCGGTCTTCTAATTCCCCGGCGATCTGACTCTGAAAATCACTCTCGTGCGAACTGGTTCTGGCATACAGGCTGGAAACCTGACGCGGTTTTTTCCTAATCATAGCCAGATAGTCAAAGGGCGCGTAAGCAACCTTGTTTTCCCGGCCGAAGATTAACATATCGCCGGCTACTTCCCACTCATACTTTTGGTTGCCTATCTCCAAAACAACCGGCTGGCCGACCTGAAAACCGGGATCATTCCGAACCAACTCATTACCGACTACCAGTACGTTCCTATCCGCACTTCTCAGCCAACGTCCGGCAAGCAGATTCGGCAATAAGAAATCTGATTCCGGCCGAATCCCAAACAGAGTCAAAGTTCCCCCCCGGGAACCGTCGGGCTTGATTCTTTGGGCAGAGACAGCAATTTCCCCTTCGGTGGCAGTCACACCACTCACCTGCTCGGCTCGATTTTTCACTGCCTCCGCATCGTATGATCCGGCAAAGGAAAAAAATAGATCGTAATTGTATACTTTTAAAACTTTATCAAGTTCGATAATTAATGAATTGCGGACATTAACAACACTGACAAAAAGAGTCCCCGCCAAAATCAAGGTGCTCAAAGTTAGAAAAAGCCTGCCTCTTCGGCGAAAAGTATTTCTCAATGACAAAAGCACCGGTCTTGATAAACCCCGAACCAACATCAGCCACTGATCGAAACGGCCGGCTTGGCTCCGGCGCGCAATTCCATAATCACTGATTACTTCGTTTACCGGCAGTTTGACCGAGGAAAAAACCGGAATCAAGGCGGCGATTACCGGAACAAACAAGGCAGCAACAGCCTCTAGGGCAAAGATTTGCCAAGGAAGATAGAAATTCAAGACATCAAGATTTAAAAATCCGGTCACCATCCGTAAATTAAAATAGGTTAACAACAAGCCAATTGGTACGGCCACAAAGAGAGCAATCAGTCCAAAAAAGGTAACATTAGCCAAATAAAGCCCGGCGATTTGTTTGGAATTCGCCCCGATGGCCTTCATAATGCCGATTTGTTTTTTTTGCTGCGATAAAACCGCCGATATCGTGTTCACCACTAAAAAACCGCTTAAGACCAGGGACACTGTGCCAATACCGCTCAAGACGGTCACAAAAGCTTCGGTAACGCTCCTGCCCCAATGTTCATCCGGCTTTTGTACCTCTACCGAAGTAACAGCTATCCCTCTAATTTTTAATTTTTCCTTAAGCCTATCGGCAACCGTTTCTATCTCAGGCAGAGTCCGGATATTCGGATCGGTTCTTAAAACCAGCCGGTTAAATTCATTATTAAAACCAAGTTTTGTTAAAGTGGAAAAAGAAACATAACCGGTTAAGCGAGGAAAAATAGTCGCCGGTAATGCCTGAAGATCACGCGTGACCCCGGAGAATTTAAGTTTTTCTTTACGGCCACTGGCCAGTTCTACCGTTATCTCCTCACCCAGTGCCTCCCTGACTAACGGCAGGGAGGCACGTTCAAACAAAATCTCACCTGAATCGGGCGGCCAGACGCCTCGTACCGGACTGATCTTGTTAATAGTGATATTTTGATAGTCAGGAAAAGCTTGGAGCAGAAGAATATATGATTTGCCTCCCGTTAAAAGCTTTACCGGAACTGCCGCCGAACCCTGAGCCTGACTGATTCCACTTTGTTGCCCCGCCCAACCAACCAAATCATCAGCAAAACCACCCAGGCTGAAATTGATCGTGGCGGCATTAATCAGGCGGTATTGGACGTCCATTTCTTTCAGAAGCAATAATCGGGTAGCCAAAACACTGCCGAAGGTAAACACTCCGACAGCAATAGCCATGGTTACCAAAATTGTCCGGCTTTTTTGACTGGCAAGATCCCGGATAACTTTACGCCAACGGATGGAAATCATCATCCCTTTCTGCGCCGGGCAATATTTTCGCGGAAACGTTCTTGGGCAGTTTTATCAATTGCCTGGCGCGTTTCTTTCGAATCAGCAAGTAACTTATTAAAAGTCGCCCGGTCAAGAACGGCTACTTTTACTTCGCCGTCAATCGCCGCCCGGGCAGAAGCAACGCTGGCTCGGTCTTGTAACAATTCGATTTCTCCGAAGTAGTTACCCTTAGTCATCCGGGTAACTGCCAGCTCTTGACCGCCAGGCAGGTCTAAGAGAATCTCCACCTGTCCCTGAATAACGATGTATAATTTATCCGAGCCAGCGCCTTTCTTAATAATCATCTCTCCCGGAGCATAATTTTCAATTCTTATTCTTGAAGTCATCCAGATTAATTGGCGCTCATTTAGAGCCGGAAAAGTCTGGGCCAGGTATTCTTCGATAATTTCCCCGTCGGCAATAATCAGAGTCCGGCCGAGACGTTTGGCTTGATCACTATCGTGGGTAACCATAACGATTGTTTTGCCATCGTTAACCAGTTTTTCAAAAAGCCGGAATACCTGTTCGGCCGTCTTGGAGTCAAGATTCCCCGTCGGTTCGTCGGCAACAATAACCGGCGGGTCATTCGCCAGTGCTCGGGCAATCGCTACCCGTTGCTGCTGGCCGCCGGAAATCATGCCGGGTAATTTGTTAGCTTGATCAGCCACTTCGACTAACTTGAGTAAATGCCAGGCTCGTTCCCACCGTTCCTTTGGGGTATAAAGATGACAAAAATCCATCGGTAGCATTACATTTTCCATCACCGTTAAAGTCGGCAGGAGTTGAAAAAATTGAAACACAATTCCCAGATGAAGCCCCCGCCACTGAGCCATCTCATCCTCAGTCAAATCATGAATTGGCGTTTCGTTAACCAGTATTTCTCCGCTGGATGGCCGGTCAATCCCACTGAGCATATTGATAAGGGTTGACTTTCCGCTGCCTGATTTACCGATAACACCGACAAATTCTCCTTGTTGAATCGCCAGATTAATACCTTTAAGAACCGGAAAAACACCGGCTTCGGTCTGGTAAGTTTTAACCAGGTTTTTTAATTCGATAATTGGCAATAAGAAATTGTTTTTTTTCTTTCGATTTTTGATTGCTTTATCCATTGAATGAACATCAGCAAAATTACCCTGCGTATTATACCAGAATTCCAGACCGGAAAAACTCAGATACTAAATAACCGATAATTCGCTGAGGCGAGGAAAAATTAAGATGCTTATTTTCTGGGAATTTTATAATTACCCAGCTCCGGAATTACATGACGGAAAAGCCAGCAATCTGCCTTTACTAAAAGGTAAATCAACCAGAAAATCGCCGCAACAACGTGCAATCATAAATTCAAGACCGGCGGGGTTACTAAAACCAATCAGTTAAAAACTCCAAGATAAACTTGTGTTCCCAAGTTTTTGATCCAGATCCGTTTTTTTATTAATCAAAAAATGACTCAATATCCAGTCCTGACAAAGATAATCTTTATGATTACCTTATCAAGAATTCAAGATAAAGCCACTGATAAACCTTTCGCCAATCATAAGGAAAAAATCTGAGATTTAAAAAAATCGAGATTTTCCTGAAGCTTATCGCTGAGGTCTAAAGTTATTTCTTGGCCGAGACTCTCTAGGCTGTTGAGGCCGGGCTTCGCTGACAATAATGCTCCTGCCTTCAAAATCTTTATTGTTAAACATTTCAATCGCCTTCTGGGATTCTTCGCTGCTTGACATTTCGACGAAACCAAAACCTTTAGATCGACCTGAATACCGATCAGTGATGACGCTGGCACTAACTACTTGGCCGGCTTGAGCAAAAAGTTCTTCTAGCTGTTGACCGGTAACACCGTAATCAAGATTGCCAACGTAAAGTTTATTTCCCACTTTTTCACCTCCCTTCTTGAATAATTACCTCAAGTAAGCTTGAGATTAGAATAATAGTTACGTATTGTATCAAAGATCATTAAAAAAAGATACAGAGAAGACATTGAAATCAAAGTCAGTCAAAACAGCTGGTTTTTTTTCGCCTCAAAGACGTAGTCTTCCTCCGATCCTTTAGGCGTTAAAACCTAACCTTCTTGTTAACACCTTTTTTCGAGCTTCTAATAAAGCTATTCGCGGATTAGCTGAATCTTCGGTTATTTTACCAAAAGTTAACCTAGCTCTCAGACTACCTAGTTCATCTATAATGCCATATAATTCTTCTTCCGCTAGATCTCTTTCTCTCGGAGATAAAGGCGGTACTAGCTCATCTGCTTCAGAAGGCTGGTCAGCCGCTGATTCTGGGACTTTACCAGGAGGACGGCTAGCTTCTTGTTCTTGTCGACTTTTTTCTTCAGCCAAAACCGCTGCCAAGATGCCTTTCGGACCGATATTGGGGTGTATCTCAAAATGCCTATAATGATTTGACAGACTATCCCTTAACCATTTGGCTTTCGTACGCAGATCAGCCTGTAAATCTTGTTCTCTTCCGAATCCTCTTCTGCGAATATCGGCTACGGTTATATCAGCTGTTAGTCGGTAAACGATCTTAAAGGGAGCGTAATAGCAGTCCTGATGTCTTGTTCCTAGCTTAGTCATCAGTTCTGTCAGCCACAGGCACTGAAGATAGGTAAGCTCACATCGACAAATTCCAGGATCAACCAACCGCTTCAGGCAAACCTCCAAACACGCTTTTTCCAGATCACCTGGTTCAAGGGAAATAATTCTGTTATCAGCAAGCTGTCTTTTATAGACAGCGATATCGGTTAACTCTTGACACTCAGCTTCCCAGTGAACATATTCCGGTTGCTTACGCTCTTGACTAATAGTCGGATATTTATTCATTTCCGCTCTTAACATTGCCCGTCTCTGTTTCAGATCACCAATCGGAGTAGTTAGAATGACGCGAAGGTAAGTATTAGCATCACTAATATGCTTCAAGCCTTCGTGGGTAAAATCATTTTCTACAGTTACCGTCTGTTCGTTCATTTAAGGATAATAGGTCCCAAGCTCGATTTCCTCTCCGGTGCTTGATAAATAACTCCACTTATAAGGAGGATATCCGATTTTATCATAAGCCAGTTCAAAACCCCTAACTTCACCGGCTTTTAAAACCAAATTGGTAAGTGCCGGTTCCGGTGCCGTTCCCTGAGTTTGGCTTTTTAGCGAAAGCCGAACCGGGAAAATGGCCACTTCATCAGCAGAGACATTGGCAAAAGTTACTTTAATCTTGATTTTCTCTCCTTCTTTCCAAGCCAAATTAATATTGGCGGCGGCATTTTTTTCAATCATCTTTTGACCGAAGGAGAAGAATTCGTTTGAAGTTACCGGTTGTTGATTTTGGCTCAAGCCGGGTGTCGGCGTATTTTTCAGCAAAGGAATATTAGGCAGCGAAACTTCCAGCTTGGCAAAAAAAGCTTCCAGCTTTGGATCATTTTCTTCAACCAATTGATAATAGCGATCGGCTTGCTCATAATCGAGCCATTCTCCACGGGTAATTATTTGCTTCATCTGACTGGCAATTTGGTAAGATTCAGCTACTGCACTGACCAACTCCCGTAACTGGCTTTGGTCATAACCTGACGCGCCGACAAAGCTCTGTAAAAAATTAAGCAATTCAGCAGAATCAGTCGCCTGCTGGTTCCAAAAATCAATTACTTCCTGGCCATAAGTTGGGACACTGGGCCAGCCGATAATCAGGTCAATAATCGGAAAACTACAGTCAAGATTGGTTATTTCAACCGTCCCCAGCCCAATTTCGACAAAGTTACTTGAAAGAAAAGCAGACTCGTCT
This sequence comes from Bathyarchaeia archaeon, assembly GCA_035529595.1. Taxonomy (GTDB): domain Bacteria; phylum Patescibacteriota; class Microgenomatia; order PFEM01; family JAFGMK01; genus DATKWK01. The sequence goes on from DATKWK010000035.1 coordinate 319,271, forward strand.
GCCGATGACTCAAGAATTTGTTTAATGATAGTTTCCTCATCAAGGTAACCGAAGGTAATAAATTCGTGAACCAGATTATACTGATAGCCCTTATCTTGCAGAAGTTTTTCAACTGAAACCGATTGTTCTTTCCAACTATCAAAATGCTCGTTAATTGAACCAACCCGGCTTTTGGAAACTTCGGAAAGAAGATCGTTAATCATGAGCGGCGAAATTCCATGTTCGCTCCGCATAAGATTAATCTTTTCCAGGAGTAATTCAGTTTCAATGTTGGTTCTTAAGATTTGTCTTTGCCGCTGACTGGTAACAAACCTTTCCTTTGTCTGAGATTTAATTACACCTTCGATATCACCCTTATCAATAAATCCAACCACCCGTGAGTCAAGACTTACAGTTCGATTATCTCCCAAGACTAAATAGTGGTCTGGAGGAACCGTATATCGGTTACACTCCGCCAAAAAGGTGTTGCCAAAAGTCGGCAATTGATTAAGAACATAATCTTCCTCCAAAATATGACCATTAATCGTCACAAAGCCATTTTTGATCGATATTCTTTCACCGGGCAAGCCGACCACCCGCTTCAGATAGTAAAGATTGGCGGTTTCCAGGTTTTTAAAAGAAACTATGTCGCCTCGGCTAATCCCGTATTTTTTTACGCTATGAAGCTGAACAGCGTCTCCGTCTTTGATGGCAGGCAGCATTGATTCGCCACTGACATCTACTTCCGACAATCTATCAGCCAAGCCCAGTTCGAAAAAAGTTAATTTTATCAGACGGATAGCCGCTCGATAGCCTCCGTACCATGAAATTCCAAATAAAACAAAAATCAGCAAAACATAACCGATCTTCCTTGCCAGCAATCGTGGAGATCGGCAAACATCACCGATAAGTACGAAAGGCAGAAACAGAATGTTTCTAATCAACAACCACATGATTTAACCTGTCTTTTAATTGAATTAATAAAGTATAGGCTAAAGCCAAAATGATCATCGTAGAGAAGGTCTCAAACTGAAGAATGAAATTAAACGGAGTAAAAAAAGACACTAGACTGAAAAATAAAACCGGCAGAAAACTAACCGCTGCGGAAAAGGAATAGATCCGACCAAAGCCGAAAGTCAGGCAATTAATCTTAACTAAAATCCAGACTAAAAGACTGGTAAAAAAAATATTTGCCAAATAGATTAGAAAGGTTCCGCCAACGATAATGAATATAACCAGAACTAAACCTATTTTTAGGAAACTTTCAATACGATTATCTTGATTGTACTCATCAAATTTGGAGAAAAGATAATCCTGGTTAATATTTAAATCCTGAATATTTCTTAATGACTTAATATTGATCTTTTCATCACCGTAGTAGACTAAACTGCTTCTTGTCAATAAAGCCAAAGCTTGATATTTCTCAAAATCTTCAGCTTTTCCTCGGGTATCGATCGCCAATAGCCTCACCTTGGAATGGGAGCCCGGCTTTTCTTTTTCTTCTGAAACAAAAATATCTACAAAATCTTTGGAAATATTAACGTAATAAGGTTCGGGAACATTCGTCGAAACATAGCCATTCTTAATCGTTATCGTCAGCTCTGCCGGATAGACAGTCCGGATAATTGACTTTACTTTTTCTTCAAAATCGGTTATGAGCGGATAGCCGATACTTATTAGACGATAAGCCGGTTTCAGGCTGACAGAAAAAGCAATCAACAAATAAAGTAAAAAAAACTTAATCCGCCGTTGTCCCACCAGAATGCCGGTATAATACCCGGAAGAGATAAATGGTACCGGTCTTTTGGGAACAGGCAGAGGAACTTGGCCGGTTTTCTGATCCTCGTTGTAATAAACGAAATCCTTAACCGGCGGCAATGGTACTTCCTTTAGTAATGAGTTATTAATCACTTTTAATCGCTGCTTCAACTCCCCCTTCGGGATAACTGTAAACCAAAACCCGGTCGGGACTGATTTTTAATCCCACATGCTCACCCTTTTCCAACGAAGCCCGATGCGAAGAAAGGGCGACCTTCACCCGCACTATTTCCCCTCCTTTCAGCTTAACCTCAAAAAATACCTGCCCTCCTAAAAAACTGACCGAATCAATTAAACCGGACAATCCACCTTGGTTAGGTTCTTCTTTAAATAGGTTTATCTCTTCCGGTCTGAAGGCAATCACGACTCGGCTCCCGCTTTTAAACTGATTATCTCGTGTTTCAAAACGTTGGTTATGAGACAAAACCAAACTGCTGCCTTTTTTTGACCTGTCGGCAATCTTTGCTTCCAGAAAATTTGATTGACCGATAAAATTGGCCACAAAAATAGTGCCGGGGAATTGATATAGTTCCCGCGGCGTCCCGATTTGCTCTACTTCACCTTTTCTTAGAAGAACAATCCGATCGGAAAGAAACATCGCCTCATCTTGATCGTGAGTGACATGAATGGCAGTAAAGTGAAGCCTTTTGGCCAATTTCTTCAGTTCAACCTTAATCTCATTTTTAATCTGGGCATCCAAAGAACTTAACGGTTCATCCAAAAGAATCAGTTTGCTGCCTGATGCAAGAGCCCGAGCCAGTCCAACCCGCTGCTGCATTCCACTTGAAAGCTGGGAAGAATAGGCTTTTCTCCTGGCTGACAACTTAATCATTTTTAAAAGTTGATTACCTACTTCTTCAATTTTTGCCTTATCGAAACCGCGAATTCTTGGCCCATAAGTGATATTCTGCCAAACATCAAGATGGGGAAAAAGGGCGAAATTTTGAAAAACGAAACCAATATTCCGCTCTTCAGGCGGTAACCCGTTAACCGGCTGATTGTCGATAATAATTTGACCGTAATCGGAGGTTTCCAGACCGGCAATAATCCGTAAAAGAGTTGTCTTACCACACCCTGAAGGCCCCAAGACTGTCACATACTCCTGGTCTTGAACATCAAAAGTAATATCTTTTAAGGCAACGATTTTGCCGGTGAAAGTTTTTTTAATATTTTTCAGATTAACCTGCGGCATAGCTTAATTATAAATAGCTTTTGGATTTAATAAACTTTCCGGTTACCAAAAAGAAAAGGAAAGAAAAAAGAATCAAGATTACGGAGGCAAAGGCTGCCTGATTAGTCCTTCCGGAGGTAACCAGATTAACGATATAAACCGGGGCGGTAATTGCTCGGGGCGCGACCGACATCGTCGCTCCGGTTTCCGACAGGCTTCTGGTGAAAGCCATAATCGCACTTGACTCTAAAGTAGGAACAACCAGAGGAAGAGTAACTGTCTTAAAAACTGTTGCGGGACTGCCACCGAGCATTCTCGCCGCTTCTTCAAAGCTGGACCGAGTATTTCTGAAAGCTACTACCAATGGCTTGACAATATAAGGAAAAGTGAACGCCAAATGAGCCAATATAATTAGAACAAATAAGGGAAGATTGGCTGCCACCCCCTGCCAATATAGAGCTAACGAAAAACCTAAGACCGAGGTGGGAATGATTAACGGAAAATCAACCAGTGTTTCCAAAAAAGCATTAAGGTGTCTAAAGCGACTGCGGGCAATCAGGAAAGCCAGGAACAGCCCGCTGATTAAATTAATGATTGTTGCCGCTACCGCAATAAGAATCGAAGAAATAAGGCTGTCAATTAAAAGCGAATCCTCATCAAGCGGTAATAAACGAAATCGAGAAAGAATAAAGAACGAAGGAATGATTATGACAACAGTGAGTAACGAAAAGACCAGTATATTCTTGAAATTACTGGCACTTTTTCTGCTCAAGAAATGTTCCAACTTTGGTTGATAAAAAAGACAAGGAGCTCCGGTTTTACCTGATAAATGTTTTACCATCAAGAAAAGAAACCAGGAAATAAGAATCAAAATTGCGCTTATTACAACAGCAACCGCCATAAATTGAGCGGTACCGGAGGTTTGTTTCCATGAAGCAATCAATACCGGCGCCGTCTTGAGGCGGCTTCCTATTGTCGTTAGAGCGATAATCGTCGCTCCGGTTTCACTCAAACTCCTGGCAAATGTCAAAATGGTACCTAAGGCAATTCTTTCTTTAATTAACGGCAGGGTGACAGTTCGTGCGGCCGTCAAACTCGAAGCTCCCAAAACCCGAGCCGCTTCTTCAGAAGACAAATTTAATTCTTCAAAAGCAACAACCAGGGATCCAATAATATAAGGAGAAGAAAAGGCCAGGTGAACTAAAGCCACCAGTAAAAAGGGCGAGAAAGATAGTCCAGTTTGAAGCCAAAAATAGACGACGGAAAATCCTAAAGCAGAAGTAGGTACCGACAGGGGTAATTTAATTAAGGCTTTAACTGCTGTTTTCCCCCAAAAATCATAACGTGCTAAAACCCAAGCAGTTAAAATTCCTAGAAATAAGTCAAATAGAGTCACACAGAAAGCTACTTTAAAAGAAAACGCTAAACTTTGAAGAATCAAACTGAAGGTTGGTCGATTAAAAATCACCGACTCAATGCTTTTCCAATCCTTAAGCGGGTACAAAAGCACATAAACACTGGGAATAAGAACAAACAATAAAAAGAAAATTACCCCGATGACTCCCAGAACTTTTAGCCAGCCCTTGTTTATTGATCCCATACTCTCATCTTTACTTTAACCTCTTAAACCCAATAAACCACCCGCCCTGACGGGATTTAACAAAATCCAATTCAGCCACCTTTAATAGTAATCTTCCTCGAAAAACCAAAAATCTATCTTAACGATTCAAAAAGGGGTGTTCACTTTAAACCCCGGCTTGAACCTTGCATATATTTCAGATAGGACCAGCGGTAATTATTGCTACTCTGAATCAGAAGCTTGATCAGCAGATTCTGCCGCTACTTCTTCGGCTTCAGGTTCGACGGGTAGTTCTGATGATGGTGCTGGTTCCGGTTCAACGGTAACTTCAACAGCCGGCGCTGGGCTTTCTACTTGAGATTCTTGAGCAGACGGCTCGGTTTCTCTTGGCTGAGCTTCGGCTACCGACAATTTTCGACTCAGATCTTCCTGACCGTCAAACATTTCGATTGCCTTCTGAGCCTCCTCGACATTGCTCATTTCCACAAAACCGAAACCCTTGGAACGACCAGTGCGCTTTCGTGTAATGACCGTTGCGCTGACAACAGTACCTGCTTTCGAAAATAAGTCCTTCAGCTGGTCGCTGGTCACACCATAATCAAGGTTACCAACATAAAGTCTGGGGTTCAAATTTTCTCACCTCCTTTTTTGAGTTTAATAAGCTTCTAAATAAAGCTTGCCGAAATAAATCTAGAACTAGTTTATCAGGAAAGCGAATCAAAATAAATAGATAAATTTACCATGGTCCGATACTGCCCTTGACATGAGGACGGAAATATTATTAAATGGTATTCAGAATTGCTTTGTGCCGGTCATTACGAAGCAAATACCGGCGAGAACGGAAAATGAAGATTAAACTGCCTTTTTTTATTATTGTCTTTTTTTTGGCGACTTTTTACTTTACTTCTCAGGTACGAGCAGCAGATTTTAAATTAACCGCAATCGGTACTCTGGATGTTTCGGAAACACTTTACTCCCATATGTGGTACACCGGCAATCAACCGAATTTTTCTGGAACCGGGAACAAAGGTGCCGCTGTCAGCATTACCGTTGATGGCAACTCATATTCAACTACTGTCAATGATAATGATCAATGGAGCTGGAAACCGCCGGCTCCCTTAGAAAATACGGATCATAGTCTCTCCTTTGTCTCGGAAGAAAAAACTGTCTTATTAACTCTAACTACCGGGTCAACCGTACCGGAAAACGTTATCACTACGCCAAGCGCCAGTCCATCAGGTTTACCCCAAGCCGGACTTGTATGGCCTACGATACTCACTCTTGGCTCAGGCTGTATTTTAATTCTTTATCCGCTTCTGAAAAAACTTGCTTATAAACTAGGTAGCGATTAAGAAGTTATCCGCTATCTCGGTAGAAGTCAGTCTTAAACATATAAAGCCTTACTGTTTACTTTCGGCGTCTTTAAGAGCCAGTTTAAAAACTTCATCCACGCTATTAACATAAACAAATTCTATGTCTTTCTTTACTTTCTTGGGAACATCAACCAAGTCCTTCCGATTATCCTTTGGTAAGATCACCTTTTTTAAACCAGCGCGGTGGGCAGCAATTACTTTCTCTTTGATCCCGCCGATTTCCAAAACCTGACCTCTTAAAGTTACCTCGCCTGTCATACCTATTTCTCGATGAATTGGACGTCTGCTGAAGGCCGAATATAAGGCAGAAGCGATGGCAATCCCTGCGGAAGGACCATCCTTGGCAATTGCCCCTTCCGGAACATGAATATGAATATCCAGATTTTGATAGAAGTCCTTATCCAGGCCTAATTTTTCCCAACGGCTGCGAATATAAGAAAAGGCAGCCTTACAAGATTCTTTCATTACTTTTCCCAATTTACCAGTAAGCAGCAAGCTCCCCTTTCCTGGCATCAAAGCCACTTCAATGAAAAGAATGTCGCCACCCGTCTGGGTATAAGCAAGACCGGTAGCAATTCCGATTTCGTCACTTTTTTCAGCCAGAACGGGACTAAATTTAGGCGGGCCCAAAAATCTCTGCAAACGAGCTATTTTTACTACCCGGGGAGCGTTCTTATTCTCAGCTACTCTTCGGGCAAGTTTCCGGCAAATAGTGGCTAAATTTCTCTCCAGTTCCCTTACTCCCGCCTCCCGAGTGTAACGATTGATTATTTCCCTCAATACCGATCCGTCGATTGAAACATCCTTTTCTCCCAGGCCGTTAAACCTAAGCTGTTTTTTCCACAAGAATCTTTTAGCAATATAAAACTTTTCATCTTCGGTATAACCTGGAAAACGAATAACTTCCATTCGATCCCTCAAGGCTGGCGGAATCGTATCAAGAACATTGGCCGTAGTAATAAACATTACCTTAGAGAGATCAAAGGGGACTTCAAGATAGTGATCGGAAAATTCAAAATTCTGTTCCGGATCCAAAGCCTCAAGTAAAGCTGCTGAAGGATCACCGCGAAAATCTGTCCCCACCTTATCAATCTCATCGAGCATAAACACCGGATTATTGGTCCCGGCGTTTTTAATTCCTTGAATAATCCGCCCGGGCATTGCGCCGACATATGTTCGTCGGTGACCGCGAATTTCTGCTTCATCCCGAATCCCTCCCAAACTCATGCGAACAAACTCCCGATCCAGAGACCGGGCAATCGATTTTCCTATTGAGGTTTTACCTACCCCCGGAGGACCAACGAAACATAGAATAGTCGGCCCACCAGCTTCTTTTCTCTTCTCTTTCTTTCTTTTTTCACCAACCTCCTCAGTTACTGATTTTTCCTTTAACTTCATCACCGCAAGATATTCGGCAATCCTTTCCTTAATTTTCTCTAAACCATAATGATCGGCATCAAGGATCTTTACTGCCTCAGCTATATCTGCCTGATTGGGGCTGGATTTAGACCAGGGTAATTCCACCAATAAATCAAGATAAGTCCGAATGTAACCCTTCTCCGGATGATAGGCCGGAAGACGCATTAATCTTGATAATTCTTTTTTTGCCTTCTTAGTAACTTTAACTGGCATCTTAGCGGCCTTAATTTTTGTCTTCAGCTCCTTAATTTCCTGATCATCCCCGTCCTCTTCGCCTAATTCTTTCTCGATTATTTTCTTCCTTTCCCTTAACATCGCTTCTCTAACCGATTTATCGAATTTATCTTTGGTTTTAGAGGAAATGCTCTGTTCAAGCTTAAGAACCTTAATTTCGTGAGACAGGTATTCGGCCACTTTTTCCATTCGTTTTCTAACCGAGACCAATTCTAGAAGTTCCTGTTTTTCTTTTGTCTCAATCTCAAGAACCGAAGCGACCTGGTCAACCAACTCATTCGGGCTAATATCTGCTCCAATCAGTCTCATTACTGCCATTAAATCAACCGATTTACCTAAATTGACTGCACGTTTAAAACTTCTTTTCAAATACTGAGCCAGCGCTCTAGTATCATCATCTTTAACCACCATTTCCGGCATTGGCTTAATTTTGACTTGAAAAAAAGGCTCATCTTGAACAAAGGCCTCGATTCTTACACGACCGATTCCTTTTATTAAAGCATTAACTGCCTCTTCTGAAGGAAAAAGACGAATCAGTTTGGCCAATGTTCCGACCTGATATAAGTCATCCTCAGTCGGATTATTTATCTGTGATCTCTTCTGAGTAACCAAACAAATAAGATTATCCTTTTTTGAAGCCGCTTCAACGGCAGTAACTGATTTTGCCCGGCCAAAAGTTAAGGCCACTTCGGTATAGGGAAAAACAACTGCACCTCTAACCGGCACCAGCGGTATTATTTGACTTTCAATAATTTTTTTACCTTGTTTAAGTAGTAGAGTCATATCCAGAAAATTATTTTTAGCAGTCTAACACGCTAAGTGCTAGTTGTCAACCTCCAGTTTATTCATGAATAACCACTTTTAAACCAGGGTTATCAGCTGTTGCCCGAACCAAACTCTGTCCTTTAGGCAAGACTGGAGAGGCCCAATAGAAAAGTTTTTCAGCATCAGGCGTGGCCAGATTGATACAACCATGACTCATGGGCTCACCGAAATTTTGATGCCAATAAGTACCGTGCATCCCGTAACCATTATAAAAATACATTACATAAGGGACATTCGGGAGATAATAATAGGTTCTCTTTTCTTTTGAACCACCGCTCATTTTTGTATATTTAAACTTTGACCAAATACGAAAAGTACCCACTGGCGTAAGTGCCCACTTGCCACTGGACATTAAGAAATTATAGACGATTCTCTCACCTTCATGCGCTAAAAGTCTTTGATCGCTTAAATCTATCTCAATCCAGCGTTCATCGGTGGTCGCCCCCAAAATGGCGCCTTCCGCTAATAGTAGATTTTCTGGCTTGGCCGGTCCTTCTTCAAAACCAAAATCAGTCGGCTGATTATTAAAATATGCAATATTATCATCTTCCTCAAAATCCCCGGTCCCTTGGCCATCAACTGAATAGCAACCGCAAGTTTCTTTATCATTAACAGCCCGAACCGAGATAAAAATAATTGCCAATCCTAAAAGAAAAGCCAAAGGTATGAAGAATAAAAAAAACCTTCTTTTACCTGCTATTTTTTTATTATTTTTCAGGGTCACTGACCTATCTTAGCATATTTTAACTTGGACGAAAAACTGATCACATTCATTATAAGACTAGCCTGACGTTAAACATCTCTCCTTCACGAGTAAATTCAAATCGCCTCTTTCTGAGAATGTAAGCCATAACCTGGTTGTCCTCTAAAAGGTAAGCGTAAAGCTTCCTAATCCGCCGCTGTCGGGCGATTTTTATGAGGTAATCGGTAAGCATACTTCCCAGGCCCTGTCCCTGCCAAGGATCACCAACAACAAGAGCAAATTCTGCATCCTTATTGTAAGGATCCGCAATCAGGCGGCCGACACCGACTAGTTTTTTTCCTTCGTGATTTTCGATTTCGGCAACAATGGCCACCTCTCGATCGTAATCAATGTGAGTATAGCGGGTCAGTCTTTCATGGGTCATTTCTTTGATGATGCTAAAAAAACGGAATCTTTTAGTTTCATCCGAAAATGTCTGGAAGAGTTCTTTTTCTAAAGGTTCATCCTCAGGCTTTACCGCCCTTAAAAGAACTCTCTGGCCACCTTTAAGATTTACCATTTTCTCATACTGCTTCGGGTAAGGAGAAATCGACAAGTGGTCATAGGGCTTGGTACCAACTTTGATAGCGGCTTGATCCAAAACGATTTCGGCATCCAGAACCACCCCCCCGATCTCATCAATAGCAAAAGGATTAATGTCAATTTCCTTGATTTCGGGAAAATCCATCACTAAATAAGCAAACTTATAAAGCAAATATGCAACTGAATCTAGATTAACTCCTTTTATCCCCCGGTAACCCCTAAGAAGATTGTAGATTTTGGTTCCCTCAATAAGCCTGCGTGCCAACATCATATTTAAAGGAGGCAAACCGACATTGACGTCTTTAAAAACCTCCACCGCCACACCACCCATTCCGAATAAGATAACCGGACCGAAAAGAGAATCTTTTTTACTGCCAACGAGCAATTCGTAACGTTTGCTAATCATTGCCTCGACTAATACTCCTTGAATCTCCGTATCGGGAAAACAAGACCGGCAGTTATTAATCACTTCCAAGAAACCGGACTGTACCGCTTCAGATGAAATAAGATCCAGTTTCACTCCACCAATCTCAGTTTTGTGAACAATCGCTGGCGCAGAAATTTTAAGCGCTACCGGATAACCGATTTTTTTTGCCAGATTGACTGCTTCAGAAGCATTTCGAGCCAGACCACCGCGAGGAACAGGGATACCATAGTTTGCTAAGACTCTTTTAGTTTCGTACTCAGCCAAAATAAATCTTTTTCCTGTAATTACCCGGCTTATTAGTTTTCGAGCCGATAAAGTATCAGGGCTAAATTCTTCGGGGATATTTGGCGGCGTTTGGTAAAGAAGCTTCAAATTGGCATAATAACTATACATATGGATAAAGGTCTCGACTGCTTGTTCAGGAAATGAAAAAACCGGAATTCCCCGACTCTGGAGAACCCTTATTCCCGCTGATACTTTGTCACCCCCCATCCATACGGCTAAGAATGTCTTCTGCTGCTCGTTTGGTAAGGCGGTAATGTTTTTGGCAATTTTGACCGGATTAGTCATTGCCTGGGGAGTCAAAATCACCAAGATTCCATCGACGTTATGGTCCTTTAAACAACAATGGACTGCCTCCCGATACCGCACTTCATTAGCATCACCGAGCAAATCTATCGGATTTTTACAGCGACATGCCGAAGGAAGAGCCTTTTTCAATTCCTTGACGGTTGAGGCAGAAAGTTTAGCCAGACAACCCCCTCTCTCGACCAAGGTATCGGCAGCGATAACCGCCGCGCCTCCGGCATTAGTTACAATTGCCAACCGGTTACCCTCGGGCATTTTTTCCACTGCCAAAGCATTAGCGCAATTGAACAGTTCATCTAAACGATCCACTCTTAAAATTCCCGCCCGCTGAAAGGCAGCATCAAAAACGGTATCATCTCCGGCAAGGTTTCCCGTATGAGAAAGAGCCGCCTGGGCACCTTCCGGACTGATACCGGCCTTTAAAACTATAATCGGTTTGCTTGAGGCAAATGCCCGAGCCGCACTTAAAAACCGGCGGCTATTAGTTAACGATTCCATATAGAGAAGGATACTGGAAACCGTAGAATCATTGCCTAAATAATCAATAAGATCGGCGAAGTCAACGTCAATCATCTCGCCGATTGAGATAAAATAACTAAAACCAATCTTTTGTCTGATTGCCCAATCAAGGATAGCGGCACCTAGTGCCCCGCTTTGGGAAATAAAAGCGATTTTCCCCGGTGACGGATTTTGCGACGCAAAACTGGCATTTAGATCCATAGAAGGCCGGATGAAGCCCAGGCAGTTAGGACCAACTACCCGGATAGGATATTTTTGGACTATTTGACGTAATTGCCTATCGAGTTGCTTGCCTTTAATACCTGACTCTTTAAACCCTGAGGAAGTAATGATAACTCCACCGGCTTTCGCCTTTCCGCATTGCTTCAATATCTCAGGAACCGTCTCGGCCGGAGTTGCGATAAGAACCAAATCTGTCATCTCGGGAAGCGACGAAACCGAAGGATAAGCTTTTAAACCGATAACCCGACTCCTTTTTTGATTAACCGGATAAACTTTACCTTTGAAACCAGCGTCAATAATATTTTTGATTAAGGCATAGCCGACCCGGTCCGGTTTGTTGCTGGCACCAACGACGGCAACGCTCCGGGGATTAAATAAACGATAAAGATTTTCTTCCCGCACCGGTTTCCCTCCGTTTTTTATCTTAAATTATTCACGGGTTTGCTCGCTAAAATACCAATCAGGGCTTGAAGCATTTCCGACAAGCTTTTCTTTAATTCCGGTCTCCAGATGAAATTTCCATAACTCGTTCTTGCCGGCATTATCTTCAACGCTTAAAATTAGCCAATTTCCATCTGTACACCAATAATCGGTCCGATTGATCTTCAAACCTGTTTTTATCTTCTGAATCTTTCCTTCAGCCAATCTGACAATGATAATATCCTCCTCTTTTCCAACTTTAACATTTATTAAACGGCCTTTTTGGTCGTCCAGTTTGCTGCCTGATAAATTCAGGTTTTCCGGTACCGGTTTTATTTTTTGGATATTGTTGGTACCAATATCCATTTGCCAAAATGAATCTTCGGTCCAGAAAAATACTTTTTTTCCGTCATCAAACGGGGTGAGTGAAGAGGTAAAACGAATATCTTTAGTTAAAAAAACCGGGTCTTTCTCACCTAAATCGGCCAGTACTGCTGCAGAATTCTCAAGTATCGGTGGTTGATTGACATATTTTACGTATAAAAACTCGTTCTCAGTCAACCAAACGGGTTTTTCGGGCCATTTTCCGGGTGGGCCAGGATCTTCAAAAACTTGTTCACTACCATCGTCAATATCTATAACGACAATAACAACTTCACTATTTTTTAAACCAAAAAGGGCGATTTTTTTTGAATCCGGAGACCAGGAAATATCATTCGGAATAAGAATGGCCGTTGTTAAAAGTTCGCGATAACCTGATCCGTCAGCACGCACCAGTCTGACCTGGTTTTTAACATCACCATAAAGCAAACAATTCCCTTGGATGATTTGTTTCTTCGTTTTTTCGTCTACCGATAGATAGGCAAGCCATCTTCCGTCGGGTGAGAAAGTCGGCCGATCATTAGTCCCTTCCGTGGTTAGTTTTTGTTCCCTCGAACCATCGGCGTTAATTATCCAAATATCCCGTTCACCGCGACAAATATCTCCCCTGACAAAAGTAATCTGACCCTCGATTTCCTCTACCGAAGAAACAACGGAAGGTAAATTAGTGGGAGAAAGAAGCACCCGGGTTTCCTGGACCGAAGGGGATGGAGATAATAAGTCCTTCCCGGAGATATTTTTTGCGTCATTGGAACCGTATTTGCGTGATCCGACAGCAAAAAAAACGGCAGTTGACAGAACAAAAAAAACGGCCAAAATTAAAAACAAACTTTTATGCTTATCAAGCTTGCTGAATGACGGACTAGAGGAGGCAACGACGATTGGTTTCTGCTCTACAAGCTCTTTTTGATTTTGATTTTCCATTTCTCTATTTTTTCAGTATAGCATAGAGAACTTAAACCGGCCGAAAGGCGAAAGATTTATCAAGAGCAAAATAATCAGGTAGACTATTCCCCATACTCTTCACCAACAAATACTGTTTGAGACTGTTGAATATCGTTTTCCGGTTTGTCATCCTGAGCGCAGCCGAAGGATCTAGCGTTAGCGCAAATACGGTCCGGTTTAATCGGACCTAGATTCTTCACTTCGTTCAGAATAACACGGAGTTATTCAACACTCTCACCGTTTACTTATTGACATAATTCAGTAAAACACTAATATTACTTTATTGATCTTAATTCATAAAGATTTTTTAATTTATCAAATCAATGGCAATTAAAGGGATACCAGAAGAATCTAAAAAAGAAGATAAACCTCCGGACAGCGGCTCTGAAAAAAAGAATAATAAAACTTTAGACTTCTCGCAAAAGGAGCCTTTTTTAATGCCGGCAAACTTCCAAGTAATATCCACAAACGAACTAAACGGTAATAAAAAAAGTGATTTGGTCGTTTATGTGTATAACATAGTCGAAGATGAGTGGTCTTTTTTCAATGCCATTTCTGATCTCCGGGAAAGGAAAGAACAGATCGAACGTTGCGAAAGTTACACTGATTGTTTTTTCTTGCGGATGGCTGCCCAGGGAAATTTTGTCTATCTTTCTCCTCAAAACATCAGTGCTGATTTCCAGAATTATATCCGGTCTCTTCTCAAATGCAAAGATAGTGAAGTAATTGTTCCCCAAATGAAATCCCACCAAATTTGTTTGGATTTTATCAAAGACAAAAAGGCTTTTGGTTTATTTGTTAAAAAAGCCGAAAACTACAAACGGGTAGTTCTTCTAAGTTATGTGGCTTCTCCCCAGTTTTACCTATTAAAAGAAGCTCTGGTAAGGAAAGGAATCGAAGTTTATACCCCCGAGGCGCCGGAGTTAGATTGCGCTTGGACGGTCAATTTTTTCGGCAGTAAATCCGGCATCCGCCAACTGGCTCAACAAAGCGTTGCTGCCGAGCCGGATTTTATGATGCCTGACGGCGTCATCTGCGTCGGTAAATTTGACGCTGCCAAAATTGCCGCCAATAAATACATCAAGCAAAAAGGAGTAGTGGTTAAAACTAACAAAGGCAGTGGCGGAAACGGTGTTTTGATCTTCCGGGAAAACGATCTGCCTTTTAATTACCTGGAATGCGAGAAGAAAATCAGGGAATATTTAAACCGCGATATCTACTGGGAAAAGTTTCCCATAATCATCGAGGACCTGATTAATATCAATTATGCTGTCGGTGGCGGTTTTCCCAATGTCGAGTTCAAAATCCACAAAAACGGCCGGATCGAAATGGTTTTTTACTGTGCCTGTATGGTAACCGACAAGGGCGCCTATTACGGCTTGGATATTAATGACGAAATCATCAATGACCGAATCGCGACGCGGATTGTGGATACCGGTTATTATATTGCCGAGCAATACAGCAGCGCCGGCTATCGCGGACATTTTGATGTTGATATGATGGCCGCCAAAAATAACCATATTTACGTTTGTGAGTCAAATACCCGTAATACCGGCGGCACCGATATTTATTATCTGGCCAGCAAGCTGGCCGGCAAGGACTTTATGTCCGATGTGTACGTGATCAGCCGTAGCCATTTCCGTTTGTCGGCCAAAAAAATCTATACTTTTAACCAGATAATTGGACGGTTGGAAACTTTACTTTATTCGTATTCAACCGGAGAAGGGGTGATTGTTAATTCGGAAAATATTCTCAAGGAAAAAGAACTTATCTATACTATTATCGGCCGAGACAAGAAAAGGGCTTATGAGATCGAGGCCAAGATGAGGGAAGCTTTGGCGGTATCCTGAAAACGAAGCAGGCTCCCTGAATAGTCCTCTATTAGAAAGATTGATAACCCGATAAAGGTAATTTTCATTTACTTTTTAAGTATTCGGTAATCGTCGGTGTAAATTGGGGATAACTGTCAATAATCATCCCATGCAAATCAGATATCGCAAACCACCTATAATTAATATGTTCTTGATTATTAACCTTCAGGTCGATTAAACTTCTGACACAAACTTCAAAAAAAACACAATATTTTGTTTGGTATGGGTCTTTCACTAAAGCAACTGCTACCGGAGAAAATCCAGTTGTTTCTAAACTAGTTTCTTCTTTAACCTCCCTAATAAACGCTTTTTCCCAATCCTCTCCCTGATTTAATCGGCCCCCTGGGAGAGACCAAAGCTTCGATCTAACTCTCTGGAGGAGTAAGATTTCCTTCTTCGGATTAAGAATCAAAGCATATTGACCGATGGTTGCCAAAAGGTGATTATTTGTCATTTTATTCCTTATAGCTCTCCGACTGAATCCTAAATAGTCTAGCATATAAACCGTTTTTCTCCATCAGCTCTTTGTGGTTACCTTCTTCAATTACCCGACCGGACTCAAGGACAATAATCCGATCCGCTCGTTTAACGGTTGAAAAACGATGAGAAATCAAAAACATCACCCGATTTTTTACGACTCTCACAAGTTTATTAAATACTTCCTCCTCGCTTTCCGGATCCATGTTACTGGTCGGTTCATCCAGAATAATCATCTTCGATTTTCTAAATAAAGCCCTTGCTAAAGCAACTTTCTGCCACTGGCCAATCGAAAGATCGACTCCTCCCTCAAGCTCTCTGATTAAGGAAGTATCATAGCCTTGCGGTAAACAGGAAAGGTATTTATCTATTCCGGTCAATCTGGCCGCTTTTCTGATAGCTTTCCTTTTACTAATCCTATCTATATCCCCATAACCGATACTCTCCCAAGCAGAAATACCATAGGTTTCAAAGTCCTGAAAAAGCGCACTGATTAACCGCCAGTAGGAATAAATATTGAACTTTTCTATATTGATGCCATTAACCAGAATTTGTCCCGATCTGGGAATATAGAAACGGCAAAGAAGTTTCACTAAAGTAGTCTTACCGGCGCCGTTATGGCCGACGATAGCAATGTTCTCATTGGGATTAACTTTAAAGGAGACATTCTCTAAAACCAATTTCTTAACATTTGGGTATTGAAAAGAAACATTCTTAAACTCGATTGAATTGATCTTATCAATTAAGGCTTTTTTTCCCCGAGAAGCTTCACCTTGATGATTTAAAACACTAATCAATTTATCAATATACACCGAAGATTCTTGCAGTTGTCCCCCCCGATCGATCGCATCTTTCGAGTAATCAACAAATCTTAAACAAGTACTTAAAGCTAATTGCCAATCACCAATGGTAAATAGCCCCTTAATTATTCGCCGCAAGAGTAAATAACTGATTGAAAAAACCCCGACCATCGGTAGAACAGCATTAGCTAGTCTCAGTTTTAAAAGTTCGTGTTCGGTTTTTTCAAACATCCCTATAGTGATCTCCTGAATCTTTTCCAACTGCTTCTTTACCAGAGTTTTTATTCCTAATATTCTTCCCTCACAACTCCCCCGGCCACTCTCTAAATAGTTAAGATAAATATCTCGTTTCCGACTAAACTTGGCTGAGTTTGAGGCCACGGTTAATGATTTCTTCACAGCCGGCTTAAGGCCAAGCAAGCGGGGAAAAAGAGTCAACAAAAGAATCAACCAGTAAAAGGGATTGAATTTAATAATCACGGCCGAGGCGATTATCCAAGAAATTACTGCGGCAATTAAACCGACAGCTTGATCAACGATAGGAGAAATCCTGAACCTGCTTTCTCTCTTTACCAAAACGTATTCATCTTTAAACTGGGAATCTTCAACTACCGTTATCGGCAATGAAGCATGTTTATAAGCCAAGTCGATTTCGATGGTGGAAGGCAACTTTTCTCTTAAAATTCTGGTTAAGATTAAGTGGTGACGAAAAGCAAATTGATCCCAGGAATCAACCAAAAAGTGCAGTAATAAAATTATTGCCACGTATCTGGTTACCAAGGGAACCCCTAAGCTATTAATCCTTGTAAGAGCATCAATAATTAATTTGATAAAGTAGGCATTAATAAGAGGATGGATATTCAAATAGATATTATAGAAGGATATTAGCCAGATTTGACCGCCGACGACTTTCTGGCTATAAGTCCAACAGAACCGGATTACTCGGAAAAGAGATTTTATAAACTGGGCAGTTTTCCTCATCTGTCATCATTTTACCAGAAGTTTGTCATTTAGGAAAAGCCAAAATTTATTCTCAAGTTATTCGAGAAAGTGAAATCCGCAGACCACCAAAAGGGAGTGGATTTATCAAAGAATCTGAGTAGTTACATAATTTTTTCCAGATAGGTATTTTTTTAACATTTTATGATAAGATGTCTAGTATGGGAAAATTACTTATCGCTTTTTTATTCAATGTTCGGCATCGTTATCATGACCCGCATGACCCCCGGTTCGAGCTGGAAGTTGATTTTGATGATCCGAAGACAATCAAGGCTATTGAAGATAATTTACAGCAAGCCGGTTATCAGGTTTTACCCATAGAAGCTAATCGGCAGGCTTATGCAATTCTCAAAAAAAATCGCCGAAGAATCGATCTGGTTTTTAATTACGCGGAAGGTATCTACGGCCACGACCGCGAAGCTCAACTGCCGGCGATACTTGAGATGCTACAAATTTCTTACACCGGTTCCGGACCCCTGACCCAATGTCTGTGCCTCAATAAGGCCAAAGCTAAAGAGGTTTTACTGATAAATCAAGTACCGGTTTTACCAAGCCAACTTTTTGAAACGAGCAAAGATAAATTACCAAGAAAGCTGCAGTTTCCTCTACTGGTTAAACCCTTATCCCAAGGATCTTCGGCCGGAATTACCCAACAAAGCATTGTTAACAACTACGACCAATTAAGAGCCCAGGTAAAAAAGATTATCCGTACTTTTAAACAGCCGGCTTTGGTAGAACCGTTTCTTAAAGGCAGGGAGTTTTCTATCGGCATGTGGGGCAATCCGCCGAAACTGCTGCCGATCATTGAACCTGATTTTACTAAATTACCCAAGAATTATTTACCCTTGGATTCTTTGGAAGTAAAATGGATTTATGAAGAGGAGGGAAAAGAGAACCATTTACAATGTCCGGCCAAAGTCAGCCGTCAATTAAGCCAACTTCTCGAAAAAATTTGTCTTAAAACTTGGGAAGCCTTGGAAATTCAGGATTGGTGCCGGGTAGATTTACGTTGCGATGAAGCCAACCGGCCATATGTCTTGGAAGTCAACTCGCCGGCGGGGCTGATTCCACCGGAGTTGTCACAAGCCTCTTATTTTCCCCTGGCAGCACGGGCGGCTGGTATCAAATATCAAGAATTGCTGAAGAAAATCGTCAATACCGCACTAAGAAGATACGGAAAAATCTGAAACGTTCAAGATATGGATAGTAGATTTGCATAATCAATCCTGCTTTTTGATTTTTTCAAGATCATCGACAATTAACCAAGCAGCCATCGCTCCAAAACCGGTCTTATTAATCTCAAACGGTTTGACCTTCTGAACATTGCCAAAAAAAACCAAAATACAATAGTTCTTGTCATTAAAATAGTCTTGTAAATCTGCCGGTAGATCTTTAGTTACTCCTAAATCACTTTCACCATACTCATCAAGAATTTCTTTAGTTTTTTGGGGAGTTAAATTCTCAAACTGGAGGACTTTAATCACTTCTGCCTTAACGGTCACCGGTTCGCCCGAATCTTTAAAGTAAATCGTATCGCCTGGAAAGATCCGGTCCCAAGGCCTGTATCGGTTCTTATACCAACGGGATTCAACTGCTTTTTCACCAGTTAAAATCTTTTGGATTAATCCCCAAGATTTTCTCATTATCGCGATGTGGATTCTTTTCTCCCGGGTCATCTCTTTTCATCGCTCCAAGTCAAACGTTTAATCTTTTCCAATTCTCGATGATAATCAACATTTGGCGATACCACCTTGTTTTTTACTTTAACCGTTTCCGTCCTTAAGTTGGGGAAGATCTAATCCCTTCAGCTGAGGAATAGCAGAAGTCCCCGCTAAACCCTGAATACTACCATAAATTCCCGCAGTGGACATTAATAACCTCTGTAGTTGTTTTTCCCTTTGCTTCCAAGCCTTCTCGAAAGAGGCTTTCTCTTGATTAAGCTGGCCCTGCATTTCTTGGAAAACCTCGACCAACGTTTCAACTTGTTGGCGGAATTCATGACCAGTGATAAAATCGTAAATCAAGTCAGCTTTTCGGCCTTGATGTTCAGAAATCGCTTTCTGATAGCCTACATCCAAAATACTTTTTCTAAGAAGTATTGCCAGCGGAATAATTAATGGATGGCTGCAAATCCACACCCCCTCCTTAAGACCAATACCGGTTTTAGCTTCATCAGGAAGCCTTTGGCTAACAATCGCCGGAATATCGGCCTTTTCCCGCCGAAGATCGGTTTTCAGTTTACCGAGCCAGCCATCAGACCAAGCCTTGGTTCGCTTTGACTCCCAAAGAATAACTCCCCAAACTCTACCTTTCGGACTCTTTACTATCTGACGGATATCTGCTCCCTTAACCCCCTTTTCTACCGGTTCTATTTTATCGTTGGGGAACTGTTTATTGAGAATCTCCTCCAAATCAAGCTCTAAAACCTCTCCTTGCAGTTGCTGAGAGCCGACTTGAGCTTTTCTACGAAGTTCATCGACAGATTTTTTCAAGTCTCTAATAATCTTTTGACTTTCAAGATCCTTATACCGATATTCCTCTTCCGCTTCCAGGCGAGCTTTTTCTCCGATATTTTTTCTTTCGGCATCTAACTTTCTTTGCGCTTCAAGCTCCAATTCTCTTTCTTTGTCCTCAAGCCGTCTTTTTTCTACCCGAAGCTGCAGTTCCTGCTCACGAAGTCCCTTGATTTTCTCTCTATCTTCTTGCACTTGCCTTTTAAGATCAGTAATTTCCAAAACGCCTTTTTCTTCAATTTCTCTTCGGATTTTTTCTTCCGCTTCTTTTTTGGCATTGACTATTTCCTGCTGATGTTTCGCCAGTACATCAGTCTTCACCTCGACTTCTATTTGCTGCCGAAAAGCCTCGGTTACTTCGACTTCTCTGCCACAATGGGGACATTTGATAATATTGGCCATATAATCACTCTGGATGGAAAAGCTAAATTTACCAGATTATATTACAGTTTTATTAAATACTTATCAAAGCCGGCTACTTGGTATTTTTTTTCTCTTTTATGCATGGCATTATAGCAAGGGAAACGCTTTTCCAGTTTTAAAATTTTGGGAAAGTTCTTTCTATTCTCTAACTTTTCTAGCCAAGTTTTTTTCATAGCCGTAAAACATTTTGGTTATATGACATCATCTCAGTCGCTGTAATTAACATAGTCGCCGATCTGAATCTGGATTTCCAGAAACTAAAAGTCATCAACCAACTGGTAATAATTATTATTCCGAAAACAGTAATCAGTATTGGAATTTTGTTTTTCTGATGAATTTTCGGATCCAGTTTCATTGTTAAATTCTCAGATTTTTATTCCATTACGCCTAAGCCAGAATAAGCCGACTGATTTCAATTTCGATCTCTCGATTCCAAAGCTGAACTCTTTGGAACCCGGTATTTGGAATTAAGACTGGCAGCGTAATTAAAAGCATAAAAATAGTTATGCCATAGCTTGTCTGAAGAAGAGAATTGATTTTCGCCGAAAAAATAATCAACCAGAACTTCGCGTAACCTGGTTAACTCACGTAATCTGTCTTTATTTTTCGCATCTTCAATCGTCAGGTCCAACAGTTCAAGGGTCCGGAAAAATGCCTTTTGACTGTATAAATTATTACCTTTCTTCTTCCATGAAATCGTTCTTTCTACTTCACTGCCAATATTGGCCATTTGCTCGATGAAGCTTAAAGTCTTCCAGCGACCGGAAGAGAGACTTTGGTGCTGATAAGTCATTTTTTGACTAAATTATTGATAATTGTGATTATTTTCTCCCGGATTCTCGGATCATCTACCCCCGGCTAAGATTTGCTATTTTTTTTGACATCAACAACCGCTTTAATTAAATTTCCAAACATCCGTCCGGACATCTTTTTCAGTTCACTGACAGAAATTTGGCTGCTAATAATTTTCATCAGTTAATACCAGACCTTAATTATGCTTCTTTCTGGCTGAGCCTTTCGGTTTAGACTAGTTCTATTCTTAAAATTCGCCTACTCTTAGTTTATCACTTCAATAGTAAATGAGACAGTATAAAAAAGGGTACTTGGCTGATGATATAATTTGTTTATGGATATTTTGATCGGAACTAAAAATGAATATAAAGCAACGGAAATCGTCTCTCTTTTGAGAAATCTACCCAGGGTAAGAATTCACTTCTGGGAAGAACTTGGTTTAGAGATAAAAGTCGAAGAAAATCAAGCAACTCTTAGAAAATCAATCAGGTCCTTCTCATTCTCGGCCAAATAATCAAAACAGCATCTAATCATTGGGTTTAGTTTTGCATCAAGAAAAGCCGCCCGGATATCAGTCTGTAAACCAATAATCAGTCTTTTCTTTTTCTGATTGATTTTTTGTTGATAGGCTATTCCCAGCTCAAAACAGGCCCCTTCATCCGGCACTCTGCCATCAAGAATGAAAAGAAAAACATCCGACTCTTTAATTTTTTCAAGGTCCAGTTCAAACATTAGCTTTCTTCGTTTTTCCTTTGGCATCTTACTATAGAAAGTCTTGTTTTTTTCCACCCCATCTCTTTGGGGTAAAAACACTTTAAAACCCAAAGACTCAAGTTTATGGGTAAGATCGAGATTAAATTCTTTTTCCGCCTGAGAAAATAATAGTCCGGCAAAATAGATTTGTTTCATCGGCATAGCTTAATACAGGTTGATTCTTGACCTGATATAGATTAATTTTATCACAGCAAACGAGTCTTTTTTTACTGCCTGATAAAAGCATAGAGAAATATACCTTAAAGACTGAGAGATTGCGTCGAGCTTTTTAACTGTATATTTCTTTTCTATGTCCGATTCTTAAAATAACAATCCTGCTCTTATCGATATCAAAAACAACACGATACTTTCCTATTCGCCAACGATATGATCCCAAAGAGGGCTTTATTAACTTTCTGGCATAAAAATAGGGTTTTTGGGAATAAAGCTCGATTTTCTTTTTGATTTTTTTCTTGACCACACGATCAAGTTTTTGAATATCTTTGACAGCGGTTTTTGTGTAAAGAAGATTAAATTTCGCCGAAAACTTGCTCATGAGTAAATATTTCTCTTTTTTTATATTCTTTCCTTGCCTTTTTAATACTATTTAAATACTTTTTGTTGGCTAAAGCGAGTAAATCTTCAAACAATTCAATACTTACAAGTGCAGAACTAATTTCACCCCTTTTGGATACGAGTAAATAGTCTCTTTTTTTAGAAACCTCATCAATGACATCAGCTAAATTATTTCTTAACGTAGTCGTACTAACAATATTCATGTTAGTTTTAACTTAACATTTAAAACGTACATTGTCAATTATCAAAAGAATTCCAATCCTTTAATTTGCTATATGGTACAAGAATTAAAGCAACTGGAAAGTGTAAAACATTGAATTTTTATGGTTTTAAGAAATTAATCAAGGCCTGGGCAATCGCTTGGGCAGGGATTTGAGGGTTTTTAATTAGCATTCTCGCTTCAGTCGGATTGGTTAAAAAACCGGTCTCCAAAATCGCTGCCGGAGTCATCGGGTGGATGGCATGTTCAAATCTTCTCCAGGAAAAAGCGTAATAGCCGCTCATATTCATGGTAATGTTTGGGTCTTCATCAAAACCGGTAATTTTGGCGTATTCCTGTTTAATAAGGGCGATCAAACCATTTGCTTTTCCGGTCAGATCTCTTCTAGGGGCTGCGACTTTAAAGCCTGATGTTTTCGGACTGGTGCTGCCGTCAGCATGGATTGATACGAAGGCGTCTGCCCAGTAACTAGTCGGGACAGTTGCCGGTAAAATGTCAACGACAATGTCTTCTTTCTCAAGTATTTTTTTGATTTCTTTACAAATCGCCAGATTTACTTCCCACTCGGCAGTATTACCGTTACTCGTCCCGCCACTGGTCTTTCTGAGCTTGACTAGTTCATCAGGCAATTCACTGTTTTTCCAATGTCCGGCTTGTAGCCCAACTCTTAACGGCCCTTCCGGGCGCACCCACTTTAAAAGATTGCCAAATCTGCCCAAATCCTGTTCGGTTCCGTCTTCCTCCTCAAAATAGGGAGGCGCACCGTAATTTGGAAAATTATACTGACGCCTTAAAGATAACAAACTTCCGCCAAAAATCACTAAAGCTACTAAGGTCAGACCTAGTAAAACTATTTTTTTCATAAACTTTATTCAATAATTGATTAATGGTAAATAAGAATGATGAATAGTATAACAGCCTCCTGAAAATGAGCTGAGTTTAAATAGTTTATCATGGTTCTTCAACCAATCTTGCTATTCACCATCAATTTCTTTCTGATATCCGGTATCGATATACCCGAGTGCGCTTAACTCCAAAATTTTCTGAGGTTCTTTGACCGTACCAAGAGAAAGACATCTTGAAGACCTATATTAGGTGTCTGTTAATGTCTCAGCAAAAATTAAGATTATTTGGGTAATCTTAATATAGAAAGGAGGAGCATATAATGGACTGCCATCATCGCATAAGAGATAAACCTAAGCGTGAGTACTATAACTGTTTCCATTCCTGTTTTTCCCTTTTTTAAGAAAATCTACTAATATTTCAAGTCCTACAAGATAACTTTGCTCCTTGAGGCCAGAAATTTTTTGTAAAACAAGGCCGTCTAAAATATCAATCCGGCGAAATTTTTCTCTTTGATTAATTTTAGATAAATCGATTACACCAGTAATGTTGGTTAAGATATTCTTACCAATAATAATATCGCAAGCTAATGGCAATCTTGAGACTTCTATGTTTAATCTTTGAAGGTCACCCTTTTTAGCCATTGAAAACTCCTTTGGTCCAACTGGTTAATATATAATCCCAAGTCGCCTACCATCTACACAAACTAACTCTATAAGTTATACTATAAACGGCAATAAATACCAAATAAATCGGTTTTTAAATAGTTCCCCAGCACCGTTTCGTGAAGTTTATTTAATCTGATTAATCTTGAGAAGATCCTTATCCTTGCGATTGAGAGTCCCAAGAATGAAGTAACCAAAATTTCCAAAAAAAGAATCCTTTAAATATTGAGATAAATCCGAAATTGAATTAAGCCTGATGATGGGAATCAGTTTAAGCGGCCTTTTTTCGGCAATCAAACAAACGACCTCGGAGGCATTCTCGATCAGAGTATCTTTATCAATAAACATCAGCGTATAAACTCTCTCCTCAAAGTTACGATCCAGCATTAAAAATCTTACTCTCTCAGGCCGATTCGTATTGGTGATATTCCGCAACAACTCTTTTGTAGCTTCGACTTCCCGGTAATTCTTCCCAACAAGGCCTTTAATCTTATTTTTGACCGCATCGACCACCTCGGTTATTCTCTTGAAGCTGCCTAAAATTACTACCCCACTGATAATACTGGCATTATATTTTCTGACGATTTTCATGTTACTCAAGTATAGCAGATCTTACAGCAATTATTTTGATTACAAGGGTGAAACACCTCGAGGGTATAAGTGTGTTCAATTAACCAAATCCATTAACGAATCAACTGTCATTTTTGCCCCAACTAAATCTTTTTTAGAGTGGGTGGTCGTTAAACCCAATGAAAATATTTTTGCTCTATTTAAAGCCTTTATTCCGGAAGGCGTATCTTCAATACCAATGGCATCATCGGGTTTAAGTTTCATCCTTGAGAGTGCCGCCCGATAGCACTCCGGGTGAGGTTTACTCTGAACATACTGTTCGGCAGTGATTTGAACGCTAAAATAATCTTCTAATCGATGATGCTTCAAAACCTCTTTAATAAGCACTTTTTCAAGTCCGGTCGTACAGGCAAGAATTGGTTTAGCGACTAATTTACCGATTTTATTAAGCTGAATTCCACCCTGACTCACTTTGAAGATAAAATCATCCGGATTGGAGGTAAACCTGACTTTGACTTCCGAAAGCAGAGAAAGCATTCCACCTTTGATCGATTTCCCGCTAAAGTATCGCTTATAGGCGCTTTTGGTAAGATGATAACCGTAAGCTTTTAAAACCTTCCTGAACGCCTTAAAGTGAATCTCTTCTGTATCGATAATTACCCCATCAACATCGAATATTATCCCTTTAATCATAGATATATTTGTTCCCTGTAACAAAACAATGATAACTTCAAAGTGCCTCCGACAATCTAAGAATATTATAACAGAGACGATAGAAGGAAAAACTTACACAAGCATCAAGGATAAATCATCTTGAATGTCTTATTTTTTAATAGTGAACTATCTGTCTTAATAATCGTTTGTGAAACTCGGTGATACGCTCATCGATCAAAATATCATTACGCCATATTCTTTTGGTCAAAATTATCCCCTCTAAACTCCGGCACCGGCTCAGGGCGACATAAGTTTGGCCATGGGCAAAGGGCGACCGGCTGAAATCAACACAAACTTTATCCAGAGACATGCCCTGGCTTTTATGAACGGTAATCGCCCAGGCTAGCCGGAGCGGATATTGTTTCAGTTTGCCGATGACTTTTTCCACGAGCCCTCCGGTTTCCTGATTATATTCGTATTCGATGTTGTCCCACTCGTTGATATCGACCGCCACAATTTTTTTGGTTTCATTAATTTTGACCTCGATTAAATCCTCAGCCAACTCGTCAACCTTACCCAATGTCCCGTTTACCCACCGTCTACCCGGATCGTTTTTGAC
The DNA here is from genome assembly GCA_035529595.1 of Bathyarchaeia archaeon. Lineage (GTDB taxonomy): Bacteria > Patescibacteriota > Microgenomatia > PFEM01 > JAFGMK01 > DATKWK01. The sequence goes on from DATKWK010000035.1 coordinate 345,231, forward strand.
AAATAAAACTCTCGCCCCTTTCTTAAGCTTTAATTCCAAATCAACCGGCAAATTCCGGTTCTCGGTCGGAAAGTCGCCCTCGATCGCCGCCTGGTAAACAAACAACGGCTTTTTTATCTTGTCGAGTTTTCTTTGATTAATTGCCTCGGCGGTTTTATTGACCGTGCATAAAACAATATGGCTCCCGGGCGGTTGTTTGGCCGTTACTCTTTGATTAATTAAACTGAAAGTATCAGCAGAGACGTCACCCGATCTAACCTGGTTAAGGAATTCAATAAAATGAAGTTCCTTTTGCCGGAAAATTGTTTTTAGCTCAATCACATTAAAATCGTCCAGTTCAAAAGAATTGGCGCTGAAAAAATAGGGAGAATCATAAAGCTGGCTATAGGTCGAGATATCCTGATAGGTAATCACCGGCGGCAGCTGGTATAAATCGCCGACGATAACTACTTGAATACCCCCAAACGGCAATCTTTCGTCCCGGCCATTAAGTCTTAAAAAACGGTCAACACCGTCAAACAGATCCGCCCTGACCATGGAGATCTCATCAATCACCAGGCAGTCCAAATCGGCAAAGATTCGCTTTCCGGTCCTCCTGATGGCTTTCGGTTCAATTAACCGGGGAGGAAAACCGAAAAATGAGTGGATTGTTTGCCCGCGGATATTTAAAGCGGCAATTCCGGTTGGTGCCAGGACGACCACTTTCTTTTTGGTCTGGTTACGGAAGTATTGGATCAGCATCGACTTGCCGGTCCCGGCTTTACCAATGATAAAGAGATTTTGGTTGGTATTCTCCAAGATCTCCAAGCACTTTTTATGTTCCTCCGTTAAGACATAGGCATTGTCTCTTTTAAACTTATTCAGAATCTTTTTAAAGATTTTGGGTTGGCTCATGTTTGTGTTTTCTTCATGTTTTAAAGTATACACCAGAATTATCGGCTGTAGGCTGGATACTTTTTTAAATCAGGAGAAGGAAAAAGTTAAAAAAGGTAATTGAAGAAAATTTTACCGAGGTGCAATGGAAAAAGTACCTTGAAGGTGGTTGCCTTATTTCAATCGGCAGCCCAAATTACTAATGTTTTATGGTCACTTTCATTTACGAGTTTGATAATTTGTTTATCCATGCTCGTAACTGCTAATTTTGGACTTTCCATCTTATTTTTTGCCGGCTAAACGTACTTTCTATAAAAAATTATATCAGTGTTAATAACTTTGAAGTAAAAAAGGGGATCTCGGGCTTAGATGATTTTAGAACTAACTTTTTATCTTGCTAAGTTTTTCTTTGGCGATCTCAAATACTGGCTGGTGGTGAAATTTTACTTGTATGTTGTCATCAAGTTTAAGACTGACCATCGGAAACATCGGCTGATTCATTTTACTTTTATCCCAAGCTAAGTGAGGGTATTTTTGGGTAAAAGATTCAAAGTCTTCGTCAATAATAAATTCCGCATGTTCTAATGCCGACGGGCAAACTTGTTCTTCTTTTGGAGCGATTAATTCTAAGGCAGTAATAGAGTAGTTTTTATAAAACAGGGGTTGTTTGAGCATGAAAAGTCCAACCCGCCGGCCGCCAACTAAGTTTTCGTCTAAAAAGTCTCCTTCTTTTTGTAACTCTTGTTTTAACTGGTCATAGTCCTCATTCGAGGAAGCCTGGTAACCAAGATGGTCCATTTCATACTGAGAAATATCGATACCAACCTCGTTTAGTTTTTGAAAGAAAAAGTTTAAGAAAGTAGTCTGGTCAAGTTTAATCATAGTGATGATTTTAACACCGGCGTGCCAAGGGTAAAACAACTGGGATACGTATTTTTATCGTTTCAGATTTTGGAAACTTCTTTATTAATCTCATCCTCGGAAAACTGGCTCAGACTAAGACCGAGAAAATGTTTTATTTGACCCGAATCCCAAGGATTTTTGAAGGGCAGGCTGGCGCCATGTTTTTCAAGCAGGGTGACTCCCAAAACATCGCCTGCCAAAACATCCTTGGAGGCCAGATAAACTTTGGTTTCGGCAATCTCCCCTTTAGAGGGACCGCCTCTGATAAGCGCCCGGGTGCCGTCAATGACCACCAGGCTTGGTTTGATCGCCAGAGAAATCTCGGCGATCATTTCCTCCCGATTTTTGGAGGCATGAAAGACCATCCGGTCGATCGGATCGATTAGACCAACCAGATTTTTAATCGCTAAAGAATGGCCGGTAATCGAATGGGTATGTAAAACCGGAACCGAAATAATATGGTCAACCTCTTGCAGCCTTTTGGGGATTCTGAATCCGTTGGGCCAAAACTTCGCTTTTTCCGGAGAAACTCTGATCCATTCTTCATCTTCAAAGCCGACAATTTCATCCGCACCCGCTTCTTGGGCAGCGCTATACATTCCGGTCGTTTTCATTGCCGGAATCGTTTTCCAGTTGGGATTTGACCGATCACCAACAATCACATAAGCACCCCGGGCTTTGGCCAGCCGGACCACTTCCGCCAAAGCCTCAGGGTGGGTGGTTCCAGGCGCCGGATCATCACTGTTAACATTGGGTTTTATCAGAACCTTTTGGCCGGGTAAAATAAAATTCAGGTTGCCGGTTTTTTGGATGACTTCGTCAATTCCTCTAGCAATGTTGTCGGAATAAACGATTGAAGCAACTACCTGCTCTTCTTTTTGAGGAGTAACCGTAACTACGTTTTTATCGCCGACAATATACTCATTCTCGGGTAAATTGAGGGCTTTACCGCCGAGGATTTTTTGATAAACATAGCTAAATCCGGCAAAAATCACTCCGGCAAAAAGGACAAAGATAATCTTCATTTTTTTAGAAATTTGGATAGCCATAGATCGAATATCAGCTTGTTAATTAAAAGAGGATATCTTCCTGAGCACCCCTTGGCTTTTGAGTACAAATCCGGTAATAACACCATTTGCAACTATCAGGATTTTCAGGCGGGGGAGGGCCGTTTAATAACTTTGAAACTTCGGAAATGAAGGCATAAAACCGATCCATATCTTCGGCAATTTCAAACCACTGGGGTTTGGCTTTAAAAATCACGTCTTCAGCCGGAAATGAAATTTCTTCGGGATTAATCGCAATGATTCCCATTTTACTGACCTTTTTGGGTTCTCCAAAATCAGGATTTTCTAATGCGAACTTGTAGGCGTGAAGTTGGGCAAAGAATCTCTGAATCTTGTCTTCCGTCGGGTCAGTAATTTTAAAATCAATTACGGAATAAGTTCCGTCTTCAAGGCGGGAAATAAAATCAAACCTGCCGCCGATATAACAATCATTGGCCGGCGGAATGGGTTTTGATTTTAGGAAACCTTCTTTTACCTCGACCTTTCCGGCCGGAAGAAGCGAATTAATTTCTCTTAAATCCATGCCGATAATTGCATTTTGCAAAAGTGAATTCATTTTTGTAAAAACACCGGGCATGCCGATTGAAGGCAATTCTTTAATTAAGCCTTTTGCTTTCTGGTAATAGCAATGCTTGCAATCCTCGTATAAATACTTGAAATCCGAAGGAGATAATTTGTACATATCTTTATTCTACACCATTTAAGGTGTCTCAGATATCATACTGGGAGCCAAAGTGTATAATAAAAAAATGAAGAAAAATTGGCTGCTGGGTTTTTTGGGATTTCTTGGTCTTTTGGGTATTCCGGGAATTTTCAGCCGAGATTGGAAAGATTTGCTTTGGCTCGTTTGGTTTATTTGGTTTGTCTATTTTATTCCACAAAAAAAGGTATAAAACTCCCAAATTACACGTTAAGGTGTCTTAGATAAAAAAAGCTTTCTGGTAAAAATCCGTTTAACTTCCTGGGGTGTTTACAACCCTGAGCGAATTATAATCCTGAGTGAAATCGAAGGAGTCGAGGTGTCAAGGATAAAACACCTTTAAGGTGTATGTTGTCAATTGCAGAGACTAGTCAAACAATTCGGCCACTTTTAGCTCAGTAAAATTATGGATCGTCTTAACCACTCCGGGCAGGCTACCTAATACTTTCAGGCGCTCGTCATTTCCAATAACAATGATATTCCTAACACCAGCGGCAAACGCCGACTGGATTCCCGACTTAGCGTCTTCAATTACCAGACATTCTACTGGCTTTAAATTGATTATTTTAGCAGCCAACAAATACGGGTCAGGCGCTGGTTTCCCTTTATGCCTGCCATCGTTATAAAGTATTTTCTGCTTGTTAAACCACTGATCAAGACGCAATTTTTTAAAAGAAAAACTAAAAATTCCTACTGCTGAAGAGGTGGCAATCGTCCGGGGAATATTTCTGTCTTGAACTTGGTTTAAGAATTCTTCCAATCCGATATTGAGATGAAACAACGGACTGGTTCTACATAAATGTTCTGTTATTTGATCTTTCTTTTTGGCTAACTTTTCGATTTCTTCAGTACTCATTTTGTTACCGGACAACCATTTGATTGTCTCCTTAGAAGGTACTCCTCGGATTCGATGAACCATTTCTCCATCAGTAACCATTTGTCCTCTTAACTCCCGGGAAATTTGACTCCACGCTTCTTTTTGAATCGGATAATCATCAACCAGCACTCCATTGAAATCAAAAATTATTCCGATTGGTCTTGGCGTATTTAAGCTTTGTTGATTAATAATCTTTTTCTGGGCCATCTTTGAGAAAATAATTTATTGACCACACCTCAAATTATTTCTTCTTTTTATCTGTTTTTCTTATTAATTACACCTTCAAGATGCCTTAGATATGATTCTTCTTGTTTTAAGTATACACCCAAATTATCGGTTGCAAGTTTTAGGGAAGACACCTTGAGGGTGTAGTAGGCTAGCTCCGTAAGAAATGCCCTGCGAGACAGACAACGTTTAGCCTTTTTTAAAAGTTATTGAGCCAGCTTTGAAAGAAACATATTCACAAGCGACAAAACGATAGCTGCAATCAAGGCCGTTCTAAATCCTGCAACACTAAAACCGGGCACAATTTTGCTCATTATCATTAAGAGGAGTGCGTTAATAACAAAAGTGAACAACCCTAATGTTAAAATATTTATCGGTAGCGTCAATAGTATTACTACGGGTTTAACTAACAAAGTTAACAATCCCCATACGACTGAAATAACAAGCAAGGCTTGCCAACCACTAACTATAAAACCTGGCACTAAGTATGCGGTCACGTAGAATGCAAGGGCACTGACCAATAATTGTATAAACATATTATTATTCTAAACCACGAACCCTGTACTGTAAATCACTTACTGAATCATCAATTCTACGCCGATAAACCCAGTCTTCCCCTAGTTAACAATAGGTAGTATGCTCGCTTAATCCCTGACCTTTATCAAATGCAAAAGGGGTGATTGTTCCAGTCGGTTTATTAATAATTTCTTTGCTGACAACGGAACCCTCTTGATAATTTATTGTTTGATTAATATTCTTAGAATTGGTCATAAAATAAGATTTTATCACAGAAAAATATCAGCCTAATCAATTAGCTGTATAATTAATTAGGTAAAATTATGAAAATATCGGTAATAGTCCATCCGAATTCAAAAAATCCAAGAATAGAAAAAGACTTAATGAGCGTATTACATATTTATGTAAAGGCACCGCCATTGGAAGGAAAGGCTAACAAGGCAGTCATTGAAGCATTGGCAATATTTTTTAAAACCAAAAAGGGAAAGATAATCTTAAAACGGGGAGAGAAATCGAGAAATAAAGTATTTGAAATAGGCTGAAATTTACCGATATTGATTGCTCCCAGGTGGGGCTCAGACTTCAAAAAAATTAGGTTTATAAAATAAAACAATGTCAATCCTTATGGGATTAGATTTTTAGATAGTTGTTGAAGCTTAATTCCAAGGCAGTAATAGAGTAGTTTTTATAAAACAGGGGTTGTTTGAGTCTGAAAAGTCTCCTTCTTTTTGTAACTCTTGTTTTAACTGGTCATAGTCCTCATTCGAGGAAGCCTGGTAACCAAGATGATCCATTTCATACTGAGAAATATCGATACCAACCTCGTTTAGTTTTTGGAAGAAAGAGTTTAAGAAAGTAGTCTGGTCAAGTTTAATCATAGTGATGATTTTAACACCGGCGGCGCTCCAAAGGAAAGACACCTTGAAGGTGGTTAACTACCTATTAAAAATAAGGGTAATCTCTACCAAATACCTTTTACTTCAAGATAGATAATTGAAACAATCATCATCACAATCATAAAAAGAAAAATATATATAAATCTGGCCTTTTTATTGCGCGGTAGTTTTAAGTAACCCTCTTTAGTAATCAAAGGCGAAAAAACCTTGTGCAAAATTTTAATTAAAAAATTTTCCATGCCGGCAATCCTTTTATGATTACACTTTTAAAGTGTCTCAGATTAGCCACTTCTTGTTAAGTATACACCAAAGTTCTCGGCCGTAAGCTTGATGTTTTCAAAAATATCAGCATTAAAGTATCTATCGAGATTTTAAACAGAGTTCTGATTAAATGATGCAAAGGCACTAAGTTCTGATACAAAAATTGATAATAAGCCGTTTCTCTGGTGTCGGGATTGGGAACAACCGCTTCCGCAGTTAACTCAGAATACCGATAAAACTATAAAATTCAAACTTCCGTTTCCATAAAAATCTACCAGCTGATATAATTTGTTGTAAGATTCAAGGTTATCTTTTCTGAAAGTAGAAAATTCCTTAACCTTGGAATTGAAGAAAGCACTGACACTAAAATTATTCTAATCGGTAAGAAAGTCTGACTGCATATCTTAATCGATTATGACCGAAGATAGATCAACCCAAGAAACCAAATCAAAACCCCCGACACCTGAGGATATAAAAGAAGCCTACCATTAGCACCAACTATTTAAAGATGGCTGGCTAACTGCCCATGAATTATCAGAACTAAAACCAGGAGATAAACCCGGTTCAACTGGCGAAGTTTTTAAGGTCGAGACCAAAAGTCTTCGGGCAATAAAAGCAATTCTCGACAGAGACTTACCCGATGACGAATTTCGAGCCGGACTGGAAGAAATAAGATCGTTACTACCCCGGCCCTTTGAGAAAATGAAAGGTATGTTGCAAACCCAACCCCATAAAGACATTGATCCGGTTGATCATACTCTTTATGCTCTAAATGAATTAGATACCGAAGCTTTATCAAGAGAGGACCGGCTGATAGCCAGAACAGTCTTGATATTTCATGATATTGGGAAAGTTCACGATGCTTTCAGTCGGGAGCACCCAAGAAGATCAGTTGATATTAGCAGAGACTACTTAGTAAAAACGGGTTATTCTGCCAATCAAGTTAAACGGGTTATTCATCATATTTGCTGGCATGACGCGCTTGGTGATGTTGCCAGAATTGATGGAAGAAATATATTTGATGAAAGGGACGTGCTTACCTTTTTTCCAGACGAAACCGAACTGCGCCTTCATCGGGAGATTGTTATCGCTGACGTTGCCTCGATACCGGATCTGGCAAGATATGTTTCCAATATTCAAATAACCTATCAACGACTACTGGAAAAACTGGCTGACCATAGAGGTAAAAAAGCCATTGAACCCGAAAAAGAGCTTCCTTTTGAAACAATCGGCGTTTATCAGTACCATCAAATATATAAAAGCTTAGACCGAACTACGGAATTTGATGATGTCGATATCGTCACCGAGATGGCCTCAAGAAGAGCTGATTTCGAAGCCTTATCAGCCAAGGATCAGGAAATCGTTGAAAAAACTATTATCCAAGGAATTACCAGCGGCTCCCCCCGAGCCCTGAACGCACTTAAACTGACAGGAAGAGAGACCGATACTACTTTTATTGATCAACTAGAAGAAAAATATGACCTAGATTTAGAACCACTCCGAGCCTTAACCTATTTATTTGGCTTCACCTATTTATTATGGGAGTTAAATTGGAATGTTCAGGATCGCTATTTACCGAATACCCCAGGATTAATGACCCAAATCAGAGGCAAATTAATCAGGGTACGCACTCTTGCTCAAAAACTTGGTCAATACGAACTAGTCGCTACCCATGCAACCACCGAAGAAGGAAAAGTGATGATTGATCAAAGCATGGCCTTATTAAAATCGACCGATTTTAGTTCCCACTATGAAGGCGAAGGGGTTTACACCGGAATTTTTGGCTGTTTCAGAACCTGGGCCACCGGCGGTTGTTACGAAATGGTCATTGCCTTAGCAGATACACTGCCAATTATTTCGAATTATAGAAATCCTGGAGCGATGACTAATAATCTGTGCGAAATGTTGGATATCGAATACGACGGTAGAGCGATCGCCCATGGCCTGGTTCAATGGTATAAAATGGACTCCGATTATGATGAGATTCCAGAATGGAAAGTTGCTTTACTTGAAAACTTACTAGGATCTCCGGCCGAAATCATAACCGATGAATACGATCGTCCTTGCATAACTATGGATACTCAAGAAAATCCGATCATTTGGGCAAGTCTCTGCCGTGGTCTAAGAATAAGACGTTTTATCCCCAAAAAATTCCTCCACCTTGCCGAGTTTGCTACCAGACAAAAAAGGGATAAATTACCCCAACCAGAAAGACCGGCAACCGAAAGATTAGCAATTAAATATCCCTATGAAGAAAAGCCAATTCCTATCTTGAGGATTCACGGACTTAGTCCAATGGAACTGGAACGAATGATGGCCGAGGCTTAAAATCCCCAAAAAATCCATGCAGAAAGTGCTTTCAAGATGCCTCAGGCCTATCTTTTTTATTTAGTCTTTAAGCAGTTCTTATAATAGATTAATAAGGCACCTAAACCGGTTAAAGTAACCAAAATAGATAAAAAGAAACCCAAAAACGGAATTTTCATTATTATATAAGTTGCCAGTAACCCGATGGTAAACTTGCCGTACGATGACATTTCTTTCCAGCCAAATCTGTCGCTGATGATTACCCCGGCACTAATTCCGATTGCCAGTTTGGAAAAATAAACATTTAACATAAGAAAGGTAAAAGCGATTCCGGCTAGGGGCAGGCCGATTAAGGTTAGCGCCGCTAAGACCAAAGTCGGCACCGCCAGCACCATAACCAATAGACCAATTCCCAGACTTTTAAAAAATGAATTTTTAACCTGTTCGGAAACTGCCAAGACCGGTTTTGGAAAAAGTTTTATTAAAATAAAACCGACAATTAAGGCACCCAAAAAGGAAATTAGCTTGAAAACATTTTTTGTCACAGAAGCGACCCGGGAAAGGTCTTTGTTTATTTTTTTAGGAGATATCGGCTTAGCTTCATATTTTTTAATTTCTCCGGCAACAGTTGCCTTGGAAGACAGGCTAAAATCTTCATTATCTTCAATTAAGTAAGACAGGTTTTTGCCGATTATGGTCTTTGAGCCGATATCAATCTTACCGCCGCCCAGTCTCGCTTCTCCGCCGATTTTTGAATCCAAAATAATCATTCCTGCGCCGATAAAAACATTTCTTCCAACCGGCGCCTGGTTATTTAATGTCCCGCAGCCGGAGATTAATGACCCGCCGATGCTGCTTTCAGAATCAATATTCAAAATTCCGCTGCCTGAAATGACTGAACCGCGAACCTCTGCCTTGTTTAAATTAATTGAGCCTCCTCCTAGATAAAGATTTCCGGAAACTAAACCGCCGACGGTCATATTAGCGGCGCCGATATGTAAATTACCGTTAACTACTCCTGATTCTCTGACTGACGCGGCGCCGATAAAAACATCGCCGTTTACGGTTCCTTCAAGATTCACAGTTTCCGCACCGATAAAAAGATCGTCATTGATTACTTCGTCTTTGGCAATCTCGACAGTGCCTTTTTCCTGGACAATTACTTTGGCAAGAGTCTTATCGGCAAAAATAAAACAGAATAAAGAAAAGAAAGGCAGAATATAAAATATTTTCTTCATGATTTATATTATATTTTAAAAATAATTTTTGAGCAATATTGAATATTTTTTATCTGGCTTTATCAGTAATTTTCTTCATATTCAATAAATCTATAGAATTACACCTTCAGGGTGTCTCAGATATGGCACTTCTTGTTAAGTATACACCAAAATTACCGGCCGTAAGCTTGAGGGAAGACACTTTGAAGGTACAGTTAGCCGGTTTTATTTTCACCTTTGCTGGTTAACAGCTGAAAGAAAATCATATAACTGTCGTTCTGCTGCAATTGACTCCTGATCCCATATTCGATTTTCTCTTCTAATTGGTTCTTCAAATTTTCTGGAAAGTTCTACAAATTTTTTAATTCCCCCTTGTTCTCTAAATGCTGATGCCATTAATTTAAATGGTAACGAATAATACTCAGCAGAAAAATATCCTGACTGTAATATTGCTAAAATATCTTCCTCGGTAACCCCGTTTTCAGTAATTTCTTTGTCAATAATTCCTGCTCTTCTAGCTGTATCAATAACATCCCTTGCTCCCCCCTTGGCACAATAGTCAGTTAAGCACATAATCAAGGATCCAAGCATTCGCGTTTCCGTCATATAGCCAGAACCAATCGAAAAACTGATTCGATTTACTGAGCCAGGGTCCTTATTGATTAACTGAGATTGTTGTACCAGCCCTGATTCTATTAGGACTTGTCTTGTCGTGACTTCGGTTATAGCCTCCTTGAACCATAATAAACTCCATTCTTTCGATTTTTGACTATATACTTCACCCATTTTAACTGGAACATTATCTTGAACGGCTCTTAGTCCAGCATCATGTACCTTCTCGTGAGCATACTCTTCTGCAAAATCGCTATCCACGGCAATCTGAATCACTCCATCGTAGTCGCAGAACCCTGCACTCCCAATCCATCGTACATATCCTAAGACAATTTGATCCTCATTAAACTGACCAACCGAGACCCCAAACTTTCGAAATATTCTATTCATACCCTCATTGATTATTATTCCTTGCCTACATTGTTCTTTAGTTAACTTTAATTTATTGGGATCTCCATTTTCGGCCAGGGCTCTATTAGAATATTCAGCCCTTTTTTGTTGTGCAGAATAGATACCACGTTGAGAAAATACATGTACTCGAAGATCAATGTCTTGGTGCGTTGGCTCTTCTGCTATATTATCCATGCTCTGGTAATTTATATATTTGGTACACCTTCAAAATGTCTCAGATTAGACACTTCTTTTATAAGTATACACCAAAATTCTCGGCCGAAAGCTTGATATTTTCACAAATTTTGCATCCTTGTCATCCTAATCCCGACTTTAGGTCGTGGAGAAGGATCCAGCGAAGCCAAGTCTGACTTGGCGAAGCGCTTACGCTAGATTCCTTGGAATGACAATAGAGTCTTGAAATAGGTTCTGATTTTTTTAAATCAGTAGAAAAAGTACCAAGGTGTCAAGGGAAAGACACCTTGAAGGTGTTAAATGGGGCGCTAAATGACAGTTTGATAATTAAATCTCGAAAGCTAAGGACTTCGAATAGTTACCTATGATATTATAAATATTGTGAATGAAAAAATTTTAAGCAAGAAACGTTTTCTTAAATTTCTTTTTTTTGCTTGGTTGTTCTTTGCTTTTTTAATCCGTCGCAATGGTTCCTGGCTAAAAATAGGAACTACAGAAACCACCCAGGCTAAATCTCCAGCTAATTCTTTTCCTATTTCTTCTTATCGTTACCTGCCAGGAGAAATAATCGTCAAATTTAAAAAAGAACCTCTTTTAAAATCACAAGGGCTGGAGCTTAGTGAAGCAACTCAGTTTTCTTCGGTTAACTCAATTCTCGAAAAATCTCCCGTTAGGAATATTCAACCGCTTTTCGATACTAAACAAGGTGAACTAAAAAAAATAGTCAAAATAAAATTAGAATCTGACCAGAAGGCAATTAATCGTCCCTTTGGTATCGAGAGCAATTTTTTTATCGGGGAACCCTCGGAAGAAAAGCGGCTAATTTCAAAATTAAAAGAAGACCCTAATGTTGAATATGCTGAGCCGAACTATCTTTATCAAACCAGCCTAACTCCTGATGATCCTTTTTTGGATCAGCAATGGGGCTTAACTCAAATCCAGTCTCAGGAAGGTTGGGATATTAATACCGGAAGCATAGACATGGCTATCGCTATTATTGACACTGGTATTGATTATTCTCACGAGGATCTAGGAGACCGAATCTGGCAGAATATTGATGAGATCCCAGGCAATGGGATAGATGATGATTTAAACGGATTCACCGATGATATTGCCGGTTGGGATTTTGTTAATACTGAAAATGCTCTTTGCTCGACTGACGAGGACTGTCAAATAGAAGACAATGACCCCAGTGATAAATTAGGTCACGGAACCCATGTTGCCGGTATTGTTAATGCAACTACTAATAACAGTACAGGGATAGCCGGCATCTGTTGGACTGGAAAAATCATGAACATTAGAGCCGGCTGGAAAGGAAATGATGGAAGCGGGTATTTGGATACGGAAGCAATTAGTAAAGCGATTGTATACGCTGTCGACAACAAGGCCGACCTTATTAATATGAGCTTTGGCTCAGACGACTTTTCAGAGACAATAGCAAACAGTTTAAGCTATGCTAATGATAATCATGTCTTAATGATTGCCTCAGCCGGAAACTCAGGTCTTGAAATCAGCAGTTTTCCCGCTAGCTCACCTCATGTTTTTTCAATTGGGGCTACTGATAAATCAGATCAAAAAACCTTTTTTTCTAATTATGGCACTACAATAGATTTAGCCGCACCCGGAATAGATATCTTGTCTCTTCGTGCTGAGGGAACGGATATGTACGGAGACGGCCAGCATATCGTTGAGGAAAAGTACTATCTCGCTTCGGGAACATCAATGTCTGCTCCTTTTGTCAGCGGAGTCTTCGGTTTAGTAAAAGCACTTCATCCCTCTTGGGATAAAAAGGAGTTTGAAAAAATGACTAAACTTGCCGTCGATCCTTTAAGCTCAAACTTTTATGTTGGCCATGGAAGGATTAACCTTTATAAAGCCCTTTCAATCACCCTCCCCGAAGCAGAAGCTTTTCTGAGATATCCCTACGAAAAAAGTTATTTCCTTTTATCAATCGGTGAACCCCTGGAAATCAGGGGGGTGGTTGTCGGCGAAAGTTTCAAAATTGAATACGAAGAGGGTTATTACCCCGATCAATGGGTTGAAATACACCGTCAAGACGCTCCTATTGATACCGGACCAAACGGCGCCAGTTTGACAACCTGGAACACGACTAATTTAAAAGAGAAAATTTATACTCTTAAATTAACCGCTTATGATGTGCAAGGACTATCCATTTACTCTTATGCTTTTGTTGAATTCTACGACCCCAGTTTAGGCTGGTTTAAAAGGCTGAGCAATGATTATTCTTCTGCCCCAAATGTCGCGGACCTCCATAATAATGGCCAAAAAGAGATTATTGTCACTAGTGCCCAAGAGACATTTGAAAATGGTTTAAATCTTTATATTTTTGGTCCGGAGGGCAACAACTTCCTTCCGGCGAACCCAATTATTTTAGAGGGCGGTTACGGGGCTTCTTCTTCTCCTGCCGTCGGGGACATGGACAGCGATGGCAATTTGGAGATTGTCGTCGCGGGAGAAAACGTATACGATACCCCCTTCAGTAGCGAAGGAATTATCTATATTATCAGAAATAATGGCAATCCCCTGACTGGCTGGAATCCAAAAAAAGTATCAGACGAAATCTCTCTCGAATCACGTTGGTGTCAAGGTTGGGGAAATGACCGACCTTGCGGCGGGTTCCCTTCTTCGCCGGTTCTAGCGGATTTAAACAACGACGGCAATCTGGAGATCATTCTTCTCAGCCGATATGGTAAACTTTATGTCTTCGAGATTAACGGCAATAGTCTTCCCGGTTTTCCTCTGCTTCTAGGTGAAGGCTTCTGGTTTGGAAATACGTTTAACACTCCGGCAGTTGGCGACCTTGATAATGACGGTCGTCCTGAAATCGTTGTCGCTCTTGGAGAAAATAATCAACCTGAGGAAGGTACTTTTATTTACGTTGTCGAAAGTGATGGCACTATTGCCCCAGGCTGGCCTAAGAAAATTATCGGTGATAATACCTCTTACACTTATTACAGTTCTCTTTTTTCTTCACCAGTAATAGGCGATATAAACAAAGATCGACAAATGGAAATCTTTATTAGTTCATGGAACGAAGAAGGCGGCAGAATTAACGGCTGGAACTACAACGGTGAGCCAGTCAACAATTGGCCTGTCTCTGCTCCTGGTGTTATATGGAATGTCTCACTCGGAAGTATTCAGGCTGAAACCGACACTCTGATTTTAGCCGGGGCTTACGATATGCAACATCAAGCGGCCTACGCTATCTCTTCCCAAGGAAATCTCCTTCCCGGTTGGCCGCCTCAAAATTCTCCCCGAAGCATCAGCGCCCAACCTTTAATAGTTGATATTGACCAGGAAGACGATCAAGAATTAATCTTTGTTTCTGCTTACGATTCCTCCGCCTATGCTTATAAGTCCTCGGGCCAAAATGTAGAAAACTGGCCGATTCAAATCCGTCAGCCAACTTATCGTACCCCGACGATCGAAGACATCGACTCAAACGGTACCCTGGAAATAGTCACTGTCAGTATCGAGGGTAACCTTTACCTTAAAAGACTGATCGGAACTGCTCCGAAAGCCTACTCATGGAACACTTTTCATCATGACAGGCAACATACCGGTGCCTATACTTTCGAAGGTTGTTCCCCCGGCGATTCTAACCAAGATAAAAAAATCGATCTTTTAGACTTCATGTGTATTTTTCAAAATTATCGAGAGGCTAGTGAAAGTAGCTGCCCTTGCTCTGACAGCAACCTGGATTCGGTCGTTAACTCTATCGATCTTGGTTTTGTCCTAAATAAATATCGACTTCAATAAACTTCCCCTCTGACTTCCATCTTATTGGATATTGCGAATATTACTAAGTGATACTTTTACCTTATTCTTGATGATTTTTTTCCCGGATATTGCCTTTTTAGCTCTTTGATTACTTTATCAACATATATATTAAAAAAATAGGACTTTAAAAAAATATTCTATTTGCTGTTTAAATCAAAAACAGTGAAAAGGCAAAAAGGGCAATTGGAGAAAAAAAATTCACCGAGGTTCAATGGGAAAAGTACCTTGAAGGTGGTTACCTTTATTCATAGGTTGTATTTGTCTTTTCTTTTTTCAAATGCCGCCTCACCGCCATCAAGAATGTCGCAAGCGTGTTCTCTAATTCCACAAGACAGCAAAACAATTTCTTGAGTTTTATCCCTTTCTTTCGTGTACTCTAATGAGCCACTTAGATAATCAAACTTCTGGTTATCTTTATTTTTTCGGTCGTCGCCGTGCTGATTAGCAACCATGACTTGCTCCGAGTCAGCACCAACGACTAAATTTGCATTATGGCTAACCATAATAATTTGTCGCCTTTTCTTTTGCTCTTTCAAATAGGGAACAATCGAAAAATACATTGACCGGCTATCAAGGTCGTCCTCTGGCTGGTCAATCAAAAGAGGCCATGTGTCCGATTCTTTGGTTAACAGAAGGGTAAGCGCAAATAATGCCTGCTTTCCTTCTGTCATCGAACTACTACTGAAACCACCAATTGTGTCGTTTTCCATAGTTGAGTTGAACCGAATATCTTCAACGAAGGTTAAAACTTCCTTAGCGCAAAGTTGCGAATCTTCATCAAACAACACCTTTTGTTTTTTGGCAAACACGGCATCAAGAAAATTGTGAGGGTCACTTCTTATTAAGTCGATTTTTAATAAATCTTTCTCTCTGTCAATAAAATCACTGCTCTCTTTT
Source organism: Bathyarchaeia archaeon (assembly GCA_035529595.1). GTDB lineage: Bacteria > Patescibacteriota > Microgenomatia > PFEM01 > JAFGMK01 > DATKWK01. Next base: position 360,968 of record DATKWK010000035.1, read on the forward strand.
CTATTAAAGCGTGCGGATAGCTCTTCAAATTTTTGGGGATGGAATTGAATTTCAACCCCGAAACGGATTTTGCTATCTGACTGCTCAAGTGCAGCAAATTTCGTCTTTAGGGTATCTAGGGCTGAAGTTCTGTCGCTAACACTTTTTTTAATTAGTTCAGACAAATCTCTTAACTCGGTGTTTTTATCGGCGATTTCCTGTGTCAACTTTTCTATTGCCGATTTTCTTTCCTTCTGCTTGTCTAACTTCTCGATCAAATCCTGCAATTGCTCGTTTTTCTTACACTTTTCGATTAAATCCTTATTTGAATCGTATAGGGTTTTAATTTCAGACTGAACTCGTGACTTCTCCTTATCCAAATCAGATTTATAGGCAAGAATTCTTTTTTGTACCAGCCCGCTAACGGTACTTGACCATTGAGTAACATCTTGGGTAATCTTCTTCTGTAAATTTAACGGCAACGACTCGATTGCGGGCATAAAAGAAACTTTCGTAGTAATAGAGATAACCTTATCTTTCCTGTCGCTATCGTCTCGGTAAATAAATCCTTCAAGTTCGCCAAGCTCTTCATCAATCTTTTTTAATCTTGCTTCCTTGTTATGGATATCCTGACTTAGTTCCTTGTATTTTTTGACGTCTTCGTCGCTAAGGGAAGCAATTTTCTTAAGCTCATCGATCTTTTTTTCAAAATCCGCAATAACCTTTTCAATAGCTGTTTTGTCACCTTGCTCTTTAATCTCTAGTTCTAGAGATCTAACTTCCTCTTTCGTGACAAACCACTTTGTAACTGATTCGGTAATGCTTTTGTTGTAAGTGTCTCTAATATCAATCTGGAGTCGCTCATAAACTTGTTTAATTTCCGGATAATTCTCAAACAACACAGGTTTAATCATGGCTGTAATATCATCCGGACGACTGCTTAATTCAGCCAGATAATTTTGTGGAATATAAACAACTTTTCCGTGTTGCGTTAGTCCGTTACCCCACTCAACGGCAACCTCAAAGTTCACATCTTCCCAACTAACTTTTGCCGCGGGACCTTCGGGCTTGATCCCCTTTGCGCTTTCAGGGTCAACTGAACAAGCGAGATAGGCCAAAAGCGCTGATTTACCAGACGATCTACTTCCAATAATTGAGCTAAGGTTATCGTTAAACAGAATTTCATTCGGAAAATCAGAAGTGTTTTTAAAAATTATTTTACGAATAACACGGTCGGGCAACTTTCCACCCGGAGGAATCGAGCCCATAAATACTCTTTCGCCGCTAATTGGCTCATAGACAATTTGTTTTAAGCCTTCATAAGTCAAATCGGCCTTTATCCAAGTAATCTCTTTCTCTACCTCACCTTTAGCATTTACAACTTTTTTGCCTAGGAAGTTGTCAACATCCTCGAAAGAATGCGCATCGCTACCAGACAATACCGGTTTTGGTGCTGTTTCTTCACCGTTATCTAGGCGTTCTTTATCCGAGAAGTGATCAACATTAGTTGAGCTTCCAAAAAACCCGTGACTAAACTTGTCTATCTCATCAGTAATTACCGCCTTTCTCTGTTTGCCTCTAACTTTTCCAGCCACTTTTTCAGTATCCGTTCTAATGCCATCATTGTTTGCGGCGGCAATAATAAGCATATAATCAGTAAGATCAATCTTACTTCCAAAGGTTGCCTTAATTGCATCCTCTATGAACTGCCTTGTTGTTGTAGCTTTCTCAAAATCTTTGGTTGACGAAAGTTCAGAAGCCTTTATGTTTTTGCCTGAAAGGTTGTTGGTTTCATTTGTTTTGAGACTACTTAAAAACTCCCCAAGTCTGCTTTTGATATTCGGCATATCAGAATTAACAATAAGGTGCAGATTTACTTCCTCCCCAGCTTTATTAACTACATCATTAGTACATACTTCAATATTTGGGAAAAACACTTTTGAGGAGTCGGGGTATTTATTTTTAAATTTATCTATAAAGGTAAAATAATTATCAACCGAAAAATAATCAGTGATACCAATTGCTACGACATCAGATTCCTCAATCTTCTTACAAAATATATCCCAGGGATCACCGTCCTTTAATTTATATTGGTCATTCTTTTTGGTTCCAGGTGTATGAACTTGCAAATCCCATTTTCTCCATAGAGAACCCCGCGGATCGTTGATTCGTGTGTCTCGATCGTTCTGGTTATTGTTGCCACTACGTTTAGTCATTGTTTTTCTCCACCACTTTTATTTCGTCATCTGTAAGTCCGCAGAGCTTATAAACCATTTGATCAATTTATTTTTCGTATTCGCGGACTTTCGTCCTTATATTTCCGGTAAATGACTTTTAAGATATTTTTCTGTATCTTTATCAATAAAATAAACATATACTCCCTTATGGGCCCGAGAAAGAAGTACGCGATAAACGTTTTTTAAGTGATTCGTGAGATTTGGATTATTACGTTTTACTTGCGTATCATGAGAATTTTCCGGAATCGCTCGCCACTTACTTTCAACCGGATCAAAAACCAAATCATTTCCAAAAATAACTGCAATATAGTCAAATTCAAACCCTTGAGCTGTATAAACAGTTCCCACCTGTTCCATCCCCGAATCATCGGTAGCCCATTTCCAAAACTGGTCTTTTTTTTCCCATGGCATTTCGAAGTTTCCTATTTTTACGTCGTTAACTAAAGAATTATCTGGGATTGGTTTACTCCACGACCAACAAAATCCTGCAGTAATCCTCGCGGAATTAGGTTTCTCATGATTTCTCTTCCGAATTTCTTCCATCATCTCTTGCGGGCTTTTAAAAATTTTAAATTCCATTTTAGGATCATATTCCGAAAATTCACTATCACCAATTCTTAAAACAAAATCTAACCATTGAAGGTAAGCATCGGAACCTGAACATCTAAATTGTGTTTTAAGCTCAAATTCAGAGATATCAGATTTTTTAATTCCCAAACGTTGCACTGCTTTTTTTATCATCTCGACGCTTCCTATTTCGTTCGGTCTCACGATCTGATTTTCGTCAATAAAGAAAATGCTTAATTTCGCTACATTTAACAATTCGTCTATTTGGGGCAAATCTGTTCTTTGAACTTTCGGTGTATATCTATCTATGCTTGATTCTCTTATACGATGTGCCTCGTCGCAAATAAGCACATCAAAAGAACCTGACTTCGTTGCAATAAAGCTGTTGAAAAATTTGAACAGGTTTTTTGCCCGAACACCAACTATATTTCTTAATGTATTTGTAAACGCGGACGATCCCGTGGCATGTACGACCTTTCTCCCTTGCCTCAAAAGCTCCCCCATAACTTCTAATGCTATTACAGACTTCCCTGTGCCGGGACCACCCTTTACTATCACTACTGATTTTTGCTTTGTTTTTGCGAACTGCTTAACTTTGTGCCTTATTGCATTGTAGGCAACAATTTGTTCATCAATTAAATTAAAAATTTGCCGTTTATTTATCATCTCCGATGTATGATCAAGTAGTTTTCTAGACGGTTCGATTGGGCTTCTTGCAAATCGTTCGTAAATCAATTTACCCTTACCACCCTGAAGGCGCTTTTTTAGATATCTTCCCAATTCAATAGCGTCTTCTTTTGCAAACAATGGAAAGGTTTTGATTAATTTAGAAAATTCCGAAGAAAAAAGTATGGCATCTTTATTCTTTGAATAATTATGTAGATATACAGATGCGCTTAATTCTGGCGAGTTCTTTTCTTGAAAAATCCTAAGAAAATCCTTTAGGCCGAAATAGTATCCTTGCACTTGTAGCACGGGGTGTGGTTGTTCCCTCTTAAATTGCCCATAATCGACGACTACATTACCTTCACTTTCGGCGTCTTGCACGTGTTGATTTGACCATTGTTTGAGTTCCATCATTACAACATTTTCTTCTCCATCCACGTCATGCCCAAAAAGCAAAACATCAATTCTTCGCGACGAAAAAGGAAGTTCGTATTCGACAATTATATGGTTGTCTTTAAGGCCGGCGTAATGAAAACTATTATTTAGGATTGCAAGCGAAATTGCCCATGATCTATATTCACGATCAGCTGGATCCTTTTTGTAGTAAGCTCGATATTTTTCGGCCGCACGATCCGCAATGCAGTTTTGCATTACATCTTCGTTAAATCGCTCGATTGTGCCTTCATAAAGAATCATAATTGAAGTTTATTGTTTTAGTATGATTACCTTTTTGCTTTACCTAATGATTATAAATTTATTTCCGATCTCACTCACCTCTAAATTTAATAATTTCTTTAATCAGACATGAACTTATATTAAGTTTTGTTCCTTTAAACTGTAAAATTTGTTTTTAGTAACGATAATGTGATCGAGAAGTTCAATACCAAAAATTTTAGCTGCTTCTTCCAAGCGTCTCGTTAGCGCAACGTCTTCCGGTGAGGCTTCAGGATTTTCCGATGGATGGTTATGGGCAATTATTATTTGTGCAGCAAAGGACTGAATCGCTTCTTTAAAAACTTCCCGGGGGTGTACAATACTTGAATTAAGCGAACCTACTGAAATATTACTGATTTTTATTAAACAATTATGTGCATCAAGAGACAGCACAACAAAATGCTCTTTCTTTTCCCGTCCGATAGATTTTTGCAAAAAGTTAGCTACTGCCCTTGATGAATTAAGTGTAATTTTCTCTGGTAGGTGCTCTCTTGCGAGGCGCTCAGCTACTGCCTGAAAAAGTTTTATACCAAATGCATTAGATGGTCCAATACCTTTAATCTTTTGTAAATCTTCCAGCGAAGCATCAAGTACTCCTCGTAAACCACTAAGCTCTTTAATAGCTTGTTTTGCCATTTGCTTACAATCTTTCCGAGGGGTACCCAACGTTAAAAGTAATTCCACAATTTCATAATCAAGAAAACCGTCAAATCCACTTTTCAAGAAACGTATTCTTAATCTTTTCCTGTGGCCTTCCATTTTTTGTGGATCCTTAAGGGAAATTGTCATTATTACCTACAATTTGTCGTATTTAGCATGACGTCCCTTCGCTTTCTCGATAGGATATTTTTCTTCGTTTTTGTCCATCTTTTTGCTTAAAGCATCGACAATATCTATCTCCAAATCATGGCTCATCAATAATATCCAATAAAGAACATCGGCCAACTCTTCTCCGATATGTTCCTTGTGAGCTGAAATGTATTCCTCCAATTCTTTTCCGTTTTTCCATTGAAAATGCTCAACAACCTCTGAGGCTTCCAATGTAAGGGAAAGGGCTACATCTTTTGGGTTATGAAATTGTTTCCAATCACGAGCGTCTCGGAAGGCAATTATTCGTTTTATTAATTTGTCAAGATTTTTCATAATACTTTGTCAGAAAATCAACATCAATCCTAAAAGCCTTGACGATCCCTGCCTATTGGCAGAAGAAGGGGATAGTTTAAATTTGGCCACTTTAAGCTGATTCTACCACTTTTTACCTAGCAGGTCATACTGGTTGGCTAATATGACAGATCATCATACGATAACCACTCCGGCAATTGTTATTTCACAGAAAATATTCCCTGGAAAGCATCTTGTTCTTGAGAAAGAATAAAAAAGACTGCCAGTGAAGCATGTCAAACCTGAACTGCGACTGATGGGACTTTAACGCCAGCAGTTTTTTTATACTGGCGGCAAGGCCCAGTTTCATAATAAATTGAGGCTTACTAGGCTTGACTACCTTTTCGGCCAACTTTATGGCTTGTCGAGGTAAAATATAATTAATAGAAACTGTCGCGTATAGAGTTTTGACTGGCGGGTCTGAAACCTCAGAGACAAACTTGCTCAGAGAGATATGGTCAGGGTGTCCGTAAATTCCGTTTGGCTCAAGGGTAATTATGTGCGAGGGTCGGTATAGGGATATTTCTTTTCTTAAACATGACAGTATTTCTTCTCCCCGATTCTTCAAATTTCCATCGCCGAAATCAAATATTTTCAGATCTTTTATCCCCAATATCTTCAAAGCATTTTTCAGCTCGATCGATCTTACTTTACCAAGATCCGCAGACTTATCCAGTCTATAGCGAAGAGAACTTCTTTCACCCCGGCTGAAAGTCAAAACCCGGGTGGGTATTTTACCTAAAAATAGCTTATATAAAGTACCGCCAATAAAAACTGCTTCGTCATCCGGGTGAGGCATACAAACCAAAATCCGGCTATTTAAAGAAATACCTAATGAGTAAACATCCTTGACAATCTGCATAAAAAAATTTGTCACAGACACCTTCAAAGTGCCTTAGGTTTCCTGACGTTTTTTAAAGTTTTAAACTAGGACTAACAATTTTTAGAATATCTTTCTTTTAATTTTCATAAGCAAAAAGATTTTTGGTAAAAATCACAAGAACCAGGGAAAGCAGGAAAACCAAGCCGGTTTTTTTGACAGAAAGAGAGAGAGTTTTAATTTGGCCACTTTAAGCTGATTTTACCACTTTGTGGCTTAAAGGGGTATTAATTAGGTTTAAAAAATCTTTTTTCTCTCGGACGCTAGGTCTCCTACGCTAAAACTACTGCTTATCCTTCAGGTGATAGGCTTGGCTTAACCACCGAATAAGTTCTTCATTAATTTCTTCTATTGCCTTTAGATCGATACAGTTCTTAAAGACTTTTGCAGACATGGGCACACAGATTTTTAACCTTGGACTATCTAATTTTTGATCCAGGGCAAATCTGATTTCCAGCTTATCTTTCTTTGGCAAAGCCGCTAAGAAATCATAGTTACCAAACAAATGGATACAACAGGGAATAGAAATTTTGTGACAGCTATGAGGCTGTTTTGCTTTTTCAAAAACTCTTCCGCACTTGGAACAGGTCCACATACAGCTATTTTACTTCAAATAATAAAATATTTTTTATAGTGCATCTTGAGGGCGCATTACATTAATTAGGTTGAGAAAATCCTTTTCGTGTCACTTACTGGGACAATTCTAGAACCAATTTCTTCATTAGTGAATACTTCTCAACCACAAGTTTGCGAAATATATCGTAGCTATTATTGATACCACCGTTACACACTGCCAATAAATCTGGTAAATAAACCAAATCGAATCATTCTTGAATAATCGATAACCCCTTAATCTTTCTGGGGGATTCCGATTAATTGTCGAGAACTGCTGATTAAACCAATAGCTAGTTTCACCCATACTTCTTACCACCCAAAAAACAGATAGTATTAAAAGAAATAAGATCCAATCTTTTACTAATAAACAGACGAGAGAAGATAAAAACCAAAAAAGTCCGATAATTACCGCATCACCCCAAACAAAGATCCCCAGCCAAGAGAGAAAAGCTGTTTCTCCGAATGAATTTTTCTTTTTAACTGACTCATATAATCCTTTGATAAAAAATATAAAAGACAATGCCCCGTAAATCACTATTATTCCCGTTTGTAACATGCTCACAAGGTAATTATATCAAAGGTTTGAAAAAATGAATGAGCAGGGTACCTAGATGGAATGATTTTAGAATCTGCTCTACTTGACGGACAACGCTCAAATCTATTTTAATTTTTTTACGATACCACCTTTAACAACTAATTCCCAATTTCGCGAATGTCGAGGAAAGTGTCCGTCCCATCAGGTCAAAAAAATCATCGGTCATTTTGTCATCCAGACCGTACTTCCGATACACCCAATCGGCATAGTGATAGTTCATCCGGTCAACTATTACATAGTCAACCTTTCCCTCAAGGATTTCCGCAAGACCTTCTGCCCCGGGAAGCATCGGTGCGATCATGACATATGTCCTTATCCCAGCCCGGTGTAATTCATCAAGTGCTCTCACTCTAGCCCTGATTGTAGGAACATCCGGTTCAAATAGTTTCCTGATACTATCATCAGCCGTGGCAATACTAAAACCGACTTCAAAATCTTTTCCTTTTTTTAGAATATCGATATCTCGTAGAACTAAAGGAGATTTGGTTTGGATTATGACCGACCAGTTGTTTTGTGCCAGTATTTCCAGACATTGGCGCGTAAGTTTATATTTTACCTCTAGCGGCTGGTATGGATCACATACTCCACTGATCCAAACCTTCCCTGGCTTTTTCTTAGTGATTTCCAGCCTTAATAGATCGGGGGCATTAACCTTGACATCGACAAATTGACCCCAGGGCTCCCGGTGCCCGGTAAATCTTTTCATAAAACGGGCGTAGCAGTACGAACAACCATGTTGACAACCCGTATAAGGATTAAGGTCATACTGATAGACCTTCGATACGGATAGAATAGTTTTTGACTGTATTTCTTTTACAATCATGGCTATATTCTACCAGAAAAGATATTACCCAACAGTCTCTTAATTTTTTGGTGGGGAAAAAACTAAAAGAAATTCTTTTGCTAACTTTAACGAAACATTTCAATCGCTAGGACTGTATCTTTCACATCAAGGTAGGCTATCATACAACCACATCGGCTACAGTCAATTGTTACTTTCTTTTGATCGGGGCTTCCCATCTGGCAAGGATAAAGCTTTTTACCCTCGAAATTTAAATTTAATCGCGTTTTAAATTTAGCACTGCATTTTTTGATCCATTTGCCGGCCTGTCTTGAACTCATCTTTTGCAAAATTCTTTCGCTATTCCAGGGCATAAACTTAGGTCTTTTTAATCTAAGAGTTTTTAATTTGTCAATCACTCTGTCTCTCTCGCTGAAGGTGAGGCACAAAGTGTCATCTTCACCTTTTTGGGGAGTATAAAAGTCATAGATTACACCCGCTACTTCAGTTTCAGACCATTCCTTATAAAAGTCTTCAATGTTATCTTTGTTTTCTTTGCTAATAGTCATAAGTATGTATATTTTTAAACCCTTGGCGGCCCCATCCAGGATGTTTTTTTTGATTAAATCATACTGTTTGCCGTTGAAACCATTGCCTCTGATTTTTTCGTGGTATTTTTTGGTTCCGTCAACTGAAACACCAAAGGTGACATCTTTCCAATCCGGCAAAGGAATGGTTCCGTTTGTAATTATCATGTTTACAGGAAAGTATTTTTTTCCAATTTTAATTAGATCTTGTCTAAGTAATGGCTCGCCTCCCACATAGGCCATTGATATGGTCCCTTGTTTAATCAAACTTCTGAACACTTTTATCCATTTGTCTTCTGGCAAGTCTTGGCTTTTAGAGTTTTTCCTGAAGCAATGTAGGCAATTCAGGTTGCACTTATTAGTTACTTCCATTCCCACGGATTTTATTTTTCCAAAAGACAAGACAGATAACTTAATAATCTTTAAAAAACTTTTTACTCTCATATTTCTAAAATATACTAAATTAACTTCAATTGTAATATTAAACTGACTTTTCCAGTGCCGTTTTATTTCTTACCTAGCCTTCGATACTAAATATACCTCAAACCAATCTGAAGGAAACTCTGATTACCAAGGTGTCAAGGGTGAGACACCTTAAAGGTGTATTTTTAACCAACCCTAAAGCTTTCTAGAAAGTAGTACCACTGAGCAGTTTCTTGAACATAGGCATCAATCTGCCGCCAATCGGGGCCGATTCCTTTACCTTGGCTTTGATCAACTATCATTCCCATTTGGCTAAATCTTCTTGGATCAGGAGCAAAAACAGCCTGGCTGATCCCCAATTCATTTTGGTTCCAAGGTTGGGCCGGTAAAATTTTTATCATTAAACAATCAGCAACAAAATCTCTCATCGTTGACGGCCGGTCATCAATAAAAACCTGCAGATTAAATCGAGTTATCATGCCGAGTTTAAAATCTAAGTCGGTTACCCCCGGAGAGCGAATAATCAGTCTGTTTTCGTCGACTACCCAATCCAGGCCGAGATTCTTAAACCAGTCTTGAGTTGCCTGGCCAATTCCATATTGGTCGACTCTACCGCTGATAAAGAAAACTTCATATCCCTGATTTCGCCAGTCGCAAATTACTTCCAGAGCACCCGGGTAAACGACCGCGTTTTGAAAAACATCAGTTCTCTCATAGTAAAGCTGCTTGAGAAATTCTTTGGCTCCCGGAGTATCGGCAACTAAAGGATGTTTGGCCAGATCCCAATCAAGAGTATCCTCAACCCGAAGATGAACCTCCTCTCCCCTTATTTGGCTTAGATATTGACTCATAACTGCAAGTGCGTAAGGATGACTATCGGCAAATGTCCCATCCAGGTCAACACCGATTCCTAACCTTCTGATATCCCACTCCGGAGTCGACCGGCCAGTTCTTTCTATAGCCATAAAAATGAAGTGGTATATCTTCCACTTTTTCCCACTGTAAGACGATTTTACCACTTCCTGTAAAAAGTACCTCTTGAAGCTATTGAGTAACTCCGCATCATTCTCTGTAAAGGTTTTTGAAACGATAATGAGACTCTTCTTCTATTTCTCTTGCCCGAGAAGAAAAACTCTCCCCTCTTTTTTCAAGTAAACCATCTACTTCCTGCTGCGTATATAGCTTTTCCGGCCAAACAGTCACGTTCCCCTTTTGATCATTTAATTTAATATCCATATTTATTTTCACCCCTTTTAATTCTCTGAACGAAACCGAAAACTTTATATCATTCGACTAATAAAGAGCGCAAGCAGCGCGCTACCACAAATTAAGAAGCTTGTTGTTCACGAGAAAGGACTTGCACCAGTTTAACAATTCTCCAAGCCAAAAAAGCGTACACAATAATTGCTACCGTCATTATTATTTCATCCCCTTTTGTTTTTTTAAATTATCACAGATTTTTTCTTTATTCTCTGCGTTTGTTAATTTGATAACGTGAGTTTAAGGATCAAGCCACTTTAATATCAGGCTTCTTAATTATTGTTTCTTTGGGTAAATACTTCATTAAAGCCCTTTCTACTAGAAAGGTTAAGCTGCGTCCCTCAACCACAGCTTGTGCTCTGGCGTGTCTTAATAGGTCCGGATTAAGAAAAAGAGTTACCCGTTGTTTATTGTTATTTATTGTCATAGTTCACATGGTACCACTAGTTAAAGTTATTATCAAGTATCAGTTTGGAGCTAGCCCACGAGGTCTATAAAAAGATTAATTGGAAAACCGAGTCCATATTTATCGAAACCCAAGAGTTGGATTGTAAAGAATGGGGGAGAAATCAAGCTTTCTTATTTTTCTGTCGGAGTAGCTATCTGTTCTGACTGGAGTATAAACTGCGTAGATAGATCTTTCATTTGGGCAAGTTTGTCTCCATAGCCAAGAGAAGCCGGACTTATACCTTGTCCTCCTAAAACTGACTCTGCCATTACCGTCGAAACTCCATCTAAATAAGCCATAATAGCCGCTTCGCCGTAGCCTCTGCTCCGCAGGTCCTGTAAAGATCCGACTATGCCCCCAACATATCCGAATTCAGTTGCATCTCTTTTGCCTTGTTCTCTAAGAGTTATACGAGCTTTTTCATCTCGTGTAGCCTGTGAAGTAGAATAGTTATCTTCCCCATTTGTTGCCATTGGATTGATTATATGGTAATTTGTAATCCATTACAAATTTCTTTTATACGAGGAAAAAACGTAGATTAGCTCAAATTAAAGACCTTTATTTCTATTGACCACCACCTGGTCCATGTTAATGGAATCCGGTCTTTCCAGCATAAAAACAATGATTTTGGCAATTTCTGCCGGCTTCCCCAAAAAGGCCAAGCTTCAGTCTACCAGTCCTTCAGATTTAAAAATTTCAGGATATACTTGATAAAGCTTGGCAATCAGCTCATCAAAATCGCGACAACTCATTATCATCCTGACTACCTGCCGGTTACTCCGGTTCCTGGTTATGTCTTTAACAAATTGGCACATGGAGCTTACTAGCTCATCGATCGGATACTCCGTTTTCTTGCCGGTGGCTAAAATTTTCATCAATGAAGGAGAAAAACGGCTGACATCCCGAAAAACCTGTCTCCAAAATCCGGGTATCGAATCAACCGTCAATAAATCACCTTCAGGATCAGTCACTTCTCCGATGACTGCGATTAATTCATTCAAAGCCGGGGCATCAGATGTTTTCCTCTCATATATCAGTGGGTCTGTAGCATGGATTTTTTCATGCCTTTTTATCTGCCTGGGCTCTAAATGACCTCTAATATACTCTGCACAAACGAAAACAATTGAAAGCGGCCTCATATCCTCTTCGACATCTAATGCCAGCGTCGTACCTTGAACCAAAGACAGATCAGTCCGACGCAAAAAAGATTGATAATGTCTCTGCCGGCGAAATTCAAAGACCGGAACTAAAAGACCGCCGTCAGTAATCTGTGAGACCGGCTCGAGGGCAAATTTAGCACCTGCCAGTGATCTTCCAGGAAGAGCGTATTGTTCACAGAACCGGCTTCTCAACCAACCTTCAAAATTTGGCCGCTGGCTTTCCTGCATCATAAATTCATACCAGCGGCTTGCTCTTGGACTCATTTTAACTATTTCTGCGTACGGCGGGGCAATTTCCTGGGGAATTGGTTGCTCGGTTTTCTCTATATCCTCTGCTGCCCCAAAGATTATTCTAGGCCCTAACATCTTTATCTCCTTTATCAATTAAATCTAAAATCACCGACTGGATATGGGAACATTCTCCGACTTTCCCGGCATAATCTTTTCTGCCTTTAAACAGATCGCAATCACAGTAGAAATTATTATTAACCAAACTTAGTCTGACCAAGTGACTGTCATGCTTTCCAATCACCCGATAGATTTCTTCGTTGGCAGTCTCTTTTTCAAGAGCGATTTTTTTGTTGATCACATAAAAAAGAGCGTTATTAAACAGCTTCCTGATTTGGATAAATTGGTTTTGAGAAAAATATTGCCTGGTAAGTTGTAAAAACTTATCTCTCTGAGATAAAGATAATCGGTTTATTTGACTGATACTACGATAAATAAGAAGCAGCAGTTCAGGTAATATTTCCCTATTAGTCTCGTCAACCTCAATCAAAACCGCCCCAGGGTGTTTTTTAAATTCAATTGACCAAGGCTCGGGATCAAAAACAATCGTTGCCAAGATATTACATTCACTATTAAGAGTTTCACGAATCGCTTGCATAAATAATTTTGAGAACGACTGCATCCGGCCAATTTCATCAATCAAAATCACTGAATCCGGATCCTGAATGCCTCGTTTAATTTCCGGAACAACAAAATCATCAATCGCCTTAATGTCAACATGATATTTTCCACCGACTATAAATTCGGATTTAATTTTGTATTTATGGGCAAAGACTTTTTCTTTTTTGGCCGAGTTTTCCGCTGAAAAACCAACCCGGTTGTTATCCTCATCCCTTAATTCCCTGGCAACTATTCCATAGATTTTTCCGGTAAAACCGCCCCTGAATTTTTGAAGGATAGTGCTTTTGCCGATACCCGGCCGGCCGGTAAGTAAAATTTTCATAATAGGCTGTTGATTGAAGTATGGAAACAGTGTACAAAAAACTACCGATTAAATCAAACCAACTACCGCCGCTACCTGATAGATTAGATCGTAAACTAAAGCGGAATATTCTGGAGCGTCTACGTCTCCCAGCATTCCCCCAAGGCCACACTGAGGACTAACCATTAGGCCTCTCATAACTTCTTCAAGAGTCATTCTGGAATCAGGTGGCAGTTTTTCGTTGGTTAAAATTTTGATAACCTTTTCGACTCTTGCAGCACAAGCTTGAACGAAAGCAGTTCTTAACTCATTATCTTTAAATAAAGTTTTTATTTGGCCATCTCCGCCTATCTGCTTGATTAGTTCTCTCGTATCGTCAGGATTAGTCGGAACAACTCCAGTCACCAATCTTCCGCCTCTTAAAATGAATGCCTTAAGCGCTGGCTCATTTCCGGCTGCCAGTTCGGCATTTTTATAAACATCCCAATTCAAAAGGTCAACATATTCCAGAAATTCAGGTACAATAACGTCGCAGACATGAATCATCCGCGAATAAGGAAGATAATCGGGATTTGCCCAAAGTAACTCATAAGTATCCAAAGCTGTCCTTAATCTTGGTCCACCCCGTTCTTGGTCTAAATATTTAAAGCAAGGTTCATCAAAGGAGCAGACAACATTGCAGCCGTATTTCTCAAGAGCTTTAGCCCAAAGTATGGAACGGGCTAAAATTAATAGTGAATGAGTAGCCAAAGCTTCGTAGCTTCTGACGATTAATTTATCTTCGAATTCGCCCGATTCGTTTTGGACTTTAGAATAGTAAGCAGTATTAATCGGACCGGCTATCTGAATCTTAACCGTCCTATTTGTTAAATCAATCCTACCTTGTTCAGCCGCTTCGATTATTATTTGTATCCCTACTGGTAATTCGGCCATTCCAGGACATAAACTGACTAAAGTGCTTAAGGCTTCATCTCGCATCCTAATACCTTCACTAGGATTACGGGCATATCCACCACCGGCTAGACTAATGCAAGCAGCGTGGATCTGATCGAATAATTCTCTTTTTGAATCTGGCACAATGAAGTCGCCTAACCTTGCGCCATCATCCAGGGTAACTTGAAGATCATAACAAGGATCAGCAGGGCTTTCAGAATGAAAAGATACAAACGGTAAACCAGCCATTGCTTCAGAATTCATATAATATCGAGGTCCAAGTTGAGGCAGTTGAGGTGCAACGATCATTTGCCCTTTTTCCATCTGCTTATGGACTGACAGATCAAAGGCTACCCCAAGAATTTCTCCTTGCGTCCCTGGAGGGACAAACAGACTACCAATAAAAGTAACTTTATCTCGCGCTTCAATACGAGGAGTCATAAAAACTCAAAAAAACTTAACAAGAATATTATAAGATATTTGTCAAGAAGATATCGGGTAAGTAGAAAATATAAAAAGACTACCGGTAAACATGACAAAGATAAAGCACCTGAGAAGTGAAATTACTGCCAACAATTAATCTTTAAAAGCTGGTAAGCTAGATTTCTTTTTAAATTTAATCTCATAATACTTTTCCCTTTCAGCTAACAATCTTTCGGCTTCTTTTTTTGAAAAACTGTTGATAAACCTTGGCAACTTTACTTTTCTTATTCCTTGAAGCCATTTTTTATTCGAATCGTAATCAAAAGTCGGCCTGATTAAGCTAATATCTGTTCCTCCCAGAACATCAGCTTCCATTAAAACCAGCTCATCAACATCTTTCAATGCTTCGAATTCGTCATGTATATAAACTAAATGAATCGCCCTCTTTTTTTTGTTCCCTAGTTAAGAAATTGAAAAATTTATTTCTTAATAACCCTGCTAGTTTTTTGGCTCCAATCTCTCGATGGTCGTTTTTAGCATCATTAACCTCTTTAAGTTGAACCGGCATTCCGTCTTGGAAAAGACCGGCATAACCCCAATCATGGCTATAGGCAGCAATAATTAAAACTATCTTATCGAGTTTCAAAGCCGGAGAGTTTTTTAAAATTTCTTTTAATTTTTTAACCACAGCTACAGTATGCGGTTTATCAAAATCAGGCCGGCCTTTTTCAAGTTCAGGAAAAATCTTCTTTTGTAAATAGTCTTCTAATTGACTTAATTTCATTTTAACAATCAACCTTGATAGCCTAATTAACTTTTCTAACTAAGGTATATTTCTTTTTTCCGTCAAAGATCTTCTCAAATCAAAAAGCAGATCATGTCGAATAATTCTTCTATTAGACTTATGGATAAACTTAGTCTTTAAGGCTAAATCCCTTACTTTTTAAGAACTTGACTATCAGTTTATGTGTTGCCCGTTCATTGGCAGCAATAATTCCACGCTCTCGATGCTTAAAACTTTTGGTATGATAAAAATTACTGCAGTAACCCCCTGCTTCTTGAAGAATCAGCGCTCCGGCCGAATGGTCTTCGACGTAGGTAATGTTACAAACCAGTGCATGTATTCTTCCCTCAGCGATCCGGCATAAGCCTAAGGCAGGTGCAAACTGGGGAACCACCCTTCTGGCAAACATTTCCGGAAGAAAGAAATGTTTAAGATATGAAAGACCTTCTTTCCTTTCTTCTTTCTTGTTTCCCCAGTCCACCACCACAAACATTTCCTTTAGAGGAATATTCTTAACCGGTTTAATCGGCTTGCTGTTTCTCGTGGCGCCCCGGTTTTTCTCAGCATAGAAAAACTCTTTCATTACCGGGTCGTAGACTGCCCCGACAACAATTTGTCCCTTATCTTCTAGCGCAACTGAGATTGAAAAACCAGAATTTCCCCAAACCCAAGGTGTAGTCCCGTCTAACGGATCTACAATCCATCTTGTCCGGCATTGACTTTTATCTTTAGTTCCTTCTTCAGAGAAAATCGGAATTTCAGGGTACTTTTTTGATAGTTGTTCAGTAATGTATTCATTGGCGGCAATATCCGCCGGCGTGACAATTTCGTTTTTTTTCTTTTCTTCTGTTTTTCCGATTTTAGCCCGATAAGAAAGTATTAGCCTACCAGTTTGGCAAAGAACCGAATGTAAGGTTAGTTTATAATCTTTCATTTTTTCATCAGCTCCTGCCAGTTTTTAGAGCTAATGCCTTCCGTTAATTTTTGACGCTTTAAAGTTTATATCCTTTTTTTAATTGGATAATGATTAGATTACTTTTTCAAAAATATAAGATTTGAGGTATTTACCTGGAGCAACTTCCCAGCTGGTCTCACCGGTAATTTGGTAAGCATTCTTTTCCCAAAAGTGAAGCACACCTTCTTTAAGATAGGGATGCAGTTTGTTAACCGGACAATAAATTCTTTGGCCGCCAGAGCTATCTGCTAACTTGTCGATGGCTTTTAAAAGCATAGACCCGATTCCTTTGCTTCTAAATTTCTTGCTTATCGTAATCACTGAAAGATAGAATAACTTTCCTTTGTCAGAGTGGGTACGACCGACATCATGAACATAAGGAGGAAACAGTCTTTTCTGATGCTGCTCGCAGAAAGCAACCCCAACGACTTTCTTACCTTGAACCGCGACAAAGGCACCGTCGGGAAAAACATTAAGTTGGGACCTGATCATCGTTTGAGTTATCCCGCCTTTACCGAAAGCTTCTCGATCAATTTTTTCTATTTCAAAAGCATCCTTCTCAGTCGCCTGCCTAATCATTTTAATTTATTGATTATCTTAAGTAATTCCGGAAAGGTGGTGTAACCGGTATCGGTATTCAGATGACCACCACTCGCGAAAACCTGAGGTTTTACTCCCAGCCTATCGGCCAGAGATTTTAAGATTTCTTGGGGAACATAGGGATCGTTATCGCCGTAAGAAACAAACGCCTTTTTCAAATTTCGGTTTATTTGATCAAAATCAATCTCTTTTTCTTTCAAAAAGTAACTGTTTAACTCTGCCCCGTAGTCTTGGCTGAAACCGGAAACGGAGATCAGGGCTTTTACCGGACAATTTAATTCTTCAATTACATCCAGGGCCGTAACCACCCCCAACGAATGGCCGATAATCACCAAATCTTTTAAATCAACACCCTTGATTACCTTCCGGACGACTTTTGTCCATTTAGTCCGATCCGGGTGATCGGGATTGGGTAAACCAGGCATAATCACTTGGTAACCTTTTTCAATCAACCGATCATACAACCATTGCTGCCAGTGAATACCGGCATAACCGCCGATACCGTGAAGAATCAAGATAGTCATGATGATATTTTACCAGAAATAACTACTTTTTATAAAAGCCTCTCCTGGGGATATTTTTGAAAAGCATAAGAATAAATCAGATAAAAAGCGGCCTTACCCTGGTACTTTCCAAACGGCTTAAGTAATTTTCTGACTTCTTTTTCAGATACTCTTTCTTTTTTACCTAAATATTTAGTCACCGCTGCTCTTAATCCCATATCACCGGCCGGCAGCGCATCGTATCTGCCCATTCCCCGGCACATCATATATTCAACGGTCCAGGGACCGATGCCTTTAATCCTGGTCAGAACATCAAGAACTTTTTCAACCGGCCAATTTTTCATCGCTTCCAAATCGATCTCACCGGCGGCAACTTTTCGAGAAACGTTAATGAGATAATCGGCTTTCCGGGAACTGAATTTTAATTGTCTGACTTCCTCGGACTGGGCTTTGGCTAATTGTTCCGGGGTCGGGAAAGCAAAGTAGTCTTTATGGTTTGTTTTTATTGAATTACCATATTTTTCAACCAGCCTTTTTCTTAAAGCGATCGCCACCGGTAAGGCAATCTGCTGTTCGGTAATGGCGATAATCAGAGCTTCAAAAACGGTCGCGGTTTTGGGAGCTCTCAACCCGTAAAGCTCGTCGATCAGCCGCTTAAAATTCTTTTTCCCGGATGCCAGCCAATAGAATTTTAAAACATCCTCATCTGCCCCGACTAGCCATTTCACTTTTTCTTTTATGAATCTTTCTTTGCCAACAGGAGGCGAAACTTTTACCGCCAGCTTTGGCAGTTTAACCGAACCGACGGAGGTAACTTCAATCAGGCAATATTTACCATCAACCGCTAACACCCGCCGGTAGGTTCCTTTTTCATACAAATCGACACACTGGACGGGAAACCTTGAATACAGGCTGGCCACCAGATCAAAATCAAAAGGGGATTTAGGTTTAATAAAAAACTTCATTTTGACGACTTAAACTGAGCGGTTTAGATTTCGTTAATAATTCTCAAGAAAAAATCTTTATCCTTTGGGTGCGTTAGTAATTTAGCCACTTTTTCCTTTTTCACCCATTTTACTTCTGGAGTTCGAGGATCGTTCGGCTTTAATTCAGTCTGATTAGTTCTGAAAAGAAACATAAAAATTGTTTTTAATTCCGTTTTATCTTCGCCCTTACCGCTAGGACCGATCTTGTAGCGTTGGTAATAGCCTAAATCTTTGACCAACTCCAATTTTGTGATTCCTGACTCCTCATAAACTTCTCTTTTTGCAGTTTCAAGCGGAGTTTCTTCCTCTTTAATATGCCCTTTTGGCAAGGACCAAGAATTACCGTCTTGGTTAACTGCCAGAACTAAACCTTCACGATTAATAACCACTCCGCCAACGCTTTTTGATTGCTTCATCTCAAGAATTTCGGATTTGCTTTTCTGACATTATAATTTCTTTCTTACCCCTCATTTTCCCTCTTTCAAAATATGGTCCTCTAATACCCAACCAGGTTCGGAATAACACTCGATCCAAGTTTCGTGACCTTCAGCCCAGTGAACTTCGCCAGGATTAATAGTTAATTCTTCGCCTGCTTTTAAAAGATAACCTTGGCCATCTTTGAAGATTTTCAGCTTTCCTTTAATGACCTTATACCTTTCGGTTGCCTTCCAGTGGACGTGAGGGAAACTTCTATCCAAAACGCTGACGGCTAAACTGTATTGCGGGTGATTTCCAGATGGATCAACTTCACAAAGAATTTCAGTTGGATTCGTACCATTATTTTTAATAATTTTCTTTCCCGGATATCTTCTTTCTAATTTTTTTTGAATTTTAACTGGATTCATAATTGAGACTAAGCCAGTCGATCAAGAACCTGATCTTATTATTACCAAAATATTTTAGTATTCCTGATTATACTAATTGAGAAAGCAGCTTCAGCCGGCTATATCTGGTCATTCTGCCTTCAAAACCCAAGTCTAAGTTGACGTTGATTCCTGACACAATCCCCAACCTCGCTCTGACTAAAACGATAAATTTGTCATTCGCAATGATCCGATACGGTTTTACTTTCCCCTGAAAAGTATCCGTTACCAGCTTTTCGATCTCATCTCCATTTAAGTAGGTGTCAATATCGATTTGAAAATG
This sequence comes from Bathyarchaeia archaeon, assembly GCA_035529595.1. GTDB lineage: Bacteria > Patescibacteriota > Microgenomatia > PFEM01 > JAFGMK01 > DATKWK01. The sequence goes on from DATKWK010000035.1 coordinate 380,581, forward strand.
AGGCAGCCAGTAGTTTTTCCATTTATCTTGGATATTTTCATTAAAAATTAGCTCAACTAAAGGATCCGGCCAAAGATTTCTCTCGCCAATAAACAGCCAAGCAGAATTATCATTTGAACTCTCCTGGTATAAATGCCAGTTGGCGCTTTTGGCTTCTTTGATCAATCTTTCCCTTTCGGCTTTAACCGACTCAACCGGGTAACAAAATCCCAGGTGGTTTAATCTTTGAAAAAGGTTATTTAAAGTCAAAATTTCAAAAAGTCTTTCTATTTGAGACTGGGAAACAAAATTATCCGCTAATGGGCTGGGCTTTTGATAAAAACCGTTGGCGATAGAGATACCCGGTATTTGGATATCGGACGCAGAAATTTTTAATAAAACTCGGCCGTTAGACAAAGCCACATTGGCGCTTTTTTCGCCATTATCAGTGAAAGTTATCCCTTCGGGAAGTAACCTCAAAATCTTAAATATTTTGTTGGTAAACTTGGGTTTAATCATAGACTCAGGATTTGTAAATTATTTTATTTCTTCGAATTTTTTTTCGTAGTAAGCGACCCAGTCATCATCGTCTTCTAAATCTACCGTCTCGATATAAATTTGTTGGTCAAAAGCGCCGGCTTCTTTGATTCTCTTTTTTTGAATCGCCAGTAGCTCTTTTTTGGAGATCTGAAGAATTTTTAACAGGCAATCAACGACTAATTGGATGTCAGCTAATTCATGCTTGGCATTTTCAAGATCATGAGGGTTGAGTTCATCGGCCTCTTCTTTTAGCTTTTTGGTTAATTCGTCCAAAAATTCGTCGTTTTCGATCCTTCTGGAAACGACTTTTGATTTTCTTTTTAAAATATTTTCTTCAATCTTATCCCGAACCAATTTCCGGACTTTAAACCGTCTCATAAGGAAATGATATCATAATCAACATCGGTTTTTGGTGATGTTTTTTAGCCATTTAAAGAGGTAATCGTAATCTGTAAAACCGTGGCAAACGAAACCCAGAGCAGATAGGGGATGTTGATCAAAGCAATCCAACGGATATGGGGCCAAATAGCACTCAGCACCCAGATAAGGGTAATCAGAACCAAAACAATATCGACGGCAGCCAGCAAATTATTCTTTAATCCAAACTGCAACGGTGTAAAGGCAAAATTAAAAATCAGATTAAGGATAAAGGGAAGCAGAACGACAAAAGAAATCTTGCCCTTGAAAAAAAAATAACCTGCATAACCAAAAGAAACGGCAATAACCACATATAACACCGTCCACACCGGCCCAAATAGCCAGTTCGGCGGCGCCCAGGAGGGTTTGACTAATTGCTGGTACCAGTTGTAAGCGTCCATAGTTTATTTCTTTGTTCTCTTTCATAAAGTATACCATTTTGTTTACAGCATCTTCTCATGAATTTTTCCTAATGAAATTCTTAATTGACCGGTCATAACTTTTTTCAACCTCTTTTGAAAAAAAACAAGCCGGTAACTCATCATTTTTTCGATGATAGCTTACACACTTGCAGCAAACTCCCCTCCGTGGACAACCCGGATAAGTGCAAGGGCAATCTTTTAAATTTTCCTCTTTTTGACAGTTCATATAGATTTATCTTCTAAATCAACAAGGCTTTTTTTACACCGAAACAACTACCTTACGTTCCCTGGGGCCGTCGAGTTCAACGAGAAAAATTTGTTGCCAAATCCCACGAACAAGTTTGCCTTTTTCGACCGGTAAAGTTTTTCCTTGGCCCAAGATTCCTGAGAGAAGATGGGAGTCAGCATTATTATCAATCCGATCATGAACAAATTCGAAGCCGGAAACTAGCTTTATTAAAACCGTAAGCCAGTCTTTTTTCAAACCCTCTTCATTCTCGGTTAAAATAACGGCTGCCGTTGAATGAGGCACAAAAACCAGACAAAACCCGTCCTTGACTCTGCTTTCTGTGACCGTCTTCTCAACTTCTGGGGTTATATCAATCAATTGAAATCGGTCTTGACTGTAAACTTTAATTTCTTTTACCATCTGAAAACTCCTTCCCTTTATATCCAATGTCTTAATATTATCAAATTTCCTTTACTGAGAGTATTGAATAACGTTTTTCAGAAAGTCAGAGGGCAGGCGAAAAATCTAGCGAAGCCTTCACTGCGGTCCGATTTAATCGGACCTAGATTCCTCGGTCGAAATTTCGACCTCGGAATGACGGAATTTTATTCAACAGTCTCATTACTGTTGGAATACAAAAAATATCGGACTCCAATGTGTTAACCCGGCTGGCACGGCGCCTCCGGAAATCAAAAATAATTTGGCCAAAATGCTGAGAAAAGTAGCCGATTTGGATTATGTCGAATTTTGATATACTGGAAATATGAGAAAAACCTTAGGATACGGAATAAAATCTCTCCGATTTGCCTGGAAAGCTAACGGTATTTACGCAGTCCTTGAAATTATCAGTAAGGTGTACGACAGTACTTTGTATCCATTTATTCAGGTATTCCTGCTTTCCAAGATTCTCGACTTGTTTTCAAACAACCCGAACCCTAGTTTCTCTGATTTTTATTGGATTATTTTTACATATATATCAGTTTCGATTTTAAAACTTGGACTCAAGAGCCTCGTTGATGTAAAAGGAACGTTTTTACAGGAACAGCTTGGAGCTTATATTGATTTACAGATAAGCAAAAAATTAACTCAACTTGATCCTGCAACTTTTGAAAATCCCGAGTTCCAAAATTTGATAGCGCAATTAGAAGGTATAAAGGGCAGTTTACAAACGCACTTAATTAGGTTTACCTCTTTGATTGATGCAGTTTTTAAGTTTGTAACGGCTACGCTTGTAGTTTCCGTAACTTTTCCTCTGTTTGCCCCGATTGTACTGATTGCGACAATTCCATCTTACTTAGCTTGGGACAGGTTTAGAATTAGAACTTGGCCTTTCTACGTTGAGAAAAGGTCTCTCGTAACCCGTGTTACTCAATACGTCAAGACTCTCTTATCTTCAGATTCGACGTCAAAAGAATCAACGATATCCAAAACAGGACATGTTTTACTTGAAAAAATAAAAAAGAGACAAAAGAAATATTTCAGGGAATTTGCCATAGAAAATGATCCTTGGATTTTTAATATTTTTTTCGCTCGCATTCTGCAGTTTGGAGCTTTTGTCTATACTCAATATCTCAACCTCTCAAGAGTTTTCCAAAAGTTGTTAAGCATTGGCCAATTTGCTTTAGTTTTCCAGCAATCTCTTAATCTTGTTTTTAGTGCTGAGGAAATACTAAACCAGTATTCCAGTATTTCAGCTCGCAACAAATACCTGGACAAATTCTTTGACTTTCTTAATACCGGCAAAACAATCATTTCACCGCCAAATCCTGTGGCGATTCCCAAATCTCCCATTCCTCAAATAATCGAGTTTAAAAACGTGTCATTCAAATATCCGAAGACGGAACGATTTATTTTGAAGGATTTTAACTTAACTATCCAAAGCGGAGAAAAGACTGCCTTGGTCGGTGAAAATGGAGCAGGTAAAACGACGATCATTAAGCTGCTTCTTCGTTTTTATGATGTTTCGGAAGGAGAAGTTTTGATCAATGGTGTAAATATTAAAGAAATACAACTGGCTAAATGGCACCAACATATAGGTGCGTTATTTCAGGATTTCATTAAATACCAGTTTACATTCAAGGAAAATGTTTATTTAGGCGATCCAACAAAAGCAAACGATGAAAAATTTTTCCAAGAAGCGATTGAGAAATCAGGAGCAAATAAATATCTTAATACCTTACCCGGCGGCATTGACCAGGTTCTGGGTAAAATGTTTGAAGGAGGTATGGATTTGTCCGGTGGCCAATGGCAGAAATTAGCGCTCGCACGGGCTTTTTTCCGGGATGCACCCATCCTTATTCTTGACGAGCCGACCAGCGCGATAGACGCCAAGGCAGAATATGAAATATTTCAAAATGTCCAGAGATTACAAAAGGATAAAACTGTTATTATTATTTCCCACAGATTTTCCACTGTCAGACACGCGGATAGAATTCTGGTTTTGGACGAGGGTAAAATACTTGAAGAAGGCAATCACGAAGAGTTAATGAAGAAAAAAGGATTGTATTCAGAATTGTTTGAAATCCAAGCGCAAGGCTATAAATAAAGTGGTAAGTAAATCAATCAAATTTAATCGGCAGGGTACTAACCAAGTGAAGGAATATCCCAAAGTTCTTCAAAGTTAGTGTCTTCGGGAACTTTTTTAAGTATCACAATATTTGCGGTCAAATCTTCTTCTGCGGGTTTATTTCCCTCTACTGCTTCATTGTCATATACAAAATAAACATCTACTTTATATGTACCCGGCGCAATATTTTCAAGTTTTGCAATATACCCTTCGGCAAGTGCTTTTTCTTCCATACTCCCTGCTGTCTCCGGAGAACCAACTGTTAAACTGCCGCCCGTAACCACCAGTTTGTGGTTTCGTGTCTCCATCTCTATCATTTCTTCTTCTGCCGGCAACAAATCGTGTTCGGGATTTACTCGAATATCGATAACAAAATGCCCATCTCCTCCCGTATTCCAGAAAACACCGAAACCCTTGTTCATAAGATTAGCAATATCTTTACCGGTTACAAAATTTTTCTTATATTTTTCTTCCGAATTAATAAAGGATAAAGACAGAGAATCCCAGATACCCAAGGTTCCTATTTCGGTAGCAATAACTTTACGCATGCCTCTATCTTACAACTTTCAATTACAACTAGACAAGATTATTCCAAGCGATAATTCATGGATTTGTCAATAGTTTTCCTGGAATCTTGATAACTACATACGGTCCCCAAAAAGCGTTCATGTAGAGTAAATCCCGCTTCAAAGCCTTAGGCAACTCTTCAAAAGGGGGAATATACGCTTGCTCTTTTGAAAATTCCCCAAGGTAAAATCTAAGCAATAATGATTTTGGTTCTTGGAATAAAAATAACGGCCTATTGTCAACTCTCTTTATGAGTTCTCTAATAAGTTGCCTAGCTATTCCATTCTTTCGGTAATCTTTTCTTACAACTAGACTAACAATTTCTACACTTCCTTCAACTTCTAAAACCCTGATAGTACCGATAATGTTCTTATTATGTTTTGCGATTAAGATATGTGGTAACTGAAGCATTAGGAGGTTCTCTATTAAGGCAGAATTTTCTACAGAGGCCATATTAAAAGGGTCGCTAATAATAGTTCCAAGACCTGGAATTTTACGACCGGATTTGATAATTCCTTCCCCTTGTATTATTACTTGCCTAGCAACTTTCGGTGACAGCTTATCATTTACGAGCTTAGCTAAATCATTTTTTTCTTTTTTCCAGAGAAACATCAACTTTTCTTTTCCCATTGAAGAATAGGCATCTTTTGAGATCGGTGTTAACCTCCTTAAATCCAAGTCTTCACTTTTAATTAAGGCTATCAATTCAGAAACGTCACTAGGTTCAGGAACGCTGATGTCTATCCGCCCTTTTTTTGTATAAAAACTAATTGGACTCCATTTCTTCTGGATTTTTATTTTCATAAAATTAGTACACCTTCGAGGTGTCTCAGGTAGGACACCTTGTGACTATTGGCCTTCTTTTGATTTTAAAAAGTTTAAGGTAATCTTTGCCGTATTTTGAATAAACTTCTTTGGTTCCCAGAGTAGCTACTTCATGGCTTTCAAGGCCAAGGAGTTTAAGAACTTGTTTAAAAGAGAGATTGGAATCGTTCACATCAATTTCTAAAAAAGGCGGAATTTGGGGAAACTGATCTAGATCGAAATCAATCCCCTTCCACTCCCAAGAAGTCCGATGAGATTGGCATTCCGCGATTGGCACTAATCCCAACCGATCTAGAAAATCAACTGTTTCTTTTTTCCGACTGACAAACAACTTGATAACTTCTTTAGCTTTAGGATTTATTCTGCTGCTAAAACTAAGCTTAAGCTTGGCCTCCTCAGTTAATCTAACATCTTGCCCTTTCCTATTAAGACGCAGAGCCGGATAATCAAAGGTGGTAAAAAGTCTTTGACCATCAAAAACTTTTTTGGCACCAATTTTTTTGAACGCTATTGCTAGTTTTTCCAGCGAAACATCTAAAACTTTAAATTCTTTTTCAAGGTAGTTGTTCATGATTCAAATTTTAACACAGCCCCTAGATATAGAGAATCATAAGTTGGCAAAAGCAAAACGGAATGAAGCTGAGCAGGCTGGTCTTGAGCCTTTCTATCATTACTCAAGAGTAAATGAGACAAATAAGCGTGCCTATTCTTTAGCCGGGATTAATGGTGGCCTGTCTGCTGGCGGAATTGGCTTAAGCTTTATAATCAGGTTATCTTCTGGTGAAGAAACAGTCCTGATAAGTTCATTGATCCTGGTTCTTGTAAAGTCAGACATCCCTGAATAGGCGCAAAATAAAAAAACTAAATCAGAGCAAGACTCTCTTAGGCTTTTTAAAAAAACGCAAAACCTATTTCTATCTTCGCTGGAACCTTCATCGCCAATAAATTTTTCAATTTCATCAATTGCAATCAGAAATCGACCATGCTGGCTGAAGTAATTAATAATATCTGCTTCTTGAGCGGTATCTTGATTAAAACCTTCATCCTGGCTAGTAATTACACCAGCAAAATCATGAATAAAGTCATCATAATCTAAACATGATTGTAAATCTAAATATGCACCTCCATTACATCCTTCTGGCGGGTATTCAGCTAAATAGGCAGCCAGGCTAGATTTCCCTGCACCTCTTTCACTCAGAATAAGAAAAGCGTTCTTGCCGCTTAAGGAAGCCTGATTAATAAGCTCAATTTCACGAGTCCGTTTGTCTGCAGGAAAAATACATGGTGATAGCCGACCTACCTTACGTGGTGTTGTATCTGACCTGATTTCGTCCATAAGATCAAGAAAAACTTCATTTATAACACTACCGTCTTAGATATAAATCCGATAATGACACTCCCAACTATCCCAATTCCGACTATCGGGGCATAAGCCCTGGTAATAATCGCCGAAGGCAAACTTAATCCGACTCCTAAAAACAAACCTGTTAGGGCTGGGTGAATACCAAATTCAATATTCGGAATTAAAAAACCAATCATGAATCGTTCAATAAAAGCAGCGGTCATTGCCTCGTTTCTTTTACGATTATTCTCGTATTTAAGCGGGATCATTACCAGAACGTCAAAGATGCCAAAAACTAAACCACAAATAATTCCCAACGTAACTTTATTCATATCTTTTCTTTTTTGATAACTTTCAACGCCTTTACATAAACGTTTCTTACACCATTATTTTTTTCGTTCCTAATCATCTTTGAAAATATCGGTACCAGTTGTTTTCTGGTTTTGGAATTGTTTTTAGCAATTTCGGCCAAGCCATAAGCAGCACACCACTTAATAACCGTAGTATTAATTTTATTTTCTACCGTATTTTGTAGAAGATTCGGAATGGCTTTGGCGACCCTTTCAGGGTAACCTTTAGACATATTACCGATTGCTTCCGGTACGCCCCATTTAACTCTCGGAGTTTTATAGTTAATGTATCCAATAAGAAGGTCTATAAACGGTGCGAAGATTTCTGGTTTTTGCGCTGAGACATGCTTCATTACATCGGCACAGGTTCCCTTATCAACATCCGAAGCTGACTTAAAGAACTCAATAAAATCCTTAGCCGGTATCCTTCCGTTAACGATATCCTCAACCAACTTTATCTGTTTTTCTTTTGGTTTTAGTTTTGATTGGAGAATTTCTTCAATTTCAACCATATTATTTCTCATAAAATCTAGTATATTTGGGCAAAAAGAACAACGTAATTTTTACCATAAGCTTTAGCGCATCTGGGACAATTAGCTTCGAATCTAGTGTTCTGATTACAATAAAATTGAGCTCCGCGGCCTAAACCCTTTCTGTCACAATAGTTGTTTGAGAAAAGTAATTTTAGAATGACCTTTTGCATAACCGTCTTTTTCAGTTTTTGTAGGTACAAAACCCTTACTGGTATAAAAAGCCCTCCTGAACGGAACGGTCTAGGACCGTTTTATCGTATTAAGAATTTCCGGATGATTTTTCAAGTATATTAATCCATGGCCGATCTGGTCTTCCCTATATGCATCATAGAATTCGGCAAGGGAATTCCATTGGATTTCATCTATTTCTCTTGGCTCCCTAATTTTGGGTTCTCCTCCGATAATCTCACAGACCACAAAATCTAACTCATCATCAAACTCATAAAGGGAAATAGGGGATAACTCTCGAAGTACTTTGATGTCCACACCAAGTTCCTCTTTTGCTTCTCTGATTGCAGTTTCTGTAACTTTCTCGCCTGTTTCAACAGTTCCGGTAGGAAAAGCCCAAATGTTAGGTAACTTTTTCTTAAATTTTGACCGTTTTATAAAAAGAACTTTTTCTCCTCTTTTAATAATTATGCCCACGTGCCTTGTCATATAAATGTTATTATATCACTCGGATTTTTTATACTGGCTGAGAACTATAGACGAGATCAGAACCTATTTTGTTTTGAAAAATCTCAATACTAAACCACAGAGTATTGCAAATAAAAGTATGAATATAAAATTCAATGCTTGTTTTAATCCATTTTTGATAGTGCCACCCGTAGCAACTCCGACGAAAAAAAATGCTGACAGTAAGAAAAAAGGGTAGATTAATACAAAAGGGCTATTTTCTATTCTATCTTCCAAAAGGCAAGCCATAAAGAACAGACAAATACTTAGCCATACTCCTATACAGCCAATTATCTTATATTTGTTTTCCATAAAATTCTTTGTTGGGCGAACTGGTTTAGAACCTTTCACACATATTTAACCTTCATCCAACTTCTGCAACTCTTTAATTATTTCTTTTCTGAGCATCAATTTCGACGTAGCGGCAATGTCCCCTTCCCAGGTAACTTTCAAAGCCTTGCTTAGTTTAGCCTTCATCGTACGGTCTGTAGTGAATAAATAATTTTTCCCTTCAGAAATAGAGGCAATTGTCGTAAACCACGGAAACTCTTCGAAGCCAGGTAAATGTTGCTGGATCTTTTGTTTCAACAAGCGGGGTATTTCTTTACCATTCCAAACTTCCAGTTGCCCAATTGCCACTTTGTAATCCTTACAATAACAGGTTTTAGTATCTCTAATCAAAGAGGTTAAAGGACCGGCCAAAATCTTTTCTGAAACGGCATTGAAATACCTCGCATTAAAGCCATCATCCAATTCCGACAACTTATACAAGTCTTGCATAGCCTTAATATCCCTTTCAGAAGTTACACTTGCCTTCAGATTTAGAGTGTTAGAAATTATTGCTGTATAAAGCAGTTTTGCAACGTCCGGTTGAATTTTCTTATTTAGTCCTCTTTTCCGATACTCTTCCCAAATCAAAGTGGCACATGAACCAACCTTTTCAATATGGGAGTTTGAACCAAGCTTATTTTTCCAAAAAACTTCATACCCAGAATGATGATCATAAATTTCAATCACTTTGTCTAAGTTGATATTCTTTTGAAGATTTTCTGTTTCTGAACGATCTAAAATAATTAGCTGTTCCGCCTTGGAGAAATCAAAACTCTCTTGGTTTAGATATGAAAACTTCCAACTACTGATTTCAGGAGTTATTGAGTCAGTAAAAACTGGATTCACAACAGCTACAGCACTTTTTCCTTGCAATTTAAGTAGTTCTGCGTATGCAATCGAACATGCATAAATATCAATATCAGAATAAATCCCATCAGCCGTAACATAAATCGTTTCACTCATGGCCGAATTATACATTACTGGACACTTACTCTAACAGTCTTATCCTTCGAGCCCGCTCTAAGTCCAGGCTTTTTTCGAAGAATTTTGGCTGAACTTCCTGGGCTAGACCGTTTTAGTTATCATAACTGATCCGCATGCCTCGGGTTCTGATTCCGAAAAAATTAAGCGGATCGGTCTAGGACCTTTCTATCAAAAAAACTCAAGTGTGAATATTTACGCTGAGCGAAGCCGAAGTGAGACAAACGGAACACTATAAAAAAAGGCTGGTGATATAGTTAGATAGATTCAATCTCCTGCTCCTGCTGAACAATCTTGAGGACAACTTTCTCGGGTTTCACCTAAATTATCTTCACAAAGATTATTGCCGCAAATTCCCAACTCTTTGCCCTCACTCTCCATTGATTTTTCTTCCATTAAGTCAGCCGGTTTTTTATTCATCACCATCGAAACCAAGGTTAGAACCAGGAACAAACCCGCTAATCCGGAAAACAAAACAACCACTTTTTTATTTACCTTCAGAAGTTCCTCTTTGTTTTTATTGAAAAGATTAAATTTAATTCTGGCTAAATAACCGCCAAGAGCCAAAACTGAAGCTAAAAAGCCAAAGCCAAAAATCATCCCGGGCCACTTAGTTTCTCTATCTACTTTTTTGCCCGCTTGAGAAAGAGGCTCCATTCCATTTCCCATTGTCATCTCCATTGGCGGTGGTTCAATAACGGTTGAACATTCAAAAACTTTATTCCTATTCATGCTTAGATAATCTTCAAAAAAGTAAACCGAACCACCGGTCCCAACCGCCACATACTTGTTGTTACCGGCAACATCAATGGCCTGAACAAATTCATTGACCGGGATCTTTTTCTCCCCACCAGCGGCAAACAAAATTTGTACCTGACTGTCCGTTCCTCCCAAAGCAATAAAACTGCCGTCACTGGCTATATCCAGTCCTCCCACCGAAGTAGCCAAAGACCAGCTTTTAAGCGGAACATTACTTTCTTTACCCAAAAGATAAACATCACGCTGCATTGTCGCCGCCGCCATAAATTCACCATCCGGAGTAATCCCCAAAGCCCGGGAAGAATTCTTTTTTTGGTTATCAAATCTCCAAAGCGGCTCCTGAGAATCTTTAGAAAACAAAACAACCACACTGGAATCCGGTCCGCCCTCAGTCGCAAAAGCCGCCAAAGATCCATCGGCCGTAATCTTGCTTTTAGAAACCGGCGAATCAAAAGTCAGTCTTCCGGTTTTCACTAAAGGCTGATTGCTTTCTTTTGAAAAAATATAGCCCTGGCGATCCGGGCAACCGGTCGAAGCCGCTAGATATTCTCCATCAGCCGATAAAGTGACATCATGAAAGTTGCCGCTGCTGGTAAAATCCCAAAGGGGATCAGCTTTATCTGTTCGCCAAAAGAAAACGGCATTATTCAAATCTCCCGCTCCCTGCTTAAGCGAACTAGCCGCCGCGTATTGACCGTCTTTGGAAATCGCCACCGCCAAAGCCGGAGACGAATGTTTCCAAACCGGCTCTCCTTTCTCTTTGTCGAAAAAAACCGTTTCCATCCCGGTAGCCGCTATTACTCGCGAACCGTCGCCGCTAATCGCAACTCCATTCCCTCGGGGACCACCGCCAATCGGTGAAGACAAATTAAATTCATATTCCCAGTCCGGCTCATCCGAATCAGTCGAAAAAAAGTAAACATGATGGGTCGTCAAAGCCGCCAGGTATCGGCCGTCATCAGAAAGCGCCACCCCACCAACCCATTCCTTATCAGTCGAGTAGCGCCAAACAACCTCACTGCTCAAAGGATCAATCAAAACCACTTCGTTTTGGTCAAAGGCGCTCTCAAAAAGCACCGGCCCGTTATCAGGCGAATCAATAATCGAATCTCTCGTCTTTCCTAGACCATTCGAAGCTTCAAAATAATAGAAATTAGCCCCAAGCTTTTTGGGAACATATTTGTATTCGTATCTCACTCCTTTCCGGTAATCATTATCCGCCGGATCGGTTTTTTCCATATCAATCATTTCGCCATTAAAATAGATCTGAACATACTCCGGCGGTCGGCCTTCTTTATCGCGGTAAATAGTCGAATAAGTGTAGCGCTGGCAAACCGGTCCCCACTCCGGATAAACATGACCGTTAAAAAGCTCAGGATCATCAGGAGTTTCAGGCAATTTGGGAATAACCCCTCCGGAAGGAGTATCTATTTTTACCTCAGCCCAAGCAAAAGAAACAAAAGCGCTAAGAAGCAAACAAATAAAAAAACAGCCAAAAATGGGCAGAAAAATCTTCCTCAGTGTCACTAAAAATATTATAAAACCAAATTCTCAATTTATCCACCCCAGTCCCGAGATTATTAGAGCGCTGGTGCAGAAATATGTGCAGCAGGTTTGGAGAAGACTAAGTTGACAACATCTGAATACTCCAGGTACCATATTATCTAAGAAGATTTTCGGAAAATAATTAATTTCTCCGACGGGCGGTTTGGATGAAAAAAATAATCTTAATTTCAATTTCATTGATTTTTGTCGTTGGTGGTACTCTAGCGATTGCCGAAAACATACTAAAAAAACGAGCCGGAGAAAAACCAGCCGAGAAACAATGGATAACAGAAATAGCAGATGATGATGGCTGGGTAGGAATTGATTCTTCCATTGCAGTTGATACTTCCGGAAATCCACACATTAGTCATTTTGATGCTAAAAATAAAGACCTTAAATATGCTTATTTAAAAGATGATGTCTGGGTCAGAGAGAGAGTAGATTCAGCGGGTCATCTAGGCGAAGAGAGCGGCATTGGAGTTGATAGTAAAGGCAATGTTCACATCAGTTATAACGATATTACAAATGGAACGCTTAAATATGCTAAAAAGGCCGGGGGTTCTTGGAGTATTGAAACGGTTGATAAAAAGAGTCAATCACATGTAACGATCACGTCTTTGGCCCTTGATGCTGAAGAAAATCCACATATCGCCTACATTATGGAATCAACCAGCCAGTATGGAGATGCCGTGAAGTATGCCTCCTGGGATGGCAGTTCCTGGAAGATAGAAGAAGCGGCTCAAGGCGGCAGCGATCTCTATCTTGCCCTAGACTCTAGCGATAATCCCCATATCGCTTTTTTGAAAGGCAGTCAGGGGAACAAGAAAATATATTACACCAGAAAAATATCTGGAACATGGAAAACGGAGGTAGTAGATTTATCTACTGTAGCAGAAGGAGACTGTGGGATAGATACCGATTCAAAAAACTATCCTCATATTACTTATCACGATTACAGCAAAGCGGCGATTAAGTATGCCAAATGGGACGGCATTTCCTGGCAGATTCAAACAGTTGCTGTTAATGTCGGAAAACAAGAAGGTCTGAGGCTGGCGACTGATTCTCAGGATAATCCCCACCTAGTCTATGTTGACGTTAAGAAAGAAAAATTAGTACATGCCTTCTTCGATCAAAAATCATGGACTAAAGAAATAATAAGTAAGATGGGAATTCCCTCTATTGCTATTGATTCTTTGAACAGGGTGCATGTATCCCACGGGTCTGTTGCCGATAAAGAAACTATTGATCCGGAAACCGGCGAGGAAATAGAAATACTAAAATATTCAGTAAGAATATGAAATTTTTGTTAAAAGGGGACGGTTCTTAATTAGCTTCACTTTTAGTGAAACTATCCTCTCTTTCGGCGATAATTAATTTTCTTGACTTCGTTGTATCTTTGGCTGGCTGATCCCCAAACTTTATTCTGATAGGTTGACTGGATAATATCATT
>DATKWK010000036.1:0-2307 GCA_035529595.1 Bathyarchaeia archaeon
GGTTGCTGCAGCCAGAAAATATAAGCTGAATGTCTGGTTTAGAGGCAACTGGTCAGGCTGGGAGCAGTGGTTTGGCTATACGGGAATTAGCCGCGAAGAGCACAACCAAAAAACCCAAGAGTTTATTTTGCAAAATAAAAGCCTTTTTGCAGACGGTGATATTTTTACTCCCTGTCCTGAGGCGGAAAACGGCGGACCCGGAGATCCACGAATAACCGGAGACGTTAACGGCCACCGACGGTTTCTTATTCAAGAATATCAGGTTACCCAGAAAGCGTTTGCCAAAATCGGGAAAAAAGTCAGGTCCAATTTTAATTCGATGAACGGTGATGTGGCCAGACTTATTATGGATAAGGAAACAACTAAAGCTTTGGACGGCGTGGTGGTAATTGACCATTATGTATCAACTCCCAAGATTTTGGCAAAAGATATAAAGGATATGGCCAGCCAAAGCAGTGGCAAGGTGGTTTTAGGAGAATTTGGGGCGCCAATTGGAGATATCCATGGCGCTATGTCAGAACAAGAACAAGCTCAGTGGCTTAATGAGGCTTTGGAAGAAGTCACAAAAATCCCGCAAGTAATTGGCCTTAATTACTGGACCAATATGGGCAGTTCTACCCGATTGTGGGAAAGCGACGGAAAGGCCAGAAAAGCAGTCGGCATTCTTTACTCTTTTTATACACCTCAGGCTCTTTCAGGAACTGTCAAAAATCAACTGGACCAGCCGGTTTCCGGAGCCAAGATTTCTTCTTTTCCGGGAAATACGGTAACCGACGGTCAAGGAAAATTTAAGCTTTCTTACCGGATAAGCAAACCGGAGCTGGAGGTAGAAGCAGAGGGATTTGTTGGGCAAAAAGTCAGGCTTGACGAGAGCTTTTCGGAAGTTGAAATTATTTTGGTAAAAGAGCACGAAGGATTTTTCTTCAAAATCCGCAAATTTCTCCAGTAGCTTGAATTACGAAATACTTTGCCTGTTTTGTCATCCTGGAGGATATAATATCCCTCGTGTCATCCTGGAGGGCTTCAGCCCGATAGGATCTCAATAAAAAGAGATTCCCTATAGAACCTTAAAGAGATTCTATCGCTTCGCTCCAGAATGACAAGGGTGGCGCGGGAATGACGAGGGAATACCAATACTTTTTCCGTATTAACCTGACAAACAACTCAAACTGCATCAAACTAGTTGACAATATATCATACGAATGATATACTAATAAAGCTCAAATAAAAAACAAATATATTTCTTCTGCCCAAAAATAAATGGGCAAAAAAATATTCATCAATCTCCTCCTCACAAGCCTCTTTTTTGTTGCTGCGAAGTCAGTTTTGGCTGTAGTTACGCCATCTTATCCCAGCTGCACTAATCCGACGGGAACATTGAAGGTCCATTATGACGAAGGCACGCACGGTATTCCCGGAGATTTAAGCGAACATCGGGGTAGTGATGATGTTTTTACTATTGACAATAATACCTTATACCAGTGCTTCTGCCCTCCGGACGGTATTGGCACCCAAACAGACTGGTGGAAAGCCTCTGACCTTTCCCAAGAAGAAATTGACACGCTAAAAAGAGCCGGCTGGGTCTATATTCCTGATGGAGCGCTTTGGGGACTGGATAACGCCCCTTATTTGGCTATAAGCCATGAATATATTTGTGGCGGCCAAGGCGGCGGCCAGGTACTGGGCGCTTCTACCGGACCGGGATTTGATTTTGCCAGCACGGGCAATATTTCTTTAATCTATCGCCTCATCGCTTTTGGCCTGGTTTTGGTAATATGCGGATTTTTGGTTAGAACAAAATCAAAAAAGACCTTCCGTGATTAAGCAATTAAAGCTTTCCCGGCTCTTTTTTTTTGGAGGATTAGTCTGTTTTTTGATTGTTAGTTTCTTACTTTGGCAAAGATATGCTCCACCAAAATTTTTACAAACTTACTCTGACGGAAAAGATTTTCAACCGGCCTTTGCCGCGATTAAAGAATTAAACCTAAAACTAGCTGTTTATCCTGCTGTCTTGGAAAACGGCCAATGGAAAACAAACACTAAGGGAATTTCTTATCTTACCAGTTCTGCTATCCCCGGAGAAAAAGGCAACAGTATTTTTTACAGCCATAACTGGCCGAATCTGTTGGGAACTTTGGTTAAAGTTCAAAACGGACAAATAATAGAAATTGAAGGTTTTAATGGAGAAATTAAGTATTTTGTGGTTACTGAGACAACGGTACTTAGTCCAGATCAAACTTATGTTTTAGGACCGTCGGACGATACGCGTTTAACAATCTATACCTGTTACGGCTTTCTGGATCAAAA
>DATKWK010000037.1:0-1365 GCA_035529595.1 Bathyarchaeia archaeon
TAAAAAAAGGGCCTGTGGGTAAACGGTATACCGCACCCCTCGCATGGGTGTGTTCCGGGTTCAATTCCCGGCAGGTCCACAAATTAAGCTTAAAATTTAAAAAGCAAAGCGAAAAATAAGAGAGCGCCAAACGAAAAATAAAAGCATGCAGAACGAAAAAATAAAAGACCAAATTATAAAGTGTATTGATTGTCAACAAGAGTTTGCCTGGACTGAAGATGAACAGTTATTTTTCAGGCAGAAACGTTTAGACCCTCCGGTTCGCTGTCCTATTTGCCGGGCGTGCCGCAGCGCGGCACAAAAAGATAAATTTAGAGGTAAAATAAACTCACTCACATAGCTCGTTCGTTTCCAAGGGGTTCCACCCCTTGGCGGTCGCTTCGCTCCCTGACACCCCTGTCACCGGGTTTATTGAAGCCCAGGTGACACCAAAGGGGAATCCCCTTTGGAAACTCCATTGAGAAAATTATTCCTCAGGCTGAAAAGCCTGGGGTATATAATTTTCTCAATCAGGGTGTAGCAGGTTTAGTTGCTTCCTCAACTTCCTCTTCCGGAATCTCCGGAGCGGCCTCTTTAGGCAGTTTTACCTCGCCAACCTTAGGATTGGGTGAAGGAAGAGGTGAGGGTGTACTAAGTTTTTGTTCTTCTTTAAGAGGAACTTCCGGTTCTTGTTCTTGAGTTTTTTCCGGCAATTTAGTCTTAAGTTCCTGCAACTCAGCGGAAACCTTTTCAAAATCCGGGCTTTCAGCCGGAATAAGGCTGACTACCTGTTGCATACTGGCGTAGGCATTAACCCAATCTTCTTTAGCTTTGTAAGCAGCCGCCAGATTGTAATAACCATTGGCAAAATCGGGTTTAAGATTAACCGTTTGGGTAAACTGATTAATCGCCTGATCATAATTCTGCAAGCCATAAAACAGGCTGCCAAAATCGAGTCTTATTAAAGGATTGGTTGGGTCGGTTTTGATCGCCTGCACATAGCTGGCAGCAGCCCAATCTTCCGAACCTTTGACCGCATTAGTTAAATTGCGGTATAAAACCGCCAGATTAAACCAATTGTTAGAAATCTCCGGATTTAAAGTGGTGGCTGTTTTAGCTTCTTGGATTGCTTGAGAGAGCAATTGAGAAATATTAGTTTTGTCCTGATCAGTTAAGTCTTTTTTGGTTGACAAAGAATTTGCCAAAGCAAAGTTGGTGGCGCTATAGGTGAGCCGGTAAACTTCAGCAAAAGGATTAAAGCGGATGGCTTTAATTTGCAGATTGTAAGTTTCCGCCCCTTTATTTTCTTCGGCTGTTTTCAGGCTTTGGCCAAAATAATAGTCTGCCAGCCAAATCCTTCCTTGCCAATAACATAAAAACAAGCTT
>DATKWK010000038.1:0-1964 GCA_035529595.1 Bathyarchaeia archaeon
TTGGATTCAGCGGGAGAAAATTCAATCGTTCCGGTACTTTTTACAAGTACAGAACTCTTGGAATTAATATAACATTTTAATTTATAATTATAAGGATAAATAAATGACAGAATATAATTACGATGAAGATGTAGCCATTGATCCCGATAACATATTGGAGGAGTGGCTGGAACTCAGTTCTAAGTTTTTTAACTATGCAAAGGCTATCGCAGATGTCGAAAAAGAAGTACAGCAAATTTGGGAAGTCAAAAAAGTGGTAAAAGCCAAATTGGTTGCAGAGGCAAAGGAGCAGGGCGCAAAAAACGATGCCGACCGAGAAGCATACTACCGACCCCATCCAGATTATCAAAAGGCAACTCAAGCATTAATTGATATTCAGCACGAACGAGATTTAATTACCGCTGCTCGGGACTCTTTTTATCGTAAGGAAAAAGGACTTGAAGGTGCATCCGTCATCTTGATGAAAACAGAAATGTATATGGAGGGGCGAAAAGATATTCAAATTCCCGGTGGCAAAAGAATAACCAGTATTTTAAAAGAGAAGAAAGCCACCGAGCGACGATCTCGAAGGACACGATAAATGGATTCTAATTAAAATAAAATAAAAGGGGATTAAAAATTATGTCTAAACTTCATGAGTTACTAGCGGTCGAAGGCGATCTTGAGGGAACCTACCGCAAGATCATCGAAGAAACTACAACCACATTTTCTAAAAAACCAGATCATTTTTTCGGATTCATCCGTACTCTGGAATGGTTCACCGAGGGTATGCCAGATCATCCCGAAGAGCATAAGGCGATGGACACTACAGTATCCGACAAGCTCGCCTACCAAGAAAAGCATCTTATTAGGTACCTGGATGCCGTTATGCAAAAGGAAAGCACCAACCAGAAAGCCGTTGCTGATCTTATCGTTGACGGAAAAACAATCGCAGAGAAAGTTCCGGCAACATTCCTTTTAGGATTGGAATCCAAGCTCAAATATATCCGGTCATCGTATCAGGCCATTCCGACTTTGCCGCCAGGTATTGAGTGGACTCCTGATGATCAAAAAGGCGAAAACATTTTCAAGCGAGTACATCCAGAGGAGCAGTACAAGACCAAAACTGAGATCGTTCCGCAGATCCTTTATGAGGCCACCAAGGAGCATCCGGCCCAAGTGGAAAAAATTTCTGAAACTAAAAACGTGGGCTTGTTCTCTCGCCATGTATGGTCGGGGATGCTGACACCAGCAAAAAAATCTTATATCTTGGGGCGTATTGATATTTTAATCAGGGCAACAAAGAAAGCTCGTCAACGGGCAAACGCGACAGAAGTGGAAAAATGCCATATTGGTAAAGTACTTTTTGATTTTATTAATGGCTAACAGTAGTGGGTCATCTTTAGCTTTATCATCAGCCTAATAGCGTGCGTAGCCGGTAAGCCGGTAACACGCAACGCGAAACTAAATTCAGCTTATTGACCCATCAGCTTAAACGCTTAATGTTCTTTATTAAATAGTTGGTAATAGATTCAATCTGCCTGTGCAAGGGTTCGAATCCTTTTCCGGCCTCCATATTAAAAATTCTATGGCCGGGTAGCTCAGCGGCAGAGCAGGGCTTGTCAGTTTGAAATTTATTGCTCAATGAACGAAAGGACAGCAAAAATATCGCAGGTGAGCCGGAAGGATATCCGGCTCACCAAACAACTATTTTAAACAATTAAACAATTAAACAATTAAACAATTAACCGAAACAATTAAAATAAATGAATATGGATTCTATTATAACAGCAATAGTAATAACGATTGTTATCGTTGTCGGATGTTTTTTTATTTACTTAATTGCAAGATTAATAACAACGGCTATTTTAAAAGCCAAGGAGGAGTTCTATGAGCAACGAAGCAAGAAAAAAACGAGCAGCACACGCACGTGAGACACGAGGGAAGTTTGGTGGCGGTGGAGGGAATTGGGTTGTCCAGATTCC
>DATKWK010000039.1:0-99565 GCA_035529595.1 Bathyarchaeia archaeon
TGAAGTATTAGAATCTGCTGTTATTTAATTCGTTAGTAAGGCTGGCCGTAGTTGGAGCGTTTCAAAGACTGTCTTGATGTCTTGTAATGTAAAATCAAACTCTAACTTATGGTTGCAGAATAAGTCCTTTAGGGGAGCTAGTTGGAACTTAATATAAGCAAAATTACGAATACCAAAGCTATTTGAGAACCGTCCCCATTTCTTAGTTATGCCATGCTCAGTATCGATCATCTGGTAATCTGGTGGTAATACTTGGCAAAAAGCGGTTTTAGTAAATTCCTTGTCTGTAACTACACCAGTAACGATAGCATATTTAATAGCCTCAAAATAGAGAGGAGATTTGTGATATTTCTCAAGCAGTTTTGCTGTTAATCTTTCACTTTTCGTTTTGGGAAATATAAATCTATTTGTCTCGCTTAAGGGATCAAAAACTTTCTTAATTGAAGTTTTCTTCTGTTCTTTTTGTAATTCAACCTTAAACCATTCTTTCGCAGCTTCATAGGCTATTGGGTTATCACTAACTCCTAGCTCCTCCCTAGCTTTTTGAAGGTCTGCCAAAAACTCATCTTTGTCCATTAACCAAGCCACTAAGCAATATCTCCAGTTGTCTGTTATTTTGATGGTAACAGGTTTAATTTTCATCTTTATCTTTGTCAGTCTGACTTTAATTATAAACGAAATTGCCTTTAAGCTGATATAATATGGCTACATTGCCTAAACCCTTTCTAGGGCATGGCAGAGAAAACCGATCAAGGTAGGAAGCTCCTCGTCAGAGCACCTTGATCGGTCATATCCCGAAAGGGGTATGGGTAGCCGAAAGGCTATCGCTGGCGGGGAGCTTTTTGTTTGATTTGACTTTACTCCCCAAAGGAAGCTAACATCCAAGACCTCTAGTAAGTTAAGGCTAATTCTTAACGAGAGGAGGTGAAAAATTACTATGAAGATGAAGAAAAAACTACCAACTATCCTTCTAATCATTGTTGCCCTGGTTCTGCTGGTAGGTGCTGCTGTTTATCTCACCAAGTCTCGCCAAGATAAGTTTGAAGCACCAAGACAAGAAGCGCCAACAATTCAGTATCGCATCGGCAAGGAAGCCACTTTAATGGGTGTGATCAGCAACCTTTACTATTATGGCTTTATTAAAGATGAGAATACCTTCAAGTATGCCTTGGAGCATGCCCAAGACACCAACCCAAGAAGAGAGGGAGCAATAAAAGTTGGCAATAACACCATTGACACCCAAACCACTTATGAAATCTCTCAAACAATGGATGCCTGGGAGTTAGCCAATGTCCTTCTAAATCAAGGCAGATTTGATGATTGCAGTCATGGTTGTCCTGGTATGTTTTACCCAGAACTTCTTCCTGGAGGCGACCTTGCCCCGTCAGTAAATGACAGGTTCAAATGGGTAGAAACATATGGAGATTGTGTTAAAGCCAGAGGACAGCTTTCATCAGAACAATACTCTCAACGGACAGGTGAACCGAGAAAATGTGTCACTCCTGATGGCAGAGAATTTACTCAGGGCAAAGAAGGTTGGAATAAGGTAGTCGGTGGTTAGTATTAAGTTGGTAATTTCCTCAACAGATCCCCAACGAGGCTGGTGAAGCCAAACAGAGGTGAAACTATGCCATCCCAGGCACGAAAGCCCGACAGAAGTCAACACGCGGTGTTTAGTGGGCCTTTTATGCTTAGCTTTCCTTTTAATATCTTCTTGTGGATATACTTTTGAACTTATTACTTTCAAGGTAATTTAGAAATCTTTGTCGACGAGAGTCCAGGAAAGGTAGGGATCTATCGTGATATAATCAAGGCGAGTATTATTATGAAAAATGACTCGCTTACAAAAACTCCTATCCCTGTTGACAAAATAGACAAAGACCAGAGGTGTAAACTAGCGATTGAGCTTTTGGAAGAGCAGGTGGCTGAGGCCCGCAAGAAATTGCATTACTGGCGGGAAGTAACGGGCCAACCAGCCCAGGTTGATACTGGATATATAGCGCAGCATTTAGTATCTATTATTTCTGGAATATTAGGTGATCGTATGAGGGGGAAAGGAGATGACCTCGTTGATGGATCAGAAGTAAAATCTGCAAACTTTTTAGACTCATTAGATAAAAAAGGAAGAATAGCTCCTCGTTGGAATTTCAACTCAAACAATAAAAGAATAATGAGAGGGTATTTAAAGGTTCCTAAAATTTTTTTGGTTTCTTTAGACTGGAATTCAGAACAGCGTTTTAGGGCTAAAGTCTGGAGGTTAGACCCCGATGTTCATGATGTTTTTAAAGCACGCTATGAGGAGTGGATGGAAAAGAAAGGGTTGCCAAAGTTAAAGGATCCTAGGCGTCCAGATGCTAACTTTCAGCTGTTTCCACCTCGTCCAGGTAGAGAAGAGAACTATGCGCGACACGGAAGTGTAAGAAAGGGGGAGCTTAGGCCCATTAAGATATATCTAGACAAAGTCGAAGGTGCGGCACTGATATTTCATGCTGAGGAAAATCGGGAAGGTAAAGTAAAATCTCTCGTTTTTAACCCCTAGAACTAAATAATTCTTTTGAGATTGCTGGGACCCGCCTTTTGCCTAATAAAATTTCATCCCCATTTTTATCAATTTCTTGTAACAATAGATCTGTTTTATATCTAGTTTGTTCTAATGTTTTGAGCGTTTCGTTAAGTTTCTTTAATAAACCATCAGAGGATTTGCCATTAGGTATAGGTAAAAGCACTTCCTTTAATTCAGTGTCTTTAATTCGACTATGTGAAGAAGAAGTGCCAGCCGTTAAACAGACAATTTGGCGATAAACGTTTGGTAATTTTAATAAAAAAGCTAGGATAAAAGGAGACTGTAGGACATCTTTATTAGGTCTGAGTATTTCAAATTCAGTAGAACAGGTTAATTGATATTTTGATTTGGGTATTACGCAAACTCTCTGAATGTGAGGATTAATTTTGGAGATTAAAACATCTCCCTCATAGCACTCTAGTCCTGGCCATTTTGGTTTATAGCTATCAACAGCTTTCATATCTATTAGACCATCTTCATTTACATGTAGAATGCTTATACACTTGACATTTTCCGAGACTGGGGTGCTTTTCCGCTCTTTTGTTACAAAGTTGGCAACATTCTTGAGTTTTTTTACAATTGTTTTGTGTTTGTCAAGGTTTTTAATAGCTTTAATAGCAGATAATCGTTTCGGTTGATAAAAGTTTGGTGCCCAACGCCCGTTTATCAAAAAATCGTTGTTGATTATTGTTGCTGCAGGATCATGGCTAATTATTACAAATTTGCCATTGCCTTCAGTTGTTTTTTGCCCTTTTTCTTTATAGGCACTTACAAGTTTTAACAGTTGGTTTTCTCCATCCTCTTTCTTAATTGGTCCCCCTTTTCTTTCGACAACTTTGTATCCCAGGCTATGACAGATGCCCATAAATATATTTGTTTTAGTCGCTATTTCGTTGTCCCCTTTTTTCTGTAAATATAAAATGTCCGTCTTTGTTCTTGTGCCTGCTTGTGCAAAAGTTTCAGCGGGCAATTCAATAATTCCCCTAAGAAGTGCATTTGATTTGACCCAATTTCTTATTTCTTGATATTTTGACTTACCTGATGAAATGTTATTTGGTAAGACAGCTAGCAATTTTCCTCCTGGTTTAAGTAGTTGTAAATAGCGATCGATTAACAGTATTTCTGAATCGATTTTCCCATTTTCTGAAAAGAGTTCCCTAACCATTGGATAGTTGTCAGCCTCGCTTTTTATAATTTTTTCAAACTCAAACTTTGCACCAAAAGGAGGATTAGTAAATATTAAATCAACCTTGCCTATTAAATTGTCTAGACTTGATTTTCCTATAATACTGTTGCCTTGGAAGACTTTGGGATTTTCTATACCCAGAAACATTAAGTTTAACTTAGCGAGTCTAATCATCCTGTCTACCTTATCCTGTCCATATAGATTCGATTTAATGATGTCCAATATATGACATCTTTCAGTTTTAGAAGGTATTTGTTTCTCTATTAGTTCTTTTAGTCGTTTATAAGTAGTGGTAAGGAATGTCCCTACGCCACAAGTGGGGTCTAGTATCAAAAAGGGAGAACTTTTATCTGCACGGCATAACCGTTTAAATGTCTCTTTGTTTGATACTATGTCATGAAGTGCTATATCGACCATCGCCGTTGTTACTTCTTCGGGAGTCATATATTGAGCATCTTCTTTTGTATTTCTGAAAGAATCTCTTACAAAATGGCCAAAGGCTTCATTTAGAATATCGAAAGAATTTCCATTTTGGTTGTTACTGGGTAGCTCTATTAGATTAAGTAGCCTGACAATTTTTTCTGCAAAGCCATTTTCCGTTTCTTGAATATTTAGACGTGGATGACTCCCAAAGATAGAAGTTCCATCAGGATTTCTATAATCCTTATGATTAGCGATTTCCTTAAACAAAAAGTGTAACGCGCCAGCTATTTTGTCAGGTTTTTTATATTGTTTTATTGCAATTTTTTTTAGGTGGAATATTGAGAGTCGGTAACTCTTGCTAGATTTCCTTCTTTTTTCCTCAAAGAGCTTTATAGCTAGTAGCTTAGAAATTTCATCTAGTTTTACATTGGCGTCATCAAATCTACCCACACTATGGAATGCCTCTTTTAGCTCGCTAAAAATTTGGTTTAGATTATCTAGTTGATTTAGCGACGTTTGTTTCATATTAAAGATATTCTATCTTGTTTTAATTTCAATTAATCGAATTTCTGATTAGACCTACAAATTTTCCCCTAATCTCTATTTTTTTGGGCTCTATGGTGGGGTAATCTTTATTCCTGGGTTCAAGGAAAGTTTTCTTTCCTTTCTTTTTGAAAACCTTCAGCGTCGCACCCTTTTCAGTTATTGCTACAATAACATCTCCACTCTCAGCAGTTATTTGATGCCTAATAAGCACAACATCATTATCAAGTATGCCCATGTCAAACATGCTGTCTCCAGTGACCTTTAAGGCATAGTGGGGGAAACGAGTATCGAGTTTGATGTTTTGAGGAATTTCTATGTCTTCTGGGTTTTCAATCGGTTCAATTGGTTCACCAGCAGCGATATTTCCCAGTAAGGGGATTGTTTTGGCTTTGTTGGTGGGCATAATGCCACGGTTTTTATAAGATGCTCTTTTCAGGTAATCTTTTTTCTCTAGTTCTTCAACAAAATACTGGGCAGTGCTGAGATTAGTAGTCCCAAGAAATCTTGCGATTTCTTTGAGGGAAGGAGAATAGCCATTCTTGGTGATAAATGAAGTAATGAAGTCGAGCGCTTCCTTTTGCTTTTTGGTTAAGGGCTTTAGCTCTTGCATTTACAGTAAGTTTATGATAGATTTACAGTATTGTCAAGTGGAATATTCAACGAATGTAAATGACTATAATAAAAATGACAACTCTAGATAAGAAATTTTTACATATTCAGTTCTGGAACAAGGTTTATGAGAAAAATGCTAGCGAATTTCAGAGATTTTTCGAAGATGTAATGCAAAGCGCCTTTCCTGATTTTCAAAAAATCAGACCATATGGGAATAAAGGCGACAAGGGAAACGATGGTTACAGACCAAGTAAAGGGATATATTTCCAAGTTTATGCTCCTATAAACCCGAACGAAAAGGAAGCTCAAGCAGCGAAAAAGTTAAAGGATGACTTTGATACCCTAAAGGCAAATTGGGACAAAATTGCATCGATTAAAAAATATTATTTCGTTTTTAACGATAAAGGGGCGGGAGTAAGTATTGAGATTGAACGGGCATTATCAGAGTTAAAAACAAAAGATAAAAAGATTAAATTTGCAAAATTTACGCCCAAAGATTTAGAAGAGATTTTCTTTGGTCTAAAAGAAGACCAGATTTTAGCTTTAGGATTTGATATTGATTCAACTAATGCCTTAAAAATTGTAAGAGAATATCTAGAAAAAAATGAAATCGAGCTAGATCGAGATAACATAGCATTTGTTTCTAAAGCCCTAGACAATATCAAAGGCATTATCTCTGCTCTCAAAAACGAAGATTTAGTTTTAGATTTTGAGATTCTTGAGGCGCGAACCTTACAAAGATTAGAAAAAGTAAAAAAAGCAAGGGAAAAATACGAAAGCCTTCGCAAGAGATATCCAAACAACTCACTACCCCTTCTCTATTTGGCTGAAATATTTCTGAATAATGGAGACTTAAAAAAGAATGAAGAATTACTAAAACAAGCAGGGTCGATTAGCAGGGATCACTGGCTTCTAGCTTTAGAAAAATTGATTCGCGTTTATGTGTTAGATGAAAAAGTAGATCTATCAAAGATTGATGAGAACGATTTCCCTGATGACCCAAGAATCAAAGCTAATTTTTACCGAATTTATTCTGGCTTTCATGAAGAGTCAGGAGATCGTGTTACGGCAGACAGTTTTATCGAAAAAGCAATATATTTTAATCCAGATAGATTTAGTAACTACGATACCAAACTTTCAATTCTAGAAAGGCGCTGTTTTTCCGAGAATGATAGAGAGCAAAGGTTAAAAGAAATTGAAAACTTTTTATCCGAGCTGGATTCTATTCAACAAAAACCTAGTATATGGGGAGGAGAATTAGGCGTCAGAAATAAAGCCGTAATTTGTTATAGGAAATTTAATATCTCTCGATTGCGGGAAAACCTTCCTGAAGTTGAGAAAAATGCTAAAGAATGCTTTGAGTTATTGTTACAGTGTTTTTTTGATCGTTTAGTCGACAACCTCCTTGTTGGAATATTGACTTTTATTGAGTTACCAGAGGGCAATTTAGAAAGGCTTCTATCTTATTTAAATAATGCTGAGAAAAAAATATCTGATGATTTAGCAAAAAGACTAATTTTCCAGTTCAATCTTAAAGACACTCTTTTTACAGAAGGTAAGAAGTACTTCCAAAAAATTAATAATAAAAGAATTTTGAATTTTATAGATAACCTTGAAAATAAAAAATATGATAAGGTTATAGAATTTTTATCTGGTGACCTTCTATTTGCTGTTGCGATTGCTAACACTACCAAGTCAAATCCAGAACTTAGACTCAGAATAATTAAAAGCCTACCAGACGATGGCAGTGTCCAAAAAGATAAACTACTTCTCTTATTGAATTATGACGAAGGAGATATCGATAAGGCGTTCGAGATTCTTAAAACGTTTGATTTGTCGAATCTTGGCTATTTAGAAGCTAGACAATTGTTAAAAATTGCACAAAAGAAAAAGGCTTGGGAGTTCGTTTGTCGATTGTTGGAAGATTTAATAAAAAAAGAGAAAAATGCCAGCGCCATTTTGAGTTTAAAGCTTCAGTTATTTACAGCGAACTCAAACTTAGGGAGATTTAAGGATGCTGCAAAAATTGGAGAAGGAATACTTTACAATCCGAAAGAATTAGATTTGTTAGATCGAGAAAACAAGGAAAGTTTATTAGGGCAAACATTATTTGCCAGGATTAAAAGAGGTGAGTTTAAAGATGCAAAAAAACTACTAGAGGATCACGTTAATTTGTTTGTAACCCACAATTATATTTTAGGTGTAAAAGTAGACGTTTATCTAAAGAATAATGATCCCCAAAAAGCCCTTTCTTCGATAGTTGAAGGAATAAAGCTTATTAAGACACCCACCCCTGAGCAATATGGATATCTACTTCTCTACTTTGTCGAAATTGGCAACATGATGGATTTCTCCTTATCAAGCTTGGATGAGATAACAGATGGTTGCTTCGTAAAACTTAAGGATAACGATATGTGGTATTTCATCGGGAATGGAGAAGAACTTGATGCTACTAAGATTGCTCAAGATGATGAAAAATACAAGCTTTTTATGGGCAAAAGGGTAAATGACAAAATTGCTTTTAAAGAAAAATATCGAGCCAGTTCAACTCAGTTTAGTATTGAAATGATCCTGCCTATTGAGAAATATATTCTTTGGCAATGTAGACATAAGGCTGAGAAACTAACTGTAGAGAAAAGATGGAAGGCAATGGAAATTATCGATGTTCCTAGTACTCCCAATGGTGTTGATCCTAAATTCCTTATCGCTCGCCTTGAGGACGACAGAAAAGCGAGAGGTAAGTTTTTCGAAATGTACACACAAAAAGCCTTACCCTTAGCATTTCTAGCTGTTAATCAAGGAGGATTAACTAATGCGATTGGTTGTATTCTAAATGAACAAAAAGGCTATATGAATTTCAGCACTGGGAATCTTGATGAAATAAACGCCCAGAAAGAAGTTGCTCGAAGAATTATTGCTGGAGAAGAATTTTATATAGACGGAACCTCTGCCTTAGTACTTGGCGAGACTGGTTTGCTAAAAGACATCTATAAGTATTTGCCGAACTTACGAGTTCCACAATCGGTAATAACATTACTGCTAGAGATTAATGACAAATTTAGGTATATTCCAGGTCAATCGGGTCACATGGCATATTCTCAGGGGAGACTTGTATTGTCAGAGGCTGACCAGCGGAAGAGAAAGAAAATTAGAGATAATTTTGAGAAAACGATAAAACTTCTCGAGTCGAAACCCAAAAACATTGTTGCGATATCCGATGCAAACAAAACTGGCAAGTTTTCTGAACAGCGCATTGATTCTGCTCTTTGTGACGCCTGCATATTAGCACAGAGAGATAAGATCTTGATTCTAACAGAAGACCACTTATATCTAGCGGTCAATAAATTAGAAACTAAAAAACCTCAGCCAGAGTATTGCTCAGCCTTTGCCCTAATTAGAGTGTTATACGAGCAAAAGAAAATAGATTTTGATAAATATCTTGCCTTTTTCAGTTATTTATCTAGTTATCGGTTTAGATTTCTTCCAATTGCATTTGAAGATATCGAAAAAGCTGTATTTGGTGATGGTGCTGTTAGGGTGATTACCCCCCAAAATATAAGATTATTGAATTTCCCTTTAACATTATCCGAAGACTATGGAGTCCCGTTTAATAGGGCATTTCCAATTATTGGGAGATTTTTGGTAAAAGTGCTAATTGACGATTCTGTTCTTCCTGAAATGATGGACAAAATATTTGTTGAAATTATCGAAACCTTTCCTACCCCCGCGAATATGAGCAAAAAGGAACTAGGTAGGATGTTAATAGGTGTTAGTGTACGGGTGATCAATAATACCCAGAATAATATAGTCTTGGGTAGAAATATTCAGAAAAAGGTAGACTCCCTTTCTAATTTGGCTGAAATATACGAGGAAAAAGGAATAGTTCTTCCTTGAATCTATTAGTCGAGTTGTAAAAATCTATTGGTTTCCTTGTTCGTAAACTCTGGGTATTCCAGATAATTTCCCCAATCAATTGTTCGGAAAACATACCATCTTTCGAATATCCTGCCTGGGGTAGTGGATGAGATGATTATCGAACATAATAATCGTATAATTTACTCATGTCAAAAAAGAACAATTTGATATGGGTCGTTTTTTATTTTCTTCTTTTGCTAATTTTTCTAAACATTGTTGGTAGTTTATTTGGCTTACATTTGGAAATAGAGAAAAATAGTGCATACAAGTTGTTGTTTCTAGGTTTGCCAGTCATATTATTAATTTTGCATTCGTTATTAACTTTATCAGCATTACGAGCTACATTTTTTATAGTATTAGCTGCATTTACTGGATGGATAATGGAAGTTTGGGGGCTAAGCGCAGGAACATTTTTTGGCGGACACTATGTTTATAAAACAAATCAGTTAGCACTATTGAATGTCCCCTTATCGGTTATCCTTTATTGGGCAGTATTTATTTACACTGGGTATTGCGTTGTAAACTCTTTCATCTATTGGCTTGATAAACAAAAACCAAGCCAGAATCAAAAAAACCTATGGTTATTACCAATAGCTGTTCTTATTGATGGATGGGTGGTCGTTACCATTGATTTGTTTATGGATCCATTACAAGTTCAATCGGGAAGCTGGAGATGGTTAGAAGGTGGACCATATTTTGGTGTGCCTATTGGTAATTTTATCGGATGGTTTTTGGTGACAACAATCGTCACTGGCGTATTTAGAACTTATGAATATTTCTTTTCGATAAAAGAGGCGAAATATGATAGAGCAGTTTATATTATTCCTGTTATATGCTACGCAGCTTTGGCTATCTCTTTTGCATTCGACGCGATAAAACATCAGATGCAAGGTTTGGCAGTTATTGGAAGTGTTCTAATGCTTCCAATTGCAATATTTAATGTAATTTTGTTTATAAGGTGGAAAAAGAAAGCAACTGCTGGACTTGCTTTGAAGTAAATTCTGGATATTCAAGCTCAGTTGACCAATCAATTCGTCGGAAAACATACCATCGTTCGAGCCAGTTGGAACTTAATATGTTCAAGTTAGCTTGGCTTAATACTTCAATAACCGACTGATATAATTAGTAAATCCCTTGGTCTTAATTTTGAGGCTAAAAAGCCTAGTGAAATTGAGTTAAAATGTAGGGAGTATTGGAGAAAAATGATAAAAAGTATTATTTTTGACTTTGGCGGTGTCGTTCTCAGGCACAGAAAAGATATTATGGAGAAAATTATTGCGAAAATGTTTTCTATCTCTTTTGAGCAAGCTTCTGAGGTTTGGAAAGAAAACAAAGCTGAATTAGTAACAGGAAGGATGTCTTCGGGGGATTTTTTAAAAAAAATGAAAAATAGATATAAAACGAAACTAACATTGAACGAACTTCTTGGTATGTGGAGTGCTCTTTATAAAAAGGAAGCAGAAGATATTAATTGGGAACTACTTAGTTTTATTGAAAAGCTTAAAACAAGATATAGGGTATATCTGTTTACAGATACCATTGATGTTCATGACCAATTTAATCGGACACGGGGTATTTACGAAAAATTCCACGGTGTATTTAAGTCATTTGAAGAAAGAACTATTAAAACTGAAAGAAACGCTTTCCTGAATGTACTTAAAAAGATCAAGGCTAGGGCGGAGGAGTGCATTTTCATTGATGATTTGAAGTCAAATGTGGTGATTGCTAATAAGT
This sequence comes from Bathyarchaeia archaeon, assembly GCA_035529595.1. GTDB lineage: Bacteria > Patescibacteriota > Microgenomatia > PFEM01 > JAFGMK01 > DATKWK01. Next base: position 10,980 of record DATKWK010000039.1, read on the forward strand.
TAGGAATGAAAGGAATTGTTTTTGAGAACTTCGGCCAACTAAAGAAAGAATTAAAAAAAAGAATTAACATAAATTAAGATTGAAATCTTCTCAAATTAGAGATTCGTATTCAACGCTGGTTGAACTTGTAATTTCATTATCTCCTGTCTTGATTGACTAACGAACCTGAAATCTTCAGAAAACCTTGATAATCTGGGAAAAACTCTTGGCTATATTAAGGTTACGCCCTTCGAGCTGAATTGGTCTTAATCTAATCGTGTTATAGTATACATATGACTAAGTACAGAATAGTCGGGATTATTAACTTTATCTTTGGTGGTCTTCAAATAATTTATCTCTTACTGGCGATATTTTTTACCATTCCCAGATTGACAGACCTGTACAATGAATTTAGTGCCGAAATGCCTTCTTTTGCTCCTACTTATCTTGTCTTGGGATTTAACTTGTTATTGGGAATTACGAATTTCTTTTTAGGTTTCAAGCTTTTTTCAAAGCAAGCGAAGATTCAGAAAAAATATTTTAAATTCGGCCTGGCTCTAGCAATCGTGAGTTTTCTTTTAGTGGGCGTCTTCTCGGGCATAGCAACTCTATCTGCTGTTTTGCCGATTTATAACTTAACTTCGCATTTTTAGTAAATTAAACTTAATAGTTTAATTTACTAAAAGCCTTTCTTTAGCCTGTTCCGCTCAGATTGGATTCTGAAAAACCTTGATAATACAATCAAAAGCATCAGTCAGATTAGTACTAGGAGCATGGAGTGAACGATCTATAACTATATTGTTCGTCTGAAACATCAATCTATTTTCATACCCAGTACCCCGAATAGGTCCATCTTCTCTGGGAACTCGAACTTCCAAGGAAGAAATAGTACAATCTACGTATGAACTCTCTGAAAGCCGAAACGGAGCAGTTGCTACAAAGAACTGACCTTAATATTCCCTTTCAAGATTTTCTTACAATTGTGGAAAGTACATATCCTATTATTGGAAAGATTGTTTCGTATGACCCCATCCTCCAAGGGTATGAAGCAGCGAACTTCCGAATACACACTACGAAAGATGCTTATGTTCTTAAGATATTTGAAGCAAATAGGGCACCTGCTAATATTCGTGACATGGTGAGAATATTAGTCGAGGCACCAAGCGTCGGCGTTCCTGTTCCTGTCCTTATTGAAGGAACGCAAGGAAACCTTTCCCATTTTTCTCCTCCCTCTGATCCTGAAGTTCCCTACTATCTGACGGTCGAGTTCCAAGGAAAGAACTATGAAAACCGAATACCCACCTTTAATGAGATGCAAAGGGTTACAGGATACCTTGCTCAGCTAAATACTCTCAACTTTCCAGTCACGGAAGCTTATGACTCATGGGGAAATAAAAACTTAGTTCAGGAATTTGAGAAAAACAAAGAAAGCCTCCTCCCTCTCGCGCGTTCAAAGATTGAAGAAGTTGCTGAAGAGGTACGAGCGATCAATCTGTCCATCTTGCCAAAACGTGTCATCCACGGAGATATGCAGAGTAAACATGTTCTCAGAAACGATGCCGGAGATCTCTGTATCTTAGACTTTGGATGCATGAGCTATGACGCTAGGATCGTCGATCTGTCAACTCATTTAGCCTGGTTTTGCCTGTCGGAAGCGAATTGGGAAGACAGAGAGAATATTATTTCAAGTATACTTGCCGTGTACAGCAAAACCCATCAGCTCTCCAAACAAGAACTTTCTGGCATAGTTCCACTCATACGTGCTTCTTACGCAGCCTACTATATGAAGACAAACCAGCTAATTCAGGAAGGTGATGATTCTCAGGAAACGCGAGACTGGAATGTGTCTTCAAGAAGCCTACTGGAGATGTCAAAAAGCTTAAAAGATATGTCGTTATCAAGTACTAACCTGTCGGGGGAGCAGAGTGGAAGTTAATATAACCTCTTTATTTTTATCTTGAACTTGCTTCTCTGACGTTCTTTAGAGTAATAGCGGATAGGTTTTTTTGCGATTCGATTTAAATTTTTCTTAGACTAACGATGGGTGCTTGTGGTAGTAGTAAAGTTTCGGGCTCTGTATATGGCTGCGGAAATTTTATGTACTCACTGTATGGGACTACACTTGTCCAGTAATTATGTGCAAGTGGAGCAATGCCTGCAACAATATTGTCTTTATCTTGTCGAGGTAGGGATTGGTAGTGCGGAAGAAACTCATTAAATGTTACCTCTGTGCTTTTTCCGATCGCCTGTCTTAGCTTAGAATATAGACCCATATCAATTATTCCCACCTGACGCATTGCCGTGAGATGGTCGCCTTCGGCAACATAGACATGGGAAGGGTTAGTTTCGAAAGTGAGAAGCACTTTACCCTTCATGGGAGTTGCTCCTTGGAAAGGTACGGGTGTAGCAAATATGGGTTGACTTCTTGATATACCAAGAGCTTTCAGTTCTTCGGGTTGGGTGTCCTGAAGGACGATTTCAGAGATCCACCGAGTAAGGTTACTGATAGCCTCGCTAGACGATTCCATAGTCCCACCCACCAGCTCTTTAGCTCTCCGTGAACTGACTTCTGTATATAATGTAACGGTTTGCAGTAGGGGGCGTTCAGCTCGGTTTTCTTCATGTTGCGTAGTCATATGATTTATGGTAACAAAACCGCCGATATTTGTATATTAAGGAGGAGGGTTTCCCTGGTCTGGAAAATAGATCCTGGGCAACGCCGAAGGATCCCAGCGGGCGAGCTAGCTTCAGAAAGCCCAGTTTAATGGGCTTTTTTAGCTTGTGATTGCGTTAGAAAGTGGGGAATTTTTGGTATGTCATCTTTCATTGCTTTTTCAGAAAAATTACGCTATATCCCTATTTTATCATTCTTTAACATTCAGTTATAATGTTGGTATGAAAGTAATCTTAACAATGGCAATATCAGCAAACGGTATTATTGCTACAAAAACTGGTAGTGAGGATTTTTTATCTCACGATAATTGGCTTCGGTTTGTCAAGTTAGCGAAAAAAGTAGGTTGTTTTATTTGGGGAAGGAAAACTTATGAAGCGGTAATAAAATGGGAAGGCGACTATCTTAAGGAGCTTGAGGGTGTAAAGAAACTTATTATTTCTCGTTCGAGATTAAAACTTATAAATGGGTTTGAGTCAGCAAATAGTCCAGAAGAAGCATTATCTAAATTAGCGGAAAGTGGTTTCAAAGAGGTAATAATAACTGGCGGTTCTACAATTAACAGTTCCTTTGCAAAGGCAGGTTTAATAGACGAGGTCATATTTGATGTAAATCCCTCAATTTTAGGTGAAGGTATACCAGTATTTACCCCCGATAATTTCGAGTTGTCCATGGATTTGGTTGGTGTTGAAAAAATAGGAAATAATTTGGTTGAAATACACTATAAAGTTAAAAAATAAACGCATATGAAACAATTTTTCCAGATTTCCACAATTAACACACTTAACCTTACTGAAAATGTAGAGGCTGAAATCCAAAAATACTCTCAAAAACAAGTTATATTTTATCCAGATGACAGTAAAACTGAAGATGAGACTGTTTTACGGATTGGACAATCTGATGCAGTTTTAGGTTCATGGAACTCAACTATAACTAAAAAGGTGTTGGATGCTTGTCCAAACCTAAAATATATTGGTATTTGTGGCACCAGCTTAACTAACGTTGATGTTGAAGAAGTCACGAAGCACAAAATTATCTTAAAAAATGTCGTTGATTACGGGGATGAAGCTACAGCCGAATTTATTTTTGCTCAACTTCTAAACTTGTTTCGTGGTTTTGGAAAATACCAATTGGATACCGTCCCTTCTGAATTAAACGGTAAAACTATTGGTATTATTGGTCTTGGTGCTGTTGGTCAACAGGTAGCCAAACGAGCATTGGGCTTCAGTATGAATGTTATCTATTACTCACGAACAAGAAACTCTGAATGGGAAAATAAAGGACTAACTTATAAAGACTTGAATACACTACTTTCAGAAGCGGATGTTATTTCACTGAATGTTCCTCGCAACCTTAATATAATCGGTCAAAATGAATTTTCTTTAATCAAACCTAAAGCAGTTTTAGTAAATACTGCTATTGGTAACGTATTTGACTTACCCAGTCTAATTAAATGGATTAGTAAGGGTAATAATTTCTTCATCGTTGACAATCAAGAGTATTTTGACCAAATTAAAGATTTACCAAACGTCATTGCGCTTCCAGTAACAGCAGGTAAGACCCGAGATACCGTAAACAGACTTAGTAAAAAAGTAATTGAAAATCTTAAGTCGTTTTTAGACACTAATTAAATCTATAAACTGGTTGAAATTTGAGGTTTTCAAAGACTATCTTGATGTCTTGTAAAGTAAAATCAAACTCCAACTTATGGTTGCAGAATAAGTCCTTTAGGGGAGCTTTAGCCTCAAAATGATATACTTTAATTATGAAACTACCTATATCTATTAAGGGAATTGTTTTTGAAAACGGTCGGGTGTGGTTAAGAAAAAATGAAAGAGACGACTGGGAGTTGCCTGGTGGAAAGTTGGATGAAGGTGAACAACCAGAACAGACGGTTATTAGAGAAGTTAAAGAAGAATTGGGATTTATAGCTAGAGTAGTAGGTATCATACAAGCAAATGTTTACGTTATTAAGACTTCTGTTGACGAATCTTGGAATGTCTTAGTTATCTCCTATCTTTGTGAAATATTAGAAAAGATAGACGGTTTCGAACTTGAAGGAGAAGCGGGAAAGGCAGAGTTCAGGAAATTTACATTAAAAGAGGTTAAAAAATTAAATATGCCAGACTTTTACAAGGAAGCGATACTTAAAGCTTCATTGCAAAAATAGAAGTCCTTGCATAGTCCACTGGAGCGAGCTAGCCTCAGAAAATCACCAAAAAGACGGTTTTTTGGTAGAATTAAAAAATGGAAGAGAAATTGGTCAAAGTTTTTATTGTTGCTGGAGTGGTGATTGAAAAAGACGGCAAATTTCTGTTGGTTCAAGAAAAGCAACCCAAATGTTATGGGCAATGGAACCTCCCTGCAGGTAGGGTAGAAGAAGGTTTATCAATTGAAGAAACAGCAATCAAGGAAGCTAAGGAAGAAACAGGATTTGATGTTGAGTTATTAGAAAAACTCGGAATTTTTCAGGACAGCACGGAAACACCTGTTAAGCATTCTTTCACGGCTAAGATTGTAAGCGGAGAACCCCGCTTTTCAAAAGATGAATTACTTGATGTTCGTTGGTTTACCCTCGAAGAGATTGAAGCAATGAAAGATAAACTAAGAGGAGAAAACTGGGTATTGGGGTCTATTAAAAAGTCTAAGAAGTAGAAGAGGTTCTAATATCGTCTACTAGGGGGAGCATAGTGTACGAACTTAGAAGCGATTTTGATATACTTCAGGGGTGATAACTGACAATCCCAGAAAGTACGGCAATCTTCCATATTCTGTAGTTTTGGTTCACGGTGGGCCAGGCGCACCAGGAGAAATGGCCCCAGTAGCCAGACAACTTTCAAAAAACTTTGGGATATTGGAACCATTACAAACAAAAAATACCATCAGTAGCCAAGCAGAAGAGCTTAAGGAAACGATTAAAGAAAATGCCGAAACTCCTGTCATTTTGGTCGGTTGGTCTTGGGGAGCTTGGTTGAGTTTTATTTTAACAGCAGAAAATCCTGCTTTGGTCAAAAAGTTAATCTTAGTAAGTAGTGGCCCGTTTGAGGCAAAATATGCCAAAAGTATTATGCCAACACGACTCTCTCGTCTCTCGGATAAGGAACAAAAGAGAGTCGGAGAATTATTAGAAATTTTACAGAGGGGCGGAGGAGATAATGATCAGGTTTTGCAGGAGTTTGGAGGGTATGTTTCGAAAGCAGACTCATATGATCCAATACCGAACAGCGGGGAAGTGATAGGACTGCAAGCAGATATATATACCAGTGTTTGGAAAGAAGCAGAGGAGCTTAGGAAAAGCGGAAAGCTTTTGGACTATGGAAGATTAATTACTTGCCCGGTTGTTGTCATCCACGGCGATTACGATCCCCATCCCTATGAGGGTGTTAGAGAGCCATTGTCTAGAGAATTGAAAGATTGTAAATTTATCCTTTTAAAAAAGTGTGGCTACTACCCTTGGTTGGAAAAGGAAGCGAAGGATGATTTTTACATAGCTTTAGAGAAAGAGTTGTAGGAAATCTCAGAACTGAATTCAGTAATAAAATAGTCCGGAAGCCTGTACGCCATAGGAAGCTGATAGGATAGATTTGAAATTGAGTATAATAGTTTAAAAACTTAGGTTTATTCTAAATGTTTTGTTAAATTTAATGAGAGTGCAAAGGCCAGAATCAAAAGAAATAGATAAGAGTGCCGTTGTTTCCCATTTACAGTCTCTATATGGTTTTGCTCCTGATTTAGAAATTAAATCACTTCCCGGAGGAACTGAAAGTGCTGTTTGGGTCACCCAAGGGAGAGACCGTGGGTGGATTGTCAAAGTGTTTGGGTTAGACGTAGGACCAATAGAAAAGATAAGAGATGAAACGGAGTTATACCGCTATCTAAACGCTCACGGGATTCATGTTCCTACCGTAAAACCTACTCTTTCTAATCAAGACGTGAGCTTCATCAATTTCAAGGACTGTCGATTTCCCTTAATAGTAATGCGATTTGAAAATTTACGGATGTGTACACCGTTGACCATTACCCGCGAGGAACTGACAAGAATTGCGAGTGAAACAGCAAGAATGCATAAGGTGTTAATGGCTTATCCTGGCAAAGAACAATTGATGCTGAAGCCGACTCCCGCAGAAGTCTGGGTAAATAAAGACGAACCCAAGTCTGCTTTTGAAGCGTTAAGGCAATCAGTCCACGCAAAGGAATTTTCTAAAGAGCGACTGGAAAAATTCGCCAAAATTGATACAAGAATGGCAGCTTATATTAAATCCCATTCTCCCTCTTTGCCTCAGACAGAAACAATTATCCACGCCGATTTAGCCTTAGAACATGCACAGTTATTGCCAGACGGGAGTGTTTATTTTTTCGATTTCTCTGATAGAGTTTGGGGAGCAGTTTCCCAGGAGCTGGGGACATTTCTTACAATGCTGTATCAACAGGAGGATATTTCTTTTCAAAGGTGGGAGGAGTTAAGAAAGCGGCTGTTTGAAGGTTATCAAACCATTTCGACACTTACTAGAAACGATCAAAGTGCCATTCTTCAAAAGGCGCTTATCCGGCTTTTGGGCGCTTGTAAGTATTTAGCAGTTTTAGCAAAGGATACGCCCAGCAAGCATGTAGTTAACTGGATAAGAAGGGGTTACGAGCTGGGAGAATATATTATTTAAAATTAAGAGAAAAAACTGCAAAAGCACGGGTTAAATTTATTAGAATAATTCTTCACACTAGAAGGTTTATAGGTGTCAGTCAAAAGATCTGCTTGAATTTTTCTTTTAAAGGAGTATGATCTGAATAAGTTATTAAATATTAAAAGAGTGAGTTATTGTAAAACTTCTTTAAAATTTCATTTTTAAGAGTTTTAAATATACTTCCTTCTTTATATTACCTATAAATAGAATTCAAATTAGTTTTCTCTTTTAAAGGAGGTGATTATAAATGGCAGATAAAGCCAATACAGTAACAGATCAGCCAACAGATCAGCCAACAGATCAGCCAGTCGATGATTCTGGTAATAATGCAGCTGTGCCAGCAGGAACTGATCAACAGGGCCGTCAGCTTTATGACGTAAAATGCTCTGATTGCGGAAAACAAACTCAAGTTCCCTTTAAGCCAAGTGGGGACAGGCCAGTTTATTGCCGAGATTGTTATATGAAGAGGAAGAATATGTAGACACTTGACAGTGACTCAAGGTCTTATAGATGGGTTCTTAAACTAGTCCGAAAAAGTTTCCGTTACTGGAGATGATACCTGTTTAATTTATTTTCAGGCCTTTTGTCTATTGAGAGGAATCCTATAATTACATTGGAATCAAGAGTGTTGAATAATGTTTTAATAAGTCATTTTGAGGTCGAAGTTTCGACCGAAAAATCTAGCGAAGCGCTTACTGCGGTCCGATTTAATCGGACCTAGATTCATCGCTTCACTCGGAATGGTGAGATGTTATTCAACGGTCTCATTGGATTCTGGTGGTGACAAAGTGAGTGATTTGTGCTATAATACGCGTCAACAGATTTAAACCAATAAATCTGTTTAAATCGGATTTAGTTTTCAAGAGTAAGGATAAAGATACCCAGATTTTTCGCTTCGTGTCTTTCTACCTTTTTAAACCATTTCTCATTTAGGCAGATTTATTGGTTTAATTAAAATTATTGGTTTTATGATTAAAACATCACGTCAGTATTATTCTGGCTTTTCTCAAAGAGGGCCTAAGCGGTCATTGCGATTCAATAGAAGACGAAGATCGTTTGATCCGTCTCTTCTAGTGAAGAAAACAATGGAACAAGAAGTGGAAGAGTATGTTCCCAAGCATCTATTTTCCGACTTTTCTCTGTGCGATCAGCTGAAAAAAAACATTAAGTCAAGAGGCTACAAAGAACCAACACCCATTCAAGATCAGGTGATTCCCCTGTTGATTAGCAATAAGGATATTGTCGGTATAGCCAATACAGGCAGTGGGAAAACGGCGGCTTTTTTGATTCCTTTGATCAATAAGGTGAATGAAGATAAATCCGAAAAAGTACTCGTCATTGCCCCAACCCGGGAACTCGCCATCCAAATAGAGGCCGAATTTAGAACTTTTACCTGGCAGATGAATTTGTTTTCGACTGTTTGCATCGGCGGGGTGCCGATTGGCCGGCAGATCAGCGGACTTAGAAGAAACCCGAATTTCGTTATTGGAACTCCGGGGAGATTAAAAGATTTAGAGAATCGACGGATACTGCGTTTTGCCGAATTTACGACCATTGTCTTGGACGAGGTAGATCGGATGTTGGACATGGGGTTTATTCCTGATGTCAGCGATATTATTTCTCGTTTGCCTCGGCGGCGTCAGTCATTGTTTTTCTCAGCAACTCTGCCTGATAAGATACGAAATATTATGCATGTTTTTTTAAACAATCCGGTTTCTGTTTCCATTAAAGCAGGAAATTTACCGATAAATGTCAATCAGAATATTATCAAGGTAAACGGCAGGTCAAAGATAGATTTATTACACGATTTGTTAATTCAAGAAGGATCTGATAAGGTTTTGGTGTTTGGCAGAACGAAATGGGGGATAGATAAATTGGCTAGGGATTTGCTCAAGAGGGGATTTCGAGTCGCTTCGATTCATGGGAATAAATCTCAGGGTCAGCGTCAACGGGCACTGGAACAATTTAAGTATAACGGAATTCAAGTTTTACTGGCGACGGATATTGCCTCAAGAGGTTTGGATATCGAAGACGTAACTCACGTGATTAATTATGATTTGCCGGAATCGTACGAAGATTATGTTCACCGAGTCGGAAGGACTGGCAGAATGGATAAAAAGGGCACAGCTTTAACTTTCATTGACTAAGGACTTCAATTGCCGCTTCAATCTGAGTAAAACAGAAGAATAATCGAGAAATCTGCAGGTAATTAAAGGACATGAGATTAACAACTTTTACCCGGCTTTTTTATATTTACCAATTCTTTTTCGACCTGATCTTCATTTATACAGTTGAAAAACTGTTTATGTTGAGACGGGGCCTTAATCTATCTCAGATTGGTGTTCTGCTGTTTCTTTGGTCCATCATGACGATAATTTTAGAGGTTCCGAGCGGTGCAATTGCCGACCGATGGAGCAGACGAAAAATGCTGATTTTGTCAGGCATCCAGTCATGGCAGCAGTAATAATCCTGTTAGTCATAAGGAAACCTTAAAAGCTGGGGTAGTTCTCGCAGAACGAGGTATTTTACACTTACCTAATAACTCTCTTGACCAGATATCCTAACGGCATTACAAATAAACGCAGTCACTTTGTTTGTATTTTTAGGAATCTGATATCTTGGTTAACAGAATACGAATATTTTGATAAACTTATGGATAGTGAAAGACAATCTGAGATATAAATTAATTAACGGAAGAAAATTTTATCATATAGCCGACTCTGTTTGTAAGAGAATGTTGAAGATGGCAAATGAGGGATTAGTAAACTGTTATCCAAAATCTGGAAAGGGTTATTCGGTTGTAGTTTTAACTGCTGGGGGTAATATCTATCCCGGAGTTTCATATAATTCTGATACTTATACCCTGACTATGCACTCGGAAGCAACCGCTTTAGCCCATGCCGCTATTCATGGAGAGAAGGATATTATTGCGATTACCGGCCCGAACTGTCACATTTGTAAACAATTAATTTGGGAAAATAGTCTAAAGTCAGGGATAGAAATTATCGTTATTTTGGCGGAAAACGGACTGATTAAGAAGATTCCCATTTCGGAGATGATGCCTTATCCCTGGCCGGATAAGGAGGGTAAGCATTAAGAGTAAAAAAAGATTCCTGATTCTTTCAACAATGTAGATGAATTATATTAAATATCAGTTGATAGTCTTTCTTTAATCTAAAACTATGAAAAATTTCCAGACGAAATCGGTTAAGCCAATAATCAAATATAGTACTCTTGAGCAAATAGATATCCGAGTCGGAACCATTAAGTCGGTTGAAGATATAGAAAAATCGGATAACCTTGTAAGGCTGGTTGTAGATTTTGGTGACCATAAACGAAAAATTATTGCCGGTCTGAAGAAAGAAAGAGATAATCCGAAAGAGATTGAAGGAAAGCAAGCATTATTTGTAGTAAATCTTGAACCCAGAACAATTATGGGCGAGATTTCGGAAGGGATGTTATTTGATATCGGCTATACTGACGAGATTACTCCTGTATTGGCTGTCCCTGAAAAACCTGTTCCTAGTGGGGTAAGAGCCGGTTAGATGACTCAGTCGATAGGGTAAATTATTGTATTTTCTCCCGAGTTTACGTAGCTATAAGTAATGATGGATTAAGCTGTCAGATGCATGAGAAAGAAAATTAACAATAACAAAAGAATTACTCTTTCCTTGATATTGTTACTATTGATTTTTCCTTTGATTATATCTATTTATTCTTTTCTGGTAATTTATGAAAGTGTAAAAGCAAACTGTTTGAAAGCTCAAAAGGAATACCAAGTTGATTGTGTTGATGCTTTGATTAAGCTGGTCCAGTCCGAGAGTAAAACGGTCAGGGAAAAGAATTTGGCCATTTGGTCGCTGGGTCAACTGGCAGATGAAAAGGCCTTGCCTCTTCTTTATGAACTTAACCAGTCGTTACCCGAACAGGAAAGGTGTGTTTATGGCAGTTATTTGTGTAAATACGAAATCCAAAAGGCAATCAAGTGGTGCGAAACTGGTAATGTTACTAACTGGATGTATAAAAACAGAAGTAATTGGCATTATTGAAAAAAAAGTTGGTTTCTTCTGAAAATCATTTCTTCAGACAAATTTTGAGTGTTTAAAGTGAACAGGTCTGGTGCCAATTTAATAACAGCCAGCCAAATTCCCAAGTATTAACCAGAAAATCAGCATTAATATCGAATGAATTTGAAGAAAGATAGTGATCAGCCCAAGCAGAAACGTCGTCTGTATTCAGGATTTGATTGTCATTGTTAAAACAAGTTAAGGAAGGCGTGGGAACAGGGGTTGAACTTGGTATAGAGGTTGGAGTAGGGGTTGGATTTGAATTGGAGTAGAGGATAGTTTCTAGAGTTTCGGCCAGACTCCAGAAATAAGGAGTTTGGGTATTACCTGTTTTCGGTTGGCAAAGCATAGCGATGACCAACTTTTTTCTGGGTTTAATCCAAAGTAAGGCTCTTTCGCCATCGTCGCCCATGTAACCGCTGTGATAGATAATTTGTTCTTGGCCGCTGCCGCTTAAGCTGAAACCAATTCCGCGGGGATTAGCTTTATCACCGGTGGTAGCGTCATTGTAGCTTGAAGTGTAGTCAACCAGCATTGTTCCGTAGAGGGTGTCGGAGGAAACGTATTCATGATTAACAACGGCGGTGCCAAACCGGGCCATGTCGTAAATATCTGATTGCACGTAAGCTGCCGGCGTCCAAAAGTTATTCGTTCCCTGTAACGAGTTAGCGTCGATCGGCTTGGCGATGTAATTTTCAATCAAGGCGCTAGTCTCTTGACCGGTTTTAGTTCTTAGGACATCGCCGATAATTCCAAAGCCACAAGAAGAGTAGCGAAAATATTCCCTGGGATTATTTAAAAAAACATTACCGCATTCGCCCTGGCCGTTAAAACAGGCTGGACAAGAACTGCATAAATGGCAAACTCCACCTAAGTGAACGAGCAGGCTTTCAAGATTAAGATCTTTATGGGAGTCAGGGAGATAATTAGCGTATTTAGCGGCATAGTTTCGGATCGGCGTTTTTATATCTATAACTCCATCTTCTACCAGTTGCATTACAATTAGAGCAAAGACTGATTTGGAAACAGAGGCCCAACGTTGGCTGCGGCTGATTGAGCTTGAGCCATAATTTTTGCTGAAGATAATCTCTCCCTTATAGGTTAAGCCGAGGCCAAAATCTTGACAGATCTGGAGAACAGAACGTGCCTCTTGTTTGCCGACCGTCTGGACCTGATTATTGATATTATTCACCGTTGAAGAATCGAGTTTATTGACACCGATGTCGTCAGCGACAACCTGATTGCCCGGAAAAGAAAAGAATAGAATAATGAGAATCAATAAAATAATAGACAACTTTAAATCCGTTTTAGAACGAAAAGTAACTGGTTTCACTACCATTATTATAATGTAGATCGTAGCCTATGAATACTATAACTCCGGGGCCGAAATCATTTCTTAAAAACCGTCAGAGCGTAGTTATAATCGCCGAGCGGATAAGTCTACCATTGTATTATAATGATGGTTAATTTAATATTGAAATTAGAAATCTGAAAGTTATTCGGAGAAAGGAGGTGGAGAAATGTATCAAGTTCAAAAGAAAGACGGTAGTCTGCAGGACTTCGATCGAGAAAAAATTAAGAATGGCGTTTTCCAGTCCGGCGGATCGGATGAAGATGCCGAAAAAGTTGTTGCCGCAGTTGAAGGTTGGTTGCCAACAGTTGCAGCTCAGGGAGTAGTTAAATCTCCTGATCTTCGCGCTAAAGTTTTGGAGGTTTTAAGATTAATCAATTCGACAGCTGCGACCAGCTTTGAATCTTACCAAAAACCAGCTTAATTTGGTTGGCATCCAAAAAATTGTCAAGCCAAAGTTTATCCTTTTTTTGGTAATTATTATTTTGACTGATGTCTTTATCTTGGATGGGGAGTTCTTACGGGGTGAATAACTTAAATCTTTTAGTTATTTTATAGACTTGAACGAAGCCTAGGATGAGAAAAATTGACCCGATGAGGCCGTTAGCGGCAAAGGCGTATTTTATTAAACTTTCGTCGTAGAAATTTGGATAAAACTGCTCCAGTACTAAGAGGGCGGTGACAAGAGAAGTATTGATTATCGTTCCCGCGGCAATTTTTTTTAAACCCCTTCCTAAACTTCCTCCCATCTCTTTTGCCGAAAGGACGGCGGTGACAGTAACTATGACTGTAGGGATAATGAAAATAAGGTACGAAACTTTAAATGCTTCAGGGTAAAGAATCGGGTACATATTAGCTTATTATGATTGCTAAAGCCAGTTATTGTCAATGATAACTGATAGATCCGGGGTTTGACGATCAATTCAAATAATCTTAAGGGCTAAGGACAATCTTCCGGACAATTGCAATGACTTTCAAATTGTGTATCGCAGGTACCGTTACCACAAGCAAGACAAATACCGATATAATCATCGGTCGGCTTGAGTTGACAATTTTTGTCGAAAAAATCTTTTTGAGTAACGTGTTTCAGTCCCTGACAACATTGAATATCTAAGTTATCACCTGAGTCGGTAGTAGTGGGAACTTCGCCGTGTTCCTTACATTTAAGATCGCGGCAGTCTTTGGGGCAAATACAACCGTTTTCACCTTTACTGCAAATTCCATCACCGCAATTGATACAAACCAGTTGATGTCCTCCTGCCTGTGGTTGGTCCTGATTATCAAACAGAGGCTTACTGATTGACTGACAGGAATTATTCTCCAATTTCAGATAGTTCCACTCCGGTTTTAAATTAGAACAACAGCTGCGGCCATCATTGGGAAACAATGTCTCACCTTCAGTAATACAGCCCAAAGGAGCCAGGGCGGGGGAGATAGCAGAAGTAACTTCTTCAGTTCTGGTTTGCGGCGATGTCTGACCCTGATGCTTAAGTTGGTAATTTTGGTAGCCGAGAAAAGCGATCACTACAAACTGGAGAAAAATGATTAGCGTTGCCCCTAAAACGATTTCTTTATTAGTTCGGCGTGGATTTGAAGGAACAATATTTTGGTGGAAAACTGTCCCCTCTGGTGGTCTGTCCGGCGGTTGAAGACTGTCTTTATTCTGCATTGTCTTGAGTATACCAAGCAAGGTTAATTGAGTCAATGCTGCGATTTTTTAAAGAGGGCCGTTTAGTATTTTGTCTTACGGGTTCAGATCATTGTCCAGTCGGGATGGATGTAAAAATTAAATAGCAACTAACCTTGAGATATGATAGATTAATATTAATGAGAGATTCATTAAATGCGGGTTTCAGTTTTGGTTTAACCTCAGGAATTATCACTACCCTGGGATTAATGGTGGGTCTTTATGCCGGTACGAACTCAAAAGTAGCCGTTATCGGGGGAGTTTTAACGATTGCAATTGCTGATGCTTTTTCTGATTCGTTAGGGATCCATATCTCGCAGGAATCGCAAGGAAAAAGATCTAAGGCTCAGGTTTGGGAATCGACCTTAGCGACTTTTTTTTCCAAACTATTTTTTGCTTCGACTTTTGTAGCGCCGGTATTGCTTTTTCAACTTAAGCAGGCAGTCTCGGTCAGTATAATTTGGGGCATGCTTCTATTGGCTATCTTAAGCTATTCAATTGCCAGGAAGAGAGAAGAGAAAAGCTCGAGGGTAATTTTTGAACATCTGATAATTGCTTGGTTAGTAATAATCATAACCCGCTTCGTCGGTAGTTGGATTGCCTCAATTTTCAGCTGACTTCTTATTCGACTTTCAAAATTTGGCCGTAAAAAACGGTTGTGGTCCCGCCATTTTTTATTTGATAAGAATATTTCTCCTTTTCTTTTTTTCCTTCGATTGCCTTGCCGAGAGGGGATTGGGAAGTTATTAGTTGGATGTTGGCTAAAGTTATGGCTTGGCTGACGAAGTAAAAACTTACGCTTTCGCCGTTTTGATATTTAATACTGACAAATGAATCTTGTCTGATTTCCTTTGATTCGGAGTCAGAGCTTTCCGTGATCTCTTCTTTCAGACTGCGAAGTTTGGTTAGGCGTTCCCGAGTAAGCCGGGCTGCATCTTCAAAATAGAGCCGGTCACCCTGTTGGGACCGGGAGGCGCGGGAGAAAATTCTGGCTGTCTGTCCGGTTTTTTCAGCCATCCTTTCCGCCTTTTTTATTTCCAAATCAACGATTTTCAATAATTGTTTTTTTCTGGCTTGGTTCATGGGTTAAAAACTTATTTAGTGATCAAACTATGCAAAATAGGAGGTTTTTCAGTTAGTAGCTTCTTGCTGATTTTTCTCTATTGCCGCCACTAGTTGGCTCGGGGTGTAATTTACTTTAAGAAAATAGCCATTTGCTCCGATGAATTTGACTTTTTGAAGTATTTCGTCATCACCGACGTTAGTGAGAATGTAAACCGGCGTATCGTTTGAGTTCTTAATTGTCTTTAAGACATCCATTCCTGGTGTGCCGGGAAGCATTAAATCAAGGATGATAAAGTCAAAGCTGCCCTGCTTAAATCTTTCCAGAGCGCTATCGCCGTCTTCCACCGCAATGACTTCGTAACCCTTTTTTTCAAAAGCTATTTTGTAAAGTCCGCGAACATAAAAATCGTCTTCGACAAGAAGAATTTTTTTCATCGAATTCCTTTAGTTTCATTATATTCCTACTATAAAGAGAGTCAAGGCACAGGTTTCTTATTGAGGAGAGGAAGCATAACTGCTATTATTCACTTATTCCTGCTATATAAGAGCAAGTTAAGGACGAGAGGCGATGAAACTTGTCAGAAAAACGCAAACCAAAAGGCATAAAAATAGCCAAGTTTGTTTGGCGATCGAATACCCGCTTGGCGACAAGAAGATAAACGGAGCAGTAATTAAACTTAAAGGTCGTTATCCAGATCATGGCCGGGTAGTTAACTTGAGATGTAAAGAGTTGGCTTTTATTATCCGGGGAAACGGAAACGTTGTTGTTGAGGGTCAGAAATTGGAATTAAATCCAGGAGATTTAGTTTTAATCGAACCGGGGGAGAAATATTACTGGCAGGGCAATTTAACGATGTTTGTGCCTAGTGCGCCTGCTTGGTATCCTGAGCAGCACCGAGAGACTGACTAAACAAACTGGTTGACTACCGGTGTTAGAATGAAACTAAGCAAAAAAGTATCAACAATAGGAGGTGTTTTATGGGTCGGATATCGCCTACTAACAGAAAAGTAGAAATCGCCAAAAAGCGTGGAAGGCAAATAAAATTGTCTAAATTGCGCCAAAAACTTTCTCAAGCTGACTCTTCGCTGAAAAGGGAAAAGATTTTGGAGAAAATTAAACGGGTTGCCCCCTGGTTAACAGAAAAAGAAATTTTGGCTTCTCTTAAAGATAAATAAGAATTGTCATCGGAGGCAAATCGTTGGCTAAAGGAAAGTTAATCCAGTTTGCTTTTTTAATTTTATGCTTTGTTTTTTTGTTTCGGGTAGTACTTGATCCTGACCTGGGTTGGCATCTGGGAGTAGGCAAGTACATTTGGGAAAATAAAACTGTTCCTCAAAAAGATCTCTTTTCTTTTTCGCTGCCTGATTATCCGTATATCTATCATTCTTGGCTGGCCGAAGTTTTTCTGTATGCCGCTTATCGCAATTTCGGTTTGTGGGGAGTAACTTTCTTTTACTGTTTTTTTGCGACCTTTTCTATATGGCTGATTGTCAAAACCTGTCGTTTAAGAGTAGATATGCATGGTATATATTTGTTTTTTTTATTATTGATTCCTTTGATTCAGTCAGTAGTTTTTTTACGGCTCCAGGTATTCAGCTTTCTCGGCCTCAGTTTTATTTATTATATCTTCCGGCGTTATCTTCAAAGTGAAACAAAACTGGTTTGGTTGCTCCCGATAATTTTTCTGCTTTGGGCAAATCTTCATGGTGGTTTTTTTTTGGGACTACTTTTTTTTCTGAGCCTTTTATTGATTGAGGCGTTAGTCTTTTTATTTAAGGAAGTCGTGCCTTTCAAAGTCTTTGGAAACCTTGGGTCAGCTTTGCCTTTAAAAAAGGGGCTGATGCTGCTGCTGTCATTTCTGGCTTCAATAATTGCTGTTTTATTGAATCCTTACCGGGCGAAAATTTACGAACAAGCGTTCTTAATGGGAACTAATCAATTTGCGACCAAATTCAATCTCGACTGGTCACCTCTTGTTAGAAGCGGCGATTTGTCTTGGCTTTCAGCAATAATACTTTTTGCCTTAATCGTCGGTTTGCTTATATTTAAAAGTAAAGTGGAACTAAGAGAAAAACTTCTGGTTTTGTTATTTTTTTCTTTGGCTTTGAAACTGAATCGATTCTCCTTGGCTTTGTTACCGCCGCTTTTGGTGGCCTCAGTCGTTCTGGGAAATGAATTAGCGCAAAAGTTCAAACCTCCTTGGCAGGAGCTGCGTCTCTTTCTTCAGCTGATGATTTGTATAGTCTTTTTGGTCTATGTTGGTACTGCTTGCGACTTTTTTTTGAGAATGAAAAGAGCCTATGCCGATGAATCGATATTTGCTCAAGAAATTGTACCTCCCTATACTTATCCTTGGAAGGCAGTTGAATACATCAGACAGAATCCGGTACCGGAAAGACTCTTAAATGATTATAATTGGGGTGGTTATTTGATTTGGAAATTGCCGGAGCGAAAATTTTTTATCGATGGCCGAATGGATAATTTTTTCGTTGATGGGGAACCTTTTGCTTCGTATCAACAGGAAATAGTCAGCTTGGGTCCTAAATGGGAAGAATATTTGAATCGGTACCAGATTGAAGCGGTTTTGATTTCTTCTCAGTGGCCGCTTGCCCAGGCGTTACGGTTATTACCGCAATGGAAATTGCTTTATGAAGACGAGACCAGCGTCCTGTTTACAAGAGTCCAAATTTAAATCTTTCTTGACCTTCTGGAATGCCGCATGATAAAATTCTACCGAATTAGTAATAGTTTAAAAAAGCGATGTTTGGCTTGACGAAAAAGACAGAATATGGTTTACAGCTGATGGTTCACTTAGCTAAAAACTTTGGCCATGCACCGATTCCTTTAAAGCAAGTTGCCAAGGAAAAAAAACTTCCCTATCGGTTTTTGTCGCAAGTAGCTTCGACTTTAAAAAAAGCCGGTTTAATAGAGACAAAGGAAGGAATCAAAGGCGGTTGCTTTTTGGCCAAATCCCCGGAAAAGGTTACTGTGGCTGAAATCCTGGAAGTATTAGAGGGGCCACTTGAATTGGTGGAATGTCTTAAGGCAGAAGCCAGTTGTCCTTGGGCGTCTGGCTGTGGACAAAAACAGATGTTTGAAAAAATGAAAGGAAGCCTTAAAAAAATTATTAAAGCCCACACCTTAGAAGACTTAATTAAAAAATGAAAGGAAGAAAGTTGTCCGTAGCGTCAGCCTATCTTGATAACGCGGCCACGACTTCGATTGATTCGGAAGTATTGAGGGCAATGTTGCCTTACTTTAAAGAAAAATTCGGTAACCCTTCCTCGGTTCACTCTTGGGGCCAGGCGGCTCGACAGTCTGTTGATGAGTCACGGCAAACGATAGCCAACTTTCTAGGCGCTGGGGCAAGTGAAATAATATTTACCGGCTGTTCGACCGAATCTATCAGTCTTGCTCATAAAGGACTTGTTGAAGCAGTTAGTAGCCAACAAAATTTTAAAAGCAAGATTCCTCATATAATTACTTGCCGGATTGAACATAAAGCAGTTTTGGAAACTTGTCGACATCTGGAAAAAAGGAATTTGGCAGAAGTCACTTACTTACCGGTTGACAGATTTGGTCTGGTCGCTATTGCTGATCTTGAAAAGGCGGTTAAAGCGAATACTGTTCTTGTTTCCATTATGTATGTCAATAATGAAGTTGGTACCGTTGAGCCAATCGGAGAGATCGGCAAATTAATAAAAAAATTAAACGACTTACGGATGGCACATGACGAACCAAAAATATATTTTCACACTGATGCAACCCAAGCGATTCAGTATTTAGACTGCCGTGTTGATAAGCTTAGAGTTGATTTTCTTTCCCTGACCGGACACAAGATTCATGCGCCGAAAGGAATCGGGGCGCTTTATATCAGAGAAAAAACGCCGCTTGTCTGCCAACAAGACGGCGGTGGTCAGGAGGGCGGTCTAAGAGGCGGTACGGAAAATGTGGCTTTCATCGTTGGATTAGCAAAAGCAATTGATCTAGTTACGAGGAATAAAGATAAGAATATTAAGCGCATAAAGGATTTGCAGCAAAAATTAATTAGAGGAGTTCTCAAAATTCCGGGAGTTAATCTGACTGGACACCCGGAAAAAAGGACTCCTCATATCGCTTCTTTTACTATCAAAGGAGTTGAAGGTGAAGCAGTTCTTTTACTTTTAGACAGCGAGGGAATAGCCGCCTCGTCAGGAAGTGCTTGCACTTCAGGTAGTCTGAAGCCGAGCCATGTTTTACTGGCAATGGGTATTCCTCCGGAAGTCGCCCATGGCTCTTTAAGGCTTTCTTTGTGTAAAGAAACGACAGATAGAGAAGTTAACTATGCTTTATCAATTTTACCTAAAGTTATTGCCCGGCTCCGGAAAATGGCGCCGCGTTTTTGATAATGACCAGTCAATTCAGCCCGCTTTACTCAAAAAAAGTAATTGATTTAATTAAAAATCCCCGGAATATGGGTGAAATAAAAAATCCTGATGGGGTAGCGACAGTGGGGAATCGGGTTTGCGGTGACATCATGCGGCTTTATATCAGAATAAGGAACAAAGGCAGCCGGGAATATATCAAGGATATTAAATTTCAGACTTTGGGTTGTGCGGCGGCAATTGCTTCTTCAAGTATCTTAACCGAAATAGCTAAAGGTAAATCCTTAAAAACTGCCCAGAAAATTACCAATCAAGAAGTGGTGAGGAAATTAGGGGGTTTACCAGAAGCTAAACTTCATTGTTCGGTACTGGCAGTTGAAGCTCTTCAAAAGGCGATTGATTACTATAAGAAAAATGAGAAGAAGTAACTCGGAGTGTTTCATTATCAACTTGACCAGCTAAGAACGCTTAAAACTTTTTCTAAATAATATGATGGTAAACAGACGGGTATTGTCCCAAGAGGGTATCAAATTTTAGTGCCGATTGTCATTTTTTTCAGGTTGTTTTTTGCTCCTTTCATTTTTATTTCCGTACTATGGGCGATAACAATGTCTGTCTTTTTAGATTGGATGGATAGCGAGCTTTTTAAAAGGGCAGGCTATCCTTATAGCCGATACAATTTCTACGACAAACTGCTTGATTATTATTGGTATATTTTTATAATTGCTTATGTTTTATTAAAAGCAGTTCCCTTAAAAGGACTTTTTCTGTACCTGTTTCTTTTGCGGTCTATTGGCCAAGGTCTCTACTTTTTAACCAAAAAACATTTTTTCTTTTTTCTTTTTCCCAATATTTTTGAGCCTCTTTTTTGGATCTATGTCTTAACCTTCCTTTTCCCGTCTCTGGGGTTATTTTTTACTTACCCAAATATTATGTGGCTAATGCTGATTCTTTTATTGATCAAATTATTTAACGAATATATCATCCACATTGCTAGAGTCAGTGTTTATAATCTTGTTTTCTTCAGGAAGCCTACTCTTTGGGTTGAAGAGAAGAATAGCCAGAATAGTGATTAATGAAAAGAGTTATTGCTCCTTATGTTTTAATCTTTTGGGTCGCTATTTTTAGTCTTTGAGCCCAATTGATAACAGTTTCAATCAGCCAAAAACCGACCGGAATCAAGATCAGATTACCGACAAAGTTATTCCGATAAAAGGGGATCCCCATGATATAGCAATTAATCAAACCGGGGAGACTTCGAGTGTACATTCCCCATTCGTCTAAAGCCCAAACTCCGAAGTTGGTAAAGAGATAGAAAAAAACTGAGGTGAAGAGAGCCATTATGGTTTGTTTAAGAACAATCTTGTCCTTGCCTGATTTTTTAATCATTAGCCAATCAACCAGACCAATTATTCCATAAGCCAGCCAGACAAAAATAAAAATGTTGGTTGTCCCGATTGACTTATCAGTCAGAGCCATCGTCGCCAGGGGAACCAGAATCGCCCAGCCGTATCCAAGATAGGTAGCCGCCAAAAAGGTGGCCAGAGTAACCAATTCTACATTGGCAGCAACATGCCAAACCGTACGAAAAGCTGAAGCAATAAAGATTAAGGCAACAGCAATTAAGAATTTTTTCATTATTTAACTCTTAATTAATTTGAGAAACGATGCCGTTATTATATTTTTTTCTTGCTGTCAATTCAACATGGTATTTGTTAGACTAATTTAGCCCTTTTTTTTATGATCTAAATTTCTTAGAATAACTCAGGATGAAAAATAGATTTCATTTTAAAATTGGTGGTTTAGCTGGCGAAGGAATCATGGTGACCGGCGCGATTTTTTCAAAGTTTGCTGTTCGTAGCGGATATAATGTTATGGACTTTGCTGAATATCCTTCTTTGATTCGTGGAGGTCATAATACTTTCTACGGTACAATTTCTAACGAAGAGGTCTTTTCAACTTATCACCAGATAGATTTATTAATTGCTTTAAACCAGGAAACGGTTAAGTTTCATAAGCAGGAGCTTAATTCAGGGGCCGGAATTATCTATGATCCTGATGAATTCAGCCAAGAAGCAATTAGGGGCATAAGGCTTTTCCCAATTCCCTTATTAAGGCTGGCAGAACAGGCAGGCCATAAGCTAATGGCCAATACGGTTGCTTTAGGCGCAATGGTTTATTTAACAGCTGGAAAACTGGAGATTTTAAATTCCGTGTTAAAAGATATTTTTGCTGATAAGAAGGAAGAAGTGATTAAAGGAAATTTTAAGGCGGCAAAATTAGGCTTCGATTTCTCTCAAGATAAGTTTACGCCTTTGGGGCAACTTCTTAAAATGCGACATTCGGGTGTTAAAATGGTAATTGCCGGTAATGAAGCAATTGCGCTTGGGGCAATTGCTGCCGGGCTAAAATTTGCGGCGATTTACCCGATGACGCCTATCAGCAGTATTTTGACTTATCTGGCTGCTCATGAGCGGGAAGCGGGGATTGTTCTTCGTCAGCCGGAAGATGAAATCGCCGGAATTAACATGGCGGTCGGGGCGTCTTTCGCCGGTGTCCGTTCTTTGGTCGCTACTTCCGGAGGGGGTTTTGCCTTAATGAGTGAAACGCTTTCGTTGGCTGGAATCACCGAAACGCCGGTAGTGGTGGTTTTTGGGCAAAGAGCTGGTCCGGCGACCGGAATTCCGACTTGGACGGCCCAAGAAGACCTTTTATATGCTCTGACCGCTGCCCAGGGTGAATATCCACGAATTATTTTAGCTCCCGCTGATGCGGAAGAATGTTTTCATCAAACTGCGGAGGCGTTTAATTTAGCCGAGGTTTACCAGACACCGGTAATTGTTTTGGTTGATAAATTTGTTTGTGAAGCTCATCAAAGCCTTAAGGAGTTTGATTTAGGGAAAGTCAGGATTGACAGAGGGAAAATAGGGAAATCAAGAACTGTCTTTCCCCGGTATCAGTTGGCGATTGATGGAATTTCACCAAGAGCTTTTCCAGCCAAAGGAGTCGTAGTTAAAGCCAATTCTGATGAACACGATGAATACGGTTTATCGGATGAATCGGTCAAAAACCGTAAAGCTCAAGTTGAGAAAAGAATGAAAAAGGTAGCTACTCTGGTAAGGAAAGTACCTGCCCTTAATCTTTATGGTCCGAGAAAAGCAAATTTAACCATTGTTGGTTGTGGCTCGACTAAAGGGCCGATACTTGAAGCAATCTCTGGACTAAGTGTTCAGAATCCGAAGCTGAAAGTCAATTTTCTGCATTTAAATTGGTTGAGACCATTTCCGGCAGATGTTGTTTCAGAAACCTTAAAGCGAGCTGAAAAAATTTTGTTGATTGAAAATAATTATCAAGGGCAACTGGGACAATGGCTTAGAATGCAAACTGGCATTGAAATAAAAGATAGGTTGCTCAAATATGACGGGCGGCAGTTTTATCCGGAGGAAATAACTACTAAGATTAAACAAATAATTTAATTTTAGTGTAATTTTCAATCAAATCTAAATTTTTATATTTTCAAACATTGATTATTGGTTAAAAGATTAAACTGGGAGAATCAGACTATGACGGTCAAAGATTATGAGACTGGAGTAACACCCAACTGGTGTCCCGGCTGCGGAAACTTTGGCCTTTGGCAAGCTTTGAAACAAGCTGTAGCCGAACTTGGGCTCGATCCGGGAGAGATAGTAATAGTGGCTGGAATCGGCTGTCATGGCCACATTAATAATTTTACCCAAGTTTCTTCTTTTGAAGGCCTTCATGGACGACCAATTCCTCTTGCTACGGGGATCAAATCAGCCAATCATGATCTGAAAGTGATTGTATCTACCGGTGACGGTGACTGTCTCGGTGAAGGGGGCAATCATTTTATTCATGCGTCACGCCGGAATCATGATATAACCGTTCTCATCCATAATAATGCTTCTTATTCTCTAACTACCGGCCAGTCGTCGCCGACTTCACCGGCCGGTTATAAGTCGAAATCGACGCCCTACGGTAAGACTGAAGAAGCTTTAAATCCATTGGCTTTAGCCCTTAGTGCCGGGGCGACTTTTGTCTCCCGCGGTTTTGTCGGTGATGTACCCCACTTGACTGACTTAATGAAGGCGGCGATTCAGCACCCTGGCTTTGCGGTGGTCGACATTCTTCAGCCATGCGTGGTTTTTAATAAAGAATTTACTTTTGAATACTACCGCCAGCGGGTTTACAAACTTGAAAGAACTTCAACTGAACGATCATTAGCTTTAAAGGAAGTTTTGGCTCGGAATGATAAAATAGGGTTAGGGATCTTTTATCAGTCCAAAGAACCGTCTTATGAAGAAAAAGTGCAACTGACTAAACAGAAAGCCCTGGTTAATCAGCCCCTTAAAAACTATAATTGGCGAAAGTTATCTAACGAATTTTATTAACCGATAAAATTATTGCCTGCCCTTTGGAGGAGGTGGAAATGAAAAACAAAAATATATTATTCGGGTTGGTACTGGTTTTAATTGGAGTGATTGTTTTTTATTACTATTATATTCGACAATATCGGGAGCAAGCTCCTCAGCCTTTGGCTGAAAATTTGCCTGTAACTCAGGAAGAAGAATCTGTCCTTGAGCGTCAGGTGGGAGTGGAAATTCCTGAGGCTATTGATAAAGTAAAACTTTCGGATGTTCAAGGAGAAGAGTCAACCGGTATCGCAACCCGGAAGTTTGAAGACGGTATTTTTGAACATACAATTATTGCCAGTTTACCGGAACCGAAGCCGGGTGAATTTTATCAAGGCTGGTTAGCTAAGGATCAAGATTTGATTTCTACTGGCAAAATGGAAGAGAAGAAAGGGGGCTGGGTTTTAGATTATACCGGCAACGAAGACCAGAGTGATCATAATCAGGTGATGGTGACCTTGGAATCAAAGGCAGATGATCAGCCCGAGAAAAAGGTATTAGAGGGAAGCTTTTAAAATACGGTCGTAAATGCCAAGTCTCGAACCGGGAAGGGGGTGAGGTAGGTGGGGCTAAAAAAGAAAGATTGGCGACAAATTTCCAGATTTTTGATGATCGGCTCGGCTTGTGGTGTCTTTGCCGCTGCTTGGGGATTTATTTTTTATGATCTATTACTTGCTTCTACGCAGTGGCTTTTAGTAGCGGCTGTTCTGGCAATCTTTGGCCTATATACTCGGTTAGAAGAATAAAACTGTTTATAAACATCAAGCGATGGTTTGGGATTGAAGGTAGCGACGGAAGAAATTTATGATTAGTCTACTATGATTTTTGTTAACTTCAAGACTTATGAAGAGGGCACCGGTGAAGAGGCCCTCTGCTTAGCCAGGATTTGCCAGGAAACTAAAAGCCAAATGGGGGTCGATATCGTGCCCGTGGTTCAGGCGGTTGACATTCTCCGAATTACACAGTCAGTTTCCCTTTCTGTTTGGGTTCAGCATATTGATGATATTAAGTTTGGGCCCAATACCGGCCGAATATTACCGGAGGTGGTTAAGGACGCCGGAGCTTCCGGAACAATTTTAAACCATTCGGAAAATAAAATTACTCCGGCGGCGATTAAGACAACTATTAATCGAGTCCAGAGTTTAGGTATGAAAGTGATGGTTTGCTGTAAGGCGCTTGACGAGGGGGAAATAATCGCTAAATTTAATCCTGATTTTCTTGCTTATGAACCGCCGCAGTTGATTGGCAGTCGGGGAATTACGGTGGCCACCGCTAAACCGAAAGTGATCAGCGATTTTGTTGTCAATTTTCCCCGATTGCCTATTATCGTTGGTGCCGGTATTCATTCTTTTCAGGATGTTGAAATTAGTTTAAAATTAGGAGCTAGAGGAATTTTGGTAGCGACAGATGTGGTTCTGGCTAAAGATCCGAAGAAACAATTGAAAGAATTAGCAAGAGGATTTAAATAATAAAATTTATGGCTTATAAAATCTGTATTTCCGGTGCCGCCGCCGGCCCGTCAGTTAAGACTGGTGCTCCGTTGGCGGCAAAAATCGGTGAAGAGATTGCTAAACGGGGCCATATTTTGGTGACGGGCGCTACTGTTGGTGTTTCTTTTGAAGCAGCCAAAGCTGCCAAGAAAACAGGGGGCGTGGTTGTCGGCTTTTCCCCGGCCAGTTCCGAGGAAGAGCACGTTGGTAAATTCCAGCTTCCGGAAAGTAAGTATTTTGATTACGTAGTTTATACTAAATCAGGCTATACGGGCAGAAATCTTTTAATGGTTCGTAGTTGTGATGCGACCATTATTATTGCCGGCAGGGTCGGAACTCTGAATGAATTCACTTGCGCTTTTGAGGAAAACGAAATTGTCGGTGTCTTGGAAGGTTCGGGTGGAATTGCGGATGAGATCAGGAAGATCATTAAAATTGCCGGTAAAGGGAAGAGAAAAACCTTTTTTGAACGAGATCCGGTTATAATGGTTGATGAAATTTTTAGAAGAATTAAATCGGAAAAAAAGGAAAAGAAAAAGTTCCATTTGGAATATAGATAGTTAATTAATTTACTGTTATTGATAATGATTTATCTTGGAGCCGACCACCAGGGATTTGCTTTAAAAGAAAAAATCAAGAAATGGCTTGATGATTGGGATTTTAAATATCAGGACTTGGGTGCCAGTAAATTTGATCCAAAAGACGATTTTCCCGATTATGGTTTTATGGTTGCTAAAGAGGTGATTAAGAGAAAGGATTCCTGGGGAATTTTAATTTGCGGAAGCGGGGCAGGGATGGATATTGTAGCCAATAAAGTCAAGGGAATTCGCTCACTTCTGGCTATTTCTGCTAAACAAGTTTACCAGGCTAAAAAAGACAATCATACAAACATACTTTGCTTAGCGGCAAATTTTGTTTCATTGAAGGAAACCAAAAAAATTATCCGTTTTTTTCTTGAAACTGAATTTGCCCAGGAAAATAAGTATTTGAGACGGGTGGAGAAAATCAGCCAGGTAGAAAAAATAAATTAAATATGATGCGGTTCTGTGTTTCCAAGCTGAACGTCACCAACAAGAAGGTTATGCTTCGTTGTGATTTCGACGTTCCCCTGATTCAAAAAGGAAACAGAGTCTTAGTTGGTGATGATACCAGGCTTCAATTGTCACTTAAGACTATTCGCTACTTGTTGCGGAAGAAGGCAAAAGTTGTCATTATCGCCCATTTAGGCCGGCCTGAGGGGGAAAAGGTTAAGAATTTAAGCATGCAGCCGGTTTTTGAGGTTTTCTCCAGGGCGATCGGGAATCGGGCTCAGGTAGATTTTTTACCCAATATTCTAGGAAGGAAAGTTGAAAATAAAGTTACTTCTCTTCAATCAGGGGAAATAATAGTCCTTGAGAATCTGCGATTCGATCCCGGAGAGGAAGAAAACAACGTTGGGTTTGCGAAAAAACTGGCTTTACTGGCTGACGTTTTTGTTAATGAAGCCTTCGCCGCCTCCCACCGTAAGCATGCATCAATTGTGGGAATACCGCGTTTTTTGCCTTCGGCCTTCGGCTTTAACTTTATTAAGGAAGTGGAAGTGCTTAAAAAAGTATATCAGCACCCCCGACGGCCGGTAGTCTTAATTTTAGGCGGTAAAAAGCAAAATAAACTTAAATCAGGCCAGGCTCTTTTAAGCTGGGTGGATACTCTTTTGGTTGGTGGAGAATTAGTTGAAACTAATGGGATTACAGAACTGGTCGGGCATCAAAAAGTAAGAGCTGACCTGACCAAAAAAGGGGAAGATATTACTTTGGGCTCCGCCAGAGAATTCGCCATGATTATTAAGAAGGCCGGGACTATAGTTTGGAGTGGCCCGATGGGAGCTTACGAAGACTATCGCTATCTAAAAGGGACTGAAGAAGTAGCCAAAGCAATAATTGCCTCCAAAGCATTTTCGGTAGTAGGCGGAGGAGATACCGAGGCTGCATTAACCAAATTAGGTTTAGTCGGGAAAATTAGTCATATTTGTTCGGGTGGCGGGGCAATGCTTGATTTTCTCGCCCAGCACGGCACTTTACCAGGGATAGCGGCGATAGTTAAAAAGTCGGATGTCCAATAGGATATTCAATTGGTTATTCATCGTTATTAACAGGAAATAATTTTCCCTTTAAATATACGCAGCGGGAATAGACTGCGAATAGATGGTTTACTAAAATGGAGGTTTTATGGTGCGAATTGCAGTTAACGGTTTTGGCCGAATCGGCCGAATTGTTACCCGTGCGGCTCTAATCCATTATCCGGGTGAATTAAAGATAGTAGCAATAAACACATCCGGATCAATGGAAACAGCCGGTTGGGGTCATCTTTTGAAATATGACTCTGTCTACGGCCGGTTTGAGAAGGAAGTTAACTGGGATAAAGATGATTTGATCATTGAAGAGGAGCGTTATCCGGTTTTAGCGGAGCGGGATCCAGCCAAAATCCCTTGGGGCCGTTTTGGCGTTGATGTCGTTATCGAATCAACCGGAGTTTTCCGTGACTTGGAAAGCGCCGGCAAGCATTTAGATTCAGGAGCTAAGAGAGTGATTATTTCTGCTCCTCCCAAGGATGGTAAAATTCCGATTTTCATTAAAGGCGTTAATCTGAATAAATATCAGGAAGAGAAAGTTATTAGTTGTGGTTCGTGTACAACCAACTGTGTGGCGCCGATCTGTAAAGTAGTGCTTAAAAATTTTGAGATTGAAGACGGACGGATGACGACTATTCATGCGGTGACTGCTGATCAGCAGTTAGTCGATGGTTCTCACAAGGATTTGCGTCGGGCACGAGCAGCGATGGTTAATATTATTCCGACAACTAGCGGTGCCGCCGAGGCGGTAGTTGAAGTCCTGCCAAAACTTCGCCAGAAATTTACGGCGACCGCTATCCGCGTTCCGGTTATTTGCGGCTCTTACTCAGACTTGACTTTTAAGTTAAAAAAAAGGACAACCGCCAAGGAAATTAACAAGGTTCTGAAGAAAGCGTCCGAAAAAGAGATGTCGGGGATTATCTCCTTCAGCCAAGAGCCTTTGGTTTCCTCCGATGTCTTAAAAGATACCCATTCTGCTATAGTCGATGGAGCTATGACTCAGGTTGTCAGCCAGGATTTAGTTCAAATTGGTGCTTGGTACGATAATGAGTGGGCTTATTCTTGCCGGCTAATTGAAGAAGCTATTTATATCGGTCGTCATGCTGCCTGAGATTATACCCACTATTCTGACTAAATCAGTTGAGGAGACGAAAAGCAGATTAGATGCGGTTATAGGAACCGTAAGTCGGGTACAAATAGATGTCGTGGATGGAATATTTGCACCCAATAAAACTGTTTCCTTAGAGGCAATTTCTCAGATTGAGACAAGTTTAGATTATGATGTCCATCTGATGGTAGAGAATCCGCTTAATTGGATAGACAAAAGTTTGCTGTTAACGGCCAGTCGTCTTAGTGCTCAAATTGAAGCGATGCCAAGTCAGGAAGATTTTGTCGTTCACGTTATTGAATCAGGGATGAAAGTCGGTTTAGCCTTAAATTTAAAAACGGGGATAGAAAGTTTAGATTTTCAAATTCTTTCGGCATTGGATTCTATATTACTTCTAGCGGTGGAAGCCGGCTTCAGTGGGCAGCCTTTTAACGATCAGGTGTTAGGCAAGATTAAAAAGCTTAAGGAGATCAGAGAAAAGGGTAATTTTAGCTTTAAAATCGGTGTTGATGGCGGATTGGACAAAACGAATATCGTAAGTGTAGTCGAGGCAGGGACTGACGAATTGGCAATCGGAAGTGCTATTTATAACCAGAAGAACCCGGCTGAAGCGATCGAAGATCTGAAAAAACTTATAAAAAATAGTAAATAATGATGCCTAAAAACTCGATTTTTTATCTTAAAGAGAAAGCTTCTCAAATAAGAACTGATATTATTAATATGACAGCAGCGGTGGGGAAATGCCATTTGGCAGGACCATTATCTTCGGTCGATCTTATTACGGCTTTGTATTTTAGTAAGATTCTGAAATATGATGCTAAAAATCCTCTATGGGATAAGCGGGACCGCTTTATCCTTTCTTGCGGTCATTATGCGCCTGTTTGGTATTCGGTTTTGGCGCGGGTCGGTTATTTTAACCCGAAAGAGCTCATAAATTTGCGCCAGATTGAATCTTTTTTACAGGGTCATCCTTCTTGCCTACATAGTAATTTTGTCGAAGTTTCAACCGGGTCTCTTGGCCAAGGGTTATCGGTCGGAGTTGGTATGGCGCTTGGGTTGAAACTTAGAAACACTTCGGCTGGTGTCAAACTGGATCTGCCAGCTGACAGTGAAAGCCATGATTCCTCCGAAGTAAATAGGAATAATATCTGGGTTTTGACTTCGGACGCGGAATATCAGGAAGGTCAGACCTGGGAGGCGATAATGAGCGGATCCAAATTTAGATTAGGAAATTTGAAAGTAATTGTTGATACCAATGGGATTCAGATTGACGGTCTGATAAAAGACTTAATGCCGCTTGGTAACTTAGTGACTAAGCTTGAAAACTTCGGTTGGACAGTGTTCTCAATTGACGGTCACGATATGAGCCAGATTATAGGAAGTTACCAAACAGCGCTTGAAATAAGGAATAAACCAGTAGCGATTGTAGCCAAAACCATAGCCGGAAAAGGAGTATCTTTTATAGAAGGCAAGTGGCAGTGGCACGATGGAGAGCTAACCAAAGAACAGCTCAAAACGGCAATAAGAGAGTTGGGTGAGATTGATAGCGAGAACTTTCATGATTAGTAAAACTAAAAAAGCAAAATTCAAAACACAGGCTCTTAACCTAAAATCTAAGATAGATAAAAAAGAATCAAATCGTGAAGGATTTAAACGGGGATTATTGAAAGCAGCCGAGATTGATCATCGTATTGTGGCGCTTTCGGCTGGCTTAAAAAGCTCGTTGCGACTTTCGGAATTTGAAAAAAAATATCCTGATCGTTTTTTTGAACTTGGAGTCGCCGAGCAAAATATGATCGGTATCGCCGCCGGTTTGGCTTTAACTGGTCTGGTTCCTTTTGCCTGTTCTTTTGCCTGTTTTTCGCCGACGCTTACCTTCGGTCAGATCAGGCAATCGGTTTGTGAATCGGCAGCTAATGTTAAAATTGTTGGCTCGCATGGTGGGGTTATGACCGGTGCCGATGGAATTTCTCATCAGGCACTTGAGGACATTGCGCTGATGCGGACTTTGCCGGAAATGACGGTAATTGTTCCGGCTGATTCGCTTGAAGCAGAAGCAGCGACTCTGGCGGCTGCTAAAATTAATAGTCCGGTTTATCTCCGTTTGACGCGTCCGGAAACGCCGATTTTGACTCAAGGTCAGTTTGAAATCGGCAAAGCGCAGATTTTACGGCAAGGAACTGATTTAACTATTATCGGTTGCGGCCCGATTTTATTTGAGGCTTTAAAGGCCGCCGAAATTTTAGGGAAAAAAGGTATTAGTGTCGAAGTGATTAATTGTTCGACGATTAAGCCAATTGATCAGGCAACGGTAATTACCTCGGCACGAAAAACCGGTCGGGTTTTGACAATTGAAGACCATAGCATTTTTGGCGGTTTAGGTTCAGCGGTCGCCGAAGTATTAGGCCAAAATCAGCCAACTAAAATGAAAATCATGGGGATGGAGAGCTTTGCGCAGTCTGCTAGGAATTTTAACCAGCTAATTGAAAAATATAGGCTGGATAGTTATAATATCTTAAAAGAATGTTTAATTTTTTTTAGGAAAAATTAAGAAGGAGGTGAAAATTATGGATGAAGATTTTAGAACAGGAGATATAAAAGAAATAGCTAAGGAAAGAACAATAAATGATGCTGTTCTTCTTAGGCGAGGTGCTAGTTATGTGCTTGACGAGCAGACTGGGAAGTTAAGACTTAGGCCGACTCGAGGGCAAGTCGAAGATGCCCGGTTTGAAATGGAAGATTATATGGAAAAACGCGCTCGTATTGATGAAGATGCAAAAAGTGCCGCCGAAATGTTTGGTGATAAACCAATTGATTATGTATTTGACGAAAAGCAACAAGTTCGGTTCCAAAAAGTCTTAGCTCAACATCTTAATCTTGGAGAAGTTAAATTAGAGGGAGCTTCTAGGATAGTGATGCGATACGAAGAGGATGAGCAAAAAAATGTGCGAGAATTAGCCGGGATCGAAGTAAAATATATTTTACCGAATCAAGGAGAGGCTACAGTCATGATTGAAGGTTTTACTCATCAAGAATTAGCTTCTGTTCTTATAGGAAAAGAGAAACCAACAGCGGAGGAGATTGTGTCTTGGAAAGAGCAGAGTGATGAAAGATCTCAAACAGAATGTTTCGATCTAGGATGGGATGACTTTCCGCTTGGCCCTAACTGGAGAGAGATTTATCATCCTATGCTAAAAGGAATGAAAATCGGTCGTGATCATGAGGCGGCAGTTCAGTTGGAGCATCATCTTATAAGAGGGTTTGGCTATGAGGCCGAATTTGAAGAATTAGTTGGCATTAAGTTAGAACCAATAAAAAAATAGAGCGACCTTTAGATTCTTATAAATGAATGGCGGGTCAAATTATTTTTGCTAAGTTCAAAATAAGAAGGAGGTGAAAATTGTTATGGATGAACAAGTAGGTGTTCTTGAAGGCGTTGTCAACACGGGGCAGAAAGATCTTAAACATTATCGAGAAACTATTACCCAAGGAGAAATTGAAGAAGCAAAACAATTAGTTGAGGATGTGGTTTTTTTAGCAAGTTGGGATGGAGCGGCAGCCGATGGGACAATTTGGCATTGGTATCCTAAAGAAGGTGGAGATTCTCTTCCTGTTGCTCGTGTAAATTCAGCTTATGAAGGTCGGGGTTTTGAAGGACTCAAAGGAGCCCAGATGTTTCTGGAGGACCATGGAAAACATACTTATTCTGAGGAAGATGAAAAAAGAATGACACCCGATCTAAAGGCGGTAGACTACATAAGAGGAAAGCAACAACTGTGGCAAGCAAAGGGTAAAGAAGCGCCGCGGTTTCGAGTAAAGGTATAAATCCCAAAAAAAGATTTTTTTGTGACTTTTTATCTTACCTGTTATAAATTGTAAAGTACAAAATACAGGTGAGAAGTTTTCTTGTGCCAAAAAATTTAATTGAACACTGTTTAAAATTGTCGCTGTTTCGATTCGATGGGAATGAAAGGTTTCGCGCAGTCTGCTAGAGATTATCAGGAGTTGCTTGCAAAGTACGGTTTGATGAGCGACAATATTGTCAGAGAAGGATTAAATCTTTTAAAAGAATGAACACAGAAAATTTTATCTACCTTTTGTTAATATTTATACTTTGGGGTACTTGGGGTTTCTTCAGTAAAATTGCCACCAATAGATTGGGCGGTTTCCAGACAATGTTCTGGGATTCTCTTGGTTTCATTTTGGCTTTTATTTTTTTTCTCCTTCTAAGCTTAAAGAAATTGCTGCCCTTAAAAACAAATCTTCCGGAAATTTTCCTGGCTGCTTTAGGAGGGGTATTCGGGATGTTAGGTTACATTTTTTTCTATTTGCTTTTATCAAAAAATGAAGCAAGTATTGTTGTTCCATTGACTGCTTTATATCCAGCTTTAACTATTTTTTTGGCAGTTTTATTTTTAAAAGAAGCGTTGAGTATTACTCACCTTGCTGGTATTATTCTAGCTCTTTTATCGATCTTTTTGTTAACGAAATGATTTTTTAAATGGATCAATCTTTAAAGAACTGGTTAATTAGAGCCAGACAGGAAAAATTTGCTATTGGTGCTTTTAACGCCGCCAACTTAGAAGTTGTTAAGGCAATCGTCGCGGCAGCCGAAGAGACTCAAAGTCCGGTGATTATTGAGGCTTCTCAGGGAGAGATTGGCTATTTTGGTTTTGAGAACTTAATGGCGATAGTGTCCAATTTTCGGGAAAGTACCGAGCTACCGGTTTTTACTAATCTTGATCACGGAAGTGAGATTGAGATGATTGAAAAAGCGATCGCAGTTGGTTTTGACATGGTTCATTTCGACGGTTCCGACTTGGAATTCGATGAAAATTTAAAGACCTCAGCTCAATTAACCGCCTTGGCGCATGAGAAAGGAATTTTAGTTGAAATCGAGTTTGAAAAGATTCAGGGTTCTTCACAGGCATATCTTGATAAAACCGCCGAGGAGGTTCAGCTTCAGGGGGAGTATACCGATCCTGACAAAGCAGCTCAGATAATTAGCAAGACCGGTGCGGATATCTTAGCGGTCTCCATCGGCAATCTGCATGGTGTTTATCAAACTCCGGAAACTATCGATCTATCCCAGCTTGAAAAAATAAGCAACCTTGTACCTTGTTTCCTTTCTTTGCATGGTGGATCTGGAATAGAAGAAAGGCAGTTGCAAGAAGCAATTAAATTAGGGATTGGTAAGGTAAATGTTAATACTGATTTACGTTTGGCTTACCGGCAAACTTTAGAAAATGTTTTAAGGGGGTCGGATGAGATCAAGATTTATAAATTCATGCCACCGGTAATCGGAGCAGTGCAGAAAGTGGTTGAAGAAAAAATACATATTTTTGGCAGCGAGGGAAAAGCATGAACTATGATGTAATTTCTTTCGGGTCAGCAACCCTGGATGTTTTCATCAAATCCAAAGATTTTCAGGTTCTGGGCACAAATAAAGTTTTTACCGGTCAGGCACTTATTGTGCCTTATGGAGCTAAATGCGAAGTTGACCAATTGATGGTCCAATCTGGTGGAGGAGGGACTAATACCGCTGTCGGTTTTTCCCGGTTGGGACTTAAGGCGGCAATAGTCGCTCGTTGTGGCTGGGATTTTGCCGGAAAGATTATCAGGAAAGAATTGATTAAAGAAAGAGTCGATGATTCATTACTGGTTAAAGTTAATAAGGAAGAGGCTACCGATTATTCAACGATCCTGATCGGACCGGATGGCGACCGGACAATTTTGGTTTATCGGGGTAAAACCCGATTGGAATGGAAGATAATTGATTTTAGGAGACTCGAAAGCCGCTGGTTTTACATCTCGTCGCTTGAAGGCAATCTATCTCTATTGAAGGAGTTACTGAATTTTGCCCATCGTCATAAGATAAAGGTAGCTGTTAATCCAGGTAGAAAGGAATTAAATCAAAAGGAATTGCTTTTACCATTATTCAGTGAGATAGATGTGGTTATTCTGAATCGTGAGGAAGCAGCTCTTTTGACCGGATTAACAATAGACGATAAAAAAACTTTTCCGGCAATAGCTGCTTCGGTGAAGGAGTTGGCAGTTATTACTGATAGCTCAAGAGGACTAAGTCTTTATACCGGTAAGAAGAGACAGTTAACCAGTGACAGTTTTAAGGTTGATATGGTTGAGTCTACCGGTCCTGGTGATGCCTTCGGTTGCGGTTTTGTTGCTGGTTTGGCGATGGACTGGAAACTTGAAGACTGTCTAAAACTTGGTAGTGCTAACGGAGCGTCGGTAGTAAGCCATATTGGCGCCAAAACCGGTTTACTCAGTAGAAATGAAGCGGCTAAATGGATGAATAAACCGTTAACAATAAAATGGACCGGTTAGTAGTAGAATTGGGAAAATAGTGAAATATAAATATTTTCTAGTTCGCTTTTAAATATTGATTATTGGATAAGTTTTTTTCTCATTAGTCTTCTTAGGAAAATAAAACGAAGAAAAGGCGAAACTTTTAGTCTATAAGGCTTGACTTTTAAAGCATTACCGAATATCACTTTTATGACCGGAGAATTAAACCGAATCAGACAGTTTGAGGTGCTTAAGCCGCCCCTTAAAAGGGAAGGGAACCAGCTTAAAAAAAAAGTCAAATTTCACTTTGACGGGCGGTGGTTGATTGCCATTCTTTTTTTGTTCACTGTTATCGCCAGTCTTTATTTTTACTTGAAAACCGAGTTGCCTCGTTGGTGGGAAGAATTTTTTTCTCCGTCGGTAGTGATTTACCAGTCGCCCAAGTAGATATTAGGAATTTTTTATCTGCTGATGATTTCCCAAACTACTTCGCCCTCTTTAGGGGGTTGATAATCAACGATAGCTGGTTGGGGAAAGATGATCTTTTCATCTTCAGTGCCTAAAATCTTTTCCCGTTCTGTTTTTTCTTCGTCCTCAGTCGGCTTTAAAAAACAGTGATTTTTTGGCTCGGTGCCGGCAGTAAAAATTTCGGTTTTAACCGGACAACCCAGGCAGGGGAGGGTACCGGTTAACGGACAGATCTTTGTTTCGATAATTCCTTCAGGACGAGAAAAAGGGGTGTCCTCTTTATCGGCAATTAAAGTAGTCATGATTTTGTTCCAAATGGATGAAGCACCGGTAAGACCGGAGGCAATGTAGCTCATGGGCGAATTGTCATTATTGCCAACCCAGGCAGCCACCAAAATATCAGGTGTATAACCGATGGTCCAGTTGTCTCGAAGACTGTTAGTTGTTCCGGTTTTAACAGCTATAGTTTTGTCGGGAATAACAAGGAGTGAATGGCTGCCAAAAGCAGGGGTTCGTGCCTGGTTGTCAGTTAGGATATCATTGATCAAATAAGTAGTTTGAGGATTTAGGACTTGTTTAGGCTGGCAGATTTTTTCTTTAACTGCTTCAGCGGCCGGGGCGTCTGGCGAATCGCTGCTTTCTTGAGCGCATTCATTACCGGAATAAAGTTTTCCCCGATAATCGCTGACCTGTAAAATTGGATTAAGGTTAATTTGTTGACCTGAATTTGCCAACGTTCCATAAACTACGGCTAAATCGATCATTTTAACCTCTCCGCCACCAAGGGTTAAAGAAAGACCAAAACGGTCTTCGTTGTTCCAGGTAGTGATACCTAATTTTTTCCCCATCTCGATCATTTTATTAACGCCGTAGGAGGAAAGAATTTTCACTGCCGGTACATTATAGGAGGAAGCGAGGGCGGTTCGGAGAGAAATATTTCCGTGGAATCGGTTATCGTAGTTGCGTGGAGAATAGGGCGGCTGTCCCGGGATTTTGTAAGTAATCGGTGTATCGGAAAGAATTGTTGCGGGGGTATAACCCAGTCCTAAAGCGACGGCGTAGTTGACTGGTTTAATCGCCGATCCCGGTTGACGGGGGCGGAGCGTTACATTAACGTTGCCATCATGCTCGGTATCAAAGAAGTTTTTCGAACCGACCATCGCCAGAATTTCTCCGGTCTTAGGGTTGGTAATTAAAACGGCGCCGTTGGTTACCGATAATTTTTTTAAGTTTTCAAGCTCTTCGCTGACAACTTTTTGGGCAAAATTCTGAATTTCCAGATCGAGACTGGTAATTACCTCCAGGCCACCTTCTTCAACTAACTGTTCGCCGAATCGTCGGACTAACAAATCTTTGACGTACATCGTAAAATGAGGCGCATAGATATTAGTCTCTTGAGGAGCAAATTGGAGTTCAGTAGCTTTGGCGACTTCTGCTTCTTCGGGGGTAATGAAGTTTTCTGCTATCATTCTCTGTAGCACTTGAATTTGGCGTTTTTTAGCCATCTCGGGATGGGCCCCAAAAGGAGAATAAAGGGTAGGTGAAGCCGGTAAACCAGCCAGAAGAGCAGACTCGGCTAAATTAAGATCGCGGACTGATTTGCCAAAATATTTCCAAGCAGCTTCCTCGGCGCCGTAAGCTGCACCACCATAGCCGACCTCGTTTAGATACATCTGAAGAATTTCCTCCTTATTAAATCGCATCTCTGTTTGGATGGAAAGAACTAGCTCTTTAATCTTGCGAATCAGCGTTCGCTCGGAAGAAAGTAAGGCATTTTTCACTAATTGCTGGGTAATAGTTGAGCCACCCTGAAGCTTGCCTTCGGCCAAATTTTTAGCCAGTGAACGCAAAATACCTCTTGGAGAAAAACCGTAGTGTTGGTAAAATTCCGCATCTTCGATAGCCACCGTTGTCTGGATCAGGTAAGGGGGAATATCTTCGATTTTCACCAAACTTCGATTTTGGTTCCGATAGATTTTATAAAGTAAGCGACCCGTGCGGTCAAAAATCTTGGTGGAAACGACTTGACTTCGAGTAACCAGGCGATCAGGTTGGGGGAGGTCTTTTAAAATGATGGTGTAGCCCCAATAACCGCTACCGGCCAAAACGGTGAGAATTAAAAGAAAGAGAAAGAACTTCCATCCGAGTTTGGTTAATCTTAATTTAAGAGAAAGATGCTGCTTCGGTTTAATCTCAGGTTGGACAGAACAGGGTCTTGCTTTCGGATTTAAAGACAAGATTATTTTCCCTAAACCGGAAAAAAGAGAGGTGACCAGATCTAAAGCAAAGAGGAACAATTGGATGATTAGGTCAAAGACTAATTGGATAAGACCGGTAATGGTTTTGAAGACGAATAGGCACGAAACCTTTAGCATCAGGAGGAATCGAATAAGCAGAAGCCATAATTCAAAAAGCAGCCAAAGAACCGGCCGACCGATAATTTCAAGGATAAATCCGGCAAGATTAAAAAAAATTTTAACAAGTTTGGCGATCCCGCCGTTGGCAGGACCTGTCCTTTTCATCGCCATAACCCGTATTTTAGTCTAGATTAAGGGAAAAATGAAGAGATAATTTGGAAATAGGAATTAGTCGTTAGGGAGTCGGAACGGGTAGGCTTTGAACCAGAGAGGTAGTATTTAAAACAGTTGCTCCGTTTGGGAAAGGACAATCAAGGCAATAGGGAGTGCCTAACTTATCCCAGATAACCTGATGCTCTTGGATCTCAACATTTTCCGGTAGAGTTTTTCTATCAGCCAGTTGGCCCGTGGTTTTGTCAGTAGCAATTCCTCGTTTTAGATTCTCACTTTCGGTGGGAACGGTGCCGTCAATGAAGTATTCAAAACGGATTTGGCAAGGATTGTCTGGTGCTGGTCTAAGGCCGGAAGTATTACAAATATTGGCACCAACGATTCCTTCCGGTTTAAAGGGCCAACGTTGTTTTTGCTCTTCAAGCACTTGACTCATGATCTTATTCCAAATTGGCGAGGCACCGGTGATGCCCGAAGCGACGGCACTCATCGGCGAATTATCATTATTGCCTACCCAGACAGCCACTAAAAAATCAGGAGTGTAGCCAATTGTCCAATTGTCCCGTTTGTCATTAGTGGTTCCGGTCTTGACGGAAACTTCCGGGTGGTCTTTGATGACTAACTGAGAGCGGCTACCGAAGGCAGTCGAGCGGGCGTAATTATCAAGAAGGATGTGAGAGATTAGATAGGCAGTTTCCATGGAAATTACTCTTTCTCCGAGATTTTCCTGGTATTGATAAAGGGTTTTTCCCTGCCAGTCTTCGACTTTGTCAATGGCGTAGAGTTTCTGTTTAATACCATTATTGGCAAAAGCGGAAAAAGCAATTGCCATATCATACATCGTCACCTCGCCACCGCCCAGAGTTAAAGAAAGCCCGTAATTAACCGGATCAGAGAAGGTTGAAATGCCCATCTTTCTGGCAAAGTTGATAAGCTGGCTGACGCCGTTAATTGCTAGCGTTTTGACTGCCGGGATATTGTAAGAATTACCGAGGGCAAATCTGACTTGAGTCGGACCGTGAAAGCGGCCGTCGTAGTTAACCGGACAATAGAAGGGGCCGCTACCCGTGAAACAGGTAGGAACATCGTTTAAAACAGAAGCCGGTGTCAGTGTTTTATTTTCAAAGGCAAGCGCATAGTTAATAGGTTTAATAGAAGAACCCGGTTGCCGAGGCCGGAGAACGACATTGACATTACCATCATGCTCGAGGTCAAAATAATCATGAGAGCCGATCAAGGCTAAAATTTCTCCGCTTCCCGGTTTAGTAATTAAGGCGGCGCCATTAGTGACGTCAAGCTTTTCCAGTTTATTGATTTCATCAGCAATTGTCTGCTGGGTAAATTGCTGTAAAGTGAGATTGAGAGTGGTAGTGACACGCAGTCCTCCTTGTTCAACCAGATGTTCGCCAAATTTTTCTACTAATTGGTCTTTAATCCACAAGGCAAAGTGAGGCGCTTCAATTCCCAAAGTTACCGGGGCAAAATTAAGCTCTTCCTTTTTAGCATTTTCTTTTTCCTCCTGGCTAATATAGCCGTCTTCAAGCATTCTTTGCAAAACTCGTTCTTGTCGACTTTTGGCCAGTTCCGGATGAGCGCCAAATGGAGAAAAGCGTGTTGGAGAGGCAGGTAGGCCAGCTAAAAGAGCGGACTCGGCAAGATTTAAATCTGAGGCAGGCTTGTTGAAATATGTCTGAGCGGCTGCTTCGATTCCCCAAGCCGCGCCTCCGTAGGGCACTTGGTTTAAATACATTTCCAAGATTTTATCTTTAGAATAGATCATTTCGGTGGTCCAGGCAAGAATTGCTTCTCTAATTTTGCGTCTCAGGGTTCTTTCAGGTGTCAGGAGGGCATTTTTAACCAGTTGCTGGGTAATAGTTGAGCCGCCTTGTAAAGTCTGGCGGAAAACAATATTGTAAAAGGCCCTCAAAATACTATGAGGAGCAAAACCATGATGGCGGTAAAAATCTTTATCTTCGGAAGCAATTGTTGCCCAGCGGAGATGGTCGGGTAAATTCTCCAGATTAACCGGGGTTCGTTTTTTCTCAGCGTAAATTTCATACAGTAGATTTCCCTGCCGGTCAAAAATTTTGGTGGACACGGGAAAAGGAGTCGTAGTTAAACTGGTAGGCGAAGGTAAATCCTTGAGAATTAATAAATAAAAAATTAAAAGTAGAGATGACAGAATAAGTATTAAAGGGTAGTTCCTTTTCCAGAATCGAACAAATTTAGAGAGCGGTTTTTTTTGTTTTTGAATTGTCCCCATCTTCGACTCAGTTCTCTTTGCGAACATAAATCGAGGTTTTTTCTTTAATTTATTTCGGATTTTTTTCATCAATAGTATTATAACAAAGCTTTATCTAAATTATTGGCGAAAAACAATTGCTTATTTTCTTAGTTTTGGTAATTTGGTATTATTCATTTAACGATTCAGCAGACTCTTAAAAAAACAGACACAAGTTGAAAAGATTATCTTTGACCAAGTTTTTTGCCAAATTCCGCTTTCAGCTGAAAGATTTCGGACAAGGGCTGGAACTGGTTAACCTAAGGGAAATCCAGAATTTAAGAAAAGTTTTTGGCTACTTTTCTTTTCTTCTTCTTGTTTGGGGTCTTTACCGGTATCTTGTCAAACTCCCGGAAAATGTCGAAGAATTAATTTTAAAGCCCGTAATTTGGCTTGGCTCTTTAGTTTGGATGGTAAAAAGAGTAGAAAAAAAACCGTTTTCCTCTTTAGGCCTAACGTTTAAGAATTGGTCAAAGGGTCTAATCTGGGGCATGGGCCTGGGGTTATTATTTTCCCTTGAAGGCTTTTTACTCGTATTTCTTAAAAATAACCTAATCTCTTTATCCTCATCTTGCTTTTTCTGCTCTCAATTCCATCAGATTCTTTTAGCGGCGCTGATAACCGGTTTCACGGAAGAGTTAGTATTCAGGGGTTTTTTCTTTGACCGTCTACAGAATATTTATAAAAAAGAATGGCAGGCTAATTTAACCGCTTCGATTCTTTTTGCCTTGATCCATCTGCCGATCACTATCTTTGTCCTCAAATATAATTTTCCCCAACTATTAGCTTATGGATTTATTGTTTTTACCTACAGCTTAGGAGCCGGCTTTGCTTTTGCTCGTAGTAAGACTATTCTTGCTCCAGTAATTCTTCATTTTCTGTGGAGGTGGCCGGTACTGTTTTTCGGATAAGGTGTTAACTTTGCTTTCTTTGGTATAATTAGAGCAAATAGAGAGAAGAAAACTTGGCGTTGAAGGCGGCAAAAAGTCTATTTAAGGATTGGAGAGTATAATCAGATTTATGATTAAGAGGGCAGTCTCAATTGCAGTAGTTCTTTTTCTGGCTTTCTCAATTTTAGGCGTTTCTATTCTTAAAACTTCGGCCCAGACGGGCGGTTCTTGGTTAGATTCGTCACTTATCGCCTCACCATCCGGTCAGTTGTTGGTCGAGGAAGAGAGTCAAGCTACAGGGACGACAGAAATAAAAGCAGTAGGACTCAAAGACGAAATTGACTATTCCCTTCCATATCCGGGAATTCTTCCCGGTCAGCCTCTTTATTTCTTAAAAATGATTCGGGATCAAATTGAGTTGTTTTTGACAACAGAACCTTTAAAGAAAGCGGAAAAACTGTTATTGTTTGCTGATAAAAGAATTAGTGCTGCCAGAGTATTGGTAGAAGCCGGTAAAGCGGATTTAGCCTTGTCAACCGCCACTAAGGCAGAAAAATATTTAGAAAGAACAGTTAATCAGGCAGCAAAGGCAAGACAGGAGGGTTTCAATATTTATTTGTTTCTGGAAAGGTTGACAAAAGCCACGGCTAAACATGAGGAAGTTTTATTGGGAATGAAGGAAAGAATCGGGGATAAAGAGGAAATCTTTAATCAACTCCTTAATTATTCAAAGCAAGGATCAGACCAGATTAAGCAGTTATTGGAAGATTGACTAATAATAGCTTAACAAAGTGTCACTTCTCTTTGA
This sequence comes from Bathyarchaeia archaeon, assembly GCA_035529595.1. Lineage (GTDB taxonomy): Bacteria > Patescibacteriota > Microgenomatia > PFEM01 > JAFGMK01 > DATKWK01. The sequence continues at coordinate 53,263 of DATKWK010000039.1, forward strand.
ATGTTTTTTGAGAGCTGGATTTTTTCTGCTGATCTATTATGAGTTGTTTATATCGCCTTGACATGTTTTCTAAGCAGTCTGTTATGATAGCACTACTTTCTTAACTTTCAAAAAAGGGCAGACAGAACTGTAAGTTAAGGATCCTTTAACGGTCAATATTTATCTGTTTCTTTTAGAGGTATTTTGTGGCGTCAATAAAAACCAAGATTGATCCAACTGATTTTGCCAGAATCGGCAGTATTAACGGTACTGGGGAAAATACGATCATTAGCTTAGATGAGATTGGTGATATCATTACTTCTGAAGGCAGTAAAGATGATGCTAACAAGATTAATACGCCTGAAGGAACTTCTTTTACTCTCTCCGAGTTCTTGAAAAAGGAATACGCCTTAAGAAAAGTATTTTCAAAACCAGTTGCCGAAGCTCATCGCAAGGGTGACATTATGTTGCATAAGCTCGGTTTTATCGATCGGCCTTATTGTTCGGGTCAGAGCCTTGAGTATGTGAAGAAATTTGGTCTTACTCACTATGCTTCTTTTGCAGCAGTGAAACCGGCCGGTCGTATTGAAGCACTGATTGACCATATGATGAGAATGACAATGGCACTTCGGGCTCATTTTGGTGGGGCGATTGGTTGGGACGCTTTAAATATGTATATGGCTCCTTATTTGGGAGGAATAGGAGATCGGGATATCCGGCAGATTGCTCAAACAATCATTTATGGGTTTAATCAAACAGTTGGGCCTCATGGAGGCCAACCCGTCTTTTCCGATATTAACCTCTATTGGGAGATCCCTGATCATTTTGCTAATGTGCCGGCGATTGGTCCCCGAGGGGAATATACTGGTCGGACGTACAAAGATTATATCAAAGAGTCACAAGCTCTAGTTTGGCAGCTTTTAAACATTTATAAAAAAGGCGATGCTAAAGGTAAGCCTTTTTTCTGGCCTAAACCTAATATCCATATTACTAAAAAATTCTGGCAAACACCCGGTCACGAGCAATTTTTAGAGCATGTTTGTGACGTGGCTTCTAAAATGGGGAACCCTTATTTTATTTTTGATCGCGGATCAACGGCCAAGATTTCTGAATGTTGTCGTCTACAATTCGAGCTCTCTAAAGAAGATCTAAAAGATGCGCGCAAACCGTGGCGGATGCGTTATGCCGCCTGCCCTTATTTGGGGGTTAATCTGCCAAGAATTGCCTATGAAGCCGGTCATGACGATCAGAAGTTTTTTGAGATTCTGGGAAGGAGACTGGAACTACTGACCCAAGCCCATCTTCAAAAATACCGTTTCTTGAAGAAGCTATTTATGATGGGTTCAGCAGGTCCTTTGGGGATGTTGACGCTTCGGGCTAAGGGGGATTCAGAAACGTATCTACGGATAGAAAAGTTGAGTTTCATGAATGCAGTCGGTGGTCTTTCTGATGCCTGTAAGTATCATTTAGGAAAGGCAATTCACGAGTCTGGTCAAGCATTCAAATTTGGTTTGAAGGTGGTCGCTTTTATGAAAAAGAAATGTGATGAAGAAAGTAATAAAGCTGGAATTAAGATTCTTTTGGATCAGGAACCGGCTGAGTCGGCAATGTACCGTTTCGCCAAGCTGGATCTTTTATATTTCCCCGAGCAAGCAAAAAAAATTGTTCATGGTGATCTAAAAAAAGGCGAAATTTATTATACCAATTCAAGCCAGTTAGATGTCGATGCCGATGTTGATATTTTTGAAAGAATTGAAACCGAAGGAAAGTTTCATTCAATGTTGCAAGGAGGAGCGTTGACTCATATTTGGTTAGGAGAATCGCGGCCGTCGCCTCGATCCATGGCCCGGTTGGTAAAAAAGGTTTTCGACGAGACTCAGAACGTCCAAGTGGCTTTTAGTCCCGAGTTTACTATCTGTAATGATTGCGGATGGACAACTCGGGGAATAAAGAAACGATGTCATTTTTGCCAAAGCAGGCAAGTCGATTGGATTACCCGCATCACTGGTTATTATTCCTTTGTTAAGCTCTGGAACCGAGGCAAGAGGGGAGAGTTGAGGGATCGGAGAAGAGAAAAAAATTACCGTTTCAAAAAATGAATAGAAAAGTTCTAAAAACATATAGAGAAAAACGCGACGAAGTCTTGGACCGGGTGATGAATGTTCGAACGAGTGAGGATGAGTTGCGCAAATGGGATCACCAGGCGATCATTCGGTCTTTAAAAACTGAGCTTGGTCCGGTTGATGGGCTTTGGGAGGAGATCGCTAAAAAAATTGAGCTTGATTTGAATAGAATGGGAGTCGAAACGATTACCGCGCCGCTGATTCGTGAATTAGTTTGTGTTGAGCTGCTTCGTCGGGGAATGGAAAAAGAGTATAAAAAGTACCAGCGCCTTGGCGTACCCATTTATGATGTCGACAATATTATTTTTACTCACAATACCGCCCGTTCTTCTAATAATCCTCATACACCGGAGACTACTAATCTGACCTTAGCCGAGTCAATTAAAAAAGATTATGCTTTATCAAGGATTTTTTCGCCGTCAGTTGCCGAAGCTCATCTTAAAGGTGATTTTCATCTGCATAAACTCGACTTTCCTGACCGGCCTTATTGCTGTGGCAACAGCCTAGAATACGTCAAAAAATATGGCTTAAACACGGCTGCCTCCTTGGCAATTGCCAAACCGGCAAAACATGCCGATGTATTGATTCTTCATATGATTAAATTTTCCTGTATGCTTCAAGTACACTTTTCCGGAGCTATTGGTTGGGAAGCGGTGAATATTTTTTTAGCCCCTTTTCTCGTCGGAGCAAGCGATCATGACTTAGAAGCCTTAGCTCAGCTTTTGATTTATGAATTCAACATGCAGAATGTAGCCAAAGGCGGCCAGGCAGTATTTTCTGATATTAATCTTTACTGGGAGGTTCCGGATCACTACCGAAAAACACCGGCGATCGGACCGGGTGGAAAATATACCGGTAAAACCTACGGTGACTACCAGAAAGAGTCTCAACGGTTTTTGACTGCCCTGATGAAAGTTTATCTAAAAGGAGATGCCAGCGAACGGCCTTTTTTTTGGCCTAAACCGAACTTTCATATGACCGAAAAGTTTTGGCAATCTCCCGGCCATGAAGAGTTTTTAGAACTGGCTAGTACCGTCGCCGCCGAAAAGGGTAATACCGAATTTTTCTTTGACCGTGGTTCGTCGGTACGAATCTCTCAGTGTTGCCGGCTTTCATTTAAACTAAGCGAAGCGGAACTGGTGCAAACCAGACACCCGGAAAGAATGCGGCAAGCTTCGGGGCAATTTATTTCTCTGTTTCTGCCGCGGATTGCTTATGAAGCTTGTGGTTCAGAAAGAAAACTCTTTTCTATTCTAGGCAAAAGAATGGAGTTGGCTGCTAAAGCGCATCGTCAAAAGCATCGCTTTTTGTCTCGTTTGTTGGAGATGGGGATTGAAGGGCCGCTGTCGGCTTTATCTACAAAACAGAAGGACGACCCCGAGCCTTACTATCGCCTTAAGAATTCGGTTTATCTTTTTACAATCGCCGGACTTAACGAGATGATTCAGTACCATACCGGTCAGGAACTTCACCAATCCGATCAGGCCTTAAAAATGGGTTTAAAAGTAATCAGCTTCATGAATAAAAAATGTACAGAGTTAGCCGGGAGGTATAAAATGCGTTTTGCCTTGGAACAATCGCCGATGGAAGGAACTTGTTATCGGATTGCTAAGCTTGATCTGAAATATTTTCCAAATCAAGCAAGTAAGGTAGTGAAAGGTAATTTAAATACAGGAGCAGTTTACTACACTAATTCTTCTCAACTTAATAATAGTGTCAATATCGATCCGGTAGAAAGGGTTTACAAAGAAGGTCTTTTCCATCCTTTAATTGATGCCGGGGCAATGACTCATATTTGGATTGGCGAACAGCAACCTTCCGCTTTAAGCATCGCCAGTTTCGTTAAAAAAACTTTTTACAATACGCGCAATGAATTGATTGCCTTTTCTCCGGAATTCAGTTTTTGTGGTGATTGCCGAAAAACCAGCCGGGGTTTGGTTAAAAAGTGCTTATTCTGTGGTTCGCAGGACATTGATCATGCCACTAGGGTTTCCGGCTTTTTTTCACTTACTTCAAGATGGAACAAGGGCAAAATCCAGGAATTAGAAGACAGATATCGGAATGAGGAAAGGTTTTAAGGATGATTATAAAAATTTTTACCCAACCGGATTGTCCTAATTGCCCACCGGCTAAAACGCTGGGTAAGCAAATTGAGTCAGAAATGAAAAGAAGCAGGTGGCCCGGATTGACAATTGACTGGTTTGATACTACCGAAGTGGACGGTATGGCAGAGGCGGCTTTCTATCAGGTGATGGGAACGCCAACGGTTCTTCTTATTGATGATAAAGGGGGAATAGTAGCAGAATGGCGCAGCAAGGTGCCTGAGAAACAAGAGATCCTTTCTAATTTAGGATTAAAGGAATAAATAGTTTCATTAAAAGAGACAGCTTAAATTTTCCATAAGGCTATGCGTTCTCATTAGCTTAGCAGATAGCGGAATTCTTCCAACTTTTTCTCTTCAAATTCGACCCTTTTAGCCTTGACTTTTCTAAAGACAACCGGGTTTGTTTTGGTAATTTTGAAATATTTAACCGGCAAGCCTTGTTCCTTTTTCATTTTTATTTCTGCCAGAACCCCGTCGCTGATTTCTCCAAAAACCCAAACTTCATCACTGATTCTGATAATATTGCCGTTGGCGATATAAACAGGGTTACGGGGTGTTACTGTATCGCAGAAGAAATAAGTGAATAACATCGACGGATTTAAAGGAACCTTCTTTTTCTGAAGGCAAAATTTACTGATTTGCATTTCTGCGTAGAAATTTCTTTTTGAAATTGCCGTGTAAACAATTGGGTATGTTTTTTTGAACCTTAATCTCGGATGCCATCTTTCCAGATTTTTTCCATTTTTAATCCACTGCCACATCCATCGGGATATGTCTTCAAGCCTTACGTCGTTTTGGGAGATTTCTTTAAAGTTTGCCGTTTCATCGTCAAAACTATAGTAATGTATAGGTTTTTGGTACTTTTTAGCAAAGTAAATTTCTACCAAAACCCCGTCGCTGATTTCTCCGAAAACCCAGACCTCATCGCATTTTTTAATCATGGTGTTATTGGCAATTCTTGTTAAGTCTTTACTTATAGCTCCGGCGAGATGATAATCAAGATTTAAAAACGAATTTATTGGAGTTTGTTTTTGATTGAGAACAAAAATGCTGATTTGGGAACGAAAATAGAAATTTCTTTTTGAAATTGCCGTGTAGATTAATTTGTTATTTTGCTGCAAGTTTAACGAGTGATGTTTATAATTTCTGGCCATAGAGTATTATTGATTAATAGATTCTTGGACCAAGAATATTAAATTATTTTAATCTTGTCAACAGTTAGCCTTTTTTTGTTAGTTGCCGTTGGACCAAAATAAGTATATTAATTTATGAGGATTGCAGGATATCTAAGAACCTCTCTCATCGAATGGCCGGGAAATATTAGCGCCGTAATTTTTGTTCCAGGCTGCAATTTCCGTTGTCCTTTTTGTCATAACCGAGATTTGGTGATAAGTAAGAAAGTAACCAGATTACAGAACTACAAAGAAAAAGAAGTGCTGACGGATTTGAGACAGCGAAAGAGGTGGATTGACGGAGTGGTAATTACCGGTGGCGAACCGACTCTACAGACAGATTTATCCACCTTTTTAAAAGGTTTAAAAAGAGCTGGTTTTCTTACCATGATTGAGACTAATGGCTCTCGTCCGGAAGTCATTAAACAGTTGGTAAGGGAAGAGCTTGTTGATTTTTGGGCAATGGACTATAAAGCAATATTTTCAGACTATGAAAATGTGGTCAATATCAAAAAGGTAAAGAAAAAATTTAGAAAGAATGAGGCTCTAGGTTTGGTCAAAGCGGTTAAGAGATCAATGAGGCTGATTTTGAAATCTGGCTTACCTTGTGAATTTCGGACGACGGTAGTGCCGACGATTCATAATGAAAAAGTTTTGATTGAGATGGCCAAAGAGTTAAAACATCTCTTAGTCATTACCGACTGGTTATCACCAGTCAAGTGGGTATTGCAGACTTTCCAGCCTAAAAATTGCCTTGATCAGAAATATAATAATATTAAACCCTGTACTCGAAAAAAAATGAAAGGTTTTTTAGCGCTGATACGGGAATATATTCCAGAAGCAAGACTTGGATTCTGAAAATACTTGTTGACTAGGGTAGAGGGCTGTGCCACCATGAAAGATGTTTTTGCTTTTTGAATTTTGTAATTTTGAAACTCTTTAATTATGAAAAAGAACAAGATTAAGAATGGCACTTCTTTTTGGTGGGAGAAAGACAAGTCAAATCCAGAGAAATCCAGGCGAGGGCGGTTCAGAAAATTGGATTCGGTAAAAAAACTACTGGGCAGCCTTGAAAAGACAAGTAATGAATGAGATAAACGGCCGATACTTCTTTTTATCCTTTACCAATTGTTCTTCAATCGTGTTTTTACTATAATGACGATAACTAGATCTGATTTTATTTTAAGATCATTTAATTTTTTTAGTAATTTATGGCAGCTACGGACAAAGAACTAGGAGTAGCCTCTCTGGAAACAAGGCGCAAGGTTATTAAACGGTTATTTGGGAAAGAGCGAAAATTTCCGGTGGTAGAAATTCCCCAAATACCCGAAATCCCACCGGAGATTGAAAAAGCACAGCCTGTTACCGGCGCAGCAACCCAACTGCCGCAAGCGGTTATTGATGATCAGACCGGCCAAGTGCTTGTGAGCTCCCCTGGCGACCAAGGACAGATCGTCCTGCCTTTAACGGAAGAGGAAATAGAAAAAGGGCTGACTTATCAGGTTATTGATTCGATCCGTTGGTTAGCCGAATGGTGTGTCCGGTTAGCTAAAAGGGTCGGATTAGTGATTAGACCAAAAAAAAGAAAGAAAGGTTAAGGATACATGTTTTCTCTGGATAGTATCACTGGAAACCTCAATAATTATTTATTGGTTATTGCTATTGCCGTACTGTGTGTTTTAGTTTTTTTTATTCTGATTTATTTATTTCTTCTTTGGTATCGCAATCGGGAAAGGGAAGAACGGTCTCTGGGTTCAGTACTCCTTCAAGTTGCCGTTCCTTTTAATAACGAGATTAAGATTGATGCTGCCGAACAGGTCTTTGCCTCGCTCTATTCAATGAAAACCGGAGGCCGGTTTTCATTTTTGAAGCCTCCTAACTTTCTGGCTTTTGAAATCGTTGCGCTTCCGGAAGACATCCGTTTCTATGTCTCTGTACCGATAGAACTAAGGGATTTTGTCGAGAAGCAAATCTACGGTGCCTATCCCAGTGCCCAAATCTCGGTGGTACCCGAATATAATATTTTTAGTGAAGAAGGAAAGGTAGCTTTTACCCAGCTTCAGCTGAAAAACGCCTCTTTTAATCCAATTAAAGCTTATAAAGAACTTACAACTGACCCGCTTTCTTCAACTACGGCTGCTTTAGCCAGAATGGATAAAGGAGAGGGAGCCGCAATTCAAATTATCGCTATTCCCAGTTCAGGATGGCAGCAGTCGGGACGAAGTTATATCTCCAAAACAAAGAAGGAAGAGGCCGATATGGAGAAAGCCAGTTTTAAGATTGACGCCAAAACCCTTGAGGCAATCGAAAATAAATGCAGCAAACCGGGTTTTGAGGTAGTCATTCGACTAGTTGTTTGCTCATCTACAATAACAAAGGCTAAAAGCCATCTTGACAATATTAAGGGTGCCTTTGAACAATTTTCCTCCCATCTCAACAGTTTCGGTAAGGCGAAAGTTTGGTTTAAAAAGTTTTTCATGATCGATTTCATTTATCGTTATATACCCCTCTTTTATTTTGGCATGAATCGCTCGATTCTTTCATCCGAAGAACTGGCAACGATTTTTCATTTTCCCAATAAGAGTATTGAGACTCCCCATATTCACTGGTTATACGCTAAATCAGCTCCCGCACCCGCACAAATTTCAAGAAGCGGTCTCTATATCGGTAAATCTACCTATCGGGGTATGAGCCGGCCGGTTTACATCGACGAGGGGGATCGTCGCCGGCATGTCTATATTATCGGTAAAACAGGTACCGGCAAAACTGAGTTGCTGAAAGACATGGTGCTTCAGGATATCAGAGACGGGAAGGGAGTCTGTCTGATTGATCCTCACGATTTGGCCGAAGAAATCCTAAATTTTATTCCTCCTCAGAGAGCTGAAGATGTAATTTTTTTTGATCCCTCGGATACCGAACGGCCGATGGGTTTTAACCTTTTGGAAGCTGAAACTGAGCAACAGAAACACTTTGTGAGCAATGCGATCATCGGTTTGATGTATAAACTGTATGATCCTTATAAAACCGGTATTATCGGGCCTCGTTTTGAACATGCGATTCGTAATGCGATGTTGACGGTTATGAGCGAACCCGGAAGCACTTTTGTTGAAGTTGTTCGTTGTTTGACTGACGCTAAGTATGTTCAGGAACTTTTGCCGAAGGTTCAGGATCCGATTATCAGGCGCTATTGGACTGATCAAATTGCTCAAACTTCTGATTTTCACAAAAGCGAGGTTCTTGATTATATTGTTTCAAAATTCGGCCGTTTCGTTACCAATAAAATGATGCGTAATATTATTGGTCAATCGAAGTCAGCCTTTGATTTCCGTCGATCTATGGACGAAGGGAAAATTCTGATCATTAATTTAGCCAAGGGGAAAATCGGTGAGGAGAATAGTTCATTTTTGGGCTTGGTTTTGGTCCCAAAAATTTTAATTGCTGCGATGAGCCGGGCTGATATTCCTGAGGAAAAAAGGCGGGATTTCTACCTTTATGTTGATGAGTTCCAAAACTTTGCCACTCCTGATTTTGCCCAAATTTTGTCTGAAGCGCGAAAATACCGGCTAAGTCTGACGGTGGCCAATCAGTTTATCGGGCAAATGGAGGAAGAAGTAAAGAATGCGATCTTTGGCAATGTCGGTTCGATTATGACTTTCCGTGTCGGCGTTACTGATGCTTCTTATCTGACTCATGAATTTCAACCTACCTTCGGCGAAGACGATCTCTTAAATATTGAACGTTATCATATCTATATGAAAACGATAGTTAAAAATGAACCGGTGCCATCTTTTTCGGTTGATCTCTATCGGGATATGAAGGGGTTGGAGGCGGTAAGGAATCCGAAAGTGGGGGAGATGATTAAGAATCTATCTCGGTTTAAGTATGCCAAAGACAGGCAATTAGTTGAAGCAGAAATCAGCCAGAGAGCGAAACTGTAAAATACCTTTGTTCTTTAGTAATTTTTTCTTCTTTAGTATAATTAACTCGATTGCGCCTGTAGCTCAATGGTAGAGCATTACTCTTATAAAGTAAGGGTTCTTGGTTCGAATCCAAGCAGGCGCACACTCAAAGAAAAGTAAGGAAGGTGCTTGAAAGCCGAAGGATTCTTATAGCTCTTTAATTTTAATCTCTTCCTGCGATTTGCCTTTAACGAAGTCAAGGTATCTTTCAGTAGTGGAAAGTCGTTTGTGACCAACTAATCTCTGAATTAGGACGACGGAGTTGCCGGCGGCAAGCTGGTGAGCGATAAAAGTATGGCGCAAATCGTTGACCTTCGCACTCTCAATCCCGGCAATTTTAAAATAGCGTTCAATAGCACCGCGAATGTTTCTGATCAAAAACGGCCGCCCGCTTTTAGTAATAAAAAGTGACCGTGTTCTTACTTTCGGCCTGATTTTAATATATCGTTCGAGAGCTTTCTTAGCTGCCTTGTTAAGAGGAATCTTTCTGCTTTTGTGTGATTCGTAAGCTTTGATATCAAGGTAATCGCTCTCAATTTCTCCAATTTCAAGGCGGGCTAATTCACCAATTCTCATTCCAGTTTGAAGAAGAAGCTCGACAATCGTAGAAATGCGAATATCTTCACGGGCAGCATCGCGAATGGCCCGATATTCCATTTGCGAAAGAATTCGAGGGGCTTTTATTTCATATTTGGGATGAGAAACGGAACTGGCCGGATTTTTAACCGTTATGCCTTCTTCTTCTAGAAATTTAAAAAAAGTTTTGACAGCGTTCAGTTTTCGAGAGACAGACTTAGCTGTATATTTCTTTTCTAAGAGGTCTTTCTTAAATTCCTCAATATGTTCAGTAAGAACCGTATCAACTTGAGAAATACCTTTTTCCTTGAGGAAATCGGTCAGTTGTTCAATATCCTTCCGGTATGCTAAAATAGTAGCCTGGGCACGGCTCTTGTTTTTAAGGTATTTAATAAATTTATCGTGTGCAGCGTCAACCGAAGCGCTAATGCCATTGGTCATAAACTTATCTCCGAGAATAATTGTAACCTATAAAGTTTTCTTATATTAGCAAAAACTGATTTTGCTGTCAAGAGGGAATCTTAATAAACTATGACTGGTGAAAATTAATTCCATTTGATTTAGGAGTTGAATTGTTTAATAAAAAAGCATTGACGATCTTTACCGTAATTATTGGCAGTTTGCTTATTTTCGGTCTTTCTCGAAATATAATTAGACTTCTTAAGGCTGAGAAAAAGGTAGATCAAGTACAAAATGAACTAAAAGAGGCTCAAAGCGAACATAGCTTACTTCTAAAGAAGTTCGATTATTTTGAGTCTGAGGTTTTCATCGAGGAGCAAGCTCGGAATAAATTGAATATGGCTAAAGAAGGGGAATCAGTGGTTATTCTTCCGCCTGATTTTAAGCCGCAAGAAAGAAAAGACGACTTTCAGCTACCTCATGATTCTCCTAATTGGAAAAGGTGGTTAGTTACCTTCGGGTTCTTAGACGGCTGAAGGAATATTGTTATTCGCAGGCTGAGTGCTAGGAGACGGATTCGAACCGTCGACCCATCGCTTATGAAACGATTGCTCTACCACTGAGCTATCCTAGCAAATGGATTAAAGTACTTAAGATTATCTTAGCTGCAGGCATATTGGATACCGACTTTTCTCTGATAAAAATAAGGTAAGAGTTCAGATTTACCGACACACTTTGTCATCCTGAACTTGATTCAGGATCTATATAGATTCCGTGTCAAGCACGGAATGACGGAATTGTGTCAAAGGAACTGAACTATTACAAAATAAGTAATTACTAGATTTAGTATTGAGGATAAATTATACTAAACTAATCGTCTAGAGACAAGAAATCCAGATAATTATTAGTCGTAGCGAAAGATTTTAGATGGACGAGAATCAAATAGGACAAAATTCTTCAAGGGTAACAGTTGCTAGAGTAGCTAATCCTGGATTGCCAAAGGAAGGAAGCACAGTTGATCGGTTAGAACAACGGGTTTTAGAGTTGTTAGGAGTAAGAGAATCCGGTTTGACATTAAAGGATTTTGTCAGGCTTCATTACTCAGGCCCTAGTCCATTTGACCCGGCAGCTTTCTTTAAGGATAGTAAATACGATGAATATCGCTGGTACCGAGTGCAAACTAGAAGTAGGCGAGGACATATAGTTGAGAGCGGGACGACTCTTAATTATGCGGTCACCAGTCAGCGCCAGGAAAGGTTGGTATTGAGCCGAGGATTTTCTGTCGGTGGCCCTAGAGGTGCTTCTCGGGAAATGATTCTTTGTTTAAACTATGATTCTCAAACGGCCAAATGGGCTGGAGACGGAGCAATGATTTTTGTTTCCGAAAAAAGGGGAAAGAAAGAAGGATTTAATAGTATTATTGTCGAATTCAGGGAGGGAAAACCGCTTGAGATTAAAGGTTTAAATGACGTAAGTTTAGAACAAGGACTGGCAAGAATACAGGAAGATTTCGAGTTGAAGAGTGGCTTCTTCTCAGTCCCCCCACCTGAGTTACTGAATAATTGTCTCGAAGGAAATGATCCCATTTCCTTTAAAGAGCTTGATCCGCGCTTACGAGGATGATATTTTTAGTTGAATATTAAGCTGGTTTTTGTTAGAATATTGCTGACATGCGGGGTAGTGTACGGCTGCACGTGAGGCTCATAATCTCACAGGCCAGGTTCAACTCCTGGCCCCGCAACAAAAATTTGGGGGCTTTTGCCCCCTAATTTTTTGGCTTGTGGGGCTTAAGGAGTTGAACTAACGGTAAAGTGAGAGAGGAAGTCTGAGTTTCATTGGCACTATGGGAAGAAACAAAAAAAGTAAAGCTAACCGTGGTGTTCTCCTGGCCCCGCAACTAGACAAACGCCCATTTCGGGCGTTTTTTCGTCTGGCTTATGGGGGCTAAGGGATCCTGTTTATGTTTTGGGCGGGTTCTTGAATATTACTCCAGAATTTTTGCTATAATAATCAAAATGACAAGATCAGATATCGGTTTAATTGGGCTTTCGACCATGGGTCAGAATCTGGCCTTGAATATCGAAAGAAACGGTTTTAAGATCAGTGTCTTTAACCGGACCGCCGAGATTACCCGTGATTTTACGGCTCAAAAAACCAAAGGCAAAAAATTTTTCCCCTTTTACTCCCTTGAAAAATTCATTTCTTCCCTTGAAAAACCAAAAAAAATTATTTTACTCATCAAAGCCGGTGAACCAGTCGATGAGATGATTAAGAAATTGTTACCGTTTTTAGAAAAAGGCGATCTTTTAATTGATGGCGGTAATTCATTTTTCAGGGATACCGAGAGACGGCAGGAGTTTTTGAAAGAAAAGGGAATTGAGTTATTGGGAATGGGCGTAAGCGGAGGAGAAGAGGGAGCGTTAAAAGGTCCAAGTCTGATGCTAGGCGGAGAGAGGCGAGCATTTAAAAAAGCCGAAGATATTTTAGTAAAGATCTCCGCCAAGTTTAAAGGTGAACCCTGTTGCACTTATTTAGGCCCTCGGGGCGCCGGTCATTTTGTCAAGATGGTTCACAACGGTATCGAATATGGGATTATGCAAGCCTTGGGGGAGATCTATGATTTCTTAAAAAATGGCCTTGATTTAAGTCAACAGCAGATTATTAGGGAATTCACTGTCAGACAAAAAAGTTTGTTTGCTTCTTATTTAATGGAAATATCTCTTGAGGTTTTAAACAATGTTGATTCGGAAACTAGCAAACCCCTGATTGAATCAATATTGGATGAGGCGGAGCAAAAAGGAACCGGTAAATGGACAACTCAAACGGCTCTTGATTTGGGTGTCCCGATCTTAGGCATCTCTTCAGCTGTAGAGGCAAGAATCATTTCCTCCTGGAAGAAAAAAAGGGAGAGATTGTCATCTCTTTTTCCTAAAAAAGGAATAGAGGCCAATAAGAAGATCGAAATCCAGCTGCTTTTTGACGCTTTTTTAGCTTCAATTTTGATGATTTATCAGGAGGGTTTTTTTCTTTTGCGTCAGGGATCGGAAGAATTTGGTTATCAGCTTAATTTGGCCCAAGTTGCCAAAACCTGGCGTGCCGGTTGTATTATCCGGGCCAAGTTAACCGAGAAAATCGCCAGTATTTTGGAAAAATCATCAGAGAATAAGCTGCTTTTAGAAACATCTTTTTTCCAAAACCAACTGAAGAAACTGGAAAATAGTTGGCGTGAAGTTATTAGTGTCTTTTTAGCTTGCACTATTCCCTGCCCGACGATGAGTGCTTGTCTGGCAGAATTTGATTCGCTACGCCAAAAGCGTTTAGAATCTGCCAGCTTGATTCAAGGGCTTCGGGACCGTTTTGGTTCTCATGGCTTCAGGCGGATTGATAAAAAGGGAGATTTTCATGTCGACTGATTGTCAAGCAAAAAATAAAGACTTTTTTTCCCTGGTTTTTGACCTAGGGACAAATAATTTAAAGCTGGCGATTTTTGGTCAAAATGGCCTCGTGGCCGCCGGGAGAGAGAGTGTTAGATCTGCAGTTACCAACCAGAAGATTGAGGTTGCCGGGCTTCAGGAGATATTTCTTAGGGCAATCAAAAAACTCTGGCAGACAGCCGGTAAACCACCTTTACAGGTAATCGGCGGCGTGGGAATAATGCATGGCTTGGCGATTTTTAATTCCCGAGAAAGACAGTTTAAGGATTGCTACATTTATTCTAATTTAGAGGCGGGTAACCAGTCTCACCGATTGAAAAAGATTTCCCGGACAGTTTATCAAAAGAGAGGGGCGCCCCCGTCTTCGGCTTATGGTCCGGAACAGGCGGCTTTGAGAAATAAAAAAGGCGAGTTGTCCAGTTGTCTCCTTTATCCGTCAACGGCAGTTCTTTTAGGGCCTTTAAGTAATTTACCTCTTGAAATCACCAAGCCGGCACTATCCCATTTGGGATTTTTGGATCTCCAGTCTTTAAAGCTTAACCAACCGATGCTTAAGTTTGCTTCTTTGTCCGAGGATAATTTTGCAACAATCAGTAAAGATTTTATTGTCGGTAAACTTGATTCCAGATTAGGTAAAAAGCTCGGTTTTGCTTCCCCTCATGGGGAAATATTATTAATGGACTTAGGCGGTGACGGTCTGATAATTCATGAATTAATTGATAATCCTAAAATCGGCTCTTTTAAAATCGAAAGTACTGCCGTAGTGCGCCTAGAGACTGAAAAACCGGTTTTGGAAGATATTAATAATGGGGAGATTCCGGTTACCTGGAGTTATTATCATGAACCGGGACGGTTTATCTGGGGGGCGGCGACTAATGCCGGAGTCCTGACACTAGTAGACTATCTACCCCCTGGTCTAAATCCCAGTTTGGATTTTTATTCTTTAAACCGGCAGTTAGAAAAAGAATTACTTAGTAAAGGGATTCCCTCAGTCTCGACAATTGGTATCGGTTTACCTTTTTCCCGAGGTGAACGGGCACCTGGTTGGGTCGGAAAACGACCAACCGGCATCCGAGGTAGAAAGCCGAAAAGTCTCATGTGGCAGCTTTATCTATGGCAAGAGGCGGTGGCTTTTAATCTGAATCAGGTAGTCGGGAAGATGAAAGAAGTCGCCCGGGACCGGAAAATAAAATTCCCCAAAGCTTTTTTTATGACCGGCGCTACCAATTATTGGCCGACTTGGGCTAAGCTTCAAGCTTTGATATGCCAGATTAATTTAGTCAAGTCGGAAATTGAGGAGCCGAATCTATGGGGTGAGGCTAATCGTATCTTAAAATACTTTGGCCGGCCAACTTTTAAGGCTAAGAAAGGAAGAGTCTATCGTCCGGAAACCAGTAAATACCCCAATTTTAAGAATCTCTCTGAGAGATATCAGTTTTACCTGAGAGAGTATCAGAAAATTTGACTTTTAGAGAAACTGTGCTATCATAATTTCATTATGACCAGAATAAGCAAGAATATCGTTTGGTGGAACGCCGATTAGTAGCTTGTCGGCGGTTTTCCGGTGGTCATAAAATAAATTAAAATTTAAAAATTAAGAATCCGCTGACAAGCGGATTTTTTAATTGTCAAAAAGGAGGGAAAATGCCATCTCTAACCGAATTATCAACTTCTCGAGGCCCCGTTCCGACCGGGGAGCGGGGTTTAGTTTGGCTATCCTGAAAGCCCCACCTCAAAAGAACGATACTTAATTCTTCCTCAGGGAGGGAGAATAAAAGCAGCTGGGGTTTCATTTGGTGCCCTTCATGAAATAGTTGAATCTTATCTTTTCGAGCCATCAGTAGATTCAGCAGCGAGTGTTTACAGATCATTTCAAGACCTAAGAAAAAACCCGCCTTTGCCTATAAGGCGAGCCTTTTTTCCTTTATCGCGGGTGGAAGTTAAAGCGCTGACTCAAAGTTCTCCCGCCCTTTTGAGACCAATACTTAAGACTGATCAAGGTGCGGGAGGTAATTTTTTGGGCTTCGGAATAGAAGATGAGCAGGGACCAGCAACTCCGTTGGCATTTTATATAGCTGCTGAAAGCGGTCTTGCGGTAAAAGAAACTTTTTTCGACCAACAATTAAAGGAAAAGGGTATGCCGAAGCAGGTTTTAGAAGCTGCCAACGAAGTCGAGGATTTGTTTCGATTGAGGAAAGAAGATGAATGTTTCTTAGCCATGGAGCGTCTTTTCATTACTTGTGAAGAAAATGAAGTTCCTTTTAGCAGGACGGCTGGAGTTGGCAGATTGCCGTTTTTTTTCATTAGGCCAGCTGAAACCTCGACAGGACCGTTAAAACTACCTCTATCTCTTGTTGAAGGGATAAGCAGAGAGGCGATTGCTAAAATTGAAGATATTGAACATGCCGCTAGGATTGCCGCGAATTCTATTAGAGAAGGTACAGTTGATAGTCTTGAAGAAGCAATCAGTCTCGGGAGAAATTTATTCTCATACCCCCGAACGCTTAGGGGAGAACCTTTAACTCATGAAATTATTTATTGCCAGCCTGACGTGATTTTAAGAAGTGACGGCAGCTTTGAAATTGAAAGAGTTAATCTTCCTGATGTGGGCCTGTTTCTTACCCAAATAGAAGCGCAAGATCCTGTTTTTCTCCAAATTCAAGGAATTGCCGGCCAATTAGCGCGGGTAGTGACTAAAAAGATCGCTGCGGAAATAAGAAGAAACGATGTAAGAAGCGCCTGCATTTTAACCAGAGATAGTGTTTTGTCAAACGGCGAAGACACTTTGGAAATAAGAGAAATAGAGGCTCTAAAAAAACATTTACTTGGTATAGATATCGAGGTGAGGAGGCTTTCCGAGGCAGAAGAATTGCCAGAGAACACTTTTGTTTTATTACTAAATGTTAATCCTGGTGAACAGGGATTTAATAATTTATTAATAAGGTTTGCCAGGCAGGAGTTACAATGTTATCCAAACCCTTTCACTTTGCTTTTTAAAGACAGTGTTTCCACTTTGCCAAAAAGAAAACTGGTTCAGAGGGAAAGAGATATAATCAGAGCGATTGCTGATCCAACGCGAAACACGCCTGAAGACTACTTGCGTCAGCTTCTTGCTTTGGATGGTTTTCTAAATAAGCTTGGATTTAGAGACGAGAATATTTTTTATGTTTATGGCAATAACAGAGAAAGACCAGCGGCTGCTTTTCGTTATGACCCGGTCGGATTTACTTTGGCTCTTAAGTCTTTTTCGGGACAGAGTGAAGTTTTTCTTGAAGGATTAAAATTCCTACCTGGTGATGCTGTTATAATGGGCGCGGACGGACCCCGGTTGGCGGCTTTTAGATTTATGTGCGTTAAAAATTAAACTTTTATATTATGGCGATAATAAATTTTATTCCTGAGAAAAGCATTTTACCAACAGCTTTTAGGCTGGTTAAAAAAAGTAAGAAGACTCTTTATTTGACAATGATGATGAAAGAAGAGCTTAAAGCAATTTCGGATGAATATTTAGGTTTAATAAGAAGGAAAATTCAAGAGGGGGTGTTAATAGAGAGAATTGGTTTTGGCAGTCAGAAAGATTATGAAAAGGCGCTAGTGCAATTGGGATTAAGACCGTTTAAAAATTTTTACTTTAAATATTGCCCTGATTTAAGAAAAGCACAGCGGTTGCTAGTCTCAGATAAGAAAGAGATGATTTTTGCTGTTTATATGGACCAGGAAAAGAAACTTGTTTTTTATACGAAGTATAAACCACTGATTCGAGTTTTCTTAGCTTATTTTAAAGAGATTTTTATAGATAGTATATGTTAGTATACAAAGAAAGGAGAAAAAATGAAAAATAAAAAAAGAATTTTAACCGGTGATCGGCCGACAGGTAGGCTTCATCTGGGGCATTATGTTGGGACGTTAGCCAATCGGGTCAGGCTTCAGGATGAATATGAATGTTTTTTCATTATTGCCGATCTTCACATGTTGACCACCCGAACTGAAAAAGAGAAGATTGCCCAGGTTGGCGAAAATAGCCGCCAGTTAGTTTTAGACTATCTTTCAGTTGGCATCGATCCGGGAAAAGCAGTCATTTACCGTCAATCAAGAGTGCCGGAAGTGGCTTATCTTTCTTTATTATTCTCGATGCTGGTCAGTGTCTCGCGTTGTCAACGGGTGCCAACTTTAAAGGACGTAATGCGGGATTTAAAGATTGAGAATCCGTCTTTAGGCCTTTTAACTTATCCGGTTCTGCAGGCCGCCGATATCTTGATGGTTAAAGCCAGTTTGGTACCGGTTGGTAAGGATCAGGAGAGCCATGTTGAGCTAACCCGGGAAATTGCCAAGCGCTTCAACCAGCTTTACGGCCAGGTTTTTCCGGTTCCCGAAGCTTTAATCGGCGAGGTACCGACTCTCCCGGGAACCGATGGTCAGGCAAAGATGAGCAAATCGATCGGTAATTGCATTTATCTTTCCGATAGCCCCAAGGAAGTAGAAAAAAAAGTTATGGGAATGTATACTGATCCGACTCGAATTCATCCGACGGACCCGGGCCATGTTGAGGATAATCCGGTCTTTGTCTATCATCGGGCGTTTAACGATAATAAGAAAGAAGTTGAGGAACTGGAAAAAAGGTACCGGGAGGGGAAAGTCGGGGATATCGAAGTAAAAAGAAAATTAGCCAATGCCCTAAATAAATTTTTATCACCAATCCGGGAAGGAAGGAAAAAATATGAATCTCAAAAAGGCTTGGTTGAAAAGATAATTGAAACCGGCAGCCAAAGAACCCAAACCGAAGCCCAGGAAACTTTAGAGGGAGTCAAAAGAGCAATGGGATTGACTTAGATAAAAAATAAAAATCGAAATCAATGAACGAACAAGTTAATTTATCACCACGCGCCGGCTGGAGTGATTGTAGCCCTCCGTCGCGAGCTATGGTACTGTTCCTTGATTTAATTGCGAATTTGCCTAAAATTTTGTTCTTATTTTTTCTGATATTATGTTTTCGACTTAAACGGACGAAGAAAAATAAGATACCAAGAGTATTATTATACTTAATAACGATTTTATTAGGTATTTTGAGTTTGTGGATTTTCTTTGAGTCAAAAACTTTTTGGAATCACATTGAAATCCGCTGTTTGTAGTTTTATTTTATTGTTGCCGGAAACTTAAAAAAGACTATTATCAAGATCAATGAAAGGAAGCAATGGAACTAGCGGAATTTTAAGCAGACTAGTGGTAAATAAAGGGCAATATGGATGAAGCTGAGATTAGAGAAGCACTAACCGATCGAGAGAGGCAACAAGTTTTAGCTTGTTTTGAGCGAATTTTCACTCTGCCTATAGATAGGTTAGAAGAACCTTCGTCGGACTTCTCGCTGTTGGAAAAAGAAATGCTGGCGGTTCGGTCTCGAAAGAAAGGGGGTCAACTGGGATTAGTGCTTTTCAGAGAAAGTTTAGCCGAAAGAGGCATCCTTTCCCGCCATCCAAATGATTTGGAAAGAATGACCTATCAACGTCTTATAAAATCAGAACCGGAAGAAATGAGTTACGAAGAAATGATTTGGATAAGAGAAGTATTATTTGGAGGATTAGCCGGAGGTAAATTTTCTCCTCTTTCTCTTTTACGACTGCTCGGGAGGCCAGGACCACAAAAGCCCAATGAAAAGGAAAGTCTTTTTAAAAGATTGCGATTCGGTAAGAGGGAGCCGTCAAGGGCAGTAACTATAAAAGTTCTTGAAGAGCTTCATTGGAAATTACAGTGTCGGATTGGTACCTTTAGACGCCAACATGATCTTCCCCGTCTGGGGCCGGTTGAAGCCAAAGAAATTGTTTTTAGTAGTTAAATACCCTTTCCGGCAGTTTACCTTTCATTGCCACTTTATTTATGTTAGAATCTGGTATTATGCCTGGACAAATGATTCCTCGCCCTAATGGAAAAAAAGTCAAGAAATTTGAAGTCAAGATTCAGCTCAATTTCAAAAAGATTTTGATGTGGGTTTTTATTATTCTAATGGGGCTTTCTTTTCTTCTTTCTTTCGCCTCGGCTCCGATTGGTGAGGAAGTTCCTCTTTCAGCCTTAATTACGGATATTAAGCTTGATAAAGTTAAAAAAGTGATTGTCGAAGATGACAGGCTTTTGATTACCTACAAAGATGAAAAGTTCGCTTCTTCCCGGAAAGAAATCGGCCAGTCTTTTACTGAAATCCTAAAAGAAGCCCAAATTGACCCTTCGGATATAGAGGTAGTGATCAAAGACACTTCCTTTTCCAAAATCTGGCTTGACATTTTAGGTACCTTTTTACCTCTGGTTCTGATGGGCTTTTTTTTCTTTTGGATTTTTAAGCAAGCAAGAGGCGCTCAGGAAGGTATTTTTTCCTTTGGCCGTTCCCGGGCTAAACTTTTTGCTAAAGGTAAGCAAGATATAGCTTTTAAAGACGTAGCTGGGGTGGCGGAGGCAAAGAAAGAACTCGAAGAGGTTGTTGACTTCCTGAAACATCCGGCCAAATACCGAGCTTTAGGAGCCAGAACCCCAAAGGGAGTAATTCTTGTCGGTCCTTCAGGAACAGGTAAAACTTTGTTAGCCAAAGCCGTCGCCGGCGAAGCAAATGTTCCCTTCTTCTCTATGGCCGGCTCGGAGTTTATGGAAATGTTAGTTGGAGTTGGTGCCAGTCGAGTAAGAGATTTATTCGAAACGGCTAAAAAGACAGCCCCATCAATTATATTTATTGACGAGATTGACGCCATCGGTCGTCAGCGAGGTACGAGTTTTACCGGAGGGCATGACGAAAGAGAACAGACTTTAAATCAGATTCTAGTAGAGATGGACGGTTTTACTCCTAATGACAATGTTATTGTACTTGCGGCTACTAATCGGGGAGACCTTTTGGACCCGGCTCTTCTCCGACCGGGCCGCTTTGACCGCCGGGTCGTTTTAGATATGCCCGATATCGAAGACCGGAAGGCGATTTTAGCGATTCATGCTCGGGGGAAACCGTTTACCAAAGAAGTCGACTGGGATAAAATCTCCAAGCGGACAGTGGGATTTTCAGGCGCGGACCTTGAGAATATGTTAAATGAAGCAGCAATCTTAACGGCTCGGGAAAATAAAAAAGAGATTGAGATGAATGACATTGAGGAAGCAGCTTTAAAAGTGAAGCTGGGACCGGAAAAGAAGAGGTTGCAAACCGATGAAGAACGAAAGATGACTGCTTATCATGAGGCCGGCCACGCTGTCGTCACTTTCGTTTTGCCTCACATGGATCCGGTTCACCGGATCAGCATCGTTTCCCGGGGCGCAGCTATGGGTTTTACTATGATACCTCCGAGAAAAGACCGCTATAATGAAACGCAATCCCATTTGTTGGAAATGGTTACTTCATTGCTCGGAGGTCGGGCGGTTGAGAAAGTGGTTTTTAATGAGCATACCGCTGGGGCGGCTTCTGATATTGATCAAGCGACAAGGATTGCCAGGACCATGGTAGTTGATTTAGGAATGAGCAACTTGGGGCCTGTTTATTTTGGGCCGCAGCTTGAAACGGCCGAATGGGGACGGACTTGGATTGAACCAACCCAATTGTCACCGGGAACGCAAGCTAAGGTTGATCGAGAAATCAGGAAGATTATAGAAGCAAGTTATCAGCAGGCGATTGAGATTATTCAAAAAAGTCGGCAAAAGATAGACCGGGTAGCCGAAGAACTGTTAAAGAAAGAGACTTTGGAGGGGGAAGAGTTTGAAAAATTGATGAAGGAAGAAACGGCAGGAAAGAAAAAAATCGGTAAAAAAAGGCAGATCGGTCTTGAGAAGAAATAAAGAAGCTCCTTTTATTTCTTTGTCGACTGTTAAAGTTTTCAAACAAGAGTTAATTTATTTTTAATGAATAAATTAGTCTTAATTGATGGTCACGCAATTCTTCATCGGGCCTATCATGCACTTCCTAAGACCCTGACTAACCGGCACGGACAACTGGTTAATGCAGTATACGGTTTTACGCGGATGTTGCTTAAAGTGATCGACGATCTTCGGCCGCGGTATCTGGCAGTTGTTTTTGACCGGCCGGAACCAAACTTCCGGCACCGAATTTATCTTGGTTATCAGGCTCAGCGTCCCAAAATGGACCGGGAACTTGAGGGTCAAATCCAAATTGTTAAGCAGGTCCTGCAGGCATTTAATGTTCCCACCTTTGAAAAAATCGGTTTTGAAGCGGACGATCTTATCGGTACATTAGCTTTTCAAGCCAAGACCCGATCAGACCATAAAATCCAAATAATTATTGTTACCGGAGATCGAGATATTTTTCAGTTGATTGACGAGCTCACTTTAGTCTATTCACCGCAAAAGGGATTTTCTCAATCCGAGTTTTTTGATAGGAAGAAAACCAAGGCAAAAATGGGTGTTTGGCCTGAACAGATTATTGACTATAAGGCTTTAGTCGGAGATGCTTCCGATAATTATCCGGGTATACCCGGGGTCGGACCTAAAACAGCAGTAAGTTTACTTCAACAATTTAAGTCGCTTTCTAAAATCTATGAAAACTTAGATAAGATTAAAGACTCAGTCAGAAATAAATTAATCGAGGGAAAAGATTCGGCTTTACTTTCCCAAAAACTAGCTACAATCGAAACACACGCATCAATCAAACTTAAACTTAAGAACTGTCTTTTGGCTGATTATAATCAAGAGAAGGTTTTAGACTTATTTAGGCAACTGGGTTTTAAGAGTCTAATGGATAAA
This sequence comes from Bathyarchaeia archaeon, assembly GCA_035529595.1. Lineage (GTDB taxonomy): Bacteria > Patescibacteriota > Microgenomatia > PFEM01 > JAFGMK01 > DATKWK01. The sequence goes on from DATKWK010000039.1 coordinate 75,727, forward strand.
TTGCCGGGAGCAAGAGATGAACAAAATAAAGAAAAAAGACAGCAGGCAGGAGAGCAAATAAGGTTGGTTTAGCAATTAGGAAATAATTTCTATTTTCTCAATTCTAAATATTATTCATGAAAGTAGCCTTAGTTCATGATTATCTGAAGGAATACGGCGGCGCGGAAAGAGTGCTTCAGGCACTACACGAAATGTGGCCGGAAGCACCAATTTATACCGCTTTTTGCCTAAAAAATTCTTCAGCCGGTCGGGCTTTTGCCGATGCCAAGATAATCGAATCAAAATTTGCCCCTTTGATTAAATACGGCAATCTTTATAGCCCTTTACGTTTTTTGACTCCCAAGATTTGGAAAAGTTTTGACCTCTCAAGTTTCGATTTAGTCGTTGTTTCGGCTTCCTGGTATATCACTCGAGGTTTTTGTGTCGGGCCAAAAACTAAGGTAGTTTGTTATTGCCACACTCCACCGCGCTACCTGTACGGTTATCCCACTTCAGTTGAGTGGCAAAAATATTGGCCAGTAAGGGTGTACGGACAGATAATTGCCCACTTTTTAAGGCTTTATGATTACCAGACGGCTCAAGAAGTCGATAAGTTTATCGCCAATTCCGGAAATGTAGCCCGGCGAATCAAAAAATTTTATCGCCGGGATTCAACGATAATTTATCCGCCGGTTGAGGTAGAAAGAATCATTAAGGCAACTAGGAATTTACAGCCTAAAGATTATTATCTGATTGTCTCACGAGTAGTGGGGGCCAAAGGAATAGAATTGGCAGTAAAAGCAGCCAGGATTGCTGAAGTGCCGCTTAAGATAATCGGCGAGCCAGCCGGTCTGCATTGGTTTGGCAAGAAATTGCGTAGTCTCAAAGGAAAGGGGATAGAACTGCTCGGTCGCCTTTCAGATCAAGATCTCTACCGGTATTATGGTCAATGCAAAGCCTTTTTAGCTTTAGCCGCCGATGAGGATTTCGGTATGACACCGGTTGAAGCGATGGCTGCCAGTCGGCCGGTAATTGCTTTTCGGGGAGGGGGATACCTGGAGACAGTGATCGAAGGTAAAACCGGTGAATTTTTCGATAGGCCAACAGTCGAATCATTGGTGGTAGTACTGCAGAGATTCAAAGCTTTAAAGTATAAATCAGTAGATTGTCAAAACCAAGCGATGAAATTTAGTAAAGAGAGATTTAAGAGCGAAATTGAAAAGGCGATCGAAAGTTTGATTTAACAGTTATGGGCTGACGGATACGGACAATACAATTCTAAGAATAACTTTTGGATATTTGCCGGTAAAATCTGACTATCTTCCTGGCGCTCTCTAAATAAGAGAATTTCTGTACTGCTTTGAGAGCATTTGAGCTTAGGTTTTTTCTCAATTCTGTGTCTGTAATTATTTTTAGCACCTCGTTGGCAAAAAGTTCTGTCTTATTTGGAACCAAAATACCATTGTAACCATTTTTAATAATAAATTTTTTATCAGGTGAATCGATTGCAATAATAGGTAAACCGGCAGCTGAAGCTTCAACTAAAATTTGAGGCTGTACGTCCGTGATGCAGGTATAAACAAAAATGTCGGCCATCTGGAAATAATTAGGCATTTCTTGATAAGGCATCTCGCCGGTAAAAATAATTTTGTCTTCTAGTTTGAGTTTATAAACTGATTTTTCAAGATCTTTTTTAGCCGGTCCATCGCCAACGATGAAGAGAATAACCCGACTATTTCTCATTTGAATCAGTTTAAATGCTTTGATTAAGAATTCAATGTTTTTTTCTTTGGCAACTCGGCCGGCAGTTAAAAGAATTATTTGATTTTCACTTATACTAAATTTTTTTCTGTCTATTTTAGTTTTGCCTCTAAATTTTGCGATATCAATTCCGGACGGAATTATTTCGAAATTGCTTTTTAGGTTTTTGAAATAGCTTCTTTTTATCTCCTTAGTTGGGATGATTATTCCGTTACAGCGAGAGACAAAGTCCTGTAAATACTTATTGACTGTTCTAAGAGTGATTTCTTCAGGAAGAAACGGCAGATAACTGAGGGTGTAGCGGTCATACTGGGTATGAAAAGTAAAGATTAAGGGAATGTTAAACCTTTTAGCGTAAAAGTGAGCGCTTTCACCTACATAAAAGGGATGCTGAGTATGAATAATATCGAAGTTTGCCTCTTTGATCATTTTAAAGATCTTTGGAGAAAAGGTAATCGGTAAAGGTAGAAAAACTCCTTTAGCTCTAATGTTTATGGACGGGAAATTGACTATTTTACAATCGGAAGGGTATAGATAATTCCTAGCTTTAGGGGCAAAAACATAAACGTCATGACCAAGTTGTGTTAGGCCCCGCCGAAGATTTTCCATTGCGGTAACAACACCGTTGACGGTGGGAAAATAGAAATGAGAAAAAAGAGCAATCCTCATGGATTGGGTTAATGATAGCTGGTATAATCAAATCAGTCAAAGGAAGAAACTATGCCCGAACTCCCCGAAGTAGAAACCATTAGATTACAGTTAAATCAAGTCCTTAAGGGCTTGAAGATTGTAGGAGTTGAAGTTCTGAGTTCGAAAAACTTTATCGGATCGGTAAATGATATCGTTGGCGAAAAAATATCAAGCGTTGAAAGAAGAGCTAAAATCATTCTTATTAAGTTGAGTCATAATAGATGCCTAGCTATTCATTTAAAAATGACCGGCCAGTTGATCTTTAGAGATATGGGACTAAAAGAAGATGCGATTGGAGATCAAAACAACGGACCATTTGCAGTAAGGGAGATGCCGAATAAATATACCAGGGTGATTGTGGAGTTTACCAGTGGGGCTAAGCTTTATTTTAACGATTTAAGGAAGTTCGGCTGGATGAAGGTAATTGGGATCAGGGATGGGAAGTCAGGAATTAAGGATAAATACGCCAATCTTTCCGAACTGGCTAATTTAGGACCGGAAGCAATCGATGAAAAAACCTTTAGTCTGGAATATTTGAAAAAAATCTTTAGCAAAACCAAAAAGGCAATTAAGTTAATTTTACTTGATCAGGGAAAAATTGCCGGCATTGGCAACATTTACGCCAATGAAGCGCTTTTTCTTGCCGGTATCAAGCCCGAAAAACTAGCCAATCAGTTAAACGAAAAAGAAATTGAGAAATTGAGAAATTCGGTGATTAAAATCTTAAAAGAGGCAATTAAACATCAGGGAACTTCCGATAAGGACGAAGCCTATCGGCAAACAACCGGCGAAAAAGGCAGTCATCAAAATTATCTTCAAGTTTATGGACGTGAAGGAAAAAAGTGCCGTCAATGCGGCAAAGAAATCAAGCGAATTAAGATCGGTGGTCGGGGAACGTTTTATTGCCCTAATTGTCAGAAGTAAGAAGATGTAGAAATTATTTATCATTATCTGCTATAAGTAAACTGTACTTGATTATATATTGTCTCTTAGTTAATAATTATAGTAATCTCTAGAATTAGAAGGGGGTGAGAAAATGTTTTTTGGAAGCATTTTTTTCTTTATCTTAATTATCGGCGGAATTATCCTGATCCGCTTCATCCGTATTATCGACCAATATGAACGGGGAGTGGTTTTAACGTTGGGTAAATACACGAATACATTGTTACCGGGTTTGAATTTCATTATTCCGGTAATTCAAAGGTTAATTAAAGTCGATATCCGAATAACGACCGTTGATATTCCCCAACAGGAAGTGATTACTCAAGATAACGTACCGGTGGGAATTAATGCCGTTGTCTACTTTCATGTCGAGAAAGTCGAAGATGCCGTTCTGAAGATTCAAAACTATACCTATGCGGTTTCTCAATATGCCCAAGCGGCTTTAAGAGACGTTATCGGTGGCGTAGAGCTCGATTCGCTTTTGGCGGAAAGGCAGAAAATCGCTGAGGAAATCAAAAAGATCGTTGACGAAGAGACTAATGCCTGGGGAATCAATGTCACCGCGATAAAGATTCAGGATATCGAGCTGCCGGCAGACATGAAACGATCGATGGCTAAGCAAGCTGAGGCAGAAAGAGAAAGACGAGCTGTAGTCATCCGGGCTAATGGGGAATTAGAGGCCTCTAAGAATTTACAGCAAGCAGCCGCTAATTTGGCACAATCGGGAGCAATCTCCCTGCGGACGTTACAGACAATCGAGGGAACCACTGCTAATCCGGCCAACACGGTTGTCTTTGCCCTGCCGGTTGAAGTTTTGGAGGGATTTAAGAGGTTGGTCGGAAAAAAATAACCCGCTTTTATCTTGGTCAGGTGAAATTCTGACTGAATCGTTATTTTACTTCCTGAAGGAATTCCGTAGCCAATTGAGCGGTAGTATCCTGCAGCTCGTAAAATTCTTTCCAAACCATAACGATTTCCGCGCCGTTAAAGACGGCCGATTGCACTTCGCGGAGAGTATCGCCGCCACCGATAGCGACCAAAACATCAAAAGTCCCTTTAATTTTATTAATTTGGTGAATAGGAACCGGTTTATTTCCCCGATCAGTCTCATCAACTCCGCGATGGAGCATGACGACGGTCGGAAGTTTCTTTAATCTTCTTAATACTTTATAGGGTTGGTTAACATTCATCATATCGACGATAGAATCAATTTTCTCTTCCAGACAGGCTTTAATCAGCAGATCAATTGTTTCGACCGGAGCTTGACCCAGTACGGTTATGGCATTGGCCCCGGCTCGGGCCGCTATCCCGACCTCGGTTGCGCCCCGATCCATAGCTTTATAATCAGCGATAATATAAGGAAATAATCGATTTTCCGGTTTAGTTCCCAGCAGATTGATTTCGTTTCCCTTTAAAAGTTGGATGATTTGGTTTAAATTTTTAGTGGGAGTCGGTGATAGATTAGTGCCCCAAAGTTTTTGTTCCCACCAATTTTTAATTCTTCTGATTCCGGTTTCTCCATAAGCTTTTAAAAGGGGAGTGCCGGCCTCAATCAGGATTCGATCATTGACCGGCAGCTGGTTGATAATTCTTTGCGCCTGGTCAAGAGTGCTGTTCAAGGCAATCTGGAGATATTTTTTCTTCTTAGAAAGCATATAAGGTTATTTTCCAGTATAATACTTCTAGTTTAGCATAAAGATATGGTTATAAAAAAGATTAAGCTTAAAAACTTCCGGAGTTTTTCGGAACAGGTATTTAATTTTTCTGCAGGAATAAACTTGATTGTCGGAAAAAATGCTTCCGGCAAAACTAATATTTTGGAGGCAATTTATCTTTTAACCAGAGGCCATTCTTTTCGCGGTGGTCGCGATGAAGATATGGTTGCCTACCAAACTGAAATAGCCAGCATTAACGGGCGGATCGCTCTTCCGGTTACCGGTCCCGGCAGGCCAATTGAGGAAGTTTTGGAAATCGTTTTGACAAGAGGGAAAGTCGGAGGGATAAAAGCTCCTCGTAAAAAGTATCTGGTTAATGGAGTCGGAAAGAGAGCGATGGATTTTGTCGGTCTTTTGCGGGTAGTCATTTTTAACCCCGAAGATTTAGAAATAGTCATTGATAGCCCTTCAATCAGAAGAGATTACCTTGACAGTGTACTCGAACAGACTGACCGGGAATATTTTCGGGCATCGTTGTCTTATAAAAAAGGTTTGCGTCAGCGCAATAAACTTTTAGAACAGATTAGGGAAAGACAGCGGGATCGCTCCTCCCTCTTTTTTTGGGACCGGCTGCTGGTCGAAAACGGCTGGATTATTAGCAGGAAGAGAGAAGAATTTATTCAGTTTATTAACAACCAGCCGGACTATTTTGGTGACTTGGAAATCGAATATGATCGAAGTTTGATTTCAACGGAGAGATTGGCCCAGTATCAAAACGAAGAGATTGCCGCCGCAATGACATTAGTCGGGCCTCATCGGGACGAGATCAAATTTAGAATTAAAAATGAGAAATTAAAGATGGGGTCGGTGAGAGATTTATCAATTTATGGCTCGCGTGGAGAACAAAGACTGGCAGTTTTCAGTTTGAAAATGGCCGAACTTGAATTTATGGCTGAAAAAACCTCAAGTCGGCCAGTCCTTCTGTTGGACGATATTTTTTCAGAATTAGACCAATCTAACCGGGAGCGGCTTATTGAGGTGGTGCCCAAACAACAGACGATTATTACCACCACTAGCGCCAAAGTAATTGATTCAAAATTTAGAGAAGGAATTGACAGGATCAAATTAGCCTAAGATGTTTCCTGAAAAGAACCTTAACTTTTTACTGGTTGTCTTAATCCAGAGATTGGGATTTAATAGAGGAGAGACTGTTTAACATGCACAAAAAATGGGAGTTTTTAATTTTTCTATCTTTTTTAACCCTTTTTGTTATTCTTCTGTGGAAGATGGTGCCAAGGCCACGAAACGAATCAGAGAAAGATGAGATAGATATAAACGGATACCAGTTTAGCGATCGGCTAATATCTCCGTCTCCATTCCAGCCTGTTTTTGATGAAACGAAACCAGAACCGAGTCCAACACCGGGATCTCGGCTAAGAATAATTTCCGAGTCGGCTCAAGCAGGAGAGGGAATTACTCATCTTGCCAGAAGAGCTTTAAATGAGTATCTAAAACAACGCAGTTACGAGAGTGAATTAATAAGTGACCAAGGAAAATGTATAGAAAACGATCTTCAAAAGAAAATCGGAAGTAAACTTCTTGAAGTTAGTGAAATTATCGAATTTCCAATCTATCTAATTGAACAAGCGTTATATTCTTGTCTATATCGAGATAATTCAATGTTTCGCGCCGGTTCAGGTCTTAAGTTTGACGGGGTTAATGATTTCGTTTCCGTCAGTAATTTTTCCTCATTAAATATCGGAGAAGGGGATTTCTCAGTGGAAGCTTGGATCAAGGCAACCGAGGGTTCGGCAAATGTTGACAGATTCGTTGTTAGTAAGGGAGAAATTGGTTATACAGGCTATAATTTAGGACTGGAAAATGGGGGGTATATTTTTTTTCGGGTGAATAACTTCTACGTTGGTAGCCAGGGAACGATGAACGATTATGCAGATTGGGTGGTAACGCCAGCCCAAGAGGTGGATGATGGTCTATGGCATCATCTGACTGGGGTTCAAGAAGGCAATTATTTACGGATTTATCTGGATGGTGACCAAATTGCCTATAAGAAGATATGGAAAACAATCGGGAAAGATACTTCTTATAATATGGCCATCGGTTCTCAATCAGACCAACCAACGCGTTTTTTTATGGGTTCAATTGATGAAATTAGAATTTGGGAGATTGCTCTTGATCAGAGTCAAATCCGGGAGAATATGTTCAGGCAAATTAATCCTGACCAGACAGTTGGCTTAATCGGCTACTGGCGTTTAGATGAAGGGAGCGGTCAGAAATTTTATGATACCAGTTCAAATGGCAATAACGGTATTTTGGGCAATGATAACTTGCTTGGCGACGATGATCCAAGTTGGGTTACTGGGTTTTTAACAAGATAAGAAGAGCGATTTCAGTTAAAGAACCTTTGGGCTACTTCGACAGATAGGAATTCTTGTTTATTTCTAACCGTTTTCCTAAACCCGCCTGGATTAAATATCTGAAAGAAAGTTTGGAAAAAATTACCTTACTCTAGTTTTTCCCAAAGACGCCAAAAGAGATCTTTTTGGTAGTTAATGGGTGATTGATATATTCTACAATAGAATAAGACGATATATGAAAAGTGTAAGAATTACTAAAAGGCAAAAAAATCTCATTGAAAAAGGAGCTACCGCTTTAGCGACGTCAGATTTGGACAATCGACCAAACGTAATTGTAGTTGCTTGTTGTAAGGTGGTGGATAGAGATAAGATTTTGATTACTGATAATTTTATGAACAAGACAAGGAGTAATTTATTAAAGAACAATCGAGTAGCGATTGCGGTTTGGAGTAAGGATTGGAAAGAAGGTTACCAGTTTAAGGGAAAGGTGCAATATTTTACTTCAGGAAAATGGAAGAGAATAGTCGATGAAGATCCGGACAACAAGGAGTTGGCTCATAAAGCAGCGGTTTTAGTAAAAGTTGATGAAATTTGGGATCTGGCTGAACCGAAATTAATTATCAAAAGATAGCTTTCATTAAATTTTTTATCAAATCTTCTATTTGTTTATTCACTATCTTGTTGACTTGCGGAAATTATGCAATAATAAAAAACAGATCAGACAATCGTATTACATTTCAAATTCATAATGTACTCCCCTCAGTTCACGATCACTAGCGAAGTATTAAAAAACATCAGTAATATCGAAGTTTCCCGGGAGATTATTCTTAATGCGCCTTTGATTCCTGCTTATACGATGAAGTTTCGAAATGAAGCACTGACTAGAACAGTCCACTACGGCACCCATCTTGAAGGAAATGAGCTGAGTTTAAATCAGGCGGCTAAAGTTTTAGAAGGTGAACAGATAATGGCCCGCGACCGTGATATTCAGGAAGTGATCAACTATCGAAAAGTCATTCAATTTATTGACGACTTGGCTACCAGTCAAAAAAAGGAAAATAAGGAAGATCAATGGCATTATAGCCAGAAAATAATTAAAAAGATTCACTTTCTAATCTGTGATCGAATTATTCCCGATGACAAGCGGGGTCGGTACCGGGAAAGCCAGGTGATATTAAGAGAAACGAGAACCGGAGAAATTTTTTTCCGGCCGCCGCCAGCTGTCGAAGTCGATTATTTAATGGAAGACTTTATCAGCTGGTTAAATCTAAAAAAAGGCCAAGAAGTTCATCCGGTCCTGCGAGCCGGAATTGCTCATTATGCTTTATCAGCAATTCATCCTTTTGTTGAGGGTAACGGCAGAACAGCCCGGGCATTTGCCACACTGATTCTTTTTGTTGAAGGTTATGATATTAAACGTTTTTTTGCGCTGGAGGAGTATTTCGATCGTGATGCCGCCAGTTATTATCAGGCGCTTTTTAAAGTTTCGTCTCAAAGTAAAGATTTGGGGAAGCGAGATTTAACTCCTTGGCTTGGATATTTTACCCAGGTTATGGCAATCGAGTTGTCAAAGATCAAAGAAAGAATCAAAGGCTTGTCGCTTGATGTAAAATTTAAGGGCAAACTAGGTCGGCAGATTCCCTTAAATGAGCGCCAGATCAGGTTGATCGAGTATTTGGAGGAATACGGACAGTTAAAAACCGGCGAGGCAAGAAAAATGATGCCCGGATATAGCGAAGATACTGTGCTCCGCGATTTGAATTATTTTGTGGAAAGAGGGATCATTAAGAAAAAGGGCAAAACTAAGGGAGCCCGTTATATTATGAAGACTTAAAAAAGGCCTGATGACGACTAAAGATCCGCAATTTTTATATATGGTTTTAATCCTGCCGACTCTTTTTGGTCTTACCTTAGTGGGGGAGGGTTTAAATAAAATCTTAAAAAGCGAGAGAATGGGTTGGTTATCAATTATCTTCGGAGTTCTTTTTATTGGTGTGGTAGTCTTTGCTTTTATTTTTTTCTCCCAGAATTTGGTCGGATGGTAGGGATACAAGATTGACCTGATTTCTGACTAATTTCAAGTTGTAGGATATCGGTAAAATGAGGTTTCAAAGGTTAGCTAGCTATTTTTCTCAATTGGAATCGACTGCTTCCCGGCTGGAGATCACCCGAATATTGGCCCGCCTTTTTAAAGAAGCGGAATGTGAAGAAATCGGCAAGATTTGCTACCTTTCTTTGGGGAGGTTGGCGCCTCTTTATGAAACGATTGAGTTTAACCTAGCAGAAAAGATGATGCTGAAAGTTTTAGCACAAAGTTTCGGTGAAAAGAAAGAGGAGATTAAGAAGAAATATAAACAAGTCGGGGATTTAGGAGAATTGGCATATAGAATTAAAACGCAGCAAACAAAAAGGATAAATAACCGGTCCAAGATCTCTATTTCATATGTTTATGGGAAATTACTGGAAATTGCCGGTGAGTCAGGGGAGGGTTCGGTTGAAAGAAAGATAAATAGAATGATGGCGCTCTTGAGTGAGATGGATGCTTTAAGTATCAAGTATGTAGTACGGATTACTCTTGGCAAACTTAGGCTTGGATTTTCCGATATGACAATTATGGACGCGCTTTCCTGGTTACTGGTTGGAGACAAAAGTAAGAGGCAAGAAATTGAAGCTGCCTATCAGGTTCGGGTTGATGTTGGTCAAATTGCCCGGTTGGTAAAGAAAAAAGGGATTTTCGGTCTTAAGGATGTTAGTGTTCAGGTTGGAACCCCGGTCATGCCGGCCCTTTGTCAACGGCTGCCTAATGTCGAAGAGATGATTGAAAAAATGTGTCCATCGGGCACCGAGCAGGTAGCCGTCGAGCCAAAATATGATGGTGCCCGTCTTCAGATTCATTTTAGCAAAAAGAAAAAGTGGCAGTTGAAAGAAGATCAGCTTGCCTTTGACTTTCAGCCGGCGGGATTTGTGAGAACTTTTACCAGGAATTTGGAAAATAATACTCATATGTTTCCCGATTTGGTTCGGGCGATATTTAAGGAGACAAAAGTTTCCGAGGCAATTCTTGATTGTGAGGCCGTTGGTTATGATCCCAGGTCGGGTAAGTTATTGCCTTTCCAAGAAACCATGAAACGGAAAAGAAAATACGAAATTACCAAAACCGCCCAGTCTGTTCCGCTTCGCTTTTATTGCTTTGATATTATCTATAAAGACGGAAAAGATTTGTTAAAAATGCCATTTGCCCAGAGACGGGAAGTCCTGACTCGGATAGTTTCCGCGTCAGGAAAAACGATCACCATTTCGCCACAGATTGTAACCTGTAATCCTGGCGAGATTCGGTCTTACCATGACGAGCAAATTAGAAAGGGACTTGAGGGAGTAGTAGTCAAAAAATGGGACGCACCTTACGATCCGGGGAGGCGAGGTTATACTTGGGTGAAGTTTAAAGCCGAGAAGGGCAAAAAAGGGGCAGGACTGGCAGATACATTAGATTGTTTAGTCATGGGTTGCTATCGCGGGAAGGGAAAAAGAACAAGATTTGGGATCGGAGCCTTCTTAGTCGGGATTAGGAATAAAGATATTTATCAGACAGTTTCAAAAATCGGGACGGGATTATCGGATGAACAATGGCAGGAAATGTATCGCAGGTGCGAGGAGGCAAAGACAGACAAAAAACCAACAGAATATCAGGTTCCTAAAGAATTAATTCCCGACTCCTGGTGTTATCCGGAAATTGTTGTCGAAATTGAAGCGGATAACATCACCAAATCACCGCTTCACGCTGCCAAATATGCCTTGCGTTTCCCGAGATTGGTTCGATTCCGAGATGATAAATCTCCGGATCAGGTAACGACGATCAAGGAGACAGAGAATCTTAATAAACTTCAAAGGTAATCATATTATTGATTCAACTCATTTTACGGTATTTTTTATTAAGCAGCAGCAGCAGATTAAGAATCTTTGAATGGTCTCTTTTTCCCTTTTTTTACCTTACTTTCTATGGTAGCATAAAAGAATGGAAAAGAAGGAATTTATTCAAGCTGGCTTGACTTCTGTTGAAGCGACGGAAAAATTAAAAAAATTCGGTTTGAACCAGCTAGAGCCGACAAAAAAAATTTCTACATTCAAAATTTTTCTTGATCAGTTTACCTCACCCTTAGTGTACATTCTGGTGATTGCCGGCTTAATAACGCTTTTTTTAAGGGAATTCACTGATAGCTTGATTATTTTTGCAGCCGTTTTTTTGAATACCCTGCTGGGTTTTTACCAAGAGAAAAAAGCCCAGAGAGCGCTTGAAGCTCTTCGTACTTATTTAGTTCAGAAAGTCAGAGTAGTAAGAGATTCCCGTGTTCAGCTTATCGATGCCCGCCAGCTGGTGCCTGGAGATGTTGTGATTTTGTCCATTGGTGTCAAAGTTCCTGCAGACGGATTAATTATTGAGGGCGTTGACCTCTCGGTGAATGAGGCTATTTTGACTGGGGAGTCAATACCGGTAAAAAAGACAAAAGTCAAAAACAGAATGTCAGAGATATCAACGGAAGACCGGTTTATAGATAAAATTGGGAACGAATACCGAGTATTTGCAGGGACAACCGTGGTTACCGGTATCGGTAAGATGCTGGTAACTGGCACCGGAATGAAGACTGAAATCGGTAAAATCGGTCAGGCGGTCGGTGAGGTGGGAGACGAGAAAACGCCGCTTCAGGATCAGTTAGCCCAATTAGCCAAAACCTTAACAATAATTTTAGGAATAACCTGTATTTTAATTTTTATCATCGGTTTGAGGCAGTCAAGGGATCCGATTGAAATGTTTAAGATTAGTGTCGCCGTGGCAGTGGCGGCAATACCTGAAGGACTGGTAGTTACCCTAACGGCAATTTTGGCTATCGGTATGCAACGGATTCTTGCCCGAAAGGCGTTGGTAAGAAAATTGATAGCAGCAGAAACCTTAGGGAGTGTCAGTGTTATTTGCGCAGATAAAACAGGGACTTTAACAGAAGGCAAAATGAGAGTCGTCGAGGCGTTGATTAATGATCAATTGCCGGATTCCAAGCAAGTGATAATTCAGGCAGCAATTTTATGCAACGATAAACGGGATCCGCTAGAGACAGCTATGCTTCAATGGGCTGAAAAAAAATTAAAAAAGAAAAATGTAACAATAAAAGATATTGAAAAGAGATATTTGCGGACGGACGAGGTCCCGTTTTCATCGGAAAAAAAATATATTGCTACGTTGCATAAGATTAAGAATGGACCGAAAATCCAAAATCTTCTTTTTGTCTCCGGTGCTCCAGAGATGGTTCTTAAAATGTCTCGGATTACAGCTAAGGAAGAAAAATCATGGTTGGAAAATTTAAACGATTATGCCAATAAAAGTTACCGTCTGGTCGGTTTTGCTTTTAAGGAGATTGAGGGTAAAGAAAACTGGAAAAAAGAAATTGGCGGGTTTAGCTGGTTGGGTATTCTGGTCTTTGAGGATCCGATAAGAAAGGGAGTAGAGGACGTTATTCAATTAATCAAAAATGCGGGGGTCGATTTAAAGGTGATTACCGGAGATTATCTTAATACTGCGGCATCGGTTTTCAACCGCTTAAAGATTAGAGACGGACCTCTTCAGCCGGAAGAGATGATTACTGGTGAGGAATTAGACGGGCTTTCACAACAGGAACTCAAGGATAAAGTAAAAAAGATCATTCTTTTCGCCCGGACTTCGCCGCAACAGAAGCTGAAAATCGTTAATGCTTTAAAGGAAAACGCTGAAGTTGTTGCCATGATGGGGGATGGAGTAAATGATGCTCCGGCTTTAGCAAAGTCGGATATCGCTATTGTGGTTAACGAGGCTTCGGATGTTGCCAAAGAAACTGCCGATATGGTTTTATTGGATTCGCGCTTTGAGACAATTGTTTATGCGATTGAAGAAGGTCGGGCAATTTTTGAAAATATCAAAAAAGTGATTTTATATCTGCTTTGCAGTAGTTTTACGGAAGTCATTTTAATAGGTGGATCAATGCTGTTTGGCTTGCCTTTACCTGTTTCCGCTGCTCAAATTTTATGGGTGAATTTAGTCGAGGATTCTTTGCCTAGTATTGCCTTAGCTTTTGAACCGGAAGAAAAAGAGGTAATGGACGAACCGCCTCGTCCGCGAAACTTTCCGATCCTTGATTTAGAGATGAAAACGCTGATTTTCATAGTTGGTTTTTTTACCGACTTACTACTTTTGATGTTAGCTTATCTGTTACATAAAAATATTATTCACTTTAGCCACGGCCGATCGGTTGTCTTTATTGCATTAGGCATTGATTCTCTTTTTTACGTCTTTTCCTGCCGTTCATTAAGAAAACCTATTTGGCAGAAAAAACCCTGGGAAAATAAGTTATTGGTTCTATCTGTGTTTATCGGGCTATGGATGCTAGTTTTGGCGATTTACTACCCACCCTTAAAGCGATTATTAAAAACCGAAAGTTTGGAATGGTCGGAATGGGTTTTTATTTTCTTCTTGAGCATGTTTAAAGTTTTGCTGATCGAGATAACAAAGTATATTTTCATTCTAGGCAGAAAGAAAGTATAATCAAATGATTTGAGGTGAAATTTGATAATGATACCACTAGTTAGTTTCCTACTCATTGCCGTTTTCTCTTTATTATTAATTAAAGCGACGGATATTCTCATAGTAAACTTAAAAAAACTGGCTGATGCGACGCGTTTGGGTGAATTTGCGGTTACTTCTTTTATCTTGGCTTTAGCAACTAGTTTGCCAGAGCTATTTGTCGGAATTAGTGCGGCGATCGAAGGCTCTCCAAATCTTTCTTTAGGTAATGTTATCGGGTCAAATATTGCCGATTTGTCTCTAGTAATCGGTGGGGCGGCAATAGTAGGCGGCAGTCTGTCCGTTCAAGGAATCTTTTTGACCAGAGATGTCTTTTATGCTTTTTTGGCCGGAGCCGCACCAATGCTCTTGCTCTTCGATAAGAATCTCTCCCGGATTGACGGCCTAATACTGTTGGCTCTTTATGGATTTTATAACGTTTCCGTTTTGTCCCAGAGGGTGGGAAGGATTGCTGAGGAAAGAGGGAGAGAAGAGAGTATACTGAGAAAAATAATCCGCCGCCTAAATTACGGACCATCAACTTGGCAGTTGCAGGAGTTGGGCTGGATTTTTTTTGGGGCAGCTCTGCTTCTTTTCTCTTCGGACATGATAGTGCGATCGGCGATCGACTTAGCTTCAGGTTTAAATCTGCCTTTACTGCTGATCGGATTATTTTTGGTTTCCGCAGGCACTTCGTTGCCGGAGTTAGTTTTTGAAATTAAGGCCGTCAAGGAACGTAAGCCGAGTATGGTTTTCGGCGATCTCCTGGGTTCGATAGTAGCCAACGGTACTTTAGTTATTGGTATTACCTCCTTAATTTCTCCTTTTCAGATACGGGCCTTTGCCGATTATCTTTTGGCAACCATGGTCTACGTGATGATTTTTGCCCTTTTTTACCTCTTTATCCGCACTAAAAAAAAGTTAGAACGTTGGGAGGGTTTTGTTCTTTGCCTGGTTTTTGTCTTCTTTCTTATTTTAGAGGTTATACGGTGATCAAGGTATGGAGCTTATTGCCGATCTCCATTTACATAGTAAATACTCACGCGCCGTTTCTCCCCAAATGGTGATTTCTGAGATTGCTGACTGGGCGGATATCAAAGGGATTAAGTTAGTAGGCATCCCTGATTGGACCCATCCTCTTTGGATTAGAGAATTAAAGGCAGATTTAGTCGAGGTCGGTGAGGGAATTTTTGCTTATAAAGAAAGGAGAGACGGCCCGAAGTTTATTCTAGTGACGGAAATTTCCAGTATTTACTCTCAAGCAGGAAAGACTCGTCGGATTCATAATTTAGTTTTTGCTCCCGACTTTGAAATCGTGGGTAAAATCAACGAAGCGTTGAGGAACAGGGGTGCGAACCTTCTTTCTGACGGCCGGCCGATAATCGGCCTATCGGCCAAAGAATTGGCGGAGACGGTTTTGTCAATTGATGCTGATTGTCTGATTATTCCGGCCCATGCTTGGACGCCGTGGTTTTCTTTGTACGGTTCAAATTCCGGTTTTGACTCAATCAAGGAATGCTTCGGGGAATTTAGTTCTCAGATATCTGCCATTGAAACAGGTTTATCTTCAGATCCGGCAATGAATTGGCGAATTGAAGAGTTGGATGATCGAGCAATCGTTAGTTTTTCCGACGCCCATAGTCTTGCCAAATTAGGCCGAGAGGTAACCGTATTTAAACTCAAAAGTCAAAACTCAAAAGTCAAAACTTTGTCTCGAGAATTGAAAATTAATTATCAGGACATTATCGGGGCGATTAAAAAAGATTCGGCGAGCGATTGGGAAATCGGCTATACGATTGAGTTTTATCCTGAAGAAGGGAAGTATCATTGGACCGGTCATCGCCAATGCGGGGTGAGGCAGTCGCCGGAGGAGACAAGAAGATTGGGGGCAACCTGCCCTGTTTGCGGGCGCAGATTAACAATTGGGGTGATGCATCGGGTCGAACAATTGGCAAAAAGAGAACAGAGATCAGAGGCTAAAGAGGGGAAAACAGGAATTAAGTGGCTTTGTTGCGACAACCGTCCTCCTTATGTGATGCTAGTGCCGTTATTAGAGGTTTTATCTGAAGCTTTAGAAACTGGTATTTCAAGCCAAAAAAATATTAATGAGTATAATCGTTTGACAAGTCTTTTTGGGGGAGAATTTTCGGTCTTGCTTAAAACGCCGATTGCGGAAATTACCAAGTCAAGCGGAGAGCGTATCGGCGAAGCGGTTCGACGGGTCCGGTCAGGAGAGATCGTTGTCGATCCGGGATATGACGGTGTTTTTGGGAAAGTAGCGGTTTGGCAGGAGCAGGAAGGAAAAGGGGAAGAGAAAAAACAAATGAGCCTGTTTTAAATTCCTATAAAAAGAATATTTCCAGTTGACACTTTCTCTTTTCTAATGTTACGCTAGAAATAGCCCATCTTCTTGGTTGTTGGTTTGAGTGTACTGGTAGTTTATTGGTATTTATTAACTTTTATCAAGCGTGAAGGAGGTGATAAAACAAATGGCAACTGAAGAAAAAAAAGGGACTGGTCTGCCTAAAAATACTGCCGCCGCTTTATCTTATTTTGGGCTTTGGGTGACCGGGATTCTCTTTCTGATTCTGGAAAAAGATTCTTTTGTCCGCTTCCATGCGATGCAGTCGATTTTGGTTTTCGGTAGTTTAACCGTACTTTCTTTTGTTCCTTTCCTCGGTCTGATTCTGTCACCGGTCTTGATGATTCTCGGTTTCGTGTTATGGCTGGTTCTAATCTATAAAGCCTATCAGGGAGAAGAATTCAAGCTACCATTGATCGGAGATTTTGCCAAAAAGCAGCTCGGGAAAATGAAATAAAGAAAAAAGAAGGAAAATGAGAGTAAAAAGAGAAATCAAAAACTCTGAGTTTAGTGGTGCAGGGGAGGTATTGAATAAAAAAGAAAGTAGCAAAAAAGGGAAAATCCCCAAATTCGAGAAGATAGCAGTATTTATAGTCTGTTTGTTTGTACTCCTGATTGTTTCTTATTTTTGGTGGTTCGGAAGTAGGTCGGGTTTCTGCGGTGGATTTATGGGCACCGGTTGCCCGCCGGGTTTTGTTTGCCGTTACCAGAGTGGAGACACGGGGAAATGCCTGCCGTTTTTTATGTGGCGGTTGAAAAGGAAGCAACCGGATGGAAGCCAAAATCTTTCGCCAGCGCCCGTATCAGAGACTTCCGAGTCAGAATCAAAGCAAGCTGAGGGTAAATTTTGCGGTGGAATTGCCGCCAATCTGCCCGAATTCCAGTGTCCGACAGGTTACCGTTGTCAACTTGAAGGCAATTATCCCGACGTCGGGGGAAAATGTGTTTCGATCACGCTGTTTTAGAACTCTTCAATACTTCTTAACTTCCGGCTAGTTAAAGTTTTACATTACTTTTGTTATACTGTTGCTGATGGTTTTTAGGGATAGAGACGAAGCTGGAAAGAAATTGGCACAGAAATTAGCCAAATGCAGAAAAAGTAAACCGCTTGTTCTGGCAATTCCCAGGGGAGGGGTGGTGATTGGAAAAGAGATTGCCGATTTTCTTTCCTGTCCGCTTGATATAATCGTTACCAAAAAACTCGGAGCACCACATGAACCGGAGCTGGCAATCGGCGCTGTTGACCCTGATGGTGATATTGTAATAGACGATCGCCTGGCTAAAATAGTCGGTGCCGACAAAGGCTATATCAAACAGGAGGCAAGTATTAAAAAAGAGGAAATATTAAGAAGAATGAGACTTTTTCGGCCGGGAAAAGAAGATTTGTCGGTCGGTGGTAAAACCGTTATTCTTACCGATGACGGAATTGCGACCGGAGCGACCATGGAGGCTGCTATCCGGTATGTTATAAAAAAATCACCGAAAAAAATCATACTGGCTATACCGGTGGCCTCGCCGGAGTCAATCAGCAAGCTTAAGGATTTGGTTGATGAAGTTGTTTGTTTGGAGGAGCCGTCTTTCTTTTCGGCCGTTGGTCAATTTTACCAAGATTTCCCACAAATAAGTGATGAAGAGGTACTTAAGATTTTGACTTTTCAACCTACGTGAGTTAATTATAAGAAATAAAAGATTCCGAGGTCTTTTGATATCTAGAGCTTTAATTATAAAGGAGGTTTTATATGATGAAATTAATAATCGGACTCGGTAATCCGGGTAAAAAATACGAGGATACCCGTCATAATTTAGGTTTTTTAGTGGTTGATGAGATTGCCAGGCATATTAAACGGAAGATGCGACGTCCGGATTTACAATTTAAAACTTGGAGAAAATTCAATTCGGAGGTTCTTTCTCTAGCAGCTGATATCCTGCTGGTTAAACCGCAGACTTTTATGAATGAATCAGGATCGGCCGTCGGTAAATTGGCCGGTTTTTATAAAGTGGAACCGGAAGATATCTGGGTGATTCATGACGACGTCGATCTGCCTTTAGAGAAAATAAAGATTGTTAAAAGCCGGGGATCGGCTGGCCATCAGGGAGTAGCGTCAATTATCAAGCAACTGGGGGCAGCAGATTTTGTCCGGCTTCGTTTAGGGATCGGCCATCCTCATGCCGGTCAGCGCATGGAAGGAGGTAAAAAAATAATTAAGTTTGATACTCCGGAGGAAATGGAAGATTTTGTTTTAGCTCCTTTTATGCCAACCGAAGCAGACGAGGTCAGAAAATTAGTCAAGAAAGCTGTTGAGGCAATTAGCCTTGCTCTCAAGAAGGGGATTAAGGCAGCTATGAACCGATATAATTAAGTGAAAAATTAGAAATAATGAATCACTATCCCGAAGAAAACGGTGGTATTTCTAAGAGATTACCTAGAGGTTTTCAACCCTTACCAGGTTATAGTGGATTATATTTATCGACTGCTTTCAGAAGTTTAGGAATGGATTTAATCAGCCTTTTTATTCCTCTGTATATCTTAAATCTCACCGGTAACGTTTTTTCGATTTTTTTGTTCTATAGCTTATATCATTTTATTTGCGTTGTTACCAACTATCCGACAGCTGTTTTAACTAAACGGTTTGGAATTGATCTGGTTGGTTTTTTAGGAGCAATGACCAGGGCGGTCTTTATTTTTTTTCTGATTAAAGCGGAAAGCCAGATTTCTTTTCTGTGGTTGGCGGCGATATTTTGGGGAACGTCAGTTTCGCTAATCTGGTTACCTTTTCATTATTCCTTTACCATCGCAGAGCAAGAAGATAAAAAGTATGGCAAAGAAGTTAGCCAATATCAAATTGTCAGTAGAATCACCGGTCTTATCGGGCCGGTTACCGGGGGATTGGTTATTTCTTCGTTGGGATTTGGACCACTTTTCCTATTTGCCATTATTCTAACAATTTCTTCTGGTATTCCCCTTTTTTTTGACACCATTAAGAGAAAAGGAATGAGACTTTCACTGGCTAAAATTACCCAACATATGACAAGGAGAGGAAAGACTAAATTTTGGCTTTCCTTTGTTGGAGGCCAACTTGAAGGGGCAGTCTTAGGATTAGTCTGGCCACTTTTTATTTATCTGGTTGTTAAAAATTACGGAACAGTCGGCCTGATTAAATCTGGTGCTTCTATTGTATCGGTAATTCTAGTTTGGTTTTTGGGCAGATGGATTGATAAGAAAGGTAAAGCAATTCTTCGATTGGGAACGATGTTTAATAGTTTTAATGTTTTATTGCGGCCTTTTCTCTTCAGCCCCTTCGCTTTGTTTCTGGTTGATTCGGCTTACGGAATAACCAGCGATTTGGTGATTACGCCCTTTGACTCGGCTTTTTATGAAGCAGCAGTGAAGATGAGGAAACTTGAATTTATCGTGGAAAGAGAGTTTGTGATCCATTCTTCGGCCACATTAATATGTCTTTTTTTAGGATTTTTGTTCACCTTAAAAGTTGACTGGTTCTGGATCTTTGCCTTGGCAGTGGTAGGGATATTAATGCAGAATCTTATTCTGAACGCTGAAGAGCCTGGCTATCTTAATCTGCTTAAACGTTTGTTACGGAGATAAATATTATCGGTATGAAACTTGATAAAACTCAGCAGCGAAATCTTAAAGAGATGCAGTCGATTAAAAGTATTTTAGGTGATTTCGATTGGGATAAAAAGAAATACATCAGCCGGGAATTCCAGGACTATGGTTATCGTTTAGCCGAGCAACTTCATGATCTTTCCCATAAGGCTCTTTATATCAAATTGGCCAAGGAATTACCGCGGGTAATGCTCGAAGAAGCCTTAAACTTCGTTAAAGACGCTCCAAACGTCAAAAGCCGAGCAAAGCTTTTTATGTGGAAGCTAAAGGAGTTAAAGAAAACTAGAGCAATTTAGTCACGAAAATGAAATAATTATCCAGCGACCCTTTCTCTATTCTCGCCATTGACAAAACGAATCTTTCTTCGGTATAATCCTGACTATATCCTGATTAAAAACTGAGTAATCTGGCTTGTATGGAGCCTCAAAAGCAGTATTACTATCCGCTTCCGAAAGAGGCCGTTGAGAATTGTGCGAAGAATATTTTTGGTCCGATATTGACTGGTGAGTGCGTCACTAGTGTTTGGGTTGGTTCGGCTGGCAGAAGAACCGTAATTAAATTTATTATTGAAAATATTGGTCTTTTTAAAGAGATAATTCCTGATTATCAAAAATATCTTCTAGTCTATATTGAACCCCTTGATTTGTTGGAAGAAAGCCTTGCCGCTTATTTACGCCTAGTCGGCCAGTCGGTGATTACTGCTTGTGAAATGAAAAAAAATTGTTTGGGCTCATTTGATAAAAAACAATTCAAAATTTTTAATAACGAAAATGCTAGTTATCCTCAATTGCTGGCAGTTCTGAAACTGCTAATCGGGAACATTACCGGCCACGAACTTAAGGTGGTAATTTTCTTAGGAGAAATTGACGAGTTGCTCTTTGTTAATAGCGTCTTTTGTAATAATTTAAGGTCTTTATGGAATAGCTTCAGTGGTAAGCTTCATTATGTCTTTTTGATCAAGGAAATTAAAATGATTTTTGATAAAGACCGGGTTGGAGAAGAGTTAGGCGAACTTTTCTTACAAAATGTAGTTTATGAGCCTATTAGCAGGCAAAATGCTGATTATGTTATTGACCGGATGAGCTACCGATTTGGTTATTCACCGTCACAGGAAGAAAAAAAAGTGGCAAAGGAGATGTGTGGTGGACATCCCTATTTTTTAAAGGTTACCTGTAAGTTATTGAGTAAGAAAAATGGAACTAAGTCCTTATCGACTCAGGAATTAATTGATCTTTTAAGGAGAAATTACGAGATTCGTTCAGTCGCCCAGCGGATGATTGATGTTCAAACTGATAAAGCCAAAGAAAATCTTAAAAACATTACTGAAGAAAAAATAGCGACTTTAGAAGGCGAGCAGGTGAAGGTTTTAGAGTGGTTAGGGTTAATTGAGAAGGATCAAGATGGATATTATCAACCTTTTTGTCTGCTCTTTCAGGATGCCATTTCGAAAAGAATAATCGAAAAGACAAAAGGGACAAACCAAATAGGAGAATTATCCTATGATGCAAAATCTGGAGCGCTGTCTTTTCGGGGACAATCGATTGAGGAGAAGTTTTCTTGTCAGGAATATGAGGTATTGATTTTTCTCCTTAAGGAAAGAAATAAACTTTGTTCTCGGGATGAAATCAGTAAAGTTCTCTGGGGCAAAGATTCATACGAGAAATATTCCGATTGGGCAATCGATCAGCTAATGAGTAAATTGCGAAAAAAAATTGCAGCTTTAAGAGTAAAAAATGGCCGCCTGATTACAGTTAGGGGTAGGGGATATAAATTTGCTATTGATTAATTGACTAGTTCTCTTTGTCCTTGATTTCTTAGTCTTCTTTTAATTAAGTTTAAAATATAGTCAGTAACATTTGGATGAGTCATGGCTCTTAATCCGTAAAGATTTTCAATTTGAGGGGGATGGGTGGTTAAATAACGATGAGCTAGATTATACGCATGTGTAGAACTAAAAGGAGTCATGCCTCCAAGCAAGAGAAAGTGAATCTCAGAATTGGGAAAATGTGTTCTCATTTGGTCTATTTCGCATGGATCACGGATTAAACGAAGCAAATCCAGGCCACGCAACGCGATAAAAATTTGCCGGTGAAACGCTTGGTTTAAATTCCAACGATCTTGGCCTTGAGTTCTTCCTAAGATCTTGCCACCCCTTCCGTCGGTATCGCCACCAATTACCCGACCGAACTCCCTAAGTCTTGTTTCTACATCTGTTGCGTCGACAAGCTCTTCCATCGAACTGAAAATAATGTTTTGGTTGTCTACTACGCCAGCAAACGTCATTGTCGCCATTCTTTTTCTATCCTCAAAGGCGGTCACCGGTGGTTTAGTACCATCTCTAGCTCCTACTCGTCGTAAGGTATCGTCTCTATTTAGAGAGACTAGTATTTGACTATCTTGTTCAGGATGTAAATCTTGAAGTGCTTGACGGGTACCTGCTACTAATGCTCGATACCCGAGGTGAGGGACATTAGCAAAGCAAGAGAGTGATATTACTGTCGATTGACGGCGAAGATAAGATCGAGGGTCCTTGATGTATACCGGCTGAAGAATCTGAGTCGCTAGTTGTCTATGGTCGTCATAGAAATCTGTTAGGCCAAGATCATCATAATCTCTTTTGGAAAATGTTCTAGCATTACCAATATCTTGATCAAAATTGACTAGTTTGGCTCTGTGAGTGTCCAAAATAAGCTGAGCGGCAATCGGAGTAAGATTAATTTTCGGAGACAATTCAAATGAGGGATATAATAATTCTACACACATATTAAGAAGATGCGTTCTAGGATCAGCCCAATGGAGTTGATGGGCAAAAGATGCTTCCAGCATTTGTCGTGAAATGTGTTGAACGCTCGCTGAACTAAGACCGGTTCTGGATAAATGTTCTTGAGCCAGTAACACCATCGGTCGGCAGAAAATTTGGGATCTTCTTATTACTTCAAGGGGAGCTTCTGGATCTCTGGTTTTTTTAACCCCCTTTTGGGCTGCTGAAATAAACTGATCGGCCCGTCGGAGTTCACTAACCAGGGATTCTTTTTTTCCTCCTTGATGCAAATAGTCAGCTGCTCGTCTATACATTTCCTGCAGGCTTGAAAACGATATTTGACCGACGGTTTCCCAAAGAAGAAATTGAGCGATTAAATCGGGGGTGATAGCAGCCAGGTTACGAAGTGCTCTAATAGCAATAATAGCAATCCTTTCTTTTTCTGGTTCGTTAAAATCCTGCTCTAGTGTTTGAGCGAAAGCTTTACCAATAATTTCTTTTTCTCTACCATCTACGGTACCAGATCTGTAAGCAGTCTGTGCTGAATCACTGATACTTGCTAGTGTTACCGCGGTTTCGGGAGTAACAGGAACGACGATTTGAGTAATTACGCCAATACCAGCCAGTTGTTCCAATAGCTTCCCATCTGGGTTATTTGCTTCTATTGCTTCAACTGCTCTGTAAAATACTCTTAGTGGAGAGTCTTGTTGTCTTTCAATTGCAAGTGTTGCCCTGGTATCATACCACTGTCTTTTAGTAAGATGTTTTGTTCTATCACCTACGACAGTACCCTGTCTTCTTGCTTCAGGAACAAGGTCGTATCGCTCTTGCCCTCGATCTATATGTGTTACTTCTGGGGAAGGCATATATTTACCTGTTAGGTTCAGGGTTTTGATCCCAACAGAAAATAAAAATATAGGCAGGAGTTAAAGTATTATAGGACATAATAACACCACTATTCCTAAACCTACATTCTAAGTTGAAGTGCAACAGTGGTTTCTTTTTGTTTTCTGTATTTTCTAAACTTGTAACTATTGGCTTCCCTTTCTAAAGCTTCATTGGGAGTAAAAAAATTCAGACATTTTCTGGGAGTATTATTTAAAGTA
>DATKWK010000040.1:0-1112 GCA_035529595.1 Bathyarchaeia archaeon
CCAGCTTAACAATACACCAAGGAAGTGTTTAGATTACTTAACGCCCAATGAAGCCATAGAACAAGAAGTCAACAAATACAAGTTTAGAAAATATCAACAAGGAAAAGAATTAAGTGGTGCACTTCGAGGTAGAATGTAGGATAGCACAGAATCAGGAAAAAGTCAATACTTAGTATTATACTATGGGGTAGAATTCCTTCGTCATTCCCATGAAAATGGGAATCTATAAAAATACGTCTTTATTTGTATAGATTCCCGCTTCCGCTACGCTAAGCGTGGCCTCCGCGGGAATGACGTTGAACAATTGGAAATTATTGAAGATACTTTAAAGTCTGCCGCAAGTCTTTTTCTTTTTCGCCGATAATCGTTTTATAGCCCAATTTCCGGGCTTCTTTAATTCTTTTCTCCATAAAAGACACTTTTCTAATCTCTGCCAAAAGCCCTATTTCACCAATACAAACCGCTTTTTCCCTTAAAGGCTTGTTTTTAAACGAAGAAACTATGGCCAGACAAACAGCCAAATCAGCAGCTGGCTCGCTCAAATTAAGGCCGCCGGCCACATTAACAAAAACATCAGAGGTAGCCAGAGGCAGTCTGAGGTGCTTTTGTAAAACCGCGCATACAACCTGTAAACGCCTAAAATCTATGCCTGAAGCCACTCTTCTGGGAATACTAAGCTGGCTGGGAACTACCAACGCCTGAATCTCCACCAACATTGGCCTTATCCCCTGCATAGTAACAGTTATGGCCGCACCCGCCTGACTGGCTTTCCGACTGCCTAAAAACAGGTCTGCCGGGTTTTTTACCTCTTCCATACCCTTATCGGACATCTTAAAAACTCCGACTTCGTCAGTCGGGCCAAAGCGGTTTTTGCTGGTCCTTAAGATCCGAAAATCATGCTCCGGATCGCCTTCAAGATACAAAACCGTGTCCACCAGATGTTCCAAGACTTTAGGCCCGGCAATCATCCCCTCTTTGGTAATATGACCAACCAAAAATATGGAAATAGCGGTTTTTTTGGCCAGAAATTGAAGCATCTGGCTGCTTTGCCTCACTTGACCTACTGAACCGGCTGAACCGCTCAGTTGCTCGGTCCATAAGGTTTGAATGCT
>DATKWK010000041.1:0-7609 GCA_035529595.1 Bathyarchaeia archaeon
GGAAACAGAAGAAATAATCGTCCCCCGTTCAACTTGGTTAGTCTGATATTGAGGTTTTTCCTCTTTTTTGGCCAGAATACGCCAAGCAAAAAAACCAAGCAGTAATAATAGAACCGGTAGAACGATGAATTTTTTGCGGCCGGAAAATAGTTTTTTAAAAAAATTCACGAGTTCGTCTTTTTTAGACCGCAAAAAATCTTTTGCATCTGTCATAAGCATATCTTATTAATTCAACCTGAGAAAAGGCTGAGAAATAAAACACCCCCTATTTTAACATTGTAACATAGGGGGTGTGGAAGGATCAGCAACTACTTAATAGTTTTTTCCCTAGGTGTGCAGGGATTCACACCTCCCAGGTGTGAAATTTAAAAACCAGGGCCTCCTCGGCCGCCGAAACCACGATGAGGGCCTCGGCCTAAAAACATGGGAATAAGACTTAAATCAATGCCGTTTTCCTGCGCCCAGCTTTCCATTTCTTTTTTGTACTCTTCCATTTTTGTTTTTCTTTCTTCAAGGGACAAGTCTTTGAATCCCTCACATTCAGCTTGCATTTCTGCTTTTTTGGCTATAATTGCCTTTTTTTGCTCTTCGGTAATTTTACCTTCGCTGACCGCTTGGTTTAAGCGCTCTTCAAAGTTAGCTTGCATTTGCTGCTGTCTCTGAGTTCTTTCTTCATCAAAAACTTTTTGGACCTCTTCTCTGTTAAGACCGAAACGCTCAACGAGTTTGTCAATAATCGGCGGGTAATTACCATTGCCGTTGGCAGCAAAGGCTTTGGCTGTGCCATAACCAACAAAACCAAGTAAAGCTAAAACAAGCGTGGGAATAATAATTGTTTTTGCGTTCATTTTCTTCACCTCCTTTCTTATGGATAACTTGTTAACAAAACTGAATTACGAAATTAGTCAGGCATAATTGAGATCCTATCGGGCTAAAGCCCTCCAGGATGACAGAATAGGATGACATAACATGGTAAAGTATTTCATAACTCAAACTAAAACAACTTGTTAATAAAACAAATTTAACAAAGCAAACTGAGAGAATGCTTAAATTGAAGTTTTAGGAGTGTTTTAGAGGTAATTTAATTGTGAAGGTCGTGCCTTTATTTAAAACGCTTGTAACCTGCACCGAACCTTTGTGTAACTCTATAATTTTTTTGGCTAAAGAAAGGCCTAAGCCAAAACCAGGCACTTCAGTTTTGCATCGGGACTGGTCAACCCGGTAAAACCGGTCAAAAATATGGGGAATATCTTGGGAAGGAATGCCGATACCCGTGTCTTTTATTTTAATGACGATATTTTTCTTGTCCGACTCGGTCGTAATCACTATTCTGCCGGCTTTGGGAGTATATTTGACGGCATTATCTAAAAAGATTAAAAGCATTCCCTCCAAACTTTCTTTATTGGCCTTTATTTCTTGTTTTTTAGCTTTAGTTCTTATTTTGATGTTTTTTTCTTTTACTAAAGGTAAAATTTTCCGGCAGGCGTTTTTAATAAGTTCACTCAAATCAACACTTTCAAAAACAAGATTTTTGCCATTACCCTGCAGGTTGGCCAAATTCAAAAGGTTGCTGCTTAAAGACTGTAAACCATTAATATCCTCCAAGTTGCTTTTTATCACTTTTTTTGCTTCTCCAGTTGATAATTTCTTATCCCTTAAAGCTACTTCCATTGAGGTTTTCAAAGCAGTCAGCGGCGTCCGTAATTCATGGGAAGCATCGGCAATAAACCTTTTTTGCTCTTCTAAAGCTTCCTCAATCGGCTTTAAAGTTTTGCCGGCTAAAAAATAACCGGCAGTAGCGGAAACACCCAGAATGATTCCGTTTAACAAAATCAGGTTTTGCGCTACCCTTTTTTTGGCCAATATTAGTTCGTCTATCAATTCTAAACTCATAGCCTGGGGGTTTTGGGGCAACGGCAACACTAAAGGAAGACCTGAATTCTGCCTCATAAAACGCATTTCCTGCCGGCGCAAACCACGTTCCAACTCGAAGGTAATCACCCGATAAATCACGCAGCTAAAAACCATGCTTATAAACATAATTATAAGAAGATACCAAGCGGTTAGTTTTATGCGTGCTTCTTTAAACATTGTTTGTTCAACTTGCTATTTTATATCCGAACCCCCGGACAGTGTGAATAAGGGGCCGTTTGTTTTTAAAAGCTTTGTCAATTTTGTTTCTCAGATAACCAATATAAACCTCAACCGTATTTGGCAAAACATCAGCATCATAATCCCAGACATTATTGATAATCTGGTCTTTGGCCAGGGTTTTTCCTTTGTGCCTTAAAAGATATTCAAGTAAAGCGTATTCTTTTTTTGATAATTTTATTGGTGTGTGGCCTCTTTTTACTTCAAAATTCAAAGTATTAAGAATTAAATCACCAGCTTTAAGTATTGGGTTTAAACTGTTTTTAGGCCTTCGGGTTAAAGCCCTGATTCTGGCTAGAAGTTCGTTAAAAGCAAAAGGTTTGACCAAATAATCATCAGCGCCTGAATTAAGACCGTTAACCTTGTCCTCTACCTGGCCTTTAGCAGTCAGCATTAAAATCGGGGTGTGGATATTTTCTTCTTTTCTAAGCTTCCGGCAAATATCCAAACCATTGATCTTAGGCAGCATCAAATCCAAAACAACCACGTCGTAATCTTCGGTGGCAGCCAAATCAAAGCCTTGTTCGCCGTCAAAAGCCAGATCAACAGCCAAAGATTCCTGCTCCAGGCCTTTTTTGATAGCTTGGGCAATTTTGTGCTCGTCTTCAATAATAAGGATACGCATAAATAATTAGATTACAAGATTACTAGATAATTAGAAAATTAGATAATTAGAGTTTTAGAAATAAATTCAAGCTGCCTAAAAATCTAAACAATAATAAAAAAGTGTAACTTTGTAACTTAGAACCATATTATAACTTATAACAACTTTCTGAGAAATAGCTGAGAAATTACTCTGAGTGTACCGAGGTGTGAAGGGTTTCACACCCCAGGGGTGTGAAACTATACCGGTTTCGTCAAGAGGTGACCGATCCTGGAGCGGAATATATGAAAGTAGAAAAAAGGCATAAAAAAAACCTGGCAAAGATTTACTGATGGTGCACCAACGTGGTGCAATTAACAACCCATCATACTCTCCCAGGTTTTCCTAGTTCTTACTCTTTCCGAGAAGGAGCGGCGCTAGAGCGTCACCCGTTAATATCTCGGGAATCCTTAGCCTCGCTTTAGAGGCCAGTTTTCCCCGAGCTAACTCGGAAAGGCGATTTTAAAAACGTCAGCTGATACGGTCGGCTACCACCCCGGGATGTAGGGAGTTGGTGTTGCCGTGGGTGTCGCCGTCGGCGTGGGCGTTGGGGTCGGGGTCGCGAAGCTGGCCAATGCCAGTGCCGACAACGGTCCGGTAATCTTTACCGCCTGCACCGAACGAGGGGTCGGTGCTGCTGTCTGGATAGGCGGCGGGGTCCAGCTCGGTTCCGGTTCCGGTTCCACAGGGGTGGCCGTCGGAAACGAGCGCGTCGGGGTCGGAATGTCCTCCTGTCTCATAACGTGGAGGGTAACTGGAATTTCAATTACCCCCCTCGGGTCGTTGGTGGTGAACCGAAGTACCCCATAGTACTCCCCATACCCCGGCGCGTTGCCGGCCTTGAACTTAAGCCAGACGTAATTCCACCCGCCCGGCTGCAAACCGACCTCAAAGTACGTGGCCCCGCCCAGCCACGCACCATCCTCTGGCTTTGTGATTGCTACTGCGCTCCCAACAAGAGGAGCACTACCAGCATTCCAGAAGTCAAGGTACCGCTCCTCGGTGCCTCTACGCGTGAGCCAGACGGTAATATCTGGCTGCTTAATGACGAGTTTAGGCTGAGGAGGCCAACCCTTATATGTCACCGGCAGGCATTGCAACCAAGCCTCCACGGTCAGTTCGGCCGAGGCCGAAACTCGCGGGCCTTCCCATTCGCCGATCGCAGTAACAGGAAGGTTGGTAGCGGAGGTGATTAAGGTCGTCGGTGTGAACATGTGCGAAAGCGACAGACCAGGGCCAACCCACCCCAACTCCCACCATTCCTCGTGGCCGATGTATACTGTTATGTCCAAAGGAATGGAGGAAGTGTTGGTCACGACAATGGTCGCTTGCTTGTTAACTTTGACGGGGTTGGGGACGACGGCCAGCTCGAGGCCGAGCGCGTCTGGCCACTCGTGGACTTGGAAGTCCACAACCACGTCGGGTGGCGGGGGCCCATACGGCTGAGATACCAGCAAGTGTAACCGGTGGGTACCGACAACGGTGGGGGTGAAGACTTTCTGGATTTCGAACA
The DNA here is from genome assembly GCA_035529595.1 of Bathyarchaeia archaeon. GTDB lineage: Bacteria > Patescibacteriota > Microgenomatia > PFEM01 > JAFGMK01 > DATKWK01. The sequence continues at coordinate 4,308 of DATKWK010000041.1, forward strand.
CCTCCCCGGGATTCAAACTAGTCATCGGAATCTCCTCGTAGAAGAGGAGATCGCCATTTGTATCTATGAGGAGAAAGCCCCCTCCAAACTCCGTCGGGAGCAATCCGACATTGGTCACGACACCGGTGACTGTCATCGGTTTTCCGACGAACCCTCCCCAAGAAGGGATTACTACGCCGGATTCCAGCCGTGCTTCGGTCACCACGACCGTGGTCGTGATGACATTGTCAGTCAGGTTGCTGTCGTTATCGGCCCCAACGGTGACCGTGATCACGTAACTCCCGAAAGGAACAGTCTCGTCCACATACAAGTCGAACCAGAAACGCCAACCCCCTCCTTGCCCAGTGGCGGGGAAATCCCATCTGAGCACTGAGGGATAGCGAAACTCCTCTGGGATTTCCATCGTTCCCCAGGCACCCAAAGTTGGGTCTAACCCAAAGTTATACCACTCTCCGCAGGGATGGACCACACCCCCACGAATGACCGGTATCTCGGGTGGCGAGCCGAAACAGCGAAATAGCACTATGTCTGCACCAGCGGCCTGGGCGACCTGCGTGGACTGCTCAATCTGAGCAGTGCTCTCTTCTTCCAACGCCAACGTGTATGTGACCACCGGCAGCTCAGGCTGCGACGGTGTCGGCCCTTGGGCCGAAGCGGATAACGTGTTGGTGGATACGGCCACCAACAGGATCAGCAAGAGCGCCAAAGGCGCTCCAATCACCGCGGCGATCCTCGCGGTTTTTGCCTTTCTCCACGCGTTCATTTTTCCTCCTGATCTTATGTATCCCTTTTCTTTTCTCAGACCATCTTGACTTAGACAGGGTAAACCCTGCTGCAGCGGCATGAACTTGCTGCCGCAAAAGATAGCTAGATGAAGAAAAAGGGAAATCTCCAGTGTGTTCCGCCAACGTTCTAAAGGGGCGGACCTCCTTTTTGTTTTTATTTTTTGGGTAAGCCAAGGCTGGATAATAAGAAGGAAAAGTTATTTATATAGGTTCCCGCTTACGCGGGAATGACGGCAGAAAAAAATGGGAATGACAAAAGATTTAACTTATTACCCACCATTGGCCTACCCAAAATCAGCTGACTTGTCAAAGTGCAATACCCAGAGCTTTTGCTTCGGGTAAATAATTTCCGGTAAGCAAGGTTAAACCAGCTTTTTGGTTTTCCAAAACTTACCAGAAATGTGTAGCTATTATACACTAAAAATACCTATTTTCCAAGACTATAGGATGTCTGACTCTTTGGGTTCAGAACAAAAAGAAAGAAGAATAGGTAGGATAGAAAGAACAGGAAAAGGGGAAGAGAAATAAGATTTTATTAGGAAAAAAGGAAGGTTTTAGGGCGTGAAATGGTGTGTGAAAAAAAGATCTGCTATCTGCTATAATGAAAAGCGATTGCTAAAAAATAGTTCTGGGAATTTTTATGGCAGCAGAACAAGAACAACCAACACCTACTTCCTTTCGAGAAGCGCTTTTTAATAATGAATTGGAAGCTTGCGAGCCCGGATCAGGCAAACGCTATCTAAGAATTGACCCCCCTAAAGACGGTGTTTTGACACATGAACTTTTAACACGTTATTTAAAGGATAGCCCCTTTCCAAAAGTGGTTTATCATGGTCAACCGATTTTCGTAGTTGCCGGCGTTGAAAATCAAGAAAGAATGTATCAAATAACCCACGGGCCTAAAACAGCGCGTACCTATGTTCATGATTTTGACCGTGAAGGTCGAGGTCTTGGTTTTATTGGAGAACGTCAAGATCCTTCCGGCTGGTGGCTAGCATCAGATACTATTCCTGATGTTAAAGCAGTTTATTTGCCTGGAAACCATTACCACTTTTGTATTGTTTCCCAACTACCTCCTGCCCTTTTGGAAAGAGTAAATACAGACGAAGCCGTGGCATTACGGGAAACCTTACGAACATATAACGAAGCCTGTCCTTACTTAAAGGAAATCCTGGAATGCCCAGTTGTAAAACTCCAAGAAAGGCTTGCCCGTTTAACACGTTTGGCTAGGAAATATAGAACTTATCCTTTTAGCGATCTTAGAAGGTTAGGTTTAGACCAATATCATTCCTATTGGTTGCTAGAACAAGAGGAATTGGCTGATCTTATTAACTACAGAACGAATTTGGCAGAAAAAAAGGTCCTTCCTATGGAACCGGATGAAATGGATAAAGCTTGTCTTGAAATCTCTCTTGACAGGATGGCAAATCAGGAAGAAGGTAATGAACTGACTTTTAGGCAAGCTTTTTGGCTTGATGACCTGCTGGTGACCTTAGGCCAAAGAAGGACTGAGTGGGTAGAAAACCCCAGCCGTATTTTGGGAAGAATGATAGAAAGAGCTTCCACACATAATCTCCGTCCCAGAGATCTTGACCGAGAGCGGCAGTTAGCAGAAGATCTAAAAAATAAATTAAAGGCTGTTGACGCAGGAAAACGCCGCTATTATGACCGACATAGACGAAGTCCTGCGATTAATTTTGGTCATATAAGAGAGGCAGTAATTCAGGAGGAAAGAGAACGACAAGCTGCAGAAAAAAAAGAAGCTCCGGAAAGTCTCCATGAGCCAGGTCAAGAACCGGTGGTGGACCAAAGATTGGCCGAGGAATTAGCCGAGCTTGACAGACAAATACAACAACTTGAAGGGTTTAGAGCAAAAAAGGTGTTGCAGGACAAAATTGTAGAAACCAGAATTAGAGAATTAGAAGAAAATAAAAATAGATTAAGGAAAAGATTTGGAGTACCGGAGATGTGAAAGAAAAGAAAAGAATAGATCCTGAAACCCTCCAAAGGCGGGCACGCAAGTTCAGGACGACACGGATCCTGAAACCCTCCAAAGGCGGGCAGGCCCACCTTCGCCAAGGCTACGGCGGACAAGGAGATTGATCCTGAAATAAATTCAGGATGACGATAGGCCTCACTTCAGGATGACGGAGAAGCGTTATTTTTATAGGTTCCCGCTTACGCGGGAATGACGGGGAAAAAAGAATTAGGAAAACCTAGAGCTGGTCGAGCTGGTAAATGATTTCTTCTTTTATTTTTCTTCCCATATCTTTGATTTTGTCCTCGATATCCTGAGCATCTTCTTTTAGGCTTTGTAAAAGGCTGGGGTTATGAGGAAGCTTGCTGAACTGATCCAAAAACTTTTTGTGCTTTTCCGAAGGTAGTTGAGTTAAAATAACATCAAAAATCCTTAAGTCCAGAGTCTGATAAACAATTTCCAAAAGCTTTGTTTTTTCTTCATCACTAAAACCATGCTTTTCAATTTTGACTTTTATTTCTTCAATTTCTATAAGCTCA
>DATKWK010000042.1:0-2210 GCA_035529595.1 Bathyarchaeia archaeon
TTAATGCAGGTATAAATTCTAAATGGATACGCAGCGGGTAAATTAGTAGTAATAGTACATTTCAAAACATCGTCCACGTAGAATTTACAATCTGTTCCAGGATTGAAAATAAGTTTTAATCTGGTACGCTGAACGTCTTGATCTAAAGTAACTCCGGTTGTAGTTTCAGTATTAGCTGTACCATTGCCACAATGGCCATAAACTACACTGTCCCTAATAATAAATCCGACCTGATAATCATTGTCCCCGGGAGGATCGGTCTGATCATTAATAGCACCAAGCCAAGCGGCAAACGAACCAGTAGTACCCAAATCAGTAATTTGAAATTCAACGGTTAAAAGTTTTCCTGCGGCAACAAGATTTTGATAATAAGCAAGAGTTTTAGCATAGGTCTTATCATTCAAAACATAACCGCTATTCAGTACGAGTTCAGGGCAATTAAAGCCAGCGTCACCTATCCCGTCAGCGGCAGAAGAAAAAGCGTCTGGGCCTTGCCAATTAACTAAGTCAAGAAAACTAGCAAAGATATTTTTCGCAGATAAAGCGGCAAGATAAGCCGCGACAGAACCATAAGAACCCCTGGGATTTAAGCCAAGCTCAGTTTCTACCGCTACAATTTCATTGTCATCATTAACAATATCATCGGCAAAAATCACTGTTTCTTTAGCAGCATCATAAACTACACCAGAACGATTTGCTTTCGTTCTTGGCGAGTAAATTGAATCAGGATAATCGGCCATTGTTTTAAATTATTATTTTTTGTTATTTTAGAGATTTCTTTGGCAAGACATAAAGATTCTTTAAAAACTTTTTAAAAATAAACAAGCCGCCTCAAGGCGGCTCGTATATTTTGGTATTTTGCAAGAGCCCACCTGAGGTCTCACAATATACCCAGAAAAAATCCTGAAGAGTCCTATTGTTAATTTTATTATTAACTTTTCTTTTTGTCAAGGATACGCTTGTCTTACCGACAATCAGCACGACCTTTAAAAATCTTTATAAATAGATTCATAACTCGCGCCAGACGGCAAAGTAACCACCGCCCAACGTTTTGGGATCTGATAGAAAGCGTGCGTAAAACTTTTATTAATATCATCACAATAAGTGTCTCTAACCCAATTTTGAGAGCTATGGACTACTTTTACGTTATCAATAAATAGATTACCTGTCAGGTCCTTCAAATGAAAATATAAATCATAGCGGATGTAATAGCCCAACAACTCCGACTCAGCGGCAAAAATAGTATCGCCAAATGGACCAACACCAAAAAGAGAAATTGTCGCCTCTGCTTTTTTCCAGCCGTCATCTGGCTCAGCTGTAGTGTCTAGATCTAAAGTTATTACGAAGTCACTATATCGATCAGCACCCTGATATGAGTGCCAAAATCTAGCGTAAAATTTAGCAGAAGGTGCTGCTCCATCGGCTACTAACTCAGCTCGGTAGTTTAAAGAAACTTTGAAATCAAGCGCTAAATCCTCAGTGATAAGAACCGGCTCATACATTCCTTTTTTCCCTTCCACCTTTCTATAAACCCAGTAAGAACGAGGATGTATCTGAACAACTTTCAACTCAGAAGCTGGGGCTTCAACTTTTAGTTTACCAACCCAAGCTTGATGAAGAAGCGACGGAGTTGCAACGCCGGATAAATCATTTTCTATCCGAGCAGAAGTATCCTTAACAAATAATCTCCAACCACTCAGACCACACTGAACACCAGCATTAGTCCAAGCTGTTTTTTCGGCAGGAGAAAGACCGCTCCACAAAACAGAAATAGCAGGAAGTATAGAACGAGCAGAAAGAGCCTTCTTTTTTTTAACAGAATAGAGAGTAGTTTTTCTAACCAATTTAGCAAACCGAAAACGATCACCAGTTTTAACACCAGCGAGGAATTGTTCTTCAAGCCCAAGCGGAAGATCAATGTAAGAAGTTTTAGCCATTATTTGATTATACCAAGATGTTCAAAATTGAAAAGAGGGGGGTATTCACCCCTCCTCTTTTCAATCTTTCTTTTTAAGGAAAATTGGCGGCGAAAAAATCCAAAGAAAAGACGAGGGCTGGCAACCTCTTTTATCTTGTTTTGCGAGCAGAGCGAGTAAAACAAGATAAAGAACTCGCCGAGCACGGCGAGTTCAAAGAGGGGGAAGTGCCCTACCCAGAGCAAAGCGAAGGGCAGGGATGGGGGACAAAGTCCCCCTATAAAAAGCGAGCGA
>DATKWK010000043.1:0-3463 GCA_035529595.1 Bathyarchaeia archaeon
CACCCATGCGAGGGGTGCGGTATACCGTTTACCCACAGGCCCTTTTTTTATTATAGCACACTGCCAATGTAAAGGCCGGGCCTTGACAAATTTCCTCATATCTGCTACCTTCAATGTAAAGGCCGGGCCTTTACATATGCCTATAAGAAAAACTGTTTTTGTAAACGACCATTTCTACCACATCTACAACCGCGGAGTTGAAAAACGAACTATTTTTAAAAATAAAAAGGATTATGATACTTTCTTAGAAATTTTGACTTATTATTTGACTCCCGATAAAAAGTGGCCTCCGGAGATTTTTTCCCGCAAGCCCCAGGTAAAAACCAGCCAAAGTGTTACTCTCCTCTGTTTTTGCCTCATGCCCAATCATTTCCACTTTTTGATTAAACAGAAAAGAAAAAAAGGCATTAGTTCGCTTATGCACGCCTTGCTAACCACCTATTCCATGTATTTTAATTATAAATACGAGCGGGTCGGCAGTTTGTTCCAAGGACGATTTAAAGCTAAGCTTGTTGATAAAGATGATTACTTATTACACCTCTCTAGATATATTCATCTAAACCCTAAGGAAGTTTATAAAAAACCTTTGCAAACTTACCTTTATTCTTCTTACCGGTTTTATCTTGAATCAAAGCCTAAAGATTTTGTTGATCCGGAGTTTATCCTTTCTTATTTTTCCTACCAGCACAAGCAACTTTCTTATAAGGCTTTTGTCAGCGAAACAAAGCCTGACTTTTCTCCCATCGAACCCCTCCTCCTAGAATAATAGATAAATATCAATGTAAAGGCCCGGCCTTGACATTGGTCAAAAATAACAGGCTTATTTGTCAAGGCCGGGCCTTTACATTACTTTAGGTAGGATAAGGGGTTTTGGGCAACACCGTTTAGACGAATCTCAAAGTGAAGATGGATACCGGTAGACCGGCCCGTGGAACCCATCCGGCCAATGGCATTCCCCCGAACCACGGTTTGCCCTTGATTAACATAAATTGAAGACAGATGAGCATATAAAGTGCTAAAACCATTGCCGTGGTCGATAATAACGTGATTACCGTAAGCATATTTTTGGTAGCTGACTAAAACTATTCTGCCGGAATCAGCGGCCACAACATCCGGCGCATCACGGTTGGCAATATCAACAGCCGGATGATACCAGACAAAGTACTGAGTAATACCACCAAAAGTAGGCCAAGCAAAATCGCCGGTAGCAGAAACAGCACCGGCAGAAGGAGTCTGGCGGTATCTTTGGGCCAAATATTCCGGAGCTGGCAAAGCTTTGGGTTTGATACCTTCGGGAACAACCAATAACTGACCTACGGCCAAAGCAAAGGTTTCATCATTGGTAAAGCTGTTAAAAGGCCAGTTAACTATCTGCTGCGGATCAACAGAATACTTCTTGGCAATACTATGAATTGTTTCTCCTCTTTTGACCTTGTGAATCATACCGGTTACCGGTGGAATCTCCAACTTTTGGTCAATTTTTAAAACCGCATCGTCTTCTAAATCATCTTGCCATTGAATAGTTTCTTCGGAAACACCAAATTTCAAGGCGATTGACGATAAAGTATCGCCCTCCTGAACTTTGTAAGTAACCACGCTATCCCGGGGTTTAACCGAAACCTGAGTGGTAGTAGCCTCATTCAAACTTAAAGCTGATAACACTTGAACACTTGGTTCAAAACTCAAATTTTGCTCGGGCAAGGCACTTCTAATCAGGGGCGCTAACATTAGGCCGATGATGAATAAACCAATCATCGAACTATGCAAAAAAGGCCTGATATATTTGCCTCGCTTGGCACTAAGGCCGTCAATCAAAAAACCTTTTCCTTTTTCAAACCGATAAAAGTTACGAAAGGTTTTTTTTAGAAAATAAGACTGGAGAAAAGAAAGATACTCATGGAGGTTGGAAAAAAATTCTTTGCTATTTTCTACCAATTGCATAAAGCCATTATAATGCCTCGCTATCTAATTGCAAATTGCCGGTGGTGTTATCCTTTGGTCAGGTTATCCAGAAATTCTTTGTTGGTTTTTGTCTTGCGCAAACGCTCCAAAAGCAACTCGGTCCGCTCGTCTTTGTTCAAAACATCAAGCATCCGGCGCAAGGTAATAATTTGCTCATAGGTTTTATCATCAAACAAAAGCTGTTCTTGCCTGGTGCCTGATTTCTGCACGTCAATCGCCGGAAAGACGCGTCTTTGCTCCAAACCCCGGTCCAAATGCAACTCCATGTTGCCGGTACCTTTGAACTCCTCGTAGATAAGCTCATCCATACGGCTACCTGTATCAACCAAGGCTGTTCCGATAATCGTCAAGGAACCACCTTTTTCAAAATTCCGGGCAGCGCCAAAAAAGCGCTTGGGCGGATACAAAGCGGCCGGATCAAAACCGCCGGACAAGGTTCGACCAGAGGTAGGAATAGCTAAGTTATAAGCCCGGGCCAACCGGGTGATTGAGTCAAGCAAAACAATGACGTCTTTACCCAACTCCACCAAACGTTTGGCGCGCTCCAGGGCGATTTCCGCGGTTCTGGTCTGTTTTTCCGCCGCTTCATCAAAGTTGGAGGCGATTACCTCGCCTTTAACACCATGCCTGATATCGGTCACCTCTTCCGGCCTCTCACCCACCAAAACTGCCATGATTTCAGCTTTTTTATCATTTTGGGCAATGGCACTGGCAATTTGTTTTAAAATCGTGGTTTTGCCTGCTTTGGGCGGTGAAACAATCAAACCCCGCTGGCCTTTGCCAATCGGCGCGATCAGGTCTATAAGACGGGTGGATAAAAGTTTGGGGTCGGTTTCCAGCTTAATCTGTTCATTAGGATAAATCGGGGTTAACTGATCAAAATTAGGCCTGGTACCCATTTTTTCAATCGCTACTCCGTTTACCTTTTCTACTTTTAAAAGTCCCCAGTAGCGCTCATTTTCTTTTGGCTGCCGGGCCGGGCCAGAAACCAGATCTCCTGGCCGGAGATTAAACCGCCTAATCTGTGAAGAGGAAATATAAATATCATTGTCAGAGGCAATATACTGCGGTCTTAAGATTCCCCGATCATTGCTACCCATTTCCAAAATGCCTTCAACTATCTCGGTCGGCACATCAGCATCAGGAATGCGGCGGTTGTCCACCACGCCATTAAAACCAATTCCTCTTCTTTCTTCAATTATAGGTGGAGCGACTATGTCTGGTTTGATCTCCACTGGAAACTCTTTAACGCTTACTTCTGTTCCACCTACCAGTTCTTCAACAGAAACCGCTTTAGCAGCTTTTTCCAAAGCTGGCTTGGAAACGGACACGGCCCTTTTGGAAGCGCCTTTTTTTAATGAAGAAGTTTTTTTTATAACCATAACAAACCTCCTTATAACTTCAAAAACGAGCGAGAAGCTCAACTTAACGGGAATTAATTAAATAATCATTTGGAATTTTAAACAAGAAAAAACCTAAACCAATCTTTTAAGGGGAATCT
>DATKWK010000044.1:0-1178 GCA_035529595.1 Bathyarchaeia archaeon
GGTTTTCATCTTTTGTTCTCCTTTAACTGTAAATATTTTTTTCTTTGCGCTCCTTCGGATTGATTCCTTGCTCCATCTTTGTAAATCATATCCAATAAGAATGGTTTTGTCAATAAAAATCCAGTCTGGCTTCCGTCCGTCCCGATGCCATTTCCTGCCCATTTGAGCGTGCTGGCGCGTGCTGTGGCTGACGATCTCCGAAAATGCGGGTAAATATGCCAACATGCCTGACTTTTTCGCCACAACCGCCCTAAAAAAATTTTATTTTTCCTCATTAGCATTAAAGCTCAAAGGCGAGATCGCAGGCCGGGCGAAGCAAAGGCAGAAAGATGCTGGAAAAACTCACGGTAGAGGTCATGAAAAGCTTGAGCAGAATTCTGCTCAACCTATTAGAAAAAGCCAAACTCGTGACGAACTCGCCAGGATAGCTGGCGTGTCTCACGACACGATACACAAGGTAGGAAAAATAGAAGCACTTGCGGATGATAAAACAAAAGAAATGCTTAATTTTACTGTATGATGTTTGGTTAAACCTGAACGCTCAAAAAGGGGATGTTACATTTTCGTAAGAATAGAGGAAGCCGTAGCGCAAATATTCGCGTTACGTTACTTTGAATCTCTCGATCGATAATGGACATCTTTTTTTTTTGAAGGTTTGAAAATGGAAGAAAAAGATGAGTTGGAAAGTTGAATGATTTATACAAGTTGAAATATTTTATCTCTTTAATGGCTCAAGATTTATGAGATATTAGTGGTATTTGCGTAAAAGATATCGGGTTTGAATATTGACAAGTCGTGGTTTTGTTATTATCGTCTTGCCAATTGCTCTCATAGAATAAGAAATGGGCCGAAAAGTTTCCCGCTTCTCGGCCCATTGGGGAAACAAATTATGATTGTCTCCCAAGCTGTAACGGATGGTAATCATATCTAATTTCTCCAGTAAGTCAAAGAAATTCTGAAAAGATTGGTTTTTTTTTGCATAGGCCAAAATCTGTCATTTAAGGGGACTTATTATGGCACATAGGTTTTATTCTACACGCGAGGTAGCACTTCTAATTCTGCAACTTAAACCCGATTCGCTTCTTCGTGCGATCTGGCAAGGTCGAATTGATCCGCCGGAAAAGGGCCCCGGGGGCAATTATCTGTGGACGGTCGAGGACGCCGAGAGAGCTTCATGG
>DATKWK010000045.1:0-2586 GCA_035529595.1 Bathyarchaeia archaeon
GAAAAAAGAAGAGGCAAGTATTAAGGTTGGGGAATTTTTAAAAACCTTACAAGTTGACCCCGACATAAAAGAGGCATTTACAAAACAAGTATCTGCTATTGGCGGTGGTGCTGAAGTTGGAGAGGGACAACCCACACTTGCAGCCCCAAAGGAATTATCACCACAGGAAAAACTAACTAAATTTGAGGCGGCGGGATTAGGCCCGGAAGCAACACAAGACCCGCGTATTGTAAAGCTGCAGGAAGAGGCTAAACTTGCGGAACAGCGGGGTTATCAAGAAAAAACACAACAGGCCGGTTTTGAACAACAAGAAAAAATACAGCAAGCGGGATTTGAACAACAAGAAAAAATGGCAACCAAAAGCGACACAGCCGCCGAAAGACGGGCTCGCATAATGGCTGAGGCTCAAAGACAGATAAGAGAAGAAAAGAAATCGTCAGGCTTAGAAGGCAGACCATTACCCGCAGGGTCGGCAACTGAATTAGGCGACACACAATCAGCAATTAAACAGCTTGACAATATGGTTAAAACAACAGGAAAGGTAGACCTTCAGTTTGGCCCCACTGATATTTTAAGGGGGCTTAACCCTTATGATACTTCTGCAAAGGGTGTAAAACAAGCAGCAGCCGCAACCAAACAGATTATTGGTAAGGGGTTAGAGGGTGGTGTTCTTAGAAAAGAAGACGAGAAAAAATATCAAGCCATTATTCCATTACTTGGTGATACAAGGGAGGTTCTACAAATTAAATACACACAGCTTAGGGAAATGATTACAGAAAAATATAACGGTCAACGGTTCGGGCTTGAAGCGGCGGGGTTTGAGGTGTCTAAATTTGGCGACATACCAACAAGTACAATTGATATAACAAAGAAAGAAAAACCAACAGCCTTTAGAACAGACGAGGGTGGAGAAATGCAAAAGGTTCCCCAAATATCAACCGATGACGAGTTCGATAAACTTGCCCCCGGCACACAATTTCGTGACCCCGAAGGAAACTTAAGGATAAAACCAAATGAGTAAATGGGAAAATGCACCATTAGTTGAAACGCCTAAATTTATGAGTGCCCCAAAAGTTGAAGAGCCAGAAAAAAGGGACTACAGGGGTATAGTAAAGGGGCTAACACCAGAGCAAGAGGAAAAAGCACAATCGGTATTTACCGGACTTGCTGAAGACCCAACAGTTAAAACCGTTAAAGGTCTCTCCGCTGGTTTTGGTACAGGTGCAACATTAGGACTTTCAAGCCTTATTCCAGCACTAAAAAAAGAAACCGAAATAGCAAAAAAAGAAACACCCAAAGCGTTTGGCGCTGGTGAAGTTGCTTCTTTTCTTGCCCCCGGCACAGGCCCAACAAAGCTATTTAAAGGCGCGGGTAAGGTCGCGGGGAAAATATTGCCGAAAATAGGCAAAAAAGTCGCGGGTGAGGTTGTGGAGTCTATAGGAAAGAAAGCCCTGAGAACGGGTATACAGTCCGGTATTTCCGGTGGTGTTAGGGAGACCGTAAGGGGCACGGCTGAAACTGGTGACTTTGTTAAAGGATTAAAGCGTGGGGCTATTGCCGCGCCTGTTGAGGCTGTCACAGGGGGTGTTTTAGAGGGTGTTAGTGGTGGACTTGGGAAGCTCGGTGGTAAGATATTAAAAAAGGTACTACCAGGTAAGAAACAAATACCAAAGGGATTTAAACCGGAACACATAAACGAATTAAAGGTAGCGGGAACCGTTAAGGAATCTCTTAAAAAATCGCAGGTTAAAATAGATAAACTATCAAAAGAGGTGGGCGGAACAATTGATGACTTTGTAGCTAAAAATCCTAATAAAAAAGTTTATGTAAATGAGTTATTTTCTAACGCGAAACAAGATATTGACGGGGGATTAGTAGAAGCCATAGAAATAGGTGAAGAGGAAGCCGGGAAAAGAGCTATTACTAAAATATTTAATAGTGCGCAAAAACAGAATAAACTTGGCGAATTAAATATAAAACAGCTTTATGAATTAAAAAACAAAATAGGCAAAATGGCATTTAAGAAAACAACTGCCATGACACCCGATGCCGATATAGTAAAAAGGAACGCCCAAAAACATCTATGGACAAAGCTAATGGAAAAGATTGACGAAAGTTTACCAGAAATAGCCCCGAAAAATCAAGACGTTCACAAATTAATGAACATAAAGCAAGTTGCTGAGGATGCCATTGAGGCCGCCGCGACTCGCAAGGGATTACCATTAAATGATATATTTAGAATGAGTGCGCTATTAACTGGTAGCGGGTTTTATGCTGCAGGTCACGAGGAGCTTGGTGCAATTGTAGGGCTTAGTGCCATAGGCTCAAAGGCTGGCACAACTGGCAAGGGAGCACAGATAATAAGCGCTTTGGGCCGGGGGGTTGGTAAAGAGGGTGTCAAGCGTGTTATTACTGGTTTTGCAGGAAGTCAGGCCGCAAAGTCACGAATTAAAAAAGAGGAAGAGGAAGAAAATAAACCAAAATTCAAAGGGAGGTTTTAAATGAAAAGCGTAGGATTGTTATTGTGTGTGTGCGTATTGTTCTCATGTGCAAAAAAGATAATTAAACCACAGATCATCACTGAGC
>DATKWK010000046.1:0-1063 GCA_035529595.1 Bathyarchaeia archaeon
GCACCAAAAAAACCTTGAAACCTTACTTGAAGCCGACGTTGACCAAGGCATAAGCGAGATTAAAGAGCCCCACTTCAAACAGCCCGAATGGGCAAAAGATTTAATCCGGCTCCATTGGGTTCAATCTGCATACGCTTCCGGCGATAGATCGTGGAAAGCAACTCCATATGCAGATTTCATCTCAAAAAGTATTAGCCCTATAATATACTAATTCGGGAGAGGTCCATGATAGGCAAAATTCCCAATCCGAAGTTGCGAAAAAGTATTATATACCACAAAAACAAGCTTGACGCCTACTGTTATGCTATTGTTTTTAATACGAAAATGATTGAATCGCTAACATCGAAGCTCTTAAAGCTTGTTAAAAAAATAAAAGTCAAAGGGTGATGATTTGGCTCGTAGCCGAATGATAAAAATAGATTTTTGGCATGATGAGAAATTGGCTTCAATATCCATGCAGGCGAGACTTCTTTATATCGGCCTTTGGAATCTGTCAGATGATTATGGGGTTGTAAAAGGAAACCCCAATTGGATTAAAAACAACATGTTTCCTTATGATGATCTGGCCTTGATAGAGTTCACGATATGGCTTGATGAACTTATAAATCTTAAACGTCTTGCCCCGTTTTCTGCAAATGGAGAGAGATATCTCTTTATTGTCAATTTCAAGAAGCACCAAAAAGTTGACAGGCCATCTAAAACTATAAGAAATCCGGCGCCACCTACTGAGATTCTTTCCATGGGTTCTCGGGAATAATTTTCGAGGGCTCGGAAATAATTTTCGAGGGCTCGGAAATGACTCGCGATGAAGTTAAGTTAAGTTAAGTTAAGATAAAACTCTACGGCCAAGAGATGAAAGTGTTTATATACTAACTAAGTTTATAGCTAAATACTAATCGACGGATGAAGGGAAAATCATACGCATGAAAAGCGATAAGATAAAATGTATTTCGTATTTAGTTTTTTTTGGTGGTTATTTTTCTGCTTTGGCTTGGTTGATGCACAAGGTTTATCATTTCGCTGATAAAGCAACCAAATGGATGTTCCCATGATTCAGTTAAGA
>DATKWK010000047.1:0-1071 GCA_035529595.1 Bathyarchaeia archaeon
TAGCGGGCACCGTGAACCCTGGGGTCAATTTGTTGACGTAAAGGTCAATGCGCCCGAATTATTAAAAACAGCAATCAGCAGGAAAAGACCCGGAAAGGTCTGGATAAGTGGCGTATGTGATCCCTACCAGCCGCTGGAGGCCAAATATAAACTGACCCGTCAGTGCTTGGCAATACTTGCAGAAAATAATTGGCCGGTTGTAGTCCAAACAAAATCGCCTCTGGTCCTGCGGGATATGGATATACTAAAAAAAGGAAAAGATTTTGAAGCGGGCCTTAGTATCGGTACAGCCAATGATAGCATCATAAAATTATTTGAGCCCGCTGCTCCTGCCATAAAAGATAGGGTGATGGCGCTTGATGAATTACATCGGGCCGGCATACGGACTTATGCCATGATTGCACCGATACTTCCGGGGGCAGAAGATCTCGCGGAAGTCCTTGCGGAAAAAGTTGACTATGTGATCATAGATCGAATGAACTATCGATATGCCGATTGGGTTTACCGAAAATACGGCCTGAAGGACAAAATGACAGATGACTTTTTTGATCAAACAAGACGAAAACTTTTCTTGGCATTCAGTCAATTGGGAATTAATTGTTAAAGGATAACCTCATAACGCATTTGGCAGTATTTTAATCAGGCTCGAAATTGTCCCATCCAGGTAGTATCAGGGGCAAACTGTTCATAATTTTTATAGGAACTCAAGTACAACCAATAGGGGTCGGTCAATGAGAAGTCATATAATAGGGGAGGGTTACTAGTTTCTATTTACTGTCTTTAAAACCCTTTATTTACAAGGATTTCAGACTCCATTCAGGAACGGCCTTTAAACGCACGTAGAGTGCCTTCTAGGGCACTTCATTTTTTGAAAAATCGCTAATTTATGACCCCTATTTTTAGCCTATTTTTACCTATCCCAAATCACAAAACCCTTATAAATAGCCACTTTCAGATTTTGAGAGAGTAAAAATAAGGCAAAATAGGCGCTTATAATCAAAAATATGCAGCCTACCCTTGAAACCATTATTTTAAAAGGCTTTCCTGCCCCCAATTTTCTAATTTTTTACC
>DATKWK010000048.1:0-1086 GCA_035529595.1 Bathyarchaeia archaeon
TGAAGCGGTGATGATGCCCCCTGTTGAAAAGAAAGAAGCCGAAAACACAAACGAACAAACCAGCATCGATGAGTAATCGGCTAACATTTGATGATCTCCTGGATAGGGGATCATCTGAAAAATTTGAAGTTTCGCCGGATAAAAAAACTGGTCGACTTCGAGTTGTAAAAAAAAGTCAGATGCAGGCAAAACCTGAATTATATAAAAATGAGACCGAGCTTAAAAAAGCTGCTGCCGATTTTCTTCAACGAATACCGAGATGCGAATTGTTCAAAACTGACAACGGAGCGCTAAGAGTTCGCGGTGGTGTCAGGGTGAGAAGCAGGGAACCAGGGATGACAGACCAACATTTATGCATACGTGGGTTATTTGTCGCGCTCGAAGGTAAAATGCCTGGAAAAGACCTGGACCCTAAATTAAAGCAACCTGAATACAGGGATAAAGTGCACCGGGGCGAGGGAATCCATATTACTTATCATTCACTTGCTGAGCTAGTTTCAGAGATGAAAAAACATGGGCTATTAAACAAAAACTTTGAAATATGAAAACGCTAATTGAATTAGTTAAAGAAGATAAAAATATTTTCGATACTCCATTTGAATTTCATTCAAGCGTTTCATTTATGTCCGAAGACTTAGAGGATCTTTTCCGGTCAATCGTTACTGATTATGATTTAGAACTTGAAATAGATGAAAATAGCGTTTTGCATGCGATTGATAGTTTCGGTGAATTATCATTCAAGCGGTTTGAATCAACAGCTTTTTTAAAGTGGGCACCGATAATTAAATGATTGATACTTTTTTAAAGCAAGATATTGACTATGCTGTTTCATCTGTAGAATCGCTCATAGATAAAAAGTTACGGCTACTCGTTTCAGAATGGGCTGCAAAAAAAAGATATCTCCCCCCAGAACTGACTTCAAAACCTGGCGCCTGGGATAATGATTACACAAAATATTTAGTCAAAATCATGGATTGCTTATCCCAGCGCTCTCCAATTCGTAAAGTCGCTATTCTTAAAGGGGCACAGGTTGGAGCATCAACCGGAATTATAGAGAATTTTCTAGGATACAAAATAGACCACGAT
>DATKWK010000049.1:0-1065 GCA_035529595.1 Bathyarchaeia archaeon
GGCAAGTAACCAGGGGGCCTTACAGGCTTATAAACAATCCGGAGTTGTAGAAAAAAAGGAATGGCTACCGGCCGGCGATGCTTGCGAAATATGTATTGAAATATCACAGGTTGGCGCCATACCGATAGATCAGAATTTTCCTGGTGGTTTTGATGCGCCATCCGCGCATCCTAATTGCAGATGTTCATTAATACCGGTTATCGAAGAAGAAGAATAAAAAAGTTTAGAAATTAATAAAGGTGGTGAATGATATGAAAGATAAAAAACCGGAAACGTTATTTAGAACGTTCCGATCTATCGTTAAAGCCGTAGGTGATGAAGAAGGGGTAATTGATGTATTGATCCCGATGTCAACCGCTAGTGTTGACCGGCATGGCGAATCTATCGATCCAAAGGGATGGAAAAAATCATTAAAAGAGTTTAAGAAAAGATCTATTTTGTTATCCTCTCATAATTACGGCAGCTTGCAAAATCAGATCGGGGAACTTTTAGATCTTCAAGTAGTGGAAGAAGGATTATTGGCCCGGCCTAAATATTATATTAACCAGGGCAACCCGGAAGCTGATTGGGGTTATTTCCTGGCATCCAAAGGCAAGGCCGCTTTTTCCGTTGGTTTTATTCCGATCAAATGGGAAGATTCAGACGGTAAAGATGGGAAGCCATCCCGGACTTATACAGAACAAGAATTGATCGAAATATCCCATGTAACCGTACCTAGCAACCGCGATGCTATCATGGGGCTACAAGCCAAAGGGATCGATGATCCGGTAATGAGTGATATTATTACCGAGGTTCTGGAAGATAAGGAATTTTTTAAGGCCGAAAAAGAAGTTAAAACCATAATAAAAGAAAAACTTGAAGGGGTAAAAGCGGATCCCATAGATCCGGAAAAAGTTAAAGCATCGATGGAAAAAGATGATAAAAATGAAGGTGAATTATTTACCGAAGAAAAAATAGGTTACTCTTTAAATGATATTTATGATATTGTTAAAGAAAATAAAGAATTAAAGAGAACTTTAGCAGATATTGAATTAAAGGCCGGGGCGGTTTTAAATGCCAAAAACA
>DATKWK010000050.1:0-23416 GCA_035529595.1 Bathyarchaeia archaeon
TGAAGCTTTACGCAATCGAGCAGATGAAAAAAGAGATAGGCTCGCGTTTGAGCGGGTAGGGGACAGATTTTAATAGTTTGCTATATAGGCCGCAGACTAAAATATGAATAAAACACCGTTAAATAAAACCGTTAAAAAGAAAGGGGGTGAAAAATTATGAAAAAGCTAATTCTTTTTGTTGTTATGCTGGCTCTTGCGTTAGTTGTAAAACCGGCTCTTGCTAAACAAGATGGTCACGGCGTGATGGATCCTGGCAAAGGCGTACCGCTTTACGTAGTTATTGAAGTAAATTGGGACGGAACAGGGGACGGCGACTGGACAGTTTGGGGACCAAAGTGGGATCCCCAGGTAGGAGTAGGCGCGCCGTTAACCGGCTGTACTGACTGTCTTGAAATGAACTATGATTTTGAATTCAAAGGTAAGACCGTGCAGTTTGACGAGGTTTATGTGCCAACTGTCGACGCAACGCCTCAGTCGCATCATGTGGTTCTGCATGACGTGGATGGAGACGGCACCTATACAGGCTCTCTCTCAGCGGCTAGGTATGAGTATCAAGAAGGGTATCTCTATTTAGACAGGATTGATTACGAGGCGAGTTTTGATGAAGACGGCAACGTAACCAATTTCAGATACTTGGAATACGAGCATAAAAAACTACTCGAGTAAAAACTGGAGCGGTTCTCGCGAAATAGTACTGCTTTTTCATAAGCAGTAGTTTTGTTGTCCGTTTTTAATATTCTGAAGACTCCAAAAACATTCGTTTTTTCCCGTCTTCAGCAAGGGGGAAGAATAAAAGGATGCAAGTTTTCCCGACCCTGCGGTCAAACTTGCGCTATTTATAGGCGCAGGTGTCGGGGTGGCGGAAATTTTTCTTTCACTTTGTTTCAAGAAAAACCACGGCACTTTGTTTGTTTTTCCTCACCCCGACCACACCCCCCTCCCACGCTTTCGCCCTTGAATAAACCTTCGGTTTATTCACCCCCTGCTGGGGGACGGTCGAAAGTACCCTTCGCTTCGCTTCGGCGTGGTCGGCTGGCTGGGCTGTGCTGACTCCAAAGTTTTGTCTTTTACCGCTGGTTTTTCTTATTTCCTACCTTTTTACTGATACCGCCAGCCTAGGCGGGTGTGGTCGGCGTGCACCGCCGACACCTGCGCCGAAGGACGCAATAGCGGGCTTTCCCCCTTGACCTCCATCCCGCTATTGCTCTCAAACACCCAACCTTTTTACTGTTATTCTCAATCGCTTTACTTGCTCGAACCAAATACAAAACGCGCGCTCGACGCCGATTCCCGCCTGGTGATTATAGATTCCGAGGCCAAATTATGGTATGTTGAAACTGCTGTAAAGCAGTCTGCTTGTTAACAGCAAGGTGGTGAAAATCACCGGAATCTGGGGGAGATCGGAGGTAAATTCCGTGACACCAAAAAGACTAGCAGACTTTTCAGACGACGAGCTTATGCGGGAGCTTGCGTCGAGGGTGAAAGTGACTAGCTCGCTGAGAGCTGGAAGCTCCAACCTGGTATACGCGTCGTTTGACATAGTCTTCGATGCTTTTCAAGCACTAGGCTATGCGCTTATAGATGCGTTTACATCAGCCGTCAGATATACCGCAAGAAGATTAGAGTTGTTTCTAATGGCTCTTTTCAGAAGGCTTTTTTCAGAGGAACTCTAAAAAACTGATGGCGTAAAAAGGGGGTGTCGAGCCCTCTTTTTATTTACGGGTCCAAATGAGTCGGTCGTCCAAAACGATCGACTGTTTTACTGAGTCCGTGCCTTTTTTCGTACGAATTCCACGTCCACGCGTCTACTTTCCTACACCAATTTATAACTTTGAGAAAAAGAGACCTAATGATTTTCTTAAACATATTTTCACTGCCATATAACACCAGCTATGGGACTCTGTCAAGCGTGTTTACAGCCTTACATCAGGTTCGATTTTCATAAGCAGGACTTTGCGCTTGGGATTTGGTATATTTAAACATAGGTGTTTTGTGAGATTTAATACCTTTTTTTACTATGTACTCAGCATTCGAAAAAGAACTGCAGGATTCATTAATGTTCGGCCTGCGCTTTACGTTCGGCCTCTTTAAAGCTATTTTCAATTTTATCGTTTTTGTTATCAAGCTGGGTATTTATTGGTTTTTAGGACGCAAGCCTGCGGCTTCCAAGCCCAAAAAGGAAGGCTGGCTTTTCAAGCTGAACTGGAGTTTGTGGGGAGGTTTTCACCCATTGATTGCAGTAATTTTTTCGTCAGGCATTATTTCTCTTATATTCAGCATTCCGGCTGTGATCCTGCTTGGGGTTTATCACGAGGTTACAAAAACGATCCAGTATACAGGGCTTATTCAAGAGTACTATGGAGGTTTTCTGCACTGGATCGTTGCAGTTTTTTCTCTTGCGAAAGGGGCCACCTACTATCCCAAGATGAGAGACAAAAGAAAAAAGGAAAAGAGAGAACAAGAGATGGCCGACCTGGGCCCCTCAGCTCTCCGGCTCGGAAGCACAAAGTCAGTGCCCGAGGATATAAGGAAAGCCCACATGTACGTTGTCGGCAAAACCGGTTCCGGCAAGTCGAAAGCCATGCAGTACTGGCTGACTCAGGATGTCGATGCGGGAAGAGGCTGTGCGATCATAGACGCGCACGGCGATGTGGTTGACGACTATTTAGCGCATCTTGCCGACGGCTTTATACGTCGAAACGTGCCTCTTGACGGCATTGAGCATACACCCCTCATGCGCAAAATAGTGATAGTTGACCCGACGGATCCTGAATTTGCCGTCGGAATCAATCCGCTTCAAACTTTTGAACCATTTACCCCGATGGACACGGGAGGACAGTTTGAGGAAGCGGTCAAGAAGCTGTGGGGCTTTGATAGAGAGGAAGCCCCTCTGATGGGAGAGATCATTCGGTTTACAGCCTACGCGCTTTCATCTAACCACTTGACTCTGATGGAGGCCGTGCCTTTTTTAACGGATAAAAGGTTCCGCTTCAAGCTGGCTAATAAACTCGACGATGAGGCAGTCAAGGATTTCCTGATCAGAGAGTTAACTGAACTGGAGCGCGGCAGGATGGATGCCGTCGGCCCCGCCAGAAGGAGGATCCGAAGGTTTACCACCGACAAAAGAATCGCGCCGATTATAGGCCAGAAAAAAAGCACGCTTAGACTGCGCGACGCGATGGACGAAGGATGCGTCATTCTCTGCAAAATCCCTACAACATTAATGGGGGAAACCGGAAGCTTTTTAGGCGCGCTTCTCGTTTCTCAGTTTTACCAAGCCGCAAGATCGCGCAGTGAGCTTGCTCCCGCTAAAAGAAACCCTTTTTATCTTTACATCGACGAATTTCAGAAATTTGTGTCCGGCGCGTTTCCCGATATACTGTCGGAAATGAGAAAATACGGGCTTCATTTTATTCTAGCCCATCAGTACAGCGAGCAGGTTGACGAGGATATCCAAAACGCCATCTACAAAAACACTAAAGCGATGGTCGCTTTTCGGGTTGACGCGGACGACAGCATGAAGCTGAGCAGGGAGTTTTTCACCCTGACAGGGAAAATGGTGAGAAACATAGACAGAAACGTGAGGTTTGTGAGAATCGGCGGCGTAGAAATACCAACCGTTGAGGAGACGGAGGACTACTTCAATCTAAATGAAGAAATCCAGATGAACGCGAACGTGTTTACAAAGCTCAACAAGCGTCAGTTCCTTGCCATATACGAGGGGATTGACCAGCCCGTCGGCGACTTGACGCAGTTAATTTCTGAAATAGACCCCGAGGACCCTAAAATAAAGAAATACATTGCTAAAATCAGGGAGGTGAGCCACCGCAGGTGGGCAAGACCCAGAGAAGATGTGTTAAAAGATATAAAAGAAAGACAGAGTAAAATTTTAGGGAGAACAGGCCCTGCATATGATCAAAAGCCCTACACACCCAGAAAAAAGAAAAAGAAGTCCTAAGCTAATACCTTCCAAGCCCAAGAAAAATATCAGGATAGGCCAGAGGGAGATTGCCGTTCTCAAAAGTTTGGCGGAGTACCGTTTCTTGACCGCCGATCAGATAAGAAGACTGCATTTTCCCAAAGGAAGCCAAAGTTACTGCAACGAGAGATTAAGAGGCTTGTTTCACAAACCCTGCTGTTTTGTTGACAGACACCCGCTCCCTCACGAATGGGGTAGAGGATCGCCAAAACTGGCCTACAGTTTAACCAAAAGAGGCTACAAACGCCTTAATGAAGCAGGCATAGGCGCGTGGGCCACCGACCAAAGCGTCTATAAACTTAAAACCAGCACGCCTTTATACAAAAAGCACGAGATCGCCGTCAATGAGTTCCGCATCGCCTGCGAGCTGGCGGTGGAAAAGAACGGCTGGGAGATAGAGGAGTGGGTGACGGAAGTGGAGTTTAAGAGCCCTTCCCTTCTTAAAGAGATGAAGGTTTTTGACCCCGAATGGGGCAGAAACCTGCCGGTCGCGCCCGACGGGTTTTTCTCTTTGTATTTTCCCAAAGAAGACAAGACGACTCTGTTTTTTCTCGAGCTTGACCGAGGCACAATGGAGTCGGCGCGCTTTAGAAGAAAAAAGATCAGAGGCTATCATCTTTTCGCTGAGAAGTGGCAGGAGATTAAAAGGTTCAGAAAATACAAAGACCTTTCAATCGCTTTTAGGGTGCTGACGGTTGTTGACGGCGGGCTTCAAAGAGCGTGGAATTTAAAGACAAAATGCGCTGAGAAAGAGTTTGAAAGCGAGGAGAGAGAAAGAAAACTGGCCAAAAGCTGGATATACTACTTCACCACCTTAGATGAAATAACCCCGGAAACCGTTTTTACAAAGCCGATATGGCTGATACCCTACAGGAGCAGAACGGAAAAAGAGAGGTTTGAACTGATAGATTTTGAGAGAGGATTTTGACGAAACGACTTAAAATTCTTTACAATTAAAACCACGGCAAGGCCCGCAGACCGCGGTCTAGATTAACCACTAGATCGATTATATCAGAAGGAGCGGTTTGTTGGGAAAAAATCAATCTCCACCCTTAATCATTGGGAAAACCGGATTTTTCATCCACCCTTTGTGTGCTGTCGAGCAAAAGGAAAGATCGGCGCACATGTACGTCATCGGCACCACCACCAAGGGCAAGTCGAAGCTTCTTGAATACTGTCTGTTTCAGGACATCACCCAAGGCAGAGGAGCGGGACTGATCGACCCGCACGGCGATTTGGCCGACGACATCATCCGCTATCTTTTGAGCTTCCGCGAGCCGGGCTACATGAAGCGGATGTTTTTTGAGTGCCGGGAAAACGCGGACAGGATTGTTTATCTTGACCCGACCCGCACCGACTACATCGTGCCTTTCAATCCTCTTATCAGAACCTCCGGCACAACCGACTACGATCTGGCCGCCGACTTAAAAGAAGCGTTCCAGCGCGTCTGGTCGGACTCCTTAAAAGAAGCCCCGCAGTTTTCAAACATTTTCCTTAACTCCCTACTTGTTCTTCTGGCAAACAATCTCACTTTATTAGAACTTCAGAGGCTTTTGACCGACCGGGACTACCGCGAGCATCTTCTGCAGGCGGTCAAACACCGCGATATAGTTGATTTTTTCCACGAACGCTACGACAAATGGGGGAGGGAAGCCCCTTTGAGGATCGAGTCAACCCTCAACAAAGTTTCGGCCTTCACTCTAAACGACCAGCTCAGGTTGATTTTGGGCCAGCGGAAAACAATCAATCTTAGACAGATCATGGACGAAGGGAAAGTGCTTATCGTCAACCTCGGCGACTGCTCGGAGGAAACGGCCAAACTTTTGGGATCGCTTTTGACAGTCAAGCTCCAGCAGTCCGCGCAGTCCAGGCGCGATGTCAGACTGCGGGAACAGCGCAGGCCGTTCTACCTTTATATGGACGAGTTCCAAAATTTCGTTTCAACAGAGGGCGGAGTCAAAACCTTTTCGCGCCTCTTGTCAGAGGCCGCCAAGTTCGGCCTTCACCTTATTTTGGCCCATCAGACCCAAAGCCAGCTCGACCACAAAATGCAGGGAGCGATAGGAAACATCGGCATCAAGGTGGTGTTCGGCGTTGAAAGAGACGACGCGGAGCTTGTATCAAAAGGGGTGTTTCTGCCGGAGATTGACGTGGTCAGAGAAGAAGCGAAAACAGAAACCCAGCACCCCATGTACGATCCCTTGGGAAACCAGTGGGAAAAATTTACTCAGCTTATCGACAAGAAATCCCTGCCGGCTCGTTTTGCGTACGTTTTAAGGCACAGCAAAGAGGCGGTCAGGATAAAGACAATCGACGTCAAAGACAGGGACTGCGCTGAGTACGAAGTCGAGCTGATCAAAAAATTCAGCGCGATGGGCTGGGGAACGCCGGCGCAGAAGGCCAAACAAGAGATTGAAGAAAGAGGGAGCTGGAAGCCGGAGAAAAAAGGTTTTTACGGATAGAAAAATGACAAACATCAGAGACATCACCTATTTTTTTGAGACCAAGACCGCCCGCAGGCTCCACGCCCTGCGCAGGATCAAAGACCCCAAAAAGCGGTCGGTCAGAGAGTTTTTAGACGCCAGCGTCGCTTTCAGCGTAGAAAGAGAAAAGATTTTCAGAAAAATGCTTCACATCAAGCGCGACGATGAAGCAAAACGCGCCGAAGTCAAAGATTTGAGCCTCACTTTACTTAGAAAAACTACCAGCTTAATAGGAGCGGATCGCCTAAACCTTTTTTCTGAGGAGCACGGCTTCTTTGTTTACAACCAGAACAAGGCCCGCGTCATCGCCGTGGCTCCAGAGGAGGCGGGGGTAAGCTATTTCCTCATCACCGGCGTCCGCATGCGCTCCATGCACCCCCGCCTCCTAGAAAAGCTGGCCCGGGTGGGCTATTTAACCGACCGCACCGCCTACATCCAGCCTAAAGTTTTGGAACACGAGGAATATGAGCATTTGATTGAACTCTTGCTGAAAGAGCAGAAGGGAGGTGAGAGCGAGTGAATTATCAAAGGATTATTATTGCAGGCAACGCGACCCAGGACGCGCAGGTCAAGCAGTCTGAAAAAGGCGAGTTTGTGCTTTTGTTTATCGCGTCTAAAAACAGGAGCGGAAAGACAATGTTTTACCCCGCTTTTATCGCCGGCAGAATGGCTGAGTACGCCAAAGAAGTTAAAAAAGGCGATCCTGTTTTGGTTGACGGCACGCCTGAATTGTCTGAATATGAGCCTGAGGGCAAAGAAAAACGAGTGGAGTTAAAGATATACGTTGACACATTTAGAAGATTGGGCCCGAAGACTGATATAGAAAAGGACGCCAAAGAAGTCTTGGGAGCGGAAGAAGAAACAGAAGAAGCAGAAGAATAAAAACAATAAGGCTCTGCGTTATTTGACCCCGATCACCTTAAATACAAGAAACCCTTCGTTTCTCATTGTCAAGGGTCGAGCCGAGCGTGCGTAAAGCGCACGCCCTTTGACAATTTCACTTCCGCTTTTTTTAAGAAAATTAAGGAAGGTAATGCACCTTCCTTTTTTAACTATTAAAACTTGGAAAATCCTGGTGCGGGAAGGAGTGAGAAACAATGGTTGAGGAAAATCAAATCATACTCTCAACCGACGGCAAGCACACGGTGATAGTGCCTGTGTCCAAAGACTGGGAGGCCGACCTTGAGAACGCCTGCGCAATCTACGACCAGATCGTGGGAAAGTACGGCCTCAAGTGCGAGCAGTACCAGAACAACGGACAGAAGAAAGAGCCTGTGTGTCCGATCCACAAAAAGACCATGACTTACGTGGAGAACGGCAAATACGGGCCTTTTTGGTCATGCCGTCAGAAGATGAGAGACGGCGGGTTCTGCAAGAAGACCGCCGAAGCGTAAAGAAGGAGGGGCTGAAAAGCCCCTTCTTTTTTTTGGAGTCCCGCCGCCCCGATTTAAGGTGCAGAGCCTTATAAAATCAAAACAATACAAAAAACATCCTGTTTCCGTTGCCTCTTTTTAACCCGGGAGATCAGCTCACCTGCTAGATAAGGAATTTTATCACACGGTCAAGACCTTCCGCTGCGCTCCAGCGAGAAATTAAGCACTTCTTGCCTAATTTGTCTTGACTTCGTGTGTCCCTATTTATAGCGAGCAGGCGAGCTTTACAGCCTGCCGCAGTTTACAGAAAGGAGGTGATAATTATGAAACTGTTGACTAAAGAGCTTAGAAAAAAGCTCCCGCCTCTCTACTCGGTGGAGAACGAGAAAGATCCGCTGGTGATCTGCAAGTTCTTCACGCCCGACTCAAACTGGACGTGGTACGCCTTAGAGTTTGACGGCAAAGACACGTTCTTCGGCTGGGTCGTAGGCTTCGAGAAGGAGCTGGGCTACTTCAGCTTGACGGAGTTGGAGGGTGTCAAAGGCCCTCTAGGACTTCCGATAGAACGCGATTTGTACTTTGAGCCGTGCAGGCTTTCAGAAATGAAGGCTTACCACGAAAAGCTCGAAGGCGATCCTTTAGAAGCTCAGCTGAGCGTTCTAAAAGCCAAAAAGATCGCCGGCACGCTGTCGCAAGACGATCTTAAGCATGCCGGAGCGGTTCTTGCCGAGGCGGTAGGAGAGCTTAAGGACAAGATGAACGATCTTGCCAAATAAGCTTCGAGAAAGGCCCCGCTTAGTCGGGGCTTTTCTTTTTTGCTCGCTTTTTAGCATATCACGGAGAAAGAGGATTTTTAGCCCGCCGGCTCGCATCATGTGCGCTTTGAAATTGTCGCGCTTCGCTTCGCAATCTCAAACCGTTGCACTGCGCACATCATGCTTCGCTTATAAAAGGTGGCTTCCCGTTCCGTTTGACCATGCTGTAAAAGACATTAAAATTGATTTCTCTAGCGACAAATCAACAAGCTCCAACGCCCCAGCGAGGAGTTGTCGTTTATAATGACTTTTACACAAACGGGAGCGGGTCGCAGTATTTATTCCCACCACCCACCCCCGCCGCCTGACGGCGCAAGGAAAAGCCGGCAAAACTTAATCTACCAGCATGCCTTTTTGCCCAATTTCGTCTTTATATGATTGGGCGTATTTTTGGAGTCTAAAAGGAAAACTCATATCTTCTATTGCGCCGTATTCTGCGAGTACGGCCGCGTCTTGAAAAAGCTGCTGAGCTGTTTCGTCGGCGATTGCCTGTTTAAACTTTAAAGTCCCGTTTTCCAGCCAAACATAGCCTTCCTCCATAAAAACCGCTTTAAACGCGCGAAGGTTGCCGGCTTGTGCGTTGCTCCATTGGTCAATTTCTACCAGAGAGGATCTTCGCAGGTCTTCAACAGACGGCTGGATCATATACAGCCAAACCTTTACCGCCCACTCGGGATCGCGATTTATCAATTTCCGGATTCTTTCTTTGTCACGGTCGTAAAAATCTTTACTCCACCCGGCATCAGCGATAGTTCTTGCCTCCTCAGCGGGGAGGTCGGCGAGTCGGAGTTTAAAGTAATTTATCTGTTTTGCAATCGGGGTTCGAGAAAAAAGCACATATATCAAAAGAAGAACAATCCAGGTAGCAGGGGAGAACAAAGCGCGGATCACTAATCCCGCTACGGCAAAAACGACAGACGCAATGTTGGAAATGCGCAGGGCTTTATTATGACTGTCGTTTTCCCTCAAAACACGATTTGCCGGCAGATCAGCTTGTTCTTGCATGAAACTCTCAAAAAAACTAAAAGGTGAATAGATCGCGCACTTTAACCTTCAATATTTTGGCGATCTTGTACAGCGTGGGAAGACTAACACCGCTTCTGTTTGTTTCAACGTAGGCGATGTAGGAAACATTGTGACCCAGCCTTAACGAAAGCTCCTCTTGAGACAGTCCGCGTTCTTTTCTCACCTCCCTGATTCTTTTGGCGAGTTTTTTGTCCTCCCTTTTGAGTTTTCGCCGTCTTGGCTGTTTTTTATTAGCCATGTTAAAAATCATCCCAAGAAGCGGACAAAAGCACCATTAGGGGGGACACAAGAAAGGGTATTGTTTTGCTCGGTGTATTGTGGTAAAAACGAAGTAGAAATAGTATTTGTTCCGAGCCAAGATTTTGGCTTTTTGCCCGCCGTTAATTTGCTCTAAATATCAGACAGGTTTTTGATCAGCGCGCGATGTCAAACAGCGCGTGCAGGGCTTATAACTATGGGGTCAGGGTTGAGGGGGTTATAACAAAATCTGCAGGCAGAAGAAAATGGAAGAACACAGCTTTTATAAAAAACTCTGCTGATAATTGAAAAAAAGCAGAGGATTAATCTCAAAAAACCAGAAGAAATGATCAGCTCAAAAAAACTTCCAATAGCTTTAATAGCAAGCGTGGCCATCCTTGCCGGAGGAGGGGTCTTGTATTTGAGAATCAAACCCGGGCCCGGAAAGAAGATAACTGTTACAAAGCCGAACGATGCGCAGGAGCAAGTTTCAGCGCAGAAAGAAGAATCTTTGACACCGGCGGAAAAAGCTGTAAAAGAAGAGTTTGAATTTCGACTCGATCAAATGAATCGAGAGTACAGCGCGGACATTATTTATCGAAACATTCATTATAAAGAGGTTGAAAACGATGGTTACGAAGCATTGGTAATAGCAAGTTTTGAGCTTAGAAACGACGACAAAGAGTGGGAGACAAGATACATTGCTGTTGAGGCAAAGCTTTCTGGAAACAACTGGCTGTCCGGCAACACCCCTGGCGAGACGGGTTTCTATACGACTGATCATTTAAGGGCCTGGCGGGACATTAAAATTCTGGGACTTAAAGATTTTAAACTAATAACAGAGCCCGTCGAAGGGCATTGTGGCGGCAAGCCGATAACTAACAGAGCAGAAGCGTTGTATGAAATCGAAAACAAGGGCGAGAAGGAAAGAACAGTCGAGCTTTCCTTTTCTTTAGGATATGCCAGCGACGGCACCTATATACATGTTGAAGCTGAGTGTAGCGGTGCCCCTCAGCTCAATTTTGGAGCATCTGAGAACGAAATTAGAATAGAGCCGTACACCACAAAGACTTACACCATTAGTGGTGAAGCAGTAGGGCGTGATTCTACCGGCTGGAGCTGCTGCGTTTATAAGAACGGAAATTTAAGCGACGAGTTACCAACTCCTGAAAAGATTGACGGGTATTCTAAGCCATACGGCTGGTGGCTCAAACACCCTCAATACATCCCCTGAATTCTTTTGCAGTTTTTTGATTCGGTTTTTCAAGACCCCTTCCCTATAAAAAGTTTCTGCGTCTAACTACTGTTGGGGATAGAAAAACACATAAAACACTATGTTTTCTGGTGGCTAACTGTATAAAATGTAGTGATTTGACGCAGAATAAAATGTGTGTTATAAATTTAGTAATGAATATACCTGCCGGAAAAAGCCACATCACGATCGAAGACGCTCTGGACGAGTACACGACTACCTACATGCCTTCAAGAAACCTTGCAGAGAAAACGAGGACGGAATACACGGCTGATATGTCCGACTTTGTGTCTTTCGTCGCTTCCAGGGGCGTTAGAGAGCCCCAGAAAATAGAACTGAGACTCTTAAACGAGTATATGGCCGAGCTGGACAAGCGGGGACTCGCCGGACTGACCAGAAGACGCAAGGCTTCAAGCATTAAATCGTTTTTCAACTTCATGGAAAATTTCGACTACATCCAAAAAAATGTAGCGCACCGGCTGATACCGCCTAAAAGAGAAGAAACAACTCCCAAAGTTTTAACTGAAAACGAAGTGAAAAAACTACAGCTTGCCGTAGCCAACGTGCCGAGGGACGCAGCTATTATCGAGCTTCTGCTTCAAACAGGGATCAGGCTTTCGGAGCTGGCGCGCCTTAAGACCGGCGATGTTTACCTGCCGTCAAAGGTCACTAAAGACCCGGAAAACGCCGGAGCGGTTACGGTAAAGCGCGGCAAAGGCGGAAAAGACAGGGTGATCACCTTAAACCACAAAGCGTGCAGGGCTTTAAAAACCTATTTGAGGGTTCGGCCGGAACTAGACAACGGCGCATTGTTTTTTTCTAAATTCAAAAGCCCCATTTCGCACAAGGGCTATCAATGGATCATCAAAAAGTACCTGAAAGAGGCGGAAATTAAAGACGCGCATGTACATTCGCTGAGGCACACTTTTGGAACGCAGATGGCCAAAAAAGGTGTAAACTTGAGGGTGATACAGGAAGCGATGGGTCATGCGGATCTAAAGATGACCTCGCGGTACGTTTCGCTTGCCAGGGAGTTAATGGATAAGGAAATGCAGGAAAACGCTTTGTAAAGACATGAACAAAGCATTACTTGTTTCTCAAATCATTCATAAAACTAATAAAGCCCTCCTTCGCTTCTTTAGTAAATTTCCTACGGTGACATTTTTTATATTTTCTTCCCGATCCACAAAAACATTTTGAAGTTGACTTAATAATTATTGTAGGTTCAGTAAGTAGTTCCAAATATTTATATGATTCCCCTTTGGCAAGACTTTTAAGCGATATGATGCATGAATCAAGTAATTTTCTATTAAAATTGCCATTCTTGTTTTTCTCTCTAAAATAATATTCAAAAATTGCCGGATAGTCATGACTATAGTTTTTAATTGGCCAGTGGCCATAACGTTCAAAAAAACTTTGTTGGTAGAAGTAAGGAATAACTAGCTCGTCGAGCAATAATTGTAGGTTTTTTGATTTTCCAGTAAGTATACGTTCAATCAGTTGTGGTTGCGGACAAAGGCACACACTCCCGCTATCTTTATAAACATGAAGGTCGCGTAAATCACTTATTCCGTGTTTTCTTCCCGCGGCTAAAATTCTTCCCTCCGTTTCATAAATAATGGGAATTTGGTATTGCGGATTGTCAGGTAGATCTATCCGGATAGAATAAGTATCTTCAATGTAGTATTTGTTACCGGAGTTTGCCGTTGGATTGATTAAAATTATATCTTTTTCGAGGTCATATAAAGCGCTGAATTTAAGCTTCCCCTCTATCCGATCCTGAGTAACAAAAGTGAGGCCGGGATAATTCCTTATAAGAAAAGTGTTGTTCTGTACAGTATTCCATTGATATTTTACATTGACCATGCGCCTGATGGAGTCACTACCCTTTGAACTGGCTTTATAGATATGTCTGGTAACGGATTATCGCCGCCAAGAACGTTATCCAATATAGCTTGGGCCTCAGACTCACTGCTAACATCCTCTAGTCTTTGTAGCAATATTACTGCTTTCGATATGTGCCTAACGACTGATAGCCTTTGCGAGTCAGTAATTTCAATAACATATGAATCTACGTATCTATTTTTATCCGCCCTGTCAGGGAATCGAGGGCTCTCTAAATACTCCTCAAAACTGTTAAAAAATCCCGTAATTGCGTCATGGGTACTTATAGACGTATCGGCCAATATTATTTCCCTACACATAAGCTCAAGGTGAAAGGATTTTAATGGATGATCTTTGTCGGTGTCTTTACAGCCATAATTCCACGCTTTGGTAAACTTTGCTGATTTCCTATAAGCTTCATTCAAATCGTTCACTTTTGTTGAATCAGTAATATATCCTTTTGGGTCAGTTTTTATCCAGTTAATCGGTTCGTTTCTTTCTCCAGCCATTTTATATGCGAGCTGTCTGTGTTTTTTGGACATTTTTAATATTTCAGGAACGTAGTATATGTCATCCCCATATTCGTTCACTTCTCCTGTTGGAATCGCAGGGACAAGATCAATAGAAAATCCCTGCTTGTCTGGGGAGAAAAAAATTCCAACGGAATGGGACTGTGGTAAAATTATTACATTGTTTCCGGCAATCTTGTATTCCCTGTCAAGTCTTTTAGCAAGGTCTTTAAGAATATTGCTGACATCTAGGCTATGAGGGTCTATTTTCTTTTTTACAACGTCTGAAAATTTAAAGGCCGGACGTAGATGTATAGGTAGTGGCCAAACGGCGTCAAGATCGCTTACCGGATGAACTGCCGTAAAGCGCGCCCATGAACCGTTTTTGAATATCGCATCTTTATATTCCTTCAAAAAACCACATAATTCTTCAAACTTATCTGTAATAAATTGTCTTTCGTCGGGCTGTGGAGACAGTCTTTTACGGATATAATTTTCGATAATATTGTTTATTGATTCATTTCTCATATGGATACATGCTCGAAATAGTAAAAACATCAGATAAAAGTCTGAGTGGTGTATTGCTAATTGTGTACCACGGATATGTATAAAGCATATCCATTAGCTCTTTGGAAAGTGCCCTGCTGTCGCCGAATGTATAGATTATAAGAGGTAAATTTTTTCCCCTAACTTCTTTGATAAATTTCTCAAAATCTACCATTTCCTTTTTATACCCGACGACCAAAATTGAGTGGTTGGTTACAGTATGAATATCCCTCAAATCATCAGTCGAGTCTTCAATCCGGAATAATCCGCTTTTTCTCAATGTCCCGATTTCCGAGTCCATCGTACAGTTTTTGGGTTTGAATACTTTGATTGGACGTTTCAAATTTCTATAAAGAATTTGTTCCTTTCTGTACATGTATCTAACGATTTTTACTGCAATAACGCTCGCGACAACAACACTGATAAAAGTCGATAAAGACCATTGCAACAGACTAAGATTGTTAATCGTATTAATTAAGTTTGAAAAATCCATAGTTACCGTTTTTTACCTCAGAAATTACCCATGAAATATGAGCTTTATTTTACCAAATGCCGGAACGTTTGTCAATATTCCGGCGCATTGTGGTGGTTTTTATTTAAGAGTACTTGACAATACCGACGGAATAAAAGATAATTTTTCTATGAGTAGACTGTCTGACACTGCTCACCAAATGTATGTCTTCATTCAAGAAGGACTAGCTAGAAACGGCAAGGCTCCTACTATCAAAGAGCTTTCTGCCTCTCTAAAATTATCAACTCGAAAAACACTGGAAACATTAAGAGAACTTGAAGATTCGCTGATAATAAAGCGGTCTCCTTACAGAAGTCGTGCGATTGAGGTAGTAACTCCACTTGATAAAGAGACAGGAAAAGCTAAGGATACCCAAATTCCCGTTCCAATCTTGGGAACTGCTCCGGGAGGACCCTTTCTTTTTGCTGAAGAAAATAGGGAAGACTCTTTAATGGTTTCTTCCCGCCTTGTCCGGGGACAGACTGATGTTTTCCTTTTACGTGTGGTTGGAAATTCCATGTCGCCATTTCTTGAAGATGGAGATCTTGCCTTAGTAAAAAAGCAGGAGTCTCCCAACGAACGCGATATCGTCGTTGCGGTAAGGGAAGGCATTGATGGATACGAAGTGACTATTAAGAAATTTCATTCTGATGGAAACCAAATAATTCTTAGTCCTTTAAACACAAGAGAAGCAGAACCAATTGCAGGAACCACGGAAACAATCAAGGTACAAGGAATTGTTATAGGAGCAATAAAAATGTTTTATGACAAACAAGAAACTCAAACCCTAAACAGTCGAAACAATTGAATAAACTTTTAATAATATTGCAATTAAATTAGAACTTATAAGCACTGCTGATAATCGCATCAAAACTGTTAATTTTACTAATATCTGTATGAAGTAGGAGCTTATAGGCCTACTTCCTCTCAGTTGCTTTTGTGGCAGTCTTGCCTTTTTTTTATCAATTATTGTTCAGT
This sequence comes from Bathyarchaeia archaeon, assembly GCA_035529595.1. Classification (GTDB taxonomy): domain Bacteria; phylum Patescibacteriota; class Microgenomatia; order PFEM01; family JAFGMK01; genus DATKWK01. The sequence continues at coordinate 15,594 of DATKWK010000050.1, forward strand.
TCCTTTTCAACTTTTGTATACAATTTGTCAATTCTTCTTTGAATCTCGATCGTTTCTGAAAGTGCAGTTATTACTTTTCTGTAATGAAGCTGATCGTCTGTAGAAAGAATTCTACCTTTACGATCTTTAAGCCATTTATCCAGCACTTGATAACCACCTATGAAGTATTCCCAGACCTGTGGTTCTACTTTATTAAAGTATTGAGTATCGTTTATATAAACTCTCTTGGATTTTGAATCGTACTTCTTTTGTTCAACCCCACCATCTCCCTTGCCCTGAAAATGTGATGCTGGTCTATCTAATATCTTAGATCTGAGCAAATGCAAATCAACCAGCTGTTCACCATTGATTGCTAAAGATTTAAATAAATCAAAATCGTTGGTAAATGGGACTCTTGGAAAATCTCTTTTCTGTAGAAATTCAATATATTTACTCCTATAAACATTAGAATACAAGGCAGCGTATATGTAATTAAAAACAGCTTCACCCGGCTGTATAAACTTTTCTGTCGCTGTAGAAGTAAACGGCTGTATAGTGCTTAACCAAGCAGGAAGTTTATCCCAATTAAAATTTACACTCTTACTTGAGTTATTTAACAAATTTTGTTGTTGCCCAGAGTTGTAGACATATAGTGGAAAAGCATATTCTGTACTCTGGTTTCCGTTATAGTAAACTCCGTGCGATACTAAGCCATCAGCAACAAAAATCCAACTATAATCTATTCCCGGAAGACCCTTCCTTAAAGTTAAGAGAGCTAAGTTTTTTCTCAACATATTTTTCATCACTTCTTCTCTTGACCTTTCAATTACTGAAGGGTGATAAAACAACCACCTTTCGTCAAAAGGACGATAAAGTACCTTGTGAATATATTTATCCCAATTTGTTACTTTTCTTAAAGTTGCTCTCGACTCAGACACCGTCCATCTTTTATTTTCTTTTAAATCGAAGGCTTGTTTAATAAATTCATCACTATCACTTGAGTTAATAAACGTCCTAATTCGATTTTCTAACTGATTTTTGTCGAAATCCAAAACGAATTTATCCCTTGACGTTACAATTCCCACACTATTAACCGGAAAAATATCGTTTACTTGAACGAAGTGTTTATATGTACTCCATCCCTCATCATCCTCTGGTAAGAAAAAATAAGAGGGTTTGGAAGGTGTAAGCTTCTGCCATTTAGTTGAACCACTATCATTATCGCTCAAAATATCAAATTTTCTTTTTCTTAAACCCCAAATTTCAGAGTAATATACTTGCCTCTTTGTACTCGAGTCAGGAAGTTTAACTCCAAGTGTTATTGTAGTGCCAGGCATAATTCCAAAAACACCCTCATCTCTCTCACCAATCTTTTCTTTCTTTTGTATCTTTTCAGGTACTTTCTCTTTCTTTAATGCGCTTCCGTGGAGATTAAGAATATAAATCTCGTCAAAAGTCTTTAATAAGGAATATCTCATGCCTCTAAAAGTTGGATTATCCAACCAACCGTGATTCGTTATAAATCCAAGCACACCTTGCCCTGTTTTTTTAATCTTCCACTGAGCAAATCTAATAAATTTTACATAATCATCATTTAGCCATTTTGGGTTTCTTTCACCTAAAGATTTGCCCTCAATTTGCTTATACTCTTTCATCTGATCCATTATCCATTCACCCTTATTCTGAGACTCGCCCTGATAAGGAGGATTACCCATCACCACCAGAACGGGAGTTTTGTCTTTAATCTTAAATGCCTTCTCTGACTCAATTGATATCTCTTCGGCGAGTAATTCTTGTTGAGGTTTGAACTTTGTCATATCTAAAGTATTAGTAAGATACAATTCAAATCTTTCATCATCCTCAAGTTGATATCCAAGTTCCTTTAAAAGAAGTGATATCTTTAAATGCCCAACCGCATAAGGAGCCATTAACAGCTCAAAGGCATAAAAGTTTTTAAGAATATGCCTTTTGACCAATTGATTCCAACCACCACTGCCGTGTTTTTTGACAAACTCCTCTTTTGCAATTGTGATCGCCTCAGCAGGAAAAGTTAAAGTTCCCGCAGCAGGATCCAAAACAATAACTGACTTATCAGCAAATCCATCATTTTTTGAAAAGTGTTTTTTAAGTAATTTATGTAGTGATCTAGTAATGTAAGAAACAACGGGCTGAGGTGTATAGTAAACTCCAAGCTGTTCCCTTTGTTTTGAATCGTATTCAGAAAGGAAAGTTTCGTAAAAGTGAATGATTGGGTCTCTGCCTTTTCCGTGTTTGAAAAATTCTTCTGTGATTTTTTTGATATCGGTGTTTGCTAAAATCTCTGCAATCTCGTCAACCTGCCATTCGATATGCTGAGGTACATCTTGACCAGATAAAACCCAAAATATCTTTTTTAAAAGCGGAATGGATTGAGGTATCAATGTGTGAGCAGTAAACCGATTGAACTCTTGACTATCCGAATTTATACGAGCCACAAAGAGCCCGAACGTAATTGTTTGGGCATACATATCTGAAAACCGCTCCGGTGTCATATCAGGCTTGAGTGTTTTTTGAAAGGTGCGAAGTAGCTTCTCGGTATCGGTTTCAATGTCATCCGAAAGGTCAATTTCCTCACGAATTAGATCTCGTAAAACCCTTGTCTTGTGTGCCAGCAATTCTGAAAGTCTTTTAGAAGTATGTACTTTTAAGATTGTGGTAGAAAAAAATCTCTCCAGTAATCCTTTAAACCTACCCTCGTTATCTAAAACAGGCGTACCGATCTTTAAAGTAACCGGCTGCGAGACCACAACAGAATCAACCAGCTCTGAATTCTCATAAAGCCTAAACTCGATATAGTTGGTAACAATTAGTTTTGGATACTCACTCAGGTATTTTTCTATCTGCTCTTGTTCTACCTTGCTCAACCGATCCAGGTCTCTGCCCAGGTCTTTTGCTTCGATGTAACCGATTAATAAGCCCTTGGAGGTTTCTGCTTTAAAATCTGGTATACCAACTGAAGAATTTTTGCTCTCAACAATAACTTCAGAACCTTCTCTAAAATCTTTCAGTAAATTTTCTAAAACTGGATAATAACTACGCTCGCTCGCATCACCCGTTTTGGCTTTGGTGAAAACTTGATTAAGATACTTTTGAAACATTCTGTTATTATTTTTCATTATTTTTACTTTACGCTCATCTATCTAGCGAGTCACGCAACGCTTGATATGCCTCAAATCCTGATAGCGGCTTTTTCGGCATTTCCTTACTAGAAAAAACGTTATCCTGTAATTTACCTTCACTCAACATTTTTCTAACCTTTCTCTGTACTAGCTCTGAAAAAGCGGCTTTTAGCTCATCCGGTGAAAAACCAAAGACTTTTATAAGAATGGGGCCTATACCCATTTGTACCTGTTTTATTTCACCATCAACCTCAATATCTACGTCTACTTTTGTTATCAAATTGTCGCGCCTATACGGCTCGCTGATATTTCTAATTTTTGAGTTTTGCAGGATAACTGCCGGATGAAATGTACCAACTTTTGTGATGTTATAAAACGCACCGGACGGCACTTTCTCAAGCACCAGCTCGCGTCTGGTAAAGTAACTGATTCCCTTATTGTCCTTATATTCAAAAATTATGTTTAGCTCTGGCACAAATTGCTTAAACGGCCTCTCTTCCGAGATTTTATACTCCAGTTTTTTCCTATCACCGAGACGCAACATAAATGTCTCTGGCGATCTCCATTCATAATTAAATCCACGAATCCCCCACTGGCAGTCAATAGCGACTTTCTCTCCTATATTCGTTGCATGGAAATGAACAAAATGTCCAGAAGGACCACCAGTGCCTCCTAGATTTGGCTCTACGTCCAAAACAGGAATATCATCAGGCGGTTCAATATCTTTATTCATAGCTGTTTTATTTGCTAACCACTTCCACAAAGACACATATTTAACCTCTACCCCATCAATAACAGCAGTCTTCTCTACATCCCACGTTATCAGCGTCCCTGATGGCTTCTTAAGGGCTTTGGCCGCCTTCACGAGCGCCTTTGTCTCCCGTTCCGACACTTCCGTCACATTGGACGCGAACGTTACCTGTATCAACTCCTCGACCTTTTTATTGTGCAAAACCACAAAATCAACTTCGTTACCGGAGTAATCCTTCCAATAGGTCAGTCCGTAGCGCGGATCCCAAACGCCTCGTCTATGGAGCGCATGAAACACCGCCTGCTCCATCAAATGGCCAAAATTCGGTGATAAGGTGCTGGTGAAATGAGAGGAAAAATAATTATCGACAAGGTACGATTTCTTGACTGTTTGAATTCTACTTTTAACATTGGATGAAAAAACCTCAACCCGAGAAAGAAAAAACGACGATTCCAACCATTGCATATAGCGAATGACCGTTGATTTGCTCACTGTATGCCCAACACCCTTAAGAGAGTTAGCAAGCTTTGTATAGGTGTAGCTTTTGGTATTAGGTAAAAGCCGCAAAAGATCGGTAAAAGCCTCTTTTTTGCGCAGTTTATACCGCTCTACAATATCGCGATCAACAAACGACGAGAGATAATCAGCAAGAATAAGCGGACGCAGGCCTTCTTCTGCCAAAACTATCTCTGGAAGCCCGCCAAACTGCAGGTATTCGCGCAACAAATTAAGAACGTGCGCATGAGGCAAGGTGTTTATATCTGCGTTACGGAAGCGTAAAAACTCGCTCCAGTTTAAAGGAAACATGGGAATAGTTATCGTTTGACCTCGAAGTTCAGTGGGTATCTCACGCGATGAAAGTTTAGACGATGAACCAGAAAGAATGAGCCGGTGTTGGGTCGTTTCGTTTATCCTGCGCGCCCACAAACTCCAATCCGGTATCTCTTGTATTTCGTCCATTAAAAGCACATACGGCTGGTTCGCCTTCAACTCTGTTAGAAGATCAACAAGCTGGCTTAGTACCTCTGTTTTTTTGGGGACGCGCTCATCCTCAAAGTTTATGTAAACACATTTTTCCTTACCGTACTTTTGGGCAAAATCTAGTAAGGTAAAGGTCTTCCCCACCCTCCTAAATCCTACAACAGAGATTATTTTTCGAACATTGCGATCAAAATACGAAACTAAATCAACATCCCGGTTTTTTATCACCGGCAAAGGGTTAGTCCACCAATTTTTTACTAGATCACTTAAAAGCTGTTTCATAATTTATTGTCTATGATACAATTTTGTTCATTGCTGTATCATAACGACATCATTATGATACTACTTACTTCTCTTGCTGTCAACGCCATTAACATTAGTTGGGAGTAGACCGGCGATGCGGTTTCACTCTTTTACCACCTCTTTTATAACTCCTGACAGGAACTATTTTTTGCTTTTGTTTGCCATAGGTTGATGTTTTTGTTTTAGCCATAATTTCTCACCTCCCAACAATAAAACTTTTCTTCCAATATAACAAATAAAATCAACTCTTTCAACTACATAGCGCGACCTAAATACAAGGCTCTTTTCAACTTTTTCAACCACTAGCTCTTGACAACTATTTTAAAGTGTGCAATTCTTAATTTATGAAAGCTTTTTTAAACGCCGCAGAAATCGCCAGAATCGAAGGAGTAGATAAATCAACCGTCACCATCTGGATCAAAAAAGGCTATTTTAAAAATGTCGTCCGCGTCGGAAATCGCGGTCAGTACCGGATACCTTTGTCTTCTTATGAGGAATTCAAGAAGGAAAAGATCCAAAAAGTAGAACCAAAATGAAAGTCATAAGTTTCAGCATTTTTAAAGGCGGGACAGGCAAAACCACTTCCGCCGTCCACGCCGCCGTCGCTCTTGCCCAGAAAGAGAAGAAAGTCCTGTTAGTTGATCTTGACCAGCAGGCCTCAAGCACCAGATACCTCAACATTGACCCAGACACGGTCAACCCCAACCTATACCACGTCTTCACCGGCAACGTGTCCCCTGCTACAGCTATCAAAAAAACCGAGTTTGGCATTGACCTTTTAGCTTCAAACAGCCTGATGGCGGCCATCGAAGAAGCGATGGAAGAAGGCGACGAGGAGAAATTTTCGCAGATCATCACTCCCTTGCGTGGCAACTACGATTTTATTTTAGTCGATTCCCCGCCCGGCAAGGCTATGCTGGCTTTTAACAGCCTTGTTGCGGCTGATTTAATCCTAGTACCGGCCGCGGCTGAACGTATGGCCATAGACGGCATTTCAGACCTTATCAATCACGTTCAAAACATCATGTGGGACAAGTACCGGCTGGATCGCCAAGAGATACGAATTCTTTTTACCATGTATAAAGCCACCACTTCCCACTCGCCAGGCATCGTCAAAAACGCAAGAAAAATATGGCGGGACAACGTGTTGCCGATGAAAATACCGGAAGCAATAGAATTTCCCCGGTCTTACGATAAAAAAACGCCGTTAAATATATATCAACCAAAGCACCCGGGGGCACTCGCCTACTCTGCTTTGGCGGACTGGTTAATCAAGTATGAAAAAGCCTAATATCGACCGTTTTGTGTCAGACGAACAAAAAGAAAGAATTAAACCTGAAAACGTGGACTTTTCGGGCGTACCGGTAATTAAAAAACCAAGAAAGAAAGAGGAAAAGCCGGTCAAAGGAAAAGAACCTCAAGCTATAGAACAAGAGAGCAAGCATGCTAGCACGCAAGCAAGCTATCATGATAGCATACAGGAAAGAATTAGAAAGATCGTTAAGTCTGTCGGTAAAGATGTTGTTTATCTTAGGCTTACCGAGGAAGAAAAAAGCCGGTTGGGCGAAGTGATTTACGCTTATAAGAAGAAAAAAATCAAAACATCGGAAACCGAGATTGCCAGGATTGCTCTAAACTACCTGCTTGAAGAACACAATGAAAAAGGGAAGGAAAGCATGCTAGCCAAAGTGCTTGAGCTTTTGAATTCATGAAAGAAAGATATCGTGCTATCACGATAGCACACATGCTAGCACGCTAGCATTAACAATTTATAAATCTGTCCATGAACAGCAATTTTAACCGACAATTCATTTTAATAGATTTCAAACTCCTCGAGGATAAAAAATTCCTTGATTTTCTAGGTTCAAGCGAGTTCGGCACCTACCTAGTTTTAAGGCGGCACGTCTGGCGAAGCCCTGAACAACACTACATGGGTCTGCACGATCTTTATTCAAACGACCAGCTTTTAACCTGTTCGTTAGAAAGAAGCAAGATTTCAGAAGTTACCGGCATTGACCCGGACAACATATCACGCCACCTTACCAGTTTAGCCAAAAAAGGCGTAATCAAAAGGAGAAGGACCGGCAGACAGAATATCTACGTGCTGGGGGAGTGGGTAGACGTACACGGCGACGGATCCTATAAACTGGAATGGTTTTACCTAGAGGGCAAATACGGTATATCAAAAACAGACCTGACGGAAAGCGTCAGGTCAGACCTGACGTTGAAATCAGATCAGAACCAGCCCAAAGCGTCAGACAATAATATAGAAACAAATAAAAAAGAAAATACCGTTAACGGTTCTATTAAAAAACTAAAAAATCTCAAACAACCGGAAGACAAAACCGATTATGTGGCTCAACGAATACTCGATCAGTTAGGGGACGACCATTCAAAGAAATTCTATAAACTGGTAGCGGCAAAAGTTCCGGAGGACATAATTTTCCGTGCGCTGGCCGAGATAAAAACAGACGGCGCAAAAAGCCCAGCCAAAGTTTTTACCCACCGGATGAAGCTTTACGCAATCGAGCAGATGAAAAAAGAGATAGGCTCGCGTTTGAGCGGGTAGGGGACAGATTTTAATAGTTTGCTATATAGGCCGCAGACTAAAATATGAATAAAACACCGTTAAATAAAACCGTTAAAAAGAA